>NZ_PJCD01000008.1:0-2999 GCF_002836315.1 Shewanella sp. ALD9
CAAAACCTGACGAAAACGACTGTTTAAAAAGTAAATCTGCAAATTAAACGACCAACGATCCATTGAATGATAAAAATCATCTAAATACGGATTATCAACCACATCTTCGTAATGTGCATCCCACTTATAATGTTTGGCTAATAATCTGGTTAACGTAGTTTTTCCTGCACCAATGTTTCCGGCAATTGCAACTTGCATATTTTATTAGTTTATATGGTATAAATACAATTTTTCTGTTGTTAAAACACTTAAACTGTTTGCGTTAAAAATAACAGAATCAATGGTTGACTGAACTTCTGCTAATTGTTCTGCTTCTTTATTTTTAGTGTTTAACAAAAATAATTTATTGTTTGATACATACACCAACAAATCGCCATTAATTGCTAACAATTGTGCTTTTTTAGGTAAATTTTGTTCTTGAATTACTTTTCCGTAGATATCTATTCCGTACACTACATCGTCTTTTTGCCAGTAAGCAAAATTGCCGTAAGTTGTTAAAAAAGAATAGATTGTTATAGGATTACTTACAAATGATGGTTGATCTTGTTGCGATGAAACAATACACCAGCGTTTGCTTGCATAATCGAAAATCCAAATAGAAGCTTGCGAAGTTAAAGCGGCATAAACAGCATCAATTTCAGGAAAACGATCTGTTAAAACAATTTTTTCTTTTACACTTAACTGATTATCCAACAAAACCAGTTGTTGTGTATTTTTATAGAAAACCAATTGTTTTAATGGATTTCGTTCATCGTACTGCGCAATGTTTCCTAAAAACGGATCTTTAAAAGTAAATGTTTTTAAAAGGGTTTCTTTGGCAATTTCGTTACTTACAATTGATGATGTATCGCCCAAATGATTCAAACCGTAATAGGTTAACTGCGTTGGACGAACCAGTTCTTTTTTAAACACAGCCATTTGTGCATTTACCGAGAATGCAGTAAAAAATGCAACAAAAGCTGTGGTTACTTTTTTCATTATTTATGATAAACCGTTATGGTAAAATCGAATTTATTTTTTTCGTCGGATTTGTGAAATGACTCTGAAATCATTTTCCAATCAGATGTTATTTCAGGGAAAAACGCATCAGCATCTTCAAACACAGCGTTTACATGTGTAATTACCAATTCGTTAGCAATGCTTATTGTTTCCTTATAAATCTCGCCACCCCCAATTACGTATACAGTTTCCTGATTTTGCTGTTGTGCAAATTCCAAAGCATCGTTTACCGAAGTAAATGCAAAACAATTATCCGGAACATTGTAATTTTTCTGTCTGGTAATAATTAAATGTGTACGATTTGGCAAAGGTTTAGGAAACGATTCAAACGTTTTACGACCCATTAAAATAAAATGACCGCTTGTTGTGTTTTTAAAATGCTTAAAATCGGCAGGTAAATGCCACAGCAAATCGTTATCTTTTCCTATTGCGTTATTTTGTGCAATGGCTGCTACTAAACTAATCTTCATTATACAGAAACCTGACCTTTAATTGCCGGATGCGGATCATAATCTACCAACGTAAAATCTTCAAATGTAAAATCGAAAATATTTTTTATTTCCGGATTTAAAATCATTTTTGGCAACGGACGTGGTTCTCTTGACAATTGTAATTCAACTTGTTCAAAATGATTGTTGTAGATATGTGCGTCGCCAAACGTGTGAATAAAATCGCCATAACCCAAACCGCAAACCTGTGCAACCATCATGGTAAAAAGTGCGTACGATGCAATATTGAACGGAACGCCCAAAAAGATATCTGCCGAACGCTGATACAGTTGGCACGACAATTTTCCATCGGCAACATAAAACTGAAAAAATGCGTGACACGGAGGCAAAGCTGCTTTTCCGTTGGCAACATTTTCATCAAAAGAAACAGATGTATCGGGCAAAACAGAAGGATTCCAAGCAGAAATAAGCATTCTACGACTATTTGGATTTGTCTTTAATGTTTCGATCAATTCTTTAATCTGATCTATTTCTTCGCCGTTCCAATTGCGCCACTGATAACCGTAAATTGGTCCTAAATCGCCGTTTTCATTTGCCCATTCGTCCCAAATACGAACGCCGTTTTCTTTTAAATAACCAATATTGGTATCGCCTTTTAAAAACCAAAGCAATTCGTGAATGATTGATTTTAAATGGACTTTTTTGGTTGTAACCATTGGGAAACCTTCGGCTAAATCAAAACGCATCTGGTAACCAAAAACACTTTTAGTTCCGGTACCTGTTCTGTCGCCTTTTTGAACGCCTTCTTTTAAAACGTGTTTAACTAAATCTAAATACTGTTTCATTTTTTAAAGGTTTCTTTTTGAAAGTTCATCACGTAAACGAGCTGCTTTTTCGTAATCTTCGTTCATTACTGCCATTTCCAACATATCGTTTAATTCCTGAAGCGAATAATCGGTAAATTCATTTCCTTTTTCTACCGGAGCAATATTTAGAAATTCATCAATAACGTCGCTTAATTCTTCATCGTTGTCGTCATCGTCGTCATCTGCATCAAAATCATCGTCGTCATCATCATATTCCTCATCTTTTGCATCTGCTTCTTCTTGTTCGCGAAGATAGATTCCTGCTTTATCCAATATATTCTGATAGGTAAAAATAGGCGCATCAAAACGTAATGCTAATGAAATGGCATCAGACGTGCGTGCATCGATAATTTCTTCGATACCATCGCGCTCGCAGATAATGCTTGAAAAGAATACGCCATCAACCAACTTGTGAATGATTACCTGTTTTACAACGATATCAAAACGGTCGCAAAAAGTTTTAAACAAATCGTGTGTTAACGGACGTGGCGGCTTTAAATCTTCTTCAATGGCAATGGCAATAGCTTGTGCTTCAAACGCACCGATTACGATTGGCAGTTTACGCTCTCCATCTACTTCGTTCAAAATCAAAGCATAAGCTCCGTTTTGTGTATGACTGTATGAAATTCCTTTTATTGTTAATTTTACTAAACTCATATTGATAAAAATAGCTAAAAAACGCTAT
>NZ_PJCD01000009.1:0-2987 GCF_002836315.1 Shewanella sp. ALD9
AAAATAAGCCTTATATCCAAGCATAAAACAAGGTTGTCTAGACTTCTTTTAACAGTAAAGTTATCATAAAACTGAATTTTATTTTTTAGGTAAGTTTATGCATTCTATCCGCATTCGTTAAGACACAACTATTTGCATAGTGACACTATTTTATAATGGTGGGCTTTTGTTGTGTCTTTAAGAATATATGCGGATATATAAAGTAAAAGTATGCTTAATTTATAAGTATGCTTTTAGTGCATAGTTTCCAGTTATAACTTAATTGACTAGCTATTTGTCCACCCTGTGGATGAATAGCTTTTTTTTTGGGAGGACACTGTGATGCTAGCTTTTGTTTTCACCTAAATCCTGTTTGCTGCATAAAAAATTTCAAGAGCTAAACAGGAGTAAATAAAAATGAGTTTAATTATTAAAGCGAGAAACATACGCTTGGATTATGCTGGGCGTGATGTTTTGGATATTGATGAATTGGAAATTCACTCTTATGACCGTATTGGTCTTGTGGGTGATAACGGAGCAGGAAAGAGTAGTTTACTCAAAGTACTTAATGGCGAAATTGTTTTAGCCGAAGCGACATTACAGCGTTTTGGTGATTTTGCACATATCAGCCAACTGGGCGGAATCGAAATAGAAACGGTCGAAGACCGGGCAATGTTATCTCGCCTTGGTGTTTCCAATGTACAAAACGACACAATGAGTGGCGGAGAGGAAACTCGTGCAAAAATTGCTGCCGCATTTTCCCAACAAGTACATGGCATTCTAGCGGATGAACCAACCAGCCACCTTGATCTCAATGGAATAGATCTACTTATTGGTCAACTTAAAGCATTTGATGGAGCATTACTTGTTATCAGTCATGACCGATATTTTCTTGATATGGTTGTAGACAAGATATGGGAGTTAAAAGACGGTAAAATTACGGAATATTGGGGTGGTTACTCGGATTACTTGCGTCAAAAAGAAGAAGAGCGACAACACCAAGCCGTAGAATATGAGCTGATGATGAAGGAACGGGAGCGATTAGAATCTGCTGTGCAAGAAAAACGCCAGCAAGCTAATCGATTAGACAATAAGAAAAAAGGAGAAAAATCCAAAAACTCTACCGAAAGTGCTGGACGACTTGGGCATGCAAAAATGACTGGCACCAAGCAAAGAAAACTGTATCAGGCAGCTAAGAGTATGGAAAAGCGTTTGGCTGCATTAGAAGATATTCAAGCACCAGAGCATTTGCGTTCTATTCGTTTTCGTCAAAGTTCAGCCCTAGAACTGCACAATAAGTTCCCGATTACGGCAGATGGTCTGAGCTTAAAATTTGGTAGCCGTACTATCTTTGATGACGCTAACTTTATAATACCGCTTGGCGCTAAAGTCGCTATAACTGGATCGAATGGAACAGGGAAAACGTCCTTGTTAAAAATGATATCAGAACGTGCTGATGGATTAACCATATCTCCAAAAGCTGAAATTGGCTACTTTACACAAACAGGATATAAATTTAACACGCATAAATCTGTGCTCTCCTTTATGCAGGAAGAGTGCGAGTACACAGTTGCGGAAATTCGTGCAGTATTGGCTTCAATGGGGATCGGAGCGAATGATATTCAAAAAAACTTATCCGACTTATCGGGAGGTGAAATCATCAAACTGCTTTTATCCAAAATGCTTTTAGGAAAATATAATATTTTGCTTATGGATGAACCAGGAAACTATCTTGACCTAAAAAGTATTGCCGCATTAGAAACAATGATGAAGTCCTATGCAGGAACTATTATCTTCGTATCTCATGACAAGCAATTGGTCGATAATATTGCTGACATTATCTACGAGATCAAAGACCACAAAATCATCAAGACTTTTGAGAGAGATTGTTAATGATAGCCAATCTAATCCGAACATTAATTATTGAACTCTTTAAAGGAAATTAAAAATGACAATTCAAGATATTCAATCACTTGCTGAAGCACACGGCTTGTTGCTTACGGACAAAATGAATTTCAATGAAATGGGCATTGATTTTAAGGTCGTTTTTGCTCTTGATACAAAGGGGCAACAATGGTTGCTGCGTATTCCTCGTCGTGATGGCATGAGGGAACAAATCAAGAAAGAAAAACGCATTTTAGAATTGGTAAAAAAACATCTTTCTGTAGAGGTTCCTGATTGGAGAATTTCATCTACAGAATTAGTGGCTTATCCCATACTTAAAGATAATCCTGTTTTAAATTTGGATGCTGAAACCTATGAAATAATTTGGAATATGGACAAAGATAGCCCGAAATACATAACATCTTTGGCAAAAACCTTATTTGAAATCCATAGTATTCCTGAAAAAGAAGTTCGGGAAAATGATTTGAAAATTATGAAACCTTCAGATTTAAGACCTGAAATAGCAAACAATTTGCAGTTAGTAAAATCTGAAATTGGTATAAGTGAGCAATTGGAAACCCGCTACAGAAAATGGTTGGATAATGATGTTCTATGGGCAGATTTCACCCAATTTATACATGGCGATTTATATGCTGGGCATGTACTAGCTTCAAAGGATGGAGCTGTTTCAGGCGTTATTGATTGGTCAACAGCCCATATAGATGACCCAGCGATTGATTTTGCTGGGCATGTAACTTTGTTTGGAGAAGAAAGCCTCAAAACTCTAATCATCGAGTATGAAAAACTAGGGGGTAAAGTTTGGAATAAACTATATGAACAGACTTTAGAAAGAGCAGCGGCCTCTCCTTTGATGTATGGTTTATTTGCCTTAGAAACTCAAAATGAAAGCCTTATCGTTGGAGCAAAAGCTCAGTTGGGAGTTATATAATTTAAAAATATGATTGCTGAGAACTGCCTTGTTTTGAAACTTGGTTGGCTTTAATTAGTTTTTAGTATTCTTTATAGAAAATGCCTCGATCAAGGGGCATTTCTAACAATCATTTAACATAAAATTTCTTATACGAAATGCTTGATATTTCTCTTTAAATATCATTATATTAACG
>NZ_PJCD01000010.1:0-2154 GCF_002836315.1 Shewanella sp. ALD9
GGGTATAGGAAGTATAAACCACCTTTTTGCTCCTCATCCGAAGTATCTTACCTGAAATTCCCTCACTCGTTTACCGCTCAAGCCCCAATTTTAACTGCCGGTCCAGCCTAAACCGCTCTAATAAGGTTCGATTTGGCGGTAAAATCTCTAGCCTGATAGCTCGAGAGATACAAACTGCCCCACCGCCCCGTTTAAAAGTTGGCAGTGTTGAGCAGTGTTGGATTTGGGGTCGTCAGTCAAAGAGACGACTCTGTGATGGATCGAACAGGCTGGGAGTCAGTGGCGGCGCTCGTTCTGGTGGCAGCTCACGCTGCTTGGCGGCATTCGCCTTGGCTGTTTTCTGTTTCAGATGCTTGAGAATCTGCTCAATGACCTTCGGATCTTCGATGCTGGCAATCACTTTGACGTGACCGCCGCAGTGTTCGCAGACTTCAATATCAATATTGAAGACTCGCTTGAGGCGTTGCATCCAGGTCATGGCGCGGTGGCGCTCTGCAGGACTCTTGTCACGCCAGTTAGTATCGAGACCTTCCGATTTGTCGGGCTTCTTGCCCCGCTTGGCGGGTGTTACTTGAACTCGGTGTTTGCTGTTCGGTGCAAAGACGCCGTGGAAGCGTGTGAGGTTGACTCGCGGCTTAGGTACCAACGCAGCGAGTTTGGCGATGAAGTCCAGCGGCTCGAAGATCACATGGGTGGTGCCATTGCGGTACGGAGTTTTGAGCTCGTAACGCACCTGCCCATTGGCGGTTAATGCCAGACGTTTTTCTGAAACCGCTGGCCGACTAATGTAGCGACACAAGCGCTCAAGCTTATCCCGCTGATGCGCTTCGGCCATCACACCGGCGTGTAGCGAGAAACCAGCATGGTTGGCTACTCGACTGCTTGAGTCGGCTTTATCCTCACGCCCTGGCAAGGTTTGCAGGGTGAAGACTTTGCGCCCTTGCTGGGGGCCGACGGCAATGCGATACGTAACCGAAGCACCATGTAATTGAGTCAGCGTATCGTCTTCGCCCTCTTCCAGTGTCAACCACGTATTCTCGGCATCACGCTCCAAAATCCCACGCTTTTCCATGCAGCGAGCGATGCGATGGCTGAGGGTGTGAGCGAGCGTATTCAGCTCATCGTAAGTGGGTGCCTTGACACGATGGAAGCGTTGCTTGCCATAGTCATCTTCGGCATAGACACCATCGAGAAACAGCATGTGGTAGTGGACATTGAGATTTAGCGCGGAGCCAAAGCGTTGGATAAGAGTCACTGAGCCAGTTTGTGCAGAGGCTTTGGTGTAACCGGCTTTTTTGATCAGATGAGTTGAGAGTGTACGATAGACGATACTCAAGACCTGGCCCATCAGCTGGGGATGGCGAGCCAGCAAAAAGCGTAGCTGGAAAGGAAAGCTGAGCACCCACTGGCGAATGGGCTCCTTGGGGAAGACTTCGTCTATCAGCAGCGCCGCACTCTCGGCCATCCGGCGGGCACCGCAGCTAGGGCAAAAGCCGCGTCGTTTACAGCTGAAGGCGACCAGACGCTCGTGATGACAATCCTCGCAGCGAACCCGCATGAAACCATACTCCAGACGGCCACATTGGAGGAGGTCGTTGAATTCTTGTTGGATGTAGCGAGGCAGGTGTTGACCTTGGGCTTCGAGTGAGGCTTTGAAGGCTGGGTAGTGCTGCTCAACCAGCTGGTAGAGCAGCGTCTGGTCGGGTTGGTGGCGTTCGTAACCGTTTGTTTGAGTGGGCGATTGACTCGCCGTGGCGTTCCTTGCCAGCGACATGGGTATCCTCCGCTGATACTGTGGTTATGTACAGTATCAGCGGCTTGCGTTCAGACGTCCAGTCTGGCCCTAGACATCGCTAAATGCTTAACCCGCAATAGCCCTCACGAGTTGTTATCAGCCACTACCGGTTGAGCGAGAAGGTTTTGGGTTCAGGGTGCTATTGCTCCACCAATCACAATACTGAAGCCCCAACTGTTATCAGTTGGGGCTTTTTCTTGTCTGTTTGCGGCGGTTGCGTTTTATCGGTAGTCGTCGAGCTCTGCACCATCCCACATAAGAGCTTAACGGTGCGATCTTCAACGCCATCACACAAAACTTTCTTTTTCACGCACAGTCAACTTATTGGATGTTTTATTAACAACCCAAAAGGAGATATT
>NZ_PJCD01000011.1:0-2037 GCF_002836315.1 Shewanella sp. ALD9
AGAAAATAAAATGCGATGCCATAACCGATTATGACAACGGCGGAAGGGGCAAGCTTAGTAAAGCCCTCGCTAGATTTTAATGCGGATGTTGCGATTACTTCGCCAACTATTGCGATAACAAGAAAAAGCCAGCCTTTCATGATATATCTCCCAATTTGTGTAGGGCTTATTATGCACGCTTAAAAATAATAAAAGCAGACTTGACCTGATAGTTTGGCTGTGAGCAATTATGTGCTTAGTGCATCTAACGCCGGAGTTAAGCCGCCGCGCGTAGCGCGGTCGGCTTGAACGAATTGTTAGACATCATTTACCAACTGACTTGATGATCTCGCCTTTCACAAAGCGAATAAATTCTTCCAAGTGATCTGCGCGTGAGGCCAAGTGATCTTCTTTTTGTCCCAGATAAGCTTGCTTAGCTTCAAGTAAGACGGGCTGATACTGGGCAGGTAGGCGTTTTATTGCCCAGTCGGCAGCGACATCCTTCGGCGCGATTTTGCCGGTTATTGCGCTGTACCAAATGCGGGACAACGTAAGCACTACATTTCGCTCATCGCCGGCCCAGTCGGGCTGCGAGTTCCATAGCTTCAAGGTTTCCCTCAGCGCCTCGAATAGATCCTGTTCAGGAACCGGGTCAAAGAATTCCTCCGCTGCCGGACCTACCAAGGCAACGCTATGTTCTCTTGCTTTTGTAAGCAGGATAGCTAGATCAATGTCGATCATGGCTGGCTCGAAGATACCCGCAAGAATGTCATTGCGCTGCCATTCTCCAAATTGCAGCTCGCGCTTAGCCGGATAACGCCACGGGATGATGTCGTCATGCACGACAAGGGTGACTTCTATAGCGCGGAGCGTCTCGCTCTCGCCAGGGAAAGCCGAAGCCTCCATAAGATCATTGAGCAATGCTCGCCGCGTCGTTTCATCAAGCTTTACGGCCACAGTAACCAACAAATCAATATCGCTGTATGGCTTCAGGCCGCCATCCACTGCGGAGCCGTACAAATGCACGGCCAGCAACGTTGATTCCAGATGGCGCTCAATGACGCTTAGCACCTCTGATAGTTGGTTCGAAATTTCGATGGTCACCGCTTCCCTCATGATGTCTAACTTTGTTTTAGGGCGACTGCCCTGCTGCGTAACATCGTTGCTGCTCCATAACATCAAACATCGACCCACGGCGTAACGCGCTTGCTGCTTGGATGCCCGAGGCATAGACTGTACAAAAAAACAGTCATAACAAGCCATGAAAACCGCCACTGCGCCGTTACCACCGCTGCGTTCGGTCAAGGTTCTGGACCAGTTGCGTGAGCGCATACGCTACTTGCATTACAGCTTACCAACCGAACAGGCTTATGTCCACTGGGTTCGTGCCTTCATCCGTTTCCACGGTGTGCGTCACCCGGCAACCTTGGGCAGCAGCGAAGTCGAGGCATTTCTGTCCTGGCTGGCGAACGAGCGCAAGGTTTCGGTCTCCACGCATCGTCAGGCATTGGCGGCCTTGCTGTTCTTCTACGGCAAGGTGCTGTGCACGGATCTGCCCTGGCTTCAGGAGATCGGAAGACCTCGGCCGTCGCGGCGCTTGCCGGTGGTGCTGACCCCGGATGAAGTGGTTCGCATCCTCGGTTTTCTGGAAGGCGAGCATCGTTTGTTCGCCCAGCTTCTGTATGGAACGGGCATGCGGATCAGTGAGGGTTTGCAACTGCGGGTCAAGGATCTGGATTTCGATCACGGCACGATCATCGTGCGGGAGGGCAAGGGCTCCAAGGATCGGGCCTTGATGTTACCCGAGAGCTTGGCACCCAGCCTGCGCGAGCAGCTGTCGCGTGCACGGGCATGGTGGCTGAAGGACCAGGCCGAGGGCCGCAGCGGCGTTGCGCTTCCCGACGCCCTTGAGCGGAAGTATCCGCGCGCCGGGCATTCCTGGCCGTGGTTCTGGGTTTTTGCGCAGCACACGCATTCGACCGATCCACGGAGCGGTGTCGTGCGTCGCCATCACATGTATGACCAGACCTTTCAGCGCGCCTTCAAACGTGCCGTAGA
>NZ_PJCD01000012.1:0-1905 GCF_002836315.1 Shewanella sp. ALD9
CATGTCATTGTACTGGAAGGCGCATTACAACTGCGGCTGGGGGATGAGTGGCACACCGTTTCTGCCGGGGAATCCCTGCGCTTCCATGCGGATATCCCGCACGCTTACGCCAATCCCGGTAAGGCCATTGTGACACTGCATAATCTGATCCATTATCCGCGCCCGGCGGACAAATAAAAAAGCAGGGTATAATAAATATACCCCGCTTTGACTTAACGGATCGTCTTACTTTATTTGTAAAATAAAACCAAAATAAATATGTGTTCAGCTTAACTTATTATATATCATCCTTATACCAACCGGGATGATATGTTTATACTGAACAGAAAAGCATGCCATTCAGAATACTATCTTCTGTTATATATGGCGGTTTATTTATTGTTTAATTACACACACTCAGGCATATCACTATGCTATCGTGATGTTTTCACTGGTGTTGTTACTACTGCCTTTACGGCATTTTGGTGTTGTTCAAAATGACTGTCGCAGCAGTCTTTCTGGTGTCTTAAATACTATTATTATAACTGCATCTGGTGTTGTTAATATTATTGTTACTGCTTACTTTATTATTATTGCTGTCAGTCTTTGCTGTTTCTTTTTTATTAAGGGTATTACCAAACTGCGGGGGCATTATCGTACAGTGATCCTGAACCATTCTGAAACGAAATTACAGATTACGGTTAAAATATAAAAAAAAGCCACCATTCCTGCCGGATACGGTGGCTTAAATACAGAATTAATTAATTTATTTCAGTATGTTATCACACATCAGCTGAAGTGTATTAATAAACCGTGCTGCATGAAAGCCATCACAGACTGCATGATGAACCTGTACAGAAACAGGTAATAATACGCGGTCACCTTCCTGCTGAAACTTTGCCATCGTAAAAACCGGGGCAAAATAATCATCATTTCCGGTGATGTTCAGGTTAAATCCGTCAAAACTCACCCACGGTAATGATGATATATTCAGGTGATTCTCCGGTAAATTTCCCTGCGGAAACAATCTGGTATCATGCTGATATTCTGCCGTTACCGCATTATAACCTGCCATAAACTCACTGAGATCCGGAAAATAACGGCAGGACAGTGCAGAGAATGTTTCGGTTTCTTTATGAAAGACAGTAAAGACCGGGTCTGACTGGTCCCAGTAAATAAGTTCATTGTCTTTCAGTGCCATCCGGAACTCCGGAAACTGATTAACAGCCCGGGAGATCAGGTAAATCATCAGCGGATAAAACTTATAACCTGTCTCCGCCAGTGCGGTACGCAAAGCGGTAATATCGAGTTTGGTGGTCAGGCTGAATCCGCATTTATTCTGCTGACGATAAAGGGCAAAGTGTTCCCTGCGATTCCAGGTATTCAGGTCAATCCGGGTAAAATTCATGGTTATTCCTTCTGATTAATAGTGAAAAATATTAATAATCAGAAGGCAGTCTGGTTGTCTCAATGGGTAACATTCCGTCCTCCGTAAGCTGTTTGGTATTCAGTAATAATACCCTATACGGGCTTAATCTGTATTAAGCCCGGCTTTATTTATTCCGGCCAATCATCCGCAAACACATAGCGGATCAGTTCTGCGGATTCACGGGGCGGTGCTCTCAGCACATCCGCCATTAAATCAATCTCCATCTGACAGGTTTGCAGCTTGTCTTCCGCCGGTACATACGGATCATCCGTCAGGAAACTATCGCCGTATTTATCCATCGACCCCTGTATTTGTGCCGAAAATAAAGTCACGGTACTCTCCGGAGGCCTTTTTCATATCCGGCGGGCCTGACACTTCCGGATGCAGCACACGAAAACAGAAGTCACCGGAACACGCCATTCTGAGAAAACTGTCACTAATCTGTTTTATTCCGCAAACAGAAAACCACCGGATAACCGGGGTATAGGAAGTATAAA
>NZ_PJCD01000013.1:0-1547 GCF_002836315.1 Shewanella sp. ALD9
GTGTACATCGAAATACGGCTTATCAGGCGTTAAAAGATGCTTGCGATGACTTGTTTGCAAGACAATTCAGTTATCAGAGTCTTAGTGAAAAAGGTAACACTATTAATCACAAATCAAGATGGGTGAGCGAGGTGGCTTATATTGATAATGAAGCTGTCGTTAGACTTATTTTTGCCCCTGCTATTGTGCCTTTAATTACTAGGTTAGAAGAACAATTTACAAAGTATGAAATACAACAAATAAGTAATTTAACAAGTGCTTATGCTGTTCGTTTATATGAAATATTGATTGCATGGCGTAGTACTGGAAAAACGCCTCTCATAACTATGTATGATTTTAGACAAAAAATAGGTGTACTCGAGACTGAATACAAACGAATGTATGATTTTAAAAAATATGTTTTAGACATTGCATTAAAACAAGTAAATGAACATACCGATATTATTGTCAAAGTTGAACAGCATAAAACAGGTAGATCTATTACTGGTTTTTCATTTAGCTTTAAACAGAAAAAATCAGCCACGCATTCAGTCGAATCTAAAAGAGATCCGAATACATTAGACCTCTTTTCAAAAATAACAGATAAACAACGCCATCTATTCGCCAACAAGCTCTCAGAGCTTCCTGAGATGAGTAAATATTCACAAGGCACAGAAAGCTATCAGCAGTTTGCTGTACGTATAGCTGCCATGCTGCAAGATGCAGAGAAATTTAAGGAATTACTTCCTTTACTCAGAAAATTAGGATTTCAATGACATTGTTAATTGAAATTGTTAAGTTAACAGTCAGGTATTAACACAAGTTGAAAACTGGTTTACATAATGAAAAAACTGTCAGTTTCAGAGTTAGCTAAGCTTTATGGATATTCAAGACAAGCCATATATGCACATATAAACAAAGGAAATTTATCTAAAGGATCTGATGGATTAATTGACTTTTCAGAGGCCCTAAGAGTTTTTGGGGAACCACAAAAAAAAGAGGATACAGTCAATCAAAGTCAATCAATTAACAGTCAAAACTTGACAGAAGTTGACTTACTAAAACGTCAAGTTGACATACTGGAAAAACAATTAAATCAGGCAATACAGAGAGAAAATCAATCTTTAGAACGTGAATCGTTTTATCAAGAACAGATTGAAGCTATGCAGCGCTTACTAGAAGCACCAAAAGCCAATATGACTACCTTTACCGATCAGAGCTTTAAACAGGATATAGCAACGGATCCTCGGTCGGAACTAGCAACGAACTATGACGAATTGACTACTCCTCAGCAAGACAATAAGCGTATTCCTATCCCGGAGCATGTTGAACCAGAACAGAAGAAGAGAGGCTTCCTAAGCCGCTTTTTCCTTCCATATGGTTAGCCAAGACTCCAGTTTTTTGAAGAGCCAATTTCAGTGCAAGCACTTGAAATAATGACTCCTCAAAAAACCGGATGATGTTTATTAAAACTGAATAAAACCGTGGAACATCGCTCAATTAGTGATCGTGGAACATGAATAATCAATAAAAAGCCGTTCTGGTGCCCTATACTCCAGAACGGCTTA
>NZ_PJCD01000019.1:0-1065 GCF_002836315.1 Shewanella sp. ALD9
TTCTCTGGTTCTGAAATCCATCCCTGTCGGTGTTGCTTATGCAGTCTGGTCGGGACTCGGCGTCGTCATAATTACAGCCATTGCCTGGTTGCTTCATGGGCAAAAGCTTGATGCGTGGGGCTTTGTAGGTATGGGGCTCATAATTGCTGCCTTTTTGCTCGCCCGATCCCCATCGTGGAAGTCGCTGCGGAGGCCGACGCCATGGTGACGGTGTTCGGCATTCTGAATCTCACCGAGGACTCCTTCTTCGATGAGAGCCGGCGGCTAGACCCCGCCGGCGCTGTCACCGCGGCGATCGAAATGCTGCGAGTCGGATCAGACGTCGTGGATGTCGGACCGGCCGCCAGCCATCCGGACGCGAGGCCTGTATCGCCGGCCGATGAGATCAGACGTATTGCGCCGCTCTTAGACGCCCTGTCCGATCAGATGCACCGTGTTTCAATCGACAGCTTCCAACCGGAAACCCAGCGCTATGCGCTCAAGCGCGGCGTGGGCTACCTGAACGATATCCAAGGATTTCCTGACCCTGCGCTCTATCCCGATATTGCTGAGGCGGACTGCAGGCTGGTGGTTATGCACTCAGCGCAGCGGGATGGCATCGCCACCCGCACCGGTCACCTTCGACCCGAAGACGCGCTCGACGAGATTGTGCGGTTCTTCGAGGCGCGGGTTTCCGCCTTGCGACGGAGCGGGGTCGCTGCCGACCGGCTCATCCTCGATCCGGGGATGGGATTTTTCTTGAGCCCCGCACCGGAAACATCGCTGCACGTGCTGTCGAACCTTCAAAAGCTGAAGTCGGCGTTGGGGCTTCCGCTATTGGTCTCGGTGTCGCGGAAATCCTTCTTGGGCGCCACCGTTGGCCTTCCTGTAAAGGATCTGGGTCCAGCGAGCCTTGCGGCGGAACTTCACGCGATCGGCAATGGCGCTGACTACGTCCGCACCCACGCGCCTGGAGATCTGCGAAGCGCAATCACCTTCTCGGAAACCCTCGCGAAATTTCGCAGTCGCGACGCCAGAGACCGAGGGTTAGATCATGCCTAGCATTCACCTTCCGGCCGCCCGCTA
>NZ_PJCD01000021.1:0-821 GCF_002836315.1 Shewanella sp. ALD9
GGCACTGTTGCAAATAGTCGGTGGTGATAAACTTATCATCCCCTTTTGCTGATGGAGCTGCACATGAACCCATTCAAAGGCCGGCATTTTCAGCGTGACATCATTCTGTGGGCCGTACGCTGGTACTGCAAATACGGCATCAGTTACCGTGAGCTGCAGGAGATGCTGGCTGAACGCGGAGTGAATGTCGATCACTCCACGATTTACCGCTGGGTTCAGCGTTATGCGCCTGAAATGGAAAAACGGCTGCGCTGGTACTGGCGTAACCCTTCCGATCTTTGCCCGTGGCACATGGATGAAACCTACGTGAAGGTCAATGGCCGCTGGGCGTATCTGTACCGGGCCGTCGACAGCCGGGGCCGCACTGTCGATTTTTATCTCTCCTCCCGTCGTAACAGCAAAGCTGCATACCGGTTTCTGGGTAAAATCCTCAACAACGTGAAGAAGTGGCAGATCCCGCGATTCATCAACACGGATAAAGCGCCCGCCTATGGTCGCGCGCTTGCTCTGCTCAAACGCGAAGGCCGGTGCCCGTCTGACGTTGAACACCGACAGATTAAGTACCGGAACAACGTGATTGAATGCGATCATGGCAAACTGAAACGGATAATCGGCGCCACGCTGGGATTTAAATCCATGAAGACGGCTTACGCCACCATCAAAGGTATTGAGGTGATGCGTGCACTACGCAAAGGCCAGGCCTCAGCATTTTATTATGGTGATCCCCTGGGCGAAATGCGCCTGGTAAGCAGAGTTTTTGAAATGTAAGGCCTTTGAATAAGACAAAAGGCTGCCTCATCGCTAACTTTGCAACAGTGCCT
>NZ_PJCD01000039.1:0-141872 GCF_002836315.1 Shewanella sp. ALD9
CCGTAGAACAAGCAGGCATCACGAAGCCCGCCACACCGCACACCCTCCGCCACTCGTTCGCGACGGCCTTGCTCCGCAGCGGTTACGACATTCGAACCGTGCAGGATCTGCTCGGCCATTCCGACGTCTCTACGACGATGATTTACACGCATGTGCTGAAAGTTGGCGGTGCCGGAGTGCGCTCACCGCTTGATGCGCTGCCGCCCCTCACTAGTGAGAGGTAGGGCAGCGCAAGTCAATCCTGGCGGATTCACTACCCCTGCGCGAAGGCCATCGGTGCCGCATCGAACGGCCGGTTGCGGAAAGTCCTCCCTGCGTCCGCTGATGGCCGGCAGCAGCCCGTCGTTGCCTGATGGATCCAACCCCTCCGCTGCTATAGTGCAGTCGGCTTCTGACGTTCAGTGCAGCCGTCTTCTGAAAACGACAAACGATGTCAGAATAGAATTAAATTTCCTATTGATTGACATATTCCGTCAAAGGTAATAGATTTCATCCTGACACTTTTGCCTTTGGAGGCATCTTGCAAGGTCAACGCATCGGCTATGTCCGCGTCAGCAGCTTCGACCAGAACCCGGAACGGCAATTGGAGGGTGTTCAGGTGGCGCGGGTGTTCACCGACAAGGCTTCTGGCAAGGACACCCAGCGTCCCGAGCTGGAAAGGCTGCTGGCCTTCGTCCGCGAGGGCGACACCGTGGTGGTGCATAGCATGGACAGGCTGGCACGCAACCTTGATGACCTGCGCCGCATCGTCCAAGGGCTGACACAACGGGGCGTGCGCATGGAGTTCGTCAAAGAAGGGCTGAAGTTCACCGGCGAGGACTCACCGATGGCCAATCTGATGCTGTCGGTCATGGGAGCCTTCGCTGAGTTCGAGCGCGCCCTGATCCGCGAACGTCAGCGCGAGGGAATCGTGCTGGCCAAGCAGCGCGGTGCCTACCGGGGACGAAAGAAATCGCTGAACAGCGAACAAATTGCCGAGTTGAAACGGCGAGTTGCGGCAGGCGACCAAAAAACCTTGGTGGCCCGTGACTTCGGCATCAGCCGCGAAACCTTGTACCAGTACCTGCGGGAAGACTGACCATGCCACGCCGCTCAATCCTGTCCGCCACCGAGCGCGAAAGCCTGCTGGCACTGCCAGATGCCAAAGACGAACTGATACGGCACTACACGTTCAACGAAACCGACCTGTCGGTGATCCGTCAGCGTCGCGGCGCCGCGAATCGATTGGGCTTCGCTGTGCAGCTTTGCTACTTGCGATTCCCTGGCACCTTTTTGGGCGTCGATGAGCCTCCGTTTCCGCCCCTGTTGCGCATGGTGGCCGCGCAACTCAAGATGCCAGTGGAAAGTTGGAGCGAGTACGGCCAGCGCGAACAGACACGGCGGGAGCACTTGGTCGAGCTGCAAACGGTTTTTGGGTTCAAGCCCTTCACCATGAGCCACTATCGGCAAGCCGTGCATACATTGACCGAGCTGGCCTTGCAGACCGACAAAGGCATCGTGCTGGCGAGCGCACTTGTCGAGAATCTGCGGCGGCAGAGCATTATCCTGCCCGCCATGAATGCCATCGAGCGCGCAAGCGCCGAGGCCATCACCCGTGCCAACCGACGCATTTACGCGGCGCTGACCGATTCTTTGTTATCACCCCACCGTCAGCGCCTGGACGAACTTCTCAAGCGCAAGGACGGCAGTAAAGTGACGTGGCTGGCATGGCTGCGCCAGTCGCCTGCCAAACCGAACTCTCGCCACATGCTCGAACATATTGAGCGCCTGAAATCCTGGCAAGCACTTGATCTGCCCGCAGGCATCGAGCGGCAGGTTCACCAGAACCGCCTGCTCAAAATCGCTCGTGAAGGTGGCCAGATGACGCCTGCTGATCTGGCAAAGTTCGAGGTGCAACGACGCTATGCCACGCTGGTAGCGCTGGCCATCGAAGGCATGGCCACCGTCACCGATGAAATCATCGACCTTCACGATCGCATCATCGGCAAGCTGTTCAACGCGGCCAAGAACAAGCATCAGCAGCAGTTCCAGGCTTCCGGCAAGGCGATCAACGACAAGGTGCGGATGTATGGGCGCATCGGTCAAGCGTTGATTGAGGCCAAGCAAAGCGGCAGCGATCCGTTCGCCGCCATCGAGGCCGTTATGCCCTGGGACACCTTCGCCGCCAGCGTCACCGAAGCGCAAACATTGGCGCGGCCTGCCGACTTTGATTTCCTGCACCACATCGGTGAAAGCTATGCCACGCTACGCCGCTACGCGCCGCAGTTCCTGGGCGTGCTCAAATTGCGGGCTGCGCCCGCCGCCAAGGGTGTGCTCGATGCCATCGACATGCTGCGCGGCATGAACAGCGACAGCGCGCGCAAGGTGCCCGCCGATGCGCCAACCGCATTCATCAAGCCGCGCTGGGCAAAGCTGGTTCTGACCGACGACGGCATCGACCGGCGTTACTACGAGTTATGCGCCCTGTCGGAGCTGAAGAACGCGCTGCGCTCCGGTGATGTCTGGGTGCAGGGTTCTCGCCAGTTCAAGGACTTCGACGAATACCTGGTGCCGGTCGAGAAGTTCGCCACTTTGAAGCTGGCCAGCGAATTGCCGCTGGCAGTGGCCACCGACTGCGACCAATACCTGCATGACCGGTTGGAATTGTTGGAGGCGCAACTCGCCACAGTCAACCGCATGGCTGCGGCCAACGACTTACCGGATGCCATCATCACCACCGCGTCAGGCCTGAAGATCACGCCGCTGGACGCGGCAGTACCAGACGCCGCGCAAGCCATGATCGACCAGACAGCTATGCTGCTGCCGCACCTCAAAATCACCGAGTTGCTGATGGAGGTCGATGAATGGACGGGCTTCACCCGCCACTTCACACACCTGAAGACCAGCGACACGGCCAAGGACAAAACCTTGCTGTTGACGACGATCCTGGCCGACGCGATCAACCTGGGTCTGACCAAAATGGCCGAGTCCTGCCCTGGCACCACCTACGCCAAGCTGTCTTGGCTGCAAGCCTGGCACATCCGCGATGAAACCTATTCGACGGCGCTGGCCGAGCTGGTGAATGCGCAGTTTCGGCAACCCTTCGCCGGCAACTGGGGTGACGGCACCACGTCATCGTCGGACGGCCAGAACTTCAGAACCGGCAGCAAAGCAGAAAGCACTGGTCATATCAACCCGAAGTATGGAAGCAGTCCAGGACGGACTTTCTACACCCATATCTCCGACCAGTACGCGCCCTTCAGTGCCAAGGTGGTCAACGTGGGCATTCGTGATTCAACTTACGTGCTTGATGGCCTGCTGTACCACGAGTCGGACTTGCGCATCGAGGAACACTACACCGACACGGCAGGCTTCACCGATCACGTGTTTGGCTTGATGCATTTGCTGGGATTTCGCTTCGCGCCGCGTATCCGTGACTTGGGCGAAACCAAGCTATTCATCCCCAAGGGCGATGCCGCCTATGACGCGCTCAAGCCGATGATTAGCAGCGACAGGCTGAACATCAAGCAAATACGCGCCCATTGGGATGAAATTCTGCGGCTGGCCACCTCCATCAAGCAAGGCACGGTAACGGCTTCGCTGATGCTGCGCAAACTCGGCAGCTACCCGCGCCAGAACGGCTTGGCCGTGGCGTTGCGCGAGCTGGGGCGCATCGAGCGCACGCTGTTCATTTTGGATTGGCTGCAAAGCGTGGAGCTGCGCCGCCGCGTCCATGCGGGGCTGAATAAGGGCGAGGCGCGCAACGCGCTGGCCAGGGCGGTCTTCTTCTACCGATTGGGTGAAATCCGCGACCGCAGTTTTGAGCAGCAGCGCTACCGGGCCAGCGGCCTCAATCTGGTGACGGCGGCCATCGTGTTGTGGAACACGGTATATCTGGAGCGTGCCACCAGTGCTTTGCGTGGCAACGGCACGGCGCTGGACGACACATTGTTGCAATATCTGTCGCCGCTGGGGTGGGAGCACATCAACCTGACCGGCGATTACCTATGGCGCAGCAGCGCCAAGGTCGGTGCGGGGAAGTTTAGGCCATTGCGACCGCTGCCACCGGCTTAGCGTGCTTTATTTTCCGTTTTCTGAGACGACCCCTTTATTGGCTACCCAGTCGTGGGGGCCGGTTTCACATTTTTCTGACATCGTATACTCCTTTGTTATGGCGATCAGGCCAGTTGGCGCAGCTCCGACAGCTGTGAATCCAATGCCTGCAAGTAAGCCTGGCGTTCATCAATTTTGGTTTGCAGTTCGCGCATGGCGGCTTCACAGGCTTGCTGGTCGCCTTCGTTGATGGCGTAGAGCAAGGGTTTTATATCCAGGATCAGCAGGCCCGCCGCACGCGCTGCGCGAATGAAGCGCAGCCGGTTTAAAGCGCATTGATTGTATAAACCGAAACCACCCGCGGAATGCTCTGGGCAAAGTACCAAATTTTCCAAGACGTAATTCCTGACGGTATGCACTGTGGTTTGCGCGGCTTTCGCCAGTTGCGAGATCGTCAGGGGAAATTCGAGTGCCTGCCCATCGGCATCCATGAATGCCGCAAAGTCGGGGATCACCTCAAAGTATCGTGACACATCTTTTGACACGGCGGCTTTTGACATGGGTTTGTCTCCGTTCGTTTCAAACACTGCGGCCTGGCCACAACGCTTCAGTCGTTTCGGCATCGGCTGGCCGCGCCAGCCGATAGCCCTGTAATACATCACAGCCAAGCTTCTCTAAAAGTTGTTGTTGAGTGGCCGTCTCAACCCCTTCCGCGACGATGGATAAATTCAGGTTATGGCCAAGGGTGATGACGCTTTCGGTAATGGCGCGATCCTTTGGCTCGGTTGTCATATGCGTGACAAAGGTTTTGTCGATTTTTAGGCGGGTCACTGGGCAGCATTGCAAGCGTGCCAGCGACGAACTCCCGGTACCAAAATCGTCGATGGACAGGCGAATGCCCAGCGCCTGGCAGCGATGCAGGTTTTCGATCAGGATTGGCGTATCCTCCAGGGCCAGTGTTTCGGTTAATTCCAGTTCCAATGCCGGAGCAGGCAGTCCCGTATCACGCAATATCCTGGCAAGGTCTTCGACAAAGTCAGGTTGGTGGATTTGTAAGGCAGAGACGTTGACCGCGATGATACCCTCGGGTAAACCGCGTTGACGCCAATGCATCATCTGTTGACAGGCCGCCCGTAAGACAAACGCGCCCAGTTCCAGAATTAATCCGCTTTGTTCGGCAACGGGAATAAAGGTGTCTGACTGGATCAATCCTTCAGTTGGATGTTGCCAGCGAATGAGCGTTTCAGCGCCTTCCCAGCATTGGTGTTGAACATCCCATAGAGGCTGGTAAAAAGGAACGAATTCACCCTTGTTCAATCCATCCGCCAACGCATTGACCGTTGGGGCTGTCAGTGAATGCGTGGCGGGTGCCGTTCCCATACTGCCCTCTCTTATCCTGCACAACAGGACAGTTCTTTGACATCCTTGTTAAAGGTTTGCGCGCAGAGCTTCAAACCTTCCACCATGGTGAGGTAAGGGAAAAGCTGGTCGGCTAATTCCGTCACCGTCATACGGTTGCGGATGGCTAAAGCCGCACTCTGGATCAGTTCGCCGCCTTCGTGAGCCAGGATCTGCGCGCCTAGCAACAACCCCGTTTCCTTCTCTGTGACCAGTTTGATAAAACCGTCGGTTTCAAAGTTGGCTAACGCACGTGGGACATTTTCCATACCCAGTACGCGGCTGTCGGTCTCAATATCCTGAGCCCTGGCTTGCTCCTCGGTCAGTCCGACGGTAGCCACCTGTGGATCGGTAAAGATCACGGCGGGCATGGTGGACAGATCCAGTTTGGCGTCGCCGCCCGTCATATTGATACCAGCACGGCTACCGGCGGCCGCGGCGACATAGACAAATTGCGGCATGTTAGAGCAGTCACCGGCAGCGTAAATACCAGCAACATTGGTTTCCATGCGTTCGTTAACAACGATTTCGCCCTTTTTGTTGGTGGTGACACCCACCGCGTCCAGATTGAGTTGGCTGGTATTGGCGTGTCGCCCGGTGCTTACCAGCAAACGATCACAACTGAGCTCGCCTGCATTAGTGTTCAGGGTGAATTGATTTCCATCGTGGGTCACTTGGGTGGCTTGCGTGTTGTTTAAAACTCGAATGCCTTCTTTTTCAAAACAGCCTGCCAGTTTTTCACCGATTATGGGGTCTTCACTGTAAAGTAGTGAGTGTCTTGCCAACACGGTGACTTCACTGCCCAATCGTCGGTAAGCCTGGGCAATTTCTAGCGCCACGACCGATGAACCAATCACCACCAGGTGCTGCGGCAATTCCTCGGCAAACAGCGCTTCGGTAGAGGTCCAGTAAGGCGTTTCGGCCAGCCCCTCGATGGGAGGAATGGTTGGCGTGGAGCCAGTGGCGATCAGGATTTTATCAGCAAAGATTTCCTGCTCAGTGCCATCATTTTTTCTGACTATCAGGGTGTTTGCATTTTTAAATTGCGCCCAACCTTTAAGTAAACTAAGCGCAGGATTTGTCTCTAGAATATTCTGATACTTTGCAGCGCGCAGCTCTTCGACTCGAGCGGTCTGCTGCTGAGCCAACAAGGCTCGACTCAATTGGGGCGCATGATTTTCCAGTCCGGCAAAGGGATTATTGCGTTGCTGCTGTGCCAATTGAGCGGCGCGGATCAAAATTTTTGAGGGTACGCAGCCGACATTCACGCAACAGCCGCCAATCACATCGGCTCCCTCAATAAGAGTGACCTTGGCACCACCTTCAGCGGCTTTGATAGCACAGGCAAAAGCGCCGGAACCCGTACCGATAATCGCCACATGTTGAGTTCGGTTGCTTTCTGTGTTGCTGGTATTTTCGTTGTCACAGTAGGCGTTCGGTGCTGTGTTTTCCGCTAAGGGGTTTTCTTTTGCGGTATAACCCAGGGCTTCAATCGCTCCAATGAGATCGGTTACGCTGACCCCACCGTTTGTGGTGATCGTTGCGCTGGCGTTTTCATAAGATATTTCAACCTTATTCACGCCTTCGATCGCATCGAGCGCTTCTTTAACGTGAGCGACGCAACTTGGACAGGTCATCCCTTCTATCGATAGTAAGATCATACGTTTTCCTCAAATAGTAGTCAGGCATTGCGTCGTGTTAAACAGCACAGCTGTCATCATCACAGCGTTTATTCGCGGGTGAAAAAATATCCCAAAGCGATACGGCAACCATCAGGCCTAACGCTGAATAGGTGACATAGCTGCTCCAGCCGTTCTTATCGCCGAAACGGGTCAGTAACTGTATTAGCATTTCCATGCTTTACTCCTTGAGCGTTGATGGAAAACCCGCATTAGTGGTGGCTTCGATCAGTGCTTTTACTGTGGTTTTTTCGTCGTCGAATGTGACAACTGCCAATTTGGTTTCAAAGGTGACTTCAGCTTTACTCACACCCTCAACATTTTTTAAGGCATTTTTGACCTTAAAGGGGCAGGCCACACAGTACATGGTTGGAACTTCCAAAGTAACTGTTTTCGGCGCAGCAAAAGCGGTCAGGCTGGTCAAGGCTAGCAAAGACAACAAGGCAATTTTCTTCATCATTTTCTCCAGTAACGTATTAAGTCATTAATAAAAGTGAGCGGTAAGAAAGTATTCAGGCAAACCAGACAATCCAATAATTGCTGGTGACTAGCACCAACGCAGTCAGTGCCGTTAACCAAAAGATCACCTGCCGGCGTTTTCGCACTTGAGGAACTGCACAGGCGGTGCCTGGCTCACAGTCCTCAACGGGGCGATAGACCTTCCAGCCTGCGAAGCCAAATAAGGCTAAAACCAGCAGGATAAAAATGGGACGATAAGGTTCTAACAAGGTTAAATTACCAATCCAGGAGCCACTCACGCCTAGCAGCAACAACACGAAAGGACCAGCGCAGCACAGGCCAGCGCCAACAGCCGCGATAACGCCGCCAATAATAGGTAGATTGGATTCTTTCTGTGACACGACTTACTCCTCTGATTTCAGTGTATGGAGCAAGTGTAATCTCCGTACCGATGTACGGAGTCAAACGTTTTTGTGATGCCCGTGTAAAACTAAGCCAGCCCAGCGCGTTTGCTAACAGGGCGATGGCGGCAAACAGCGGCAATAGCCTGGAGATAAACAGGCCCTCGTATTCACTCAGGAAGCCCAGCCCTATGGCCGCGCCGAAACTGGCGATGGCTGGGAAACAAGCCGCGCAGCCCATCGCGGAAACGACGCTGCCGAGCGCTCCGGTTTTATCGGCGATGCGTGTAATCAAGCCCATGATGTCGCTCACTGCTTAACACTGGAACTTCTTGTCCATTCCATAGCCTGAGCATCGCCGTCCGCGATCTGCTCACGTGTCAATCTGGCCGCAAGCTCGGCGCGCAGCTTGACCGCGGTCTCGTCGCCGCGGGCGGCGGCGATGCCGAACCACTTGTACGCCTGGACCAGATCGGACGCGGCCGGAGCGACGCCCTTCGCGTACAGCTGTGCCAGCTTAACTTGCGCCTGTGTGTGGTTCTGCTCAGCGGAGCGGCGGTACCAATTCACGGCCTCGCTGTCGTCAGCGGGCACAGGCCGTGCGTGGCGACGATAGAAGGTGTCGTTGGCATGCCCTTCGTAGATGCGCGCGAGGTTGAACTGGGCGTCCGCCTCGCCCTGCTCTGCCGCTGAGCGGAACCACTTCCACGAGACTGCCTGATCCTGCGCGACGCCGATGCCGTACTTGTACGCCATGCCGGTGACGTTCTGCGCAATGGGTTCACCCGCTGTGGCCTTGCGCTCCCATTCGCTTTGCGTGGTAGGCGAGAGCGACTCGATGGCCGCCTCCATCCTTTTGAAGTCATAGGCCAACGCACCGACGCTCATGAGCATCAGAAGGCCGCTTACGACGGACGAACGTCCGTATCTAAACAAGTTACTCATCATCGCTTTCCGGGTAGATGTACTGCTTGACGCTGGACGGAAAGCCCGCGTCTCCGGTTGCCTTGATCAGCTTCTGCACGCTGGTCTTGGCATCATCGAACGTGACAACCGCTTCGCGTGTCTCGAAGGTCACGTCAATTTTGCTGACGCCTTCGACCTTGGAAATCGCCTTCTTGACGATGATCGGGCAGGTGGAGCAGGTCATGCCCGGTACGGACAGCGTGACCGTCTGCGTGGCGGCCCAGGCAGGGACAGCGAAGGTAGCGGCAAGGGCAAGAGCGGTAAGCAGTTTTTTCATGATTTTTCCTCAATTAGTAGAACAGGGGCATTACATACGGGAACGTTAGTGCAACGACAACTAGCGCAGCCACAATCCAAAAGATGACTTTGTACGACGTCTTGGCTTGTGGGGCAGCGCATACATCGCCAGGCTCGCATGCTTGCGTAGTCCGGAAGATGCGGCGGTAGGCAAAGAACATTGCTATCAATGCCGCACCGAGAAAGATGGGGCGGTAAGGTTCCAATGCCGTCAAGTTACTCATCCAAGCGCCGCTGAATCCCAAGGCGATCAAAACCAGCGGCCCCAGGCAGCAGGCCGACGCAAGAATGGCGGCCAGCCCACCGGCGAAGAGCGCGCCGCGCCCGTTTTGTGGTTCAGACTTTTGTGGTTCAGACTTTTGTGGTTCAGACTTTTGTGGTTCAGACTTTTGTGGTTCAGACATACGCTTGTCCTTTCAAATTTGGTTTGGATAGCTTAAGCTTACTTCCGTAGTTATGTACGGAGTCAAGCGATATGCAAATTAATTTTGAGAATCTGACCATTGGCGTTTTTGCCAAGGCGGCCGGGGTCAATGTGGAGACCATCCGGTTCTACCAGCGCAAGGGCCTGCTGCCGGAGCCAGACAAGCCCTATGGCAGCATTCGCCGCTATGGCGAGGCGGATGTAACACGAGTGCGGTTCGTGAAATCGGCCCAGCGGCTGGGCTTTAGCCTGGACGAAATCGCCGAGCTACTGCGGCTGGAGGATGGCACCCATTGCGAGGAAGCCAGCGGCCTGGCCGAGCACAAGCTCAAGGATGTGCGCGAGAAGATGGCCGACTTGGCACGCATGGAGGCCGTGCTGTCTGAACTGGTGTGCGCCTGCCATGCGCGGAAAGGGAACGTTTCCTGCCCGCTGATTGCGTCACTGCAAGACGGAACGAAGCTCGCTGCATCGGCGCGGGGGAGTCACGGGGTGACTACGCCTTAGCGTGCTTTATTTTCCGAATTCTGAGACGACCCCAAAAAGCAAACACCAATGCCGAGCCGGATGGATCTGACTGACACCTACGCCTATACAACACCATGACCGAACTTCCCGACAACATCCTTCACCTGCCGCAATACCAAGTACTGGGCTGCAAATCAACCGACGATGAAATGCACTTCCAGGTGGACGTGCCCGATCCCATCGCCTGCGAGGAATGCGGCGTGCAGGGTGAGTTCGTACGGTTCGGCAAGCGTGACGTTCCCTATCGTGATCTGCCCATCCACGGCAAGCGGGTCACTCTCTGGGTGGTCCGCCGCCGATACACCTGCCGGGCCTGCAAGACAACATTCAGGCCCCAGCTACCGGAGATGGTGGACGGATTCCGTATGACACTGCGGCTGCATGAGTACGTGGAGAAGGAATCCTTCAACTACCCCTACACCTTTGTGGCGGCACAGACCGGCCTGGACGAGAAGACGGGGTATCCCCTTAGCTCCACAGATGACAAAATACTCAAATGAGTATTCAAAAAACCTACCCCATAGGTGGAAAAGACTATCCAACCACTTGGGTTCAATTCCTTGACTGGTTCCATTCTGAGCAAGCATGCCGGGATTATTTGGAAAAGCTTCGCTGGCCGGATGGGCTTATTTGTCCTAAGTGTGGAGTGGTATCACAAGTGCAGCGAAGTAGTCGTGGCAGATTGATCTGTCCAACGTGCAGGCATCAAGCAACAGTAACCGCAGGCACTATTTTTGATAAAACCCGAACCGAGCTTCGTGTTTGGTTCGCTGCCATTTGGTACATTACCAACCAAAAGCATGGTGTCAGTGCATTAGGATTGCAGCGTGTACTTGGTCTTGGTAGCTATGAAACAGCATGGACTATGCTACACAGACTACGCCGTGCAATGGTTCGGCCGGATAGAGAATTACTTCATGGGGAGGTTGAAGTTGATGAAACCTACCTTGCACTCTCTGACCGAACGGAGCTGTTAAGTACGAAGGGCCGGAAGAGCAACACTACCAAGCTATTGGTAGTTATAGCAGTCGAAATACTACACCCTAAAGGTTTTGGACGAGTTCGAATCCAACAGATTGAGCGTGGCAACCACGATAATCTAATGCCATTCATTAAAGCCTCCATTACTCCAGGATCGCTCATTCATACCGATGGTTCTCCTGCTTACCGCCAAATCAAAGAAAATGGATACGAGCACCGACAAACAGTTCACCTTCGCTCAACCACACCAGCTCATGAGTCTATGCCAGGCGTTCACCGAGTTGCATCACTTTTGCAACGTTGGATGATGGGTACGCACCATGGTGCAGTCCAGCCAGAACAATTGGATAATTACCTTAACGAATATGTGTTTCGATTTAATCGCCGTAAATCCAAATCAAGGGGCTTACTGTTTTATCGCTTACTTCAGCAAGCCGTTGTGACAAAGGCTGTTACTTATCAAGATGTGGTGAAGAAGCGAGTAAAACCTATAAATTAAGAGCTGTGGAGCTAAGGGGATACCCCGTACGAGAAGACAGTGCGCGACATCTTCAACGCCCGCGCCGAGTTCCTGGGGCGCTGGCACCGCTTCGAGACGCCCCGCATCCTGGGCATTGACGAGCTATACCTGAACAAGCGCTACCGCTGCATTCTGACCAACATTGAGGAGCGAACCCTGCTCGACCTGCTGGCCACCCGCCGCCAGGACGTGGTGACCAACTACCTGATGAAGCTGAAAGACCGGCAGAAGGTCGAGATCGTCAGCATGGACATGTGGAACCCCTACCGGGCAGCGGTCAAGGCTGTGCTGCCCCAGGCCCGTATCGTGGTCGATAAGTTCCATGTGGTGCGCATGGCCAACGATGCCCTAGAGAGAGTGCGCAAGGGCCTCAGAAAGGAGCTGAAACCGTCCCAGAGCTGGACTCTCAAGGGAGACCGGAAAATCCTGCTGAAACGCGCTCACGAAGTCTCAGACCGGGAGCGCCTCATCATGGAGACCTGGACAGGCGCGTTCCCGTAACTGCTGGCCGCCTACGAGCACAAAGAGCGCTTCTACGGCATCTGGGACGCCACCACACGGCTCCAGGCAGAAGCCGCCCTGGACGAGTGGATAGCCACCATCCCGAAGGGCCAAAAGGAAGTCTGGAGCGATCTGGTCAGGGCAGTGGGAAACTGGCGCGAAGAGACCATGACCTACTTCGAGACGGACATGCCCGTCACCAACGCTTACACGGAGCCCATCAACCGACTGGCCAAGGACAAGAACCGTGAAGGGCGCGGTTACTCCTTCGAGGTGATGCGGGCACGAATGCTCTACACCACGAAGCACAAGAAGAAGGCACCGACTGCGAAGGTCTCTCCTTTCTACAAGAAAACCATCGGTTACGGACTGCCGGACTTCGCAGAGGAACTCAACTACGGAGTCGATCTATCAACCATCTGAGGGTGGTATCAGATTGATGGGGTGAAGGTGCCCCATCAACCATTAAATCCGTATACCCCTTATTGTTTTGCTCGCGCTTCACCATTGAGGCAGCGGCTTTCAGAAGTCTCTGGTTCTCCGTCAGTTCCTCTTGAAGCTGCTGGGTGTCCTCTTCGGTTTGTGGCTTTTTCAGCTCGTTCTCGCAGTATTGGACCTCTTCCTGCAAGCTGGCTTTCGCAAATTTGAGTGCCGCCAACCGTGTCGTGTAGACACTAAACGGCAATTCGCAACCTTCCCTGAATTGCTTCAAACACCAACTTGGTATAGATGGCAACCAACCAAAATCTCCGTTCTTTCTGGATCTCTTTCCCCAGGTAACGCCATCTATCTTTTGGGCCAGATTGACGTAGCGCTGATCGCTAGTTGAGTTACGTTTTTTCTGAATGGAACGAACTATCCACTGAGTAACTTCGACCTTTGCTTTATCGTCATCAGAAATGTAATAAATGGCTGCATACAAAACAGCGTCTTTCCGAATTACCGATGGTGGGTATGCCTGTGCTTTCATATGGCCCCCTATCGTTTTTTCTGTCCGACTATGCGGAGATGTTGGGCGGCGAGGTCATACTGCTCGCTCTTATCGCAGCAGCGGAATCTGTCAAAAAACTTCCCTCGTGGCAGAGTCTCTTCCATAGCGATCAGACGATTCAACCACTCTTCTTGAGGCAGCATTCCCGCAGGAGTCGGCCCTAACTTACGCCCTTCCTTGATGTGCTCCATTGTTTGCGTAGCCGTAAAAATTGCACAGCCAAACTTTCTCCACTTGAATTGCAGTGGGATGGCTGGAGATTCATCCAGCATCAATTTCTTATTGGTTTGTTCTGTCACGACAATTACTCCACCATCCACTCTTCGCTAAGCAGGAACGACCATCGCTCTTCTGCTTTTTCAGGATTATCTTTGGCCTGTTTGATCATGCTGTCAGCGGCGTTGAAACCTACCTCACCACTGAAACGGCCCCATGAATGGCTGTACCACTCACGCATAACACTCCGTCCAAGAGAGGCAAGTTCAGGACTGACACCTTCATGGATGGCATAGAGCTCCCACGCATCCCACCCGTATCGCAATAGATTGTGCCCTGGGGCGTTAAAGGCCTTAATCGCCTTAAACAACTCTCCGGGCTCCTTTCCCCTCACATCTACACCATGTAGCACCAGCCCCATTACGACTTCAATGACTGGCTCTTGTTGCTTCTTTGCCAGTTCGATAGCGGCCACCAGCATTGCTTTTGCGTCAACAAATTTTGTATGCCCTTGGCACATCCCGCAGGTTTCTTTGGTAGGCGAAAAATCATAAACACCGGAGCCAGCACAGAGGCGGCATGTCAGATCAATCATGGACACTTCTCTCCTCATACTCTGCAATACGTTCTCTAAGTCGCTGAACCACTGGAGCAAGTTCATGGATAGCTTCTGCTTCTTCAAGCGTGTACCGCTTGTCTTCTTGGTAATCGACTATTTGAGGTGGTATTGTCTGCTTTGGGAACGCCGCAAAGTCATTCAGCGACATGGAGGTAGGCAAGCCACCTTCTATCTCGCCCTTCTCGTTGAGCGACTGGGTGACGATAAGTTGTGTGCCACCAACTTCGGTATCAAAGCGATCATCAAAGCGCTCACCGACAGTCCAGCCACCACGGCCAGAAACACAAGTAGCTCTCATCCGGAGGCGGTTGAATACTTTAGCCTCATCCCAGTTCAGAGAATTCTCATCCATGAAGAAAGAAGGCGCTTCGTCCCGAATGAACACCTTAGAATTCGCGTTATCGAAGATTGGACCAAACACCCCCTGTTGAAGGTATGGTGCAATTTTCTCAGCGAGGTCCTTGTGTCCTTGAGAACGCAGCGCCTCATAGAGCTGGGTGATTGTTTGTTTGCCGGTATCAGGAAGGCAGGACAATACAACCTGTTTTTCCTCACGGCTCAGGCTTACCATTCTGGATAGAAAGCTGACTACCAGCTCGTTGTGCCCATCTACCGTTTCAATGTTGAGTTTTTTCTCGTCCATTTTTTCCTCTGTAATCGGTTCGATAAATTCAATCTACCTTTGTACTCTCGTTTCAGTTTTGGATGCGGCACTACCGCGTATTGCTTACTCATTTCCGCTCCCCAGCACCAACGGTTCAATAACCAGCGCTTGAGCCTCGTCCCAGTCGGACACCTTTACGTCACCAAAAGCAAACGCTATCCGCATAGCCACTGTTGGCCTACCCATTTTCATCAAATAAGCAGCCGCACCGGCACACATCGACTCTTGTCCCGAAGGTGCATAGTTGCCCTCTTCATCCCATTCACCACCGTACTTTGAATGCACGGTTTTGTGGCAGTGGAACGTCGTCATATCGTTTTCAACTATGTCGTTGATGATGCCTTCCAACCTACCAGGGGCAAGTTCGATAGCCCCTTCCTTTCGGAATGGGCAGTTGGCGCAAGGTTTCTTCAAACGGAGATGATTTGCTGTCTTTCGCATATCGCTCACTTTCACAGCATCATTTTATGACCTTATGATATAGGCATATTTCGTGTAGTCAATATCTCACTAACAATTACTTTAAATGGGACGCTGACACGCCCATTTTGGGAAGAAGAACAAGTTATTTGGAGGTGGGGATCACGCTAGATTGGGGATTTGAATACTTTCACATGTGAAAGTTCATTATTCTTAGTATCGTTTTATTGTCTCTTGATATTATTTTATGATGCTGTAATAATCACAAATAAGGGCCGCATCGCTCTTCTACCTTCGTTGCAGCCCTTACAACACAATCAAGCTATTAAGGAGCTTTGTTATGCTGCAAGGCAATACTAACACGAATAAGCGCATCCCGCTCGCGGCGTTCATGAAATGGCCGCTGGCGAAACGTCAGGACTTCATCGACCGGGAAATGTCCGGTTGTCCCGACTTTATCAAGACGTCTTTGCTTCGGCACTAAGGCAATCAGGAAAGCTAAGAACCTCGCTTCGGCGGGGTTCTTCGTTTCTACCTCTTGAATGTTTCGTCAGAACAAACTGGAGAGCTTATGTCACCAGAAACACAGCAACTTACATCCAAGGCTTTATCACTCATTGAGCAGTCCCGTTACAGAATGGGCACTTCTCAGTTTGTTGAGGCCTTTATCGACCAATGGGCTTATTTGCAGACTGGCCTATACCCAGCCAAGGAGGAGATCCCAGAGGAACTACAGCCGGTCGCCTTCGAGCTTTCCCATGTTCTGTCTGCGGCAATGAAGCGCGATCCCACAAGCGATGTTCTTGGCTACGTCCTCAGCATGTCTGGCTTCCACAAGAAAGGCACCAACTACTTCCCCACCCCTCCAGAGATTGGCCGCTTGCTGTCACTCATTGTTGGCTCACAGTCTTCGGCAGACTTCTATGAGCCTTGCTGTGGCTCTGGCGTCAACGCCATTCACTGGATGGAAAACCTGATCGAGAACAAAGGCCCAGGGGCCTTAGCCGAAACCTCAATCTACCTGGAAGACATTGATCCATTAATGGTGAAGTGCTGTATGCTCCAGCTCTTTCATTATTTCGAGTCCCGTGATGCCACGCCAAAAACTCTGAGTATCGTCGGCATAGACACCCTAAGCAGACGAACCAGGAATATCGCCTACTACGCTGAGAAACCTCCAGCATCCGCCGCCACCGTGGCCGCATAAAAAAACCCGCCTGATGGCGGGTTTTCCATTCATTACTCTGCTCTATGGCACCTTACAGCTTTCCGTACCGGTTCAAGAACGAAGACCTGTCTAAGATCCCCCAATCTGTCAGTATGTAGTAGCCGGTGGCACCTCGTTCGCCGGTTGACTCCCTGACGAATAAAATGTTCATTCCGAACTCATCACGCAAAGCAGCCAACTGCCTCTTGATTGTTGATTCAGGAATATTTGTCGCCTTGTGAAGGTCCTGGAGACTTGGCTTCTCCGTTTTAGACAGGGCATTCACCAAAGCAAATTTTCTCTTCATGTCCTGCGAGATCTTCATATTCACCTGTTCTTGACAGGCCCACCCTTTTTGGCTGGGCCTCCTTTGTTAGCCTTCGACACTAAGGAGTTCAATGTCTGACACAGGCACATGAACATGCTTTTCCTTTCCTTCACTATCGAGCGTTTTGACCCAGACAGTAGATGGAACCAGAGCCACACGGTCTGTCATGATGACTCCGCGTTTAGTTTCACCATCCAGGTTAACGTTGACAGCAATAACCAAACTGTCGGCTCGGACATTCTTCCACTCTTTGTCCTTCGGCAGAGGAGGAAGAGCATCACCACCTTCATCTTTGTTCTTTCCGCTGTTAATAGGCTGCTGGACAGGCTCTTTGTCCTCTTCATCGAGCAAAGGGTCCAAATCATCGTCATTCAGACCATCACGGTCTGAACCGTCTTCCAACACATTCTGGTTATGGTTCTGCTCGGTATTACCCAGTTGCTCCTCCGTACCATTCCCATTTGAGTTTAGGGTTTGGTCATCGGTATTTCCATCACCAGGTTCATCATTGTGGCCGGAGCCAGTCAGAGGGCCTTTTTCCATTTCTTCTTTGATGCGCTTGGCATCGTTCAGAAGCTCACGACTTTGTTTCCGGGTGATCCCGTCAGACATAGCCACAGCACAGACAGCACGGCAGCGTTCTTCGTTCATATCGAACAAAAGACGAAGATTATTCAAGGTTTCTGTATCAGAACATACTTCATTATCATACAACTCGCGCACACAGTCTGGTAGTTTTAGCAATGACAAATGCGTAGATACGAAAGTGATGTTTTTCCCGAGGCGATCAGCAATGTCTTTTTGCTTCCAACCGTCTTCAATAAACAGATTCAATGCCTCGGCTATTTCTACCGGCGTTAGGTCATCTCTTTGGATGTTTTCGATCAACTCACCAGCAGTTTCGTCCAGATTATTCTGGACCTTATCATTGACAACCAGATCGATAGTATCAATACCTGCATGTTTACATGCTCTCCAACGTCGCTCCCCCTTCTGAATGACGAACTTTCCTTCCTCATTCTTAGGAAACACGATGATAGGAGACTGCTGCCCCTCGGTTAGCATAGTCGCTGCCAACTCTTCAATGTTGCGGAAGCGCTTACGCACCTGGACTTTGGAAACAACGTCGTCAACTGGCACAGTAAGAACTTCTTTACCTTTCTTGCCTTTGGCAGCTTTAGCAAGATCCGACAGGCCTCTCAAATTATTTAATGCCATCGTTTAGCCCACCTTCTCTAAAATTTCTTCTAACACCGCCTCAACCTCTCTGGCCGCGACATGTCCGTAACGCAGATCCCAAACAGGTATCCCATCCGTGGTTGCTGTATCTAATGGTGGACGGTGCATAATTTTGTTTTTAAATAAAAAATCTGGTATTTCTTTTTCCAACTTATGCAAAGACTTAGCGTGATTAACTGATCCATCCATATCATTTATAATAATTCCAAGAATGTTCAACTCAGAGTTATACGCTTCTCGAACACCAATTATTGTATTTAAAAGACCTTCAACACCGTCAACAGCAAAACCTGATAGCTTCACTGGACATGCCACATGGGTGGACATGACCAACGCAGCCACCAGCTTTCTGCCGAGGCTAGGCGGACAATCAATCAGCACGTAGTCATAGTTCTCAAAAAGAGCAGCCAAATGGCGAGCCGGGTTCATTGCTTGATCGAGAGGCACAGCCTCCATTTCAAACAAATCCGGATCGTTTTTCGGTGTATGAATAAGGTCAGCACCACAAGGGCAGTGCATAACATCAATGCCGTCCAGCTCGTAAGCGAACAGCTCAGCGGTTTTTGTTCCAGTTAGGATAGGCTCATAGTCTCCATCCTCCAGCTCTCGTCTGGGGGCCAGTCGAGAGGATGTATTCCCCTGACCATCCATATCCAAGACCAGCACTTTCTTTTTCTTCTGTAACGCCAGATAAAAGGCCTGTTGGATACAGAGGGTACTCTTCCCCACCCCGCCTTTCTGGTTGGCGAAGCTGATTACTTTTGCCATACCCACCTCAATTTTGGTTACTTTCAGGTGATTTATATCACCCCCAAACTTTCACATGTGAAAGATTGTACATACCATAAAATGATACTGCAATATCTAATTATGGTTCTGTTAAAACAAACTTGAAACAAAAAACGGCCATAAAGGCCGCGTTTTTAGAATGTTTGTACTGTCAGCGCAATTGTAGCAGGGCAGCACCAAGCTCATTCGCCAATAACTGCTTGGCAGTGCAGAGCCTCGTTCCGGCGTGAGCCATTACACATGACAGCGTTTCTGTCAGCATGTTGCCATGTTCGGTATCCTATTACTTATTTAGAACAAATGCTTTTACTGCCAGCTTTGCTCTAAACCAAACGCAAGGCTTCTCTTTGTAGTGAAAATTAGCATGGTCATCACAGGCAAGCGCGTACTGCGCCTTATCAAGCCTACAACCGAACTGCAAAACCTCCACAAACAGGCGCAGCAACTCAGGCCCACGAATGATGAGCGCTATGATTAAGAAATCCAGAAAACTCAGAATCATTTTGCGGATTCCTTACTTGTTGGTTTCAATAAGGCCTTTGGCTCGTAGCGCAGCCAGAGCTCGCTCAATTTTCCAAAGTGGCTGCCCCAGTAAAGCGGCCAATTGCTGTGCTGACATACGATTTCCCTTCATTTAGATTTTAAAAAACTCAGATATTGACCCCAAGCCAGCCCTGTCAGAAATGACACTAGCTATTACCAAAAAAACAATTGGAATATACCAACCGCTCATAGTCAAACCTCCCGCCACCCAAAGCGTGAGCAGTGCTGATACAGAAGCAATCAATGCAATAAGAAGGACTTTTGTTACGTTCATACAAACCTCTTTTTGTTATTAAATAATATCAACTAAGCTATTTCGACAATTTATAGCCCGTGAGAGCGGATAGCAAAATTTTCATCTCTTGTGTTAAATGCCTGGCAGCAACCACATCATCACCTTCATCACAAGGATGAACTTCTACACGGTCTAGCTCTTCACGAAGCACAGCTTTGGCCGCCAACTCTAAGGGACTAGCATCTAGCCCTATTGATTCTAATAAATCACGCTTCATGAATATTGCCCTGCTCCCGTTCCTACCATTCCTATTGCTGGGTTCATCCAAAATCCATCAAAGCCGGTGAACATTTCCGCCTGGGTGCGAATGTACTCAAGGATGATGTCACAAGCGATCCAGCGCCGGTTATTCCTTTCTGCGGCCAACCCGCTCTTATTCGACCCACTGAACGGATCAACAACCAGGTCCCCCTCTTCTGTCAGGAAGCGGATAGCCATCTCAGGAATGTCTGTTGGGAACATGGCCGGGTGCGGCGGCAATCCCAGTTCTTTAGCGATCCTGCGAAGCTCCAGCGTATCCGCACAACGGTGTCCGCGTTGGATAACGTTCTTCGGTATCCGTCCTTCGGTAACATTAGAGAATGCGTTCCCTCTCAGTCGATAGGCCCCGTCACCATAACTAACCACCCTGCTATCACCACCTTGGGCCATCAGCTTCTGATGTTTCTCTGTATGAGGGATTAAGACCCTTCTGTTGTCTGAGCGCACCCTGTCAGGGTCGTTGGTAAACCAATAAACAGGCTCCCACCCGGAACACAACTGGTAACGATTCACACAAGCCCACTGGGTAGGACTTGGTGGTTTGGACAGATTGATCCACGGCCATCTATCCATGAGAGACAGCCCGAGCCGGTCATGGAGCGCCAGCACCATTCTCTCAACGTAGAGAGATCTGGAGGGGCTCTTGGCCTCGAAGATGTCATTGCTGACATTCAGAACAACACTTCCACCAGGCACAAGGTTCTTGACTATCGGTTCGAGCGCCTGAGTAATGAAATCCACCCATTTGGCTTCATCAACGTTTCCATAGCCACGCTGTATCCGGAGCGGGAACGGCGGCGATGTAACACACAGATGAACCGGCTCATCGAGGTCAGAGAAAAAGCTCCTGTTGTTTGACCACACTGCCAGTCCAAGATTTGTTGAATAGGCGACAAGTCGAACGCCGCCAAGAGCCTCATGCAGGCCCTTCTTGGTTTTGCTTGATAGCTCCCAGACACCCCGCTCGCCGTCTACCTTTTGGATAAGGTTCATCGACTTGAGGGTTTGCTGATACCAGCGGATCTGCCTTTTCAGCTTGCTTCGCTTGACCTTTGCCTTGCCAATTTCACTTTGTTCATTCAGAGCGCTTTTAGGAATCCCTGCGAGCTCCGCCACTGAATCGTAGAGTTCGTCATTGGATAAAGGTTTATCCGCCTTGGCATACGCTTCTTGGACATGGAAGAGCTCTAACTGGTTACTCATCATGTCCCTCCATATTCTGGAATATGCCATTGAACACAGAGGTTGCTTCGGCACTACTTACGTTATGCTCGGTGTAAAAAGGCCACAAGGTTAACCCACCACCTTCAAACCAAGAGCAGCGAAACTGGATTGTCTGGTTATAAAGGACTTTGAACTCGACATGCTGTGGTTTGTCATAACGGCACATTTCACCGAGATCTAGGTCAAATTTTTCTATAACCAATGCGGATGACATCGCTCCCTGACTCAATCCTTCGCTGTTAACCCAATAAATCCTGTTAGCAGCACCAATAATGCCGATGAACAAGAAAGCCAGTATTGCCCCGGCCTTTAACCACACAAAAACACTTTTCACAATCATCGTTTTCTCCACCCAAAGATGTCTCTCACGTCCCGCACACAGAAGAACCAACTTACTTTTGGCAGAAACGCATCGACCAACACTCCTAAGGCGATAACAAAAAATGGTGCCATCAGGATGAAGCCCAAACGTGCAACGATCCCATATATACCTGCACAGATGAGTACGGCTGCGATGACAGTGCAAACTAGCTTATGCTGACGCCTTAGTCTGGTTAGTTCAGACGATCTTTGGTCACTGTTCATCATCAGTCTCCGAAAGTTGAACACTGACACTTACTGCCGCTGGAGGGGAAAACTGTACTGTCAGTCCAGACTCAAGCCTGATAGAGGAAACTACCAGCGCACCTGAGTCGGATGAAGCAGCTATTACCGCAACAATAGTTCCTCCTTCCAGCAACTGGATGGCATCCTCAACAGTACAGCGCCCCATTACTGATTACCCGCCAGATCCAGCTCTTGCTGGTCCTCATTGGGTTCTTCGGCCTTTGGCTCCAGCTCAGCCAGCTTGGCTTTCAGTTCCTGAAACGCATCGACATCTTCCCGGCTAAGAGTCAGAGTGAACGTTTCCCCGTCATCGTTCGGCTTGATGTTATCCAGGCGACTGGTGATAGAGCTCACGCCTCGGTGCATAGCCTCAACCACTTTTTTTCCCAGACGAGGACCTTTCTCGACAGACTTTTTGGTCAGTTTTTTTGGAGTCTTCTTACCGTCATTGCCAGTGGTTTGTTCTTCCTGTGCTTTTTTCAAGATCTCAACGGCGTTGGTGCCATGCTCGTTGTAGAGCTCCTGAGCATAGGTAGCGGCCACTGCCCCTTCCTGAATCATCCGTTTCAGCTCCAACGGCATCTCCAGAAGGGCACGAGCAATGCGAACGTGCTCAGCCGAGCGGCCAACACGTTGGGCAATCATTTGGTCACTCCACCCCCAGTTTGCAAGCCGGGCGTAGATCACGGCTCGCTCAAGTGGAGAAAGAGGGAGCCCATCGTTGCTGGTGGCGATCAGAAGGCTCTGTTCAGCTTCATCGCCTTTGTGCTCTACGACCTGCACGAACTGGATGTCCGCGCCTTCCTCGATAGCGAGTAACATGGCACGGCGACGGCGATGCCCTTCACGGACATATACCTTACCGTCGATAACCTTGACGATGATCGGCGGAACATAGTCGCCACGCTTGTAAGCATCGGCCAGAACTCGAATTCCAGCCTTAATATCCGGGCGCTCGTAGTAGTTCTCGCAGAAAGCACCACGGGTGTTAAACCCTTCCTCTTCAAGAAGAAGCTGAGGAGCGATAGTGAATCCATCCCCTTTTTTAAGTTCTTCGGGGGCGGTAACGCCTTTAAGAGCGCGGAGTGAATTGATAGCAGCCATTCGTTGGTTCTCCTTGTGACTTTCTCACTTTATAGCATCACTTTTTGATACTGTAAATATTCAATTTCCAACTCTGTAGCGGTCTACAGAGGATTCAAACAGCTTGACAGATACGTCTACACCACTTGCCACCAGCAGCTCACGCCACTGGCTACAAACCTGCTGTTTTAAGCCAAAGAACTCTTCGTTAACACGGGCATACTCTGCTGCCGAATTGGAGGCGGCTCGTTTTAGATCTGGCATCAGTGATTCAACGCGAGACTCTACTTTGTCCAGAGACGAACTAGCAGACGACAAGCTGAACAGCGAGAAGACGCTCCCAAAGTCGAAACCATCATTCAAACCGGCAAAGTCCATGCCTAGATCGATAAACTCTGTTGCCATTGAGTGGTGCAGCGAGCCCACAATGTCACGATGCTCCCCCAGGGTATTTGCGAAGGCTTTCACAGCTCTTTTCGCATCGTTTATTTCACTGCTGGCCGAGGAGTTGGACATCGACGACATGACGGAAATCCCCTTGTTGTCAGTCACAAGGTCGAGAACTTCCATTGATTGTGCTGACGAAACACTGGAGGAGGCCTCACTGATTTCGCGTAAGGCTTTTTGCCCCATGTCCACCAGTCGCTTATTGCTCTCGTGGAGCCGAGATGCAGCGTCAAGCCTATCCTGAGCTTGGGTGATTCGTTCCAGAATTTGGCTACCATCAATCGCTTGCTTAACAACCCGAGCAATCAGAGCCTCCTTGAGGCTTTCCCTCTCCCGATGCAAATTTCGTAAATTGCTGTTACAGCCTTTCAGTGCTGACCGTATAACGGCGATGTCCCTGCGAAACTGCCAGAATGTTTTGATTTTTTGCCAGAACCCCAACGATGCGCGCTGCCGACAGAACGCATCGTATTCCCCCCCTTTTTCTTTAACCTGACTAAGGGCACTGGCAATCCTATCCAGGTATTGCTGGTCTTTAGCCAAGTAATTTTGAATCTCTTGTTCCATCCAGTTCCCCCCAAAACTTTCACATGTGAAAGTTCATTCTTGCTTTGTTCTGCTAGTACAAAGTATTTTGCCTCAGTACCACACCTTATCCCCTTCCTGTTCACGCCCATTTTGGGCAATTACAGGCTCAATTGTTATAGGGTTATAAAGTGACCCTATAATAAACAAATAAAAACGGCATAGCCGATTTACGTTACTCTCCTTTGCTCCTTCCCCCGCATAGCGCATTACCAATGCGTGACGAAAAATCCTTCCATTCAGGACTGTTTCGGTAGTGTTCCTGTGTAGTTGTTTGTTCCTGTCCTGTTGATACAAATTGATCGAGAGCGTCCGGGCACGATGAGCAAACCCCCAACCCTTCCACTCGATTTACACGAAGCCAGTGGCATGGTTGACCATTTTCAACACAAGCATGATCATCTGTGCATCCGCACCCTATACATTTCGCCGTAAGCATAATCGCCTCCAAAAATAAATTCACACAATCATAGTATCATTATGTGATACTGTAAATATTAAAAAGAAAGCGGCCAAAGCCGCCCTTACAAAATAGTTGTCCTTTAGCTACTTCTTTACATGAGCTTCAATCATTACCATAGTTATTTCCCTCCCAGAGGGTAAGGCGTGTCGAGTATCCAAGCATCAAAGGATGTTTCGGATCTCCTGATCCAGTAACACCGAATGTCATGACCGGCTTACCAGATGCAACCAGCCGCTCAAAAAGTCTATCCAGATGAATGTGGAGAGGCTTAGGCAGTTTAGTTCGGCTCCCCCAACAGGGCACCAGCACATCAGCATCTCGAATAATCCTTTCCAGATGAATTTCATTTTCAGGCCCGACAGGATCAACCGCCGTAGCCAGCTCACGAACGTCGGTCGCCCGAAAAGCAAAAGCATTACCGACTATGAATCGCCTCCCTCCGTTGACCTTGGTAAACCCTATCCACTTTCTAACTGTGTGATCGTCCTCGGTGGCCGTGGCCGTAGAGCCGTTTACACCAAAATAACCAAACACAAGGCCTTCGGGTTGCACATCCCTTTCAAGACGGTATCGGTACATGCCGCACTTGCTGATAATTGCACTCAAAATATCACCTCTTTTTGTCTGAAAAACGCCTATTCACGGTTGCATTTTTTAATGCTGTGATAGGATTAAAGTGTAAATTGAAAAGGAGAAATAACCATGAAACATGTACTGAATATCGCGCTGATGGCTATTGTTGTTCTTGGACTAGCTATGCTTGAGGCGACCAACTGGGGTTACGCAGTGCTCGCTATCCCGGTAGTTGTTTGGAGCAAACCAGTGCTTAATCTTCTGCACAAACTGCCGGTTCTGGCGGCTGCTTTTTGGGTTCTGGTTGCTGTTTTCGCATGGCAAGCGGCTCTTGCTGGTATCCTGTTCTATGGCGTACTTGCTACCCCTAAAGCGCCAGCTCCAGCAAACACCAATGGCAAGAAAAGCCGCAAAGCCAATCTGATGGGCACGTATAGCTACGACTTTAAAACCGGCGAATGCTTTAGCTAAGACTGGCTCCACGGTTATTTCTCCTCAGCCTTCCTGATGGGCGCTCTCAGCGCTCTCAGGACAGCTTCTTCAAGAGCTGCGGCCCCTGCTCTATCACGACGTTTTATTAATGCCCCATATTGCTTCCTGATGGGTAACATCACCTCTTCGAGTTCATTGCGCTTCCTATCGTCGGCTTCAAGTTTCTCGCTCCGCGCCAAGGCTTCGGCTTGCTCGCTTTTTGCTTGCCACTCTATCTGGTCGCCCTGCACCTCCCATGCTTTAACGTAACGAGCATCATCCAGACCCTTTGCTCCGCTGTCTGAAAAAGAGGCCCCTGAGTAAATGCCACCGACAACCCAGCGCCTTTTGCTTTTGGCTTTTGAGAAATACATCTCACGGCCTAAAACGCCATCGCGCAAAGTAGCTACCGAGATAAAGAGCCCAGCGTCCCCTTTCCTAAATCCACAGAACACAAACTCAAGCGGTTCGTATAAATCACTCATGCTGATCACTCCGAAGAGCAGATAAGGCCTTTTCTGCTCGCTCCTGGAGGTCTATCAGTTCGGCAGCATCATGACCGCTCAATGACATGTCCCCGCCATAGAGGCGATACTCAACGCTGTCCATCGCCTGGCGAAGCAATCCCAGAAGAGCATTCACGCTTGCCGATGCTGATAGGGCGACTGCTTCACCTTTCAACTCCCGGCCATTAAATTCCGACCACTCGGCTATGCCTGTCAGTTCGCAACAGTTTGAGCAGGACATACTGGCAACATTCTGTGGATCGTCTGGACAGTGTTCATTGATGACAAAGTTCATCTCGTCACTGCCACACTTTCCGCAAATGATATGTACTTTTTTGCCCATGCTGCTGCCCTTAGTGGAGAGTTTGCTCTTCCACAACAATTATTCCGTCAACCAAGCTGATTGTCGCGGGACCGCAGTTACCCAGCACCTCAGCTTTTACTCCATTGTTCAACGCGACATAAAGCCGTCGCGCACCATTGGTAATGCGGATGCCTTTCTGATCGAGTTGTTCAATCATTTCTTCGTAGGTGATTTTTTCGTCCATCAGTTCTCCTCAGCAAGAATCTCGTTGATGAGGTTCTTTGCTATCAATCTGGCTTCCAAAGGGACTGCCAGGTTGTCAATTCCGTCTCTTTCGTGGGCAACAATGAGTTGCGCCTTCCAAGCTATCCCGGAAAGAGAAGCATCAGGCTCTTTACCTGAGTTTCTCATACATCTTGCGTTTCGGTACGCCGCCAGCCATTCAGGTCTGGCTGAGTTATAACACCCAAGGCCAGCTTTTCGTTGGAAGCACATTCATCTCGCACCTTTACAGATTCACTTTATGATACTGTAAACAATAAAAAGACGCCTTGCAAGACTTTCACATGTGAAAGTTTTCTTGTTTACACCTGCTCGCTTGGATCAAACCCCAGTCGTCGATTTTTCTTGATTATAGGTTTGAATCTATATAGTATTGCACCTATATTAAGTAAGGAGGAATCATGTGGGCCATCGAGACAACCGACACCTTTGATGAGTGGTTCGATGCTCTGGATGATACTGATAGAGCCAACGTCCTTGCTTCGATGATGGTACTTCGTGACAGAGGTCCTATGCTTTCGAGGCCATACGCTGACACTGTGAACGGTTCATCCTACAGCAACATGAAAGAGCTACGGGTTCAAAGCAAAGGAGATCCTCTCAGAGCGTTCTTTGCATTCGATCCAAAGCGTAAGGGGATTCTTCTCTGTGCCGGTAATAAGACTGGGGATGAGAAACGATTTTATGAAGTAATGATCCCAATTGCAGACCGTGAATTTGCGGCGCACTTGGATAAATTAAAGAAGGAGTAAACGTTATGGCAAGAACTCTTGACCAAATGCTGGCAACAGAAAAGCCTGATGTTGTTGCCAAAGCACAGAAAGCGGCGACTGAAATGTTGCTGAACATCCACCTAGCAGAGCTTCGCTCTCGCATGAAACTCACCCAAGGTGAAATTGCTGCTTCTCTGGGGGTTAAACAACCGACAGTCTCTGATATGGAGAAACCTGGACGAGATCTAAAACTTTCGTCCATTAAGCGCTACGTTGAGGCATCCGGCGGTAAGCTGCGACTCGATGTGGAACTGCCGGACGGCACCCACTACGGTTTTTCTGTTTAACATGCACTACGCCCCGGAGCGGGGCGTATTACTTCTCCTGATCTTCTTCTAGCCGCTTGCGGTATATCTCTCCTGCACGTTCCCTACCATCTTCGGTTAGCTTAAAAGCCAGCTTTAGAGAAGGGTTCCTGTACTTACTCAATAAACCATTCTCCACCAGCGTGTGGCATGATGTTCGGAAATTCGTTCCATGAATACCGCTATGACGCGATGAGTTGATCATCTCCAGTATTTTCACGCCAGGAACAGGCTGGGCTTTTCCACCAGCCTCAATTGCGTATAGAATGAACAGAACATCCTTCTGCGTTGACGACAGTCTCACGCCGCCCCCCTTATTCATGTCTGATATGAATAAGGCTCCCACAAAAGGAGCCTTATGTAAATCTTATTCATGTGTCACATGATTAAGAGCTAGTTAACGGAGTCTTTTAGCCCCTTACCAGCTTTAAACCCAGGTATCTTGGCCGCAGCGATTTGGATATTCTCACCAGTCTGGGGATTTCTCCCGGTTCGCGCAGCGCGTTCCTTGACTTGGAAAGTACCAAAACCAGTGAGCGCCACAGTTCCACCTGCTTTAAGCTCCTCTGTCACTGAGTTGATCAGCGCATTCACCGCAGCTTCGGCCTTTGCTTTGCTAATGTCAGCGTCTTCGGCCACTTTCATAATCAGTTCGCTTTTGTTCATATCGTCCCCTTAGTGCAAATTAATTTGAACAATTCGTTTGTTTTTCAATATTTGAGGATCTACATCCCCAATGTTTTGTGATGTTATGACTACCTTCATATCATGACTAATAGCCAGCGCCAGCACATGATCCAATTCATCGCCTTGTTGGTAGCAATGAATTTCGTCTATCAATAACGTTCCATTTTCCGTCGGTTGAAAATAGTCGCTACTGGAGAGCTTTTGTCCTTTTTTTTCCCAATAGAGTTCGATTATCTTGTCGCCCGATTCGTAAGGCAATCCAAGAGCTCTTGTGGCAAGGACACTTTTTCCTGTTCCTGAGCTACCGACCAGTAACGGAATTTTCCCTTGATTAAGAGCTATGCTTATCGCATTTTCTATCCCAGGGTTTCTGCTATCTATATCGGCCACAGCTTCCTGTATTAATTTTCTCATTCTTAACTCCTGCATTCGTGAATAAAATCGACTAAAACTTTGACCATCAGGTACAGCGCATCAAAAACTTAGTCTTTCCTACGCCATTCCCAAGGTGGGGTTCTCTCTGATTCTGGTAACGCCCAAAGGCCTCGCTTATCTGCTTTAGCCTCGGCCTCCAGCTTGAACAGCTCCGGTGTTTTGGCGTACTGCCGGTATACCCACGCACTACCAGAGCGAACCATTTCCGCATTGACCCACTTGCCATCGACATAGAGATTGGCAACCAGGCGGCCATAGCGGTCTTTGTCGATTTGCTCCACTTTGATCATTCGACCAAACACCAGATCTGATAAGGCCTGCTTCGCCTTTGAGCCGTATGGCTGCTTTTTCTCTGGGGTATCGATCTCCGCGAGCCTTACTCGGTACTGGATCTTGCCACTCCGGCAGTCTTTCCCGGTATCGCAGCTTTGTTCCGTTAGCACTTTGACCGTATCACCATCAGACACCCCCACAACCTTTGCAGTGAAGGTCTCTGCCCACACATGAGGAGCCAGCACCAGCATTGCTGATAGGAACGCTGAAATCCTCATCTTTTTCACAAAACCCACAGTCATAGTCACTCCACCAAATTAATTGTTTTTTTCAGCAGGCAATGCCTTGGCCCAGCAGAGCCTTGTCTCATTCACCTTGCTATCTACGATTCGACAAGCATCCCATTTAAGTGATGACCAGTTTGCTATGGTTGAGGCTAACCAGTACCAAGGTGCAGTAAACACCGGCTGCCCACCTTCCTTCGTTTTAAATACATGGTATCGCATGTTGTTTCTCCTGTTTGATTGAGGCTTATGCCTCGTAATAGAAATTCTTCGTGTCCGGGTAAGGCTTGAAGCAATGAGCTGTGGCTCTCCCCAGAGAAAGAACCGTAGCCTCAGCTTCCGGCTCTTCCTCGGTATCTTCATGAGACTCCCCACCAAGTTGCGTTACCCATTCGGCAGCGAGTCGCACCCCCTCATCAAACGGCACTTTGTTCTTTTGGAGCACATCAAGATAGGCAAGCAGCAAACAGTGAGGCGTGATGACAGAGGAATTCCAATCGGTTGCTAGACGTATATCGTTCATGTCAGCATACCAGGCATCGACTTGATGCTTTAATCCAACCTCGGCCATCATGCCGTGCTTACCGGCAACCTTTCTGCCTTCCTCTACCAAATCAACCGGGGCGTCCCAGTAGAGAACTCCCCCGTCCGCATCTTGGGTCGCACACGTTGCACCTTGCGGCCAATGCCTCCGTTCCATAATGAGCTCGCAGAGTGTTTGGTTGCCTACAGGAGCCTTGTAGTCCTCATCGAGATTCACCACGATGGTTTCCGGCTCCCGTTCAACAGGTGGCAGGTATTTTGCGACCAGAGGCATTGTCAAAATCACAGCCCCATCCATATGAAAGGATGTTGGTGCCTTCACTATCCTGTCTATCACCCAGCACCAAGCATGAAGCAACCGATCCTCCACCTTGTCGTCAGCCTCAATCTCTTGAACGAACTGGTTGAAACGAGCCTGACTGTCCAGAAACAGGCCTGTGCTTTGACACTTGTCGCTAATCGTATGAATGAGCTCTGCCTGCTCCAGAAGCATTTCTCGGGTGACTTCTTGTGCATCACCGAATGCGTCAAACAACTTTGTCATGTAGTCACGAATTTGCATGATCTTCCCCCTCGTCATCGAACTGCTTTGCAAGCTCAGGATCACCGGCCCAGCGAAGGGCGTCTCCCATATGCGTGAAAGCGCGTTTATTGTCATCCTGCTTATTCACCCTGACCGGCGTCTTTTGGTCACGAGGCTGTAGTAGCCAATATCCGGTCTCTTCCTTGATTAGTTCTGCGGCCACCAGCAAGCCGCTCTTCGTTGCAATGATCATCATCAGCTCCCGTGGTTAAGCCAGTAGGCATAGAAAGTGATCGCAAGCCCCCCAGCGAGAACAATGACTGCGGCGGTACGCTGGACCCACTTCGATGCACCAATCCGCGCAAGGAGCCTCCCAAGGAACTGGAATGGTGCCGTCTTTCCGATAGAGCGAATTATCCAGGTAACAGCAAGCATAAGCAGAGCCGTCGCGGGGTATATACCAATCCCTAAGAGATTCATCTCTCCGACCGCGAGCTGATAAATGAATGCAAACAGCATGGCTACCGCAGTCAATACAGCCACAACCTTGATCGCGTTCCGCCAGTCCCACGCTCGACGTGCGTCACTGGTAAAACTCACCATCGAGATCAGGAACGGCATGAATGGCAGGTTCATGCTGGTGGGTTTATCCATGAAGGCGTCAAGTCCCACAAACATGGACGTCATCACCACATAGAACAACAGGGCGGGGGCAAGCATGTCGCGTAAAGACTTAACCTGGTTGGTGTTCGCGTTTTCAGTATTCGTAGTCATCTGGCTTGCCCCTTTAACATTCCCCATAACTGAGAGTGAAGATCAGCGATTACCTTGTATGTCCCCTTTACTGCTGGTTGCTCAAGGGTCTTGAGCATCCACAGAGCAATGAACAAGCTGGCAAATAGAGCCACCATCAACTGGATGTTATGACCACTCAAGTAGGCGGCGTAACCGTTTAGACAGGCACTCAATAACAGCCACACTCTAGCGGCCATCAGTCCCCATCGGTGATAAGTAACGAGCAGATAGGCTGTTACGACAGAGCAGAGTGTCACTGCTCCAGAGGTTGCAAGGTAGACGACCCATGAACTGGCCTCACCAACAACGTAAGTACCACCAACGGAGAAAGACAGGCCAAATATCCAAATTGCCGCGTTCCGGAGCAGGGCATCGACAATGATGTAACTTGCAGCGAGGTTGATTATTCCGCGTTTTAGCATTCTCCCCCCCCATCTTTCTGATAGCTTTCAAGCTCAACTTTGAGCCTACTAATTTCTTCCGTGGCTGCGGCCAATTGCTCACGATACTTTTTTAACTGCTGATATGAATGCCAAGACTGTCCTTTTGATACTGACTTTGTGATGGCGGCGACCTCATCCGGCGTCAAACGTGTGAGCTGTTCTTCCGGATAGATCAGGATGGTGTTGCTGTCCCAGTCAAAGCCAGCGTGAATAGCTTTGACCCCCACAGTAGGGGTTCCACCAATCCCACCTGGCTGGTGGATGACTAACCTCAAAGGCGCTGAGGCCTTGTGAGGATGAAGGCTATCGAGGGCCTCTTTTGCTTCTTGTAACTCCATAGGTTCACCTCATAGTGAAATCAGGCCCCGGAGAGCCTGACTTTCACATGTGAAAGTTAATTTGCTTTCTGCTGTCTGGCAGAAACCTTCAAGGCCAGCACCTTTTGCATATCGGGCTGCTGGAAACGAATCTTGGTCCGTTCAGGCCAAGAGTCCATCTCATGGCAACGCAGGGTGTCTATGGCTGCGTCACGATAAACCTGATAGAGATCGGTTCCACCAATGGAGTTAATTGCCATCATTGCTGCAAACATCGGGTTGCTATTCATGACTCCGGTAAAACTCTCAGGGGTCATCGGGGTATTGCATGACTTGTTAAGGGCCACCAGCAGGTCATTACCAACCAAAGCACATGCCTCACATAACTGTTTTGTATCATCCAGAGCCATCTTGTATTCGTTGCTTGGCTGAGGGGCGCTGGAACAAGCCGACAGGACAAGCAGCCCCCCAAGCAAACATCCCAATTTAGTTGTTGTATTGATCATCAGTTCTCACTCCACTTTCACATGTGAAAGTTTTATTGGTTCGCTGAGTCGTCTTGTTGCGACTCAATCATCATTTTTCGCATCACCGCCATGATGGCTTGTGCTGGTTGAGCACCACCAAGTAACTGACTCTTACCTGTCTGGTTGTCTACAACAAAGGTGGCTGGAGTACCATTAACGCCGTAACTCTTGGCTTTCTGGATGTCAGCTTGAACTTTATCTTCGTACTTGCCAGAGCTGAGGCACTCACGGAAAGCATCCAGATCAGCACCTACGCCAGTGACAACGGAAGCAAGGTCTTCAACGCCGCGCCCGTTACCTTGGGAACGCTGGAATACATCATTAATAAAGACCCAGAAGCCTCGGTTGCCTTTCTGCTCTGCAATACATTCGGCGGCCAGAGCTTCCTTGTGAGCAGCCGGGTTATGGAAATCGAGGGGCATGTGCTTCCACTGCCAGTTCACATTCCCTTTACTGGCATCCACAATCTGTTTTGGTGTGTCATGAAATTGCTTGCAGTACGGACACTCCAAATCAGAAAACTCCACCAGCGTGAATCGGGCACCAAGGTCCCCATAGATGTGCTTGCCATCCTCAACCTTTTCGGGAGCCCCCTCAAACTGGGCATACTTTTGATCGATGTCCGATTGCTGTTTTTGCTCGACAAACTTGTTGATGCTTGCCGCCACAGCCGCATCAAACTCGGCTTTGCTCTTGAAAGTGACGCCTTCGGCATCCTTCACCTGGTTCACAGTGGATTTCACGCTGGCGATTTCTTGCGCCAGCTCTTTCTCTTTCACGAATTGGTAAATCCCGAAGCCGGTTCCTACAAGCCCTAAAAAAACGGCGGCAATAACCCCGATGCGTAGTGTTTTGGTACTTTGTTCTGTCATATCAAATTGCTCCTATCAGTAAACTTTCACAGCGCTGAGTTCTTGCACGAACGAGTTGGCTTCGAGCTTGGCTCGTTGAGTCAGTCTCCGGATGATGTCTTCGGTTGGTGTGTAATCCACTAGGCTGGTCTGGTGAATGACGTCTCGCGCCACTGAGTTCAAACTACCCAGCCCATCAATCAAACCAATCTCTTTGGCCTGCTCACCATTCCAGAGCAATCCAGAAAACACCTTTTGGTCGTCTTTCAGTCGTTCCCCCCGACCAGCCTTCACTCGCTCGATGAACTGCTGGTGGGTTTTTGATAGAACTCCTTCCCAGAACGTCTTCATATCAGCGGTAAGAGGGGAGAAAGGATCGAGAAGTGCTTTGTGCTCTCCGGAGGTGATAGCCCGTCGCTCAATGCCGAGCTTGTCCATCAAGCCGGTAAACCCGAACCCGGAGCTGATAACGCCGATAGAACCAACCAGACTGGCGCGGTCTGCATAGATTTCATCCGCCGAAGAGGCGATGTAATAACCGCCTGAGGCACCAATGTCATCAATGATGGCGTAAACCTTTTTCTCCGGATGCAGAGCCCGTTGCGCCTTCACCTCTTCATAAATCCGTCCAGCCTGAACAGGGCTACCTCCTGGGCTGTTTATGCGAAGAACTACCGCTTGAGAGTTAGGGTTGTCGAATGCAGCCTGAATGGACGGAATAAGATGGTCCGCGTCTGCCAGCGTTCCTGCTGCAATCTCGCCACGGATGTTGATGTAGGCGGTATGGGGAGCTGCTGCTTTGGCGCTTTGCCAAGGCATTCCACCTGGATTGGAAGCTAGGATGATGAAGCCGACCATGAGAAGTACGAAGCCTGATGCACGAAGCACACGCAACATTGTCCGCCAGCGACGATCTTTCACTTGCTCTTTGTGAAGGGTGAACATGTATTTCTCAATGAGTTCTCTCTCCCAGGGGATTTCTTTGTTTTCTGCCATTAGTCGTTCCTTTTGCATGTTTCAATAATCTGTCCCCAGAACTCCTCATCAGTGCTATCAGCCCGATCTTTGACTTTCTGGTAAACAAGGTTGCTGTTGAGCTGATGCTCACGACAGAACTGAGCAATATTGCTGTAGGTTCTATCCTGGTAGGTGAAGGGTTTTCCTTTACCTTTTTTCTTGGAGAGGATGAGTTTCCACTCATCATTGGTGAGTTTTTCTGCGGTCTTTCCGGTATCCGCAATGCGTCTCCGCACTGTAACCGGATCAAGTCCATGTGCTCTGGCTATACTGGCAATGCAATTGAATTTCCGACCATCAATCATGACAGTAGGCAAATCACCAGAAGCCGCTTCCTTGAACCGGAACCCTCTGTAACCAGGTTTGAAGATCCCTGGAGCAAGTTGTTCACGGAACTCTATTGCTTGTTCTGACCGAACAAATTTGCTGTCGATCTTGCTCAGCATATATTTGGCCCGAGCTATCACTTGGTAGAGAGTCTTTTCCAAGAGCATGGCATCAGCAGCTCGACTCGGAAGACCAATATCATCTTCTTGCTCGATACCCAGCATTTCTGCATGGCTGGAGCCTTCTGCATGTCGAAAACACCCGTCATACTCAAAAAGAAAGGAGGCCAAACCTCCTCTCAGCTTTGCTTTGAACCGGGTATTGGCCGCATTCTCTGGCGCTGGAGCCAGAGAGGATATTTCAATCCCTAATTTGGAGGCCAACGCTCGCAGGTCTTCCTCTCCAATCCTGCAACCGGGCTGCATGATCTTAGCCAGAGCAGATTCATCACCGCCGCGTTCTTTAAGCTCAGCCAAGAGATAGGGAGCTCGTACTAGCCCCATAAGCTCAAGCCCCCTGAATCGCGTGGATCACAAGCTCACAGAGCTTCCCGTAAACAGGTGCAATACAGAGTGAAGCCATCACCATACCAAAGGCTTTCGACGGGGCTTCTTTAGCGAATTTAGTCAGCCACGGCATCATGCCGCATAAAGCTGCAACCATAGCGCCAGCCATCCCCTGGGAAGGGAAAGCAAGCGCTTGGGCCAGAATGAAGATACACTGGGCGTATGCCGCATGGGTCATCGCTTTTTTATCTTCAACTGTGAATTCCACAGCATCTACGTTTTTGATTTTTTCCATCACATTTTCCTCATGCAACATCAGGTTTTCCGAAAAATTTCTCATACACTTCGAGGTCAAAGGCCAACATAGTCTTTGCTGCCTTTTCACTGAGCTGGTGGAGACTGAGCATCTGAACTTTGTTAGTACCAGTCACTTGCAGGTCAACTGCGAACCAGGTTCCACCTTCGGCTACTGCCAGAACTTGTACCGCCCAAGGTTTATCAAGTCTTTCTGCCGGGGTAAGCATGTTCGACACTTTTGCAACCGTCGCGGTTGAACCTACCCAGTGCTTGTCGAACGCAATGACGTTCAACGTTTCAAAAGCATTCTTCGCAGCCTTGAAACGACTCTGGACAGCATCTTGTTGCTTCCAAGCCAAGAACTGGAGAAGGGTTATTCCACCAGCCATAAGGGTGATAAAGCTCAACCCATTAGCGGCAGCTACAACTGTTGCCATCAGGGACCCCAACATGACTAAGCGGTTATGTTTAAGTTGAGCCACGATTCACCTCCTATGCCAACCAGCGTACAGGACTTTTTAAAAATGCAACCCCGCCTAACTGCCCAATTCGGGCAACCGATTTTTCACAAAAAAACTTTCACATGTGAAACTTTCCGCCACAGGAACAGGAGGGTTTTACCTGACCAGAACGGATCGATTGGTAGCGGTGCCACAGCTTGACCACTTCTTTTTCGCTAAGAAGGGTTGTTTTGATGTAACGGACTTTATCTCCGTCTGCTGTTTCCACAACGGTTCGGACATAGCCGTACTTGGCAACGGGCACTTTGTACTTGTGTGACAGAATTACCTGATAAACAGAGAGCTGGATAATGTCTGACTCATAGATGTGGTTTATCTGACGTAACTTTGTGTCCAGGGGGATGAGAATTCCTCTCTTTGTTTGGTACACCTGATCAACCCTGCCGTGCATTGGCACCGGCAGAGTGGTTGATACATCCTGCTCGGACAGAAACAAAGTGGCTGATCGTAGCTCCGGCGGCATGTTCTCTGATTTCCACCACGCCCAGGTGTCTCCAATACCGCGCTTGCGCCACTGGTCCACTTTCGCAATGACGAAAGGGGCGATGATCAGGACGAATATCCAGAGAGCTGCCTTCATGACTACCTCCGGCCCCTAAACCACTCAGGATGATTAGATACATCCATGCCTTTAACCTGCGATGAGAATGCCAACACCTCTTGGCTCGTCAGGACGGTCTTAGGAGCCCGAGCAATGAAAGGCCTCAACAATCCAGAACCGGCGTAAATGTTGATTACCATGTGCAATCGCTCTGCTGCCCCTGACACTCTTCGCCAGCTCCGGTAAGTTTCCGTTGATTTGGCATAGCCGACCAAGGCCGGAGCCAGCGTATCGGACTCCTTAGCATTCAATTTTCCTTTTGCAGCCTTTGATACGAACTCAGCGATCACCGAAGCCAGCATGTCGGAGGTAAGGTGAAGGGGGAGTTTTATGGTGTCGAAGTCAGCCTGCTTGATTGTGAACAGACGGATGTGATCGTTACGATAATCACGTACATAGATGACATGACTCTCAAATGGATTGGAGTGGTTAAAGGCATCCATACCCCAGCCAGCAGCCTCAAGATGTGCGTTTGACACTGATTTGTCGTAATCAAATTCCACGCTATTATTCTCCGTCTTGTCGTTCAGGAACTTTCACATGTGAAAGTTTTCCGTCGGTCATGATGTCCAGGACAGCTTTGCCCAATCTCATCCCTTTATGGTTTTGAACAGGGTCTCCCTTGTAGAAAAATCCGGGCTCGTTATCGGTATGAAATACCCCGTGAGGAATGTTGTCGTGATCGCCAAGCCACATGCGAAGCCTAAGATCCACCAGCCAACCATCATCCAGGACAACCCAAAAATGAGGTGTAACGATGTCCTTGGTCTGTTCGTTTCGCACAAATCCATACATGCAGTCATGCGGGACACCAGCTTCGTTCAGTAGGTGACTTACCGCCCATGTCATGCCGTCACATTCCATTTGGCAGTCGTCAAGTGTCATAAGGACAGCTTCCAGCTCTCGGTGCCACTCTGTCATCTGTTTAGCCACTGGCTTCACCACCAGCTCGTTTTTGTTCTCAGCCAGGATGATGTCATCTTCATCAATACTGCATTCGTCTATAGCTTCTGAGCGGATGGATACAGCTTCATCCCAGTCATCGCTTGAACCAAAAATGCTCCAGCCCTCAAGCCCGTAATTAACCCATATGATGAACCGCTTAATCGCTTTCATGTGCGGCCCCCTTTATCCGTGCAATGTTCCCACATACTCATCTCCAAACTGTAAACCCACCAAAAAACCACTTTCTAATGACTTTTAACTAATTGCGACAGGTGCCACCTGAACACCAATCACCGAAAAACCACCTTTAGATTGCTTTTTGGTGCTTCTCAAGTTCTCCTGAGTGATTAGTCGATCTGAAAACTTTACTTTTCATAGTATCATTTTATAATACTGTAAATCATAAAAACAACCCAGTAAAGAAAAAAAGCGGCTTATGTTAAAACGAGAAAATCAACGAGATCTGTTCGATGACAAGGTGATCTTGCCATCCTTGGAATCGGTTCTTACCGGTATGTCTTCAAAGCAGGTTTGTGATGAAAGAACAACGTATTTCTCTGCTCCGGATGTGGACTTGAGTTTGTACGACCACATCATTGTTTGTCTGTCAGGTGGCAAAGACTCAATTGCTGCGTATCTGCGACTGGTAGACATGGGGGTTGATAAGTCAAAGGTGGAATTCTGGCACCATGACGTTGACGGGCAGGAAGGTAGTTCTTTGATGGATTGGGCCTTTATGCGTGATTACTGCCGTCAGCTTGGGGATGCACTGGGTATCACAATGTACTTCTCATGGCTTGAGGGCGGTTTTGAGGGGGAAATGCTCAAGGAGAATACCTACAGCCACCCCCATCGCGTAGAAACGCCTGAGGGGCTTCTGGTGCTGCCTAGAGACCATAATAGATCTAAGCCTGGCACACGCCTTCGTTTTCCACAGCAATCGCCGTCATTGCAAACACGTTGGTGCTCATCTGCCTTGAAGATTGATGTGGGCCGTAGGGCGATTAATAACCAGGAGCGCTTTAAGGAGAAGAAGATCCTTTTTATCACTGGTGAGAGACGTGAGGAAAGTGCAAACAGATCGAAGTATAACCAGCTCGAAGCCCATGCTTGTGACAGAAGATATGGGAAGACTGCACGGTTAGTGGACGCTTGGAGACCAGTTCTCCACTGGAGCGAGGAGCAAGTCTGGGAGGTGATAGAGCGTCATCGTATCCTGGCTCCAGTTCCATATCGGCTTGGCTGGAGCCGGTCGTCATGTATGACTTGTATCTACAACTCACAACGGATTTGGTCCACGATCCGTCACTACTGGCCTGATAGAGCTTGGAATATTGCTCGGTATGAACAAACCTTTGGTGTAACGGTATCAAGGAAAAAAATTGACGTTATTGATTTAGGTTCTGCTGTTGCGCCGATACATATAAGTGATATTGAAGCGTTGGAGCAGGTATCCAGAGAAAGTTACACACTCCCTATTTTCGTACCTGAGGGTCAGAGGTGGGCTCTTCCTGGTGGTGCGTTTGGCCGAGAGGCCTGTGGTTCTGATTGATTTGTGCTGAGGTGGCAATGTTTGATTTTGTTCTTTTGGTGTTTTTGGGCTTAGTTATATCTACTGTGCTGGTGCGCCGTTCTTCGCGGAAGGCAATGGATCTTGATTTGACATGGGTTCAGTCTTTTAAGGTAGTGCTGGTGCGAGGAATCGTTGCTTTAGGTCTGGGTTTTGGAATAGGCAAACTCGTATTTTTAAGTATCCAGTACGGTCTGTTGAGTGAGTCTGTTCTGAGGGATCATTCTTTTGTTTCTGTGGTGGTAGTGTTGCTCTGTGGTCTAGGTTCGTTCGTTGCATATCAATGGATCGTTGGGCGGATCTCTGGAAGATCAATACGCATTACCTCATTGATCAAAACAGTGCTGTATGAGTCGGGTTACTTTGTGCTGTCTATGTTTGTATTGTTGGTGATACTAATCGTGTTTGGCCTATTGCACGAGACTTTTTTCTAAAAAAACAAAGGTGATTACTTTTTGTTCAGCGATCATAAGGATAAATATAAAGATCTTTGATCTTTGTATAAAGGATTAAAAGCGGTTAAAGATAGGTTAGCCGCTCTAAATATGCCGTCAACGCCTTGATATTATTGAGAATCCCCTGTTTGTACCGTGCAAAGAACCCACATAGTTACGTGCAGCGTTCCCATAGGTTGCCGTGCAGTGTTCCCATATGCCTCTGGATCTTATCCACTGTTATCCACACGGAACCCCCTTTTTTTCCACAAAATCTTTAAAAAACAGACCGTTCGTGCAGCGTTCCCATATATTTGTGTTGTCGTTCGTGCAACGTACCCATATGTTTTCCCTTAAACGTGCAGTTGCCCCATATATTTTCTACTAACGTGCAACGTACCCACATATCAAATTTGGTCGTTTTTTGCACCGTGCAGCATACCCACATGTAGTCGTGCAGCGTACCCACATACCAACCTCGTGCTTATACACAGGAAATGTGGATAACTTTTAGCCTTTCTCAGCGTGAACATGGTCACACTTTGGACTGTCAGGGTAATTTTGACCACTTTTGGTGTTTGTCCTGTCCTGTCAATCTTTGTTCTGCTTTGTCAATCGTGCAACGCTCCCATATATCAAACCCCATAACGTGCAGCTCCCCCACACATCAGTCCTTTAAGTATCAATGTCTTACAAGTTCAGCTTTGGTCTTGCGAGACTCCCTATTGCAGAGTTTCTACCGAGCTTGCACGGTTTTAAGGTTGCACCGTTATTTAACGTGCAACAAACCCATATATAGAGCGAAAGTCCCCGCTGCATATGGTCTCCAGTTCGTTGTATACGTGCAGGTTTCCCATATGCCGATGTCATCCCGTTTTCTGGATTTGACTGGAAGCCTTGGAGATCGAATTTCCTCTACGCATGAAAAAAGGCGCATCAGCGCCTTTTTCATGATCCCTCAGCAAGGAGATGCTGGCAGCTATCGTCCCTTACGCTGGCGCTCATCAATGATGTCGTGATCAATCATGCCTTGCTTAATGGCTCTTAGTTCTGTTTGCTGCTTACGCTTGTTGGATGCCATTACCTGCTTCACGAAGTTCTCGTGAGGCCTTATGACGTAACGCACGTCGATGACTTTGCGGCCATCCTTAATCTGGTTCGCGTCGTAATCACTTATGACCTCTTGTTTGATGAGAGCTTCCAGCGCGAGCTTCATGGCCCTGACGTTTTCTGGCATACGTGGGCTGAGCTCACGAGGGCTCTGGGTCAGAAAGCTGATAAGTGATGGCGTGTATGGCGAATCTGGGGATGCTTGAGTCCAGTAGTGACTCATTCTTTTGTAGATGTACCGGGCGAGAGGGGAGCGGATTTGCATTCCGATCTTGTAGTTGTACTGACGAAACGACAGATTCATGATCGATTCGTTTACCAGAGGGTTAAACTGCACATAGCACCTGGCGTTACCACCTTTCTTACGGAACTCACCTCTGGTGGTCAAGCCCACCATCGGGAAGAAGCTGGAGCTGATGAAGGCTTCGCCGTCATTACTAATACATTCGAGTGTTGCACCGCGACAAACTTGAATGGCTTCCTTGATCTCGTTCAGGTTGTAACCGTGACCCATCTTTGACAGCTCTTTTTGGAGTTCGTACAGAGTGAACATAACTCCGGCTTTGCCTTCGATCATGTGTCCTTTGCCGTTCACCGCGAGCTTGCGTAACGCATCCTCAAGGATTTCCTCTCGCTGTCCTGCATAGATCAGAACGGTTCTACCGTCATCTTTCTCGATGATGGCTGGTTTCACTTTTACTGTGAACTGCTGACCTCTGATTGAGCATTGTCTCGTCACTACAGCGTTAGAAAGGTCTTCGTGTTCTCTCTTTTGGTCCCAGATGTACTTGGGCAGCGCATCGTAAATTTCGATGGTGTTGGAGTAGTCGTCCTTTTTGGCCGGAGACTCAATGATCTCAAACAGGCTCATTTGTGGTGAGTCTTTGATTACGTCTAGTTTCTCCACGTCTTTGTCTTTGGTTCTCTTGCTCATGATTGTTCCGTCGATACTATCTAGCTGGTGGTCCATGCCGCCAGCAGTGTCAATACTCCCGCTGCTACCGTTGCTGCAAACACTAACTGGTAGATGCGACGCTTAGCCCCCGCAGCACTGTTCATGAAGCGCAGGGCAGCAGCTTCATACCGAAAATGGGCGAACTCACCTCTAAGGGTGTTATCGGTTCCCTGTGGCGATTGTGGGCGTTTTGCTGGGGCAGGGCGAGGATGCTTAGCAAATCTTTTTATCATCGTTTCGCATTTGCCGAGCTTCGCCAGCTCAGTGGCCGCTACAGATACTGTCATGTTATTACACCTCATCGTTATGAGTCTTGTTTAGCAGTCGCTCATACTCGTTAAGCGCCCGGCGAATTTTTGCTAACGCTGTCGCTCTTTGTCTTAACGCGGCATACCTGCTTTCTACTTGCTGGATAAGCTCTTGTGCCCAAGCTGGCTCTTTCTTGAAGTGCGACATGCTGTAGGCGTGACCTCGGCCCTTCTTGATATGTGTTGATAGAACCCTTTTCTTTTGACCTGGAACCTGTTCGACAAATCTGTTGCGATACCACTCTGCAACGAGTGATACACCTAGAATGCGAACTCGTGTACCAACACGCCCTTGTTCGTCCTCCGATGCTTCTTCACGCGCAGACCTGTGCGCGTTCCAGTACATATCTGCTTCCTGCTGTGCTTCGACAGCAAGAACAGCTATAGCGTGATCCAGCTTGCTCCGTAACTCCGTGACAAACTCTCGACCTTCTGCCTCAAGCAGATCTTCTGTTATCTCGGATCGTTCTTCTTCGAGCTTAGGATCTAGCAGATCCAACCATCGCTCTTTTGGTAGACTCACCTCAAAACCCTCCCAATTCCTATCCAATTCCTATCCACATAACTATCTATCTGGAATTTAAAGCTGATTATTCCAATATTGGAATCTAATCCTGTTACTAGGCTACCCCATCTTTGGAATTTGTCAAATACCCCTCTATCTATCTGGAATCTTACAGCCTTAATTCAGATGCCCATAATTTCTATGTGAATCCACTAGGCAAGATTCCAGATAGATTGGATAAAAAACCATAAGATTCCAAATATTTACGAGATCACTATGGGTACTGGTAAAGGAGTGCTTGATATGTGGTGGGGTGCTGTCGTCATTAATTTATCTATCCGTGCAGCATACCCACATGTATGGCCGGTTATAAAACCCAAAAGCCACCGAAAAGCAATCTAAACGCCCCTTTTGGGCAACTACAGAGGCTATATAGGCCTTAGTCAGGCTGTATTCTCTCTCCAACAAGAGAAAGACAATCGAAAAGCAATCTTTGGAGGATTTCATGAATCAGTTTGTTATGGGTTTGGATATTGGCTACTCCAACCTGAAAATGGCTATGGGTCATAAAGGTGAAGAAGCTCGTACTGTTGTTATGCCTGTTGGCGCTGGTCCACTGGAACTGATGCCACAGCAGTTAACTGGTGGCGCTGGGACCTGTATTCAGGTTGTGATTGATGGGGAGAAGTGGGTTGCTGGTGTTGAACCTGACCGTCTGCAAGGGTGGGAGCGAGAGCTTCACGGTGACTACCCATCAACGAAACCGTATAAGGCTCTTTTTTACGCTGCACTTCTGATGTCGGAACAGAAGGAAATTGATGTGCTGGTGACAGGTCTTCCAGTAAGCCAGTACATGGAAGCGGAACTCAGAGAGGCATTGAAAGCTCGGCTGGAGGGTGAGCACCAGATCACACCTAAACGAACGGTAACGGTTAAGTCTGTCGTGGTTGTGCCTCAACCTGCCGGTGCTTACATGGATATTGTCAGCTCTACAAAGGATGATGACCTACTCGAAATTATTCAGGGAGGGAAAACTGTTGTTATTGACCCCGGATTTTTCTCTGTTGACTGGGTTGCGCTTGAAGAAGGTGAAGTTCGTTATCACTCATCTGGCACCAGCCTAAAGGCCATGTCGATGTTGCTACAAGAAACTAATCGACTCATCCAAGAAGACCACGGTGGTGCGCCTGGCATAGAAAAGATCGAAAAAGCAATTCGCGCCGGTAAGACTGAAATTTTTCTCTATGGTGAGAAGGTATCGATCAAAGATTACTTTAAGAAGGCTTCAGCCAAGGTGGCTCAAAACGCATTAGTCCCTATGCGTAAGTCAATGCGGGAAGACGGGATGGATGCTGATGTTGTTCTGCTGGCTGGTGGTGGTGCCGAAGCATACCAGGATGCAGCCAAAGAGCTTTTTCCTAAGAGTAGGATCGTACTACCCAAAGAATCCGTGGCATCCAATGCCAGAGGCTTCTGGTACTGCGGCTAATAGATAGGAGGTCGTAGTGGCTGGTAGCAAATGGGATGGGAAAATATCTAATCTGAATATTTCGGAGCAAGGATTTCCGGAGTTATATCGTGAGCTGTCCCAGATGCAGCACAAGGCGCGTAGTGATCGGCTGCGCGCACTTGCTCTATTGGGGCTTTATTCTCTTCGTTTTTCTGGCAACATTGGGTCTTTTGGGCAACCGAGTTCAGAGCATCAAATTGCTAAGTCTCAACCTGAGCAGTTGCAGGTTGAAGATAAACTGGACTCCAAGCGTGATCAACTTAAAGGAAAACTGATGGGCTCCGTATAACATGAAAGACCACGAGGAATTCTCTACGCTATCAGCGGCTGAACGTAGAGAATTAATAATCGCAGAGTTAAAGCGAAAAAGCCGGATACGCACTCTATTACGAGGTCTCCCGCTGGATGAAGTTCGGGAGATCATAGACAGAATGAAAGGTGTTCTTAATGAACTGGAGGAAGAGTACAAAAAGCGAGAAGAAGAAGAAAAAGAAAAGCGAGCTCAGGCCGAGCGAATAATGAGTGACATGGAATCATGTGGAGTGGACATCAATCTTCTCAATGAGATGTACACAAGCAAATCAGAACCTGATAATGCGAAATATTCAAAAGACGGCGTATCCTGGAGCGGTCAAGGCCGTCGCCCCGATGCCTTTAAGGGGTTGGGGCGTGTTGAGCTAGAACGCTTTCGTATACCGCAGAAAAAGTAAAAAAATGAGCGCCGCAAAGTTGAGGCGCTCATCTTTTAGTTGAAAATGTCATAGGCTACTCAAGCACACTCTTTCTCCCCACCACCATGCCTTCCTTGTTCCTTGCAGAACGGACACTCAACGCAGGTTCTTTGATTGACAGAAGTGAAGTATGTGCATTTGCAATTATCGCATTCTTCCAGCATTGCGTCCCCACTTCGTAACTCAGAAGCAAGACACCAAGCGTCGGTAATATCAAACGGAGCCCATCGCGCACCTTTCATTCCTGGCACTTCTTTGCGAATAGCGTGATACATTCTGAACGCCTTATTTAGGGCTTTTATGTTCACAGAACGTAACACTGCTTCCCCACCAATGTTGAAATAGAGCTGCATCAAAAGTGATGCCTGTATCTTGGACGTATGGCTATGGATAAGTGTCGCACCACCTCTGAACGTCCTGGACTTTCGCTCCAGAGTGTATCCATCTCTTTCCAAATCTTGATAAAGCCGTCGGACCTGCTTATAGGTCAGCCCTGTCTCGATCATGATAATTTTTGTGATGTATCCGGCGAGGGCCATGTGTCTAGCTGTAACCCACCGACCCAATGTACCAGAGCTGCCAATGTTCATCTCCACCTCCCACGTCCCTGTAGAGACTGTTGCAGTTTTTTCAATACTGGGTGTGTTACCTCATCCCGACTATCATCAAGGATTTCTTCAATGATGCTGGGAGCGAAACGCAGTGTAAAATGCGTTACTGTTGTTCCAGACATATGACGCAATTGACTATCTGTTGCTTTTGCCACCAGCTCCGAAAGCTCTCTCGATACACCGAAAACTTCTTTAGCCATCTCCGGGTCTCTCGAAGCAACGCGGTTAAATAGCAACCAATAGGCCGCATCAAACTCATCGACGCTATGATTGATGAAAACAACGGGATCATAGGCTCCTGATAGCCGCGTTAAGATGTTCTGTTCTGCTGTTTCCAGCTTGAAAGAAATCAGTACGCCAGAGGCAAGCGCTTCTAATTGGGAAGGTGTCGCCAGTGATAATTTTTGTACCGTGCCCATGCCCAAAGCAAATTGTGAGGCCGCGTCCTCTGGACGTTCTTTTGCCAGAGAGCAAAGCAGATTCCAAAGTGTAAGATCGAATTCGTAGACGTTTCTGTCTGCTTTTTCTTGATCGAGGTTGACCGCTTTAGCATCCCAAGCCCCAATAATGTCTAGTTCTAACATTTCGCTCCCCCTCACAAATCACGAAGGTTGCGATAGATAGCCAAGACTCGACTACCGTAGTTTCTGGCTCGGATTTCGTCTTCCCAGGCATGATAACGGCCAATACCAAGCTCCAAATCATTTGGAGATGACTGAATGGCTTCTGAAAGCACTTCTGCACCAACCATTACGTTGGTTTCAGGGTTAAGAAGTTCTGCTGGTGAAGATACTCTGTGACCATTCCAACGGATGTTCACTTGCATGAACCCAACATCAATTGCCCGTCCATACTGTTGCTGAAATTCAGCCAGCTTCGCCTTGGCCTGGTCTTCCGACTTGGCATAGAAAGGAAGCCCCGGAACGCGAAGCGTCCAAGGCCAAGGACTTATAGCGCCGTTACCTCGTCCAGAGGCAGATTCGGCCAATGCGACCGAATACACCAGAAGAGGATCAAGGTTATGTGCTTTCGCAGCTTTGTCGAAGACCGTCCCACTCAGGTCAATAGCATTTGCTGTTGACGACAAGAGAGCCGCAGAAAGAACCAATACTTTTGCTTTGTTCTTCATCAGCTTGCCTCCTTATGTTTAATGGGTATTTCGTGTTCTTCGTCATACCGCTCAGGCCAAATCTCAGACGGCTTCATACCCAAAGCTGTCGCTATCTCGTGCTCCCAACGTGGGCTGGGCTTGTAGAGTGCTGTAGACACTACCTGCCGAGAAGTTTTGTGTTTTCTACCCAATGCGGCCAGAGAAAGCCCCTGGATCTTTAATTTGTACTTGATCCATTCGCGTTTTTTCTCCGGGTCGATTGGGATGTCTATTACTTGGCATTTGTCCATTGTTGCCACCCCTTAAACTGCGTTATTACCAATACTAAAAGTGCGTTATTAAATGAACGCTTTTAGAGTTTCTCTATTGTCACAAACTGACATATTTTGCGCCCTTTATAAGCCCAAATAATGATGCTGTAAACAATAGAAAACCTTTAAAAACATACACTTAACTTTGTACCGACAGTACAAAGTTACAATATTATTAGTAATCAATAAGATACGAATTATTTTGAAATAGTATTAGAAAGTGCGCCAATGGAATGACGGAAATAGCGCACGGGAGGTGCGATATTTTGGGATATATAATAGCGTTTTGGTATAAGTGATTTTATGGATACAGCGAGGGCTGAAATTGCGAATACAGCAGGAGCTGAGGAGGGCAGGGAAGGCAAAGGAGCGCCCCGACCACACAAGGATGATGGAGTTTACAAAATGAGATATTTGGAAATAAAGACTCTGCGATGTTGCAGATAGGGACCAAAACGTTAGCAATGGCCTGTAGCATAGTTTATGCGATCTGTTTGACATGTTCAACTATGTAATGGTTTGTCAACAAATGCCTTGTTCCGTAAGGTCTGACTTTCACATGTGAAAGTTTCGGAGCGCATTTTAATCATAAATTTTCTTGATGAAATGCTTTCTTAGCAAAAAATAGTCAAATTTTCACAGTTGCATTTTTTGATGCTGTGGTAAACTTGATTTAAAGATTGAGTGAGGGGTTTTGTATGAAGCATGTGATCAATATTCTGCTACTGGGAATGGTTCTTCTTGGAATAGCTATGATGGCTGATACCCCTTGGGGGCTTGGTGTGGCATTGGCTCCTTTTGCAGTTTGGGGGGCTCGGTTCCTATTTTTTATTCACAAAAGCCTTTGGGCTGCTGTGGTTTTTTGGGGGGGGATCGCCTACTTCCAGTGGCAAGTTGCTTTAGCGGTCGGAGCCCTGTTTGGAATGACATGGTTAGTCCGATCTGCTCGGTCAGCTTACAAAGAGGCACCGCCTACTCGACGTATAAAGAAACATGCTGGTGGTTTTCAAGATTCCTACGACTTTGATCAGAAGTATCATATTGGAGCTGGAGACGAATAAGGGGGCCGATGGCCCCCTTATTGTTTGCTTGTTTTTAGAACCGCTGGTTTGCTATGTTGTAGCCCCTGATGGCTGTCAGATAGCTTCCTGAACGATCCCCGGCGTCTGTCGAGTTTTGCAATACGTTTACCAACTTGTCTGTAAATTGTTCGTTCTGCTGAGAAAGAACAGGTTGACCATCTTGCATCATTGGTGAGCCATCTGGGTTGCGTTCTGCGTATTCCATTTTCAGGTTTTGAACAGCTTGGTCCATGCGCCCTTGGTTGGTATCAAAAGATTCAGCATAAACAGCAGCTTGGGATTCCGTCAGCCCGTATCGGCTTTGAGCAATAGACTGCATAGTCTCTTTAAACTCATCACCGTACTGGCTCATAAACTGCTGAGCCGCTCCACCACCTGCTTCTGAGGCTGAGGCAAGAGCGGCTGCATAGAACGCTCCTCGTTCCTCAATGTTCATTCCTTTGGCCGCTTCTGACAGGTCGGATTTACCTGTTAACCATTCTTTGGCTGCATCATATCCGCTGGCCGCAGCTCCCATGACGTTGCGGCCAAGTTTAGCCATCCCAACCAAAGCATCACCGGCCCAGCCAAACTCTTCTTTTACCGCTTCATCTCCCCGTTGAGTCGCCGCAATGAATTGATCTCGCTGTTCAGGTGTCATCGTTCTCATTTGGTCCATCGCTTTAGAAAAAGCATCTGCGCCAGCCTGACTCCCAGCAATTAGAGCTCCGCCAGCTTGCTCAGCTCTACGGCCCATCCAATCAGAGGAGTTATCCCACGCGCCCCATGAAGATGCGCTCTTGGACATCTCTGGAAGCGAGTTCATAAGGTTGTCCTGAGATTTTTTCAATTCAGGAGCTGACACATCACGCTCAGTTTGCTGTGCTTTATTGTTAAGAGCTGCTGAGCCGATAGCATTGTCATTTTGAACAAGTGGACTGTCTGTTGGTAACTGGCTGGCTTCTGACGCAGGATTGGTTCCTGCCATACCCGCCACATTCTCACGAAATCCAGGTTGTAAGTTGGGGCCACTGCCAACAGCTCCTTGAACCTGGGAAGGCAGCCCTTGAACATTAGGACCTTCAATGCCGTTATTTCCGTAAGCATCGCCATTAAACGCTCCATTGCGACCTGATGCGGTATTAATAGCCTGTAGTGCTGCTTGATACCCACCAAGCTCCTTACCAGGTTCGTAGTTTTTGGAGTTAGTCATTGCAGTCATTCGCGCTGCTGCTTGAGCCACTTGAGGGGACATTCCGTAAGACTGGTATCTTTGTTGTAGTGAAGAAGCCTCGTCTTTCACAGACTGTGGTGCAGCATTACGGAAGTAGTCGTTCAGTTGATTCATAGCCGCTGGAGTTTGCGCGACAGCGCCACCGAGAGTTTTAAAGTCGGTGTTCGTCATGGACCCCATTTGATTCTGGAGCTGGCTCATTGTCGTGAATGTATCTGACGCAGAAACCAACTCAGAAGCCGACTTGGACAGATTCTGTGAAAGGTTATCCCCCCATGTTTGCTTAAATGATTCGCTACCAGAGCGGCTGAAACCCTGTGCTAATTGATTCGTTAACGCTTGGCTATCGGTCTGCGAATAACTAACACCTTTCATGAACTGAGACACATCACTTGCAGACCAGCTTGAAGAGTCTTGCGCGGATGACTCTGTTGATCCCTTTGCTTGTGCTTTGATGTCAAGGAGATCACTACCGCCACCACCAGACTGACCTTCACCTCCGGCGGGAACAAGAGCTGTACTACTAGATTTAACTCCAGCAGCAGCCTTCATCGCTGCTCTCGCTTTGCCAACCATAGGCATGAGCATGGACGCCGCCTCGTCAACATCGAGAGTGCCCATAGCCTGCATGGCAAACGCACCCTTTACAGCATCGGAGTGAGTATCGTCCACCTGGAACTTATCCATAAAGTTCTTGGCTTGCTGGTTGACGAGCTGGCTCTGAGCTGTGTTTTGCGAAGATACATTGCGCCCTACATTGGAGAGTCTCGAATATGCTTGATCCTGGCTCACTCCATCAGAAAAACCTCGCCCTAAGGTGCTCTGGAATGCCTCTGATTTCTGACTTTGTAACGCTTGAGCGGAACTAACTCCTGAGGCCAATGTGGAACCAAGAGAGAAGGTGCTGATCATGCTTTCTGCGCCGTTCGCCATCGCTCCACTGAACTGATTGTGATTGTAAGCTGGCTGACTCTGCATGACCGGACCTTGCTTGAGGAGATCTGGTGTTTGCATCTTCTCATCAACATGGTCAGAGCCACTAATTCTTGATGCTAAGCTGGTGAAGGCATAGGTACTACCTGTGACGATAAACAGTGAAATTACAGGGGTGGCCGCTGCAAGCATCCCGCCTGTAGCTATCCAGTGTTGCAACACATCCCCAGTCGAAGATAGTGCGTACATAGAATTGAGGCCAGAAGCGCTGAGGCTAGACATCTCGTTTGACGCGGCTGTGTGAACAAAGAGGTTGATAATCGAGAGAACCGGCATCCAGAGCTGAATCCAGAGTATGGTTTGAACATATTTACCAGCCAACTGGAGCCCAAAGCTGCCCATCACAATGATAAAAGCAATTATCGGGGTGATAGCGTAGATGAAACCCTCGAAAAACGTCAGCATTGGGCGAACGACCGTCATAAACATAGACTGTTCTGCGGCCCATTGAGTGTTACGTTGCTGGATCGCTTGGTTGACCATCAAAGCAGAACCGTAATCCTGGAGATCCTGATAGCGACCTGCTGCGGCTTCGTAATAGAGAGGTTCCAGAACGGCGGCTTTCAGGTAGTCGATTGATGATGTAGTGGTGGCTCCCATAGCTTGAAGGGAATCAGTCAGCTTCGTTAGTGCGTTATCGCCGGTTGAAGTGTCTATGCCAAGCAAGCTGTTCAGGGCATCAACAACAACGGGACTGCTCAGGTTTGCGGTGGCAGAACTAATTGCCACCCATCCGTCTGTACAGGTGTAATCTGCTCCATCTGGGTCTGACGTAGATAAATACAAGCGAGTACCGTAGAGCTGCGAGTTGAAACGTAAAGCAGAATCAGTAGAACGATTCATTAACTCATCAAGTGACATGAGGTTAAGATCGACTTTAGTCAACGTACATTCCCTGATGTAGTTGTTCCAAGAGCGTCTCACGTCAACGTAGCCTCCGCCATTTGCAGAGTTAAGAGCGGTGAACACCCCTGTGTCATAGGCTCGCCTTCTGACGTCGTTAAGCAGTTTCAGTGTTTCGGAGAAATGGCTTTCCGTAACATTAGGGACGATCACGCCATACCCGGTTTCAAACAAATTGGTGATGGTGTATCCCACATTGGATATGACGCCACCAGCAAAACCTACACCAATAGGTACATTGGCTACGACCCGAACTTGCCCAGTATAAGCGTCTTCGATAGTCACTGTTGTGGTCGGGCCGAAGAAGCAAGCATACAGAATCCAGCCGACCAGAACCTGCTGAATGTTTATTTGCTTTGCGCCTTGGAAGACAGACTGAATACAGACCATTAAGACACCAAGAAGCAGGCCGATACTGACCATTTTCTCGAAGTCTCCAGTTCCGGTGATCATTGATACTGCAATCAGGATTTGCTCCAGAAAAGCAGAGTCACCAATAGAGTAGATTGAAAAAGCTCCCATTCCTATTGCCCCTTAGTTTGTGCTAGGAGGATTGGACAAAGTTGCCAGCATGTATTTTTGCTTGCGGATGTTGTCCAGTAGGTTGTTATATTTCTCAATTTGGCTCGCTAGGTCGCCATACTGAGAGGCAAGGATTGTGTACTCGCCACGGATTTGCTGTTGTGATTGAGAGAGAAGATCTAGAGCCTCTTTTTTATAGGGTGAGTTGCTGTTTGCCATTGCAATACGAGCGGCACGGAAAAACTCTTCCGAAAAGCTATACATCATTGCCAGAGCAATTGCTCCTGATGACTCCGTGGCGAAAAGGTTAGCTCCGTCTTGCGAGAGGACAGACAAGTTACGAACAATGGTGCCTATGCCTCCTGGAAGATTAGATACAAAGGCTTTTTCCGGGTCAGTCAAGGTTCCTGAGTTGGTTGCGTATTTGTAGATAACTCCCGGAGTAGAGCTGGTTCCTAGCAGCATATCCGTGATCTGGTTCTTAATCCCTTTGAGCGCGACCGTTTTATTGGAGGTTCCGGCATTCAAACAATTGGTCGTATCGCTATCACAAGAGTAAATCTCAACAGAGCCACCTGAAATCAAGTCTGAAAGGGTAATCTTGTTGCCAGGTAGCGTCGTCAGAGGAGTAGTTTTTGCGCCAGTTCCGGTTGAGCTAGGGTCGTTGACAAGATCACCAATGATTACCGTGCCAGTTAAAGACATGATCGCTTCAAGCAGAGTGTTATCCCCGTACTGGAACCAGGTGTTTGCGTTGTTGCCCTTTAGTTGCTTCCAAACAATGTTGCCAATCATTTTGTTGTATTCATCAGGCTTGTTGGCTTTTAGTTCTTCCAGAGGGCTCTTACCGCTGGTTTCCTGTTTGGACCCGAAAAAGTCTTCATACAAGCCGGAAGTTGTGGCGGTGATAGAAGCATCGGTTTTGTGCTTAACGTCCATACTGCTGGTTAGGTCGTTTACGATCCCTTGCGCTAGTTGGCAGGAATTTCCTAGATGTTGGTTGAGTGCTTGCACCTTCTTTTGGAAGTTCTCTATCCATTTAGCCCCATCAGGGAAAACGTTATCCAGTGCAAGCTGGAAGGCATAGCCTTTGGCATTTGCTGCGACAGCACGAAGAAGCTGGACGATTTGATCGGCATTAATAAATGAAAGTGACCCACCGAATAGGTCCACACCACCACAACCTGCTTTCCATGATGGAGGTGCAAAACTCACCAAATTCTCGTCAAAGATACGAGTCTTGGCAGTGAATCGCCCACCAGCTAACACACCGCGCCGCTGGCTTTCATAAACACCAGGCGGTGTTGTATTACTCATTTCATTGAACAGCTTGTCCATCTGAGATTGTAGGCCGTTAGATGCCATAGCTCCTGTTGGAGCAATAAAGAGACTGGTCGCCACACTTAGGGCAATCAGGCTCCTTTTTAATGTCTTGTGCGTGACCATTTTAGTTCTCCTGTAATTTGTCCCGGATGTACTTCATTAGTTGTTCCGGTGGTACGAAGTTGTCTTTGTCTCCGCTCGCTTGTGATAGCTGTTGGAGGTCAGACCCCAACTCTGGTGATGCCAAGCGTTCGGCTATGTTGTTTTCTAGGTTGAGCACCGGACGAGTACGGTTGAACTCTTCGTCTGATACCCAGCCGTTGCGTTTAGCTGCGACCAAAATCCGGTGGTTCAGCTCAGGAAGTGACATTGGTCCTTGTCCTATCGGGGCGAATTGACCATCCGGAGACGCTAGGTAAACAGCAGGGAAAGTTACGATGCCAAGTTGTTTGGCATGGCCTTCATCGGTTTTGTAATTAGGAAAGATTCCACTGGGGAGAGGTTTACCATCCATAGACACAGGGATAATCGAGAAGCCTTCTCCTTGTTCAAGCATTTTGATGAGCGGAGCTTGTAATTCGCTGTAGTCGTCATCTGACTTGTAGAAGAAGAATATCCCCACACGGTCGGCAACACTTTTGAGCAGCATATTTTTGGCGTTGCCAGCATCTCGATCCACCTGCTGTGAAGCAAACGTGGCCGCTGGGCGTCTGGTTATCTCATCCAAAAAGGGATCACCCACAACAGCAAGCTCTGTTGCATCAGAAAATTGCTCTGAGCGGTCTATTGCAAATCTTTGCAAGTAGAGGAACGTCCTGACGTTTTCAACAGTCGGGTCGTTCCAAGCTAGATCTTTGTACTTGGGTAAGTTCTCTCGGAACCATTTTGCCGAAAACATTTCTGGACCGCTCGGCTGTGGATCGGTAGGCTTCGACGGCGCTGGCTTCGCTTCTGCCACCGGCTTCGGTTTAGGCTTTTCGGGTTTCTTCTCTGGTTCTTTTGGCTCTTCTTTGTACCAGAACCAACCCTCTTCTTTTCGCTCATAAAAACCTGAGCTAGTGCTATCTTGAGCCCAAGCCTGGTGTGATGCCCCCAGCGTGAGCGATGCTAGGAGCAGTAAGTTCAAAGGTGATTTTTTCATAGTCTCACGCACGTATTTTCCCATGTTGGTTATGGTAGAGGTGGGCGGCGTGAAATTAGGCAGGTGTAAGCGCCCATTTAGGGCGCTTAGAGCGTTTTATTTGTCAACTTTCACATGTGAAAGAATTGACCAAGCTATTTGGACGTGTCCTCTTCAACTTCTTTGGCCTCAGCAGCCATCTTTATCTGCTTTTCGACTAATCGCTTTTGGGTAATGTAGCGGATAACCATCTCTACAGCGCTGTTCAAGGCGAGGATACGCATCGCCCTGGTGGAGGCGACGTAGAGCAAGTTTATTTCGTCATCACGAGCCATAGGGTCGAGTTCAGGGTCAAGGACATCAGGAAAGTCGTCATAGAGCTGAACAAAGTCCCATTCAAGCCCTTTGCAGCGATGGGCAGTCGAAACCGTAATATCGGCACCAAACTCTTCTTTGACTGTATTTCGTCGAAGAACAGTGAGTCGCTCAGGTATTTCATCGTAGCTGTTGATGATTTTGACAGCTCTCATCATCTCGGGGTCTTTTGTCGCTTTGGCTACTTCTTGATACTCAAAGTAGTCTTCATATTCATCAAGCAGTTTCTTATTTTTGACCCGTTCAGGTTCAGCCATCGAGAACCAATACAAGTCCTGGAGCTCGTTAATCTGGTAAGCGTCAATTCCACCCACCCAGAAAACTTGTGAACCTGCTTCGGTAGCAGATAGAGCAGTTTCAATGACACCCATTACGGTTCGGTGAAGTATTGCTCGATGGCCTACATCGCCTGGTAAAAACATAACTACCTGATCTGCTGGCCCCCGGCCAATGACTGGGCGAGTTTCACCTTTGAGTTCAAGAAGAGCGTTTGCCACAAGCGACACGTTGGGACCAAAGCGGAAGCTATGAGTGAGATAGAGTTGATCGGCGTTCATAAGCTCTTTGCTATCAAGAGCGTTGTTTGCTCCTCTGAACCTATAGATCTGCTGGTGGCGGTCTCCAACCAATATTACCTTGCAGTTCTGCTGCAAAACGATACTGCTTGTGACAGGGTTTGCGTCCTGAGCTTCGTCAAAAAGAATAGTCGTGTACCGGCGAGAAAGATTTGGCATACCTAGTTGATACTGCTTTAGGTAGCAGTCGTGGACAGTAGGGAACGGATCTTCGGCGTTGGTCATGCGCTTCCATATAAGCTCAGCACCCTCAATCACTTGTATTTGGTATCTCTCCTGTTTGGATGTAAGCAACTTGCCAGTGTCAGCACGAGCAAAATGAGTATAAAGAATCCGCGTGTCAGCGCTGCACATAAAGGCGTTGAGCGTGTCAATAATGTCTTTGGCAAAGGTCCAGTTCTTCGTATTTACCGCTTGCGCTATATCGGTAAGTCTTAGGTTGCCGGTGAGTTTATGCTGATAGCTTCTTCCAATAGTGGCGTATGCAAGCTGATGGGATGTTTTGCAGTCCACGTTTGCAGGAAACTTCTCTCTGGCCTCGTCGCGGATGGCTCGGTTGTATGCCAAATAGAGGATTCTGGAATTGAGGTTGTTGTGGGCATATTTAACCAACGTAGTTGTTTTACCCGTACCAGCGTAAGCCTTAACGACAAGTCGAGGCCCTTTATACTGAGTGATCAGTGATTGTTCGGGTGTATCAGGAGGTAGTTGCTTCATGAAACCTCCTACGCCAAACACATCTGAAAAGTGATGCGTTTCCTTTGTGTTGAGATGAAGGTGCTGACCCGCTTTTCTTCTCGGGGGAGTGATACTTCACAATCCAGATCTGTCCACCAGTCTGGGGCGTTACCCTGGGCCACTTCTGCAACCCAGACATGCAGCCGGTGTAACCAGCCATCGTCACCAATAGACGCAGAGGCTAGTTTCATAGCCTCCTCGATATTGGCTTGAAGAGCAGCCGCTCTGCTTCGCCACTCTTCTGAATATTTAGCCTTACGCGCCATCAGTTTTCCTCTTTCTTTTTCCCTCCCTTGCCAGCTTTAACGAGTTCTAACTCTAACCCCGAAATTTTGGTCAGCGCCTCATTGAGTCTCTGTTCAAGGTTCCTGGTCTGCTGGTCTTTTTCCTGTAACTGACCAGCAATAACGCCTTTGTCTTGAACAAGAGAGCGAGCTTCCGCTTCGGCGCTAGAGAGTTTAGATTCCAGCTTTTGGACATCACCAGATAGACGCTGGCACTCTCGTTCTAAGGATTCGCCATGAGCTTTGGCTGTGGCGAGGGAGTCCTGTGATTGGGCCAATTTGGCCTGTGTATTTTCGAGCTGCTCTTTTAACGCTTTATTTTGCTCGTGAGCTGCCCGGAGTTTTTCAGTCTGCTCTATACTTTTGCCTTTTTGAGCAGCTAACTCACCCTCTGTAGTTGCCAATTTTTGGCTCAAAGAGCGATTTTCGATTTCAGCTTGCTCTAAGTGGTCCTGAGCTCGGGTAAGTTCGGTGGATTTCGCTTCCAACTTTCCTTCCAAATCCATGATCCGCTTTTCTAGTTTTTCTATGTCAGTTAGAGAGCGTTCTAACTCCGCAGATTTGAGTGATAACGAGCTCTCAGTTTTAGCAAGAGCAGCATCACTTTCTGCTTTTTTGTTGGTTATAGCCTCAAGCTGCTCTTCCAAAAGCTCAGATTTTTCTGTGGCATCATTAGCCATATCCACGGCTTGCTGCATGTCTTCTTGGAACTCAATCTCTTTTTGGCGCAGAAGCTCTCGCTCGCGTTCAAGCTGATCATCAGCACTGGCTTTTGCAACAGTGTATATTTTCTGGAGAAAGAGCTGAGCATCACTCATAACCGATTCAGGTAGAATCACTTCTACGGGTTCATCATCGAGAGAATGTTCCTCTGACCACTGTTTTAGAAATGTTGATATGGTGGTGTAGCTTCCCTTGCCAATCAGATCTCTGACCGCGATGAGAGTTGGACGTTTACCTGCGTCTTTGAGCCGCTGTGCCGCTGCTGCTACATCGTCGTACTCAACTAATTTTCTAGCCATAATAACGTTCCTTTTTCTCTCGGTAATTACGATAATTACCGTAATATGATAATTATCGTAATTATACATTAAAGCAAGATAGATTGAAATTATTTCGTCTGGATAAAACCCTTCCGTGCTGAGAAGGGTTTTGTTACATGGTCACGTTTACTCAGGGGTAGATTCGATGGTGACGCCGCCAAAGGTGCCAAGGATTTCAGAAGCCGACTTATCTGATCGTGTTTTGCGCTGTTCTGATGCGTCGAAGCTGCGAAGCATTTTGAGCTCAACATCCTTGTCTTGTAGCAGAATCAGGGGCATGGGCGCGGTAACGGTTTTGAGTACGCCTGCGGCCATGACGTTTGCTACCGGCTGCACTTTTACCTCCCTTCGCTCCCGGAGGTAAGGCTCTGGAGTGCTGACTATCCTCTGGATAAGTTGTTCAAGGGGAAGCTGATAGTCAGCACCAGAGCGTTCAAGCTCCTCTCTTATTCGTTGCAAGAGTTCTTCTTTCACAGGCTTCTTTAAAGAGTCCTTCCGTTGCCAGGTGAAGCGGATAGAGTCGATGTCGCCACTGGAATAGCATCGGATTTGCCTGTAAAGGTGAAGTGTCATTACTCCAGGGCAGTCTACTCGAAGTGCTTCAAACCGCTCTTGCCTGGAGGGGTATGTAGAGATAATGAACTCTTCTATACCGGCTTTGGCCGCATTGATACGATCAACTGTTGCAGCAATTTCAGCAGCCAGCCCGACTTTGGAAGGGGAGAACCATAGGACCCCCACTGTGCGCCTGGCGGACTTCTGCGAATAGTCTGGGTTGATGTGCAGATCTTTGTAGCTATGCGCTGCGAGTTCAAGAGCTTCGCGTCCTATTTGTTCCGTCACGACAATATTGTTGATACGCTCATTCTCCATTCCCTTTCTGGTAGGGGGGATGGCCGCAACTTTTGCGTACCGTGGTGGTAGTCGTTTGATAATGGAAGACAGGTTCGTTAAGTCCCGGCACATGGCCGAGAATTGTTCTGAAATGAAGTTTTTAGCCATGTTGCCGCCTGTGTGTGGGTTTGTTCTAACAGATCATTGGTTACATAGTAGACAGTATTAGACCATCATGCAACGAGGGGGAGGAAGCAAGAATACGCCTCCGCTTCGCTTCGGCGGGTGTCCTGTTTGACCTTCGTGTGTGAGATTAGATTGAGAAAGAGAGAGAAAAAGAGAGAAAGAAGAAAAGCGCGGGTCAGGCCAGAAATGTGGCTGAGTGGGACTGCGGGGGTGGGGCTGGCACCCATTATACCCCACTTTGCATGATGGTCTAACTTTGTGGTTATAGGACGACTTTTAGGGTGCCTAGATTTGCTCGATTAGGACAAATTTCGGTCCATCCACGCTGATTGGCGTAGCAGCGCGATGGCATCAGAAGGGGTAACTTTCCATGCGTTGGAAAGCTGGCGAACTGCGAAAACTGCAAGCTCCATCCGGTCGTCATCATTGATAAAATTCTGGAGCTGGTTGCCTCTCTCGCTGAGAATGATTGCAACACCGGCTTTGCCGTTGTTGTAAACCGCAAAGCTCTTGTTCTTCGAGTCACCGTGATATGAACCCTCAGCCTTGCTACGCAAGCCAAAGAGAACACAGCAAAACGCCGTCAGCTCGCCACGAGTGAGTTGCACTGTGATCTTGCTTTTCCAGTCTGGGCTGGACCCCGACGCCCTGATCGGTGCAATCTCGATGCTGACAGTAGGATAATCACCTCTGGTTAGCGTGTGTTGCACATTAATGCCGGTACGTTTCGCCGGGTCTTTCTGCCAGTCTGAGAAAAATTTCAGGCTTTCGCCGTAGGATTGTTCTGTCATTCCAAATTACCTTTGCTTTGAAGCTCCTGGAGCTGAACCACGAGATTACGTTGGACTTTTGCTATCTCTGTCACCAGATCGGCGGTGGCAATGGCGTCGGTCGCTGCTGAATGGGCTCGACCTTTCCAAACCACGCCTGCTTGGTAGGTTGCATCCGCAAGCGAGATAGTGCCGTGCCGGTTGGTTGAACCAAAGGCATCAGACGCCAGCGTCATCGCACACAGCAAATTTTTCTCTTCCCACCAAGGCATATGATCTCCAAATGCACCGGCAGTCTGCCTCAACAGCCTGCTATCGAAACTGGAGTTAAATATCACTACATGTCGGCCAGAGAGAAGCTGGGCAAGAGCTGGCGCAATTTGAGGCCACATAGGCTCATTCGTCAGATCCGCCTCGCTGATTCCATGAACATCCATTGCATGAGGGGAAATTTTCACGGTTGGCCGCAACCTGGTGTTCAGTAGAACATCGCCCCAGATGTCTGTGACAGCCAACTCTATCACCTGGTCTCTTTCACCAAGGCCGGTCGTCTCAGTGTCGAGAACTACGGGCTCCAGGTTTACCCATGTTTCAGCCACAACCGATGCTTTTGCTAGGTTGCTACGCATTCTTGCTTTGATAGATAGGATAAGCTGAGCCCTGATTTGTTTTTCTGAGGCCGGTGAACAGGCCCTGCTCTTCATTGGCTCGCAATCAGCAATACGGAACACGCCAAAATGTCTGCCATACCCGTTTTTGTAGAACGAAACAGGCTCCACTCCGGGCTTGGGCTTCATCCTAAATTCATCCCTGAGCCGCCCCTTTGAAAAGCATCTATCGTCTTTTATGGCATCGGCTCTGGCGAGTTCGAGTTCTTCATCATTCATGTTGTTAATCCGCTAGATCGAGGCGTTGGCTTGCTCTCTTCAAACGTTCATCACCACGTCTGTCATATTTCTGGGTGGTGGCGATACTTGAGTGGCCCATAGCATCCTTCACGGTCACAATGTCCTCACCGTTATCCAGCATCGAGGAGGCAAAGGTACGCCGAAGATCGTGAGGGGCGAACTTTTCCAGACCTGTTTCGACTCTTCTGGTTTCCAGAATGTGGTAGATGGCCTGATCAGACATCCTCTCTCCTGTCACATCATCAAATCGCCTTATCCTCGGGAAAAGAGGACCTTCATGCTCCCCCCGAACCTCTTCAACCCACTTCTCCAGTCTTTTCCATGCACCGCCAGGTACATAAGCAATTCTCTCTTTGTTGCCCTTGCCAAGCACCTTGAGAGCTCGGTCCTTATAAATCATGTCCACCATGTCCAAGGCGACAATTTCAGAACGACGTAAACCGCATCCGAGAAGAACCCCCAAAATAGCCGCGTCACGCACCCCCTTGGAGCTTAGATCGCTTTCACATGTGAAAAAAAGACTGCGAATTTCATGGCGTTCAAGGGCTCTGCCCTTGGGTAGCCTGGACCCTTTCACAGAGCGCACTTGCTTAATGTGCTGGAAACTGTCCGTGTCTATTTGTTTCATCGTCCACGCTTCAAGAGCTACACCTTTCAGCGCTGCGAGATAGGTGTTGATGGTTGCCGGAGCTTTACCTGAATCGCTTAGCATTTCGAGCACGGCCAAAATGTGGTGCCTCCTCATTGAGCTCCATGCACAATCACGAAGGTTCTGAAACCCGATCATCTTGGCGACAATATTAAGGAATGAGCCCATAGTCTGCCTACTTCGCTTTGAGCCAAGACTCAACAGATAGGCGATGGCAGGGTTGTCATGGATGTTCTGGAGAGAACTCGATGATGGCAGCAACTCACTACGGACGCTTTGTTCTAACGGAACAGGGGCTCCTGTAAGTGGAATTGGCCCTTCTTTGTCGTTGTTCGTATTGTACAAAATCACCTCCTAAGGCCGACCGCCACGAGAACCAAATCCCATATTTTGAGGTGGAGAGGGGTTTCCCTCTCAATATGTTGCGTTTCGTAGCTTTGTATCAGTGATTCATACTTGGTCGGAGCGCACAGCAATTCGTAAACTGTTCGATTGGGCTTGGTGATCGGCTTGTTCGGAGTGAAACCATGTTTGTTCTGTAGGTACAGCGCTACCGCTCCGCTTCTGGATTCACCGTAGTAGCAATGAACGAATATCTGATCGATACCGCTACCAACCAATCCATCTAGGAAGGTGGACAGCTTTTCAGCCTGGAACGAGTCGATGTAGGATGCGTAATTCATCCGGAACGCTGACTTCATCGTGTAGATGGTGTTCTCGGAATAGCCTCCGTCGTAGAAGCTGTCACGGTACAATAGCTCCCAGGCACCAAGCGTAGCAGGGGACTTATCAGGGTCAGTTATGGAGATCATGGCCGCACCGGGAACCGGCTCCAGTCTTTCGGCCTCCGCTTGACTGATAAAAAAGACTTTTTTTCTAAGCATGTCCCATCATCTCCTTACAAGGATGCGTTGCGAGCAGCTCACGCACCTGACTTTGCCCCTCTTGAGTATCTACAGGAGCGGTCGTATACACACCTCCATGCCGCAAGTCCACAATACTGGTCCGACAGCAAGAACCTACGTTCTGAACTTTATTGTCCGAATCCAAACCCGCAAAAGTATGGCACGGTCCAGGGAATGGTTTCCTGCAAATAGAGCAGCGCTCAAAGTTCTTATCGAGGATTCTCTTTAACACTTTTTCAAATTTGTTCTTATTTAACATCGAGTTCTCCGTACAGGGTTACTTGTCCAGCATCTTAGCCAAGGCGATCTGCTGGCCTTCGCTACAAGGAGAAAAACCGGCAAAAGTACCAGCATTAACCTTGAGCTCATCAAATCGTTCATAGGTGTCCCGGTAGTACACCTTACGTTTTCCAATTCCACCTTCGAGGTTTGCGGCCAACCAGGCGATTACCGCTTCCGCATCGTTCGTAACTGATGCTCCCTGATCCAGATCGATAAGTACCAGGTGGGTGTCCGTCTGGAGCGCTACCTCGAAGGCTGCTCTTACATCAAAAATCACTGATCTCGCTCCTCGTATAAAGTTGGCATTCTCCACCACCTATCCTATTTCAAAAACTCTACTTTTTCAAAGATACATTTTAATAAGTAGAACAAACCACGCAGACTTTACGATCATTTACCGTAATTATCATAATTACGGTAATACGATAATTTTACAGGTTACGACAAAACGGTATAATGTCGCGCTGGAACATACTTGCGAGGGATCGGCTTAACAGCGATAGTGGATACATAATGTGCAGGTGCGAGAAATAATATGTATAAGAGCCTTGAAGATCTGATGGCGGGTATTTACGAGATGGCCGCGCCAGATGGCATCATCTGTAACGAGGTTTCCAAATTCCTTGCGGCCAACCAAGTCAAGCCGGAAGACATAAGCTCTGGGATCTGGTTTTTCCTGTGGCTGAAATCAGCTCCCAAGGATGCGAAGCCAATCCAAAAAGAAATCCCTGGATTTGGAGTCGTTCTCAACATGCCGACTTATGGCGGAACGCTCAACGAAGCAATCACAGGGTTGATCGAGAACGAGTGCCGTCAAATACAACTCGCTGAGGGACACCCTAGCCTTGAGGCTTGGGTTGAATCGGTATTAGCTGGTCGAGATGACGGAGAGGAAAATGAAGCTGCGGCCAATATCGTGGACTTGCTTAATGGGTGTCACGACCTACTGGATACAGCAATTATCAATTACCTTTTTAAGGTGGGAAAAATCAACGAGCAAGAGATTTTGTCGCTTATCTATTATGGAGAGCTATGTGACCACTCTCTTGTCGGTACGCCTTTTTCAACGTTACATATCCCGAGTGAAAATAACGTCCACGAACGTAACATCATCCCCATTAAAAAAGGAGCCAGTTAGGCTCCTTTTTATTATTCAAGGTTTGCTCTGCGAAACCACCTCATCCCACGTATGCAAAACCTTCGATAGGTGCTGATGCTTTCGGGTGAAGTCTTTATCATCCAGGAGTGCTTTAAATGGCGCGTTCAGGTTGTTGCAAGTAACGTTCTTGCCGATCACAGACAGGGTATCCTGGAGTGATCCACCAGCAGCATCCAGCCCCATTCTATCGACGGTCTCACTACTCACCATTGCCTGGACAACATTGGTGAATGCCTTTGAGTTGAGCTGCTCAACACTCAGGGCCGTATTGCATTTTTGCTCAACCGCTTGCTTGTACTGGATGGTGTACTTAGCAGTGATCGGTGACATGGTGTTCATCGCAAGTATGTATGCGTCCACCTCACTGGTCGGTAATGTCGCGGCGTAGACTGACGAGCCAGATGCGGCTGCGGCCATTATCAAAGCTATTACCTTCATATTTTTCATTGTTTTGAAATCCACCTTTTCAAGATCGAGCGACAGCTCTACTGTACCAAGAATAACTCATTAATTTTTCACTAGGAATCTCATAACTACGATTTTAAAAATGGTATAAGTGGTGATTCTGCGTTTACGGTATAAGTAGCAGTGATCCAAACAGGTTCATGAATAATATGCTCAAGAATCATGCCTTCTGAACCATAAAGTGGTGTTAACGGAGCATCGGAGTCGAAAATGATGAAATTATCACCCTGAATTGAGTTGCACTCTTTACAAGGAACTGTGAAGTAAGAGCTTTTTATCGTTCGAGAGTAACGTTTCTCAAATCCAAGTTGTGGGCTACTCAGTGCATCCTCCAACTCAAAGTTCCCACCTTCAATATAGCCGTATGTAATAAGTGCATCCTCAAAACCGAATGAAGCAAGAGTGCTAACCTTTGTTGGACTAAAACACTTCCAGCAGTGACAAGTTGTGCTGATAATATATAGCGGCGGGGTTACTGAAACTCCGTGAAGAGCATGAGGGTACAGCCATTTTTGAAATTGTTTTACATCTCTTCCTTCTGGAACATACCAGCGCTTCACGGGTTTGTCCCACCTTGCACCTAGAGCTTTTGCTTCTTCTTTTTCATTAAACGGAACATAAATGTATTTGCGAGCCAACAATATTGATGAAAGGTCTAAATGCACTCCGGCTCTCTTGCTAATGCTTAGACGTGTCTCTTCCAACTGCTTTTTAATTTCCTGATTCACTTCCGCATATCTTGAGTGTTTTTTCTTATAGCCAAAAATTTGCCGGAGAAGATTCATACAACGCTCCTGTTTTTCTAAATGCTCTAATTATCACTTTGATTATTAAGAAAACACTCGTCTCAAGTTGCCCTTTTGGGGCGCATAAAGGAACGAAAGAAGCAACTTTCACATGTGAAAGAGAGGGATGCTGGCCTTGCCGAAGGGGCTGTAGCTCGCCTTCCAAACCACTTGGGCGCTGACGTCGGCTGGGCCAACGCCAGAAACGTTCGCGTAGACCAGCCCTCAGACCTATTTTCCACCTCCACCCATAAATTCATTGATTTTCTTTTCTGTCCGAATCGTATGAAAAACACCATAAGCACCGATAAAGATTCCAAAACCTCCCCATACAGCCATCATCATCACAAATACAAACATGGAATCATTTCCATTTATTAGCCTGTACGCCACATAGGAAAGGAGTCCAAATACACCACCCAAAGCTGGCAGGCAGATCAAGTATGCCGCAATTGCTTTATTTCTAGTCATTACTCACCGTCGTTTACTGTGGCAGAACTCGATTAAGGACATAGTTGAACCTATCACCCCAATCACGGCACCTATCGCCAAAAAAAACCAAATATACATTCGATTAAGCATCATTAATCGCATAATCAATCACTCTTTGACAAATCTCATCAGGACCCTGCACAGACTTATTGCTTGACCTCAACGTTTCAATCAGATCCTTTGCAAGAAACACTTCTAAAAAATACTCAAGCCCTAGTTGCTTTATATTTTCTGGCGGCTCACCATTTTCACTTTCAAATGCTACAACAACCTCTGACGATAATGTCCAAGGTTTCCTTGCGTATATCGTCATTTCTTCGTCGTAACTGGATATATTCTTCGTCACGTCAATTAGCACATTCATTTCCCCCATATTGAATATCCTCCACGTCCGTTAGGGTGTAGTACGTTCCAGTAGGCGCTACCAGGTGTGTGCTGCTCTCTTGGAACCAGCCTCATAAGACCATCTTCAACCTCATGATGCCATGTAAAGCCCTCCGGAGGTCTTCTCGGAGCTAGGCCTGTAGGTGTTCTTTTTATATCTACACCTAAATGTTTCATCATGTTATTAAATTCGGAATCAATTTCCATCTGGCTCAGTAGGTTTTCGTTTGCCTCCTGGAAATGTTTCGCTCTGCTCTTGCCTGGGTATGATGTCTTTTTCAGTGTTGTCTCAAATATTGTTGAGTATGCTTTCGCGTCTTTTGCTACATTATCAACCCATCCATAGTTACCCGGCAGGATAATCCCCGCAGCAAACAGCCCACCAGCAGTCCATTTCTCTCCTGTTGTAGCGCAATCACTGGTGATAGTCTTGAACGTGTCATAGGCGTCCCAAGCGCTCAAGGCAAATTCAACAGCAGCATAGGCCCCCAATAGAAGCGGCACAAACTCCCCTGTTGGATCTGCATTGCCTATCGGGTTGCTCAGCGCATAGGCATAGGTGTTAATCCCACCAGCCAGCCCAATCGGGTCGCTGGTGATGTACCGCCCAGTCGCTGGGTCGTAGTAACGCCGCCAGTTGTAGTGGAGACCTGTCTCCGCGTCGAAATACTGCCCTGGGAACCTCAGGTTGAAGGTTGGCCCCTGGGTGGTGACGCTGGCCTTACCGAACGGGCTGTAGCTCGCCTTCCAAACCACTTGGCCGCTGGTGTCGGTCAGCGCCTTCGGGGTGCCCAGGTGATCGACGTGGACTTGGTAGGTCTGTCCTGACTGAGCAAAGCCCAGGGGAGTGCCATCGAGCCAGATATACTCCGCCAGCACGTCTCCTGTGGCCGCGTCCAGCTCCTCGATGAGGTTTCCTGCCAGGTCGTAAACTAGCAGCCGGGTATGCCCGTTTAGGGTCTTGGTTACACGCTGATCCAGATGGTTGTATGTGTAGCTCGCTGTCACTCCAGCGACCGTTGCGGCCACCAGCCGGTTCTGGCTGTCATAGGTGAAGGTATCCGTCCCCTGCTTCGTCAGGTTGCCATTGGCGTCATAGCTTCTGGAGGTTTGCCCGGCTTTTACCAACCAGTTGTTCATGTAGTTGATGGTGTAGCTCTGGCTCAGGCCATCGGTGGTGATCGAGGTCCGGTTGCCGGTGGCGTCATAGCCATAGCCCAAAACGCCATAGAGCCCCTCAGCAGAGGTGATGCGGCCAACCGCGTCGTAACTGAGCGACTGATTGACTAATGAGCTGAGGTTGTCGTCTATGGCTGAAATCAACGAGTCTGGCGTGTACCGATAGACCAGCGAATGCACCCTGGTAGCGTCGATGCCGGTGACGCGGTAATCGAGATCCAGAGCGCGGCTTTCTGAAATGCCGTTCCCTCTGACCATACTGGTGACGGGGCCAAAGGGCGCTCGCTCAATCTGGCTTGCCAGGCTTGTTGTGGTGCCTGCTTGTGTCGTTGTCACCTCGATGACGTCACCGGCTGAGTCACGGGTGTAGGAGACCTCACGGCCACTGGGATACGTGATCTTTGTGACGAGGCCTGCACCATCGTATTGGTACTGGGTCGTCAGGCTCTGCCCGTGGGTTTCCCAGGTCTCGTAAGCCAGCCATCCTTCGGGTGTGTAGCCAAATCTCCGGACACCGTTGCCATCATCGACTGAGGTCAAGCGGCCCATGCCGTATGGTGAGGTTGCTTCGTCATACCCGTACAGAATTGGCGATTCGCCAGCGACATCGGTGGAGGTTTCGATGATCCGGTTCAGCGCGTCATAGCTGTAGCTTGTGGTTTGCCCCTTGGCCGTCTTGCGCGTTGCCACGTTACCGGCTTCGTCATAGGTAATGTCGGTGGTGCCGGTGTCCGGGCTCCGGACTTGAGTCACTTCGCCAAAGCCGTTGTAGCTGTAGTAGGTCAGGCGCGAACGAGGGTCTGAGACGCGGTAAACATCGCCGGTATCCTTGTAGAGTACCTGCGTGACCTTCCCTAGGGGATCGGTTGTTTGCGTCCGGTGATGGAAACCGTCGTACTTGTAGGAGTGCGCGTTACCAGATGGACTGGTCTCCTGTATCAGGTTTGCCACCACATCGTAGGAAAACGATGACTGATTGCTATAGGCGTCGGAGACACTGGAGAGCCAGCCTACTTCGTTGAAGATCCGGTGCTCTATCCAACGGGTCTGGCCCAGCGCATCAAGCAGACGCTCTTCTACTGGGTTCCCGAGGTCATTGAGTTCAAGCTCGCGCCGGTTGCCCTGTCCATCTGTTTCCGCTACCAGCCGGTGGGCAGCGTCGTATTCATAGCTGACAGTTGCACCATTTGGCTTGGTTAGCGAACTCAGAAGCCCCACAGCATCATAGTTGTAGGTCGTGGTGCCTTCTGGACCAGTGGAGCTGACAAGTCTTCCTCTGGCGTCATAGGTGAGGGTCTGGGTTACACCGTTGACCCCCTGAATGGTCCCGGCGCGACCGTTCGCGTCGTAGTCACCAAACTGCGTCACCTGCCCCAGCGCGTTCGTTGCTCGGCTCAGGTTGCCCTGGTCATCGTAGTCAAATGTCGTCACATCGCTGACGTCGGTGCGCGGACCATCAACCGAGGCCAACAGGCTCGGCTTTCCTGTACCAACAGGGGCATAGGTGTAGGTCCATGTCCGGGAAGCGCCCGAGCTGCGATCAGTGACCTTGCGACTTATCACCCGAAGATGAGTGTCGTAGGTGAGCTCAGTGATCCTTGTTGGTTCTGTGATTTTTGCCGGGAGCGACTTGGAAGGAAGCCAGTCGGTCGTAACCTTGCCCCCGTCCTGGTCTATCTGGGTGGTTTCCAATCCCCGGTCGTTATGGGTGAACGTGCGCTTCTGCCCAGCGCGGTCAGTAATGCTGGAGACGAGCCCTTTGCTGTCGTAGACGTAGGTTTCCTTGCCGCCCACAAAGCCGGTACACGGCGCACCCTCAACCACATCAGGCTTGAGCATCCCATTGTGGCGACTGTAGGTGTATCGCTGAACGTGGCCGAGGGCATTGGTGACAGAGACGCTTCCGTCAGCGTTGTAGCTTACCTGAGTCTTCTCTGCGCCTCCGGCGTGTTCGCTTAGAACCGCCCTCCCCTGAGCATCATATCCCCATGTGGCGAAACGGTTGCCGTTCTCGTCCACCAGCCCAGAGAGCAAACCAGGTGCGTTCGGGTCATCGTAGAGATAGCTGCGAGTCGTATTGTCCTGGTAGATCACTTCCGCCAGCTTGCCAGCGCTGTTGTACTGGTACTGAATACTGCCACCAGCAGGATCGGTGACACTGACCATGCGGCCATCCTGATACTGGAACTGGAGGGTGCGGCCAAAGCCGTCAGTGATCGAGGAGAGCTCTCCGTTTAGATAGCTCAGGGTGATGTGATTGCCGTTGGGCTTCTCGATGCCGGTCAGTCGTCCGGTTTCATCATAGGACTCAACCACCCCGTCAGATTGGGTGTAGCGCCAGCCGGTAGTCTCTTTGGCTAAGGCGTCATCGGTTTTCCATGTTGGCACCCATCCAGAGGATGTTTCGTAGAAGGCGAGCTCCTGCCCTTCTGGCCGGTGCAGGACAACCATGTTCTCACCGTACTTCGAGGCGTTGACCTCGACGCTCCGCGAGTAGGTATGCCGCCAGCCGCCGATCTCTTCATCCGGAAGATGGCTGTTGTAGTACCTGGTGAAAGTGAGCGGGTCTGAACCGCCGCTTTGATAATCCAGCTCAGCCTGGAACTTGTTGCCGGTGCCGAGATGGATAGGGTTCCCCACACACATGGCTGTTGATGGTAAACCGAGGTCACGGTCAAGGAATGGCGTATTGTCCATCTCGCCCGGCAGGATGTAGGTTGACCGCCAGTATGCTCCACCAGTACAGGTTTCAGGGTCATAGCTTGCGGTCCCGCCAACGTACTTGAAGCAGATCCTGGAGGTGTAGCGGCCATCACCATATCCCTCGACCGGATACAGCTTTTCGCTGACGAACTCTCCGTACCCCTTCTCCTCTTCAATGCGGTAGTTCTTCATGAAGGAATGCGCGTCCATGATGGTGTTGAAGCGCATTGCATCTACTTCGGTGCTCACGGCCACAACCCGCCATTGTGCAAAAGCGATGCACGGCAAGGTTGCGAGCACCACCACGGCCAATGACCGCAGATTTCGCATCAGTGAAAGGGTAGGTCTCGATCTCATAAACAGCTCCAGTTGTTGCACTGGAGCCATTTTCAGGTAGGTGGGTCGTTTTCAGCGACTGTGTTTCTGCCCTTTTAGGGAATGAAGAACAGCAAAGCTATGTTTGCGCTGATGGTGCAAAGTATGGTTGCAGGGTTGCGTTGTTAGACTTTGTTGTTCCGTCGCAGATTCTCAATGTGAGCTCGGTTAGTCCTCAAACCACGTTGAAGCCTGAGACTCTGGAACCTCGCAGAGGCCTCTTCGACATCGAGCACCTTCTGTCCACTGGCAATCATGTCGTTAATGTAGTCCGCCGCTTTCCACCCGGAAGTGAAGAGAGCTGCTGGTTGTTCTTTGCTTGCCCACTCACATTCCCCGAGCATGACAACCAAGGAATGAATGTTTGCCAACCCGACGTTAGGAAGAAGAGCCTCGATAGCCTTCACATGCTTGTAGTTCTGACGAAACGGATTCTGGAACTTATAGGTGCTCTTGAAGATTTTCTGGGTCCACTGCTTATCCGATTCCTTGCCATAAATCCGGCCTTTATAGAACTTTGTCTCGACGACAAATATTCCGGTTGGAGCAATGACAATGTGGTCTACCTGCGTCGTATCCCCTTCTGAAACCACCAGTGTGACATCATCCAAAACAACGCACTCCTGCCCACATCGGTTGTGCAGTATTTTTGATAACGCCCACTCTCCGAACCGCCCCTTGATGTTTCGTGAATACATTCTGACAAAAAACGCAGCGACCGCTACCGCAAAAAGCAACCAAATTAACGGTTCGCTTATCAGTGAAGCCAAAACGCCCCCTAAGAGCTGAGAAATGAAGTTCTCAGGCATCAGTTACCTCTCAAAGTTATTTATATATACTTATATTTTTGATTTTATAAACAAATTCAGGCGAAGCCATATAACCCATTGCCTTATCCCACAATGGATTAGTGCGATCAGAAAGGTTTTTTTCAAGAACTCTAATCTCTGGTGGCGTTTCATCTATGAAAAACTTGTCTTTGTTCTTGTCGTAGACGATTCCATTTATATTAAATCTCAATGGCTTAACACCTTGTTCTTTTTGTTTTTTAATATCTTTTTTCGCCGTCTCCCATGTTATAGCGCGAACAGCCAATATGTATGCTTTTTCATTAAACACACCATCAACGGTGAACATGGACTTTTTAGGATACATTGGATCTATTTTTCGCCTGAACAGGCCGCCACGAACATAACGGAAATGAAGTTTATCATCTGACATTTCGTACTGCCTAGAATCCGTTATATCAACCCAGTGACCCAAAGCCTTTCTAAGATTATTTCTAACAAATAGAACAGCAAATGCCTCTTCTGTTGCTGCATAATTTTGATACTTATTTATCAACCCCTTTTTCATCAAAAACTTCCCTTTTCTTACTCATTTCGTTCAAACACTGTCACGAGAACACGCTTCTTGTTGTCGTCGTTGATCACCATGAGGTACTTGAATTTGGAATCGCGGTGGCCCCAGACTTCCACGTTATCGACGCGGCCATACTTTCTGGCTTTATGGCGAGCCACCTTTTCGTCAAAAGGCTGGACCTGTAGCTCTGGATGCTGGAGGCGGCCAACGAGTGAGGCCCACGGTTTTTTGGGGTCTCCAGAGGTTATCCGGGCCTGATACTGATCGATGGCATGTTGAGTCACCAAGACGGGGCCAATGGCTGGTGTAGAGATTTCGTCATGGGTCTGGGTATAGGCCTGCTTGTCCACATCGAGGAGCTCAACATTCCCCTCCCCTGGCTCATCCATGAACTCCATGCTCTGCGAAACCTCAATGGTTGCGCCTTTCAAGCGACCGGTGAGACAAGCTGCAAACTTGAAAGCAAACTTCTTGCTGGATTTGCCCAGCGCCAGCTTCTTAATTGCGCCTTTAGATACAACCAGCTTGTAACCAGCACCAGCACCTGGCTCTCTGCAAAAAACCTGTTTGTCCAGCGCCAGATAGCGAATGGCTACGAGCTCAGCCAAAAGATCCGCTTCTTCGTGGTCAAAATCAATATGGACATCAAGGATGCCTTTCCGTTTTGTACCAACGCGCCAGAATACAAGGGCTGAATTATTTGAAGTTTTCTTCGAGACGGTAGTCAATGTCATCATGGTCTATTTCTCCATTGTCGGGATAATGGTCGGCATCGCCGCCAGCACCCCTATTCGTTTGGGTTCATTTAGATGCTATCACGGGTTTTAAAAATGCAACCCCTCGTGTCACTCTATTTATGGTCCCATGTATTTTTATAAGCTCGGGCTAGGCGTTTCTCGATCACTTCTGACAAACTGCAACCATCGACTTCTGACAACCGCTTCAAAATCCTGTGGGCGTTATCGCTTATAGTTATGCTTTTACCAACACCATATCCCCTTCTGCGACGTTGCCTAATAGATGTCCCGAGCTTATTAATTTGCTCTGCTGTCAGATATTTATTAATCCATTCGGTGAGTTCTGAGGGTGAGCGTCCTATGCTATTCAGACTATTCACAGCTTCAAGTTTCTTATCAAAGGGAACGTCACGCCAAAACGCTGGACGTGAAGCGGCTCTGAGGAGATATATTGACGTCGAATGAGCGTCTTCATTGGATACTTTCAAAAAACCACCTTTTCCGTTACATGTCACACTTATCTTATCGTGACATGTAACACATCAAACTTCAAGTATAAAAAAAGGCCAGCTATTGCTGGCCTTTTCGTTCATTTTCGCAGTTATTCTTTAGGCATTGTGATGCTTTTTTTCTTTCTGTTTCTCATGGTAGAGATACAGACTGCCGCCAGTGACGACAGTGAAAAATAAAAGCAACCCTAACATACCTAATGTGAAAGCGTCCATTTGACCCCCTTAGGAATTGCTGACCTTGGTTAAGATTATACCATAGATCCACAGGATAACCCCAACAAACAACACTAAACCGGCTTCTTTGACGGTAATAGTGTCCCCAGATACAGCCAATCCTACAATACCAACACCGATGGCTGTTACGGCGACCTTACGCAGGTCTTCACCGATAGCTCCCAGAGTCTTCTTGTCAGGAGAGAAAAGACGCACAAACCACGTCTTAATACGCAAAAACTTTTTCATAATTACCTCCACAGTTGAAGAGGAGGCGAATCATGCCCGAGAGGGCATGAACACCCCCTCAGGGTTAAAGTTTTAAGCAGACAAAGCCGATGGCGGCTTTGCCTTGTTCATTTTCATTGAGTTAATGATCTTAGTCGCTTCGTCAGCAAAAGGACCAGTAACTTGGATGGACTCCCTTCTTGCGAAAGAAGCCGTCACCATCATTCTCTGGCAGTGCATCAGATTACGATACCGAGACCGCATAAGCTCAATGTAAGCCGCAGAGTCACCCTCCCACCCCTCAGGGGGTGAGAAGGAGCACACTTCGTCGTTACCAGGCGTGGTATCAACCTTTGAGACATCAATGACGGGCATACTCATCTCTCCTTCTCGCAATAAAATCGCGCAGGTAGCGAGCATTTGGAAAGCCGAGGCTTCCCTGACTCATCAGGACATCGTTCCAGTCAATCCCTTTCGCTCTGGGCGGGATAGGGAGCTTAGGCAGCAGGATGTACACACGAATGCCGCGCTTCTCCAGCTTGGCTTTCAGCACATTCGCTGACTTCTCACCAGTCACAGACTTATCTTTGTCAGCCCAGATCAGTACGGTGTGAACACCTTCCGGAACCTCGAAGGACTCCATCAGGGTCGCATTGACCGTTGACCAAACCGGGATTTGAGTGACTCGATAAGCGGATAGAGCTGTTTCCAACCCTTCTGCAACACCCAGGATACCCTCAGTCGGTTCACCAAGGCGGATGGCCGCACCATTGACATCCAAACCTTCCGGAATGGGCATCATTTTCTTGGCGTTGCCGACCTTAGCTTTCTTACCGTTTGGGGTGAGATAGGTGCGGTGGAGCGTTACCAGATTGCCTTCCACATCTCGGATAGCGCAGACGATAGCCGGGAACTTCCCAACTTCATTGCCATCTTCGTCGTAGTAGGCCATAGCCGGATTGAACCGCAGACAGTCTGTTTTTTCTACTTCATCGACCTTGAACAGAAGCTCACGGTTTTTGAAGTACAGACGCATTGGCTCAGTCACATGACTGGAGAACGGTAAACACTCGTTCCATACCTTCTCGATTTTCTCACGGAGACGAGCACTGTAAGCGCGTTCGCGCTCCATTCTCTTCTCCATTTCCTCTTGGAGCTCAAGCAGCCAAGGCTTGGGTTGTTCACGAAACATCGGAACAACTTTCGGCTTGACTTCACTGCTTTGCGCTTCGGGTTGTGTTGCCGCAGATTGTGCTTGCGGTGCCGGAGTTGCTACCGTGTGATTGACCACAGGGGCCGTCTCAACATAGTGACTCACCGGTTCAACACCACCGTTTGAACGAGCGCGGAACTGCGTTACCGTAGCGCCACGACGTTCGACCAACCAAGTGTTGCGGTGCGTTTGCATAGGTTGTTCTCTCACAACATTCCCCTGATCGTCTTTAACTTCAACGACGACAGTTACAGGCTCGCGCCCGAGGTTTGTCATGATGATCTCATCCCCATACTTGGCCTCGCTTTCACCAATGGCTCTTTCAAGATCCACACCCCAAACGGTGCGTTCCAAGCCACTCTTGTCACGGATGAAGGCAAAGTAGCTAAGCTCATTGTCTTCGTTATGCTCGTAGGGAGCTTTACCGTGGGCGATCAGAGTACCGGCAATGGATTTCTTGCGATTCTTGGAATCGAGAACCTTGTTGTTTACCTTCATAGGCTCTTGCTGAACAGGCGCTTTGGCCTGGGCAGGAGCTCGTGACGGTGCAGCAGATTGTTGATACTGGGGTTGCTCTTTCTCAACTCCCAAGTAATCACCAACCTCGCTTAGGCACTGCTTAAAGTCCCAATTATTGAGCCACATGAGCAACTCAAAACCATCATGATTAGCACCGCATGTGTTGCATACGCCGCCACCAGTCAGGTGGGCATCCTTGAACAGTCGGAAGCCATCTTTCCCGCCGTGGATAGGGCAAGAAACATGACGACCTGGTTTACGGAGAGCTGGTTCAAGATGGGGCGCTAGGGCCGCCAGGATGAATAGCCAGTTTCCGTTAGCCGCTTCACGAACGGTGTCAGCTTTGTAGTAAGACATAGGTTTTCTCCTTAGCGTGAACCCCAGCATCGAGGCTTCCTTAACCCCCCGTTGCCAGGGTTTTAAGGAAACCCCGACACTGGGAGGATGTGCCAAGGAGGCTCCCCAGCCGGGGAGAACTCCCCGGCAAGGGGTTTAAAAGATCGCCCCCGAAACGGAGGCGAATTTTGTGAATATCACAAGCACAAATGGGTGCCCTCTTCCGAGGCCATCATGACTGTGACATCTGCGGTTACAGGATCTGACTTAATCACAACCTCAGTGGGTTTGAAAAAGCCATCTACAGTAGGCATGGGGTAGTAAAGACGAATCTTTCCCCAGTTCTTGTTGTCGGTAAAAGCGACCTTTGTTTGAGCAACACAAAGCTGCAAAAACATGAAAAGGAAGTCTTCTACTGAGTGTTTACCATCTGCACCAAATACACCATCGACAATTGCCGGGGTCACTGCCACATTCGTCAGGAAACCAGCTTGCTTACCGATGGAAGATTGGTCCACCAGCAGTCCATCATTGATGGCTTGTTGACGGATTTGGGCGATGTCCAATTTAGCTAATTGGTTCATAAGGTGTACTCCAAAGTTAATGGGTACACCAACCCCGTGCGGGGAAGTGTACCCGCATGGGTTATTGAAAGGTCACGGCCAAAGCCGAGCTTTAAGGTTCCGAATTTTACGCTGGCAAGATGCGCCAAAGAACGGTCGGGGGAAACGAGTCAGCGACACGCTTCACATTCACGTAAAGAGTGTCTGTAAAGACACGCTCTAAGCGACGACCACCTTGACGATAAACCAGCTTAAAATTTTGGAATTTGCTATTCATGGATACCTCCAGAAAAAACGGGAGGTATCTCCAGCAGGAGATAAACTCCCGCAGGGATTAGTAAATTAACGTTAATTTGCTGTTTGTTTTTGGCGACCAGCTATCGCACGTTTTCGCTCTCCGGAGAGAACAAAATCTGCTTACTGATGGCTTTACCATGAGTAAAAAGACTTGGAAAGTAAAGCAGGGGTTTCCCCCTGCCTTGATTATGCCGCTTTGAGGTGGCGAGAGAAGAAGTCCCTGGTTTGCTGGATAGCAGCCCGGAGAAGTTCTCGTCTGTAACCAGCGTAACTCTTGTCATCACTGGCAACGGTCAAACCGTGCAGACTATCTTCACCCAGAACTATCTCGTTTTCACGAGAGAGTACCTCAACTCGTAGGCCAAGAACTCGCTCTTTCCCTTCCAGAATGGAGCAAATTGTTTGGTCTCGTACTTCGTCATCCCAGTGGCCCATATCGAAATCCCGCTCAGGGAGTTCAGTCACACGCACCAGGTAGTTTTCAGTGGTCCGTTCCCAAACCACCTCTTCTTCGCATGGAGATGCCTCTATCAGCGAGTATCCGTCGGATTCGAGCTTCTTGGAAATGCTTTTCACATCATCCGCCAGCTCCAACACAAAACGATCCCAGATGTCTTGCCAACGCTCGATCATATCCTGGTTAATCGCTTCAATGCCGGTTCCTAGCATGGTGTCATCATCAGGGAAGATCCCTGTAAAGTCCACGTTGTCGTCGATGTTCATGCAGTTCCAGTGGCAGTAGTGATGCCCATAACTGTTCCGGGTAATGGACAAGTCACAGGAACCATACTCACGGAGGACAAAAAGCATATTCTCAATGTCTTTCTGTGCCATCAGGTTCTTCACGCGACTGACAGCATCTACTTGGCCGAGCTCAGTGCTGAATAGGCGCTTCATGAGTGCTTTTACGTCATCAACGCCCAAGTCTCCATAAAATGCCATTCCATCGCCCTGGCAGTACCCGAGACTGTACTCAATTTTCAGATCATCCGGGTATCCGCACTTAACCAGTTCGTTTTGAAAATGCTGTTTAATCATTGGTATCTCCTTAGTTTCAGAGGGAGACACCACCCCCGCAGGGACTAATGTCCCCCGTGGGGTTAATATTTGGGTTTAAGAAGCCTTGCGGCTTAATTCAGCATCGAATCGAGGGCCTTTGATAACCGCAGTTTTCATAACCTCGAAGTTTCTTGGGTAACGCAGCTTTGAAACTGCGCCAGCACGGATGTCGGCAGCCTCACTTGGAGATACAAGCCTAAACCCTTCGCTAGTTTCAACGTAGAACCAACCGGCGTAACGCTCATAGGCATACTGCTGGTATTGTTCAGTCGCTATGTTCTTCTGGATCGCCTCATTTAACGCCTCAACAACACTGTCATCTTTCGTGATGATGTTGAAAACATGAGAGACCGTAAGAAAGTTCCCAAAGAAACAAGCTGCTCCCAGCCAAGGCTGGAATATCTTATCATTGCGCCCCGTCTTAATCAGGGGTTCAAACGGATAAGAACGGTAGCAGTGATACTGCTCAAACATTGGATCAAGAACGTTGTTGCCGAGAACATCCAGCAAAGTCTGAATGTTATCCGGGTCTTGGCCTGCCCACTTACTCCCGTTGCTGAGAATCAGTGTCTTGCCGTCAGTACGTTCCAGAGCTTGTTCAAAGTTAGACATAGTGCATTCCTTATAGTTAGGACGCACCACACCCTCTCGGGATGATGCGCCCGAGTGAGGGTTAACTTATTAAGACAGATTTTGATTGGCGAACTGTTGCAACTCAAATAGAGCTTCTATCACACAATCGTAGCCATCAATCTCAGACGACAAATCAATACCTAGTTCACTTAAATCAGAGAGTAATTCAGTATCTTCGGCCAAATACCTTTGAATTTCCCCTAGCTTACATGCCAGTGTATTAACCTGCTCTTTTGATAAGGATTTTAGTGATGCTTTCATAGCATTTCACCAAAAAGGTCATCTTTGATGGCAGAAAAATCGACTGGAGATTGGTCTCCATAGGTCTGATTTACGCCACCAGCATCATCAACACTGACAAAGACCGTTCGGAGTAACCCGTTAGGCTTTGCTGGGTAAACGATACTGACATGCTGACCTTTGTACTGTTCAGACAAAGTGCTTTGAAGCTCATCAACCGAACGGAATTTCCGGTCGCGGCCAAAGTCCTTAATCTTGATTTCGCCAGGTTGTAGGTTAGTCATCGTTACCCCCTGACAGCAGTTTATCTACTGAATGGCCGAGTCCGTTACCAAACCATTTATCCAGAGCGTCGATTTCCGGAAAGTCCAATTTCACCTGAGCAACAACCAGCTCCATTTTGCTAAGCGCATCCTGGAACTCAATGCCATTACCTGCGGCCACCTCAAGTTTGCACTTGATGTAAGCGGAGTAGGTATCACAGGCCTTAACCAGTGATTGTTCATAGCCACCGGGAGCGAAGGCTATGGCGACTGCATCCTGTAGCTCTACGGGAAGAGTCTGAATGAGTTTGTCCTCTGCGGCCTTCTCCAATCTTTCAAACTCACGCTGCAAAACAGCATTTGCTTTCTTGACTGGTGTTACAACATCAGAGCAGAGAACCTCGGCAGCGTCATGCAAAGAAGCATGAGCCAGCATAGTTGCCAGATCCACCGACTTACCTTGCTGAATAGCGATATTGCCAGCCAGATAGGAAAGTAAGGTAACAACAGCGCTGTGCTCTAACACAGACTCTGGTTGAACAGAGTGCATCAGTGACCAGCGTTTGATCAGGCGTTGGCGCAAGGCCAGAGCTAAAAAGCCGAAATTTGAATTAGACATAGTGCCTCCAAAATTGGTTGGAGGTACACCAAAGCCGACCGGGCCTTGGTATACCCGGTTGGGTTAATGAGTTATCTCGGGTCAAGCTGCTTAGCTATAGCGAGTAAAAACGGATGGAATGGATGATCTTGCGGGACACCCCCAACAAGCTCACGGGCTAAACCGACTGAATTGGTAGCCAACACCTCTTTGACGGCCAGAATGATTTCATCATTGATTTCATCCTGGGTCTTTCGTTGTTGGTCCACCAGCCGACTTAACTTTTTTAGGCTCATGCTTCTCTCCTTTGGTTATGGGAGAGAAACCCAGGAGGGGTTTTCCTCCCGAGGGGTAAGTTTATTGCTGTTTTAGGCCAGCTACCGTTATAGCCAGCAAACGCTGACAATAAGCAAAGAGTATGACAGGCATGTACAAGGGTAAAACGCTGTAATTGCCCTTTTGGGGTGCAAGAGAAAAAGCCCTCCCGAAGGAGGGCATTTTATGCGGCCAAGGACAAGCCTTGTTGTCCTCTTTGCAACTCTGTGCCGTTACGACGATGTTTGCGTTGAACCGCCTTGATCATCGTTCTGACATGTCGTTCCAAAGAGGCTGGGTGACGTTTTGACAGTAGGTTGATCCAATCCAGATAAATAGTCAGCGCTGAACCTTCGGTTAAAGCTGCCTGTATCGACTCATACTGCCCCAATGCCCCCTGCAACACATCAGACACCCAAGGTGCATCAGTATTGTTTAGGAGCTCACAGAGCGCCGTATAAGCCTTTCTTCTGGTCGCTATCATGTAGCGGCGGATGTTAGCGTTTCCGCTTCCTTCTCGCCCTTCCATGACGCTCATACAGAATGCACTGGAGTAACATAGCATTGCATCGGTCACGTAGTTAAACCATCGTGCTTGATGCCGCTTCTGTTCTTCCATTACTTCCTGGTTGAGCTGCTTCTCGATGAACAAACCTGTCGGAGTCCGGTGGTGCAGGTGGTACTTGAACGTTAAGTGCAAGTTTACCCACCAGCGTACAGTTGCCAGTCTTCCTTTGATTTTTCGCATAACCAAATCTTTGTACTTGGCATCGCTAAGCACTTTGACATCCTTACGTTGTTGGATTCCTTCCATCGTCTGGAGCCCAGTAAGGCCCATCTGGTGGTAGGTTTGGCCTCTTTGCATCATGCGGTGATACAAAGCGCCTTTTCCTTTCGCAAGCTGGATTGCTCCAAACCTAAGGTAAAACTGAGCAGCGCTGCCAGGCGTATAATGTCCCTTTAGCACAGACTCTCTTAGTCGCGGGTATTCGTTCCAGATGATGAACGCAGCGGAGTCGGGATCGACTTTCACCTCATCATCTTCTGCGAAACAAACCACCCTTCTCTTTCCGTCTGAGGTATTGATTACTTTCGTTGCCAACGGGTCATCCCCGCCGTCAAAGTAAACCATTTCCGCTAACGGATCGGCCAAGCCATCAGAAAGCGAACCATCGCCCCATCGTCCAACCTTCAACCACAATGGCTTCGGAATTGGTGACTGAGGAACGGTTTCACACTGCGGCTCATCTTCCAGCAAGTCCAGATCACCCATCGACCAAACCCTGTGGTAAATCTCCAGAGCATGGAAAGGCTTATCATTGAAATGATGGAAGGCCCACATGAAGTCGATATGGACTAAAGCCTCTTCCGATATGATCCGGAATTGTGGCTCTGCCATTCGACGGTTCCAGTCGTTATCCTCTGCTTGTCCAGTAGCCAGCTTGTAAGCCAGCTCATCAGCTCTCTTTTGCTCCATGTAGTCCATACTGCAACAGACATGAAGCAATCGCTCAAGGAAAACAGGACTGTAAACGTCAGGCTGTATTTTGATGTATCCACCCTCGTAAATCGTTCGACCTACGGGATGGCGGTCTTCCCATGCGTACCGGCGCTTAGCCAAGTAGCGCTGGATGCGGTTCAGCCCTGACATGTAGCCATGCCTTTCAGGGTCCGTGGTAAGCAATGTCTCCATTGACTTATCCAACCCAACAGCCTGGCAAGCCCAGCAACCGAAGCGAGCGCCACAGGCGTCACTAGCCTTTTTCTCTGTTGCCGCCTTGTAGAGCTCTGCCGTAGTGACATTGCTCTCCAAGTAACTTGGCAGAGGATATTTTGAGTCCATGCCAGCGGATAACAAGAACTCCCATACATCACTCGCCAACCAGTTTTTCACTACATACAGCTCACCCCCATCCTTCGTCTTAATGACGCGATCTGAGCTTCCTCGCTGTTTTGCAATGTTGGCTGCACGAATAGTGCTTTCAGCATCACGACTGCCCAGCAAAAGGCAGACTTTCTGCCGAACCTCTTTGGGAAGCTCTCGCATATAAGCTGCCTTCGCTCTTTTGGCCGAGGTGATTTTTAAATCCTGGCTACACTGGCGGGCCGTGGAGTTGGAAAACGTAGGCAACCCCCTCCCAGTAAGGATTCGGCCCGTCCAACTCTGCGAGATCCCAGGCTTTGCTAGAACGATGGTCAGAGGAAGGTTTTCCTTCGCAATGAAACGCTCCAGCTCGGCCAGTTTCTGATCCGCCAGCCACCTTACCTCAGGGCTTTCGATCAGTGTGTCAGTGTGCAAGATGAAGTGGTGTTGGCTGATGGTCGCCCCACTCCTGACAGCCCGGATCAGGGCCATCAGGAACAGATGCAAGACCGTTTCAGAATCTTTACCACTGGAATAGCCGATCATCATGGTCCATCCATCAATTAAGGCCGTGTGAATGGCCTCAACCGATGACGTGATCAACGATGACAGACTGGTTCCTCTACTGGCATCAACGAAGTTCAAATCCTCGTTATCAGTCAGTTCTGACCAAACAGAATCCCACTTATCCCCACGCAAAAGCACAGGGAGGGGGTGTTCTGATAGATCAAAGTTTAATGTTTGTTGCATAGGGCCTCCTGGATTAGCAGGGTGCCCATCCCTTCCGGGATAAAGCACCCCGGTAGGGTTAAAATTGAAACTGCCTATCAGAGCCTCACTAGCTGGTACTCGACATTTGATTGTCGTCGTATTGCCGCTTGGCCTGTTTAACCAGATCAATGTCACCGTCTTGCAGCTTTTGAATATCAAGCTGTAGACGAGCCTTGTGTTTCAACAACTCAGCAATCGCATTATCAATGTGATCAATGAGCGATTGGTTTTTTTGGATGGTGTAACTGTTGAGCTCATCGATCAGGGGCCATGCAACACTCGAATGAGTGTTGAGCAATGGGTACTCTGCTTCGATCTCACAAACCACACCGTTTGCCCCTTCTCGGTAATGAGGGAACCCGACACGCAGACCGATACGACGATCCAGCGCTGCATTCACAGTACATTCCAAAGAAGTTCGGTTTGAAAAAACATCGTTGACGTTTTTAGACATGCTATATCTCCATCCAGTTTGTGACGGAGATCCCCTGACAGGAGGATCTCCCGTCAGGGTTAATAATCTAGTTAATTGACATACCGACTTGTAGCTCACCTTTATAATCTTTGGGAAGCTCTACAAGCTCCAATGTCATACAAGGTAGTGATACAGGAGTGGTGATCATAAAAACATCGTTACGAACGATATAATTGTAAACACCCCATTCAGCATACTCAGGCTCCCCTTCTTTTGATAAAGCCCATTCGTTACCGAGATGGTCTTCACATAAGTAAACATCGAATTCTGAGTCATGTTTATCAACTTTTCTCACAACCGTAAGTTTGTGTACGGTTGCTATTTGATCGAAATTTGACATATCTATATCTCCATAAGTTTTTTGGAGATAGTCTCCTACCGGAGAGCTATCCCCGGCAGGGTTGATAATTTACTGTTTGTTTTTGGCAGCCAGCTACCGCACTTGAGCGCCTAAGGCACTTTCCGAAACATCCAGGTAGAGCGAGATGCTTGGGAAAGCGAGGGGGTTCCCCCCCTGCGCTTATTACCCATTTTCAGGGAAAGGTACGCCGATTTCTCGGCGCACTCAGGTTGAACCTACACAGTCAAGAACCAACGCTTCATAGGAACGGTGATCTCTATCAACCCATTTCCACATGGATTCTGGCCCCAAAATCTGTAGGTCGTCTCATAAAAGTCAAACTCAGACAACGACTGAATCTGCGATTCTGAGATCGGCTCAAATGGGCCACCGCAACCAATGTGCATATCGAGCCCATAATCTCGAAGCTCTAATTCTCCGAGGTTCAGCGTTTTTCCACCTACACAAGCAATCAGGTTCTCGTTTCTGACGTCTCCTTCTTTGAACAGCAAAGCAGACTCGTCGTAGCTCCCATATTGGTAGGTAAACTTCACAATATGCCCGTGCTTCGGTGAGGTTTGTTCCGACAACTCTTTCAGCAATCGCTTTACGCTTTGAAATCTTGCGTACAGAGCTGGCGTAAATTGCCCTGAGTAGTTCAAGTTCGGGCAGATCATTTCAAGCATCTCATCAGGTACTGATTCAAGCCCCATTTGCGCGGCCAATGGCTTCGCCTTTTTCAGACCTTCCTCAAGCACCCTCTGATTTACAAGTTGTTCCAATGTATTCATTTGACTCTCCACTTTCGAGAGAGCAATGCAAGCCGTCTCCGGACTTACATTGCCCGTTAACGGCTTATTGGTTTATCCCAAGAGGTACGGAGCTACGCCGGTCAGGAAGCCCATGACTCCCAACACAGCACCAACCACGCCCAGTTTGATTGACAGTTGGACACTTTGATCCGGATGATTCCAGAACCACTGCCAGACTTCCCAGCGCCTGGCTCTGCGAACCTCAAGATTTACAGTGTCTTTAAAACGAACACCCAGAGCATCTACCGCATCGTAATCCAGCGCGACCGCCAGCTTGGTGATGGATAAATTCCCAGGGTTGCCCATCGCATACCGGAGTACCTTTGCTTTGGTCTCTGGGTTTACGATCATAACCGGCTCCCTCCTGAAAAAACGGGTTTTGTCTTTTCGCTTGGAATCCATATTGCGGTTATGGAACCTGGCAATGCAGTATTGAAGGCCTGAATCCTCGGGAGGTAAAGGCACAACAGTTTCGATTTTCATAATTACTCTCCTTACGGATAGGCCGGAGCAAAGACCTTTCGGCATTGCTCCGGTGAGTTACTAATGAACCAAAGATGAAGTGACCACAATTGCGTCTCCGGTCATCATTACCGGGAGATATTCGCAAGGTTCATGGCCGCAGCTTTTTTTGGTTCCATTAGGTGAATAGACAGCCAATTGACCGTCCATAATGTTGAAGGGCATCCCCTGTCTTTCTGCTGTCGGTGACAGCTTGAGAGTGCCCTTTGCATCAACCAGAGCCGTTGCCCAATGGAAGTCTTCACCACCGATAACCGGCTGTGACTCATCCACGACTTCGACCATGATCGGCATCATTCCAACCCAGTTCCAAAGACTCTTCCCTAATGCGAGGGCTAAAGCCTCGAACGCGGGAAAGACTACAGATTGCCCGAGAATCTGGTGGGCAACTGTGTCCGATAGACCTTGGATGAGCTCCTCTGGTATCCCCTTCACTCGACAATGTTCTATCGGTGTAAAGATGCGAGACAACTCAGGCTGTTCCGGATGAACAATGAAAGGCTCGGTACTTCTGCATTTTGCATAGTCCTTACCTATGGTGCCGCAATACTCATCATATCCAGTCAGGAGCTGACGAGAGAACCCCTTGCCAGCGGCTTTGTCTCTCAATTCCTTATCAGCCAGATAGTCAAATGACTTCCAACGTTCAGAATCGAGAGGCACCGGCTCAAGGATTTCGTGGATGCGGCTTTCCTTGGTACGAACAGGCTGAACCTTCGCAAGCTCAAAACCGTCGATCCCGTGGGAAAGCGCAACGACACAAAGACGCTTGCGGCGTTCAATAACCCCAAACTCATTGCCGTCGAGAATGCGCTCTTGTAGGGAGTAGCCCAACGAAGAGAGTACAGAACGGATAACTTCCATCGAAGCTGTGTTCTGGTACTCGGGCACGTTCTCAATCAACACAACGGCTGGGTTTAGCGCTTCTACGAATTGCAGGAAATTAAAGAACATAGCACCTGCCGCCTCATGCGATTCGGCAAACTCCAGTTTGTTCTTACTACGACCTGACTTCGATGCGCCGGTACAAGGTATTCCCCCCATCAAGACATCCACCTGCGGTGGGCGCTTGCTGAGATTCACTGCCTGGATTGGTGATTCGATAACTATTGAATCTTCATTCCAGAGCTCGGGGTTATTTGCCAAAGACGAATCGAGATATTTCCCTTCCATCTCCACGGCCACAGATATGGCACTGGCAATTCCCGCCTTGTGAAAACCGGCGTGAACCGCTTTGTCGAGCACACCACCCCCATGAAAGAGGCTGCATACTGACAGCGATTCTCCATTCTCCAGCTTACTGATAAGCCTGTTGACACGCTCGATCACTCGCTCTTGCTGATGGTGAGCGGAGATCACGATAGCGCCGTTACGAATGAACACGCGGAGCATCTCTACGCCGTCAAAAACGGTAGCGAGTTCCTGCGCGGTCAGATCGATGATTGGATACACTCGGCCATTGCGCTCACGCTTGCTGATGGTGAATTTACCTTCCTCTTTGACTCGGAGCACAACCTGGGAGTCTTTCAATTCCAGATCGTACTTCATGCCAGGATAGTAACCTTCACGCAGTAGCTTTTGACCTTCCAGCCAAACGCGCTTCTTGCCTCGATGTTCTCCTAACTTAGTGTTTACGATAGTAGCCATGAGCTCTCTCCTTTCGGTTGAGAGGCCACTACCGTCCCAATCGGGAAGTAATGGCCCCGATGGGTTTAAAGTGGTTCTCAGTTCACAGCAACGCCGTGAGACTGAATGGCATTAGCAAAGCCAGCCATATGTTCAGGAAAGGTGTAGCGGTTAATGTCCTGGCTGCGAGCCAGATTGACATGTACCTTTTTCACCTTCGTATCGTCAGAGTCGTACTTCTCAAGCGCCAGCTTTTCAGCTTCTTCCGGATCTCGGCCCAGCGAGTAGGCGTAAATCACAGAGGTGAAGCCAAGTCCTGAGCCGAATGCGTAGACTTGTTTCTCGAAATGGACGTCAGCGAAATAGATGCTGAATCCAGATTTGAGGTTATGTTTTTCCATGATGCTCTCCAATTAGTTTGGGGGCGCACCACGTCCCGAGCCGGGCGGATGCACCCGGCTTAGGGTTGATTGATTGATCAAGCTGTCACGCCAGCCTGAGTTTTTATTGCTTCAAGAGCGATCTCTGCCTCCTTGATAGAACCAGTGCTGTACAGCTTATGCAGCACCCGTCCAAGGTTCACAGAGGTCTTTTCTTTCACTTGGAGATACTTGACATAAAAGTCATACAGTTTCTCAGCCTGCTCTAGGTGGGACATGCTCTCAACGGGAATGGTATTCCCTGGATTGCAGTACCACTTCCCGAGCACCTTTTGTACAAATCCCTCTTTGTCTCCTACGAACTGATTTGAGCCAAACACCCCACTGGTTGGTGAGAGTTGAATAACAGAAATCGGATTCGCAAAGCTGGCAAGAGTAGTCATAGTTGTGGCTCCATGTTTGACAGGGAACCACCAGCCCCAGGGGCAGTGATCCCCCAAGGGTTAAGTTGAATGCTGTTTGTTTGAGGAGGCCAGCTACCTCACTATTCACTCTCGTCAGAGAGCAAAATCTTGCTTTCCGAGGGGCACAAAACTTTCACATGTGAAAGTCGATGCCGCTGGGAAAGCAGGGGGTTAAACCCCCGCTTTAACCCGCGCTAAGCGGTTTAGGATAGACTTCACGCCTTCCCTTATTCCAGATGGATCGTAACCGGCTTCACCGCAGCAGGCCACAAATGAGAAAGGATGCACCTCGTCGGACATCATCCACTCCATAGTTTCCTGCTTGATTTCAGTTCCTGCTCGACCATCTGCCAGGACCCTAAGGCTGTGCCATAGAAGCCCATATCTTAACTGCTTCACCTCATCATCAGACCATTCAAGCCTTGGATCAAATGGAATAACTTCTGCGGTTTTCGGCTCTTCGTCCAAGAAAAAAAGAGGCAGCTCAAGCTGGCTTTCCTTCTGGATCATCTTTACTGCGTTCATGGTGGCTCCTTTTATGGGCACCATGCCCCCACGGGGGCATGAAGCCCCCAGTGGGGTTACAGTCATAGTTACTTCGCGCCTGCCAGTTGAGAGTTGATACTCTCTTCCAGCCAGATTTGAAGTGATTCAAGGTCACACTTGTCTTTCAGATTGCTTGCTTTACGTGCATCTTCCGACACAGCGCTCAACATGGCGTTAGCCTCAGCAAGTGATTCAACATTGTTCCCTGGGAACACAATCGTTTGACTGTGATCTGTCATGGTCTTCTCCTTTGAGAATGTGGGACCGTCTCCCATCAGGAAGAGCAGCCCCGAGGGTTAAAAGTAAAAATCCTCCAGCTCTTCATGATCCGGCTTTTGCTTGACTGACTGAGGCAATTCAGCTTCGTCAGCAAACTCAAACTCAGGATGAAAAGCGGGATGGAATCCTCGATGCCAAACTGGATGGTCGTTATCGAGATCTAAGTAGCAGTGCCTTCCACTAGCAGGGTGGTAACAGTAAAGCCATTGCCTACCACTGACGGTAAACGGCTTCTCTGTACCACCACAGGCTGGTAAAAGGTTATCTGCTGCTATATGCGCTACAGCGGTCATAGGCTCAATCCTCGTCATCACGAACACAAAGATCACGAGCAACTATCTCCGCTGCTATCAACGCATAATCATTACCTTGCCAGAACCATCGTTCCGCCAGCTCATAGGCTTCACTGGAAGGCTCGCCATAACCATGAGCAACCACGTAATCGTGGAATAATTCATGTTCAAATGACTTGCCATCAGCTTCCATGAACCAGCCGACGGGGCACTCCAGAATGCGATGTCTGACAACATCTCGTTCCGAATACCCTTCTCTGACAGCTTGCTCCAGCATTTCCCTCGACATACCTGGTGGAGTGATTATCTCCAGGCTGATCCCCTCGCTCCCAGCAAGGTTGTCGTCGTATGGAAGACCGGCAAGTGTAAGGTGGTTGCGTTTGCACCAACCTATAGTCCGGAGAATCCGACCTTTATCAGATTCTCTGGCCGTGTATCGGTTAAGCTGCATAGCCACCTCCAGCCCTCTCGCTTTCTTCGATGTCATTGCCAAGTTCGACCATTCCAATCAGGTCTAGCTGGGTCATGTCCGAATCCAGAGAACAATCAATCGCTGACTGTATGATGCCTTTGTGAGCCAATGCCAAAACCGACTTAATTGTCGAAAGCAGAGACTCGGCTTCGCTTTCGATTTGTTCCAGAATGTCTTTCCACTCCCAGTGCTCAAACGGTTGCCAAACGATCAGATCATCAGGCTCATCTCCCCGCTCTACGCACTCAGACAAATACTCATAAGTCTTGTACCAATTCTCTTGTTGACCCAGTTCACTGAGCACTTGAGCAGTAGCATGACCGTATGCGATTTGTTCAACTTTGGTTTTGATAGACATAGTGTTTCTCCTCGTGATGGATAGAGGAGCCCCACCCGCAGGAAAGGCCCCTCCGGATGGGTTAAATTTCCAAGGTCACATCAGTTTTTGCTTTAGCGCAGCAAACCAACACTTCCCCTTCTTTGACAAATGCGACGGGGATCTCGTCATAGGCCACTTGACCTTTGAGAAGACGAACCCGGCACATGCCACAAAAGCCACTGCGACAATGCGTTTCAACAGTGAGGCCTTTATTTTCGATTTGTTCCAGCAGAACATTGTTGCTGGCTTGCAGTTGTACGTTCATGGTCACGCTCCTTAGTTATTGATGAGCGCGACCACCCCTTCCGGGATGTCACGCCCCGGTTGGGCTACTCAGCAAGTGCATAGACACCTACCTCGATGCGAATAAAGAACCTGGCATCTTGGAGAACCTGCCTGACCTTTGCTTGCCAGTGGTTATTCTCTCGATGCTTTGCATAAGGTTCGATCTCTTGATAAATCTGCTCCAGCTTCAACGTCTTCCCTTGCAGGACACGCCGTATTGCAGCTTTCCATGTTGTCGAAACCATATTGGTTGCTCGACGGTGAACCGCAGCAAGAAGACTAAGCGATGAGGCAACGTCGTTACGACGAAACACCAACAGTTTCTCATGGGCGATACGCACCAGCTTCCCAGAATACTGAGTTCGATCACTCACACAGTTGTGCTGCGTTTTTATGATCTCATCCACCAGCTTCCCAGGCGCTATACGTTCTACAAGGCTAGAGAGGTTGTAATAGTCCCCATCTCGCCTCAGGTTTCCCATAAGTATTCCGTAGTGTCCCCCTCGCTCGCAGGCGTCATGAATGTTCATAACAGCCAGCTCCAGAGCTTCAACGAACTCCGGCAAGTTCATGCGACTCATGTCCCATTTGTTGGGCTCGCCCCACTGCATACCGGAATACTGAATCATGTCCCAGTAGGGAGGATGCCACCAGATAAGGTGGGCAGGCTCTCCCAGGAACGAAAGGAAGTCATCCCGCAGCAGATTGAATCCCTGATGCAAGTCTGTTCCTTTGAAACGGATACCAAGTTCATTGGCAACGTCGATACTGGAACCTCCCCCTACACTGGGATCGGCCACCAGACCATTAGGCTTTCTCATGTAGGATTCAATAAAGTCCTTCACAATAAAGCCTGAGCAGTTACCTCTGTACTTGTTGTTTCCGTAAGGCCCCCTATTTTCGTAGGAGCATACTGATGATTTGAACATGGCGTCCTCCATCATAGATGGGGCGCACCATGCTCCCATCAGGGGCAGGTTCGCCCCTGGTTAGGGATTAAGATCAAGCGTTATCTGCATACCACCAGCTAAGGCGATTGCAATCACGAAAGAAAGCAACTTTATCGGGAGCCTTCATCATGACAACATCACCTTCGCAGTAGGTGCATAGCTCAAGCGTTGCTTCATTTTTCCAAAAGGCACTGCACCCCGAATCTTGGTACATAACCTCCCATTTGGGATGGCGCAAGTACCGACGGAAGAAATCGAGAGTGTCACCGCAGGGAAAGCTAAAGCGTTCCATCACTGAACCATTTTCAGTCAGTTCAGGTTTAACTTTGCCGGTCTTTAAACGCTTCTTGATGATGCGCTGAATCCAACGAAGTCGTGCAAACAGCCGCTTGGTGTCTTTCTCGTACCACTGGGGATTACGCTTGCTCCAATAGAGCTTGGCGAATATCTCTCCTGACAGGTCCTTCATCTGGTTTTCGTTGAGTCCATCAAGAAAACGTCGAGAAGGTTTGTCGTGGTTAAGAACTGATTCCAAAGCTGATAATTTTTTCATAAGGGCTCCTTATTGCGATTGCAGAGCCCCTGCCCCTCAGGGCTATTGAGGCCCCATAGGGTTATTAATTGAACGGCGGATTAATGTGGGTTCGTAAATCGAATGGCTTTACCAATAAAATCAGCCATCAGCCGATTCCCAGTAGAGCTGAAATAGCTCTGCCACTCTTTCCAACCACCTACAGACTCGACCGAACTTGGAGACTCGAAGATACCCCAGATACGCATTTCACAACCACGTTTCAAAACTCGGTTTACTTGGTCAACCAAATATTCCTTGTTCTGCAATGACGATAGATTGCAAGGCATCTGCATGATTAGCTTTTCAGCTTGCTCAAAGTCGATTTTTTCAATCAACCCCGTGCGGGTATCTACAGAGAACGGAACCACCTGCTGACCGTGGTTAGACCACAGCCAATGGGTGATATAGATCGGATTGACACCAACTTCCGTTGGCACCAAAACGCTGCCGCAATCTCGCAACAGCCATACCAAACGCAAACCATCAAATCTTTCCAGAGACTCCACATCGGTAGTGATGTCATCTTTGTAGATTTCAGGCAGCTTATGTTCGGCGGCAAGAGAGACCATTACGGATTTCAGATTAGTTAAATGAGACATGTGCGCTCCTTAAAGTAATTTTGGGGCACACAGAGCCTGACAGGCGCAGTGCGCCCTTAGGCTGAGGTTTAATGCTGTTTGTTTTAGGCGACCAGCTATCGCACGTTTTCGCTCTCCGAAGAGAACAAAACTCACTTTCTCAGCAACCCTCAGCGAAGGCATCTGAGAAAGTGGGAGGGTATTCCCTCCTCACTTTGATTGTTCCACGAGAGCAGTGTGAACAGGAACGCTCAAACTGCCCTTTTAGGGTGCAAAGATCAAAGACGTATCAACTAACACGCCTTTTCAGTTCTTCGACCAGATGTTCAGGCACCTTGCTCGCAGTACAGACAAGTAAGGTATCGAGGCCAACTGGCTTACGAAAGCTCTTGTTTGACCAGGAATCACCAACTGATGACTTTGCCCAATCAATTGCTTGCCCAAGATTGTGGAACTGCCGCCTGCCTGTGTATCCCATACGACTATCCAAGGTAACACCTTGGAAAAGTCTCCAGTACATTGGAGGAATGCGCTTGGCAAGCAGTATGAAAGGCGTATCAGGCACTATGGCCCTTTTACCTTTGTTCCGATGATACAAATCCAAGGATGGATGGAATTGATTCATAGACTCTCCAAATAAAAACGGCCACCCCCGAAGGGATAGCCGTTTATCGTTTCACTTCCTGTTAGGCCGCAAAAGCAGTCAATGACCGCTCCATCAACTTAAACAGTGTGCGTTGTAAAGCTGCCGCGTCATCAATGACAATGTTCTTGTGGAACAGTCCTGATACTGCGGTAGTCTCTACCCCTATACCGATCACCTCAACATCACTTCGTTCGCAGAGGTCAATCACAGAGCGACATGCCGGAGCGCTTTGAGGCTGCCCGTCAGTCACCACGATCAACATTTTCCGCTCTTCACGGGTCTTGGTGAGTTCAAAGGCTGCATACCACATGGCTTCCGCCATAGGAGTGCCGCCTGTTGCTTTGAACCCAAATCGACCGGCCCGATTTTGAACAGTGTCTCCATGCTTAACGACGCTAAACACTGGTTGATTCCGATTGCCACCAAAAAAGGTAACAGCCGGGTTTACGCCGGGGATCGCTGCTAGGGCCATCGAAATAGCCAAAGACGCTTCCCGCGCAATGTCTTGACGCTCCTTTCCATTGGCGGCCTTGTAGGCCATCGAGGAGCTCATATCAACCAGGATGTGAACCGCCGTGTTAGGGCGCTTCTTGGCTTCCGGCTTGAGGAATACGCGAGTATCACCCGTCACTACACGATGTAGCTTCCGAGCATCCACACGCTTCCCTGAACGTTGATTACGGTGAGCAACTCGCTGGCTGGCCTGAACCAATCCGTAAAGCTGCGTTCTTATCTTTGAAGTGGTGCTCTTCACATCCCCCACAAGGCTTTTGCCAACAGCAGGATTGTTTTGGGTATCTACAGCGGAGCGAACAGTCATATAGCTGTTATCCCCCTTATCCTGAGCCACCCGGTTAAGCTCGGCTTTTAATGCGTCATGCGCGTCACCACGCAAGTCACCGGCACCGGCATTCAGAACCTGCTGTAGCATTTTGGCCGCGTCTTGTTTCGCCGCGTCAGAATTACCACCAGCCTGGCTTTGTCCTGCCTTACTGCCACCATCAGCATCTGACTTAGCTTGGTCGCTCTGTCCTTTCGGATCAGGCTTCCCGCCAGCTTCATCTTGCTTCTGATTTTTGCCTTGCTGATCACTGCCTCCGGCACTAGGCCCTTGGTTCTGATCATTACCACTTCCACCCTGATTGTTCTGAGGTTGGTCTCCACCAGCGTTTTGTTGGTTGTTACCGTCCTGACCATTCTTGGGTTTCTGCTCTTCTTTTTCCTTTTCCTCTTCGATCATCTTGATGATTTGGTCGGCCAAGGATACTACCTCTGCGGTGGATTTCGTGTTCACAGCTTTACGCAGCAAAGCGTTCAACCGAACCACAACACCTTGAGGAAACACTCGCTCGAATACGGTAGTAGCCGAATCGAGATAGGGTTGCAGGACAGATTGCCCAACAGCCTTAGTTTGCAGCCAGTACAAACAGAACCCTGTCAGAATGGAGGCTGGAGCCTCTTTATCTGTGACGTGCTCGTAATGACCAGCTTGAGCCATATAACGAGCGACTTCATTCAGGGTTTGTGAAGTGCCTGGGAAGAGATCCATCATGGCGCGTTCAATACGGCAGTCCTCCAAAACGTTGGACAGCTCAGCATGAAGGCCTCTTCGGCGTTCGACACCAAAATCCGTAAAACGGACGTGGGCGGCTTCATGGGCCAAATACCCCCAAACAGCATCCATATTTGGATAGTCGTCGGGGATATTCGGAACCACGATGGTTTTACCGTCGGTATAAGCGTCATCGTTACCGATTGCCACTTTAACACCGAGTTTTTCACCATAGGCTGCGGCCACGATAGGTAGAGCGCTGTAAATGGTGCGTTTTTTGGACATATCTTTTCTCCTGATTGAGAAGGAGATAGTCCACCCCCGGAGGGGATGGCTATCCCCTCCGGGTCGGTTTAGTTGAAGTGACTATTAAAAGAACAAGTCACCATCATCGTCAGTTTTAGGCGGTTCCTGGTTGAGAGGCTCCGTAGCAGGCTCCTCTTGGATGGGATCGGGTACTACCAGAGTTTCCTCAGGTAAAACAGGCTCATCCTCAACATCAACGTATTCATCTTGAACAGCATCACCGGCATTGGGGTCATCTTCCGACTCGCCCTCACCTCGCTCTGCAAAATTCTTGAAGAAACTGTCAATGTCTTCATCCACGTCAACGGCGTCACCACCGTTGTTGGTCTGTTCAGATTGAACAGCGCCAGCACCACCTACCTGTTGCTGCACAGTGTTGTCACCCTCTAATACGAGGGCAGACTCACCAGCTTTATCGCTTTCCAGTCCGGCTTTTTCATTTTTAGAACGGTCCCCCATATGGGCTTCCGAACCACCAATGTTAAGAGCCATTCCCTCTACAGTGATCGAACCGTTGGCATACTCCTCGATGCGTTCCCTTTCGCTCATGATCAGCACTGCGGCCACGACCTGATAAAAGAAAGGTGCAACGATGTTACGACCATCAGCATGTTGCTCGTAGCCACGAAGGGTCTGATCGAGCAGATTGACCAAAGGGTTAAAAGCGCTGTTCAAGAAGCTAAGCCCATCCACTTTGTCGCGGATATTACGGAGGGTTTGACGTGTCGTAACCGCGCATTGGTCTCGACCTGCCAGACGTTCCATATAGAACTTATTTGCTTCCTGAACTACTTCGGAGACAAGATCGTCACCAAGACGCTCAACCTTGCGGTTAAGACGCTTAGCGTTAGCCTCATCCTCGTTCACCGGCTGAATCATAAACACCTGATATTCAAAACCAATCCGCTCTTCGACCGTTTCCTTTGGAAGGGCTCCAGCGCGTATGGCTCGTTCGTATTCAGGGTTTTCCTGACACCATTCATCCACAGCTTTGTTATAACCGTTGATGAAATCCTGTTTCAATTGGTTGAACTGGTAGTTGATGTCATTCAGCTTGTTACAGATTTCATCGGTCCTGCTGACAGGGACGGCAAATCCGTTCATAAACGGCATACCGAATTTCAGCAGGAGACGACGAGTTTCTGTTTTCAGGCGATGAAAGCCTTTCAGCTTCGCCGGATCACAGATTTTTTTACTTCCTAGTTGAGCGACTTTCTCAGGTGGTATTTCACCACCCTCACCCAGCTTGAGGTCAGATGCAGACAAACGGGTTTGTCCGCTCCAAATGTCAAAGTCAACGTGGATAACACAAAGGCTTTGTAGATGGTTCACTTTAGTCATGATGCACTCCAAAAGTTGGGGGCGCACCACGTCCCGAACCGGGCGGATGCGCCCGGTAGGGCCAGTAAATTAACGTTAATTTGCTGTTTGTTTTTGGCGACCAGCTATCGCACATTTTCGCTCTCCGAAGAGAACAAAATCTCCTTTCCGTTGAAGACTCTCAGAATCTCCAAGGGAAAGCGGGGGAAAATCCCCCACTTACCAGTAGCATGTAACTACTTCTTCCGGCAGATCATCAAGAGGAGCAAGTACGTCCTCATCAACAATGTACCGTGGTTTCACCGAACCTGTAACCGTTACACGGCAACGTTCGGATGACCTCTCTCTGTACTGGTCAATATCCTCAGGCTTAACACCTGATGCTTTGTCAGCAAGCAGTTTTTTGTAGTCTACCCGACCAGCCGCTTTGTATCTCGTCACCATCACGCCGCAGTAGTCGGCATGGAAGTATTCCCCCATGAGGGACTTCATGGTATCGAGATGAGGTTTTTGCCTTTCTTGAAGCTCAGTCAGTCGCTGTTTAAGCTCCTGAATCTCAGCATCATAGAGGCGGTATTCCTCAGCAGCAGCAATCCAACAATTGACCTCACCACCTTGCGGTATGTATAAGTCTCTCTCTGGATCTTTATCAGGTTCCTTCTTGTCTACTACCTGTTGCCAGAACTTTTTAGCCTCAGCCAAGATTTCTTTTATCATGGCTTCGTCTCGGAGTATTGGAAACTCCTTTATCTGTCCTTCAAAGTAGAAGACTAACCAACCTTGCTTAGCACCCGTAACCAGGAGCTGGTGTTGCACCTGCGGGTAATAAAGCTGGTATGCCTTGCTGTTTGCTTTCTCAGCACAAACATCTTCCCATACAGTAGCACTCGGGCTTTTCAGCTCGACGGGTTCCCCGTTATCTCTCAGGCCATCCAGGGAGGCCCTCATGAGCGGGTATTGAACCGATTGAACACAGGCAGGGAGGAGCATATCATCATACTTCTCCTCAAAAGCACGTCTTGCGGCATCTTCGTTTTCTATCCCCCGGCGAACCAGCGGATTAAGACTCAGATCGACTTCTCGCGCATACCCAGTCTTCTCGGCCCACAGTCTCCATCGTGTTTTGTACGGAGACCGGTTGAGCAGGATAGCGGCGTCAGTGGCTGTTACACCTTGACGCCGCCAATCAAGCCAATCTTCCTCGCGTTGCGATAGGTTGACTATTTTCATGGACCTCTCTCCAGTGGTTAGGAGGGAGATCTCCCCCAGCAGGGGAGTCCCCCCGTTGGGGTTAGTAGTAATGCCCTTCTGCGCCCTCCTCTTCTGCTACGGGGATCATGTCCACGTCACTCAAAGGCGGCACTTCATCGGCACCAGACTTTGCATTAGCTGGGCCACCAGCGATGATGGGCTCTTGCTCATGCGTTTCCTGGTAGTCAGGCTTCGGTGGCTCCATTTGATCCAATTCCTTCTCACGAAGAAATTGAGTCGCATATTGCAATTCCGAACCTTCATACCGTCCCTTCACATACTCATGCGCCGCAGACCATGCCTTTTCAGCAATAGCGCGATTTGCGAGTTTGGTCAGGATCGGATCAAGCTCTTTATGCTCGATAGCCAAAGGCTCTTGGCTATGAACTTGCGTCGGTGAAGGGAGGTTGGCAATAGCCGGGTTAATGGCTGATGCTTGTTCCATTTCACGAATACGTTCAGCTTCATCTTGGTCATAAATACCGGAGAAGCCAAAAGCGACACGAGAACACTGGATCAGTGACTTATGCCGGAGTTGACGCTTGGTGTGTGTTTGCCAAGGACCAGTGACAACATAAGGGCCGTGTTGCCCATTTTTCTGCACTGGCTCTCGGTAAACTTCGTCAATGAACTCCTTGATCCGGATAGGGCGAGATCTGTCCTTACGGTAAATCACGCATTCTATCCACTCAGGACACTCAACGTTCGCGCCTTGCATTCTGATCATCTTGTCCGCGTAAACGAACTCGACGCCATCATACTGGGGATGATCGTTGATGATACGGCTCCAACCATCAACGCCTACAACCGGAATAATCCCATTTTGCTTATCAGGAAACGCATAGATTTCCCGAGTGAAAGGGTTTAAGCCGTATTGTTCAGCCACGATCAAGAGCGTCATCATCTGCTCATCGGTCGGTGCGCTGCCATCTCGCTGTTTGAACGCTGTAGCCTTCAACGTGTCATAGAACTTCCGGGTGTCAACACCAAAACGTTCAGCGATACGGGTTACAAGAGATTTGCTATCAGACATGGTGTTTCTCCTATTCACTAATGAACGGTTTGAGGACACCATGACCCCATCGGGGCATCGGTGCCCCCGTAGGGTTTAGTAAGAACTGGCGGTGTTACCCGCCAGCCAAGTTATTTGGACAGGGCCAACTTTCCTAACAGGGAGTAGCCTCCGTTAGGGTTAAAAAAAGTGATCCTCTTGTTCGGAGTCGATCTCTGCCAGCCGAATCAGCTCAGATACAAGGCCAAGCCTTTCTGCATCCGCTCTTACTTCGTCGTAGCTGAAACCAAACCGTTCAATGAGGGGGTTTAGTGAATCAAAACGCTCGTAGTCGAAGGTGATACCCTGTTCATCACAGAAGGCCACCAGCGGCTTATCAACGTTTGAAAAGTCATCCGCGAAACGCTGTTGTAGGTAAACCAACATCAGCAGGGGTTTGTGACCATGTTCAGGGCGGAGTTCACCAGCGCCTTCCAGCGTTGCTGGATGGATAGTGTTCTCGCCAAGACCAGTGCTCACCCCAAGCTCATAACCGCTGTCTGTACGCATTAGCACACAGGGCAGCAAGTCGTTAGAGCCTTCATTCCGAGCAACCTCAAAGCCGATCAAACTGGCTCCTTTGGCAAATATCCCAGCTACAAAACCTTTGAAGAGGTTTATGTCGCCAGGAGGTAACTCAGAGGGCGGAGACAACAGCCAGTTTAGAGATCCTAATCTGATTGTTTGTTCGGCTGAAACATTTCCCCTTTCCAGCACAGTCTGTGTCTCTGCGTTTACCAGCACCTCATCCAGAAAGGTGTACCCCTGGCTGAGAAACTGTGACACATACTGGCTTTCTTTGTCCTTATAGGACATTGGGATCGTGTCTGGGCCGTTGGCTTCAAAAGGTCCTTCGAGCTTTGTCTCAGACCAGTTTTCAGCTTTCCCATCAGTGACGGTTCGGTTTAGCTTAACCATCGTGAATTGGCCTGGCTCCGAGGAGCTGGGCTCCCGGAGAGCTTTGTAGCCAATAAATACCTCGAATGTTTCCAACGTTACCGCATCTTTGAATGTGTAACGACGGCACAAACAGTGATTTTTCTTCATGCGTCACCCCTTAGCGCCATTGGTCCCCAAACACATCCTTCGCAACACGCAGGATGGCTTCACGCTCCTCTTTGGCCGCACGGATAAGCAGAGCTTGATCTAGGGCGTATTCAAGAGCATTTGGGGCACCTCGGAACGCAAGAGACAGTTTCGCCCAACGCACCAACGTCCGGGTGGACATGGTGATGCTTAGCTGACCATCTTCACCGTTTTCACCAAGAAACAGTTTGCGGACCTGATTAGCAATCCGAACCATTCCCTTCCGTACATTTTCCGGAAGTTTCGGAGTAACACGGCCAAGAATGCTGAGTTCAGCTTCCTCATCCGCATACCCTACTTTGGTGAAACGATAGCGATCCATAGCTGCGAGGTTCTGCATCATCACCCCCTGGTACAAACCAGAAGCATCACCGGAACCCGTAGAGTTACCAGTAACGACCACACGAAACATTGGGTGTGGTTTGATGATTTCTCCACCATTCTGAGTGATCACAAGAGGACGCCCTTCAAGGACATCGTTGAGACCAGCCAGCTCGGCAGGGTCGGCCAAATCCACCTCGTTGATGAGGAGTAGATGACCTTCACGCATAGCAACTGCCAGAGGTCCATACATGAACTTCATGACAGGTGGTTGACCTGGTTTTTCCGCGACCAGAGCGTGATGTCCAATCAGATCTGTCAGTTCCATCCGCCCGTGGGCAGTGATTTGCTGAACAGGCCAGTTGAGACGACCAGCGATCTCGGTGATACCAGAGGTTTTACCAGACCCGGTAGGGCCGGTTACGAACAGTGCGTCACCGCCAGGTTCTTTGAGATAGGCCAAAACCTCTCGCAGAAACTCTTTGCGGAAAACGTAGTTGGTATCAGTGGCAGGGATAAAAGGGTGCGAGCCGTCAGCATAGCCGATGGCAGTTACCTTCTCCGGAATGCTAGGCATACCGAAAACCTTGCTTACTGAGAATTGAGTATATTGAGACATAGGTGCGCTCCTAAATTTGACAGGCGCACCACGTCCCGAACCGGGAGGATGCGCCCGGTTGGGCTAGTAAATTAACGTTAATTTGCTGTTTGTTTTTGGCGACCAGCTATCGCACGTTTTCGCTCTCCGAAGAGAACAAAATCTGCTTACTGATGGCTTTACCATAAGTAAGAAGACTTCTTTGAGAGAGAAGAGTAGCCTCTCCTAGAGGCTACTCCCTCAATGGACGAACATCACCACATCGTCGTCTTGACCAATGACCCCAGTTTCTTTGGCCCATTTCACTGCTTCGCTGTGCGCCAGGTAGGCGCTGGAATACAGTTTCGGATCAAATTTCACCTCGCGTCCATCAGCTAGATAGATGATGCCTGCTTGATCGTCGTAAACATGAAGATTCTGTTGCATTCGACATTCCCCCTGTAGCTTGTCGTCAAAGCAAACTGAAACCAGAAGACTTTGAGGACAAGCCACAGAGGCTTGACCAGAAAGAGAGGGGGTTCCCCCTCTCTTTTCGTTGACTATCAGCAGTAGCCAAACGATTCAGCTATTCTCACGAAAGGACGAGAGATTGCCCAACCAGTAGGGATACACATAGCGATGATAGCGATTTCCATGATGTTGCTCCTAAGCAAAAAAGGGGCAACATCCCCGTCGGGGTATGATTGCCCCGATGGGTTTGAAAGTGTCGAAGATTACTCAGCGACAGTAATTACCAAACAAGATCCTTACCCTTACGAAGGTAAGTAGGGATTTCGAGATAATCCCAATCAGGTTCTTGTTTAGCGGCTTCTTGAACTTGAGTTACCTCAGGTTCAACGGCTACCTTGGCTTGCTCAGCCTTAGCAGCACGTTCTTTTATGACGGCCTGTACAGACCGCATTGCAGGAACTGCGAATTTGTTCCAAAGGAACAAACCGATACGCTGGAACACTTTAGCGAGAGCGATGAAGGAAAATGCAAATACCTTCGCGCCAACGTACAGTGCGCCCAGAGATGCAAGCAGAACTACAATGAAAGTGATGATGTGCATGGTGTTGCTCCTATATAAAAAATCAGGGGCAACACCCGGAAACCGGGAGAAGCCCCCGGTTTGGGGTTAAGTAATGCCATACGGCATAAAGCTAGATGCTGTTTGTTTTTGGAGACCAGCTATCTCACCTATAGCCGCAGAGCGACTAAGATGGTTCAAATATAACTCACCTTTGCTCAAGAGAAAACGCTGTAACTGTCCATTTTGGGCACTTTGGGATGTCAGGTTACAGATTGACCGCATTTATCCTTTCCAGTGCGTTTATCTGTACCTCAAATCTAGGAGTATCTCTAATGGCAGAAGCACAAGCAGCAGTGGACACAAACAGCGACCGTAGCAACCACTACTCTCGCCCTATTTTCAAACAAGTATTGAAAGTGAATAGCCTCCAGGCTCAGCGAGTCATGGAGCGCAGCTTTGAGCGAGTTTCCAACTCTCTGTTCTCCATCGACGTTATCCTTCGTATCATCGGTGAGCAGGATGAAATCGACCAGGTTGAAACTGTCATCCTGGAACAAATCTCCAAGGTCTCCGAAGATCTGGACAAAGCCACCGCCCAACTTAACAAACTGATGGAAGATAACGGCATCGACATGATGCCGGGCTATACCAACCCGAACGAATACACCATCGAGATTAACTCTCCCCAAGTTGCCCAGTTCGCGCATCTGATCCGCAAGCTGGACAAACTGATGGGGATCGTTGATACACTCTGGTTAAACACCGTTCTGACCAGCAAGCAGCGCACTGACGCTACCTATCAGTGGCAACAGCGCCTCATCAAACTGGCAGGTCGCATCATCGGCATCGAGAAACGAGCTCGTATTTCAGCACACACCAAAGGTAAAGAAGGTGAAGTGGCACAAGCAGCTCCTGAATCTGAAACTGGCGACAAAGAAATCGCAGACGAAGCCGAAAAAACGAAAGCAGCATAACCCAGCCCAAACCTTTGCCCCTCACCTGAGGGGCTTTTTTTTGTCTTTTATGGTTGCATTTTATGATGCCGTGATATTATCGAAGTAAATCAGATTCAACTCAGGCAAAACGGAGAACAACATGAACAAAACATTAATCACAACCGTAGCTTTGGCTGTAGCAACTCTGTCTGGCTGTGCATCTACCAGCAGTAACTACGAACCCTCAGCTTATAAAGCCAACCACAGTCGCGCCTACAACATTGCAGAGGCTGGTGGTCTGGTCACTGGTATCCAGGACGCTTCTGTTCCTCGTGATAAGCTGGAGCGTCTTACTGACACAAAGACGTTTGGTGCAGCTTACGTGCTATCTGGTTACACCTCACCTCAGCTTGGAATGACAAACTGGCAAGGTGGCTTAGTGAACCTTGCGAATTGGGCTATTGGCCCTAAACAGCATGGCGCCCGTAACAGCTTGGTTGCATGGATGCCAGCAAAAGAAGCCAATTCACCGGTAGATGCTCAAGCCAAATTTCTTTCACATGTGAAAGTTTCCATCGAGTCAGCGCTGACCGACTTGGGTGCCGATTTCACGCTTCTGTATGACAAAGATGGCCGCCTCACCTATCAGTTCTACAAAAACGAATGGGGTTGCTCGACGTGGGTGAACGGACAAAGCAAAGTGGCTGACATGTGTTCAGTCAAGGTGAAGCTCGTTGAGCCTCGCCTCGGTGTAGCTCCTGATTTTGTCTCTAGTGTCCAAGGTGCGGCTTATGCGTTTACATCAGGTCATGAGACCGCTTACAACTTTGTGAATGTCGGTAATGGAACCACCAGCCACGCCCCTCAACAGGCGATCTATGCAGCCATCAGCAAGCAGCTACCGGCTTGGACCTACCTCTACCTTGCCCCGAAATCAGTGGAGCTGGAGAATGGCGAAAAAGTTGCATTCCCTTACCTCCTTGAACAGGGAAAAGCAGAGCTATTTGTTTACCCGGAAGCGTAATCAATCGACATAAAAAAGGGGCCTTTCGGCCCCTTTTTTATCCCCCTCCTCCGCCACTTGTCGGAGCTCCAGTTTGAGGGTCTATACTATTTGTCGCCTCTTTACGCTTCGCATCTATGTCGATCCCCTCTAAACGCTCTAACGCCCTTTCCTGAGCATTCTTTCGCGTACCGTCAACATTAAAGTCGTTTCCAGCGCCTGTCAGCGAATCGAGATTGATTGCGTTTGGATCTGGGAACTTACCGTTCTGCTGCAATATCCCAAGCCACTCATCCAAATTAATTTTACTCCAATCAATTTCGGCAATTTTATCTAGTGGAATACCTTCACACTGCGGGTTTTTCGGGTCTCCAAAGCTTTGGCCCAATTGCGGACGAACTTGTTCTTGTATAATACGAGAGAGTGGAGAATTGAAGCAGCAGTATGCTTCTCTCTTTTCAATACAAGCTCCTAACACCTTAGACTTACAGTAAGAACCCACATAAGAGCAGTTTTTTAGCGCTCTTTTGGCGTTCATTGTGAACTCTTCTTCCTCACAAGCATAAATCATTTGGATCATCACCATTGCAACAACATAGACGGTATATATCGTCATAGCGGTACTAAGCCATGTCGTTGCCGACTCCATCATCGCTTCGGCTGCCTGTTCGGATGCGGCAGCAGCAGCTTGCTCAGTTGCTGCATCCTGACCTGCTGATTTCATGACATCCATCATCACTTCTTTGACTTGCTCTTTGAGCTGGTCAATGAGCTGGTCAACAAACTGCTCTACAGGCTGAAAGAACGAATCAACCGCACCAGAGACGTTCTCTATGTAACTTGTGAACGGTTTTGTGACTTCTGTCCACCCTTGAAGTGCTGGCTCCCTAAGAACCTGATAAGCCCCTTTAAGCGCATTACCATCAGTCAAACCCATTACTGCCCCATCGAGTTTTGGAACAGCCATTATTAGGTTCAAGTAATCAGCAAGAGATATATTGGTTGGCTTTTCACAGCAATCTGAAACACCTCCAACAGCTATTTTGCACTCGCCAGCCTCTCCCGCAAATGCTGAACAAATAACGTTTTCTTCCCCGGTTGGATTGTCATCACCGTCTTGGCCTGTGCAGCTCATATCCTGAGTCATAAACTGGGCCGCATTAAGCAATGCAGTAGCACGAGCGAAATCTGTACTTTGTGTTTTTGTCAAATCAAGACAGTCGTCGCCCATACAACGTATAGGCCCACCACATTGATACTCTGTTTCCTTTTCTAAGGTTGGAACAGAAACATCCGTTCCGCAGTCATAGGTATCCTCGTGGACGTAGCAGGTTCCAGAGCTCCCCTTAGCTCCATCAACACATTTGGAACTGATAAAGCCGCACTGTGGGTTTTCTTCATACTTCTGACAACTATTAAGGTTCCCGCCAGTGTTTACCGGACAGTGTGTTTCACCTTGAGGGTCAGTCCAGCAGTCCATTTGACCCTTATAGAAGTCATAGTCGGCTTTAACTCGAACCTTTTTACATAGTTTTGGAATACCAGGCAAAGGTGACGGTTTGAGTTGGGATTCGCAAACTTTGATCCCGTTGATGACTGTGCAGCCTGTAGCATCAGTCGGGTCATCTATACAAGTGATCTCGCCTTCCGCAAAACCATCTACAACCCCTTTGGCTGAATCCATGCAGCTCTGTGGAGCCCACTCATCCTTGGTAATGGCTTTTGATGGGTCATAGCGTAGCTTTATGCGGCCAAAGCCCTCACCTTCGCCACTTACTGAAACGCGGATCTTAAACGTAACAACATCACCATCTTTCACATTCTTGAAATAGGGGGTGACATCGACATTAGGGTTACGCTCCCAACTTGTTGACAATTCGCATCGACCAGCAGTTTCTGGAGGGAAGTTGCCATCAGGGCCTGACCACACTTTAGTTTCCTGACCGGATTTACCAACCCAAACTTGCATGTAGTCATCCCACTTGGCGTACTCAAGCGTTGCAGACACTATGGCGTCTGGATTACTGACTTGTACCCGCGTGTATTCCTCATAGATCGTACAGTTGCCACTCCAGTAGTTGTCACCCACTCGGCCAATCCACAACTCAGTACAGCCTTCTCCACAAGATTTGAGGTTATATGGGCCATCATAGTGCTTCACAACTGAGGCGTCGTAGTCATGGACAACCTCACAGTCCGCGCTTTGATCTACAACACGCTGGCATCGCTCATACTCTGGAATATGCGCGTTGATGGTATTCTGATTAATAGTTGTTTCGGCAGAACAATCACCAAAGCCATCTGCTATGAGGTCCATGTCCTCATAGGTCTTTTTGCTTAGGTTCAGTACCGGGTCATTACTAAAATCAGGACGTGAACGATTAGAGGCATCGAGAAGAACCTTATATGCAGCCCCTGAGATTGATGGGTTTGCACTATTGGCATCACTCCAGAGTGACCCCTTGGCATTATTCCCCACGCTGTCCATGTCATCGCCTGACTCGTAAATGCCTTGCAGACCTCCAACGTCAGGTTTGTTGGCATCAGGGAAATAATAACTGTCCGGTTTATTGTTAGTACCGCTTGTTCCTGGGAACAGATCATTGACATTAATCTGGCTCCCCCCATTCATTTGGAACTGACCATCTTTCAACGTGGGCATAGAGATTGTGCCATTTTGCACAGTCCCCGAGCTCGACTTGAATGAGTTTGAGAGGTTTTGTCCGAAAGCCTGGGCCTCTTTACCTACCGCTGTGATGTCCTGGTCTTGGCTACCGTTAGCATAGGTATGTATCGGCAGCGCAGACATGGTTACTGTCAACAGCGAGGCCACAGCTCTCATAAAGTAATTATGACTTCGCATTGTGTTCTCCATTTTAACCTTCCCATGCTATCTGAGAAGAGAAGGGCCACCTGTACGTGTAGTGGCCCTTTTGGGGCATAATCGAAAACGCCCATTCAGATTCATTTGGTGCTGATTAATTGTTGCAGCAATCATTCCATCGCCAGATGGTGTAAATAGGGTCTTGCCCAATTGCCGGTATAGTACGCGCCAGCCCCCAGGTAAGAGTGGATTCACCAATGACGTGAGATGAATTGGTCTCTGGAACCGGATGTAATAGCGTGAATTTGTACTGCGTTTTGGGAAGTGTTGGACTGATAACACCTCTGCACATTGCCTCAGACCCCATTGTTTTCCATGCCAGACCACGGCGATGCAATGCGGCCAAAACTCTGGTGCTAAGAAGACTGCTATCACGGATAACACCTTTCCCACCGTTCTGATTGCCACTAAACGGATACAAAGTGCCCCATGATCCTGCACACCAGAAAAGCTGTTTTAAAGGCTTTCCTGCTGTTGATGAGATAGCATCCGCTGTACACGCAGCCGCCGCAATTGGGTTTGCCACTGCCGCAGCTTCTGGGTTGGTGAAAAAGGCGAGCTCGTCATTATTCCAAGTAGGGTCAAGCTCAGACATGTACATGATGTCGAGGTCCATATACCCATCAGCATTACAGGTTTGCTTAATGAACAAATCGAGCATCACTAACAAAGGAAACGCATAGTAGTGATAGTGCATAAAAGAACCATCACCACCATCCATGTCGCCCATGCCGTGGTGTCCTTGGTTAGTCCTATCAAACGGGAACCTGACACCATTCAAGACAGATGAGCATCCTGGTACTCGCTGAAACTCAACCAGCCGGGCTGGCTCCCACATTGAAGTGGTAACACCTGGCCGAGGAACTCCGAGATTATCCTCGCACATGCACAGAGGGTTGCTAACGGCCTCACTTGGGAACGAGCCGCCACCTCCACTTATAGGAACCCCAGCTACTTTGATGGGGAAAATACAGCTCCAGCAAATGTCTGTGATCAGCTTACCGCCGATAACTTCTGCATTCTGGCACCCAGGGTCAGCCGACACCGAGTTAACCCAAAAGACCGCGCTTACGGTCATGATTCGTAGTATTTTTTTTATCATGGTAAGGCCTTTACGTTATTCAAATGTTTATCCATAACAGCAGGCTTTCCATGAAAGAAACCTTGCTGCCATGACAATCCAAGTAATTTGGCGCTCTCGCCTAAAGGAAAGGTTTCTACTTGTTCAGCAATTAACTGAATACCTTTCCTTCGGCAATGGACAATAGCTGGGTAATCTTCGAGAGAGCGAAGCCTTCTCGCGTCAAACTTACAGTAACGCCAGGGATAACCACTCAAACGCTCCAGAGATGAGTGTTTATCTCCATAATCATCAAGGGCTAATTCAACTCCAGTTTCGATCAACGCATCCCATCTGGATGCAAGTGACGCATCCTGAATGCCCTCTGTAATCTCAATCACAAAACGGCCCGAGTGGTTTTGCGCTATGGCATGAATAACCCTTGTCCATGCTTTGAAAATGACATCAGAGCGCAAAGTGTGCTCTGAGACGTTAAGAAAAAGCGTCGGATATAAATCCAAGCATTGATGCAGGTTTTTCTGGATGAACCTTGCCACTTCCATGTCCACCAGCCCCCAATGAGGTTGAGATAACAGACTGGATGGCGTAAGAACCCGGCCTTCGTCGTACCAGCGAGCCAATACCTCAGCAGCGACAAACGAACCAGTGCCGACATCTTTGATTGGTTGGAAAGCCGGGGCAAAAATCATTCATCGCCCTCCTCGGCCAGCTCGCGGACTACGAACATCTTGCCTCTGGAGGTAATCACGCTCGGAGTATGCTCCAGCTCGAAACGAGTAATCAGATCAGGAGTTAGTAGATATACCGGTGCATCAAAGTTGTCGGTGACACTCTTGTAAGAATCCCAGCCTTTGTCTTTATCGAACGAAGTAGCGATGTATGTGATCCTCTGTACGCCAGGCTCCCGGTTAATTTCAGGCAGTTTTTTGGCGAGCAGCTCCATTTGCTTTTTATCTAATGGGTCGAAAACCACAACAGCCTGGGTGAATGTACGAGTTCCTGGCTTGCAAACTTCTTTCGGGTCGCACAGCGGGTTGATCACATCACCAGCATGAGCAAACACGGTGCCATCAGGAGTGCTAATGTCACTGGTGATCATCACACTGGGGTCAATCTCTCTGGTTCGAGCTTTAGACGCTCTGGGCAGCTCATTGAAGTTCTGTTTGGTCCAAAATCGCTCAGCAGCCTGTTTCTTCTTATCTTCCCAGTCAATATTGGCAAGGCGTTTCTTGGCAACATCAATAAGATCAGGTTCACCTATCTTCTCTACTGGCCCCCTGACACCAAGATCACCCTTCTCGCCGTTATCAACTTCACGAGCAAGCCATACCGGATCGGACAAACCAGACACTTGGGCAACAACATTTGGCTGCTCTCCCGGCAACGGTTCATCTTCGATCATAACAATCGTCGGGACGGCTGTAATTTTGTACGTTTTGAACAATGTAGGATTGATGATGATGTTCGGCACAGGGTCTTTCTTGGCCGCCAGCGCCTGAATAGCCTTTACCCCCTGCCCCAAGTTCATCCCCTCCGGAATACCACGGAATACAACCACAGCATCAGGCTGACCTGACACTGCCGTTAAGACATCATCTAGCCCCTGTTCGCCAAGAGAAAGTGAAGCGAAAACCAGTATCCGATGATCGGTATAGATACCTTTCTCGGCCTGCTTGAGCTGCATTTCCTTTAGTGTCTGGTTGGTAGACTGGAGCTGCTTGAAAAACGTCTTGGCTTCGGCCTGAGCCTGGTCCATGTGTTGGTTTTGCAACAAAGACGGCATTTCCATCTTCTGAGCTCTTTCGGCTATCTGTTTTCCTTGCTCAATAAGCTCCCTGTCCTGCTCTGTAAGCGGGGATTCTTGAGCGACTCCCCCACCAGCTACAGAAAGCATCAATACCGTTAAAACGGTCTTAGAACAGGGGATATGCGCGGCCAATGATTTGATCATTTTTCACAGTCCCCCAATAGCGTGAGTCGAAACTGAATGAGCTTTTGCCCATAAACCAGTAGTTGTCATCTTTCAACGTGGATTTGCCGTAAAAATGGCTCTCTGGCAAATGCAGTTTTCCTGCAAGCTGGAGTCCTTCTCCAACGACATCACCGTTGACGGTGATCTTCCATTTATCGTTGATCTCCACCTTGTCCCCCGGCATCCCTGTTAGGATTTTGACCATGCGGGTCCCGTCCTTATAAAAAGGCTCCATGTTCTTCGCACTAAAGGCGTACACAGCCCCTTTCTCCAATGACTGGTCTTTGAGATCAATGAGGAAGAAGGTATAACCAGGCAGGCATTTCTCTTGCTGTGGATCAATGCCGATTCGGTAGCGACTGGCAAAAGCTGCACCAGCAGCCCACAAAATAAGAAGAGTCACTCCAGCCTTAACAGCGAAGCGCTTCCAGGACTCCTTTTTGACGAAATATTTAGTGAGATGAAATCTCATTTCAGCACCTCCTCTGGGAGATACAAATCGTTTGGCGCACCGACAACAGTGCTTGCATCAAGCACCAAATACCCTGCGTCTTTCAGCTTCAAAATCGCGTTATTGGTATTAACCATCAGTTTTTCCAACTCCTCTTGAGAAGCTCCAGCAGGATATGCAGACGCAACCTTGGCAAAATCGACCACGACTACAGGCGGAGTTTGATTTAAGCGCTCATGGATACTTGCCGTTTGTTCGTTCATTACGAAGTAACTACCGCCAAAGCCACCAGCGGCACCAAGAACGGCAGCGATTACGATTGATTTAATGTCCATTAATGTCTCCCTGGTTATGCAGCCTGTTTACGGTTTCGCATCACGGCTTTGATAGCCTCAGGGATGCTCATGCCTTGTTTCACAAACTGGTCGATGGCGTTAACGTCCACCGGATCTGTCGAATACAGCAGCTTCTGGAAGTCGCCCACTATCAAGCGTCCTACCCCCATACCACTCTTCGATTTAATAAAGATTTCTGAGTACACGCCCTGAATGGTGTGTACCGTCTTGAGGGTGTGGAACCCGCCCTCAGAAAGGGTCAGACGACCGCTACGCTTAACGGATTCCACGGTTTCTTCGGTTTGGCCGAGCAGGTACATGCTGGCCGAGTTTTCTGCGATGGCGCGGCCAACAGCGTTTTCATAAAGGTCGTTGATAGACTGGGTTGCAATAACAACTGAACCGCCATACTTACGGAATTTCCGGTAGGCGTGTTCCATAAACGTAGATACTTCACCTTCTTTGAGCAGATCCCATGCTTCATCCACGATGACGACCTTCTTGCGATTACGTTCACCAAGGAATACTTCCTGTTGGATCTGATAGATAAGCTGGAGTAGCACAACCTGACGGAGGTGTTTACGCCCTTGCAGCTCATCGAGCTCCAGTACAGTGAATTGATTCTGGAAGCTGACGTTGTTCTTACGAGAGAAATACTTGCCGTAGCTGCCCTGAGACGTAAAGGCGTAGAGCTGCTGACCAATGTCTCTTAGTCGCATATCTTCACCTTCGAGACAGCGCTCAGCGATGTCGTCAACCTTCATCTCTTTGCCTTTCTCATCCCAAAGACGAGAAAGAACCTGCTTCAACGCAGAGATCTGCCACTCATCCAATAGGCCTTTCGCTGAGGCCATCGCACAAACTAGGCTGACAATCGCGTCCTCTTCGTCTTCATAATTTTGTATGAGCTCGAACGGGTTAAGACAAACGTGCGTCCCTTCTTCAAAGTGAACAAAGTCACCATTGAGCATTTCCGAAAGTTTCTGGTAAGACTTACCGGCATCAATAACCCAAACCTGGGCTCCCTCAGACAGGTAGGAGAATATGAGTTCGTTGGTAAGGAACGATTTACCCGAGCCAGATTCAGCAGCAATAACCAGGTTTTTGTTCGTGTTACTGTCGTGAAGAGACAAACTCATGAGCTGGCCGTTGCGCGAAATCAGCGCAGCATGGTAGGTCCCAGTTCCCTTCCACTCACCAAAAACCGGCAACACTACAGCGGCCTGCTCGGTTGTCATGGTCTTATAGCGAAATAGATCTCTTACCGCGTCACGGTCGGTGCAGAATGGCAGACAGTTGAGGAACATCGGCAGAGCAACGAACTTATCCTCCATCAGCTCGAATCGAGATTCACGCCAAATGTTTCGTGCGGCCATCGCCGCAGCTTCAACACGCTCTTTGGTCGGAGCAAACAAGACCACCGAGTAAGAGATCTTGACGGGCTTAGCTCCCTCTTTCATAGACTCATAAAGAGTGTCGAAACTCTCCTTTTTATCAGCAAGCACCGGCACGAACTTGAGCATAGGGCCGTAGGCTTGGTTTACTGTGAATTGGCGCTTACGCTCCAGAGTGTTTTTCGTACTCTCTGCCTCGGGGAAGAACACATTGGTCACGACCATGTAGTTTTCTTTGATGCTGGAGTTACCGCCACTCAGATCACCTGCATAAGTCAACGCATCACCGAAGTAGAAAACATCAGGCAGTTTCTTCGCTGACATGACTTTTGCGTGGTAATCACCCAGTCTGAGACCGTTCTTACTGACTTCTACATCGGTGCCGTAATCGAAGACTTGCTCGCAGATAGGCTTATCCATTTCCCAGTCAACAGCATCATGCCTCCACGAAGCATCAGGCCCCCAGTTCAGGATTGTGCTCATGATCCGGATGTAGTTCACAGCAGTCATGGTGCGAGGGCGAAGGCCAACGGTTTGAAGTGACGACTCGACCTTCGTGCGGAGCTGGGCTAGGTTTTGGAGCTCGCTTTCACTCGGGTTGTTGTTATTGATTGGAACTTTGCATGTAACAAACAGCTTGAGATCTTGAATCAGGCCATTGTCGTAGGTGCCTTTGTTGGTCTTGGCAGATATGCGGTCAGTAGTGTGATGCTGTAGGAAGTTGATTCTTTCCTTAATAACAGATGTCAGAAGCTCGTGACGGAAGCCGTCACGTAACCCCATCATCCGATACATCTCCTGGTTGATGTCCGGTGATCGGAACAGAACAAACTGGAGCGTGGCTTTAGATGGAAATTCTTGGTTCAGGAAGCCGTTCATCCGCTCTTGAACTTTTTCATCGGCACCACATAGAGGCTCACACATGAAGCCAAAACCAACGCTGTGGTCGTCCATAAGGAAGACGTGATCGTCTTCGTCATAGGCCAAAACAGGAATAATCCCGGCAGCTCGCAAATGCTCCGGGATCAACGTTTCTTGGAGTTTCTTTTTAATGGTTACGATCATTCAGCACTCTCCAACCATGATTTCATGTTCTTTGGGCGTCCCTTACTAACGCGGCCATCAGGAGCAACAACGAACGGAACTCCTTCAATCCCAATGAAGTGGGCTGTCAACAGCGTTTGGTCATACTGACCGGGGTCGCAATTTTCTTTTGAAGAAAGTGTGCCCAAGGTGTTATTCATCAGCGCATCGATCGCATGAGTCTTGTCTTTCGCGCAGTACAAGTTCTTGGCGAGTCGATTAGACTCAGCTCCCAGAGCGGGGATTACGACGATTTTGAAGGTGTACTCATCTGCCAACGACTCGGACTCATCTATGAGCTTGTGACAAACAGCACATCGAGGATCGACAAATATCACGACTTCTTTGTCACCGTGCCCCATCGAGAGGGTGTTCAGCGAGTCCACGTCCATGCCCATGTTCTTGAAGTGAATACGCTCTGCCACATCGCGCATCTGGGACATAGTGTTGAGTGGTTTTTTGCTCCAAAGGTCGTAGATTTGTCCTGAAATAACAAAACGCCCGTTTTCGGAAAGGAACATTATTTGTCCGTCACTCTGAACAGCTCGAACCCCCTTAATAGGCAGCTTCACGATGTCCTCTATCTTTGCTGCTCTTGGATCGGTGATTTCCAATTTCGATGACGCATGAGCTGTGCCGGTAATAATCCCGAACACCATCAGCGCCCCAAGTAATTTTGTTCGCATGTCTATCCCCTAAAATTGGATTACTGGATGCTGGGCAGTGTATCTGGGGGATGGGAACAGACTCGCCTCTGTAATAGCCCAATTTGGACAACTCCAGCGAGATACAAAAAAAAGCCCGGTCTGAGCCGGGCTTTGTGAGGAATGAACCTTAGTTCATCGTGACAGCTTCGGATTTGCCACCAGAATCATCGACTCCGACCAAAGAGATAGTCGGCATCGCTTCATAGGTGCCCTTGCTGATAGTGACGCGATCAGAGCTTATGCTTTGCAACTCACCGGCAATGGTCCACTCGTAGGACTTCATTCTACCATCGGTATCTTCGCAGTTCGCATAGACGATCCACGAGCCAACAGTCTCCCTTGAGCTCAGGCTACATGCAGGTAGCTTGTTCTCTGCCACATTGATGTTCACCTCGCCCTCAGCTTCATGCCCCATCTCAGAGGTTATTTTCAGCTTGATGCTGTGCTCACCAGCGCCCAGAGTCGCTCTCCCGTAGTAACCGCTGCCATCCAACGGCGTTCCGTCGATTAAGTAGACACGAGTTGAAATACGGTCGCGTGGGTGGCCGCCAGAAATGTACGGTCGCAACAGCACATCCAGAGGCTCACGCTCGTATTTGTTCGAGCCAGAGTATTGCAGGTCGATAGCGTAAGGAGCTGCCTGGCCTATCTTGAGCGGTTGCTCGATCACAGTCTCATGGCCGCGAGCATCACGGACAGTCACCTTGATGTTGTATTCACCCGGCTCATTGATAACAAAGGACCTGACTATATCCTGACGCTTGTCCTGAATAACTGCGCCTTCCGGCAACTCCCAGTCATAGGTCGGCTCTTCCAGCTTGCCGTTGAAGGCAATTGGTCGCACTGACGCTGTGATCGTTGCAGGAGCCACGTCAGCGTTCTTCCTGATCTGCATACCGAAGCTCGGCCACACATACTGCCACACGCGGGAGCGCAGGCTGTGTGAGGCTTCTGCACCCTGATCTCGGTATCCTTCGATCCAGGTGGTGTACTTCGTTTCTACAGTGGCCTGGTTGAGGTCCGCCTCCGAAGGTTCATACTCGGCGGTATCACCTTGAACAATCGTGCCATTAGGCAGTGTAAAGAACCCGTTCAGCTTCACATCCATCCCACGGTAAGGCAGGCTGGTTTCAGCTTTGAACACGTACTTCTTGCCTGTCTCAATGACTCGCGGCCCAGTCACATAAGGACGAGGGGCTTTAACAGATCGGAAGTCAACAGCCGTCTTCGCTATCTCATAGGCATAACCGTCATCAGCCGGTGCCGTGGCGGAGCGCACCCTAGCCCACAAGCGGTATCGGGTTTCTTCACCACTTGAAAGCGTGATGCTATCACCCGTCTGCGAGTAAGTTTTGCCACCGTCAGTAGACCACTCAACAACGGCATTGCCCCCAGAGACCGGCTCATCGTTCAACGTCAGGTTTGCTGTGTACTTACCTTCACTACCCACAAACAACGTGGTCGGGCCGACAACAGCAATATCTGGTTTGTCATAAGCGACTACACTGACCACTTCGGTGTACTTCTCAGCTCCCGAGTTAACGTTCACCACCTTAGCTCGTACCTGGTACTCACCCTTGTCGAAGGTCTTCACAAGCTGGTACTTGTACCGATCTTCTGGGATGAACTGCTCCCAAGTTTTGCCATCATCCTTACTGGTTTCCCAGACAACTTGGCCGGTAGCCCGAAGGTCCTGACGGTCGTCAAGAGACAACTTGAACACTGCTGTGAATGGAGCTTCACCAGACAGCTTACGCGCATCTACTCCAGCACCGATGGCACCACCACGCAGTACGGTCAGGAAAGCGGGTCTAATGGACAATTCAGTTCGGTTGTACCCCTCAACAGGGCTTTCCAGAACAGCCTCAGCCGAAATACGGACAGAGGTTGTATCCACTCCAGATAGATCCACCGAGAACTGAGCTTCACCATTTGATGCTTCCGCATAATCAGTGAGAGCTACTGTCTCGTTATAGGCCTTTTGCTGGATCAGACGTACTTTCCATACACCCATCGTGTTGGCGTCATAGTCACCGTCAGGTTTGTACTGATCACGGATAAGCACCCGGACAGGCAAGGCCTGAGTATCAATCGCCGTGTCACCTTGAACCTCAACGATAGGCCGGATGCTATCAGAAGGTGCAGCTATAGCTCGGTAGACAACCTCCGCTTTTACATCAGGCACCTTGTTGTACGCAGCATTCACCTTGTAAGTAGTCTCCTCCCACAAAGCTCGCTCATCGGTGTTGATGCGACGATACACCTTGTTGGTGGCACCCCACCCAGGAGTGAAGGTTTCAGACTCCAAAACATCAGAGTTGCGCGAGATGGCAATATCCAGATCAGCCCGTTCAGAGTTGATAACGGCATCACCCAGGTAATTACCTGTCATTGGCACCATGTAAATGTTGTCTTTGAAGTTGTACTTAGAGGACAGTTCCACGGTCGGAGCTGGTGGATCAACAGCTTCGATATTGAACGTCTGGTCGTTCAATGTCACCCGAGTGCCATTACGGGTAAAAATACTTACCCGCCAGCCCAATGGGTGATCTCCGTTCGCAGCCAATGAGCCAGACAGCGAAGGCGATTCCGATAACTGGTCTTGGACCAATCCATCAGGGATCTGCTGCCACTCAAACAGACAGGTTCGGCTTGTACTCCCCACCCCTTTGTTCGCAGCCTCGTTTTTCGCTCGGTCAGCGCTTAGAGTGATTGAACAATCAGGACCTTTGCTCTGCTTGAAGTTCACATCAAAATCTTCAATGACGCGATTCACCTGAGCAATATCATCAATCGGTGAGTAGCCGACAGAATCATAGGCTGTAGTTACCGTCAGGTTCTGAGAGCCTGAACCAACCTTCACCTTGGAGCCATCACCACTGAACAGGTACAGGCTATATTCGACAGGTTGTTCACCAATGCTCACCGCCTGACCGACCAGTCCAGCAACCTTCATACCGTTGTTGTCCTGTGTCGTTTGTTCCGCTTCATCCGGAGTTCTGTCCCACTGGAGCAAACATACCGGATCACGAATCGGGTCTGCGGCCATAGCCACATCTGCTTTCGTAGTAAACCGGCAAGGAACGCCAAGTTCTGGTAAGGCATAGATTTTCACCGGGTCAATAACCTGGCGAATTGTCCATGACTCGGCAGAGAGTTTAGCGGCACCTTTCCAAGTATTGATGTCTACAACCAGGATGGGTGAGTTCGGCGCAGAAGTCATGACAAGAAGGCTGGAAGAGCCTACCTCATCTGGTACAGCAGGTTTAACAGGGATACTCAAGCGTCCACCTGATGCACCAAAATCATGTTGGCTCATGATTCCCATTGTCTGGCCCGGCTCGATGCGAACACCATTAACAACCAGCGGCACTTGTGCATCAGAACGGAGAGTCGCAAACACGTCATATGAACCTGTCACGACAGCACCATCACTGAGCGTCAGCGGTTTAGTCTCAATGATCCGTTTGCCATCCGCATGAACAAATTCATGGGTGACAGCAGGAATCATGACCTTCCCGTCCATACCATCCGCCAACATCACCTGACGAGGCTTGTACTCGAAGCCAACAGCCTTTTGTACCGCGTTGCCTTGGGCGTCCTCTCCCGCCACAGTCAGCGAGTAAGATTCCCCTTCTTTCAAAGACGGGAACATTACCGGGTACTCAAGGCGGAATCGCCCTTTCGACTCTTCGCGCCAGGACAACTGAACCTTGTCATTGGCCGGGCCTCCGACGAGGGCAAGAGAGGTCAGCTTAGGGGAAGGATCAACAGCATCAGCCAAGGTAATGACCACATCGTCCAGAGTCTGAATAGCTGCCCCATCTGCCACACTGATCGTCAGTGTTGGTGCAGTTCTATCGGACGTGATCTGAAACATGGGTTGCCGAGTTAAAGGCCCGTGCATTTCCTCTGCTGCGGCAACAAGACTGTATTGCCCCTCAGGGAGAGTTTTTAGATCCCACTGGTAGGTGTAGTTCTGCCAGTTGTTGGCTATTAACCCACCTGTCGGGGACAGCTTGTTGCCTTTACTATCTTCGATCCAAGCACTTCGCAGACGCAGCCTATCAAAGTAAGCGCCTCGTCCTGGCTGGTTAACGAATAAGGTAAATACCTTGCTGCTTTGATCGTACTGCTGACTTAGCTGAGGGTAGTGCTGGTCGTTCCAGTTTACTTCGGCCCAAAGAGAGTTTGACCGAAGGGACTTATCTGGATTGTAGACCGTAGCATTGTCGTGGACATACCCTGTTGTACCTTTATCCATTGTGAAGCTATTAGCAATCACGCAGCTATCTTGACCAACAGGAATCTCACAGCTTCCCCTGTGAACGGCAGTTTGAACGTAAGGCCTTGGTTCAACTTTGACACGGATACTGCTAACAGCGACAGGAAGAACAGAACTGTTCACCGAGTAGCGGTGCATAGTTGACCACCCGATGTCGCTGTAGTTGTAATCCACCCCCAAAAGTTTGGGACTTTGTGGCGCTGATGGAGCTAGAGTAAGGTAATAACCAATGCCTCCTCCACCCCACTGGCCGAAGTTCTCCCAACGCCAAGAGTTGTTGTCAGTATTTCCAAAAGGCGATGTTGTGACGAGATAAACGTAGTTACCATCCTCACCAACTTTGGTCATTTCACCTAAGGCGTTGACCATATTAATGCCGCCTTCTCGGTATTCATGCCAGTTATCTCGCGGCACCCGCCAAGCCAACCTGATAGGGTTGGTTTTAACAGCCATTCCACCAGTATAAGCAACGAATCCCGATAGTCCTGGACCCAAATTGTTTGTGCTGGAAGGGTCATAAACACCAAAAGGTGCAGACGGGGCATTGGTTATGCTATCAAACATCACTTTTTGACGAGGCGAAAGATAGCTATTTCCAGCGCTATCGCTTATCTCAAACTGAAGTGTAAACACTTCATCCAAGTCAGAGGCGGGGAAAAAGCCAGATTGGAAAGACTGTCTAGCTTGTCCGTTAGCGTCATCGTAGTTCACTGATACATCTTTGTAGAGTGAACCGTCTTGACGATACAACTTTGCTTTGACGCCTTTGATGGGTGACTCATCAGAAATTCCAGACAGCAAAAAGGCATTATCCTCAGAGCCACCTAGACCCAGTTTCCAAACATCACCGCTAGTAACCTGCCCATAGTTACTATAAACCGGGGCAAGCGAAGAGTAGGTTGGCGGCGTCACATCGACAGTAAGAGGGTATTCGTCCGTCTGTACTGTAGAACCATCAGAGGCAAGAATTTCAGCCCTGACAGTGTACGCCCCACCAACTGGAGCTGGTAGTTGAAGTTCCGCACCATAGTAGGATTTTCCACCTACTGTAATACGATCTGTAGCCCCAAGAAGGTGGCTGGTCGCTGTCGAAACCACTGTTCCATCCGACCGAAGCACCGAAATCTTGACCTTACGGTCGATACCGGCACTCAAGGCAAACGAAACGTTGCCCGTCGGGTTGGCGTAGTTGGTATTCGGAGGCAGAGACCGTTGAGTACCATCTGGAGCCTTAAAGGTATATTCCAGCAACTCTGCATGAGCAGCACCAGCGGTAATAACCGCCAGAGCTCCAAGCAACGCCGGAAGTTTAGGCTTAAAATTGATCATCGCATTCTCCATTCGTTTTGAGTTACAGGAACCCAATATCGGAGGTTACGGGATGGTGTGCATAAACATGGGCTGTGAAAGTGCCCTTTTTGAGCAAATGAGGAAAGAGTTGAGAATTTGTTATGACTAGACTTTTTTACCAAAAAATAAGGGCAGCTTTTAGGCTGCCCATATCACTCTATCATTAACGGCGAAGGGTCTTTTACAGACCCAAGCCATTGCTGAGTTGCACAACCGTCGGGATAACCTTCTCTGCATTTTCCAGAGTGGCAGACATGATGGATTCCACAACGGTCGGTGAGTTGTACAGGCCCATACCGCCACCGATACCCATAGCAAATGCCATGAGACTCTGGCGAGCGATACCGCCGACAACGCCGACCAGGATCATCGCACCCGCAACGATTCGACCCAAAGTACCTTGGGTCCAATCCTTGAGAGTTACCCACACGTCATCAAACGCTGTACCACCAGTACCAGCGTGTGCCTGATCAGGCACAAGCAGGAAGGCTACGACCATCAACCCCATGAAGAGGAAGAGTGTTTTGTTTTTACTTGAGGCATTCGCCAACTGATTTACGTTCATTAAGAACATCTCCTATTTAGTTGTTTCAGACTTCGGTTCGTGTGTTACCGTTTGCAGCGGTCTCAAAACTGGCTCACTTTGCGGTGTGCCATCCCCAATTACCCACCTGCGCGGTTCGATTTCGGTGTAGACATACCCTGTCACGATGAGATCACCATTGGTGTCCTCCCAGGGAGCTACCCAAATCCGCATAACCTGCGCGGGTGTGCGAATTGGAATTGGGCGATCCGGAAGACGTGGTGCGACATAATTGTCGATAACCGAATCCCCGGAGTTAGATGAGTTCACTGAAACGTCAGAGGAACCTCCGCCATCCGCTTCCGCTTTGGCCTCGACTTCCTCAGGCTTCATTGGGCGAGGGACATTTCCGTCATTTGTTGCGGCGTAAACGTCTCTCGCTGACATACACTGAACACCACTCGGCATTCCCGGACAGCTATACTCATCGCTACCGATGTTGAGTGAGGAACAGCCCGACAGAACTAGAAGAACTGCTCCCACCCCCAACATCTTTGCCGATCTTACTGCCTGTTCCTTTTGAGCCTTGCCTCTGGAACTGCCCTTTCTGGTCAAAATGTTCAAATTTTTCATTTCTTATTGCCCCCATTGGAACGAATTTGTAACTTGGTGCCTTTTGTCACAATGATGTCTACTTGGCGGCCAGCATCGACCTCGATGACCGGGAAGATACCTTCGGCCATGTCGATGTAGAATTGAGCGATACGATCCAGCGCCTTGCTCGCTCCCTTAGCAGCAGCCCCCTGAAACATCTGATCAGAGAAAACTGACTGATACTGGGTATTTGAGCCAGGGTTAGTGTTAACAACTGGTACAGGGTTGACATCAAAGGCCTCAGACACGCCACCAAGGAACCCAGCCATCAAGCTCTTGGCAATAATCTGCCCTTGCTTCGATACAACGCGGCCTCGAACACCAGCCTTTCCGTCCTCACCAACCGCATAAGAATCAAGCCTCGCTTCAATCACCCCACCGTCTTCCCTGACACAAGAGAATGTTTCACCGCGTAGGTAGGCTCGTTCAGAACTAAGGTCGCCATAGCCTGAAACAATCAGGAAACACTCTCTGACATCCGCACGGAAACGATTAGGCAATATTGCTTCTTTCTGAATCCGAAGAGTTGAAGGGAATGGATCTCGTCGGGCACCCTGGGAAGTAGGCGCATCCATACCGTTGATAAGTACACCTGTCAGGATGGAACCTGACGGCAGATAGAGGGACTCATCATCTTTGTCGTCTTTCACATCAACTTCTGGGGCCTTCTGTGAGTAGCTCACAATCTGAATGCCTGGCTTAGTGGCATCACGGCCATCACCTTTACCTGTTGCTGGAGCTCCACCCTTCGAGTCCGGGAGTGGTGCATCACGGAAAAAAGATGCCGGATCTTTGTAGTCCAGCTTTTTCTCCATGAACTGACCTTGACCTTCACCGTCTGATGCACCATTAACATCTGCTCTGGCATCACCTGTTGAAGAGGCCGTTTTTCCACCAGCCTCACCAGTTTCAACCTTCTTAGCCAACTCCATATTTTTCTGAGTCAGGCGATCAAGGTCTTGGCGTAGGCGAGAAATCTCTCTACCAACATCGCTGGATTTACCGGCAGTATCCTTTGTTTCCTCCAGCTCTCTCTTGACTCTATCCAGCTCCTTTTTCAGATCCGAATTCTCACGAGATACCATCTTCACATCGGCAGACAGCGAATCTATCCCTATCTCACGGGTGTTTTTGTCTGTGAGGACATGTTTGATGGTTTCTTGCCTACCGCGTTTTTCTTCCTTCTTCGGCTCACCAGAGAACATCGTCACTACTGCAAAAAGAACGAATAGGCCACCAGCAATCGCTACCCAGCGTTTCTTTTGGGGGTCTAGCTCAGTCCAGAATCGTTTGATCATTGACCACCTCCTAATAGCGAAGGACGCTTAGACGTTGGAGCAATTCCACGCTTTTGTTTCTTCGCTACATAGAGTTCCGTTTTCTGGCCGGGCTCAAGCACGTTGAGCGGCCACGTAGTAACAGCAGCAACATCCCAGCTTCCACAAAGAGCCTCTTTGAACTCGATAGGCTGTTCAGAAACGTTCTGTGCTACACCGATGAATACATTCAGGTGATGCCCCATCATGTATTGCCCTTTTCCGAAATCCACCTTAATCCCAGGGTGTGAGCAACTAGGTACAGCGACTCCGGCAGGGATACGGTTCAACGTATAACCCTGTGGAACTTCCCCGATGGCAATTTTCCTGAACACAGAGCGGATAGTTTCGACGTAAGGCTGACTCTGTTCCCAAGCCTCAGCCTTGGAATTAGCAAATGCCCCACTGATCCCTACACCACCATCGAGTTTGAGAAATACTTCTCTAGGCGGAATACGGCGAGGAACCATCGTTAGGCTTAATGCTTGGGCTTCTGAGCCTTTTTCCGTAATGAACATAGTCACAGGGTATTGTTTATCCGTAGCGACATAGACCACGTTCTCTTTGATACAAACCTCACCGCATTGACCGTTTTCGTTTGCTCCAGTCAGGGAAGTGGAGACAATCTCCGGATTACTGAAAGGTGTTACAACACGATTGGGATGACCAATGGCAATAGGGATTATTTGGTTTACACCGGGCTTCATCGTCAGCATGGGGTTTTCATTTACATGGCCCACTACTTCACTGGTATTTTGTCCCGACGTCACAGGGGCTGGAACGTCTTTTTTCATAACGCTTGCCGGGACAACAGGAATATCATCCGAGGCATAGGCCATTGATGTTCCAAGCGCCAAGGACAGCGCCAGAAGCGAAATTTTAGCGTTGTTCTTCATTCTTTCTCCGGTTCTCTTCTTTGCGCTGGAGTTGCTCCAAAACAGCTTTGGTGCGTGGCTTTCCTACATAGGTGTCGATGTAGTCAAGCACGGGCGCGTAGTTTGAAATCTTGATAGCGAACTCGTAGGAGCGTTCGCTACGTTCCTCGTTAGAAGAAGCCCCTTTGACATAGGAATATCCGTAGACAAAAACCTTGTCGCTCTTGGGCTCATACTCAACAAATCTCGGCTCGAACCTCATGGTTACTCGGTCGTTCTTGATCTGCTGAGCTTGAATTTCGATGGCATCAATCACGTCTTGATAGATGCTCGGGGAGAGAAGCGGGGTAAGCCGTTCCTTAACGAAATCGACAGTTCCGGGAGTCACATTTCCAAGCAACTGAGCAAAGGCAAAACCCCAAGCCTCTTTATACGACTGGGAGGCGTTGTTTTTTGTCACCCAGGCTTCTTCGGTCAGAGTGAACGGCTGCATAGTGACGATTGTTTCCTTGCTGAAAACTTGGATAACTAGCAGCAAAACGATTGCGATGAGACCACCCTGAAAGACTCGACCCCACTTATTTTCTGTTTGGGTCCCTTCCCAGGTCTTGAGATACTTTTTAAAGTTCAAGGCAAATACCTCCGGACAAACGGGTTCTTGAGAGATTTGGCCTTGGTCATAATGAACCCGGCCCAGTAGATCATGTGGAGCAGGTATCCATCCGGATGGTTATCCCTGAACCGTCGATAAAGGTTGGTTACAAGTAACCCCCCTAAAAAGCAGATCAAGGCCTTACCGATGATGACTCCAATAGTTAGCCCCAAAAGCATTGGGGCCAACTCATCTGCGCTCCACAACAGCAGATGCGGTGGCTCATCAACCCGGCGCGGTATCTTTACAGGCTTCATAGCAACCCTCTTCTTTTCCTAGTGGACTGTATTCTCTTTCAAGGGGACTAATTTTTTGCCACGGCTTCGCGCCCTTTTCGGGCACTTCCAGCGACAAATAAAAAAAGGCAGCCGAAGCTGCCCCTTTTACTTTCATAGGATCGGTTATTAGTTCTGAGAAACTGCAACTGAATCTTTTTCAGAAGAAGCAACGCCAATTTCATTGGCAGTGCGAATACCGGCCAGCGCTTCCTGTTCCTTTTTGGCCTTGGCTTTAAACTTGAACATAAAACTGTACGCCGCCAGCAAAAAGAAGCTGAAAATACCCCAGTAGGTCTGAACAGTACCCAGAGCCTTAATCGGATCACTTGCAGCTCCGTTGACAGCATCAGCGGTCAACTTGACCCACTGACTCCAGTCAAACCCTGCCGCAAATGCAGACAGCCAGAAGGCGACCGCTACGGGAAGGATAAAGATGCACATAAGCACCGCGTTCATCAAAAACCAGAAAAATTGTTTATTAACGTTCACACTTCCTCCCATTAACCTAGAAAATTGAATGCGTGTTCCAGGTTCATCCCTGCAACAACACCTATAACGAACATCACCTGCCATACAAGGAACTGCCAGGAGATGAATGAACCAGATGAGCTTTCGCTTTCTCTGACGTGAGCTTGTGCGGACATAACCCCTCCAAATAACTTGTCGTCATCACGGATGTAATCGTCTCTTAATTGAGCAATCTAGGAACAGTGCTGTTACGGCCCATTTTGGGCACTTTATGGAGGTTTATTCGAGGAGATGATAAAAGCGGGAGGCGAAAAACTTTCACATGTGAAAGTTCAAAGCGGCCAATGGCCGCTTGTTTCACATTGTTCTATTGTGCCGGAGTTCTCGATAAGCATCCCATGCTTGCTCTGATGAGACACCTCGACGACCAACATCTGTGGCGCACTCAAGGTCCATCTTGTACTGCTTAACCTTCTGGTTTGCTGTATCGCTCCAGCTCATAGCTGATGGGTACTTGGCAACACTAAACACATTTTCAAGTTCAGCCTGATAGTAGTCGTTTTGTAACAGAGGTTCGGTTTCACCATCATCCCAGCGAATGTAAGCCTTATCCTGGAGGGCTTTCAAGTGCAAAGGCACCAGTAAGGTGGAAATCACTTCGTCAGCACGGATGTCCTTGTAAGCACACCAGTGCGGCTTCACGGTGATCACGCCATTAACCAAAACGATGTCACAAGCCAGCGTTGCTTTCACATTATCGTTGACATCTTGACGAGCATAGATTTCCACATAGCCAACCTGTTTGGTATCAACCTTGTCGATGAAACTCCAAAAGCTGGGGTACGACGTTCCATCGCTGAGCGTCAACTGACCGTCATGCTCTTTCAACATACGGTTCAGTTGTGCGGTGAAGAACTCTGCTGATACTTTTCTTGCCAATGGCTCCATATCACTCAGCCGTAGAGTGGCTCCTCCACTCCCCTCATACACCTCTCCAAAAAAGAAATCTCTCTTACGCATTAGACTTTGCCTCCTTTAATTGCTTGCTGGGTCAGCTTGATCCAGTTCAATGGGTTTTCACAGTCAACATGGTTGCCAGCGGCACCAACTACTGTTTTGTATGCCTCCGAGCCTGCCGCAGTGTGTACCGCCAGCATAAACGAAAACATAGGGTCATTTTGCATAGTTCCTATCATCATTGCACTGGAGGTATCTTTTAGCTGGCAGTTTTGAACCCGAAGATTGAGCACATCTTTTGCCACCATTTCACAGTCAGGGCAAACTTTCTCAAGGTTTTTGAGCTTTGCGTCGTCATTGAGCACATCAGGTGCAGCGATGGCAGTACCGGTCATAAACAATCCCAGCGCCAGCAGATGAATTTTCTTGGTTACGTTCATGGTTTCTCTCTATATCGTTCCAATTTCGTTTCTGTAGAAGAACAGTGGCCCCGAGACTGTTCTGAGCTCGGGCGTTATTTGCTTTACTCTTGAGCAGATGTGCTGCTTGAATACGTTGTGGTATCCGTACATTGTTGGTCGTGTGAATGCAGAGTAAATGATGATGGTGATAGCCGCGCCAGCGGCCCACCCGATCACATCTGGATAGAAAAGTCCTGATACGTCAGAAATTCGCTCTGGTGCAACCATGCTGCACAAAAACAGCACCCAGAACCATGCGACTGGCATAACAAAGACCATCTTCCCGACGCAAGCAATTAACACCTTAACCAAATTCAAAATCTGCACCCAGTAAAGCCACAACTCTGACAGGGACTGGCGACGTATCAACTGATAGACATTCCGTGGAATGTCACACAGATGCACACCATCTTGATTTAAAACGGAGTAGCTCATTCCCCCTCCTATACCCGTTTTTGTAGGTTGCCGAACGTCAGGCCTACCAGAACGCAACAGGTCATCATCGTAAGTGGAATGACAACCGGATCGAGAGCTATAGGGACGAAGAATGCGATGAACAAACCAGCCATCAAGTACATTGTTCCGCGAACGCTATAGCGATGCAAAACTGGGCTTGCGTAGTCGAAGTTGGTCCGTTTGATGCGCCAGGTCATCATCCCATCGTACACAGCCGGTACAAACAGGATGAGCATATAGGGAGCCCAAGCAGCTAACAGCGCCAGTCTGGTATAGAACTGGTAAATGACGTTAACAAAGGCCTCCATGCGACCCTTAACCCACGCGAACCAGCCCTTCCCCATATCCTGCATACCCTTGGATTTCTGGCGCTCTTCTTCTGAGGGGATCAACGTTTGGTACATCCCTTCATAGAAGCCAGAATCAATAATGCTCGACCGGAACCAGGTAGATGCTTTGTCCTGTATCCAGTCTCTGGCTTCGATCCCGAGACTCTGCTCCACCAGCACAGACTCTCTTTTGATAGCTTTGTCTGTCCAGTCACCTGGGATCAGCAGCAATATCGCAAGTATCTCAATAGCCAGCAGCCATGCGACCAGCAACCACGGCTTGTTCATAGTCAGTTCTCCTTAAAACAATTTTCACACTTTCACAGGTGATGAGTTCATACAGCAAGCCGCGCAAAGATGTTTCATCCTCGTGGGGCTGCGGGTTAATAGATAATTCTCCAGGATGGGAAGACAGCCACAGTGAGAACGGTTCTCCTGAATCGACAGACCATAAATCGCCACCGCAATCGACGATTTGTACTTCCAGCGCCCGGCAAGTCTCGGTAATGAGAGTTTCTAAAAACGCCCCTATTCGGGCTGGGTCTTCGTACTTTTCTCTCTGTTCATGAAACACAAGCTGGCTGTAGCGATGAAGAGCCTCTTCAATGATCGGGTAAATCACTGGCTCTTGATTAGCCTTAATACCGTCTGTGATGTAGCAGCTCAGCTTCTCGATGATGACCTCTGATGCAGGCCAATCGAATTGAAGGATGCTCAGGATATGAGCATTTTTGCGGCCACGATTTTTCAATTCATTCATAACCCGGTCAAAAGGGTTCACATCGACCATGATGGCTACCTCGTAGTTTCTATACTTCTTATTACACATAGCTCTGCTCTTACTGGGTCAATATTGGCAGACGGCCTTTTACGATAGTTCCGCCTGAAATCTTGGCTATGTATTCCAGATTCGGAAGCATTCCCAGTAATTGGGCAGGGAAAAGATCCGCTTCCTCCTCCATCAAACGCTCGCCTTGGTTGCCTCCGTGCATAATGGGTTCCTTGCCATCAGAATTCTGGCCCTGTGTACGCATAACGTACTTGAGCCGCGTCTTCGGCAGGTTATCCGCGATGTATTCTTGGGTTTCCCCATCAACAATACGCAGAGCGAACGTGTTGTTGATGTTCCCCAAGACTTGGAGCGCTTTGTCTTTGCTGCCCAGTCGAGCTGCGAAATCTGCAAAAGTTTGGGTTGCAACGAAAAGACGAAGTTTCGCACCACGTCCTTTGTTCAAAAGTTGGATGAATGGGTCGTTGATCACCTCAGCAGCTTCGTCAACAAAGATGTTCACGGGTCTGTTGTTGACGCCATAGTTGTATCTATCCCCAGCCACCGCTGTAAGGTCAGAAAGAAATATTGAGCCCATAGCGCTACCCACCATATTGTCGGTCAGCGAGTCGAGGCCCAGGTAGGCTACTTGGGCGTTATTGATGATCTTCGCGGAGTCAGTGATTTGGCGTTCGTCACTTAGGTCAGTTGAGTCTGGCGATAACAATGGCCCCAACTCTCCGGACGTCAGCATATTCATGATCGGAAGGAGGTTTGCCACCATCTTGGAAAAGTGGGTTTGGTCGTGCTGGAACATCGACAACAAACCTTCAAGGTCTGAGTTGGGATGTTCAGGCTGAATGATTTCGTAATAGAACCTCATCAAAGCGAAAGCGATCTTTTCACGAGAGCCGTTTTTTACTTTCTCTAGGAAAGGCGCAGCTTCGGCCTCCCAGTCAGGCCTAACTCGTTCTGAATAGGCTTGAACGGCTCTGATGACTAGACCAGCAGCGCCACCTTCAAGGAAACGACGGAGTTTTGTCAGGTTAGGACGGTCATGGGTGATAACAAGCCCTTGAGCAATATTGTTAAGAGCCTGCCAGCCAAATGATTTGAATGGATCAGCCCCAGCTTCGGATGGAATCAATGCAGCCAATCGACTTGCGATTTCTGTTACACGGGTGAAATTTCGCAGGGGATCGATACGCACTGATTCTTCTGGGAATGCCGGGTGGAATGAGACGAACCTTTCCGGCTGTCCCATAGCTTCACAGGCCCGTCTGGCATTGTCTCGCATCTCCTTATCACCTTTCGGGTCTATGATAATCACAGCTTCCCCGCGCAGGATGGCCTGAGAGATCAAGATGTCGAACATACGGGTCTTGCCCGAGCCGGTAGTCCCTACAATTAGAGTGTGCCCCTCTGTATGCTTTAGAGGCTGCATAAGTTTTTCTTCTTTTGGCTCAACCCCGTGAATCCAAGGCTGGCCGATAGGCAACTCTTTTCTCTTACCCTGTATTTTCCGGACAACTTTTTTAACCGTCGATTCTTTTCCGACGATAGATGTCCAATCTCGTTTCAGGATCTCAAACACGCGCTGGGCATGACGGTTTTCCCACAGGAACCCACTACCAAGCCACATATCTTCCGGCGTATCTTTGATGTACTTCTGGAGCTCCGTAATGGAGATAAACTCTAAATCTCGGCCCCTCAAGTGCTTTTGCAGCAAATGGAGCTTGATAGCCTTAGGCAAACGAGCCATTGCCATCACACCACAGATCCCCGTCATCCAATAAAAGGGCTCTGGAGGCATAGTGCTGACCTGCTCCACGGCCAAAGCAGCCCCGGAGGCTGCAAGCCAGCCTGCCACAGCATTTTTTTCATAGTTAGGCCGCCACGGCATCTCGTAGGCGAGCGGGTCATAACTCATTGTCATGTTTCATTTACCTCTAAATACAATTTTCCTTGACGTTTTTTGAGCAAAGGGCGTTTTTGTGCCCGGCTCAACATCCCACAGAGGATGTGTTTGTTGATGCCGATGTTTTCCCCGGCAATCATGTCGAACGCTTTATCGCTGGTTACTAAGCAGCCGTCTTCTTCCAAGACAGGTGTAACTAGCCACCTGCCCGAACGTTTCTGGATCATTTCCTTGAGGATCAAAATCGCTTTCTCAGGGGTAACACCAGGCGGCAAAAAGTCTTCATCTTTGATGTCTTTCGGGTTTGTTTTAGCCTTTGGTGGTTCAAACTCCCTCACCTCTTGCTCTTCCCTTTCTCGGACCTCGATGTGACCAAGTTCCTTTTCACGCTCAACTTTGGTAACTACAACAGCTTCGGGTTGAGCCTCTCTCTTGGGAAGGCGAGCCACGTTCTGTTTTTCTTCAATCGGCTTGCTTTCATGCCCCGCAACCACAGAGGAGGTGTCACCTTTTTTCTCCTTTTGAGGTTTCTGAGCGGCTTTTCCTTTCGTGTCTTTTGCCGGTGCAGCTTGACCTGATCCAGCATCAGACTTCTGTTGTTGGTTTTTTTTCTGCATCGGTTGGCTTTGTTGCTTCGGAGCAGACTTGCTCTTTCTGACATCAGAATCAGGAGGAGACACAAGCTCAAAGACATCCTGGTATCCACCCATTGACGCTTCTACTTCCTTGATGGCCGCTACGACCGCATCTGAAAGTTGTTGCGCCAGCACAATTGCTTTCACACCGCTGAAATCTCGCACTTTACGACCAGGCATAATAGGGTCTGGAACAATCGCATTGGCATGGGATAGCTTTGAGAGAACTTCTGACGGCGCACCTAATGACCGAGCACCTTCTGGGTATAGGATGACGGCTTGGCCCTTCATCAGACACAGAACCTCTCCCAGCGTCTTTTTCCCTTCCAGAACAGGCATGATCGCCTGCTCAAGCAGAGCAGATGCTTCGCCATAGCCAGCAAGCATCTCAGACAGCAATGTCTTAGAGTCCTTTTCCTGCTGATTAGGTATGTTCGCTTGTGACATTTCTGTTGTGGCAGAAGCCTCTTCTGACTCAACGGCCAACATAGGCAATGGTTCAATAGCCCATGATGGAGGCTCATCTGAACCACTAAACATGGGGAAGTCATCGTCCTGCAGGGAGTTTTGTTCTTCTGGAACGAAGTCAGGCTTGGGCTGTTCGAGCTCTGCCTCGTTGGAGTTTTTAAGGCTCTCTTCGTCAGCAATGCAGGCGTCAGTCGATGCGTTAAATGCGTCAAATGGGAAGTCGATGTCACCCAGTCCACCCCCAACATCCTTGAGGGCTTGCAGAGGGTTATCGTTCGCCAAAGGTGGCGCGTTTTTGGCGATGTCCTGAGGTGACAACTCTTCTTTTGCCTCAGGTTTCTCTGTTTGTTCTTCTGTGTCTTTTTTGGGTTTAGCCTTAACCTGTTTTCCCTTGCTTGGTGTTGTGGCTGATGGTGCTTTAGGCGAGTCCTTTGTTTCAGCCGCGCCTTGGGCCGGTGTGTCTTCGGGTTCTGTTGAAGTGCTTTTCAGCATTTCCATCGCATCACCGAAACCGAGACCGGCTAGAGCTTTCTCTGCTTCCTGCTCTGCGGCCAACATGTCATCGTTCAGAGACACTCCGCCTTCATCTTGATCGTCATCACTCTCATCAGGGTCAACGAACTCAATCTCAGCATCTTCAACGTCTCCAACAACTTCTGCTGCAACGGCTGATGGTGGCTCATTGGTAAACACCAAGTCGTTTGATTCGAGGCGGAGCATCAAAATCTTCAAAGAGCCTGTCGCTTCCTGGAGCATCTCCGGCAGCACTTCCCAATATCGGTAGTACGCTCGCTCACCTTTTTCCTGCACAGTGTTTGGCACAGCAAAACCGCGCTCGATGAGAATGTCGGCCAGCGTATCTGGATCTCTTGGAATGCCGGGGATTTTGTCTTGACTGATCAAATCATAGAGATCTCCAAGCTGTTTCCATGCGATGAAAACACCTTGGTTTAGATGCCAAACTTTCGCGCCAGGCTCATTGACTTTCCATTTCCCAGTTTTCACCAGACGACGGATAGCATCGAACACGTACCGCTCTACTGGCACACCATAAGAGAACTCGTCCACATCAAGACGGCTTTGGCGAAGGTCCCTTGAAACACTCTCTTGGTCAGCACGAAGCATCAGTCTTGTAACAGGCTGATTGACAGTGGTTCCCGAAATAGCTTCAAGCATCGCCTCGATGATGGAAGGACCTGACTTGGAAAGAAACTCCTGCGTCTCAGCCGGAATAATTCGATGCCAAGCCAGTAGCGAGAATTGCTCATGCCTTTTGTGTCTCTTGTCGCGCCACCGAATAAAGTAACGCTCTATTCCGTGACGGTGCGCCCAGTCATGAAGTGACTCTGAATAAGGATTCCATGTGATCGATCCGTCTTTATCTGTAATAGACACATCTGACAACGGTTTGCCCACATCATGCAGGAGCCCGGAGAAGCAACTCGCCAATCGCCAACGAGGTTCATTGTCGCGGCGTTCCCGAGGCGTTCCCTCGATTGAAAAAATAACCGACTCAGAAGCCTGAGTTGCCCAAAAGGCTACTTCAAGCCCATGCCGGAACAACCCACCAGCTCCTCGGTGATGGTGAGATTCGGAAGCTGGCAGCAAGTGAACAAAAGCGGCATACCGTTGGATCACTGGCAAAACAAGCCGGTTGAAGTCGTCCACAGTGAAACCGAGAGAGTTCCGCACTTTCTCAATTAGTTCAGCTTGGGTTGCCAGTATCTTGTCTAGTGGGGCCACTGGCAGGCCCTTGGCAAAAGGTGGGTATCGAGGGATTTCTTCATCTTCCACGTCTTTAAGCGGCAACACTCTGGCGCTTGGCGTGGCCTCGATCACTCCACTTCGCCCACCAAATAACTTGTTCAGGGCTTTCAGCATGTAGGTTGACCATATTCCTATCGTATTTTTCGTCAGTACATGCTCTCAAAACACGTTTAGATCGCACACACGCCTATCTGTCCAATTTGGGCAGTTTGAGAAACCAGCTTTCCATCTCCCCCCTTTTAGAATGGGTTCATCGACAATTTTTGATGAGGAATGACACGATGAGACAACTGATAGCAATTCTGGGAGTAGCAATTTTGGCCGGGTGTGCCTCTAACGCCCCTGAACAAAAACCCCAATCCCAAGTATCCCCTGCGGAGAATGACAAACCGGCCCGAGTTAACCGGGAACTTTCTATCGCATGGGACAATATGGGACGCGGTGGTGCGGCATTGCGCCAACCGGGTTATATCCATGTGCTGGGCGACGGTAATGTCAGCGCGACGATTAACAAGGTGAAAGATGATTCCGCTGATGCAGTTAAAACTCCGGTTGGAATAAAGCAAGAAGGGGATGTAGGCGAAGCCATCAATACCTTCAAGTCCATGAACAAAGGTAAAGGTTACTCGCTGTACGAGTTGTCACGCTGGGAACGCTATTGCGATAGCGGCAAGGGCATGGATGAGCACGATTGGCGCTTTATTGAGGGTGAAGGTGCCACAAACATACCCCAGGACGTTGTGACTGGCTGCATACCGCCTGCTCATAACTATCAAGATTACCTGAATGCCTGGACGCACTTTTGCTCCAGTCAGGCCGTAACAGACGCAGATCGCCGTATTGTGCGCGAATCCGTGCGTCCCTACTCTGTGGTGAATCCATGCAAAGCTCTGAAATAAGAAATCACACAGAGCCTGGCCGAAAGGCTGAGCTCTTCGACGCTTTATCAATCATGCTCCAGGAGGCTGGTTCGAGGGGTAATACCCACGAAGCGGCCTATGTCATTTCTGGAGTCCTCGAAAACCTTTCCAGAGACTATCCCGAGATAAAAGTTCTTGCCCAAAACTGGACTGAGCTGGCGAATCTGGAATCAAAGATGAAGGGAGCTGCTTGATGGACCTTTATATCTGCGAAAAGCCTTCTCAGGCCAAAGACTTGGCAGGAGTAATGAAAGCCTCCCAAAGGGGAGATGGATTTATCCATGATGGAGGAAACAGGGTTATTACCTGGGCCTTCGGCCACCTTCTGGAATTGTATATGCCAGATGACTATGACGAACGATACAAGTCATGGTCACTGGAGACTCTTCCGATTGCTCCTGAATCCTGGCGGTACAACGTTCGCAAGAGTGCGCTAAAGCAGTACAAAATCGTTGAAGGCCTAGTCAAAAAAGCAAGTACCATCTACATCTCTACCGACTTCGACCGAGAAGGTGAAGCTATCGCCCGTTCGCTTTTGGATCGATTCCGCTACTCAGGTCCTATTCGTCGTGTTTGCTTGACTGCACTCGATGAGTCGAGCATTAAGAAAGCGCTAAATAACGTTAAGGACGGCAAAGAAACTGTCTCGCTATACTACGCTGCACTAGCAAGGCAACGCGCAGACTGGCTGGTGGGGATGAACGTAAGCCGACTCTATACAGTATTGGCGCGAGATGTAGGTTTCAATCATACCCTCCACGTAGGTCGGGTCATTACACCTACCGTAGCTCTCGTGTGTCAACGAGATCGAGAGATCGCGGGTTTCACACCATCCCCATACTGGACTCTAGGCGTGAACGTATCCGTGCAGAATGGTCAGTTTGCTGCTCAGTGGATACCGCCAGAGGAGTGTAGTGACGAACAAGGCCGATGTATCAATAAGGCCTATGCCGAGCAGGTATCCTCTCAGGTCAACGGTGCCAATGCAGTTATCAGCAAGGCAGAGACGAAACCAGGAAAAGAGTCTGCTCCCCTTCCCTTCGATCTGACTTCATTACAGCAATACGCAAGTAAACGATGGGGATATACAGCTCAGCAGGTGCTTGATGCAGCCCAAGCTCTGTATGAAACACACAAAGCAACAACCTACCCTCGTACCGACAGTCGCTACCTGCCAGAGAGCCAAAAGGAAGACATTCCTGACATCCTACAGGCGCTTATTTTGTCCGATCAGAACGTCTCAGGGCTGGTAGCTGGCGCAGACCCTCACCGCAAGGCCAGAGTATTCAATGACTCTAAAGTGACCGCGCACCACGCGATCATTCCCACCCCTGCAAGAACAGACATCAGTGCCATGTCTGAGATCGAGTTAAATCTCTACGACGCCATACGTCGTTTCTACATCGCGCAGTTCTACAGCGAGTTCGAGTTCACCAAAACCTCCATCGAGGTGCAGTGTGGACGTCACCTCTTTGCTGCTTCCGGTAAGACCCCGACCAAACAAGGCTGGAAGGTTTTGTTTGCTTCTGACAGCGAAAGCAGCCCCAAGGATGAAGGAGAAGATACCGACGCGCCGGTTGAACAGGAGAAGCTCCCCAGGGTTAGTCAGGGCGAACCTGCCTTGCTCAATGGTACTGAGCTGATGAACAAAATGACGCGGCCAGCACCACACTTCACAGAAGCCACATTACTTGCCGCGATGGAGAACATTGCCCGGTTTGTGACTGAGGAGAAGTTCAAGCAGATCCTCAAAGACACAGCCGGTCTGGGCACTCCAGCAACACGCGCCAGCATCATCCAGGGAGCTGTAGATAAAGGCTATTTCAAGCGTCAGAAAAAGGTACTGCTTGCAACAGATAAAGCTCATGCACTTATCGCTGTGCTTCCACCAGCAATCAAGTCACCTGGCATGACTGCGGCCTGGGAACAAGAGCTTGAAAAAGTCGCCACTGGCTCCGGAAACATGTCTGTCTTCATGAAGCAGATTTCCACTTGGATTTGCCAGATGGTCGATCAGCTCAAAGTGGCCGCGCCAGTTCTGACAAAAGAAGGTGGCGCGATGGCTAAAGCATTTGAAGGCGCGAAACCTCCTTCACACGAATGCTTTAACTGTGGTGGAGAGATGCACCGAATCAAAGGTAAAAACGGCTTCTTCTGGGGTTGTCAGAACGAGGCTTGTAAAAAGACATTCCCTGATAATAGAGGTAAACCCGAGAAGCGCATCGCTGCGGAGGATTGCCCAGACTGCCCAGATTGCGGTAGCCCTATGCGCCTTAGAAAAGGGAAAGCTCCAGGTAAAAAACGAGCCTCTAAGTTTTGGGGTTGCACAGCTTATCCAGACTGCAAAGGCACAATGCCTTTCAAAAAATCAGACTTAGAATAAGGAATTAACTATGTTCGGATCAATCATCCTAGCTACCATACTAACCACAAGTTCAGCCATTACCGAAGATACAGGTGAAGGTATTTCATCTGGAATAATGGCGGCGTCAGCAAGCTATTTAGCACAAAACATAATGCCTCTCACTTCTGGACTTAAAAGTAACCATAGCTACCAGAACACGGAAGCAGTTGATATGGCAAAGGCTTTGGGAGGTCTAAAAGATCTTCCTGAATTTATTTACGTCATTACTGATGTAAATGCCCACATGGCCGATATGTGTAATCGCATCTGGGAGCCACAATCTTTGGCCCTAACCCCATTCATCGTAGAGATGGTAGAACTGCGAAAAGCAAATGAAAATAGCGCCTACGAGAAGGTGCTATCCGAACTCAACTGCTCGCATTTAGAAGATTAAAAAAAGGGGCCTTATGGCCCCTGCTTTCAATTGCCTAAATTTCTTTGAAACCTTATTTGCCTGCCAAATACCGTTCTTATATATCGAGACATCGCATCATAATCACCTCTATTTAACCAGTCATTAATTCGGAATGGCAAGTCTGGATCAAATGTCTTTTTGTGGAGCTGTGAAACAAACGCTTTACCGGCAGCAGACAGAGAATACGCTTTGTTTCTATCTTCGGCATACACAGATAATGCTCCACGTTGCATTGCTCTCACGAATATAGCGACTCTTGACATGGGAGACCCTATTCCTTGACACAAATCGTCCTTGTATTTCCCTGAGCCTCTCCATCTATCCATCAAACGGATTATTTCACTTTCACTCATTGGGTTGGGCTTGTCGGCCAAGATACAAAGTAACATCAGCTCATACTTTGAAATAAGTGGTGATGCTACAAGCCCAGACCACTTACTTAGTTCTGAGAAAACAACAGATGAATTTGCATTCCACCAATAATCAAAAGTCTTCTTAGCCAGTTGCTGTCTTGCGAGCTTTTCTGCAAGGGAATCTTGATTCCACGTATTTTCAGTTCTATTCTCCCAGGCATTTTCCAGAGAGCTCTTATCCGTTGCCATTAAATAAAGACAATGAACTGGAACGTCGCTATTCTCAGTCCACCCCAGTTTGTCTAACAACTGTTTCGCTGATCCATAACCTGTTCTGTCGCAGTCTACCGCGCAGATGATTTCCTTATACTCTCCCATCTGACCACGTAGATACTCCACAAGGTCATTTAATCTCTTTTCATGCTCAGTATTGGTAGCATCCTCAGAGACGTAAAACTTGGCTTTCCCATCCACTCCAAGTAGGACATTTCTGGGCTTAAATGACTGAGGCCTTATCAAGGATGGTGGGGTGGTAAAAGGAATGTCTGCAAAAGACAATCTAGGAATGGTATAACGCCATAGCCCAATACCAAAGGTGAACACAATTTCAGTATCATGTTCGATTAGATTGTTCTCATGAAGAATTTTGGCAAGTTGAGGCTTCTCAGCTATCAATAAACGCATTTACTATCTCCTAATCTTGTTATCTCAAGTGACATTTCGCGCAGCTTAGCTGCGAACTAAAACCAGATTACAATGAATGAATCGTTGTTACAACTCACTCTAATTCACATGGATGGCGAATACTTCAACGGGCTCGGCTCCGAAGTGTGGGTGTGTAATTACCTCCTTTGCGAAACCACTCCACGGTCTCACCTCTATCCTAGACATATCACCAGCCTTTGGATAACCACACTTCACATGAATTTCATCATACTCACGTCCCTCAAGTCTCTTTATCCAGTATTCCGTAACGAGGCGATATTCATCTGGCTTTTCCCTTGACCTTATTTGATCGAAGTAGATCTTTTTTACTGACAGATGAAGTATTCGTTTTTTCATAATCACCTTCCTGGAGTAAAACTGGGGCATCGAGGCACCCGGCAAAATACTCCTTTTTCAATTTCAGTCTCTCTTGTCTCATGAGCCAGTATAATATCCGCAATAACACCAATATTTCCCTCGTAGTTGCGAATGGCCGCGTCCCTCATGGTATCTAAGGTTTCTTGACACTTCGCTCGCCTGAATTTAACGAGCCAACTTTGGCGATCTATACTTTTCACGCTAAATCCTATTAACGAATCGTGTATCCAGCTTCTTTGGCAGCAACATCAAGTTCGGCGGCAAAACTGACGTCTGACTTATCTGCCGCATTGTAAAGGGCTCCACACGTAGGCCATGAGCGACCCACCAGTTTCATAGCCAACGCATCCGCCAGCATTTCTCTGATCTGTGTTTCAGCCTCACCAAACTCGGCTAGAGTTTCATCTATGCCCGATTCCTCCATCAGCTCGATGAGCTGCGGCTGTTTGAGCCTGACACCTGTTTGCATCTCCAACTGTTCTCTGGCATCAGCCACCAATTGGCGTTCAAGGATGACTCCATTCACGGTTTTAACAATGTGCTTTGGCTGACGTTTTACCTTTTTTGGCCTGGACACATCAGAGATAACTGTCACCGGCTTCCCACGCAGTTCACGCGGCAACGGTCCACTTAGCCCCAGAACTAAGCGACGAGCATACTCATGCTCGTATGGTTTCAACCCTCGGCCTTCACGGAACATTTCAGTATCCACCAGCAAATCACCGCGCTGCCTCGCATTTTTCCGGGCTTGTTCGGAAAAGACAGATTTACCTTTTCCACTTGTTCCCATAAAGAACGTATGATCCCCTGCATTGTTACCAAAAAACATAGTGTCTCCTATTTGTATAAATTCATGTTCTTCTCGACCAAATAGCTGGTGGCTTGATTATTACGCCCACCGATACTCTGGGCCACGAATTCTGTTCGGGCCGTTTTCCCCTTTGCCATTGGCGATAACCCTTCATTTTCCACTGAACCCAACTTACTCAGTATTTCTGCTTTTGTAGCGCGATGGCCGCGCATTAGAAGAGCATCCAGCAGGTAGCCAGTGAACACCTCTTTACTCGGCATACGGTCAAGCAATTCAACATACTGCTCGTCTGTAAGGTTGTGGATCTCACAATACGTTTCCACCGCCTTTTCATAGGCTTCATTGTAGCCATGAGTAGAAACCCGGAAAGCAATATCCCCATTGCCGTAACCTGGCTTTGTGACGAGAAAACAAGGTGTAAAGTAGGTTCTCTTCCCCCCCATCCGACTCCTGTTCTCGATACCGATGTAAGCTCTCAACCCATCAGCAATGATGTTTGGCCCGGAGTTGCGTCGCCGCTTACAAGTCTTGTTTTGGCGCTTGACCTCTTCTGCCTCAGCTTCCCACTTTCGGTCCAAGCTGTAGGCCAGCCGGTGAGCGGTGGCGTAGGAATACTCTCTCAAGGAGAAATATTCCTGCCGGTAATCATCCGCCACGCCAACTGTTCGTGCGACACGGAACCCGACGAAACCGGCATCATGGGTTCCCTCGCCGTAGTAAATGACTGCCATTATCTACCTTCCTTACTTCTGATACCGTGCTGCACCACGGTATGGCGACCGCAATTCACATTCAGGTGATCCCGAACTGCGGACATGACCGCTGAATGCAATCTGTAATCCACACTCTGCCCAAGCGTTTCTGTCGCTTGTTCTTTTGCCATCCACGACACATCAAAGCTCTCAGGAATCGACATCAGCTCTTGAACCAAATCGACCGATGGCTTGTAAATGCGTCCGCCGTCTTGGATGTACACTGCGTCTTTGACCCCACGGTCCTGAGACTTGAGAATGGTCGGGCAACTGATACTTTCTCTCGTCAAGAATGCTGGCATCCTACGAGATGTTGACTCTCTGGCCTGAATTGACTTTAACCCTGTCACGTCTGTGCAATCTCCAAGGTGTTTCTCGATCACGGGCCACAGCCGTCCACCAGCTCTCTGCTGAGGTTTCGGCGGAACGAATCCGGGGAATACCGACGCCACCATGTAATAGCGCTCTCGTCCCTGGTAAGCCCCGAAATCAAGACCGTTCAAAACCATCTCAGTAAGGAAGTACCCCATACGCCGCAGAGTGGTTCCCATCATCGCACCAGCTCCTGATGATTTGAAATTTGGGACGTTCTCCACCAGCACGACCGCAGGGTTTACTACCTCGATCTGTTTCAATGCCGGATAAACCATGTCGAGCATAGTGGAGAGATCTTGAAGAGAACGCTCCTTGTCTTTTGGGCTCTTTGCGTTCGAGTGGTCGTCACAACCCAGTGAATAGTGAGCCAAGCCAATTGGTGGGCATTCCTCAAGCAAGGCACCGAGGCGATCCAGCTCCAGATGATGAATGTCTTCATTAAGCAAGATACGCGGGGAACTGTTCACCAGCGTGTTAAGCGCATGTACTTCACTCAGATTCCGCCCGGATGCCCTGTCTCTGGCTTCTACTGGACGATGCTCCAAAACAATCTCAGCCTTCCATCCAAGTGACTCCATAACATGAATGTCTACCCCACCAGTTAATGCCACAAAAGCACGAAAAGGGCTGGTTTTTCTGAATCGATCAGCAATAGCAAAGGCTCTGTTTGCTACAGGAGTGAAGACTACTCGGCCTTTCCGCATTTCGACGTGGAAACGCTCTGTATAGCGAGGGAAACACTTATCTATGAGCCCTTGCCCCGAAAACTCAATGACGGTTTCCAGTGGGTTATTGGAGCGACTCTTTGGCTGATACCGACGCTGATAAACCTGGTGTGTCTGTAGTTCATCAGACGCTGGGATCACCGAAAAACCGCCCATCCTCTCCCCCGGCTCAACGGCGATGCCCATGCCTGGCTTGAACCCCATAACATCCAAAAAGTTGGACGAAACCCTAACCTTGCGCTTATCGCCTACTCGATTGAACGCAAGTTGTTTGGTTACTACGCAAGGGGAGACTATCGGTAACATCGGTCAACCTCTTTTCTTATTGTGGGTAAGCGGATTAAATGGTTGATCTTACCTTTGCATGAGAGTGAGACAGACCGGCATCTCATCGGATTATCTGGTTGATGCTTCACCTACTGCTGGTGCATGTTTCCTTCGCTAATTCCAGCAAGAACCCCACACGCCTCAACTTCCCGGTCATCGTTGCAACTCGCTCTCAGTGAAACGAGTTGTTTCTCAAGCGCTTGCAGAGCGGTTATCTGCGACCGCACATGAGAGATGTGATCATCGAGCAAGGCGTTGACGGCGGTACAAGGCTGATGAGGGTCGTCCTGATAGCTCTGTAGTTCGTGAATCTCAGCCAGTGACAGGCCCAGGATTCTGCAGCGACGGATGAAGGCCAGCCCCTCACCATGCTTCTCGGTATAGACACGGTAACCGTTGTCCTGCCGATCAGGCGGCGGCAACAAGCCCTGCTGTTCATAGAAGCGGATCGTCTGTGTTTCGACCCCTACCAACTGCGCCAACTGACCAATGCGCATCAGCCTCCTCCCCAACGGATTCTTTACTCTATTGACCTTATAGTAGCTTTATAGTTTTAAATGGTACCACAACATTGTTCAATGTGGAGTCGTATCATGAGCAAATCCTGTGGTGGCGCCTGTGGCGGTGATGCAACGTCCGCAGCGGATACCGATATACAGGCCTCCTCCGAGGCGCCAGGGAGATGGGTCAGTGTTTATGCCGTGCCGAAGATGGACTGTCCATCAGAAGAACGAATGATTCGCCTAGCCCTGAACGGCTTTGAGGAGATTCGGGCGCTGTCCTTCGACTTGTCGAACCGCCGGCTGAAGGTCGTGCATGACGGCGAGGTCGAGCCCGTCACCTCGAAACTGAAGACCTTGGGGCTAGGCGCCTCGCTTCAGGAAACCGTCGCTGCAAATCCGGAGACCATCAAGGCCGCCGAGTTTTCGGCAGCTTCTGCTAAGCAAGAATCCGGGACCCTGCGCTGGTTGCTCGGCATCAATGCACTTCTGTTCGTGGTGGAAATGACTGCCGGTCTGATCGCCCAGTCCACCGGCCTGATTGGAGAATCCCTGGACAATTTTGCCGATGCGGCGGTGTACGGGCTTGCCCTTTATGCGGTTGGACATAGCGTGAAAATGCAGGTACGTGCCGCGCATCTTGCTGGTGTACTGCAACTGATCTTGGCTGTGGGCGTGCTCGTAGAGGTGGTGAGACGCTTTGTATTCGGTAGTGAGCCTGAATCGCTGGTGATGATGGCTATCGCATTCGTCGCATTGATTGCCAATACCAGTTGTCTGCTGCTCATATCCAAACATCGGGAAGGCGGGGCGCACATGAAGGCAAGCTGGATATTCTCGGCCAACGACGTGGTGATCAACCTGGGGGTCATCACCGCCGGCGCCCTGGTCGCGTGGACCGGTTCCAATTATCCGGATCTGATTATCGGCACCATCGCGGGGGGCATTGTACTTAACGGTGCCAGACGCATTTTGGCGTTGAAGGGTTAAATAATGCTCATTATTGGCAAAAAGCTCTCGCCGTATGCCCTATTGTCCATATCGGGCCTGCTGGCAGCGTCTGATCAGGCTGTAAAGTGGCTGGTGCAGCAATCAATGGCCTATGGCGAGTATGTTTCGGTGACCCCGTTCTTTAACTGGGTGCACCTATGGAACACCGGTGCCGCATTCAGTCTTTTTGCGAATGGTGGAGGCTGGCAGCGCTACTTTTTTATCGGAATCGCGGTAGTGGTCTCGATTTTTCTGATCAAGCTGATCCTTGAAAATCGTCATAAAGGAGAAGCCATCGCTTACAGTCTTATCCTCGGTGGCGCCATGGGCAACCTGATTGACCGGGTCTTTCGCGGCTATGTTGTGGATTCCTTTGATTTCTATTGGCGAGACTGGCATTGGCCGGCCTTCAACCTGGCTGATATTGCAATTGTCCTCGGTGCCTTACTTTTCGTTTCCAGCAGCTTGTTGGGTAAAAAAGCAAACACCAATGCCGAGCCGGATGGATCTGACTGACACCTACGCCTATACAACACCATGACCGAACTTCCCGACAACATCCTTCACCTGCCGCAATACCAAGTACTGGGCTGCAAATCAACCGACGATGAAATGCACTTCCAGGTGGACGTGCCCGATCCCATCGCCTGCGAGGAATGCGGCGTGCAGGGTGAGTTCGTACGGTTCGGCAAGCGTGACGTTCCCTATCGTGATCTGCCCATCCACGGCAAGCGGGTCACTCTCTGGGTGGTCCGCCGCCGATACACCTGCCGGGCCTGCAAGACAACATTCAGGCCCCAGCTACCGGAGATGGTGGACGGATTCCGTATGACACTGCGGCTGCATGAGTACGTGGAGAAGGAATCCTTCAACCACCCCTACACCTTTGTGGCGGCACAGACCGGCCTGGACGAGAAGACGGTGCGCGACATCTTCAACGCCCGCGCCGAGTTCCTGGGGCGCTGGCACCGCTTCGAGACGCCCCGCATCCTGGGCATTGACGAGCTATACCTGAACAAGCGCTACCGCTGCATTCTGACCAACATTGAGGAGCGAACCCTGCTCGACCTGCTGGCCACCCGCCGCCAGGACGTGGTGACCAACTACCTGATGAAGCTGAAAGACCGGCAGAAGGTCGAGATCGTCAGCATGGACATGTGGAACCCCTACCGGGCAGCGGTCAAGGCTGTGCTGCCCCAGGCCCGTATCGTGGTCGATAAGTTCCATGTGGTGCGCATGGCCAACGATGCCCTAGAGAGAGTGCGCAAGGGCCTCAGAAAGGAGCTGAAACCGTCCCAGAGCTGGACTCTCAAGGGAGACCGGAAAATCCTGCTGAAACGCGCTCACGAAGTCTCAGACCGGGAGCGCCTCATCATGGAGACCTGGACAGGCGCGTTCCCGTAACTGCTGGCCGCCTACGAGCACAAAGAGCGCTTCTACGGCATCTGGGACGCCACCACACGGCTCCAGGCAGAAGCCGCCCTGGACGAGTGGATAGCCACCATCCCGAAGGGCCAAAAGGAAGTCTGGAGCGATCTGGTCAGGGCAGTGGGAAACTGGCGCGAAGAGACCATGACCTACTTCGAGACGGACATGCCCGTCACCAACGCTTACACGGAGCCCATCAACCGACTGGCCAAGGACAAGAACCGTGAAGGGCGCGGTTACTCCTTCGAGGTGATGCGGGCACGAATGCTCTACACCACGAAGCACAAGAAGAAGGCACCGACTGCGAAGGTCTCTCCTTTCTACAAGAAAACCATCGGTTACGGACTGCCGGACTTCGCAGAGGAACTCAACTACGGAGTCGATCTATCAACCATCTGAGGGTGGTATCAGATTGATGGGGTGAAGATGCCCCATCAACCATTAAATCCGTATACCCGAGATTTTGAAATCCTGCGTCAGCAGCTTGTCGGTCGCCTGCATGAACAGGCCGCCCGGTATGGCGTAGTCGGCCATTTTCTCGCCCGTGCGCGCGCCGCCGGGCTTGCCGGTGCTGGACGGCATCAGGCCGATGGCCTCCATTTTGTCGGCCCATTCCTTGTTGTGATAGCCGCGACGGCCCGGCTTGCCGAAGTGGAATTGCCAAGCGTGGACCATCTCATGCACCAAAGTTTGCAGGACTTCGAGCAGGGGCACGACAGCGAAATAGGACGGGTGGCTCTGTTGCAAAGATTGGCGGCAGTCAGAGGTAGGCTGTCGCTCTGCGCCGATCAGGCGGCTGCTGCGAAATGGTGGTTGAGCATGCCCATGGCCTCCGTCAGCGCCGAGGGCCCAATGCCAAAAGCTCTCTCCACAAGGCGCACCTCGCCCCTGATGCCGGGCTGCAGGCACCAGGGGCGAGCCTGTCCTTTGCGCAGGGCTCGCATGACTTCGAATCCCTTGATCGTGGCATAGGCCGTGGGGATCGATTTGAAACCGCGCACCGGCTTGAACAGTATCTTGAGCTTTCCGTGATCGGCCTCGATCACGTTATTGAGATACTTCACCTGCCGGTGGGCCGTCTCCCGGTCCAGCTTTCCTTCGCGCTTCAATTCGGTGATCGCTGCACCATAGCTCGGCGCTTTGTCGGTATTGAGCGTGGCAGGCTTTTCCCAGTGCTTCAGGCCTCGCAGGGCCTTGCCCAGGAACCGCTTCGCTGCCTTGGCGCTGCGGGTCGGCGACAGGTAGAAATCGATCGTGTCGCCCCGCTTGTCGACTGCCCGGTACAGGTAGGTCCACTTGCCCCGCACCTTGACGTAGGTTTCATCCAGGCGCCAGCTCGGATCAAAGCCACGCCGCCAGAACCAGCGCAGCCGCTTCTCCATCTCCGGGGCGTAGCACTGGACCCAGCGATAGATCGTCGTATGGTCGACCGAAATGCCGCGTTCCGCCAGCATTTCCTCAAGGTCGCGATAGCTGATCGGATAGCGACAATACCAGCGCACCGCCCACAGGATCACATCACCCTGGAAATGGCGCCACTTGAAATCCGTCATCGTTCCGTCCGTCCAATCTCCGCCAAGCATGCTCAAGCTTCACGATTTTTGCAACAGAGCCGCCACGGGCCCGTCCCACCCCGACATGGACCTCGATGCCCGAACGGACGTTAGATTTCGAGTTCTAGGCGTTCTGCGATGAAGGTTGGATCCCAGCCGGGATTGAAAGTGTCGACGTGGGTGAATCCGAGCCGCTCGTATAGGCCACGCAGGTTCGGGTGGCAGTCGAGCCGCAGCTTGGCGCACCCCTGCGTTCGCGCGGCATGGCGGCAAGCCTCGATCAGCGCGGAGCTGACACCCCGGCCCGCATGTGTCCGTCGCACCGCGAGCTTGTGCAGATATGCGGCCTCCCCCTTGAGGGCGTCGGGCCAGAACTCGGGATCCTCGGCCGACAAGGTGCAACAGCCGACGATGCCGTCGCTGCAACTCGCGACTAGGAGCTCGGATCTCAGGACGAAGGTCTCCGCGAATGTCCGGTCGATCCGCGCGACGTCCCAGGCGGGCGTTCCCTTGGCGGACATCCACGCCGCAGCGTCGTGCATCAGCCGCACAACCTCGTCGATATCACCCGAGCAGGCGACCCGAACGTTCGGAGGCTCCTCGCTGTCCATTCGCTCCCCTGGCGCGGTATGAACCGCCGCCTCATAGTGCAGTTTGATCCTGACGAGCCCAGCATGTCTGCGCCCACCTTCGCGGAACCTGACCAGGGTCCGC
>NZ_PJCD01000003.1:0-1222441 GCF_002836315.1 Shewanella sp. ALD9
TCTTTATTGAAGAGGCATTTTTTATGGCCGTTTGTTCAATATTGACCATCAGTGTCTTGTTATTTTGGCTAAATTAATTCATTATTTGAATTAATATGGATAAGGGTAATCGTTTATATGAAAAATCTTCCTAGCCTCAAGAACCTTTATTATTTGGTTCATTTACATCAAGAGCAAAATTTTAATCGTGCTGCTAAGATGTGCTTTGTGAGTCAATCGACTTTATCTAGTGGTATCCAAAACCTTGAAGAACAACTGGGTTATCAGTTGATTGAACGTGATCATAAATCATTTATGTTTACCGCTATCGGTGAAGAAGTGGTTGAGCGTGCTCGAAATATTTTAACTAATGTTGATGACTTAGTTGAATTAGTGAAAAATCAAGGCGAACCGATGACCGGAGAAATTCGTTTAGGCTGTATTCCCACTATCGCGCCTTTCTTACTTAGCCGAGTCGTTAAGTTATGCCAGCAAGACTACCCCAAACTCAGTTTGTTATTAAAAGAAGACACGACCGAGCGTCTATTAGATGCCTTAGCAAAAGGTGAGTTGGATTTATTAATATTAGCGTTACCTGTCGACACCAGTGGTTTTCATAGCATGAAAGTCGGCATCGATCCGTTTAAAATGGTGATGCATAAAGAGGTATCGCAACAATTTTTGCAACCCATTGACTATCAAAAAATGCCAGACGAAAGCATCTTTTTACTCCAAGCTGAACATTGCATTACCGGTCACGCGATAACAGCATGCCAATTGGGTGATAGTGCCAAAATCAATCCATTTGCTGCAACCAGTTTGCATACCTTGGTGCAGATGGTAAACAGTAAATTAGGCACCACATTTTTACCCCAAATGGCCATTGATACCGGTATTTTAACTGATACTGATCTTGTTGCAATGGATCCGCCGGGTGAAGCTCCTTATCGTGATATTGGCTTAGTTTGGCGTCAAACTACCAGCCGTATTTCAACGTTTAGAACCTTAGGCTTAGCGATTCAACAAAAGCTGCTAGCACAATCGTTACCAGGTTAACCGCAACTTGGGATAAATGAGAGATGGGATGAATCGATAAAATGGTTTATTTCCGGTTAGCAATATCAAAGGTGCGATTTGTGTCGTTAATAAGGCTAATGAAGCGTCAATAGCCTTATTGTTATCTGTCGCGTAGCACTGTGCGTTTCAGGCATGTTTATGATTGAAATTGAGCTTAACTAAACTCAATTAACCTCAGTTTTAGGCGTTGGTCAGTTTTATCGGTGCAACGCCATACACTTCAGTCGGATGTTTTTTACCTTTAAGCATGATTGGGCCTAAATCAGTCAGGTCATATTGACTATTTTGCTGCTCAAGTCGATGCACAACATCTCCAGATAGCAACATTCGTTGACCGAGCGGATTACATTGGTCTTGTAGCCGTGCCAAGGTATTTAATACATCACTGAAAAAACTAATCTCTTGTTTATGTACGCCGACTACCGCAGCTACAACTTGGCCACAATGCGCTGCAGCCTTGAATTTTGGCACAAAACCATATTGTTGTTCAAAATATTGCCTTTGCCACTGCAATTGCTGGCAAAATTCGAAATAGATATTCATACAACGGTCTTGTTTAATACCTTGCTCTAATGGCCAGTGGATAAGTACGGCATCACCCATGTAACGATAAATTTCAGCTTCATTATCGGTTACTGTGTCCGCTAACATGCTAAAGCTATCTTGAATTAGGCGGCTAAAGCGATAATCACCTAAGGTTTCTGCATGAGCTGTTGATGAGACCATATCGATAAATAAGAATAATTGTTGCTCGTAACGTGGTTTGTGGTATTTGCCAAGGCCTATATTGAGCAAGACTTTAGGGCCAACCAACAGTGACATTTGTTCGATAAAAGCTAAGCTGACCCTTACCACAACAAGATAAACCACTAATGCCTGAAACGATGGGCTATAAATAATCTGTACTGTGAGCATTTGTCGTAATGTCACCATGTGGTTCTCTATGGCCCACATGTTTAAAAATTGTGTCACATACGCCAAGGTTGTTGCCCCAAGGAGCAAAAACAATCCTTTAAACACCACTGAAAATAAATAAGGTAAACGGCTGATGGCGCTAAAATCTGCAATGAGATTGGACATCCAATGCAAGCCGCCAAATACAACACCCATCATTATGGCAAGCGTGGCGAGATCGGCATTGCCAACAGCCCATTCAGGCAGTTGCGATGATTGTGAGTAGCGAAAAAAAACGAAAGAAGCCATTGCTACACACCAGGCAAAAATAGCGAACAATAATTTTTGAGTTTGACGGCGTGCTTTCACGGAGGATGTGGTTGCCCAAATGACTTAGTATATAAGGGGGGTAGTCTATAGAAAATTTGCTTACATGTGATAGTTTATTTGTGATTTAGATCAATAGAAGTGAAGAAATATGTGCACTAACGCAAAGTTTTTTCAACATTACTAGGGCTTGTTGAACTTTAGTGGCTGAAATTTGTTCGAGATAAACGGCTTGTTATTTAACTAGGCGGCATAAATATTAGAGACGAAGTTTTCAATTAGGCTAACGGTTTGTCACCAATTTATTCGATAAAGATTAAAAACACCTTTTAGCTGGTTCGTTTGAGCTGCATTTTTGGCTTTTTTCTGTGTGTTATCGCTTACTCATGTTGTATCACGAGATGTCGTAAGCTCTGCTTTGTAAAACATTGCCACGTACCACTGAAAAATTGATGTTAATGATCAACAGACCCTAGATAGCAAGCAATGTAACAACGGCAGATTATGAAAAGGCATTGGTTAATATCTGTTGAGTAAAATCAATTTTAAGGTAAAAGCCTCTGGGATTAGATAACTGAATGCTGCCGTCTTCGGCGATGCTTTCGGTGAGTATTTTGCTATTAGCTGCTTTTGGACGTAATTGCAGTACTTCACCATGACGTGCAGTAATTTTATCAACTTGACCTAGTGCAATTAACTCCATTATCTCTTCCCAATCTTGTTGCAACTGTCTGGCTTGTGCCGTATTCGGTTGCCACAATATGGGGGTGCCTATACGACGATCACCGACTGGGATACTACGTTCGCCTTCAATAGGAACCCATAACACTCTCTGCAATTTATGATAAACCAAACTGTTTTCCCAAGTCATACCCTGAATGTTTGTCAGCGGTGCCACGGTGACATAAGTGGTCTCAAGCGGTTTGCCTTTGCGATCAATCGGGATCGTTTTGAGTTCAATTCCTAAATGTAAAAAGTCTTGTTCAGGCTTTGATCCTGCCAGCGCGCCTAATTCAGATTCAATCAGTTGGCCTACCCAACCTTTATCTCGGCGTAAATCGGCTGGTACAATGATGTCATTATCGGCCGCAATATCAGCTAAACGAATGCCAGCCATATTGTGCGCTCTTTGCATTAATTCGCTTATATTTAATGGCGATGATTTAGCCATGGATGAGTATTTTCCTCTGGAAAAAAGAATGAATAGACGATCAAAATCAACAGGCTATGCTATCAAGTAATATTCGTCGAGAACAAGTTTAGTTAGTTATTTGCGATGTGGTTGAAAAACGACCATGTTTTAGTTGGTTAAAGTTATTTGATTGAATTCCTTTGTAATTGGTTGTTTTAAAAGTTTTTTTTAGGTTGTGGTTGTTTTTATATTATACTTGTCCCGAGTTACACTCGTTTTTCCCCTACATTTCACACATACTTATCCACAGATTTAATGGATAAGTGTAATAAAACCTGTCTTTAACTGATTAAAAACACCAAGTCAACGCAATAAAACAGCTTTTTAGCGGGTTTAATTTAAAATAAGCCTTGTTATTTGTGTATAACTTAAGTTGCTAAATGAGTGATTGGCTATCTTAATTGGTGTTGTTTGTTTTTTGTACGATAGCGGCGATTTGCTATAATGTTAATTTATAATTTTTTTTAAGTTACTAATTATATTGCAGTATATTATAATAAAAAGCAGTTTACCTTAGAAAGGGTGCAACTAAATTTTAGCCTGTTATCAAGCTTTAGCAAAGTTTCGAACAGAGATATCCACAGATTTTGTGGATAATCCACAGGGTAGCTTGGTTTAATTGTTGATAATTTTGATTTATTAACATTGTTATTCAATTATCCACAGTAAATAGAGGTTTGCCGATAGGCATGCTTTGTGAAACAATCAGACGATATAAAATTTGTTATTTTTGGAGTCCATGTGATTGATAGCGACGGCTTTCGCGCAAATGTGGGCATCATTATCTGTAATAAATTTGGACAAGTTATGTGGGCCAGACGTTTTGGTCAACATTCATGGCAGTTTCCACAAGGTGGGTTAGATGATGGCGAATCAGTAGAAGAAGCCATGTATCGCGAACTTTACGAAGAAGTGGGACTCAGACCTGAGCATGTTCAAATTTTAACATCCACTCGATCTTGGTTACGTTATCGGTTACCCAAGCGTTTGGTACGCCAAGAAAGCAAACCTGTTTGCATTGGCCAAAAACAGAAATGGTTTTTACTACAATTGAAAGGTCACGATAATACTATTAACTTGAATTCTTCTGGTCATCCTGAGTTTGATGATTGGCGTTGGGTGAGTTATTGGTATCCTGTTCGTCAGGTTGTGTCTTTTAAGCGCGACGTATATAGAAAGGTAATGAAAGAGTTCGCATCGACGACATTAGCGCTGCAAACGCGCGAGTTTAGTAAAAAACGAAGCAAACAACGGAGTTAACTGATTTCAAAGAGGATTGAAACAGTGTTAAATATGCTCAGGGATATCACTCAAGCTGTTGCCAGAGCCAGCAGCCTTGAAAGTGCATTAAATATATTAGTGTCACAAACTCGATTAGCGATGGCTACCCATTGCTGTTCTATTTATATCCTTGAACAACAACATCTAGTGTTATCCGCTACCGAAGGTTTACAGCAATCTGCCGTTGGCCGAGTGAGCATGCCATTATCGCAAGGTTTAGTAGGCTTAGTTGCTGAGCGTGAAGAAGCCGTTAATCTTGCCGATGCCCGTATTCATCCTCGTTTTAAATTATTTCCCGAAGCTGAAGAAGAAGAATATCGTGCATTTTTGGCTGTGCCGATTATTTTTCAAAAACAGGTTGTGGGCGTTATTGTGGTGCAACAGCCAGAAGCCCGTCAGTTCAGTGAAAGTGAAGAAGCATTTTTAATGACCTTAGCCGCTCAGTTGGCGGTGGTTGTGCGCAGCTTGAAACACAAAGCGGCTGTTACTAATGTGCAACAGCAAGTGGTTTTCAGTGGTGTTAATGCATCAAGTGGTATTGCGATTGCTCATGGCCTGGTATTAGGCGGTGTTATTTCTCTGGAACAACCCGAGGTCAGCTGCTTCGATATAGATGTTGAAATTCAGCGCTTAAAGTTGGCCATGCAGCGTTGTAAAGACATGTTGTCGTCTATATCGCAACGTTTTGAGCGTGAAAAGTCTGCTGATGTGGCCTCTATCTTTACCGCATTTCAATTATTGCTAGACGACTCTAGCCTTGGTGGTGAATATGCCCGTGAAGTCGCTTTAGGCTGGCAGGCTGAGTCTGCGGTAAGCCGAGTGTCATTGCGCTATATCAAACAGTTTTTAGAAATGGAAGATCCATATCTAAAAGAGCGCGCCAGTGATATTCGTGAGCTTGGGCAAAAACTACTTCGACAGCTTATTGAGCCCGGTCGATTAGAGTTAGAGCCGGATAAACCGGTTATTTTAGTCGCTAAAGAAGTGGATGCCACTTTATTGGCTGAGTTTCCACGGCAAAAACTCGCTGGTATTGTCACTGAACGTGGTGGGGTTAATGCTCATGCGGCTATTTTAGCGCGTGCTTTGGGTGTACCTGCCATTGTTGGCGTTGATGATGTGTTATCAATCGACATCGATCAAAAACTATTAGTCCTCAATGCGAATCGTGGCCAGCTATTGGTATCGCCATCGCCAGCAGTGATTGAAGAGTACCAATTACTGATTGATGCCGATGTGGAAAAGCAAAAGCAATTTTCTGCCGAATTAAACCTACCATCAGTGACTACTGACGGCCAGCGGATCCATTTGTATTTAAATGCAGGTTTATTGAGTGGTATCGCTTCTGAAATTGCTGAATGCGCAGATGGTATTGGGCTGTATCGAACTGAAATTCCCTTTATGCTCCATCAACGCTTTCCGAGCGAAAGCGAACAAATCAATGTATATCGTCAGGTATTGAGTGCCGCTGGTGATAGACCTGTTGTGATGCGTACATTGGATGTTGGCGGCGACAAACCGTTACCGTATTTTCCAATTAAAGAAGACAATCCGTTTTTAGGTTGGCGTGGCATTCGTTTATCGCTTGATCATCCTGAGTTGTTTTTAGTGCAATTGCGCGCGATGCTGCAAGCTGCTGGTAACGGCAATCAATTGCAAATATTACTACCAATGGTGAGTAATCTGGATGAGATAGATCAAACATTAAAATATTTAGAGCAAGCGTTTACCGAACTAAGCCAAGAACTAAAGACTATTTTAGTGAGGCCGAAGGTCGGCGTTATGCTTGAAGTTCCTGCATTGTTGTATCAATTGCAAGATGTGGCAAAACGGGTCGACTTTGTGTCGGTGGGCAGTAACGATTTAACGCAATATTTACTGGCCGTCGATCGTAATAATCCGAGTGTGAGTTCGTTATTTGATAGTTATCATCCAGGTATTCTTAGGGCACTTAAACGAGCTGTCGATGAGTGTAAATTGTATGATTTAGATGTGAGTGTTTGTGGTGAACTTGCGGGTGAACCTTATGGTGCACTGCTTTTAGTCGCAATGGGCTATAACAAACTTAGTATGAACCAAGGCAGCTTAGCCAGAATCAATTTTTTACTCAGGCGTGTATCAAAGCAAGAGCTCACTGAGTTATTAGAATCTATTTTACAACAGTCAAATGGAAACCAGGTTCGCGGTTTGTTAGCCAGTTTCTTGCGAAAACATAACCTTTTAGATTTAATCAACATCGATTAGCAGTACGATTGAATCTGCTTCGGAAAACCTTAAATGATTTCCCTAGTGGTTCGTAACATAATCAAGCGTCATTTTAAGGATGTCATCGTGGATAGTTTACTGCAGGTATTTTTAATTTGCCTTGTTTTAGGTTCTGTCGTGGGTTTTTTGGCTGGGCTGTTAGGTATTGGTGGTGGGTTAATTATTGTGCCTGCGCTATTGTATATTTTACCTTCTGTAGGTATCAGTTCAACCCAAATTACTCATGTCGCTATCGCTACGTCACTGGCATCGATTATTTTAACGTCTATGTCATCAGCCACCGCGCATCACAAACGTGGAAATATACCTTGGGAGCTATTTAAGCCTATATTTCCGGGTATTGTAATAGGGTCGTTAGCATCAGCTTTTGTGTCTGAGCAAATTGCATCAGATGATTTGCAACAGGCTTTTGCTATTTTTGTGGTGTTAATGGCTGTACAAATGGCATTTCCGTTTAAAGTCAAAACGGGTGGCAGTATGCCAAATTTTGCCGTGTTACTGGTGATATCGACAGCGATAGCGTTAATTGCTGGTTTAATGGGCATTGGTGGCGGGGTTCTGCTGGTGCCATTTTTAAGTTATTGCGGTTTGCAAATGCGTCAAGCTGTTGGGTTTTCGTCGGCAACCGGGATGCTTATCGCAGTATCCGGTACCATTGGTTATATTATCGCAGGTTTCGATGTACCCAATTTACCCGAGGGCTCGGTTGGGTTTATTTATTTGCCGGCATTAATCGGCATTATCATTAGTTCCATGTTGTGTGCGCCTATTGGCGTAAAAGCGGCGAGTTCTTGGCCGACACCAGTATTGAAAAAAATATTTGCTTGTTTGCTTGTTGTGGTAGGGCTAAAACTACTATTAAGTTAATTCTAAATTGTTCTAAATGATTACAAAAACGCCTTTGTTCAAGTAGTTGAACAAAGGCGTTTTTAGTTAACCTAACCGCTATTACACAGCGAAAGGATACTTAATCGCATCGTGATGTTGATAGTCTTCAACGCTAAAGTCATCCAAGGTTACCCAGGTTTCGATGTCTTTTAGGGTTTTAATCTTTGGATTGATGATTAACTTAGGCGATGCAAAGGGTTCACGCGCGAGCTGAACATCTCGCATTGGTTCGAGTTGATCTTCGTAAATATGAGCATTGACTATCTTATGGTATGCCTTACCCGGTTTATGGCCAGTAATCTGAGCCATTAACGCAAGCAATACATATACTTGTACCATATTAAAGTTTAACCCTAGTGGCACATCACAACTGCGTTGTGTGCTGTTAAGGTATAAAGTATCACCGAGTAATGAAAAATGGTGCTCGTACATACATGGTCGTAAGCAGCCTAAGTCAAATGCGCCAGGGTGCAAGAAGGTTAAAATTTCACCACGATTATCTATACCATTACTGAGATCATCGACGATTTGTTGCAGTAAATCGACATGACCACCATCAGGCTTTGGAAATGCACGCCCTAACGCTCCGTATATCAGTCCCATATCATCGGGCCCTTTACGGTTTGGGTTATCTAGCCATGCTTGGTTTTCATTGGCGTTAGCGTCCCATGTTTTAGTGCCTAATGCCCTAAAATCGGCCGCATTTTGGTAGCCACGTAAATAACCGAGGATCTCCGCTATGGCAGACTTCCAGAAGCTTTTACGTGTGGTCACCAAAGGGAATTGATTGTTACCAACATCATAAACTAAGTCGGCATTAATGACAGTTAGGCACTTTTTGTTTGTTCGTGCATTATTAACCCATTCGCCTTCTTCGACAATGCGTTTACACAGGTCTAAATACTGTTTCATTGGTCCCAATTCCTTTTTTGCTTTTATCGATTATACCTAATCAAGGCCGGCAAATCATTGCCAAATGAAATGCAGTTTCAATTAATTATTTTTACTTTTAGAGCTAACTTTACGATCGACACCTCGGTTAAGCCGAGTTAACATCAAGAAACAATCGATTATTATTGTTTGAACATATCAGATAGACTGATCCCATTGTTTTTTTAGGAGTGTTATATGGAACGAGCAATTAAGAACTTCTTAAGCCAAGAGTCTGCGGGTGGCATTTTATTAATCGTTGCCGTCGCATTGGCGATGATTTTAGCCAATTCACCGTTAGCGGGTGTATATCAAGATTTCTTAGGCACCGAAGTGCAGCTTAGAGTAGGTGATCTTGATATCGATAAGCCGCTTTTACTGTGGATCAATGATGGCTTGATGGCATTATTCTTTTTATTAATCGGTTTAGAAGTAAAGCGTGAATTACTTGAAGGTGCGCTATCGAGCGTAGCTAAGGCATCATTGCCCAGCTTTGCTGCGATTGGTGGCATGGTGTTTCCGGCATTATTTTACTTAGCATTTAATTACTCAAACCCAGAAACTCAGATCGGATGGGCTATTCCTGCTGCTACTGATATCGCCTTTGCGCTAGGTATTATGGCACTGCTCGGTAGTCGTGTGCCCGTGGCGTTAAAAGTGTTTTTGTTAGCACTGGCAATTATTGACGATCTAGGAGTCATTGTTATTATTGCTCTGTTTTACAGCACTGATTTATCAATGCTTAGTTTGGTTATTGCCGCGGTATCGATCGTGCTGATGGTCGCACTGAACAGGAAAGGAGTCAGTTCAATTCTGCCTTACGGTTTACTCGGTTTTATTCTTTGGGTTGCAGTATTGAAGTCTGGAGTACATGCGACATTGGCCGGAGTGATTATTGCATTTTGTATTCCACTTAGAGCAAAAGATGGTTCCTCGCCATCTGAGCATTTAGAGCATAAGTTGCACCCTTGGAGCACCTTTATGATCCTGCCGGTATTTGCTTTTGCCAACGCTGGTCTGTCATTAACTAATATGTCATTTGATACATTTGCTGAACCTATCACCCTAGGTATCATTATGGGTCTGTTGTTGGGTAAGCCGATTGGGGTGCTGTTATTCAGTTATTTAGCAGTAAAACTTAAGTTAGCTGAACTACCACCTGGGATTGGTTGGAGGCATATCATACCGGTTGCTGTTATGTGTGGTATCGGCTTTACCATGTCGGTGTTTATTGCTTCGTTAGCATTTGAGAACTCACCCGCTGCATTTGGTGATTATGCAAGACTAGGTATTTTAACAGGATCGTTATTTGCGGCTGTGATTGGCTACTTTTGGTTGGCCAAGGTACTGCCTGAAAATGGAGTAAAATCATGAAATTGAATAAATTAACCTTTGGAATACTACTGACCAGTTTTGTTATTCCTGTATCGGCTGAATCATTTAATGTTTGTTTAGAATCATCTGATTCACCGACTTGCCAAAGTTATCTAGAAGGTGTGGTAGATGGTGCACTAATGTATCGTGATGATTTGGCAAAGAAAAGAATAGATCCTAACGATTACGAGTCTAGAGCACTAAAATACCGAGCAGGAAAACGTTATCAATCGGCGAATTTGAATTATTGCGCTAGTCATATACCGGTGAAATCTGAAATTGTATCAGCACTCACAGAGCAGGTGTCGTTGAACAATGTCAATAACAGTGATGAGCTTGAGTCAGTGATCACTAGTTTGATGGATTGCCGACGGAGTCAGTAACTACGTCTTTACTTAACGCAGCCATTTGGCTGCGTTTTTTTATGACTAATCTTGGCTAATCAATATGGTGAACTATCTATGGTGAACTAATATTGTCGTTGATTGGTATAGATTAATGAGCAATAGAAGTAGTGGTTTATTTGCTATAGTAGTGTGAGTAAATTTTGTTAGGTTAATGATTGATATGCAGCATTTAAATTATAACCATTTATATTATTTTTGGATGGTACAAAAAAAAGGCTCAGTGACTAAAGCGGCTGAAGCATTGTGTTTGGCCCCGCAAACCATAACGGGGCAAATTCGTGCATTAGAAGAGCGATTAAAAGGCACGTTATTTAAGCGTGTCGGTCGTAACTTAGTTGCTACAGAGTTGGGCGAATTAGTATTTCGTTATGCCGATAAAATGTTTAGCTTGAGCTATGAAATGCTCGATATACTTAATTATCAAAAAGATGATTCACTGCTGTTTGAGGTAGGTATTGCTGATGCTTTATCTAAAGCTTTAGTGAGTAGAGTGTTGTTAACTGTTATTCCAGATGATGGTTCGGTTCATTTGGCGTGTTATGAATCAACTCACGATAGCCTTATTGAGCGTTTACGTGAGCATAAGCTTGACATGATTTTATCTGATTGCGCTGGCGGCTCGTTGAAATTCCCTGAAATTTTATCGAAAAAGCTTGGTGAATGTGGTGTCAGTTTCTTCTCGGCTGAAGCGATTCCAGTCCCTTTTCCCGCTTGTCTTGAGCAGCGTAAATTACTCATACCGGGTAAGCGGACATCATTAGGACAACAGTTACACGGTTGGTTTGCTGAAAAAAGTCTTAATGTTAGTATCTTGGGTGAATTTGACGATGCCGAAATGATGAAAGCATTCGGCTATTTTAATCAGGGAATTTTTGTCGCACCGTCTATTTATCGTCATGATATACTCTCTCAAGGTATGGTGTTACTTGGTGAAACCACCGATATTAAAGAAGAGTACCATGTGATGTTCGCTGAGCGAATGATCCAACATCCGGCGGTAAAATCATTACTGGCAACGGATTTTAGTGATTTATTTGCAGGACGAGATCTACAAGTACAAGATTTTGAAAACCGTATAAGCTAGAGCTTGTGATATAGACATCAGGAGATTTGTGTTGGAATTAATGAATATAGCTCGTGTACGCTGGGCATGCCGTCGCGGAATGTTAGAATTAGATATATTGTTTCAACCCTTTGTCGAAGCCCAATACGAAGCCATGAGCGATGATGATAAAAACACTTTTATTCGTTTATTAGAGTGTGAAGATCCGGAGCTATTTGCTTGGTTTATGGGCCATGAACAATGTTCAGATCCATTGTTCGCCAATATGATAGTCAAAGTCCGTGGAAGAGCAGCACCTTAACCCGCCTGTTGATGTATTGGTCAGTACTAGCACTCATATGCAACAATTTGCATTGAGTGCTTCATTTTTGCAGCGTGGTGCCTTAGTGGTATCGTTTGCTGTTGTATTAACGAGCTTTTTAGCTTGGCCTTATTATCCTTCCTTGATATACCACGCCATTCAAATGTTGTTATTCGTTACCATTATCTTCATTTTTTTTTACAGCTGGCGCAGAGTATCTAGTTGGCGTTGTTTGCTTACTTTAGGTGACAAGGGGGCTGGTACATTATTGCAAGGTGAAAATGGAAGTCTCAATAAAATAACACTCACTAAAAAACCCTTTATCAGTCCATTAATGTGCATTATTTATTTACAACATCTTCAAACGGGCGAGAACAGAGTATTGCTGGTATGGAGTGATATGTTAGACGACACAGCATATCGTAATCTGTGTCGTCTATTATTAAGCCATTAATGATGTGAAGTTGACAGCGTTTAACTGCTCGGTTGTAAAATGGTTGGTTTAGGATTGTCGATTTGTTCAGGATAATCAATATTATAATGAAGGCCTCGACTTTCTTTACGTTCCATTGCACATCGAATAATTAATTCTGCAACTTGCACCAAATTACGCAGCTCTAATAAATTGTTACTGACACGGAAGTTTGAATAGTACTCTTCAATCTCTTGTTGAAGCATCAAACATCTTCGTAGTGCTCGTTCTAATCGTTTATCTGTTCTGACAATACCGACGTAATCCCACATAAATAGGCGCAGTTCGTGCCAATTATGGGCAATAACGACTTCTTCATCAGAGTTAGTTACTTTGCTCTCGTCCCATAAAGGTATTGGGCAAGGCATCGGTATTTTATGCAACAAACCTTCAATATCTTGTGAGGCCGCACGGGCAAATACTAAACACTCCAGTAGTGAATTGCTCGCCAGTCTATTAGCGCCATGTAAGCCTGTGTAAGCCACTTCGCCAATAGCATATAAGCCATTAATATCGGTTTGACCATGAAGGTCAGTCATCACACCACCACATGTATAGTGTGCCGCTGGAACCGCTGGAATTGGGTCTTTGGTGATATCAATACCCAATTCAAGACAACGTTGATAAATGGTTGGAAAGTGTTTAATGATAAAGTCAGCAGGTTTATGGCTGATATCTAAATACACACAATCAACACCTAAACGTTTCATTTCATAATCAATGGCGCGAGCAACAATATCGCGAGGAGCGAGTTCAGCTCTTTCGTCGAAATCGGGCATAAAACGGCTGCCATCAGGACGACGTAAATAAGCTCCTTCACCGCGTAATGCTTCCGTTAACAAGAAGTTTCTGGCATTAGGGTGAAATAAACACGTTGGATGGAATTGATTAAATTCCATATTGGCAATTCGACAACCTGCGCGCCATGCCATTGCAATACCATCGCCACTGGCAATATCAGGATTCGAGGTGTATTGGTACACTTTTGAGCTGCCGCCAGTTGCTAACGCAACAAATTTGGCTCTGACGGTTTCTACATGTTCCTCATCGCGATTCCACACATAAGCACCAAGCACGCGGTTACCCGGTCGATGCAATTTACGCGTGGTGATTAAATCAATCGCATTGTAACGTTCAAGCACTTGTATGTTTGGGTGAGCGATTGCACGTTCTTGTAATGTAGTTTGTACCGCTTTACCGGTAGCATCGGCAGAATGCAGAATACGACGATGGCTATGTCCACCTTCACGGGTTAGGTGGTAGGGGGCTGTACTATTATCGACTCCAGCTAAGGTTTCTTCTTTATCAAATGCCACGCCACAATTAATTAACCATTGCATTGCACTTTTGGCATTTTCTGCGGTGTAGGTCACAACTGATTTATCGCATAATCCGGCGCCAGCGATTAAGGTATCGTTGACGTGGGACTCAATTGTGTCGCCTTCATCGAAAACAGAGGCGATTCCACCTTGAGCGTATAATGTTGACCCTTCTGATAATGGGCCTTTAGAAAGAAGAATTACTTTTGATTTTTCAGCAAGATGTAGTGCTAAAGTTAGTCCTGCAGCACCGCTGCCGATGACCAAAATGTCAGATTGGTGTTCAACTGCTTGTTTCATCAGGTATCATGGTGTGGCTATGTGGTTTGATCATAGTAAATCAAATTACTACGACAGGGTACTTTTACAGCGTATTTTATTGTGATTTTGCTTAGATATTTTGTTTATATGTAAAATAAATTAATTTTTTTTAATTCAATATCGAACTTTTTTCATATCAGTAGGTCTACTTATATGAACAGGATTCGAGCGACTGAGAAATCAGTATTACAGATTTAGGAGTAGTCGGCTCGGATGAGTGGACAATATAGTGATCAACAATTAGTTGAGCGAGTACAGCAAGGCGATAAAAATGCATTTAACCTGTTAGTGCTGAAGTATCAAAATAAAGTGATGAGTTTGATTTCTAGGTATGTACGCAATCAAGCGGATGTAGCGGATGTGACACAAGAAGCCTTTATTAAAGCATATAGAGCATTAGCAAATTTTCGTGGTGAAAGTGCATTTTATACTTGGTTGTATCGTATTGCGGTAAACACCGCAAAAAACCATCTTACATCGCAAGGGCGCAGAGCACCTGCAAACGATGTTGATATAGAAGATGCAGAATATTATGAAGGCAGTGATGCGTTAAAAGAGTTTGCATCACCAGAGCGATTATTAATGAAAGATCAAATGAGTAAAGTGATCTTTGATACGCTCGACACTCTGCCTGAAGAGTTAAAAATGGCAATATCGCTCAGAGAGCTAGAAGGAATGAGTTATGAAGATATTGCTAATATAATGGATTGCCCTGTTGGCACGGTAAGATCGCGTATCTTTCGTGCTCGAGAAGCAATCGACAAACAGCTCCAGCCTTTGCTGGAAAAGTAACAGCCTTAACCTTAGATAGGTGAATAATGCTTAAATCAAGTCAAGAGTGGGTATCTGCAGCAGTTGATGGTGAAGCCGATGATAAAACATTGGCGCAGCTTTCTGCCGACGTTGATTCACATGATGAATGGCAACGCTATCACATGATAGGCGATGCAATGCGCGGCGAGTTGCCGACAGCCATTGACTTAGACCTTTTTGCTAGCATCACTGCAGCAATTGAGCTTGAACCGACAATTATTATGCCTCAAGCCAAGCAAAGTGAATTAGTCGAGCCAATTAGCACTCCACAGCAAGTTGCAGTGGGTTCAAACGTGGTGCCATTTTTCAAACAGTTTGGCCAATATGCTATTGCAGCAACAGTTGCTATGGTGGCCATTGTTGGGGTGCAAAATTATAACCAAACCAGTGATGCAGAGTCACCGTTACCGGTATTAATGACTCGTCCTTTAGTGGGGAGTGTGTCACCGGTAAGCTATCAGACTGGTGCGGTACAAAATCAACAAAGCTATTCTAATGAGCAAGTTATAGAACAGCGTCGCCGTATTAATGCTTATATCCAAGATCACATGTTACAACAACGCTTGAATCCAGGTGTTGCTGTTGATGATAATAGCGTGCAAGATGCCGCGGTAAATCCATAATCCGCCGGCAGAACCTTGTCTTACCATGTTAGGAGTTAGCTTGCGCCTTATCCTGCTAGCACTGTTAGTGTTAACCTTTCCAACACACGCTGAAGAAGATTTATCTGCTAAAGCTTGGCTTAAGAATATGAGCCAAGCAATGCACGATAAACAATACAAAACCTCTATTATTCAGCTACAAGCCGACCATATCCGTCCGCTTGTTTACATTCATGGCATTGTCGATAATAAAGAAGTCGCTTTACTTGAATACCTTAATGGTCCGCCGAAAAATGCAGTGCGAGTGGGTAATACGGTTACGTTTATAGAACATGACCAACCGGCTTACAGTGTGGTAGCGCCTCGTATTCAGGGAATTTGGCCAGCAGCTTTAGCGGGAGATTTAAGCCAGCTTGAAAAAGGCTATCAGTTTGTTATTGGTGGTCGAGGGCGTATTGCTGGACGTCCTGGACAAATGATCCGTTTACTCGCCAATGATGACAATCGTTATGATGCTCAAGTGTGGATTGATATGGACACTTATTTGCCATTACGTTTTGACTCCCTCAATAAAGAAAAACAATTACTTGAACAAACCATGGTCATTGAGCTGATTGAATTAACCGAACCTGCGAACATTTTAATTGAAGCCGCAAAGCAAGAGTGGCCAGCAGTGATGAACCAAGCGGAACGCACGGATGGTAAAAACTGGCAATTTACTTGGTTACCAGAAGGATTTGATGTGGTTGTTCGCGATCATCATCGTTTGATAGGTATTCACGAGCCGGTTGAATATGTGGCGTTAACGGATGGATTAGCCAATATTTCTGTTTATGTCGCGCGAGCGGGAGAAAATCCGATGCCCAATGAGCTGCTTATTCGTAATGGTTTATCTATGGTAGTTGTTAAAGTGGGTACGCTTGAGGTTGTAGCTATCGGTAAGGTGCCTTCTGAAACGTTAGACAGGATAGCCAATAGTTTAGTATTAAAATAAACAATGCTCGTTAACAAGCAAGCCGTGACAACAATATTTTGTGTCACGGCTTTCGTGTTTCTAGTGGCAAATTAGAAATGATATAGCTTAGCGGTAAACTTGCTTAGCCAATGAGCGGCATTGTGCTAAAATTGAATCCTTATTTATGGTTTGAGCTGATTAAATGAATAGCCACATGTCCGAGTCATCCACATCCACTATGATGGAAGAAATTGCCCGCGTGGTTGATTATCAACAAGGCTGGGTAACTGTTGAGGTTGAATTAAAAAGTGCATGTAACCATTGTGCTAGCAGTGAAAATTGTGGCACATCGACGATCGCTAAAGCTTTTTCGGTTCATACACAACGTTTTTCATTACCGAGTGAAAGACCTTGCCATAGCGGTGATTTGCTTAAAATAGGTTTACCTGAAAGCGTCATCATTAAAGCGGCTGCATTGGTGTATTTATTGCCGTTAATTGGGTTGTTTTTATCGGCAATGATAGGGCATATGCTGGCTGCTGGAATAGGATTGAGTACCAATGGTTTTGCTATGGCTTTTGGTGCATTAGGCGCATTGGTTGCCTGGTTTATTGGTAAGCACTTCGCCACTGAACTAGAGGCTCACGCCGCACCCGTTATCATTACCTATTTAGGCCAAGAAGTGGGCATTATCAGTGCCAGTCATTAGTTAGCCTGCTCTCGGGATAACAAACTGCTCGCCCTTTGTTTTACTAACTGCGTTGAATGAACTTGCAATAAGCCAGATATACGCGCGTCAATTGGCCTTGTTAGTAAAAAATGACAATTTTGATAGTGGTTAACTTCTAAGTTCATGATCTTTATAATCATATTCTCATCTCTTATCCCGAATTCAGGTTAGTGAATATTTTCCACATTTATGCTGATGACCTATGATGCCGTGTAACATGTTTAACCATCTCTTTTAACCTGAAAATGTGTGTACAGAGCCTCGAAAACCTCCTGTAATGGTTAATAATCGCCCCAAAATGGATACTATTGTTTAATCTGATTGGTATTACCCCCCCAATCAGGTACAATTTGCCACCTTAATTTTCATCATTTTAGTAGTAGTCATTGCAGCATAATGAAACACATTAGAAACTTCTCGATTATTGCCCATATCGACCATGGTAAATCAACTTTATCCGATCGCCTGATTCAGGTATGTGGCGGCTTAACTGACCGTGAAATGGCTGCACAGGTTTTAGATTCAATGGATCTAGAACGTGAGCGTGGCATTACGATCAAAGCCCAAAGTGTCACCTTAGATTACCATGCAAAAGATGGTAACACTTATCTACTCAACTTCATTGATACACCAGGCCACGTTGACTTCTCTTATGAAGTATCACGTTCTTTGGCTGCATGTGAAGGTGCACTATTAGTAGTTGATGCTGGTCAAGGCGTAGAAGCTCAGACATTAGCAAACTGCTATACCGCACTAGAAATGAATTTAGACGTAGTTCCTGTATTAAATAAAATTGACTTACCTCAGGCTGAACCAGACCGTGTAGCAGCAGAGATTGAAGATATCGTTGGCATTGATGCCATGGATGCTGTGCGTTGTTCAGCAAAGACAGGTGTTGGCGTTGATTTAGTACTAGAGGAAATTATCGCAAAAATTCCTCCGCCAGTGGGCGATGAGTCTGCGCCTTTACAAGCGTTGATTATTGACTCATGGTTTGATGCATACCTTGGTGTTGTTTCTTTAGTACGTATTAAGAATGGCATACTTAAGAAAGGTGAAAAATTTAAAGTGATGTCCACTGGACAAAACTATAACGCCGATCGCGTAGGCATTTTTACCCCAAAAGAAAAAGACAAAACAGAGCTTCGTGCCGGTGAAGTGGGTTATGTGATTTCTGGTATTAAAGAAATTCACGGTGCGCCAGTAGGTGATACCTTGACCCATGCAAAAAATGGCGCGGACAAACCTCTTCCAGGCTTTAAACGTGTTAAGCCTCAGGTTTATGCCGGTGTATTCCCAATTTCTACCGATGAATATGAAAGCTTCCGTGATGCGTTAAATAAATTAAGTTTGAATGATGCATCACTGTTTTTTGAACCTGAAACTTCATCAGCGTTAGGTTTTGGTTTCCGTATAGGTTTTCTCGGCCTTCTGCACATGGAGATTGTCCAGGAGCGTTTAGAGCGCGAATATAATCTAGATTTGATCACGACGGCACCCACAGTGGTGTACGAAGTTATCATGAACAATGGTGAAACGATTTATGTCGATAATCCTTCAGGCTTACCTGCGCTGAATAATATCGAAGAAATTCGTGAACCGATTGTTGAAGCCAATATATTAGTGCCAAAAGAATACTTAGGTAACGTGATTACCTTGTGTATTGAAAAGCGCGGTTCGCAAACCAATATGGTTTATCACGGTAATCAAGTGGCCGTGACTTATCATTTGCCGATGGCTGAAGTGGTTATGGATTTCTTTGACCGTCTTAAGTCAACGAGTCGGGGTTATGCGTCATTAGAGTATAACTTTATTCGTTTTGATCCTGCTGATATGGTGCGACTGGACATTTTAATCAATGGCGACAGAGTTGATGCATTAGCGATGATTATTCATCGCAGTAATATTCGTCATCGTGGTTTGGCATTGGTTGAAAAGATGAAAGAACTGATCCCTCGCCAAATGTTTGATATTGCTATTCAGGCTGCTGTTGGTAGTCAGATTATTGCTCGTTCAAGTATTAAAGCATTACGTAAAGATGTAACCGCTAAGTGTTATGGTGGTGACGTTTCACGTAAGAAGAAACTACTTAACAAGCAGAAAGAAGGTAAAAAACGCATGAAGCAAGTCGGTAACGTTGAAGTGCCACAAGAGGCATTCTTAGCGGTATTGAAACTTAACGATTAATTATAATTAATTGTTTTAGTTTGCTAGTGCCTGTTGATCTTTGCTGGTTAAATTTTGTTCGAGATAAAAACGTTTTAATCGAGGCGAGTGGATTGCTGCCTAGTAATCTAAGCACCACTTGATTCACAAAGAATCACTCAACAAAGAGTAAAACGTTTTTAGCCGAACCCTTCGGGCAGCGTTTGTTGGCCATTTTTACTGCGTTATCGGCTTTTTATGTAGAATAACTACACTACAAAGCCTCTGCCTTGTATAAATGACCAACAATTCGCTGCAAAAAACCTTGAAAGATTAACCGACACTAAACGCCGCGTATTGCGGCGTTATCGTTATTTTTACTATATATTTTGTAACACTCAACTGGGTGAATGTTTATTCGTTAATCACCATACTGGATTGAGTTATTCTGAGCCTTTGCTCAAGCCATATGGATCCAACACACCTAGCAGGAGATAAATCAATAATGGCAGCCTATTTTTCGCTCATTTTAGTGCTCGTAACCTTAGTCAGTGGACTTATTTGGTTAATTGATGTGGTATTTTTTGCGCCTAAACGCCGTGAAAGCTTATTAGCAGCACAAGCTAACTCAACTCAGTTAAGTGCAGATGCGATAGATAAAATCATTCGTGAGCCTGTGTTAGTTGAAACTGCACATTCGATTTTTCCGGTTATCGCCTTTGTGATGATTTTACGTTCTTTTATTTATGAGCCATTTCAAATTCCATCTGGTTCGATGATGCCGACACTCTTAGTGGGTGATTTCATTCTGGTTGAAAAGTTTAGTTACGGGTTACGCGATCCTGTATGGCGCAGCAAACTAGTTGAAACCGGTGAACCTGAGCGCGGAGACGTATTTGTATTTAAATACCCTGAAAACCCAAAAATTGACTATATAAAGCGTGTGGTTGGTTTACCAGGTGACAAGATATTTTATCGTAATAAACAACTGATGATCCAAGAAGCGTGTGTCAATAAATCTGACTGCCCAGCTGCTCATACGATTGAGCATGTAGAAATTAATCGTGGTGAGTTTAGCCAAAATGACGTGCCATTAATTCGTTTGAGTGAGCAATTAGGCGATGTAGAACACGATATTTTGCTTAATCCATCGCGCCCTGATTTCAGACAGCACTTTTATCCTCAAGCGGGTCTTCCTGCTGGTGAGTTCGTTGTCCCTCAAGGAATGTATTTTGCCATGGGTGATAACCGTGATAATAGTACCGATAGTCGATTCTGGGGCTTTGTACCGGAAGAGAATCTTGTCGGTAAAGCCGTTGCAATTTGGATTAGTTTTGAATTTGATCGTAAACCGAGTGATGTGTTACCAACGTGGGTACCGACCGGAGTACGTTTTGATAGAGTAGGTGGAATACATTGATGGAACCCATTAAAAATTTGCCGCGTTTGTGCCGTACTTTAGGGTATGAGTTTAATAATATTGAATTACTCATTCAGGCCTTAACACATCGCAGCGCAGCAAATAAACATAATGAGCGTTTAGAGTTTTTAGGCGATTCGATTTTATCGATAGCTATTTCAGATGCCTTATATCATCAGTTTCCAAAGGCGACTGAAGGTGATTTAAGCCGTATGCGCGCTACTTTAGTCAAAGGTGACACACTGACAATCATCGCTCAAGAATTCAAGCTAGGTGATTATTTGTATTTAGGCCCTGGTGAACTCAAAAGCGGTGGCTTTAGACGCGAATCTATTTTAGCGGATGCCGTAGAGGCTATTATTGGTGCAGTTTACCTTGATGCCGATATTGAAGTGTGCCGTAAGCTATTATTATCATGGTATCAAGAGCGTTTAGCTGAGATAAAACCGGGTATTAATCAAAAAGATCCGAAGACAATTTTGCAAGAATACCTGCAAGGTTTTAAAAAGCCATTGCCAGATTACCAAGTTGTTGCGGTAGAAGGTGAAGCGCATGATCAAACCTTCACCGTAGAATGTAAAATTAGTGAATTAGATAAAGTTGTCACCGGTGTGGCAAGTTCAAGAAGAAAAGCTGAACAGCTTGCTGCTGCTCAGGTATTGGAGCTACTGAATAAATGACCAAAAAAACAGACTTGCCAGCAGGTGATAACCAAGAGCCTAGCTTAGATGAACTGCTGGCAAGGATGAACCAAGCAGCACCAACGGCTACAGCCAAATACGATGTAACTTATTGTGGCATGGTGGCTATTGTCGGTCGTCCCAATGTGGGTAAATCAACGCTTTTGAACAAGTTACTTGGTCAAAAGGTGAGTATTACCTCAAAAAAACCACAAACAACTCGTCACCGTATCATGGGTATTCATACCGATGGTCCAAGCCAGATTATATTTATTGATACTCCTGGTTTACACATCGAAGAAAAGCGTGCGATAAACCGCTTGATGAACCGTGCGGCTGCCAGTTCATTAGCTGATGTTGCTATGGTTATTTTTGTTGTTGATGGTATGACGTGGACTGCCGATGATGAGATGGTGCTCCAAAAAATTCAACATCGAAATGACGATCGAAAAATCATTTTAGCCATTAACAAAGTTGATAACATTAAAGATAAGGAATCATTGTTCCCTTATTTAACGGAATTGGCTAAAAAGTTTGATTTTGATGAGATTTTGCCAATATCAGCCAGTAAAGGCACCAATGTGCAACGCATTTTGGATATGGCACGTGAATCATTGCCAGAAGCACCATTTTATTTCCCAGAAGATTATGTTACCGATCGCTCACAACGCTTTATGGCATCTGAAATTGTCCGTGAAAAGCTAATGCGCTTCCTTGGGGATGAACTTCCTTACGACGCAACGGTAGAGATTGAACAGTTTAAAATGATGGAAAATGGCGTCTATCAAATTAATGCGTTAATTCTGGTTGAGCGTGAAGGCCAAAAACGGATGGTGATTGGCAATAAGGGTGAGCGAATTAGAACGATTGCAACGCAATCTCGTCTAGACATGGAAACCTTATTTGACAATAAAGTATTTCTTGAAGTGTGGGTGAAAGTGAAATCAGGTTGGGCTGATGATGAACGTGCATTGAGAAGTTTAGGCTATGGCGAAAGCTAAATTGGCTTTAGCGTTATTGATTAAGTATTTATAGGCATGGCCACTATGAAACGTGGCTATGTGCTTCATCATCGACAATTTCGTGAATCGAGCGTGATCGTTAATTTGCTGATAGAAGGTGTTGGGCGTGTTGATGCCATTACTCGAGTCGGTTCTGGTAAACGGTCGATTAAAAGTATCTTACAACCTTTTCAGCCGCTGATTATCCAATTTAGTGCCCAATCCGAAGCCAGAAATTTAGGATTGAAAAATATTACCCAAATTGAAGCCGCTGCACCTGCTATGCCGCTGAGCGGTAATAGTCTTTATTCTGGTTTTTACCTAAACGAAATATTAGTTCGCCTATTGTCAGTCGATCACCAAGCTGAAGGTCTCTTTCTCGATTATCATCGTGCACTACTGGCGTTAGCTAAACAGTTTTGTTCAAGCCACCTGCGTTATTTTGAAATGGCTTTATTACTCGAGTTAGGTGCGTTGCCGTCTCTTGCTTATGACACCCAAGGTGACTCGTTAGATGACAGTTGCCACTATCGGTTTATGGCAGAGAGTGGTTTTATCCCTGTAGCAACCACTCAAGAAAGCTCTTTTTCTCATGGTAAAGGCTGTTTATCGGGGGCAATGTTGCTAGCATTGGCATCACAAAACCTGCAACCTGAACAGTTTAATCAAGCTAAAGGATTAATGCGTTATTTACTCACACCATTGTTGGGTAATAAGCCGTTATTAAGTAGGCAGTTATTCAGTAACAAATCGGATTAGCATATAATCTATTTTAAACCCAACACATGGACCAAACACTTATAAATTAGTGCATAACTTTGGTTATCGTGTGCCTCATTGTGTTATTTATTATCTTAAGGAGCTCGATGTGAGCGGAATACTATTAGGCATTAACATCGATCATATCGCGACATTGCGTCAGGCCCGCGGTACTCATTATCCTGATCCCGTACACGCAGCTGCAGTAGCAGAGCATGCCGGCGCCGATGGTATCACCATACATTTACGTGAAGATCGTCGCCACATTCAAGATCGTGATGTGTATTTATTGGCAAAGACATTGAAGACCAGAATGAACTTCGAGTTTGCTGTCACTGAAGAAATGATCGCTATCGCCTGTGATATCAAACCAGCGTATGCATGTTTAGTCCCAGAGAAGCGTGAAGAGCTAACAACTGAAGGCGGTCTTGATGTCGCAGGCCAGTTAGAAAAAATCCGCTCAGCCGTCACACGTTTGGCTGCAGAAGGTATTAAAGTGTCATTGTTTATTGATGCTGATAAAACTCAAATTGATGCCGCAGTGTTATCTGGCGCACCTTATATTGAGATCCATACTGGTTGTTATGCTGATGCCATCACCGATGCTGAGCAGGCAAATGAATTAGCTCGTATTACTGAAATGGCACAATATGCTCACAGTAAAGGTTTAGTGGTTAATGCTGGGCATGGATTGCATTATCACAATGTTAAGGCTATCGCGGCTATTCCTGAGCTTTATGAGCTTAATATTGGTCATGCTGTGATTGCTCGAGCCGCTATTGATGGTTTGGACACTGCAGTACGGGATATGAAGACGTTGATGCTTGAAGGCCGCAGAGGCGAATAATGGCGATTGTAGGGATCGGAACAGACATTGTTGAGATTGCCCGCATCAGTGAGCAGCGAGAGCGCCTAGGTGACAGGTTAGCCAGAAGAGTGCTGACCGAGTCTGAGCTTACTACTTACTTGCAATCAAAACAGCCTGAGCGATTTTTAGCTAAGCGTTTTGCCGCCAAAGAAGCTGCAGCAAAAGCCTTAGGCACAGGAATTGGCAGAGGTGTGTCGTTTCAACATATCCATATCGACAATGATGATAATGGCGCGCCCCAGGTACGTTTTACCGATGGCGCGCTAGCACGGCTTGAACAATTAGCGGGCAAGCATGGTTTTATCAGTATTGCAGATGAAAAACATTATGCTGTAGCCACTGTGGTGTTAGAAAGTTGATGAGAACCATATTAGGCTATTTATTAAAGGCGCATTAGCGCCTTTTTTGTGAGCTTTTAAAATTGCCGTAAGTGGGGTAGATTAACAAGATATCAACAACTCATCTCAGAACGAGATGATAACTGACATCAAACAGTCTTTTTCTATACTAATACGACGACATCACACTAGATTAATATTGGTAAATCAATACGGATTGTTAGCAAAAATGATCCATTAGATATGAATTAGATCGAATATCATTATGCCAGTTTACCTACCTCATTCCTTCTTTTGAGCTGAGGTTAACTAGAGAGAATTAAAAATGAAATCGGCAGTAGAACAACTTTCAACTTATAAAAGCGTGCACTTAAATCCACAAAATATAAAGACGCATTTTGTCGGCGTTCCTATGATTATTTGGTCGGCATTTTTGATGCTGGGGACTCTTCGCTTTGCATGGCAAGATTATCAAGTGAGTGTTGCAATGATATTAGCTGTGGTGGTATTGGGCTACTATATGGCACTTCATATGCGCCTAGCGTTTGGATTAGTATTGTTCATTGTGCCGGTGTTATACACCACAGAGCTTGTTGTTCATACCTCACATCCCTTTATCATTGCCACTAGTATTTTTATTATTGGCTGGGTTATTCAGTTTATTGGCCATAAATATGAAAAGGCTAAACCTGCTTTTATGGATGATCTCAATCAGCTTCTGATTGGGCCATTCTTCTTGATGGCAGAGTTGTATTTCATATTAGGTTTGGAAAAAGACTTAGCCGCAGAAATTACCCCAATAGCACGTGATAAACGCCGTGCTTTAGAGGCTAAGCGTCGAGCATCGTAATGAATGACTAATTCATGGCAATAAAAAAGGCGCTTGCAGCGCCTTTTTTATGTGTAAAAATTTACTCGTTATCATCAATTAACGTTAAATTGCTGGGTAAAACTCTGACTGTTTTAATCATATTATCTGCAACATCGATGACTTCTATTTGATAATCAACGATGCGTAAACTGGTGTTTGCTGCAGGAATATCTTCCAGAAATTCAATGATCAGGCCATTTAAGGTTTTAGGGCCATCAATCGGAAGATTCCATTTCATTTCTTTATTAAGATCACGAATGTTAATCGTGGCATCAATTAAGAAACTACCATCTTGTTGGATATTAATGTCTTCACTTGCCGTGGTCAGCATTGAGGTTGTGAAGTCACCGACAATCTCTTCTAAAATATCTTCAAGTGTGACTAAGCCCTGAATATCACCGTACTCATCAACAACTAACCCTATGCGTTCTTTATTTTGCTGGAAATTAGTCAATTGAACGTTTAGTGGTGTGCCTTCAGGAATAAAGTATAACTCCTTAACAGCCCTTAATAATGATGACTTACTGAATTGCTCTTTGGATTGTAAGCGCAAAGCATCACGTAAGTGAATAAACCCGACAGCATCATCGATGTTGTCGCGATAGACTAACACTCGAGTATGAGGACTTTGAACCACTTGCTTATTTATCAATTTAAAATCGTCATTGACGTTAATAGCATAAATATCTGAGCGCGAAATCATAATGTCTTCGACTGTGACTTTTTCTAAATCTAAAATCGACAATAACATTTCTTGGTGACGCTGTGGGATTAGTGCTCCAGCTTCATGAACAACTGTGCGCAGTTCTTCTTGGCTTAACGCGTCACTTGTTTTGACCGTTTTAATGCCCATTAAACGTAAAAACATTGAGGTAATTAAGTTGATTGCTTTCACTAATGGCGACAGCAATATTAATAACCAACCTAATAAAATACTCGATGGAAATGCAATACGTTCAGGGTGCAAAGCCGCAAACGTTTTTGGTGTGACCTCAGCAAACACTAACACCACTATAGTCAGAACACCGGTTGCAATAGCAACACCCATATCACCAAACAAGCGCATACCGATAATAGTCGCAATTGCAGATGCAAGAATGTTAACCAGATTATTACCGATGAGAATCAAGCCAATGAGTCGATCTGGGCGGTCGAGTAACTTTAAGGCGCGCTGTGCACCTTTGTGGTCATTGGATGCAAGATGTCGTAAGCGGTATCGATTGAGGCTCATCATTGCGGTTTCTGAACCAGAAAAATAAGCAGAAATCACGATTAAAACCAAAAGGAAAATAAGGAGTGCGCTGGTAGATATAGCGTCCAAAAAAGGGGCCCCATAAAGTGGTGTGAAATTGACCTATTGGCCAAATTGTCATAAATTTAACGGCCATTATTTATTATTGGCCGTTAGTGTCAAGTAATCTTGGTTATTTTTCAACAGAATAGAAAAGCATATTCAGCGTAAAGATATTAAAATTAGTTTAATATCAATTCCTTAACAACTCTAGCACCAAAATATGCGAGAGATAGTAAGCCTGCACCCGATAAGCTATAAATCACTGCGGTACGGATTCTACAGCCAACAGTATATTGTTGCCACAACATCGCAGCGTAAACCACCCAAGCTATTATTGATAATATTGCCTTATGGCCTTTACCGTCGCCAAACATATCTTCTAAAAATACAAATCCAGTTACGAGCGATAAACTCAGTAAAATAAATCCAATAATGATGAGGTGATAAAGTTGCTTTTCAACCGTCATTAATGGCGGCATTGCTGGGCTCATCATCATTTGCTTTTTCTTCAGTTTATTCTGGATAAACCATAATTGAATGGCGTACATAGCCGCTATCATCAATGCACTATAGGCCATGAGTGATAACACTACATGTGCCAGAAGTTCAGGGTGTATTTCAAAATGAGTAATAAACTGCGGCGGCACTAACCATAGAAGTGCTACTGACAATATTGAGCAGGCATACACAACGGGCACTACAATGATGACTTTAAGTCGAGGCATTGTAATCGTGAACGTTAATGCAATAATCCAGTTAACCAATGAAATTACGTTGGTTAAACTAAAGTTTTGTCCATCGACAGTAAAAACCGCATTCGAAAGTGCAAACCCGTGCATGATGACGGCAATACCAGAAGCCAGCATAACGGCTTTACGATTAGGCCCTTCAACATGAAAAAGTCTGCTTGTTACTAAAACCAAAGCTAAACAATAAAACAGCATGGCTGCCGCTGAAAAAATAACCATTGAGACTCAACCTATCATAGTAATTAATGCTGAAAAACTGCGCTGTGAGTGTTGAACAATACTATCAAAGCATCACATTTTCATTATTTTATTAGATTAACATGATCAGGGCCTAATATGGCAGTGACCTAAGACCCAAAATTTAACAATTTCCTACCTTTAGCTACAATAATTTACTCAAAATGAGTCAGTGTTTACGTTCTTCGCGTTGCAAGTATCGTAATTTAGAGTGGCTTGGGTATAATGGGCTCAATTATCGATATGCTTAAAAGAGCCGCTCAATGTTTGAAAATTTATCTGACAGACTTTCACGCACACTAAAAAACATTAGTGGCCGTGGTCGCTTAACAGAAGACAACATTAAAGAAACCCTGCGTGAAGTGCGTATGGCGCTGCTTGAGGCGGATGTAGCTTTACCTGTTGTTAGAGACTTCGTTAACAGCGTAAAAGAACGCGCTGTGGGTCAAGAGGTGTCAAAAAGCTTAAGCCCAGGGCAAGCCTTTATCAAAATTGTCCAAAACGAACTTGAAAAAGCCATGGGTGAGGCGAATGAAGCCCTCGACTTAGCGGCAATACCTCCGGCTGTGATCATGATGGCGGGTCTTCAAGGCGCGGGTAAAACAACCTCGGTAGCCAAATTAGGTAAATTTTTACGCACACGTCATAAAAAATCAGTCCTTGTCGTCAGTGCGGATGTATACCGTCCTGCGGCAATTAAACAACTTGAAACATTGGCTGCAGAAGTTGAGGTTGAATTCTTTCCGTCTGACGTGAGCCAAAAGCCAGTTGATATTGCTAAAGCCGCAATAAGCTATGCAAAATTAAAATTCATTGATGTGGTGATTGTCGATACAGCAGGTCGCCTGCACGTTGATGAAGCTATGATGGATGAAATCAAGCAGCTGCATGCTACTGTAAATCCGATTGAGACCTTATTCGTTGTTGACGCGATGACGGGGCAAGATGCGGCCAACACAGCTAAAGCATTCAATGAAGCGTTACCTTTGACGGGTGTTATTTTAACCAAAGTTGATGGTGATGCTCGCGGTGGTGCTGCGTTATCTATTCGCAGTATCACAGGTAAGCCAATTAAATTTCTAGGTGTTGGTGAGAAAACCGATGCGTTAGAGCCTTTCCATCCAGACCGTATTGCTTCGCGTATCCTCGGTATGGGTGATGTGTTGTCATTAATTGAAGAAGTTGAACGTGGCGTCGATAAAGACAAAGCGATGAAGCTGGCTTCAAAAGTTAAATCCGGCGGCAGTTTCGACCTAGAAGATTTTCGTGAGCAATTGCAGCAAATGAAAAACATGGGCGGAATGATGAACATGCTTGAGAAGCTTCCAGGTGTAGGACAATTACCACCAGAAGCATTGGCCCAGGTTCAAGACGGTAAAATGACCGGACAAATGGAAGCCATTATTAATTCAATGACCTCTAAAGAACGTAAGAATCCAGATTTGATTAAAGGATCTCGTAAACGTAGAATCGCTGGCGGTTCAGGTACCCAAATTCAAGATGTAAACCGCTTATTGAAGCAATTTACCCAAATGCAGAAAATGATGAAAAAGATGTCTGGCAAGGGTGGAATGAAGAAGATGATGCGCGGAATGGGCGGAATGTTACCACCAGGAATGAAGTTTCCTGGTCGATAATAACAGCATCTTTCAAGAGCAAAACTAGTAATTTTTAAATTCAATCAGTTGGTTAGGTTATATTTTTGACTTTATTGCAACAAAATGGGTGAGCTAAAAATCATCAGATTTGGTTGCAATAGTTCAAAAGTCAGGTAAAATCTTCCGGCTTTCTTTCTGGGACTCTTCGCGAACACGGAGTTCCAGTTTTTATTTTTGCTTCTAGCAAATCATTAGAGGAATAAAACGCATGGTTACCATTCGTTTAGCTCGTGGCGGCGCAAAAAAGCGTCCATTTTACAATATCGTTGTTGCTGATAGCCGCAATGCTCGTGACGGTCGTTTCATCGAACGTGTAGGTTTCTTCAATCCATTGGCCCGTGGCCAAGAAGAAACTTTACGTTTAGATCTTGATCGTGTTGAGCACTGGGTTGCTACTGGCGCTGCAACATCTGAGCGTGTTGCAAAACTGATTAAAGACGCGCGTAAAGCTGTTGCTTAATTGCGTATAAGGTATAGATAGATGAGTAGTAACCAAGAGCTAGTTGTACTGGGTAAGTTAGGTTCCAGTCATGGTATTAAAGGTTGGCTAAAAATCACTTCCTATACCGATTCTGTTGAAGGTATTTTCGATTATTCGCCTTGGCTGATAAAAGAACAAGGCGTTTGGCGTGAAGTTAAGGTCGCTCAGTGGCGTTTTCAAGGTAAAGCTGTCGTGGCTGAACTAGAAGGTGTCGCTACCAGAGAACATGCGCAAATGCTCACAAATTGTGAAATTGCGATCATGCCTGAGCAAATGAAAGATTTGGATGATAGTGAATTCTATCATCGTGATCTTATCGGCTGCGAAGTGACCAATATAAACGGCTATAACATGGGTATTGTTGACCAGATCGTGGAAACAGGATCAAACGACGTACTACTGATTAAAGCTAATGCCAAAGATGCCTTCGGCAAAGCGGAACGTATGATCCCCTTTGTCCCTGAGCAGTTCATCAAACAGGTGGACTTGCAAGGGAAACAGATTTTAGTGGATTGGGATCCTGACTTCTAAGTCGAGGTACAACATATGTGGTTAGGGGTAATCACCCTGTTTCCAGAGATGTTTCGTGCTGTTACAGACTTTGGGGTTACGGGTCGAGCCGTGAAAAACGGCCTGCTAGAGGTGCAAACGTGGAATCCTCGAGATTTCACCCATGATAGACATAATACTGTGGACGACCGACCTTATGGTGGTGGGCCCGGTATGTTAATGATGGTGCAACCTCTGCGTGATGCTATCCATGCAGCTAAAGCAGCTGCAGGTGATAGGGCAAAAGTGATTTATCTATCTCCTCAGGGACGCAAGCTGGATCAGCATGGCGTTACTGAGTTAGCTAAATCAGAGTGTTTGATTTTAGTGTGTGGTCGATACGAAGGTGTTGATGAACGCATTATTCAAACAGAAGTTGATGAAGAATGGTCTATCGGTGATTACGTACTTTCGGGTGGTGAGTTACCGGCAATGACGTTAATCGATTCAGTGGCTCGTTTAGTACCTGGTGTACTGGGCAAGCAAGCGTCAGCAGAGCAAGATTCTTTCTCTGATGGTTTACTGGATTGTCCTCATTATACGCGCCCTGAACAATTGGATGGTCTTGACGTACCCGCAGTGCTGCTAAGCGGTGACCACGAAAAAATTAGACTCTGGCGTTTACAACAAAGTATCGGAAGAACTTTTTTGAGACGACCAGAATTATTTGAAAATCTAGCTCTGACTGACGAACAAACGACTTTATTAGCGCAGTTCGTGAATGAAACGGACAAGTCCGCATAGTCAACGCTCAGTTATTACTAGGATGGAGTAATTATGAACAACATCATTAAAATGCTCAACGATGAGCAAATGAAAACAGATGTGCCTGATTTTGGTGCTGGTGATACAGTAGTAGTTCAAGTACGTGTTAAGGAAGGCGAAAAAGAGCGTCTTCAAGCTTTTGAAGGTTTGGTAATTGCTAAGCGTAACCGTGGTCTGCATTCTGCATTCACAGTACGTAAAATCTCTAATGGCGAAGGTGTTGAGCGTGCTTTCCAGACGCATAGCCCGCTAATTGCTAGCATCGAAGTTAAGCGTCGCGGTCGTGTACGTCGTGCTAAACTGTACTATTTACGTGAGCGTTCAGGTAAGTCTGCACGTATCCGTGAAAAATTGGCAACTAAGTAATAGTTACCAATACAGAATAAAGATGCAGTGTTCGCACAACAACCCGCCGAAAGGCGGGTTTTTGTTTGTGGGGCTTTTAAAAATAATAAAGGGATAACAGCGAATAGAGCGGTAATAGCGAGTAGAGCGGTAACGACGAGTAGAGCGATAACGACGAGTAGAGCGATAACGACGAGTAGAGCGATAACGACGAGTAGAGCGATAACGACGAGTAGAGCGGTAACGACGAGTAGAGCGGTAACGACGAGTAGAGCGGTAACGACGAGTATAGCGGTAATAGCTAATAGAGCGGTAAAGACGAGTAGAGCGGTAACGACGAGTAGAGCGGTAACGACGAGTAGAGCGGTAACGACGAGTAGAGCGGTAACGACGAGTAGAGCGGTAACGACGAGTAGAGCGGTAACAGTGAGCAGAGCGCGTACAAGATGTATGACTGGGGTTATTTTTTTGTACGAAATATCATCGGTTATATGATTTTTTACACTTTGTGTAAATAAGCCTTGCTCTAGGACCTTTGCGCAGGCATAGTTGCTTTTAAGGTGTAATGGTGTAGCGTTACAAAAATACAGATTGTACTATCCAATACCTAAAAAATAAATCTATTAGTGACCTTTGGTCTGTCGTCAAAAGAGAGTGATAAGTATGCAACAAGATACCATTAATAATGTGCACATCAGTTCAGAACAAGTGCTAGTGACTCCTGCAGAGTTAAAGCAAGAACTTCCATTATCAACTCATGCTTATCAATATATTCTAAATGCTCGTAAGCAAGTCTCAGATATAGTCCATAAACGTGATAATCGGGTGCTTGTGGTGACGGGGCCATGTTCTATTCATGATATTGCCGCGGCAAAAGAGTATGCATTAAAGCTGAAAAAGTTACATGATGAACTCAGTGATGATTTCTACATTTTAATGCGCGTGTATTTTGAAAAGCCTCGCACAACTGTCGGTTGGAAAGGGTTGATTAATGACCCTGATATGGATGAGTCATTTGATGTCGAGAAAGGACTCAGAATGGCTCGAGAACTCATGATTTGGCTTGCTGAACTTGAATTACCTATCGCGACAGAAGCGCTGGATCCGATCAGTCCGCAATATTTGTCCGAGCTAGTTACTTGGTCTGCAATTGGCGCAAGAACCACAGAATCGCAAACTCATCGAGAAATGGCTTCAGGTTTGTCGATGCCTGTTGGTTTTAAAAATGGCACAGATGGTAAGTTGGAAGTGGCTATTAATGCATTAAAATCAGCTGCCAGCAGCCACCGCTTTATGGGCATTAACCAAGAAGGTCAAGTTTCTTTGTTGCAAACGGCCGGTAATCCAGATGGACACATTATTTTACGTGGCGGTTTAGCACCTAACTATGATGCAGACAGTGTTGCTCAGAGTGAAGCCCAAATTCATAAGGCGAAACTCAGTGCTCGTTTAGTCGTTGACTGCAGTCATGGTAATTCATCAAAAGATCATCAACGTCAAAAAAACGTTTGCGAAGATGTATTTAACCAAATTGAAGCAGGTAATAAATCTATCATCGGTGTTATGCTTGAAAGTAACCTCAATGAAGGTAATCAGAGTTCAGATAAACCGTTAGCAGAGCTAAAATATGGTGTTTCTGTCACTGACGCATGCATTGATTGGGAAACTACTGAAACCATTTTAAGACAAGGCGCTAACCAGTTGTCTGCAGTATTACCAACGCGTTTTGAGACGCTGCAGGTTGTTAACGGTTAATGGATAAACAGATGAATGAAAAAACCACAGCAGGCTTAGAGCATCTTCGTGATTTAATTGATGGCGTGGATCAACAATTACTGCATTTATTACGTAAACGTCTCGATTTAGTGGCGCAAGTTGGTGCCGTAAAACATGCGGCTGGAGTACCTATTTATGCCCCACAACGTGAAGCATCGATGTTAGCTAAACGTCGAGACGAAGCACAAAAAATGAATGTCTCACCACAGTTAATCGAAGATATTTTACGTCGACTTATGCGCGAATCTTACTTAAATGAAAAAGATGTTGGGTTTAAGCAGATTAAGCAAGATCTGGGTCATGTGGTCGTTGTGGGTGGTCAGGGCAAGCTGGGACAGTTATTTAGTCAAATGTTGGTTCTTTCTGGCTATGAAGTTAAAAGTATAGATAAAAATGATTGGCAAGATGCCGCTGCCATTTTTGATGGTGCAGGATTAGTGATTGTTACCGTACCCATAAATGTGACCTGCGAAGTGATCCGTGACAAGTTAACCCAGCTACCTGAAAATTGTATTCTAGCTGATCTCACCTCGATTAAAGAAGCACCTTTAGCGGCAATGTTAGCTGCGCATAAAGGCCCTGTAGTGGGTCTGCATCCTATGTTTGGCCCAGATGTTGGTAGTCTCGCTAAACAGGTGGTGGTGGTGTGTCATGGCCGTCATCAAGAAGCGTATCAATGGTTACTACAACAGATTGAAATTTGGGGGGCGCGAATAGTTGAAGCTGAAGCAGAGCGTCATGATAAAGCGATGCAACTTGTACAGGCTATGCGTCACTTTTCAACATTCGTATATGGCGTCAACTTGTGCAAAGAAGAAGCTGATATTGGTAACTTATTACAGTTTAGCTCACCGATTTATCGTTTAGAGTTAGCCATGGTTGGTCGTTTATTTGCTCAAGATCCCGAGCTTTATGCCGATATTATTTTTGCCCAACCTGGCAGCCAACACGCGATTAGTGATTATCTAGATAATTATCGTGGTGCATTAACAATGTTGCAAACCGGTAATAGGCAAGCCTTTGTGGAGCAGTTCCAGCGTGTCGCTAAATGGTTTGGTGACTTTGCGCCGCAGTTCCAACATGAAAGTCGCGCCATGTTGCAATCTGTTAATGATATGAAAGCTGGATAACGCTAAATGAAGCATTATTAATTGAACTAATTATTGCGAAATAGTGACACAAAGCTTATGTTTAGTTAATACGGTAGCCAAATAACGCTGTGTTAGCTCAGTAAACTTAGTTACCTTTGGAGGATACCCCATGTCGATGATGCCATCGAATATGCTACCTGTTCAACAGGTTGAAGATAATTCCTTAGGGCATTTTCTTTACGGCTTAATGAGTGCTTTTCCATTATTTTTTGTGCCTGTATTATTGAGTTTTTGGCTTAATTTGATCCAAAAGAACGTCAATCCAGACTCTGTGTTGGGTAGTCATCTACGTTGGCAACGTATGAGTATTATTGGCCTATGCCCATTTTTTATTGCAGGATATTGGCTTAGTCCTTTATGGCTGAGTTTACCCATGTACTTACTGGGTGTTAGTTGGTTCAGTTATCGTATTTTTAAAGGCTGGATAAGTTTAAATGATGGCCTAGCAGTATGATTATTGAATAGCCTTGAATAGCCTTGAATAGCCTTGAATAACTAATTACCTTTTACAATTACGAGTAATAAAATGCCGAGAATATTCTCGGCATTTTTATGTGTGTCATTCCCGGTTATTTAATCGTTACTTTGCTTGGTATAAACCATGAATAATATCAGCTTGCGATACACCATCTTGATGTAACAATATAATTCCGTCAGCATTAAGTTGCTTAACGGCATTTGCATGAGTAGTTAACAGTGCAGCATTAATACAGAAGCTCGTGTTAACGATTACAGGTAAATGACTGCGGGATTTCACTTCAACCAATCCGGCTAAATCGAGGCTTAACTGCTCTGGGTGCGTGAAACTACGTACACCTGATTCGCATAGCCCGAGTTGTTGATTACCGTGACTAAGGACTGCATCGGCAGCTTGTAGCCAATCATCGATACTAGCCATGGTATTTCTTTCTAATATTACCGGCAAATTGACGGAACCAATTAAGGTTAACATGTCCGGGTTGTACATTTGTTTACCACTTAATATCAGCATATCTGCTAATTGGCTAGCAACGATAAACTCTTGTTCTTGATCTATTTGCATTACACATAATAAACCAGCTTGTTCGATGACCTGTGCATGCTGTTTTAATTGTTGTTCATTGAGTTGTTGTTTTAAATCATTGAGCACAATGGCTTGAAAGCCTGATTCTTTGATGTGCTTTGCTTGCGTAGCCAGTTCGGTATTATCTATCGGTAAGTTAATTTGCTGTAATGCGCTAAATTGTCCGGCGCCTATTTGTAAGTGCTGACAGAACAATTGAGTATCTTGTGATTTATAGTCGCGTGAATGCTTAGCTTGGCTATTTGGTATAGGTTTGATTAGCTCTTGTTTAGAGCTACCGGGTTCAATTAATAATTGAGCTTGCGATAGTTGTGTAGGTTTAACGGTTTCACATGGATAACAGCCTAATACTTTGATAAAACGAGTAAGGCGCTCTAACTCTTTAATCGCTTGTTGTACTTCGGTAGTAGCCAAGTTGCCATCAATATCGAGGTAAAACATCTCCTCCCATGGTGTTCCAGGTATTGGACGAGATTCTAACTTACTCATATTCAAATTATGAGCTTTAAGTACCAATAATGCTTCTACTAATGCTCCTGGCTTCTGTCCTGTCGCCATGATCAAGGTGGTTTTTGCTGGCAGCTGAGAAGGCACCGCAGAGGCTTTTCTAGCGACAACAATAAAACGACTCTGATTGATTTTTTGGTTAGCTAAACCTTGCTCCATCGCAATTAACTGATACAGGGCTCCGCCTTCAGCACTGCCTATGGCTGCGACAGTATTGCTGTCCGCCTCGACAACTTTTGTCATGGCTTCAGCACTACTAGAACAATATTCAAGTTTGATATGAGGATGTTGACTTAAATAGCGACTGCATTGACTGATCGGCTGCGGGTGAGCGTAAATAGTCTTGATATCAGATAGTTTACTGTTGGGTTTAGTGAGTAAACAATGACTCACTTCAATAGTTGTTTCGCCAACAATTGACAGCGTTGTATGTTGCAGTACGTCATACACTTCATTGATAGATCCTGAAGAGGTATTTTCAATCGGTAAAAAACCATAATCGGCATGACCAGATTCAACGGCATTAACAATTTCATCAAAACTTTTGCAGCCGAAATCAAGCATTTCGACTTGACGGCGTGAACAGTAACGGCTTGCAGCTAAGTAAGAGTAAGAACCCCTAGCACCCAAATAAGCCACAGTATATTGCTGCTTTTGAGTGTCTGGGTTAGCTCTACCATGAAGATACGTTTGTTGAAATAAAACCGAGTCTTCAATAATGCTTTGATAAAGTGATATCACAAAATGTGCATCAAGTCCTTGGTCGCGCCCTTGCTGTACCAGTCTTTCAAGTAGTTCTTTTTCTCGTTGTGTATCTCGTATAGGTCTAACATCAACTTCTTTGCTGCGTGCAACATTTAGGCTCAATTGGCGGCGCTGAGATAATAACGCTAATAAGGATTTATCCAAGGCAGTTATCTGTTCACGAGTTTGACTTAACTCAGGTGGTTTTTGCATATTGACCTCAATGTGACGCTACATACTGGCGCATGACTAGATACGGCAGAGTTTATAAGACAAAAAAGCCTCCCAGTTGGGAGGCTTTAGAATTTTCATTTTCGTTTTTACACAGAAAATCCGCCTCCAGAGGTGGGCTGAATAAAAAAGAAAATAAAAAGGCTGAATATTTTTTTGTTCATGGAGTAAAACTAAAGCTCTGACAGGCGACTGTCAACGTAAATTTACTCATCAAGGCTTGAGTATTGGATTATAGACAAAAGAAAGCGCACCCGAAGGTGCGCTGGTGAGAGATAAATAATATCAAGCGGCGTTTTCCTCCTTATAAACATACTCAAATTCGCTTTCTGTGTCATTTGGTAATGATACATGGCGTTGAGCCTGGGGTTTGTGGGTCAGGCGATTTAGCTGTTTTTCCAGCTTTTGTCCCATTGCAGTAATTGCTGCGTATAGGTTTTCACTTTTTGCCTGGGCGAATAAATCTCCACTAGGTAATCCAACTGATGCCTCTATTTTAAACAACTGCTTTTCTTGAGTAATAATGACGTGCGGGTTAATTAATTGAATATCATGTCGACTTAATTTTTCTAATCGTCCTTCAATACGTTCACGGATAAGGGCAGTGACTTCAAGTTGTTTGCTAGTGATTTTCAGCATATTTAGAACCTTCTTGTTGTTTGCTTAACTCCAGATTACCAAGGTTAACCATAAAATTCGTGATCTATATCACACTTTTACCGACTTTATATATCGAGTGCTGCATATTTGATCTCTTAGACGTTTTGAACAAAAAAGCCATTAAATATGCTTGTAATGCTGTCAATATAGGCTCATATTTGTATGGATAAGTTAATACTTAATTAGCCTTTCTGAGGTTTTTTCATACAATTTCAAGCACGATTTTGTATGGGGTTGTCTTATTCATAAACGCTCTACAAGCATGCTCCTTTATCCTATGTTACTGGTTACTTAGCTGACATTGATTTATTACTTCTCGTTAGGTTCATCCTCTTTATAAAGCAAAGCTTCTTTGGTTGTCTTTTTTAGCTGCGTAAGCATGTTTATTTGTATTAGTTTGTAAACCTTCTTGTTTTATTTATTACTGATGAGTTTATAATTTGTCAGTAAAGAATAGTAATAAGCAGGTTATTAATGAGTATAGAACAACAAAAAATAAAGGTATGGGATTTTCCAACACGTTTTTTCCATTGGGCTATGGTGTGTTTAATTGGCGGATTATGGTGGACAGCCGAAATAGGTGAAATGCAGTGGCATCAGATATTGGCGTATCTATTGATGACTCTGATTACATTTAGATTAATTTGGGGCTTTATCGGAAGTGACACCGCTAAGTTTACACATTTTTTTGTTGCACCTAAAAAAGTTATCGCTTACGCGAAAGCCCAGCCTAAACCTTCGTCACTTGGGCATAATCCACTAGGTGGTTATATGGTGATTGTGTTGCTGGGATCGCTTGTGTTGCAGTTAAGTACCGGTTTATTTGCAACAGATGATATTTTTACTGAAGGTCCGCTGATATATCTCGTTTCGTCAGATACTGCGGGGTGGCTAACCTGGCTGCATAAAATTAATTTCAATCTTATTTTGGTTTTGGCTGCGGTACATATTATTGCCGTGTTAGTGCATGTTTTTAAGGGTGACAATGTACTTAAAGCCATGTTCAGCGGTTATAAACAAGTTACCGAGCAGGTCACTTCACCTATGTTGCGTTCGCCTTGGATGGCGTTAGTTATCGTGTCAGTTATTTTTGCTGCTATTTGGTGGTTGTTACTCGAACCTGTGGTCAGTTTTTTATAATTCCAGGTTAATTAAAGCCAATATAAAAGCCCATAAAGATGGGCTTTTATCATTTTCACTATTGAGTAGAGCTACTTATACTCACCAGAGCTAACTAATCAAATTAGTCTTTTTTGTAAACGTCGTGACAACCTTTACAGCTTTTACCAGTGTTAGCAAAAGCTTGTTTAATGCTATTTTTATCGCTTGATTTAGCTGCAACAGCTAATGCCGCGGCATTATCTTGAAATGCAGTCATTTTGCTATCAAAATCGGCTTTATCTTGCCAAATTTTAGCTAGTGCTTCGGTATCACCTTTATCTGAACCAGCAATAAAACCTTCATGTGGTATTTTTGATAGCGCTGCAACATTATCTGCACGAGCACTAAATACAGCAGCATCAAAAGGTTTTTTACCTTTTAGCATAGCGCCCATATCACCAAAGTTATAAGCAATTAAGCCGAAAGCAGCTTGGCGGTATTCAATGGCATCTGCAGGTTCTTCAAAATTATTCGCAAACACAGCAGGGATCATCATTGCGGTTGCCGCAACCGTTAGTAATATCTTTTTCATCGTCATCCTTCACTTTTTTGTGGGTGGTACCGGTTCCATAAGCACAGATATCCACATAATTATGCTAAATTTTAACTAAAGTGCTAACCATTAAGTGTTCAGCCTACTGCTTAGTCGAGTTTTTAGCGCTTAGTTATGAGGGTATTACATCTCATTCTACACAATTTTATAAGCATTTTGCGATATCTTTCATCAATAGCATCCCGCAGTTATTTTTCATTTTTCATTACAAGTTTATCGGTAGCAATTTTGCTAATCGACGTCTTTCCTTGGTACACTTGTAATGTCTGGGCATTACTAAAAAGAGAAAAAACAATGCGTGCCAATTGGAATTTAGTGGTAGAAAAAATATTAACCCATGCAAATGAAGATGATTTGTCGGTGTTGTTTCATTTATTATTAACCGAAGAAGAGCGAAGTGCAGTTTCTGGGCGTTTACAGGTGTTCCAAACGTTATTAGCAGGGGAATTGAGTCAGAGACAAATTGCTGCAGAACATCAAGTGAGTATTGCAACGATTACACGGTGTTCAAATTATTTAAAAAATATGCCAGTAAATCAAAGAGACTTAGTTAAAAAATTGATTCTAGATTAACAATTGATTCTAAGCTAAGTAATTGGTCATCGATTCGCATCGACACAATATTTCAGTCCTCAATGCTGATAATTCAGTGCTGATAAATCACCAATATAACTGACTCGATAGGTGTCTTTTATTACCTATCGAGCCTAAAGCATTGCTCATAAAATCAAATAGACACCCATCGATTTTAATTACATTAGGTTCACTATTAACACTTGCTAATCAATTCATTATGCTGTTTTGTTCAGTTAACCTTTTTGATCCTCATTGCAATAATAAATCTGACTATTGGCTAACTCCCCGCGGTAATCTGTGATGACGATAACTTAAACGTCTTAAAAATAGGTATCCACCATACGTGGTTAGGCACAGAGCAAAAAGTGTGCTCGAATCTCTAGGGTAAAAACGATAAAGGCTCACGGCACTTAATACGTAAATAAAGGGTAATAGACCATAAATCGTTTCGGGGATTAATCCTGATTTGCGTTTACGTTTGGGATCGGTTCTACGGTTCTTGGAACGTAAGTTGTAAATATGTGCACCATATAAATACACTACAATTGAAGCAATAAGTGCATAATTAGGTTCAAGAAGAAAAATACTGACACTGCCTACAAGCATGTAAGTGAACGGCAGTAATTCATACAGCGGTTTAATTAACATAAGCACTCCGTCGCTAGTTATTAATTATTATATTGGGTGTCAATTAGTGAGGATTGCATCACCCAAGTTATCCTTAACGGTCGATACAATAAATCTGACTAATTGATGTAATTAACTGGTTAAGATTAACCTAAAGAAAAAGGTATCGCCTAGTGAATAGACAATACCTTATGATATTTCAACCTTTCTACTGACAAATAGACATGAAAGATAGAATGAGTCACTTATCTATTTAATCAATAATGAATTAACGACAGCCACAGCCGCCATTTCCATCACAGCCAGGTTTCTCTGTGCCACATGATTCATGGTCGTGTCCGTGATCGTGTCCATGGCTACCACAGCCGCCTTCTGCATGGATATGTCCATGAGATAGCTCTTCTGCTGTTGCTTCTCTTACAGCAATAACTTCGACACTAAAATGCAGTGACTGACCCGCTAGAGGGTGATTACCATCAACAACGATGACATCATCTTTCACTTCAATTACTTGAACAGGGCGTTGACCCATTTCAGTTTCAGCGATAAAACGCATACCTGGAACGATATCTTCGACATCACCAAATGCACTGACAGGAACTTCTTGCTTTAAACCTGGGTGATATTCGCCATAGGCTTGTTCCGCAGGGATCTTTGCCTCGATATTTTCACCAACAGTTTTACCTTCCAAAACTGATTCAAGTCCAGGAATTAAATTTTCAGTGCCATGTAAGTAAACCATTGGTTCACTTTCAAATGAACTTTCTACTAATAGACCTTGCTCATCAGATAAGCGGTAATGAATAGTGACCGCCGCATGTTTTGTAATTTTCATATCGCCTCCAATTGTGATGTGAGTATCATACCGTATTTTGATATAAGGCTGCGATGACTAACATCAGTTTTTGGTTATTGAATCACAGCTTTTTTTGTTTTGTCTTATGCTGCATGTTTTACATCGACTGATGGTGAAAATAAATCATTTAATTGGTGTAGGAAATAGCTAAGGCGGATAAATCATCTTGGTTACACATTTATTGGCAATCTTTTTATGAATACATATTAAGTTACTACTTCTATCATTATGAAATTGTTGTATTTACTTAACTTTGTTTATTACTCTTACGTCTACGTTAACGTTGGATAAGGCAATCAATAATGGTTATCACTACTCATTATCGATTTTTAACAACTTAATTATTAAAAAAATCAACTCAACTTAAAAAATAACTAGTAAATAAACTGTAATGAGGGGTTGACAACCTTAGGTTAAAAAAGCAATTCTGTTAGCCAACGTGGATCAGCTATTTAATCTAATTAAATATTATCGGCAGTTAACATTTAACTTAACGAAGAGAATCATCAAATGTTTACCCTCATGCTCGTTGTAATTACAACCATTACAACCACCACTATTACAATAGTGGGGGCGGGCTGATTACACCCTAAAAGATTTTGCATAAAAAGCCCGCTTCTAACAACTGAAGCGGGCTTTTTTGTTTTTATTCTAATCATTTGATTTTAATTTAATGTTGTCACTTTATGAGTGACAAGGAGAGCGACATGAAAGTAATGAAATTTGGTGGAACATCGCTAGCGAATTGGCCTCGTTTTTCGATGGCGGCAGATATTATTGCTGATACGGCTTTGACAGAATCTGTTGCTACAGTGCTTTCAGCTCCTGCCACAGTGACCAATGCGCTTTTAGAAATGGTAGATATAGCAGTTGAACAACATGATTATCAACCGGTATTAGATCATATTCATTTGGTCTATAGCGGGCTGTTTTCTGACGCGGCGGCATCACTTATTACGGCTCTTCAACATGAGCTGCTGATTGGGAAATTAACGGCACAAATGCAAGTTTGGAAAGATAAACTTTACGGTATTAAACTGCTAGGCGAATGCCCTGATAGTGTTCGTGCTGAAATAGTGGTGACGGGTGAGCGTTTATCTGCGGCATTAATGGAACAAGTTATGTTAGCGAAAGACATCACTTCAGCACAATTAGATCCAGTGGCGTTATTTTTAGCGCATGGTCAGCCGTTGGAGTCGGTCGTTGATATTGCGGTGAGCAAACCTCGCTTTACCTTATTACCGCTTGATCAATATCGAGTATGGGTGATGCCTGGTTTTACTGCTGCAGATGCTCAAGGCAAAGTCGTAACATTAGGTCGTAATGGTTCTGATTATTCTGCCGCAGTGTTGGCCGCTTGTTTAGACGCTTCTAGTTGTGAAATTTGGACTGATGTGGATGGAGTTTATAACACTGATCCACGTGTTGTGGCCGACGCTAAATTATTGTCACAATTAAGCTATCAAGAAGCGATGGAACTCTCATATTTTGGCGCCAAAGTGTTGCATCCTAAAACGATTGCGCCAATTGCTCAATATCAAATTCCTTGTTATATCAAAAACAGTTTTAATCCATCCGCTCCCGGCACGCTAGTGTCTAATGACGATGATAAAACTGGTTTACAAGTTAAAGCAATTTCCAATCTTGATAATCAAACCATGTTTAACGTATCGGGCCCTGGTATGAAAGGCATGGTCGGTATGGCAAGCCGAACATTAGCGGTTATCTCTCGCTGTGGCATCTCGGTTTCTCTTATTACGCAAAGCTCATCTGAGTACAGTATCAGTTTTTGTGTGGCAACTTTAGATGCCAATAAAGCGAAATGGGCATTAGAGCAGGAGTTCGAGCTAGAAATTAAGAGTGAATTACTTGAACCGATTGAGTTACGTCATGACCTGTCGATTGTGTCTTTGATCGGTGATGGCATGAAAACCCACAAGGGCGTAGCGGCTAAGTTTTTTACTGCGCTAGCTAAAGCCAGTGTCAACATCGTTGCCATTGCGCAAGGGTCATCTGAGCGTTCTATTTCTACTGTTATTCAACAGAAAAAAACCAAACATGCTATTGGAGCATGCCATCAAGCATTTTTCGATGTTCAGCAGTATCTTGATGTTTTTTTAGTCGGTAGCGGTAATGTGGGGGCTGGATTACTCGATCAAATCAAGCAGCAAAGTGCGATGTTAAAAGAGCAGCACATTAGTGTCAGAGTTTGTGGTATCGCCAATTCACGCCAAATGTTGTTGAATAGTGAAGGCATTGAACTTAGTGAGTGGCAGTCATTGTTGGCCGAGAAGGGTCAAGCGTATGATTTAGCTAAGCTACTTGAGTGGGGGCAAGAGCAGCAATTACTTAATCCTGTACTGGTTGATTGTACATCAAGCGAGTTAGTGTCAGACCGTTACCTTGATGTGATGAATGCCGGTTTCCATGTCGTCACCCCAAACAAAAAATCGAACACTCGTGATTATGCTTACTATCAAGCATTGCGTAAAACGGCTTTAACTCAGCGTCGACAGTTTTTGTATGAAACGACGGTAGGAGCTGGTTTACCGGTTATCGATAACTTGAAAAAATTAATGTATGCCGGTGATAAGCTACATAAGTTTAATGGTATTTTATCTGGGTCATTATCTTACATTTTTGGTATGTTAGATGACGGTATGAGTTTATCGCAAGCGACAGCAATTGCCCGTGATAAGTGTTTTACTGAGCCTGATCCTCGTGATGATTTAAGTGGTATGGATGTCGCCCGTAAAGTCTTAATTCTTGCTCGCGAAGTGGGTTTACCTTTGGAGTTAGACGACATTAATGTGGAATCGGTATTGCCTGCTGATTTTGATGACTCTGGCGATGTTAATCAATTTATGGCCAATCTTGCTTCATTAGATGAGGTTATCTCAGCTCGAGTAGCGGCGGCTAAAACCGAAGGTAAAGTACTGCGTTATGTTGGCCAAATTGAAGAGGGGCAATGCCATGTCAGAATTATTGAAGTCGATGCAACTGATCCATTATACAGCGTAAAAGGTGGCGAGAATGCGCTGGCATTCTATAGCCGATATTATCAACCAATTCCCTTTGTATTAAGAGGCTATGGTGCCGGTACCGATGTTACTGCTGCTGGGGCCTTTGCTGACGTATTAAGAACCTTAAACTGGACTCGTGAGGTTGGGTTATGAATCAAACGTTAAAAGTAAGCCAAGACACGCTTACTGTGTATGCTCCAGCGTCTATGGGCAATGTTGGTGTTGGCTTTGATTTGCTTGGCGCAGCATTAGCGCCAATTGATGGCTCATTATTGGGCGATAGAGTGATGATTAGCGCTGCTGCCAGCGGGGTTGAATATAGCCAAACAGGTGAATGGGCACATAAATTACCGAGCGATGGTAAGGATAATATTGTTTACCAATGTGCTGAGTTTTTTTTAAATAAATTACAACGACAAGATGGTGTCACTGTTTGTCTAGAGAAAAACCTGCCAGTCGGCAGTGGGTTAGGCTCTAGTGCCAGCTCTGTAGTCGCTGCGTTATATGCCTTAAATGAACATTTTGGACAGCCTTTTAACCAGCAAGCCTTATTAGCATTGATGGGCGAGTTTGAAGGGAAGATATCTGGCAGCGTGCATTATGACAATGTAGCGCCATGCTATTTAGGCGGCATGCAGCTAATGCTTAATGCCAGCAACAAAGCATGCGCTGCTATTCCAAGTTTTGATAGCTGGTATTGGGTTATCGCTTACCCGGGAATTTCATTATCTACTGCCAAAATGCGCGAATTGCTGCCGCAGCAATATGATAAGTCTGTAGCCATCGATTTTGGACGTTACTTAAGTGCATTTGTTCACGCGAGTTATCAGCAAGATGCCGCATTAGCGATTGAGATGCTAAAAGATGTTTTGGCTGAACCTTATCGTGCATCCGCAATTCCTGGTTATACCGAAGCGCGATCAGCATTAGCTGAATTAGGCATGCTGACTAGTGGTATTTCTGGCAGCGGCCCAACATTGTTTAGTGTAACCGACGATTTAGCCACTGCAGAAAAAGCCAAAAACTGGTTGATGCAGCATTATATTTCGGAGCAAGGTGGTTTTGCACACGTTTGTAAATTAGATAAACTAGGCACGCGCTGCGTGTAACGCTCTCTTTCACATTATTGATATTGAAATTTAAAAGGCAGTCGCAATGGAATTATATAACTTAAAACACCCATCGCAGGTAGTTAACTTCAGTCAAGCGGTTCAGCTGGGTTTAGGTAAAGATAGAGGATTGTTTTTCCCAAAGTCCATTCCTGTACTATCCAATATAGATGCATTGCTGGCATTACCCTTTGCTGAGCGAAGCAAAAAAGTCTTGGGTGCTTGGTTAGCGGATGAACTAGGGCAGGAAAGTGTTGATAAGCTCGTTGATAAGGCATTTACCTTCGATGTACCACTCGTTAAGGTTGATGATAAACGCGCTTGTTTAGAGCTTTTTCATGGCCCTACATTAGCGTTTAAAGATTTTGGCGCACGGTTTATGGCCCAATGTGTTGATTTACTTGCTGGCAATAAAAAACTGACCATTTTAACCGCAACATCGGGTGATACTGGCGCTGCAGTAGCGGATGCATTCTATGGTTTAGATAACGTTAATGTAATGGTGTTATACCCAAAAGGTAAAATTAGCGAACTACAAGAGAAGATGTTTACCACCTTAGGTAAAAATATTCATACTGTGGCAGTAACGTCTGACTTTGATGCGTGTCAGCATCTGGTAAAACAAGCTTTTGATGACAGTGATGTTCGCGATGGCTTAGCGTTAAATTCTGCTAATTCGATTAATATCAGCCGTTTATTAGCTCAGATATGTTATTACTTTGAAGCGGTAGCGCAAGCAAAGCAAGCTGGACATAATGAGCTTGTGATGTCTGTACCCAGCGGTAATTTTGGTAACTTAACGGCCGGGTTATTTGCTAAAGCCATGGGGTTACCTATTAAACGTTTTATTGCAGCAACCAATAGCAATGACACTGTACCGCGTTATCTCACTGGTGGAGAATGGCAGCCACATAAAACGGTAGCGACTATGTCAAATGCTATGGATGTGTCAGAGCCAAGTAATTGGCCTCGTGTTGAAGCGATTTGTGAGCAAATGGGCTGGCCGTTATCATTGGTAGCTGGCGTGGCTCTTTCTGAAGATGATACCGCTGGCGCTTTAGCAGAACTTTATCAGTTGGGTTATCAATCAGAGCCTCATGCGGCGATTGCAGCTCATGCATTAACGCTTGGCCTAAGAGGTAACGAAACTGGTGTATTTCTAGGTACAGCGCATCCTGCGAAGTTTAAAGATGTGGTTGACCGTGAGTTGGCCATTAATTTGCCGTTACCTCCTGAATTAGCTGCAGTGGCACACAAAACGATTCTGTCAGCAGAATTAGATGCTGATTTTGGTCAGCTTAAGGCTCATATGTTTGCTGTGTTAAAGTAACCCCTTAGCTTCAAATATCTAACACCTAATATCAATGAGATTGGCATTAGGTGTTTTTTTATATTTCAATATTATGATCTTGGTCATACCTCATAATGCTTATCACAGTGTAGATTAGTAAAAGACGCATTATTGGCTATTATTTATACATTGGTGTTTTGTAGATAGATGACGGGAGAAGGTTATGTTGCAACGTTTAATGCGCGATCATAAGCATATTGCCATTTTGTTGAATATCCTTTCGAATAAATTGACTCGATTGGCTGAAGGTAACGGAGTTAATTTTAATCTGGTTAGGGATATCGTTGAGTATATGCAAGGCTATGCTGAGCATAGTCATCACCCGTTGGAAGATATTATTTTCGATTATTACAGTAATAAAACGGGTTTAGCGAATTGTGGCCAACTTTATAATGAACATCATCGTTTGGCTGAGGCATCGGGTGCTTTAGTTTATAGCTTGAATATGATTCTTTCGGATGTGGTTATCTCGCGCGACAAGTTGATTAACGATCTGCAAGAATATATTGACCTACAACAATTGCATATGCAGTATGAAGAACGGGAAGTATTTCCTAATTTTGTTAAGGCATTAGACAATAACGATTGGCAAAAAATCAACGTGTTATGTCAAAATCGCTTAATTGAAGATCCGTTATTTAATGATAATGATAAAACGATTTTTGAAGATTTACGGACCTATATTGAACATTCAGATAACAAATGATGTGATTATTCTGGGCTAGAGGGTTGTGATGTACATTCATAACCAACCTATAAATTTTGGCAAACAAAAAGAGCGCTCTATGCGCTCTTTTAATCGATTTTATCGTTAAGTGTTAAATGTGGTGGGATTCAATTAAAGCACTAATGTATTAACATCAAAATCGAATGAATCATCAATATCTTGCAATTCCTTGAGTAAACGCTGTTTATCCTTAATGGTTTCAATTTCACGCCATTTGCGTTTTTTTGACGAGCTTTTTGAGCGGGTTGGTCTTTCAACAACTTCGTCTAGCGCACCACCATAGTCTAATCGATCCATGGTAACCTCCCTTGTTATTATGATGTCTCTGCACAAATAAGTACCATATTTCAGCTATAGGGTGCAATAGTTGTGTTGCATTTACGTTACTAATAAATCACAGTTTAGTGAATTTGATATCAAAAACGCATAAAAAAACCTCAGCAAGCTGAGGTTTTTATTTAAGGCTAGTATTTGTTCTATAGCTTACCTTTACGATACAGGTTCACTAATGCATTGCTCGATGCATCTAAATCGGTAGCATCTTGGTCGGCACCAATTCGTTCAAGCACATCATTGCCTAATTGCTTACCTAGCTCTACACCCCATTGATCAAATGAGTTTATCTGCCATATAGCACCCTGAACAAAGGTTCTGTGCTCATATAGCGCGATTAACGCACCTAATGTTGTTGGCGTTAGCTTATCCATCAATAAGGTATTACTTGGCTTGTTACCAACCATTACCTTATGTTTTGCTATAAGCGGTTTTTGTTGCTCATCAAGCTGGCTATTGCTTAGTTCAGCCAGTGCTTCATCGTAGGTACGACCTTGCATTAAGGCTTGGGTTTGCCCAAAGCAGTTTGATGCAAGTTGGTCATGATGTTCACCCAACGGATTGTGGCTTTGCAACGGCATAATAAAGTCGGCAGGAATAAGTGCTGTGCCTTGATGTAGCAACTGATGATAGGCATGTTGACCGTTGGTACCTTCACCGCCCCAAATGACGGGACCGGTGCTGTAATCGACGTCAGTGCCATCGAGTGTCACTGATTTACCATTACTTTCCATGTCGAGTTGTTGAAAATAAGCCGGAAGACCACGTAAGTAATGATCGTAGGTTAAAATGACATGTGATTGAGCACCATGAAAATTACCATACAATACAGACAACATAGCCATGATGACGGGCATATTTTGTTCGATAAGCGTGTTAGTAAAATGCTCATCCATTTGATGCGCGCCATCTAACAAGTCTTTAAAGTTATCCATACCAATAAGTAGCGCGATTGGTAAACCAATGGCTGACCATAATGAGTAGCGTCCGCCAACCCAATCCCACATTGGGAATATGTTGTTAGCGTCCATACCAAACTCAGTTGCCTTAGCCACATTTGATGTTACAGCAACAAAGTGTTTCGCCACATCTTGTTGACTTGCACCTTGGCCTAAAAACCAATCTTTAGCGCTAAGGGTATTGGTAAGAGTCTCTTGAGTACTGAATGATTTTGACGACATCACAAACAATGTGGTCTCAGCATTGAGATTTTTTAATTTTTCACAGATTGAAGTTGCATCAACGTTGGCGACAAAATGGCAATTAAGCCCTGCTTGCCAATATGGTCTAAGCGCTTGTGAAACAATTTTAGGTCCAAGAAATGAACCTCCAATGCCGATACTGACGATATCTGTAATCGCTTTACCGGTATAACCTTTCCACTCGCCTGATTGCACCGTGCCAACAAACTTAGCCATTTTAGCTAATGTTTGTTGCACTTCAGGAACGATATTCGCTCCTTCAGCAATAATCGTTTGAGTTGCTTTACTGCGTAATGCAGTGTGCAATACTGAGCGCTGTTCGGTGTTGTTAATCACATCACCATTAAACATTGCAGTAATTTTTTCACTCAGTTTTGCTTCTTTAGCGAGAGAGAATAGCAGCTTAAGTGTTTCATCGTTCACACGGTTTTTAGAGTAATCTAAAAACAGACCACAAGCCGCAACGCTCATTTGCTCAAAACGTTGTGGGTTTTGGGCAAATAATTCGCGCATGTGAGGTAGTTGACTTGAATGGGTTTGTAGCGCCTTCCAAGTCGTGCTTTGAGTCAGTGTAGTCACGAGTAAAGCCTCCAACTAGCTTAAGTTTGTTTTTAGCATAACTTCTAGTTTGCCTTGATCGATGGCAAAATTACGAATGCCTTCTGCCAACTTATCTACTGCCATTGGGTCTTCGTTAAATGCCCAGCGGAATTGTTCTTCAGTGAGTGCTGTTGGAGCCGACTGTGTTGCTGGTGTCGCAACCAATTTCTGAATGATTTCTACATCAGTATTGGCTAATTCTTCTAGTAATGCAGGGCCAATCGTTAGACGGTCGCAACCTGATAATTCAATAATCTCACCAATATTTCTGAAACTCGCACCCATTACAACAGTGTTATAACCATGTTGCTTATAGTAGTTGTAAATCTCAGTAACAGAGACCACACCAGGATCGGTTTCTGCAGTGTAATCTTGGCCTGTGTCTTTTTTATACCAATCTAGGATGCGACCCACAAAAGGCGAAATAAGGTATACGCCAGCTTCTGCACAGGCTCTTGCTTGAGCAAAGCTAAATAGCAATGTTAGGTTACAGTTGATGCCTTCTTGTTCAAGTACTTTTGCTGCGCAAATACCTTCCCAAGTCGAAGCTAGTTTGATCAAAATTCGTGATTTATCAATTCCGGCTTCTTTATATAATTTGATTAGCTTATGAGCTTTGTCGATTGAGCGTTGCTTGTCAAATGATAAGCGAGCATCGACTTCTGTTGAGATACGACCTGGTACTAGCTTTAAAATTTCTACGCCAATATTGACTGCAAGTTTGTCGCCTGCATCTTCAATCTGTTGTTCAATACTTTGGCTTTGAGTTTTAGCCCATTCAATTGCATTCTCGATAAGAAAAGCATATTCAGGGATCTGAGAAGCTTTTAAAATGAGTGATGGATTGGTTGTTGCATCTTCAGGCTGGTAACGCTTAATAGCTTCTATGTCGCCGGTATCAGCAACGATGGTCGTGAATGATTTGAGTTGCGCGAGTGCATTGGCCATGGAAATTTCCTCTCGTTAAGCAATGAATATAGATCAATGCCTTTATTAGAAGCGATTTTAGGAATTATTCCAACTTTATTTGTAAAAAAATTACGAAATTATCCGCTGTTTTCGCTTATTTAAAGCCATTATTGTTGCTAAATAGACAGAATTGGTCAGTTTATACGGTACATACTTCCAATTCTATTACCGCTACGTCAGTGGCAGCCACTGGTGTACTAGTTTTTACGTTGTTCTGAAAATAAAAAAGTCGCTGCAAGCAGCGACTTCTAAAGTATAGCGTATCTATATTACAATTAACGTAATACTACGCGCTTTTCAGTACCCGTCACGATAGCTTCGATACGACGGTTAACACGGTTAGCTTCAGCTGAGCTACCTTGCATAACTGGTTTAGTGACACCGTAACCAACAGAATTGATACGGCTCATGCTAATGCCATACTTTTTATTTAGTGCACTAGCAACAGAAATCGCACGACGCTCAGAAAGCTTCATGTTGTATTCTGCTTTACCTACGTTAGACGCATGGCCTTGAACAGATACAGTGTGTTGTGGGTATTTAGTTAAGTGGTCAGCAAGTTTTTCTAAATCAGCAAACGAACCAGCACGGATTTCAGCTGAATCATTAGCAAATAAAATACCACCTAAGTCATACTTAGTTGTAACGTTTTCATAAACACTACAACCAGTCGCATCAACTTTGTGAGTTGATGGTGTGTCTGGACATTTGTCGATGTTGTTTGTTACGCCATCTTTGTCATCATCACCTAGAGCAACAACAACGGGTGCAACAACAACTGGAGCAGCAACTGGAGCTGGAGTAATCGTACCAAAACGGTAGCTTAGAGCTAGACCCCAATAGTTACTTTCCATTTTTAAGTTGTTTAATGCGTCAGCGTCTAAATTTTCGTAACGACGATATTTCGCTTCTAACTTAAGATTGTCGGTAAAGTTATAACCAACACCAGCGCCAGCAAATAATCCTACGCCAGAATCACTTAATTTCTGACCATTAACTGTTTGTTGGTTTTCTAATAGGTAACTATAAGTACCTATTTCTGATGATAAGCTCCACTTGTCAGCAAGTGGGTAAAAACCAACTAAACCTAGACTAACGCCGGTAGCTCCGACATCGTAGCTTTTAGTATCGTAATTAGTCCATTCAGCACGGCCTAGGTCACGATAACCTAATTCGATACCAATGTATTCGTTGAATAAATAACCGCCGAACAAGTCCCAAGCATATGGGTCATCTTCACCACATACTTTCATGGTTTTTTGGTCGCAGCTAGGTTCATAGTTATTGACGCCTACACCACCACCGATATACCAAGGTGTTAGTTCTTCTGCAGCTGATGCAGCAAAAGGCAACATAGAGGTGAGTAATACTACTTTTAATGTGTTCTTCATCATATATACATCCATTGTTATTTTACTCCACCAAATATGCATGTAACGGAGTTGTTATTTTCATGCATTACTGACGCTTAATGTGGTGTTTCTTTGTATTTTAGTCAGCGGCGCAATTATGGTCGGTAATTAGATGTTTTTCCATAGTAAAAAGGATTAATATTTTGTAATAGTTCACTATGCTACCTCGTTGCCATATAAGTGAAATCTTAAAAATATGAATAAAAACAGAAGGTAATGTTAATTGTTTGACGCTCTGAACGATTAGATTTATTATAAAAATATTGTTAATATTTTTAATGAGTTACTCAAGAAACATGGTTAGTTATTTTTTTTGAGGGTTAAAAACAAAAATACGTCCAATTAGGACGTATTTTACGTGAGTGGTAGCTCTGTTAACGTGTCCACACCCAGTTTTCGATCTCTTCAGGGTCGACACCGTTTGCTTTGATGTAGTTTTTGTGGTCTACCAAGCGTTGTAACATATCGGTCGTGATGGTCACATGTTGTGATTCATCAATTACGCCTTGCTGGAACAACTTGTATGCCATATCGATAACTAAATGGTAGCGAGAAGTACCGTTACGCACACCCATATCAAATGGTGTAGTCGTTGAACCTTCTTCTTCATAACCTTTAATACGGAAGCGACGGTTACCTTTATAATCAAATACAAGCTTTTTGATGGTGTTTGGGTAGCCATGGTAGTTGAATACCACACCTTTATCTTCAGTGAAGACTTCATCCATCATCCAAGGCTTGCTTTGAAACTTAAGACTACCTAAACCGCTGCTGTGAAGTTCTGAGACACTTACAAAGCGGATGCGCACTCTTGGTAAAATCTCACGAATTAATACCAGTGAGGCCATACATTCTTGCGTCGCGTAGTCACCACAACCTGCAAGTACTACATCTGGTTTGTCATCAGAGGCGAAATCCCACACCATGATACCGTCTTTAGCTTGCTTACGGGCTTCATCAAGTGATAACCACTGTGGTAACGACTTTTTACCCGCAACAATAATGTTCAGTTTATCGCGATCAGCGTAAGCACGTTCAGTGTAAACCAAGGTACTGTTAGCATCTGCAGGTAAATAAGCAGAAATAATGTTCGGATGTTTCTCTAACATAGCGCCTAGGAAAGACGGATTCTGGTGAGAATAGCCGTTGTGATCTTGGCGTTCTAATAGTGAAGACAATACGACGTTACATGCAGGGATAGGCTTACGGAAATGGATGCCTTGGCTTGCATGAACATATTTACAATATTGATCTGCCATTGATGACACTACCTGAGAGAAAGATTCGTAGGTAGGGAACATGCCGTGACGACCTGTTACTGTGTAACCGTGTAACATACCGAAAAGTAAATTTTCAGATAGGAGCTCAATCACGCGGCCATCGCGAGACATATCTTGATCCCAGCTTTCGATTGGCCACTGCCATGCGCGGTCGGTTTCTTCAAACACAGCTTGTAGTTGGTTTGAGTATGTTTCATCAGGGCTGAAGATACGTAAGTTACGTTGATCGCGGTTTAGTTTGAAAGCATCACGCATCCACTCACCCATTTTCAACATTGAGAAACCACGTTGACCACGAGCTGTTTCTGAACCGTAACCCAATTTGTTTAAATCTGGATTTGCTAAAGCACGTACAACTTCACCGCCGTAACTCAGACGTTGACGACCACAACATAACTCTTTTGGCGGCATCAAAGACATAATGTCTTTATCAAATATCAATTCACCGCTTTCAGTGGTTTGCACTAATTCGTCAAACTTATAGCTAGCCAACCACTTATCAAGTGCTTCAAGATGGCCTTTATCTTTGGCGCAGTTGCTCACTATTACTTGATGAGATTCACAGTTACCAGCAAGTTTCTTACCATCGTATTCAGAAGTACCAGTCCAACCTTTTGCGGTTCTCATTAAAATAACTGGCCAGCGTGGTTTAACGACATCTTCACCTGAACGTGCGCGACGTTGAATGTCATTGATCATGTCATATGACAAGTCCATTGCTGCGGTCATTTGTTCAAAAATATCGGTTTCCATTTCATCATCAACGATGATTGGGTGATAACCAAGACCACGGAATTCTAAATCTAGCTCTTCATGGCTCATTCGGCCCATACGAGTAGGGCCTGAAATTTTGTAACCGTTAATATGTACGATTGGTAGCACTGCACCGTTGTTATCTGGTGAGACTAAACGGTTGGCATACCAAGATGCAGCTAATGGACCTGTTTCTGCTTCACCGTCACCAATTAAACAGGCGGCAATAAGATTTGGGTTATCTAATACAGAGCCCCAAGCAACTGAAAGTGAATAACCAAGCTCACCACCTTCTAATATTTGACCTGGTGCTTCAGGATTCGCATGTGATGGATAACCGTAAGCTGCTGAGAATTTTTTACAGATATCTTCGATACCCGTTTCTGTATAAGGTATGGTCTCTGGGTAGAAATGGCTTAATGAACCTTCTACAAATAAGTTAGCTTGTACTGCTGGGAAACCGTGGCCAGGGCCAACAAGGTAAATGAATTCACGATTATGCTTAACAATAAGACGGTTAACGTTAGCGTAGACAAAGTTGATACCAGGACACGTTCCCCAGTGACCAAGTAAACGAGGCTTGATATCAGTATGTTGTAAAGGACGCTTAAAAAGTACGTTTTGCTTCAGATAAATTTGCGATGTCGCCAAGAAGTTAGTCGCTCGTACGTATTTTTTTAGTGCAGTTATTTCATTTGAGTTAGTCATTGTGACCTCGATTAAAAGTGAAAATAATTATTTAACTTTCTTTGAGAACACTGTATCTGTAATTTTATTACAATAATGTGGCCTTTATCTGATTTTTGACGAGTCACTTTTAGTTCAGATCGCATTTTTGGTTGATATGTCGATAATTACTTGAAATTTAATAACGATTTGCCAGTGCTTTAAGCATAGAGCATTAATAATAGAAGTGATAAAGTGTGATGGATGTCACTTGTTGCTTTTTGTTTTATTTGTGTTGCTTCAACGTGTTATTTACTTAGGCAATGTATCAGGTAGGTAACGTTGTTTTAGCATTCACAGCCCTTGGTGATCTATACCTATTAATCCACCATCATTAGCTTTTATAATGGCGCCTTTATTTGGCACTTTTATTTGTTTTACCGTTTGACACATAGCAGCTTGCATATGAAGTGCCAGGTCTGTCCATTATGTGCTTTAACATTCAGCGCAATAGCCTGATACAAAAAAATAACCTTATAACGGGGAAGATTAGACAATATGGCAATGTTAGAAACGATTATTAATTTTATGAATAGCCTACTTTGGGGCAAGCTATTAGTTTATGGACTAGTAGGCGCTGGGTTATTTTTCACCATTCGTCTCGGTTTTATTCAAGCCACTCATTTTGTTCATGGCATTAAAGTATTGGCTATTAGCCGTCGTCCAGGTAAGCATGGCTTATCATCATTTCAGGTTTTTTGTACCAGTATGGCAGCACGTGTAGGTGCTGGTAACATGGCTGGTGTGGCTGTTGCAATTGGTACCGCAGGACCAGGTGCCGTGTTCTGGATGTGGGCTATTGCGGTACTTGGTATGGCTACCGCAATGATTGAGTCGACCCTTGCCCAAGTTTATAAAGTGAAAGATGGTGATGGTCAGTACCGTGGCGGGCCTGCTTATTATATGGAGAAAGGTCTTGGTCAACGCTGGATGGGTGTGCTGTTCTCGATATTTTTAATTATAGCCTTTGGTTTAGTGTTTAATGCAGTCCAGGCTAACACCATAACTGGTGCTATGACTCAGGTGTTTGGTTTTGAGCCTGTCTATATTGGAATTGGTATTGTTATTTGCAGTGCCTTTGTGATCGTTGGAGGCCTTAAAAAGGTTGCTAAAGCGTCTGAGTTAATTGTGCCCGTGATGGCTATTGCTTATATTGCCATTGCTTTTGTCGTTGTGGGTATGAACATTGAAAAATTACCCGACATATTCATGTTGGTTATCAATAGTGCATTTGGTTGGCAAGAAGCTGCTGCTGGTGGTGTTGCATTTAGTGTTTCGCAAGCAATGCAAGCTGGTATTGCCCGAGGATTATTTTCAAACGAAGCGGGTATGGGGAGTGCCGCAAATGTTGCTGCAAGTGCATCTCCAAATCCTAACCATCCAGCATCGCAAGGTTTTGTGCAAATGATGGGCGTGTTTGTTGATACCATTGTTATTTGTACCGCAACCGCAGCGATTATTTTATTATCTGGAGATGCAGCTTCTAGCTCGGATGGTATTGCCAAAACCATTAGTGCATTAACCAGTCATGTGGGTGATTGGGGTGGAGCATTTATTGCTTTTGCCATTTTACTCTTCTGCTTTACGTCTATTATTGCCAACTATTCTTATGCAGAAACCAATGTAATGTTCTTGTCTGGCAATAGTAAAAAAGCCTTACCTTTATTTCGTTTAGTGGTTTTAGGTATGGTTATGTTTGGTTCTCTCGCTAAAATTAGTTTGGTTTGGGATTTAGCAGATGTGTCGATGGGGCTAATGGCCATTGTTAACTTAGTGGCATTAGTCTTGTTGTCTGGTTTGGCGGTTAGAGTGATCAATGACTACCGTGAACAGATAGACGCTGGTATTGATCCGGTATTTGATACTAGTAAGTTTCCGGAGTTAGCCGATCAATTAGAAGAAAAAATTTGGCCTAACTCAGCAGAGCCTGTAAAAAAATAGCATTTACCTATTAGGGTAATCGAAAAAACCATGCTACAGCAGCATGGTTTTTTTTTATCAGTTCAGTATGATGACATTATGATTTTACTTGGAGCGTACTTATGCTGGTTTTAGTTTCACCCGCGAAAACATTAGATTTCGAAAATCCACCTATAACTAACACCCATTCTCAGCCGTGTTTACTTAAACAAAGCCAAGCATTGATTGATGTATGCCGTGAATTAACACCAATGGATATTGCCAGTTTAATGAAAGTAAGCGATAAAATTGCCGGGCTTAATGCTGCTCGTTTTGCTGACTGGCAGCCACCGTTTAGCCTTGATAATGCTAAACAAGCTATATTCGCATTTCGAGGTGATGTCTACACCGGTTTTGATGCCGATCATTTATCTGAGTCACAAATAGCTTCTAGTCAAAAGCATCTGCGTATTTTGTCTGGTTTGTATGGTTTACTTAAACCGTTGGATTTAATTCAACCGTACCGGTTAGAAATGGGTACCAAACTAACAAACTCACAGGGTAGCAATTTATATGCTTTTTGGGGCGAGACTATCACTGCTGAAGTGAATAAGGCCTTGAAAGAGCAGGGTGACGATATCATTGTCAATTTAGCGTCGAATGAATACTTTAAATCGGTCAACGTTAAGCAGCTTGAAGGACAGTTGATTACACCAGTATTTAAAGACTGTAAAAAAGGTCAATTTAAAGTGATTAGCTTTTATGCTAAAAAAGCGCGCGGATTGATGGCTCGTTACATTGTGGATACTAAACCTACTAGTGTTGAACAATTAACCGAGTTTGATCTTGAAGGTTATTATTATAACGAAGTGCAATCGACCCCTACAGCGCCAGTGTTTTTACGAGACGAACAAAAATAACGCTCTCTGAAATAATAAAACCAGCTTGATAAAAAGCCCTTGAATAAGGGCTTTTTAATGTCTGAGTGTTAAGCTCGATTGAGATAAACCGATTAGTGTTGTTCTTTTTGCTGAGTAACAGGCCTTAAATCGATTTCTGATTGCGCCATCATATAAGCAAATTGTGCATAAGCAGCGGCACTTTGCGCTAGTTTCTTGGGATCAATTTTATCCAAGGTGTCGTTAGGAGTGTGGTGATAATCAAAATAATCTGAACCATCTTGATTTAACGACGCAACTGGAACGCCTAATGCTGGTAGAATTGAAACATCTGGGCCACCAGACGCTTCATTATTGCCTAGCTCAACGCCGTTTAAGCTCATAGCTGAATGTTCTTGTTTGACCTGCTCAAATGTCGCGGCATTAACGTTAAAATCAATTTTATATACGGGTCCTGCACCAAAATCAGATTCTGCGGCAATATAGTGTTTATCTAATTCATCAGCATGTTGTGCCGCATAGGCTTTACCGCCAACTAAACCGACTTCTTCTGCAGCGTATAATACCACTCGAATAGTGCGTGCTGGCTTTTGTGGTAAGTCTTGGATAAGTTTAGCAGCGGTGGTGACAATCGCCACACCAGCGCCATCATCAATCGCACCTGTACCTTCATCCCACGAATCAAGATGAGCACCAATAAGGACGATTTCGTCAGGCTTACTGCTACCTGTGACTTCTGCAATGACATTATAAGATGTGGCTATCCCTAGATTTTCTGAGGTCAAATTTAATGATAGTGTGATGTTTGGATCGCGCTTTAACATCGCATTAATTAAATCGGCATCTGGATTCGACATTGCTGCCGCAGGAATTTTAGGCGTTCCTTCTTCATATCGCATCATACCAGTATGGGCCATTCTGTCATGATCCGTCCCAATAGAGCGGATAACGATGGCAACCGCTCCTTTTTGTGCAGCAACTATAGCTCCTTGAGAGCGACCACCTACAGCTTCGCCATAACCTTTACCTGTAATATGGCGTTCAGTTTTGTGGTCGATGAATACAATTTTGCCTTCGATGCGTCCAGGTGATGCATTAGATAACTCTTCTAAGCTGTCAAAGCGTACAATTAATGCTTGAATACCGTTAACCGGTGTTGCCACGCTTCCACCTAAGGCGGTAACGACTAATGGCTGATCATAAGGCGCCACGATACTTGCGTGGGCGCTACCTCTTGACCATGCAGGAACTTGAACAGACTCCTTGTACACTTTATCAAATCCGAGCAGCCACAATTTTTCCATTGCCCAATCAACCGCAACTATATCTTTATCCGTGCCAGCTAATCTTGGTCCAACTTCAACGGTGAGTGATTCGACTATGTCATAACTTAAGCGAGACGATAAAGCTTGTTTAGCTAATTGTTGACTGATTTTTGCATCATCAGAATCATTAATCACTAATTGTGGTGCAGTGGCTTTAGTTGGTGACGTTGTTTGACAGCCAATAAGTGCTGCAAAAATGGCACCGACGAGAGTGGCTCTTTGATAGTTTTTCATGAGTTTCCTTTGATTATTTTAGCTAAGTCTCATTTTTTACAACAATCTACCAAAAAGTGTGCTTTATGTCCCGACTCTATTTGTAAGGGAACGCTATATTAGAGCGGGGTTAGATGAGGAGAAGAGCGCGTGATGAATATAGAAAAAATGCAGCAGCAAGCAGATCATGCGGTCGTATTGCTAAAAGCATTAGCAAATGAACGTAGATTGTTTATTTTGTGTCATCTTCTTAATGAAGGTGAAATGTGTGTTGGTGAAATGAATAAGAAGTTGGGGTTGAGTCAATCGGCATTATCTCAACATTTGGCATGGCTTCGTAAAGACAATTTAGTCTGTACTAGAAAAGAAGCACAAACCGTTTTTTATTCATTAAAAAGTAATGAGGTAAAAGAGTTAATTCAAGTATTAAATAATATGTATTGTTATTAAATTGACTCCACAAACGTCTTAACTGATGCATCTCATTGATGATGTCTTAAGTTAAGACGTTTAGTTCTGTAAATTATATACACGCCATATGCCGCTTACTGGCCGCAATTAAGACACTTCAAACCACAAACCTGCAATGTATCAATATTTTCAAAACCACCAACAATCAACTTTCAACTTTCAACTTTCATAAAATTGATCGTTCTCCCGTTGAAATGAGTGAAAGCTTTCATACTGTCTTTCTACAGGCTTAGTTAGTCGCCAATATTAATAGTATTAAATTAACCGTTAAAACAGCTCTCAAGCGCAACTTGCTTTTAATCAGACTATTTTTCAGGGTCAGATCATTAATAATTTTGACATTATTATATTGATACTAATCTGTTGAGTTGAGTTGAGTTGAGTTGAGCTGAGATAGGGGAAGTTGCAGATGAAAAAGATAGATAGGTAAAATTTAGTAATAAAAAAACCGGCCTAAGCCGGTTTTTTGAATCTTAATCTACAAAAACTTAAGCTGCGATAGCTTTGATTTTTGCATTTAAGCGAGCCTTCTGACGACCGGCTTTATTCTTATGAATAAGACCTTTAGTCGCCATACGGTCAACAATTGGTTGTGCAATAGCGAACGCTTCTGTAGCCGCTTTATGGTCACCACTTTTGATAGCAGCGATGACTTTTTTAACGTATGTACGTAACATAGAGCGACGACTAGCATTATGCTGACGACGCTTTTCAGACTGAAGCGCGCGCTTCTTTGCAGACTTGCTATTAGCCAAGGTGCAACTCCTAAAAACTGGATTTGATACTTTTAAAGGCCGAGGAATATGCCTGCTTTTTGTCGTCTTGTCAACGACTACAGTTGAATAATCATCATAAAGATAAATTAATCCAACCTAACATGCCTAACTTCAACCCACTCGTGTAATATGTGGCGCAATTCTACCAGCTCTTTGGTCTGTGTGACAGGGCCATAATAGAATATTTATTAATATATCCCATTAATTTTCGTTGAAGTGTGTTTGTGCCTGGGGGGCTGTTTGAGCAAAAAATTATTTAAATCAGGCTTGATTGTCAGCGTTATGACGCTGATTTCACGAGTATTAGGTTTAGTTCGAGATGTAGTGATTGCGAACCTAATGGGAGCAGGCAGTAGTGCTGACGTGTTCTTTTTTGCAAATAAGATACCTAATTTTTTAAGGCGTTTATTTGCCGAAGGGGCTTTTGCGCAGGCATTTGTGCCGGTACTGACCGAGTACCAGGAAAAAATGACCCCAGAAGATACACGCGAGTTATTAAGTAAAGTCGCTGGTACCTTAGGTGTACTAGTGACAATTGTTACTTTGGTTGGTGTTGTTGGTTCTCCAGTATTAGCTGCTCTTTTTGGTGGTGGCTGGTTTGTCGATTGGTTAAATGACGGGCCTAATGCAGAAAAATTTGAACTGGCTTCTGTCATGTTAAAAATTACCTTTCCGTACTTATGGTTTATCACCTTCACAGCCCTAGCAGGATCAATCCTTAATACTCGTGGACGCTTTGCAGTTTCAGCCTTTACGCCAGTATTTTTGAATGTGGCGATTATTGCCGTGGCTTTATGGTATGCGCACACATTAGAAAACCCTGAAATTGGTTTGGCTTGGGGGGTATTTGTTGGTGGATTGATTCAGTTTTTATTCCAAATACCTTTCTTAATTCGTGAGAAAGCACTTGTTATGCCTACGTGGGGATGGCATCACCCTGGTGTGGTAAAAATTAGAACCTTGATGATCCCAGCTTTATTTGGTGTGTCTGTGTCGCAAATTAATTTATTGTTCGACACTTTTATAGCCAGTTTCCTGATGACCGGATCGATTAGTTGGTTGTATTACGCAGACCGCCTATTGGAGTTCCCTTTAGGATTATTTGGTATTGCCATCGCGACAGTGATTTTGCCTGCATTATCGCAAAAACATGTTAATGCCCAAGGCAGTGGCTTTAACCAAACGATGGATTGGGGAGTAAAAGCCATTTTACTCTTAGGCACACCGGCTATGTTAGGACTGATTATTCTTGCTAAACCAATGCTGATGGTGTTGTTTATGCGTGGTGCATTTAGCCTAAATGACGTTGAAATGGCTTCGTATAGCTTGGTTGCTTATGGCTGTGGTTTGTTAAGTTTCATGATGATTAAAGTGTTAGCTCCAGGATATTATTCGCGTCAAGACACTAAAACTCCGGTTAAATATGGCATTATTGCCATGGTTAGTAATATGGTGTTTAACCTTATTTTTGCCATTCCATTTGGTTATGTGGGCTTAGCCATTGCGACCTCAATGTCTGCGCTATTAAATGCGGGTTTGTTATATCGAGGTTTGCATAAAGCGGGCGTTTATCAAATGAGCCGACAAACGTTATTTTTCTCGTTTAAAGTGATTATTTCTACAGCCTTAATGGCCATTGGCATTGTTTATTTTATGCCGCAACAAAGTACATGGCTCGAATGGCACACCTTTGAACGGATGTTTATGTTGATTGAGCTCATTGTTGGTGGCGCGGTTATTTATTTGTTGAGTTTACTCGCATTGGGTGTACGGCCTTGGAAAATTAAACGTCAGGGATAATTTATCCTACGTGAGAGACTTAGGCATATCGGCTGATTATCCAAAATTCGCTGTAATAATCTGAGGTTGAAACTCGCATCTGACATTGGTTTGGGTATATAATCTGCCGATTTGCAATAGGCAGTATTGAGCGTAATGGAATTAATCCGCGGTATACACAATATTTTACCTTCTCATCATGGTTGCGTTTTGACCATTGGGAATTTTGATGGTGTCCATCGTGGCCATGCACAGGTGATCAGCAGCTTGGTTAATAAAGCGCATCATTTTCAACTGCCTGCAATGTTAATGACCTTTGAACCGCAACCGCAAGAACGTTTTCGTGGTACAGATGCGCCGGCACGTTTGAGTCTTCTACGTGATAAAATTAGATTGTTAGATGAGCTTAAAATTGATCAGCTACTTTGTATCAATTTTACTGAAGCCTTTGCTAGTCAACCTGCTGAAGCGTTTATTGAAGAGTTACTGGTTAAAAAACTCGGGGTTAAATATCTCGTTGTTGGAGATGATTTTTGTTTTGGTAAAGGTCGCTTAGGCAACTTCGATATGCTCGTTGCTGCGGGTAAAGAATTTGGCTTTACTGTGGTCAGTACACAAAGCTTTGTTGTTGGTTCGTTGCGAGTAAGCTCTACTGCAGTGAGAGAACAACTAGCGTTAGGGCACTTAGAGCAAGCAAGGCGGTTATTGGGTCATCCTTTCATTTTAAGTGGTAAGGTTGCACACGGGCAAAAATTAGGCCGTACAATTGGTTTTCCAACAGCAAATATTGCCTTAAAACGACACGTAGTACCTGTAAGAGGGGTGTTTGCGGTTCGTTTGTACTGGGATGGCAGCGATATTTATGACGGTGTGGCTAATGTGGGTTTTAGACCCACTGTAAATGGTCAAACTTGCAGATTAGAAGTCCATTTGTTTGATTTTAGCGGTGATTTATACGGCAAACGAGTGGAAGTAGAATTAGTAGCAAAGATCCGTGATGAACAACCTTTTGAGTCATTGGACGCGCTAAAAAAACAGATTTTAAATGATGCAAATGAAGCTCGCGCTTTATTTAGCAACGATGCTAGCTGAAATGAATCAGCTTTAAATAATGGTATGGGATCAATGAGCGACTATAAATTTACTTTGAACTTGCCGGAAACAGAGTTTCCGATGCGCGGTAATTTGGCAAATCGCGAGCCAGAAATGTTAAATAGCTGGACGCAAGACGGACTGTATCAACAGATCCGTGATAGCCGTGCTGGCCGTAAACCTTTCATTCTTCATGATGGCCCTCCATACGCCAATGGCAGCATTCATATTGGTCACTCGGTAAACAAAATCCTTAAAGACATCATTATTAAGTCTAAAACCATGTCAGGTTTTGACGCGCCTTATATTCCAGGCTGGGATTGTCATGGATTACCGATTGAGCTTAAAGTTGAGCAAAAAGTCGGTAAGCCAGGTGTCAAAATTTCTGCGGCAGAGTTTCGTGAAGAATGTCGTAAATATGCCGCTATCCAAGTTGATGGCCAACGTGATGACTTCATTCGTTTAGGTGTATTAGGTGATTGGCAAAACCCTTACCTAACCATGGACTTTTCAACCGAAGCGAATATTGTCCGTTCATTGGCAAAAGTAATTGAAAGCGGTCATTTACACAAAGGTGTTAAACCTGTGCATTGGTGTACCGACTGTGGTTCAGCACTTGCTGAAGCTGAAGTGGAATACGAAGATAAAACATCTCCAGCCATCGATGTCGCTTTTGTGGCGGTTGATAGCCAAGCCGTTGCAGCTAAATTTGGCGTAGAAAATTATGCTAAACCAGTAGCAATGGCAATTTGGACCACGACCCCATGGACGATTCCTGCAAATCGTGCATTAGCGTTAAGCCCTGAGTTAGATTACAGCCTGGTTGAATTTGTTAAGAATGGTGAAACGACTACCTTGATATTAGCTCAAGTTCTGGTTGAGTCATGTCTTGAGCGTTACAGTGCAGAGTCACACACTATTTTAGGTGAAGTAAAAGGCGCAGAACTTGAGTTAATGCGTTTTAATCACCCATTTTATGCGTTTGACGTGCCTGCTATTTTAGCCGATCACGTTACTACTGACGCAGGTACCGGTATTGTACATACAGCACCAGGCCACGGTCAGGACGATTTTATTGTCGGCCAAAAATACGGTTTGGAAGTCGCTAACCCTGTTGGCGACAATGGTGTTTATAAGCCAGACACTGAGTTTTTTGCTGGTCAGCATGTATTTAAAGCCAACGCCAATGTGGTTGCGCTGTTAGAAGAAAAGGGCGCATTACTTCTGCATGTTGCTATACGCCATAGCTATCCACATTGCTGGCGCCACAAAACACCAATTATTTTCCGTGCCACGCCACAATGGTTTATCTCTATGGATAATCATGGTTTGCGTTCACAAGCGTTAAAAGAAATTGAACAAACGAAGTGGATCCCTGATTGGGGCCAAAGCCGTATTGAAAAAATGGTAGAAAACCGTCCAGACTGGTGTATTTCACGTCAGCGTACTTGGGGCGTGCCTATTACGTTGTTTGTACATCGTGAAACGGATGAATTACATCCAGACAGTGTTTCATTAATGGAACGTGTAGCGCATCGCATTGAACAACAAGGCATTCAAGCTTGGTGGGATTTAGATGCCAGTGAATTGTTAGGTGATGAGGCAGATCAATACCGCAAAGTGACTGATACATTGGATGTATGGTTTGACTCAGGTTCATCATTCTCATCTGTTGTCGCAGCGCGTCCAGAGTTTCATGGGCATGACATTGACTTGTATCTAGAAGGAAGCGATCAGCATCGTGGTTGGTTTATGTCATCATTGATGATCTCAACCGCTATGAATGGTAAAGCACCTTATAAGCAAGTGTTGACTCATGGTTTTACCGTTGATGGTAAAGGCCGTAAGATGTCAAAATCTGTTGGTAACGTGATAGCTCCATTACAAGTAATCAATAAGCTAGGTGCTGATATTTTACGCCTGTGGGTTGCTGCAACTGATTATAGTGGCGAAATGACGGTATCTGACGAGATTTTAAATCGTAGTGCTGATGCATATCGTCGTATTCGTAATACTGCCCGTTTCTTGCTTGCTAACTTGAATGGCTTTAACCCAGAAACGGACATGATCGCATCTGAAGACATGGTCGCGTTAGATCGTTGGGTTGTTCGCCGTGCAGCAGTACTGCAACAAGAAATCATCGAAGCGTATGATCAATACAACTTCCATTTAGTGACTCAAAAACTGATGCAGTTTTGTTCTGTAGAGCTAGGCAGTTTCTATCTTGATATTATTAAAGATCGCCAGTACACCGCTAAGCAAGAAGGGCATGCACGTCGTAGCTGTCAATCTGCGCTTTATCATATTGCCGAGGCAATGGTTCGGTGGATGACGCCAATTTTAAGCTTTACCGCTGATGAAGTGTGGCAATTATTACCAGGTAAACGTGAAAAGTATGTGTTTACCCAAGAATGGTATCAAGGCTTAGAAGCCGTCACTCTTGAAAGTGATTTAAGCGATGATTATTGGGAAAAACTATTAACTGTCCGTAATGAAGTTAATAAAGTACTCGAACAAGCGCGTCGTGATAAACGTATTGGTGGTTCATTAGAAGCTGAAGTGACATTATTCGCTGATGCCGATTTAGCGGCTGAGTTAGCTAAAGTGGGTGATGAGTTACGATTTATCCTTATTACCTCTAAAGCAGCTGTTGCGGATATGTCACAAGCGGGTAGTGATGCCATCGAAACTGAACTAAGTTCGCTTAAACTAGTGGTAGCCAAAAGTAGCGCCGAGAAGTGTGAGCGTTGCTGGCACTATCGTGAAGAGGTTGGCACCATTGAAGCTCACCCAACATTGTGTCAACGCTGTGTGACCAATATTGAAGGTGAAGGCGAGAAACGCGAATTCGCTTAAGGAAACATTGATAATGAGTACTGTGCCATTAACTTGGAAAGACAGTGGCTTGCGTTGGTATTGGGTAGCTGCATTGGTGTTTTTAGCCGATCAGCTATCTAAACAATGGGTCCTGAGCAATTTTGAATTGTATGAGTCTATACAGCTTTTGCCGTTTTTTAATTTCACTTACGTGCGAAATTACGGTGCAGCATTCAGTTTTTTAAGTGAAGCTGGTGGGTGGCAACGTTGGTTGTTTACCATTATTGCGGTCGGTTTTAGTACCTTGTTAACAATATGGTTGCGTAAACAATCTTATTCGTTATGGCGCAGTAATTTAGCCTTTACCTTAGTTATTGGCGGCGCATTAGGTAATTTGGTTGATCGTTTAATGCATGGTTTTGTAATTGATTTTGTCGATTTTTACTGGAATACCAGCCATTACCCTGCATTTAATATTGCCGATGCAGGCATCTTTATTGGTGCGGTACTGATCATTTGGGAATCATTTAGACCCGACGCAAAGCCATCGAAGGAGCAAGATTAACTGTGACAGATTTAAATAAGCAAGACAGTCATTCATTAATATGTCATATGAATATTGTACTGGAAGACGGGTCCACAGCCGACAGTACAAAATCATCTGGCAAGCCTTCACGTTTAAATATTGGTGACGGTAGCCTAAGTCCGGCTTTTGAAGACGAACTGAAAGACTTGAAAGAAGGTGATAAGCACACATTTACCTTAGCGGCAAAAGACGCTTTTGGTGAGTCAAACCCTGATGCGATTCACTATATGGACAGAAGTCGATTTCCTGCAGATATGAAGCTTGAAGACGGTGTTATTGTGAGTTTTGCGGGTCCTGGTGGCAGTGAAATACCGGGTATCGTTCGCGATACTGCTGGTGATTCAATTACCGTCGACTTAAACCATCCACTCGCAGGACGCACGCTTACGTTTGAACTTGAAGTTATTAGTGTCATAGCTGAGTAAAAAAGGTATCACATGCTAAAAGTTGATCCGACGTCTCCAGAACTGAGTATTTTATTGGCCAACCCTCGTGGTTTTTGTGCCGGTGTTGACCGTGCTATCAGTATTGTTGAGCGTGCTTTAGAGTTATTTGAACCACCAATTTATGTACGCCATGAAGTGGTACATAACCGATATGTGGTTGAAAACCTAAAACAGCGTGGTGCTCTTTTTATTGATGAACTTGACCAAGTACCAGACAACAGTATTGTTATTTTTAGTGCTCACGGTGTATCACAAGCTGTGCGTAAAGAAGCTAAAAATCGTGGTTTAAAAGTCTTCGATGCGACATGTCCTTTAGTGACAAAAGTACATTTACAAGTGACTCGTGCAAGTCGTAAAGGTATTGAGTGCATTTTGATTGGTCATGAAGGCCATCCAGAAGTTGAAGGCACCATGGGACAATATGATAATCCTAAAGGTGGTGTTTATCTTATTGAGTCTCCAGAGGATGTTAATAATCTTCAGGTCAATAACCCAGACAACTTATGCTTTGTCACTCAAACAACACTTTCTGTTGATGACACCTTAGATATTATTACTGCATTGCAAAAGCGCTTTCCTTCAATTGAGGGGCCGCGTAAAGATGATATTTGCTACGCGACGCAAAATCGACAAGATGCTGTACGTAGTATGTCTTCCGAAGTCGATTTATTGATTGTTGTCGGTTCTAAAAATAGCTCTAACTCAAATCGATTACGTGAGCTGGCTGAAAAAACAGGTACGCAATCTTATCTCGTTGATACCGCTGCTGACGTTGAGGCTGTGTGGTTTGATGGTGTGAAAAAAGTAGCAGTAACTGCTGGTGCTTCAGCGCCTGAGGTGTTAGTGCAACAAGTTGTTAACGCGATAGCTAAACTTGCACCGAGTATTATTACTGAAGTTGAAGGCCGTAAAGAAGACACTGTATTTGCAGTTCCAGCTGAATTACGTTAATTGTTACGTTCACAATCACGTTAGTTATTTGTTTTATTTCAATATGTTAAAGATATTAACCCGCAACTTAATTTAGGTTGCGGGTTTTTTGTACTTGAAAAATAAACCGAGTATAATACCGATAAATTGTTTTGAGCTATTAATCATGCTTAATATACAAAATTGATACTATCTGATTACATTTAACTCAGCTATCATCTATATATTAAGTAATACTAGCTTGGCGTAACAAAATTTAAGGTCGTATTCTCTAATATTGATCTTTGCAGGGGGTTTGACGCTTATGTCACCTAAAAGGAATGGATTTTCCTTGATTGAAGTTATGGTCTCACTGGTTATTCTGGTGATAGGCCTTATTGGCATTTTTAATCTTCATATTATATCAAAGCAAGGCAGTTTTGAGTCTTTTCAGCAAACTCAAGCCTCGTATTATGCTAATGACATTATTAACCGAATGCGATTGAATCGAAGTCAGTTAAGTTCCTATGGTACAGCAAGTGGCATCAGTTATTCTGGTACATCATTAACAGTGCCTTCTAAACTCTGTACTGGCGCTAGTTTATGTTCACCAGCAGAATTGAAAGTATGGGATGTGTATGATTGGCAAACAGAATTTATTGGTTCATATGAGAAATATTCAGGTGTAAATGTTGGCGGTTTAGACACTCCCGTCGCTTGTATTTTTGTAAAACCTAGAGAAGTTATTGTTGTCTTCACATGGAAAGGGATTAGAGATATGTCTACCGATAGCACAGGACATAGTTCTGAAGCGATTAGTTGTGGAACAAGTGATAAAAAACGTCGAGTGTTCGAAGTAAAAACGGCTATAATTTAGGTGATTAAATGCAATTAAATATTTATAAACATAGCGGTATGTCACTGGTCGAGTTGATGGTAGCCATGCTGATCAGTTTATTTTTAACTGCTGGTCTTTTTACCATGTTTAATATGTCTTCGAGTAATGTTACAACAACGAGCCAGTTTAGTGAACTTCAAGAAAACGGTCGTATTGCGCTTGTGTTAATGGAAAAAGATATTAGCCAACTCGGTTTTATGGGAGACATCACGGGAACTGATTTGATCTTTAACGTGAACGCAGCAGTTAGTGCAACCGCTATAACTAATGATTGTATCGGTGCAGGGTTAAATAATTCAACGTTTCCACTAAACGTCCCTGCACATTTCAGACGATTATGGGGATATGAGAAAATAGCTTCAGGTCCAGCGCTGAGTTGTGGCAGTTCTTTTACCCCTCAAGATAATACAGATGTTATTCAAATAAAAAGACTTGTTGGCCCTTCAGTGCTTGCAGCAAATAGACAAGCTACCCGATATTATGCGGCTGTGACATCAAACGCAATTAATTTTTTTGACGGCAATGGTGCTGTACCCAATATGTTAAACAGTAGGCTGTGGGAATATCAGCATCATGTTTATTTCATCAAAAACGATGGTTCGATCCCTGTTTTAAGACGAAAAACACTGACGATTACAAATGGAATGAATAATGAAGATCAATTAGTTGAAGGTATCGAGAATATAAGAATTCTTTATGGTTTCGATAATAATGGTGATTCATCTCCGGATCGATTTATACCCGCTAGTGCTGTAAGTACGTTTATGTGGGATAACCAGGGTTTCCAAAGGTTAGTTGCATTAAAACTGTTTGTAATGGTTCGAACAAGCCAAGAAGATAAAAGCTATGATAATAAAATAATCTACAAATTAGGTGATAAAACCATAGGACCCTTGAATGACCATTATCGTCGAAAAGTTATGTCAACGACAGTAGTATTGGAAAACCCAGTTTTAATAAATAGTTAATTTTACTCACCTGAAAGGTAAATATAATGATTAGATCTTTAAAGAAGCAACATGGAATAGTGTTGTTTTTTTCACTAATTGTTTTGGTATTAATGACCATTATAGGCGTCGCATTGGCTGTTAATTCGACTCAATCACTACGAATGGCGGGTGCTGGAACAGATCGTTTAGCGGCTATGTCACAAGCTAACGGTGCGTTGGATCTAGTTATTTCACAAAGCGTGGCGAAAAAGTTTGCAACGGATACAGTTTTTACAAATAGTGCTGAATTAACGGGGACACAAGTGATAACAGCCTTACCAATAAGCAATCCAGGTATTGAAGTTAATTGTCAGCGCTCAGAAAAAGCGACCGCTGCTAATTTAGTTAATTGCCGTCGTTTAGAAATATCCAGTTCAGCAACTTTTGGCCGCAGTGGTTTAGGCCAACTAACAGTTACATCAGGTATTGAGCAAGAAGTGCTCGCAGGGAGTTAATTATGTTAATTAAGCATATATGTTTCGCAATTGGATTTGCTTTTATTGGCGCCTCTGCTAACAGTTTGGCAGACGACACTGAGTTGTATGTTTTGGAGGCATCTATTAGAAGCCAAGACAACCCCCAAGTACTGGTTATTTTAGATACTTCTGGGAGTATGGGTGATAACGACTTTACAGCTCCTCGATTTCACGCCCAAGGTAATATCAAGAACAATACAAAGATTTATTACTCCTACAATGCAGCTGATGTGCCTTTAGCTTCGAGCACTCAATATTTTGAATACTCTAAGAATGGATGTGCTTCTTCGAAAGGTTTTTTAGCCGATTATGGGGTTTATACAGGGTATTTTCGTCAATATAATAGCTCGAAATGGAGTTTATTTCCGTTGACCGATGGAACCGGAATGACAGCAATTGATTGTTATGAGGATATTGCAGAAAACAATAATAGTAATGCATCCTCTTATTCCAATGGTTTTCCTGTCGATGGTTTAACATCGCCATATGATACCGACATTGAAAAAGCTAAATTAACCGAGTTAGGTTTAGGCAAACCCATATATATTTACACCAAAGACTATATTGATTGGTATCACGATACGAGTAAGCCGAATGGTGTGAGTAATCGTTTATCTTATACTCGAATGGATGTGGCGAAGCGCGTTATTGAAGAAATGATAGTCAATACGCCAGGAGTAGATTTTGGTTTAGCTATTTTTAATAAAAATAGTGATAATAGTAAAAACGGAGGCCGCATTATTTCTGGTATCAAGGCAGGAACTATTGCAAATAAGAATAGTTTAATCGATAAAGTAAAAGATTCAATATCAATCAACGGTAATTACACACCGCTGTGTGAAACTTTATTTGAAGCCTATAGTTACCTTTATGGAAAAAATATAAAGTTTAGTCGACAAACCGGTGGCTCAACGGGTAATCCAACCTTTGATACCAGTATTGAAAATAATAACAACACTAAATATATCTCGCCGTTTGTCGATAAAAAATGTCAGTCTAAAGCTTCTATTATTTATGTAACTGATGGTATACCCAATAATGATGTGGCTGCTGATTCGGACATTGGTTTACTGCCTGGGATCAAAGTGACCGATGGTATAGATGTTGTTTGGAATAGACGTACCACAACGAACTTATTGCCAGCTTTGGCTGGGTGGATGTATAGAAATGACGTTAATCCTAATATATCAGGTGATCAAACTGTAACGACTTATACCATTGGGTTTAGTGAGGGAGCCACTGAAGCGAAACCGCTGCTTGAAAAAACGGCATTGTTAGGCGGAGGGAAATTTTATGAAGCTAACTCGGCTGCAGCATTACAAGTTTCCCTTCTTTCTGCTCTTGCTGCGATTCAAGAGGACAGTGCTAGTTTCTCATCGCCATCGGTTGTTTTAGATAAAACTCAAACGGGTAATGCAGCATATTTTGCCATGTTTCTACCCACAACTGGGCCTCGATGGTCTGGTAATATTAAAAAATTTAAGGTAGAGGCTGATGGCTCGATAGTTGATCGAAATGGTGCAAGAGCTATTGATGATACAGGTGCTATATCTAAGACAGCTTGTTCACTTTGGACAGACCCAACAGTATGTTCTGCAACAACATATAATGCTGCCGATGCGTCAGTTGGTGGTGTCGCTGCCAAGTTAAGATCGACTTATAATTCTTCTGTATCAACACGTAAGGTATTGACTAATATCGGTTCTACAGGTGCTTTAGTCCCATTATCAAAAAGTAACATCCAACTAAACAGTGCTGTAAACACAGATACTAAACTTGCAACACTAATGGGTGTCACAGATGGCAATATTGAAAGCACGTTGGATTGGGCCAAAGGGGTAAACATTGATCAAGAGAAAATAGACCCTAATGACACAACCGCACCTTATATTCGCCATGATATTATGGGAGACCCTTTACACTCTAGGCCTTTAGTGATTAATTTTGGTACGGTTTTATCCCCCAATAATAGAGTAATTGTTGGAACAAATCATGGCTATTTGCATATGTTTAAAGACATAGAAAGTGCTGATGGTAAAAGTGATAGTGTTGTTGAGTCTTGGGCATTCTTACCCACAGAGCTTTTAAAAAATATCAAAGGATTAAGAGATAACCCAAAAACGGGTGTCCATTCCATTTATGGTTTTGATGGTACGCCTGTACCGTATATTGAGAGAAACTCTAGCGGGTTGATAACAAAAGCTTGGTTGTTTTTTGGTATGAGACGTGGTGGCTCATCTTATTATGCACTTGATATTTCTGCTCCCGATGCTCCAATTTTGAAATGGATATCACAAAGTGCAGACTTCCCATTAATGGGGCAATCTTGGTCTAAACCTGTGGTAACAAAAGTGCCAGGTTGGCCGTCAGGAGCTGTAACTGCAAACAGCGCAAAACCAGTTTTGATTGTGGGCGCTGGATATAATCCGACAACAAAAGATGGTCCAGGTGTTGGTGCAATTGATAGTGGTGTTGGCTCTGGTGCAGGATTATATATTATCGATGCAGACACGGGCGTCAGGGTTCATAGCTTTGGTGCATCTGGAACTAATACGGTAATGTCAGGTTTAGCTGATAGCATACCTAACTCAGTTGCAGTATTAGATAGCAATAGCGATCAGTTGACAGACCGTATTTATGCTACAGATACCGGCGCTAATGTATGGCGAATTGATATGCCAAGTTTACCGACTTCTTCATCAAGTCCTTGGAGTGCATTTAAATTTGCTAGCTTAGGTAGTAAGGGGTCAACTGAAACTGATATACGATTTTTCTCCGAACCTGTCATAGCTCAAACTGCGTTTAGCAATGTACAAGCATATACTCATACAACAGGTGCACAAACTGGTACGACAACTTATGAGTATCAAAACGTGCCGTATGATGCGGTAACGATTGGTTCTGGACACAGACCTCATCCGTTAGATAAGGTTAGAAAAGACCGTTTCTTTGTATTACAAGACCGAAATATTGTGTCTAAATCATTTAGTAGTGCTGCAGGTAATACGGCACCAACAACATTACAGTTAAGCAATCTTTACGATGTCACCACTAGTTCACCAGTAACAGATACCGAAAATCTTGCTTTTGGTGAAAAACGGGGCTGGTACTATAATTTTAAATCTGTGGGTGAGAAATCGTTATCAGCTTCAACCATTGCAAACGGAAAAGTGTTTTTTACCTCATACGTACCGGAAACAGGCGCGACAGCTAACGCTTGTATTGTGCCAGGTCAAGGCCGTTTGTATCCTTATGATTTACATAAAGGTACTCGTACCTATGTGCATACGGAGGATTATTTTGAAACCGGTGAGCAAGTTCCTGATACGCCAACGCTAGTAATTCCTAACAATGGAACAAACGAAAGTTATATGTATTTAATCGGGATTGGTGATGCAGCCAATGACATGATTAAAAAAGATGAATATAAAAACGATGGCTGTGCCGCAGGTGATGAAAAATGTATAGGTGGTGGTCTAGGTGTTAACCGAATTTATTATCATGTTAATGAGAATCAATAATGAATCATTCAGCAAAAAAAGGTTTTACACTTATTGAATTAATGATATCAGTTGCAATAGTTGGTATTTTAGCTGCAATTGCATATCCTTCTTACACACAGTTTGTGGCTAAAGGTGCGCGAGCAGATGCGCTTGCGGGTTCAATGCATGTCGCTAATCTTCAAGAGCAATATTATATAGATCATCGTGTATTTACTAATGACATGACTAAATTAGGATTAAATGCAGATCCTTGGAAAGTTGAAAATGGCTTTTTTGAAATAGATACTACTTTAACTGTTGGTGGTTATTCTATTATTGCTACAGCTATAGGTGTTCAGGCAACAAGGGATACTGCATGTGCTTCTATTACATTAAGCTCAACAGGAGCTAAAACGCCTGCAGCTTGTTGGTGATTATTAGTCAAAAATCAATGATAATATGAAATGATAGATGGAAGTAAAGTATATGCTTTACTTCCACTGTTTTATGAGCAATTTACCGAGGTTGTTATGGTTTGAAGCCTCCCTGAAACACTGAGAGAAAAACCTTTTGAATCGTTGCTTGTTTTAGATGTTGGGCAATAGTTTATAGTGTTACTTGCGGAGTTAGTCGACATTCCATCGGGAGTGTAGCTGAAGCTCAAGAAACTGGATTTTATAAAGTCATTCGTGTTGAACGCGCCAATTTCTTTTAATACCGTGTCAGTGCTCTCTTTTGATCCGAATGGGGCGTTATCAATAAAAATACTGTATCCATTTATCCAATTAGTGTTACATGTAGAGCCAGATAAAGGACAAACTGTAACCCGAACTCCTAAACTGACAGCTTGAGAGCGAGCGAAAGTGAACGAGTTCTCGATTGAATCTATCGAATTAGATGATCTTACTTTATCGTATACTGAACTTAACGAAGGTATTGCCACTGTTACGAGTACAACCGCAATGGTAACGGTTACCATTAGTTCTATAAGAGTAAATCCATTTTCTAAACGCTTCATACTGTTCACCCTATAGCGATACTTGGTTAGTTTAACATCACTAAGTATAACTAAGGATTAGGTTAAATACCTGATGTTTTTTACTTAGCATCATGTACTTATCAATTAAGTCTTGGTTATTCAGGTTTGCATACAATATTTTTTTTCTTAGAAAAGCGTATTCTTCCCGCTTGATTGATTATTACAGCTTTAGAGTATTGATTGTTAATGTCATCAGGACAGTATACGAGTGTACCATTGGTACCTGATGCTAGCCCGTCTGGTTGGAACCTTATCGATTTACGGTTGTACTGTATTATATCATTTTCATTAAATTCATTCGTTTCACGTAATAAAATATCATTTCCATCTATTACATTTTTCTGTCCAGAATCAATAAATACCGTTAAACCAATAGACCAATCTGTATTGCATTTACCTGACGATATCGGGCAAACTGTTACTCTTGTGCCGTAGTTTATGGCAGTATTTCTTGCAAAAGATAAAGTATTTTGAATTAATCTAATATTGCTGTTAGCTCGTACGTTTTGGTTTATCGCTAACATTGAGGGTAGGGCTATCAGCGTTAGCAAGCTAAAAATTGAAAGGGTAGTCATTAACTCGATAAGATTAAAGCCTTTAGCATTATTCATTACATCATCCTTGATTAAATACAGTTAATCTAATTGTGTATTATTTAATCAATTGTAGTTGATGTTTTCAATTGTGCACAAAAGGGACTATTTTGAAAAAGTCATAAATAGCAGCAGTAAGTTGCTACACTTTCTAGTAATATATTTACATAAAAGTATGAAACGATAATTTATGCTCAATTATTACTTGTTTAATGCGAATTTTATAAATAAGCCCTGGAGTATTTAATGAAAAAAGTCGAAGCGATTATTAAACCGTTTAAACTTGATGACGTGCGTGAGGCACTTGCTGAAATTGGCATTACGGGTATGACGGTATCAGAGGTTAAAGGCTTTGGGCGTCAGAAAGGCCACACAGAGCTTTATCGTGGTGCAGAATATATGGTTGATTTTTTACCTAAGGTAAAAATTGAATTAGTGATCCAAGATGACATTCTGGAACGTGCGATTGATGTTATCGTTGATATAGCCAGAACAGGTAAAATTGGTGACGGTAAAATATTTGTAACTGATATCGAACGCGTGATTCGTATTCGCACTGGCGAAGAAAATGAAGAAGCAGTATAAGGCCCATAAGGGCCTTTTTTTATAACTGTAAATATTGTGTGATTATGTTGTTGGTATAAGGTAATTCCGAGGTAGTGTATGGTGCAACGAATTGTTATCGTGGGTGGTGGGGCTGCAGGGCTAGCATTGGCTTCAAAATTGGGCCGGAAATTTGGTAAAAATCCGTTAATCGACATTAGTTTGATTGATAAAAATACCGTCCACATATGGAAACCTAAATTACATGAAGTCGCTGTTGGTGTAATTGATCAATCAATCGAAGGCCTACAATATCGAGATCACGGATTAAAGAATGGTTACCGGTATATTCGAGGTGCCATTGAGCAATGCGATCCGACTACTAAGAAAATTCAACTTGCTCCTGTGTATAACGATGAAGGCGAGATGATCATTGCCGCGCGCAATATTGAATACGATACTCTTGTTCTAGCCTTAGGGGGCGTATCAAACAGCTTTAATACACCAGGAGCCGAAAAACACTGTATTTTTTTAGACAGTCTAGACAGTGCTAATCTGTTTCATCATAAGCTGATGGATGCACTGTTACAGCTTAATGAAACCCAAGATCAATTAGGTATCGGCATTGTTGGTGCGGGTGCTACAGGTGTCGAGCTTGCCGCTGAGCTCCATCATGTTATTGAATCAGTAAGAGAGTACGGTTATCAAAACATCTCTAAAGATCATTTAGATATAAATTTAATAGAAGCATCCCCAAAAATACTCCCTCAATTGCCAGAGCAAGTCAGTACAAGAGCGCAAACTGTACTGTCTAAGTTAGGGGTTAAATTGCATTTAGGTGTGCAGGTTAAAGAAGTAACCAAAGAAGGCTTTGTTACTGCGACGGGCGAGACGATAAAAGCCAATATCAAAGTGTGGGCGGCAGGTGTTAAAGGTCCCAAAGTATTTGAAAATTTCACTCAACTTCCCGTCACTCCACGTAATCAAATTGATGTAGATGATTGCATGCGTGTAAAAGGCATTGATGATATTTATGCTTTAGGCGACTGTGCTCAATTAATCTTACCATCAGGTAAGCCGGTACCACCAAGAGCCCAAGCAGCGGCTCAAATGGCAGATCGTCTCTATGCCAATATTTGTTTGAAGATGAAACAGCAGCCAGAAAAGCCTTTCGTTTATAAAGACTATGGATCACTAGTATCACTGAGTCGTTTTTCGGCGGTTGGGAACTTAATGGGAAGCCTTCGCTCAGGAGATTTTTTTGTTGAAGGACACATTGCTCGTTTGATGTACATCTCTCTGTATCAGCGTCATTTAGCCAGCTTGTATGGCTGGTTCTCGGCTTCTGTATATCGTATTGCCCAAAAGCTACTGCGCTGGCAACGCCCTAAGCTCAAGTTACACTAGGCGAGTAATCACATAGAGAGTTGAGCTACTATCAATATAAACGAATAGGCTTTGTTAAACACAAAGCCTATTTTGCTCAAGAATTGGTCATTTGACGTTTATTGACGCAATTTAACTTAAATCTACTTGAATTTAAGATTTAACTTGGTAGTTTCAGTTATTAATTATTTGTTAACACAACGTATGACAATGATGTTGTACTTATACCATAAAAGATAATCAGTGCTTCAAGGAGCCAAGATGCCTAACCAGATTACATTATTAGAACAAACCAAGCATGGTGATTTAAAACTGACTCCAAGTGATTTTTCTCACGTGGCGGAGCAGCACATCGTGCCGGTTACCTTGCATGAAATTAACCGTGCTGCCACTGAGTATCCAATCGTATTTGTTAAAAACAGTGACACTAACGAATTTCAATCAGTTGCGATGTTAGGCCTAAAACCAGGTCAAAATCTAAGTGTGAAAGATGGTAAGTGGCAAGGTTTGTATATTCCAGCTGTTGTTCGTGACTATCCCCTTGGTTTAGTGGTTAATCCAGACGTTAAAGATAAAGTATGGATTGGTATACGCGAAGATGCCAAAGAAGTGACTAAAACAGACGGCCAAGCATTATTTGAAGATGGTAAAGAAACTCCATTTTTAGAAGCGCGTAAGCATGCTTTGATTAGCCACTATGAACAAGATCAAGCTACTCGCGGTATTTTAGGGTTTCTAGATGAAAAAGGGCTGTTGATTAATCAGACTCTCACTGTTGATGTAGCGGGTGAGAAGCGTAATATCAATGGTTTATACCTTATTGATGAAGCTAAATTAAATGCACTAAGCGACGAAGAGTTTATCGAGCTTAAAAAGCGCGGTCTACTAGGCCCAATTTATGGTCATTTGGGTTCTTTAAACCAAGTTAATCGTTTAGCCCGTGTTGAAGTACTCGGTAGATAATCTTCGGGCCTCCCCAAACAAAACAGGCACTCAATTGAGTGCCTGTTTTGTTTGGGGAGGCTAAATACAATATCTGAATTGAGATGTTTAGATTTTACTAGATAGCAGATGCAAAAAAGCCACTCATTGAGTGGCTTTTTTGTTTTTATGGTGCCGGCACCAAGAGTCGAACTCGGGACCTACTGATTACAAGTCAGTTGCTCTACCAACTGAGCTATGCCGGCTAAATATGGTGCCCGAACCCGGAATCGAACCAGGGACACGAGGATTTTCAATCCTCTGCTCTACCGACTGAGCTATTCGGGCAACTAACTAACTGTTAGTTACTGCAGACTAGGTATTAACTTGGTAATCAATGCCTGTCTCGTCTGGAGTGCGCACATAATATAGTGATGGTTTTTATCGTGCAAGTGGTTTTTAAATGTTTTTACTCGTTCGGCTAGTTAATGTGCAAACTGGTGGTTTTTTATCTATTTTCATCATTAAAAGTCGTTTATAAGCGCTAATCGACAAAAATAAAGTCATAGAATCTTACTGATGATTAGCTAAATAACTAAAGAGTAGTTCGATAATTGAGTTTTTGTTTGTTTTTTGAGCGATATTGGGTTGGTTTTATTTTTAACATATGATTGGTGTCTTCGTTTTAAAAGTAAGTTCAAGTTTTTTGCGCTGATAAATACTCATTTACATGTAAATGAGTGAACTTTCGGTCGAGTGAATTATCTTAGTTAACGTTAACTGAGTAACCAAGACATCTATTTAGCACAATAGAATCGATTCTGTAAGGCAAGCTTAAAATCGATTGAACTTTAAAGATGAATAGTGCGGATATTTGTGACGATTTTATAAAGGCAGAGTTTATTAGATGCAGTGATTTTAAATGCGCAGGCTATAACGCAGTAGAAAGAAGCCACAAACGCTGCCCGAAGAGTTCAGCTTAATCTTTATAGAATATGTTTGTTACAGTGCATAAGCGTAGTGAGAGACTTAATGTCTAACACTGCGCCGTCTTTTAATATAAAAAACTAAGCCGTTTATTTTGAAAATATTTAGCCAAGAAAGATCAACACATCCTAGATGCTATTTGATAATTAGTGACTACAATTGAGACATGTTTAATGAGTAGTTGCTTAATTATTTGGTTGTTCTCTATTTTAATACCTGTTACTTCTATTTTATAGAACGATTTCGGCTATTTTTACTGATTTTCTTTCCTAAAATTAACGTTAAAATGTTGTGACTTTTTTAGAGGAAAGTAAGACATGTTAAAAAACACTTCAGCTGGCTATGGCTTAGTAACCATTTTTTTCCATTGGTTGTCCGCCATCGCAGTTATTGGTCTATTTAGTGCTGGTTATTGGATGGTAGATCTTACCTACTACAGTAGTTGGTACCAAACTGCGCCGCATCTGCATAAAAGTGTCGGTTTGCTTTTACTTGGGTTAACGCTATTAAGGCTAGCTTGGCGAGGGATATCACACACTCCTAGCCCATTATCGAATCATCAGCCTTGGGAAAAACGCTTGGCAAAGTGGGCTCATACTGTTCTTTATACGCTAATGTTACTCATTATGAGTTCAGGAATTATGATTTCGACAGCCGATGGTCGAGATATTTGGATTTTTGACTGGTTTGCCGTGCCATTTCCTAATGCTTTTATTGATGATCAAGCTGATATAGCGGGGTTAATACATCAATACCTTGCCTATAGCTTAATTGGCTTGGTTGTGTTGCATGCAGCTGGTGCGATTAAGCATCATTTTATTGATAAAGATAACACCCTTAAAAGAATGCTGATGCCAAATCGTATTAGCAAATAATCGAATTGTTTAACCGTTGAATTGTTTAACCGTTGAATATATTAACCGTTATGTTTGATGAATATATCAATACCTCTTTATATATCTACTTGTTATTAACTTAAAGGAATAAAAAACCATGAAAAAACACCTTATAGCAGCACTTATCAGTGCAACGTTTATGTTACCTGTAGCTGTTAATGCTGCCGACTATGTTATCGACACTCAAGGTGCGCATGCATCAATTCAATTTAGTGTAAGCCATTTGGGTTATAGCTTTGTGGTTGGGCGCTTTAATGAGTTTTCTGGCGACTTCAGTTTCGATGCTGACAAAGTCGCAGATGGCAAAGTGAATGTTAAAATTAATACTAACAGTGTTGATTCTAATCATGCCGAGCGTGACAAGCATTTACGCAGCGAAGACTTTTTAAATACCAGTAAATTCCCTGAAGCCTCTTTTTCATCAACCTCGATTGTTGATAAAGGCAATAACCAGTTTGTGATTAATGGTGACTTTACCTTAAATGGTGTGACAAAGCCGTTAACCATTGATGCCGTTGCTATTGGTGAAGGTAAAGATCCATGGGGTGGATATCGTGCTGGTTTTAGCGGCACAACCACTTTTGCGATGAAAGATTTTGGTGTCAAAATGGATTTAGGTCCAGCTTCTGCTAACGTTGAATTAGCATTGGTAGTGGAAGGCGTTAAACAATAATCTGTCGGATTTAGTCATTGATAACCAAAAACAAAGCCGCTAAGTTAAGCGGCTTTGTTGTTTAATATAGTTATCTATTATATTACTAGGTTATTCATCTTCAGCAGGTGGAACATAGCCTTCAATTTCAACGTCTTTACCTTCAAATAAAAAGTGAGTCATTTGCTCTTCAAGAAATTTGCGGTCATCAACATTCATCATATTGAGCTTTTTCTCATTAATGAGCATGGTTTGTTTCTTTTGCCATAAGCCCCAAGCTTCTTTACTGATATTGTCAAAAATACGCTTACCTAATTCGCCTGGGTAAAGCTGAAAATCTAAGCCGTCAGCTGATTTGTTTAGGTGTTGACAGTGAACTGTGCGAGCCATGATGATTCCTTACTAACTTTAATTACACTAAAAACTAATATGTCGCGAAAAGTACGGCTAAATTAGCCAAAATACGTTCTGTGGCGGCTGCCAACCCGACTTTCGCAGGTTGCTCTATGTTATACCAGAGAGCCGAGGTTTGTTCCATGATGCCTGTTGCTTGATCGACAGATAGTTCAACTAATACTGGTTGAATATCAAGATGGAAATGACTGAATGTATGCCTAAACCCTGCAAGCCCTTGTTCTGACTCTGCCAAATTATGCAGCGTTAAATAATCTTCTAATTCTGCTTGCTGTTCAAATTGCGGAAAACACCATAACCCCCCCCAAATACCTGCTGGTGGGCGTTGGATAAGCTGAACTTTTACAGAATCTCCGCTGTTGTCGACTAATACCAGCATAAAAGCTGATTTTTCTGGCGTCACTTTCTTAGGTTTTTTACCGGGATATAGACTTTGATGACCCGTCTGTTGAGCCACACAATCAATTGCTACAGGGCAGGCTGCGCAATTAGGTTTACTGCGAGTGCAAACACTTGAACCAATATCCATCATTGCCTGGTTAAACTTTTCAACGTTTTTGGCAGGTGTGAACGTATCGGTTAATTGCCACAACTGTTGTTCAACGTTTTTTTGTCCTGGCCAACCTTCAATAGCACCATGTCTGGCTAATACGCGCTTTACATTACCGTCTAAAATAGGGTGGTGTTGCCCGAGGGACAACGATAACACAGCACCCGCAGTTGATTTACCGATTCCAGATAACGCGAGCACATCATCAAACTGAGTAGGAAACTCGCCATTAAAAGCATCACGAATATGTTGGGCTGCTTTATGTAAATTGCGTGCTCTGGCGTAATAACCTAGGCCAGTCCACAAATGCAGCACCTCATCTTGATGAGCATTAGCAAGATCTACCACGCTGGGGAAACGCGCCATAAATTTTTCATAATAGGGAATAACCGTCGCGACTTGGGTTTGCTGGAGCATGATCTCCGACACCCAAACACGGTAAGGCGTTTTATTGATCTGCCAAGGCAGTGATTTACGACCATGTAGGTCATACCAAGCGATGATACGCTCAGAAAATGGAGTCAGATTTTTCATGGGCGCAGTGTAGCCATAGCCATTTTATTACACAAGTGGCACTGCTATTTTAAATCACACGTTTGCACTAAATTAGCGTAAACATGTGCAATGAGTTTAGGTATAATGCCCAACTGATTTTAAAATTGATCTATCACAGATAGCAAATGCGTAATGTGTTGATAAAGAGTGGCTGCCTAACGGTTAGACATTTAGTAACACAGCACAACAAAGTACGCAGACAATGAGGCAAAGATGAGCGACGTTACCACAGCTGAATTTAACGAAGACGGTAAGTATATTCGTAAAATCAGAAGTTTTGTTTTACGCGAAGGCCGTTTAACCAAAGGCCAATCTCAAGCAATTGAAGCACATTGGCCAGCAATGGGACTTGATTATACTCCACAAGCATTGGAGTTAACTCAAGTGTTTGGTCGCGATGCTGATACCGTGTTAGAAATCGGTTTTGGTATGGGGGCATCATTAGTCCAAATGGCAAAAGCTGCCCCAGAGCAAAACTTTATTGGCATAGAAGTTCATAAACCTGGTATTGGTACGTGTCTTTCTGATGCCGGTGCAGCTGAAGTGACTAACTTACGTGTATATCATCATGATGCAATGGAAGTGCTAGAGCACAGCATTGTTGATGGTTCACTCGAGCGCGTACAATTGTTTTTCCCTGACCCATGGCATAAAAAACGTCATCATAAGCGCCGGATTGTACAAGCTGAATTTGTACAACTTATCCGCCGTAAGCTTAAAATCGGTGGTGTATTTCATATGGCAACCGATTGGGAAAATTACAGCGAGCATATGTTAGAAATAATGAATGCAGCAGAAGGTTATAAAAATCAATCAACAACTGGTACAGTTGTCGAACGTCCAGAGCATCGTCCGCTTACCAAGTTTGAAGCAAGAGGCCACAGACTCGGTCACGGCGTATGGGATATCATGTTTGAGCGTACTGCTTAATCACAACTACACTTTCAGCAATCGGAGAATACACCATGGCGCAAAATCGTAGTCGTCGTTTACGTAAAAAATTACGAGTTGATGAGTTTCAAGAATTAGGCTTTGAAATCAACTGGACTTTTGATGAGTCTGTATCTGAAGAAGATATTGATAACTTAGTTGATCAGTTTCTTGTTGAGGTCATTGAACCTCGTCAATTAGGTTTCCACGGTGGTGGACACAAGCAATGGGAAGGTATTATTGCTACCCAAGCTATCGGTAAATGTACTGATGAAGATACCGCTGCAGTGAATGCGTTCTGGAAAGACAAGCCTGTTTCTAACCTCGAAGTGAGTGATTTGTACGATATCTGGTGGGGTTAAGCTAAATTGCCTGAGCAATTATTACTTCAACAAGCCGTCGATAAAGTAAGATCGCTATTGGGTAAAGGCAAGGTTGCAGGATATATTCCTGCGCTTGCCTGCGTTGACCCTAACAAAATAGGGATTGCCGTTACTACCCTTGATGGCCAAACAATTGGTGCCGGTGATTACCTTGAGCCTTTTTCAATTCAAAGTATTTCTAAAGTCTTTAGCCTTACTCAGGCACTTAATTTATATACCGAAGATGAAATTTGGAGTCGTGTGGGTAAAGAACCCTCAGGGCATTCATTTAACTCGCTGGTACAGGTCGAATTAGAGCGCGGTAAACCTCGCAACCCTTTTATTAATGCCGGTGCGCTAGTTATTGCTGACTTGTTGCAAGCCCGTTTAGGGGCGCCTAAGCATCGTATGCTTGAGGTTGTGCGTCAATTGAGCCAGAACCCGACGTTAGCCTACGATAAAGTTGTGGCGGATTCTGAGTTCCAGTTTAGTGCACGTAATGCATCTATTGCCTATTTAATGAAGTCATTTGGTAATTTTGAAGGCGACGTCAATACCGTACTTAAAAGTTATTTTCATTATTGTGCATTAAGAATGAATTGCGCTGACTTGTCCCGCGCGATGTTCTATTTGGCTAATCGCGGTAAGACACTCGATGGCGACAGCTTAGTTTCGCCGGTGCAAACTCGACAACTCAATGCATTACTGGCGACATCTGGATTATACGATGGCGCAGGAGAGTTCGCTTATCGAGTAGGTATGCCGGGTAAAAGTGGCGTGGGGGGCGGCATTATTGCGGTTATTCCTGGTGATATGTCTATTTGTGTGTGGTCACCTGAGCTAGACAATAATGGTAACTCGCTTGCGGGCACAGCCATGTTAGAACATTTAAGCCAACAGTTAGGCCGTTCAATTTTTTAGTTTATACAAGGGCTAATCTTTCGCGGTTAACGTTGTTCGACCTTAACGTACTCACTCTTTGTATATCAAATCTGAATCTATAATATTGACTCAAAACGTTTAAAAGTCATTTTACTGCCCACTTGGGCAGTTTTAGTGGCTTCTTTTCGCCTAGGTTATTGCTTACTTATCTAGAACAACCACACGTCGTATACGCTTACTTGTCTAGCAAAATACAAACTGCAGTAAAATTCATCCTGAAGCTCAGCTGGCCCTAGATAGATTAATTATTATTGAGATTGGTAAAATAGACTATTTATTGGTTTATTTTACGAATACACTTCCGCTATTGTATATTCATTAGCTTATATATTGTCTTATTTTATCATTAATCTATTAAAAGTCATGTAGTTATAACTATTGGCATAGCTTGTGCTTTATAAAGCTCATATACGAGCTAATTATTGATATATGTATAGCAAAAGGATTTTTATCATGACCAAACAGAAGTTGATTTGTAGTGTAGCGTTAACCAGCATGTTATTCACAGTAGGGGCGCTAACTCCCGCCATGGCAAAAATGTCCATTAATGATGAAAAGTGCAATGTGACATTAAACTATGACGTTACTGTTGAACCAAAAAAATTGCAGATTAGTGATAATGGATCCGAGAAATATCGCGTTGAACTCGATCAACTATATGTAGACGGTAAAAAAGTCACCTTAACCGCTAAACAACAAACGCTACTCACTCAATATTCTGATGAGCTATCTCGTCAAGTACCTGAGGTAATTGATTTGGTTGGTGATGTTGTCGTAATGGCATCTCAAGCAGTCAATATGGCATTAACCCCAATATTTGGCGACGCCACTGGTAGCCAAATTGATAAGCTAATGACAGGGATTCAAACACGCATTGACACCATGGCGTATCAGCAAGGCGATAAGTTTTATTTAGGTTCAACAGACTCTTCAATTGAACATGCATTTAATGAAGAGTTTGAACAAGAGATAGAACAAATGGTCACCAACTCAATGGGATCATTAATGATGACATTAGGTAGCCAGATCATGTCTTCTGAAGGCGGTTCATTTGAAGAAAAAATGAATACCTTTTCACAAAAAATGGACAATGTCGGTAAAGACATCGAGCAACAACTTGAGTCGCAATCACAAGGCCTTGAACAACGAGCCGATAAAATTTGTGATAATTTTGAAGGATTATTAGTGTTAGAAAGCCAAGTGCGTAAATCCATACCAGAACTTGCACCTTATACATTGGCCAAGCTAGGCGAGCTAAAAGAGTAAATTTATTTTGTTCAACCTGTCTTCCCGGACACCTGACCTTCCCCTGTGCTCTTTTTGAAGACACAGGGGCTTTTTTTTGGGGCCAATTCTAGCTGCTTTACCGCTATAGCTCGTGTTGCTTTGTTCTGATAAAAAAATTGTCAATTATAAATATAGAGCCATAGAGGCTTTTTTTGTTATACTCTTGAGAATTATTACAAAATTACACTCTACTTTAGATGTGGTTATATTTCAGAATCTTCATTTGTTAGTGTTGATTAAAGATATTAGTTTGTTTTGATGCTCATTTGGCAGCAACAATCATAATATCTGAGTGTCGATATTGATGCTAAGCAAGGTTTAGTTACCAGCAATGGCTAACAGATATCTGAAATTTTTATTAATGTCGTAACCAGCTTAAGGCGACTTTCATGTTAGAACTGTTAGAACCTATCGCAATTTTTACTCATGTTGCACGTGCAGGAAGTTTTAGTGCTGCAGCCAGACGTCTTGGCATTTCTAAATCTAAAGTAAGTACTCAAGTTGCAGATCTTGAACATAAACTTGGTGTGCAACTTATTCAGCGAACAACCCGCAGTTTAAGCCTTACTGAAGCCGGCAATTTATTGTATCTACAAGGCGAAGAACTTCTTCGTGATGCAGAGCAGGCCGTTTCAAGTGTTCACAACTTAAATGATGCAACTCGTGGTGTACTAAAAGTTGGGATATCACAATCATTTGGCACCATGCACATTATTCCAGCTTTACCAGCATTTATGGCAAGGCATCCAGAGCTTGAACTACAAGTGAGCTTACTTGATCATAAAGTCGATGTTGTCAGTGAAGGCTTAGACCTATTGTTAACCATGTCTGAGCAATTGCCGCTGGGTATGGTGGCAAGACCGTTAATGAAATGTCAGTTCTTGTTAGTCGCATCACCGGGTTATATTGCCCAACATGGTAACATTAGCCGCCCAGAGCAATTGGTTGAACACAATTGTTTGGTGTATCAAGGTGAGTGGCATGAGCACAGCATGTGGCAATTTAAAAAGGGTGAAGATTATTGCGAAATAGGTGTATCAGGCAATTTCCGTGTCGATAATGCGCCAGCATTGAAATCGGCCGCAGTAAGTGGTTTAGGCATTGTCTATTTAGCCAGTTACTTAATGGAAGATGAAATCGCTCAAGGGACATTGATTCCTTTGTTACCTGATTGGCAGTTGACTCACAATCTTCCATTACAAGCAGTGTATCCTCGTCGTAAACATCTAGCTCCAAAAGTCAGTGCGTTCATTGATTTTATTAAAACGCACATCAGCAGCCCACCTTATTGGGATGCTAAGTTCGATCATTTGTATAAACTTCGTAAGTAAAAGTGGAAACATTATTTCAAATTTAGAACAAAGCCGCAACTTACCTTGCGGCTTTGTATTAAGTTGCTGATTTTAAAGTGCTTAAGGTGTTGATTGATTAGTTTATTAGTAAGTTGCTAATCAAGGGTTTAGCAATTTACATTTGTTAACTAGTTGAACTCTGTTCTGATATCAATACAATAGTACTCAGTTGATTCGAAATGATTTGAACCCTACGTTTTTCTGAGAAATGACCCCTTTTCAGTGAGATGTACAAATCGGCAAGGTAGCAAATTTTGAGTCAGTGTTGGCAATGGTTTTCGAACTAAAATAATGCCAACCTTAAAACCATCATCCTAATTTATTTGGTTTACCCCAGACTTTGTTCTGGGGTTATTTTTTTGTGGAAATTGATAAAGCAAAACGGCAACCTCAGGTTGCCGTTTTATGTTTCGAGTGGATTAATGATTTAAAATTACAGCGATTGAACCTGCTTAATCCACTTATTTACTTGCTCTTCAAGTATGTCTAATGGCAATGGTCCATTTTTAAGGATTACAGTATGAAATTCGCGAATATCAAACTTGGCTCCTAGCGCCTTTTTAGCCTGCTCACGTAGTTGTAATATTTTAATCATACCTACTTTATACGCAGTCGCTTGTGATGGCATAACAATATGGCGTTCGACCATTTTTATCGCATCAGACTCCGCGTTTGGAGTATTCTCAACGTAATAGGCAATAGCCTGCTCACGAGTCCACTTTTTAGCGTGTATCCCAGTATCAACCACTAAACGGCATGCGCGCCATAGCTCCATCGATAAACGACCAAAGTCAGAGTATGGGTCGGCATATAAGCCCATTTCCTTCGGGAAATATTCTGAGTAAAGTCCCCAACCTTCAATATAAGCAGTGTAACCGCCAAATTTACGGAATTTTGGAATGCCTTGCAGTTCTTGTGCAATAGCAATTTGCATGTGATGTCCTGGGATCCCTTCATGGTAAGCAAGCGCTTCCATCTGATACTTTGGCATCGCTTCCATTTTGTATAAATTAGCGTAATAGCTTCCAGGGCGAGAACCATCTGGTGCTGGTTGGTCGTAAAATGCTTTACCTGCGGACTTTTCTCTAAACGCTTCTACCTTTCGTACCACTAATTCGGCTTTAGGCTTAATCGTGAACACTTCGTCTAAACGAGACTCCATAGTATCGATCAGCGATTTTGCTTGGGCGAGATATGCCGTTTTGCCTTCATCAGTTTCTGGGTAATAAAATTGCTTATCATCGCGCATGAACACAAAAAACTCTTGTAAGCTGCCGGCAAAGTGTACCTTTTTCATAATGACCCGCATTTCATCATGAATACGCTTAACTTCAGATAAGCCAAGATCATGGATAGTGTCTGCGGTCATATCGGTTGTAGTGGTGCGGGCGAGGGCGTTATTGTAAAACGCTTCTCCGTCAGGCAGTTTCCAAGCTCCATCTTGAGTATCGGCTCGAGCTTCAAGTGACTTGGTATAGGTGATTAACTGCTCATAGGCAGGTTTTACCTTAGTAAGCAGAGCCTGTTTTACTTCGACTAATAAGGCTTGTTTGTTGCCATCGGTTATATCGAGTTTATTTATCTTACGGTTCGCGTCAGCCCATAACGCGCTGTCTTTTCCTGTATCTGTAAATGGGGCGCCAGTGATAATGTTTTTACTATCGGAAATTACATATGGGAAAACAAATTTTGGCGCGATAATATGCTTTTTAGCGCGAATTTCTAATGAGGTCTCTAATTGTGCAAGTAGTGTTGGTATGCCGTTCAAACGACTAATATAAGCTTTAGCATCACTTTCATCGGTTATTTGATGTTGGTTAATCAATAATGAAGCCACCACAGAATGGACGCCATACATTTGGTTAATCGGATAGGTGTGATAACGCCATTTATCGTCGCTAATACTGTGCTCTAAGCTGGCCTTCAACAGTTCATAACTGAGCGCAGCTTGTTCATTTAGTTTATTGGCATCAAGGCGAGTTAATCTTATTAGTTGCTGTTTACTGCGGGCTAAATCAGCATCTGCAGCAGCATCAGACAAGTCATTCCACTTGCCGTAATCTTGTTTGATACCCAGGTAAGTTTGGTTAACCGGATTTGCCATCACATTTTCCATAAAAATGGCTTCAAACAATACGTTGGCTTTTTCTGATTCAGTTTGTTGGCTTGATGTCGCTGTACTTTCTTGTTGGCTCAATTGCGGCATGTTGTGCAAGTTCGCAATGGCTGATGCGCTTAATAAGCTTGATAACGCGACAGCAACGAGAGTTGTTTTAGTTTTAATAGACATTGATATCTTCCCAAAGTACCTAAGTTATAAGCGCATATCCTAATCAAGCTTTGCCTAAATGTGTGAATAGAAATGTTAGAAAGTGTGTATTTAAGGTAAGTAAATTGTGGCGCTAGAAGCAGATTTTTGATTATTGACTCACAGTTAACGGTTTAAAAAGAAAACCGCGAGTCATATTATTTTATTCAATCGACTGGTAAATTAAATAAACTGAGACAGCAAATCATTTACAAACATGTGGCCTTTAGACGTCAATTGCCAATGCGTTGTGGTTTCTGTCAATAATCCCCGTTCAATTGATTTTTGCATTCCTTGTTTTACTACCTCAGCTGATTGGCCTGTACGCTGCTCAAATTCAGTTTTAGGGATTGGAGTCATCAACCTTAGACGGTTCATTAAGTATTCTAATGGGCGGTCTTCTTCAACGACATCTGTGGTTTCAAAGGTATATTTATCCGCAGCGAGGTAGCCTTTAGGGTGCTTTATTTTTACCGTACGTACAATCCGATTTGAGCCGGGCAGGGTGATTTTACCGTGGGCGCCGCAACCGATGCCAAGGTAATCGCCAAATTGCCAATAATTAAGATTATGGCGACATTGGAATCCAGGTTTTGCATAGGCTGATATTTCGTATTGCTCATAACCTAATGCCGCTAAGCGCTGCTGACCTTGCTCGTATATTTGCCACAGGTTTTCATCGTCTGGTAATTGTGGCGGTTTTGAATGAAACAAGGTGTTGGGTTCAATGGTGAGTTGATACCAAGAAAGATGCGGTGGAGCTAAAGCCGTTGCTGTGTCGATATCATGCATGGCCTCGTCAAAGCTTTGGTTTGGTAAACCGTGCATTAAGTCGAGATTAAAACTTAAATAATCTGCTTGCTTGGCTTTTTCTGCCGCCACTTTGGCTTCATCCTCATTATGGATGCGTCCCAACAGATTAAGTTTTTCTTTTGAAAAACTTTGCACCCCAATAGATAAGCGCGTGACACCCGCTGCGCGGTAAGCACTAAAGTCGTCGTGCTCTAATGTGCCAGGATTGGCTTCCATGGTGATTTCAATATTATCTTCAAAAGGGATTAACGCTTGCGCGCCTTCAAGTATGCGTTGAATTTGACTAGCATCAAATAACGATGGCGTGCCACCGCCGATAAAAATGGTATGCACCTTTCGACCTTGAACATACGCCAAGTCTTGTTTTAAATCTTCTAATAATGCGTCGACATATTGTTGCTGTGGTAACTCACCATTTTGGCCGTGGGAGTTAAAATCGCAATAAGGGCATTTTTGCACGCACCAAGGAATATGGATATACAAGCTAAGTGGGGGTAATTGCAATATCATTTATTGGTGGCCGCCAGAAGTATTGTTCGATGTACTGTTCGATAAAATGATACCTTGAGCTTTCATGGCACTCACTAATAACTCAAGTCCTTTGCCTCGATGGCTATGGGCATTTTTCTGTTCACGAGTTAGCTCTGCTGCCGAGCACTCAAAACCTTGCGGAATAAATACGGGATCATAACCATGGCCTTGCTCGCCTTGTGGAGCATGGTTGATTGTCCCTTCCCATGAAGCCTGGCAAATAATAGGCGTAGGATCTTTTGCATGACGCATATAAACCAGTACACATTGGAAACGGGCACTTCGAAGTGTTTCGCCTTGCAATGCATCAAGTAGCTTGAGGTAATTGCTGGTTTCGGTTGCATTGGCTCCTGAATAACGGGCAGAGTAAATCCCTGGTTGGCCTTGTAGTGCATCAACTTCAATACCTGAGTCATCTGCAATTGCAGCTTTACCGGTTATTTCAGCGGCATGGCGAGCTTTAATGATGGCGTTTTCTACAAATGTAGTGCCTGTCTCTGCAACCTCTGTCACGTTAAATTGATTCTGTGGTAATACTTCAATATTAAATGCTGTCAGCATTTGATCAAATTCGGCAAGTTTGCCTTTGTTGCCACTGGCAAGAACAATTTGTTGTTTGACTAAGGTATGCATAAGTTTTTTAGATGAGGGTAAATTTGCCGTCATTATACTCTAACTACCCCCTAGGCCGCTACGCGGATAGTGCGCTTCGCTTCTAGGACGTGACTTCGTCACTGCTAAGGACAGCTTCGCTGCTAAGATCCTATGCCGCTACGCGGATAGTGCGCTTCGCTTCTAGAGCATGACTTCGTCACTGCTAAGGACAGCTTCGCTGCTAAGATCCTAGGCCGCTACGCGGATAGTGCGCTGCGCTTCTAGTACGTGACTTCGTCACTGCTAAGGACAGCTTTGGTGCTAAGATCCTAGGCCGCTACGCGGATAGTGCGCTTCGCTTCTAGGACGTGACTTCGTCACTGCTAAGATTGAGTCGCTGGGCGACTAGGCTGTTGATTTTATAGGATCTAGCCGCGAAGCGTCCTAGCAGCGCAGCGCTCTAGGCTTTTTATCGATGATTTAATCTACATAGAATTTTTGTTTGAATTTCAATGAGGTGTTTAGCTGGTTGCCGTGCTTAATGGCAATGGTAAAATTAACATCTTGATCATCACGATAAGGCACTTCTGCGATGTAATAGATGGATTTCCCTTCGCGAATTTCTTTAAAATCCAGAGTTACGCGGGCATCAATTAAGTTATTGGCGATTCCTGAAATTTCAACTGGGACAGCTGGGTGTCCTTCTAGATTCGTATTGAGCACGGTAATGTTCACCAATCCATTGTAACTACTGCGTTCTATTCCGTAGGTTTTTGCTATTTCTGGGGTAATAAAGGTGCTACTAAGCGCCATGTAATGAATATCAAAATTACCAACTTGTTGTTTTTGTTCTGCTTGAGCGTAGCCGATACTGGTCATCGTTATCAGTGACAACAATAATATTTGTAATAATGGGCGACATAAACGCAATGATTGGAACATAATTTAGTCCTTAGCGGGCATGAGCTATAACGTTATTATAGGAGAAACAGTCACAAAAGGGCGGCTATTTCAGGCGGAATAATCTGCGGTTGGCATATTTTAATTTGCTTATGACGACCTTGTTCACCCTTAAGGATATGAACCTGACTTTTAGCCACTTTACAGGCTTTTGCAAGGTATTTAGACAGATAAGCATTTGCTTTACCGTCAATCGGTGGCGCTGTGATAGCTATTTTTAATTCGTTACCGTGCAAACCGACAATTTGATCGCGGCTGGCTTTGGGTTGTACATACACAAAAAGCAGCAAGTCACCTTGCTGCTCATCGTTAATATAGCTGACTGGATTCATTAGTTAGATTTGTTCGACATCTAAATAATTGACCAAAACGGGATATATTGCGCGCACAACATATTAATGAAATTCATCGCAATAAATACCACTAATACAGATAGATCTAAGCCACCAATAGCGGGTAGCACTTTGCGTACTGGCGCTAAAATAGGTTCTGTTAATTGGGTCATCACCATCACAATTGGGTTATAACCTTGGTTGAACCAACTCAATACTGCGCGGATAAGTAACATCCAAAAAAGTAACACGCCAGCTTGTTTTACGACAGAGATCACTGAGAATAATAACAAGGTAACAATATCTACAGTTGCCCCTGCAATGAAAGTAAGCACTAACATTTTGACCAACACGACAATCAGTGCCAGTACCATTGATGAAGTATCAAAACGTCCTACAGACGGTAATAGTCGACGCATTGGTGCGATAATCGGTTGTGTCGCTTTAACCACAAATTGGCTAAATGGATTATAAAAATCCGCTCTTGCAAGCTGTAGCCAAAAACGAAGAATGACGATCATTAGGTATAAGTCAAACAGAGTGTTGACTAAAAAACTCATTGCATTCATGTATGTTGCCTTACGTTGATGTGATTTAGTGCTTAATCTTGTAATTACATTAGATCGCAGATTAGAGTGTGAATTAGCACTGAAATTAACTGCGTCAATATTTAACTGTACGACTAACTGAGTTAACAATATAACGGATTATCACTCAGATTTGGTGTTTATAAGCTTAGTTTTACGCAACTATTTTACACCAAAGAGGTTAACCGTAAGTTAAATAATCGTTCATCTCATAACGTTAGAATGTTTTAGCCATTTCTTGGGCTCTAGCAACGCAGTTTGTCATGGCTTTATCGACCAATTCGACTAAACCGCCTTGTTGGAATGTTTCTACAGCTCTAGCCGTAGTACCGCCTTTTGACATAACATTTTGACGCAGTTCGGTTACTGATAACTGTTGATTTTGTATCACCATCTGCGCAGCACCCAAGGCAGCTTGCTCAGCAAGGAGTCTTGCTTTGTCTTCAGCCATACCCATGTTGACGCCAGAGGCGATCATAGACTCGATAAACAAGAAAAAATAAGCAGGAGAGCTGCCTGCAAGGGCTATCACTTGATCTAATTCCGCTTCTTTATCAACCCAAACCACTTTACCGCCGCTTTGCATTAAAGTTTCACAAATCCCTTTGTGCTCGGCAGAAATACTGTTATCAGCATAAATACCTGTCATACCATAGCCAATTTGAGTCGGAGTATTAGGCATGGTGCGAATAAGTTTAATAGGTTGCTTAAAGTAGACTTGATAACGAGATGCTGGAATACCTGCAGCGATAGTGATGATTAACTTATTGGCTAAATCCAGTGAACTTAAGTCTTCACAAACCGTTGCCATTAATTGAGGTTTTACGCTTAACACGATGACATCGGCAGTTTGTGCAGCTGCATGATTATCGTGGGAAACTTGAATCGCAAAATCGTGCTGCAACGCATCCAATTTACCCTTGCTTGGATTGGTTGCATGAATAAGGTCACTAGGATAGCCATGCTTAACTAAGCCACTAATAATGCTACGAGTCATATTGCCCGCACCGATAAAACATACTTTTGCTTGAGTCATTAAGTCTGTATCCAATTAAAGAGTGAATTTATGTCCAATTGCAGTGTATGTTACCTAATTCAGCCCTAGGACGCTACGCTTCTAGATTCTAGGGCGGACTGCATCCTGCTAGGCCGCTGCGCGAATAGAGCGCTTCGCTTCTAGGAACAGCTTCGCTGCTAAGATTGAGTCGCTTCGCGATTAGGCTGTTGATTTTATAGCATCTAGCCGCGAAGCGACCTAGCAGCGCAGCGTTCTAGGCTGTTGCTATAGATTTTATAGCATCTAGCCGCGAAGCGACCTAGCAGCGAAGCGTTCTAGGCTGTTGCTATAGATTTTATAGCGACCTAGCAGCGAAGCGTTCTAGGCTGTTGATTTTATCTTTCACCAAAGATCGCACTGCCAATGCGTACCATGGTTGATCCGTTGGCGATGGCGATGTCCATGTCGCCGCTCATACCCATTGATAAGGTGTCGACGCTAGGATATTGCTGCTTAAGTTGGTCAAAAAGTTGCTTTAATTGGCTAAATTCTTGTTGTTGAAGTTGTACGTCATCAGTCGCGGTTGGGATAGCCATTAATCCGCGCAGCTTAAGATTGCTTAAGGAGGCGATAGTAAGTGCTAACGTGGCGACATCCTCAGGATTAACACCCGACTTTGATTGTTCCTGGCTAATATTGACTTGAATGCACACGTTTAATGGCGGCTTGTTATTTGGACGTTGTTCATGCAAACGTTGGGCAATTTTGTCACGACTTAAGGTATGCATCCAATCAAAATGTTCGGCAATAATTTTACTTTTATTCGATTGCAACGGGCCAATAAAATGCCACTCGATATCTGGGTAATCAGCCTGCAAGGCAGTAATTTTAGTTTCGCCTTCTTGGACATAGTTTTCACCAAATAGACGTTGCCCCGCTTGATAAGCAGCAATGATGTCACTGATCGGTTTGGTTTTACTCACTGCTAATAGGCTTATTTCGGCCGATGAACGTGAACACTTTTGCGCCGCTTGACTAATTCTACTCTGGGCGATTGATATTCTGTCTGCTATTGTTGTCATAATGTTGGTTAAATGGATGTCTCTACAATGGAAATCACTGAATTACTCGCCTTTAGTGTAAAACACAAAGCATCAGATCTACATCTTTCAGCAGGCGTTTCTCCTATGATCCGCGTTGACGGTGAGGTAAGAAAAATTAATTTACCTGCGTTAGATCATCAAGGCGTTCATAGTCTTGTCTATGACATCATGAATGATAAACAACGTAAAGACTATGAAGAACATCTAGAAATCGATTTTTCATTCGAAGTGCCTAATCTAGCGCGTTTTCGTGTTAACGCCTTTAATCAGTCGCGTGGCGCTGGCGCGGTATTCCGTACCATTCCGTCTGACATTTTGTCGCTTGAGCAATTGGGCGCGCCAGAAATTTTTAAGAAAATTGCCAGTTTCCCACGTGGCTTAGTATTAGTCACCGGGCCTACTGGTTCGGGTAAATCAACCACATTGGCTGCGATGGTCGATTATGTAAATGAAAACCGACATGACCATATTTTAACCATTGAAGACCCGATAGAATTCGTTCATCAGAACAAACAATGCCTTATTAACCAGCGTGAAGTTCACAAACACACACATAGCTTTAATGCAGCTCTAAGAAGTGCATTACGTGAAGATCCAGATGTTATTCTTGTGGGTGAAATGCGCGACCTCGAAACCATTCGCTTAGCCATGACGGCTGCTGAAACGGGTCACTTAGTATTTGGTACTTTGCATACTACTTCAGCTGCCAAAACTATTGACCGTATAGTCGATGTATTCCCTGAAGGTGAAAAGAGCATGGTTCGTACCATGTTGTCAGAGTCGCTTCAGGCGGTTATTTCACAAACATTGATCAAGAAAATTGGTGGTGGCCGAGTGGCTGCTCATGAAATTATGATGGGCACCCCAGCGATTCGAAATCTTATTCGTGAAGACAAAGTCGCACAAATGTATTCAGCTATTCAAACGGGTATGTCTCACGGTATGCAAACCCTTGATCAATGTCTGCAAAACTTAGTTAATCGTGGGTTAATTACCCGTGAAGATGCGATGCAGAAGAGTTCGAATAAGCAAGCTAATTTCTAAGGAACTGGGATCATGGATGTTCGTCCGTTTTTAAATATGATGGTGGAAAAAAAGGCGTCTGATTTATTTATCACTGCTGGTTTTCCACCCAGTGCCAAAATCGACGGAGAGCTACGTCAACTATCCGATAATCGATTAACACCAGAGCAATCATTAGTGTTTGTTGAGTCGTTGATGAGTGACGTTCAAAAGAAAGAATTTCACGACACTAGTGAGTGTAACTTTGCATTTGCAGCCAAAGATTTAGGTCGTTTTCGTGTCAGTGCCTTTTGGCAACGCGAATCAGCCGGTTGTGTTATGCGCCGTATCGAAACCCAAATACCTGAAGTTGATGACCTAAAGCTACCCCCTATTTTGAAAGACTTGGTCATGAGTAAGCGTGGTCTTATCATTATGGTGGGTGGTACCGGTACTGGTAAGTCGACTTCGTTGGCTGCGCTAGTGGGATATCGAAATGCTCATGCTCGCGGACATATTCTGACCATTGAAGACCCTGTCGAGTTTGTACATAACCATCGTAAAAGTATTGTTACTCAGCGTGAAGTGGGTATTGATACCGACTCATTTGATGCCGCGCTTAAAAGCTCTTTGCGTCAAGCGCCAGATGTCATTCTGATTGGTGAAATCCGTACTCAAGAAACCATGGAATTTGCGTTGTCATTTGCCGAAACGGGTCATTTATGCATGGCAACCTTGCATGCAAACAACGCTAACCAAGCACTCGATCGCATTATGCATTTAGTACCGGAAAGTAAGCACAATCAACTGTTGTTTGATTTGTCGTTAAATTTACGTGGCATTGTAGCGCAACAGCTTATTCCGAAATCAGACGGCACCGGGCGCCGCGCCGCCATTGAGGTGTTAATTAATACCCCTCGAGTGGCCAGTTTGATTGCTAAAAATGAATTGCATTTACTGAAAGAAACCATGGGGAAGTCACGCGAGCAAGGCATGCAGACTTTTGACCAGGCATTGCTAGATTTATATGTAGAGGGTGAGATTAGTTACGCCGATGCATTACATCATGCCGACTCGCCAAACGATTTACGTTTAATGATTAAATTGCGAAATAATGAAGCGGCTTCTTCAGGATCAATGGAAGGTATTACTCTCGACATGGATTAGTGATGTTTTGAGCCAATAAATGAGTGAATTAGTGATGTTTTGAGCCAATAAATGAGTGGATTATCAATCGAACCATTGGTTATGAGAGGTCGTAAGTAACATCTTACGGCCTTTTTTTGTTATCATGGCCGTTATCATTGTTATAATTACTCCTGTTGTCGTGGACATTTCGATGACAAAAGTACATTAAAACCTTTATTCAGTAACCTTATCCGTATAAACACATTATACGTTACTCATTTTTATCACGCTTTATAACATTGTTCTTTCAAGGATGTTTCATGCAGTTATGGCAAAAAATCACCGTCTTTTCTTCGTTAATCTTACTTCCGCTTTCGGCATCGGCTGTACCTGTCACCGATGAAGTTGATATTGGCGGTGCAGTTCGGGTGAACTACGGTTGGAAAGATTACGACGACAACGCCAAGCTTGAGTTTGAATTGTTCCGTGCTGACGTTAATTACAAGAGCAAAGATGGCTTATTCGCCTCAGCTCAGTATCGTTGGTATGAAAACATGGACGTAGTGCATCATGCCTACATGGGTTATCAATTTGATGACGCCCAATCAGTGCAAGTGGGTGTAACCCAAGTCCCATTTGGTTTATTGCCTTATGCTGCTCATTCATTTTGGTTCGGCGCAACCTATTATCTTGGTTTTGAAGATGATTACGATGCTGGTATTCATTACAAAAATGAACAAAATGGTTGGCGCTATGATTTAGCTTATTTTGTTAATGACGAAATTGGCGACGGTTCTAATTATGATCGTTACTCATTTGATGCTGCCACAACAGCCGATTCACCATATGAAGAGGCAGGACAAATCAACGCTCGAGTTGAACGTGAATTTACTTCTGGTGAAGTCACTCATAAGTTAGGTGGTTCATTACAATACAGCCAATTAGATTTTATGGCTGATGCAGCTACCGTAGTGGGTGAAGACACCAATGGCCTTGCCGCTGCAGCGCATTGGCAACTTGACTGGAAAAAATGGCAATTACAATTACAATATATTCATTATGACTATGATATAGACAACAGTGAACGTATTGCGTTGAGTGCATTTCAATATCCATTTGAAATTGCTGCTGAAGCCGATGTTGCTACCGTTAACATTGCTAAATCGTTTGACGTTGATTGGGGACCAATCACTAATTTGAATTTTTACAACGATTACAGCCAGGTAATGGCATCGGGTCAAGGACTTGATGATTCTATCCAGAATGTGACTGGTGTTGCCATCACTGCAGGTAAATTTTATTCTTATGTAGATTGGATTGCCGGTAAAAATATGTGGTTTGTTGATGGTGCAGGTGTTGGTATCGATAACGGTGATACATCATGGCATTCACGTTTAAATATTAATATTGGTTTTTATTTCTAATCATTTATGATCTGAAAAAAGCAGTACTTCGTACAGTCCTGTGATACCTAATAGGCATCGATAAATTCGTTTATCGGTGCCTATTTCTATCTATTCTTATAAACTTTGAGTAAAGGACAAACTAACAATGATTAAATACCTAACGGCAATTGGCTTATTGGGATTAAGTTTTGGCTCCGTGGCTGCAAATTGTCCTGATTATCTCAATGTTGACGCTCGTAAATTACACTCAACAGAAAACGTCAATTTATGTGAACTCACCCAAGGCAAAGCCGTATTAATCGTTAATACTGCATCCCATTGTGGATTTACCCCTCAGTTTGAAGCACTTGAAGCATTACACAAACAATATGCCGACAAAGGTTTAGTAGTGATTGGCTTTCCATCAGATGATTTTTTCCAAGAAGAAAAAGACGAAGCTAAAACTGCCGATGTTTGTTTCATTAATTATGGTGTTACGTTTACCATGGTGGCAACATCACCTGTTAGAGGCGGTGAGGCTAACTCAGTATTTAAATACTTAGGCGACAAAACTGGCGAACCTAAATGGAATTTCTACAAATACGTAGTTTCCGCTGATGGCCAAACCGTACAACAATTCAGTTCTCGTGTGAAACCTGATAGCGAAGAATTGAAAAAAGCGATTGAATCAGTTTTGTAATCGTTAGCTAAACAGGGCCGTTTAGCTTAGCGACTAAATAAAGCGGATAAATAAAGCGACTAGATAGAGCGACTTAATAGAGCGACTAAATAGAATGACCTAAGCGAGTTAGCTAGGGTAAATAAATATTTGCCGAGTGCGGGTTAATTTGATGATAAAATCGATACCTAGCGCTCTTTTTGTTTTAAATGAATGCGATACAATTTTGATTTAAGCTCATGAGATATCCAAAGTGAGCTGTATTTATAAATCCATATCAATAACGGAGAAGATACTTTGGCTAGATTTTCAGGGTTAGATAAAGACACCGGCCACAAAGCTCGTGGCAAAACTGGTGTATTATTATTGAATCTAGGTACACCAGATGCACCTACTGCATCAGCTGTTCGCATCTATTTAGCTGAGTTTTTGGCGGATCCTCGAGTAGTCGAAATTCCAAAGCTGATATGGATGATTATTCTTCATGGGATTATTTTACGTATTCGTCCTGCTAAATCAGCAGCCTTATACAAACAAGTCTGGACCGACGAGGGCTCTCCTTTACTGGCTATCAGCCAACGTCAACAAGCCAAACTAGCCAAACATCTTCAAGCGCAAGGGTTCGATGCAAGTGTACATTTAGCGATGCGTTATGGTTCGCCATCAACGTCGAGCACCTTACAAGCTATGCATAAACAAGGCGTAGATAACCTAGTTGTTCTGCCTTTATATCCGCAGTATGCTGCGCCAACAACGGGTTCAGCATTTGATGCTTTAGCTAAAGAATTAATGAAATGGCGATATATCCCTGCACTGCATTTTATAAACACCTACCATGACAACCCTGATCTTATTGATGCGCTTGCAGCATCTATCCAAAAAGATTTTGATCAGCACGGTAAACCGCAAAAACTAGTGATGTCTTACCATGGTATGCCTGAGCGTAATTTGCATTTAGGCGATCCCTATTACTGTTTCTGCTTGAAAACGACTCGTTTAGTGGTCGAAAAATTAGGCTTAAGTGAAGACGATTACGTTGCAACATTCCAGTCTCGCTTTGGCAAGGCTAAATGGTTACAACCTTATACCGACGCAACAATCGCCAGCCTACCAGCCAAAGGCATTACCGACATCGCCGTCATCTGCCCAGCATTTAGCGCCGATTGCCTAGAAACCCTAGAAGAAATCAAAGGCGAAAATCGTCACGTATTTGAAGATGCCGGCGGCAAAAACTTCAGATACATTGAATGTTTAAATGACAACGACGACCACATCAATATGATGGCAAATCTGGTAAAACCTTTTCTATAGTTATAGGGCGTGACTCTGTCACTGCTAGGGCGCTTCGCTGCTAAGATCTTAGGCCGCTACGCGGATAGTGCGCTGCGCTTCTAGGGCGTGACTTCGTCACTGCTAGGGACAGCTTCGCTGCTAAGATCCTAGGCCGCTATGCGGCTAGGCTGTTACTCGTTTCGCTCGTCATCGCTTGTTACCGGCTCTTTCTTTGCTGTATATTTTGATTTTATAGCCTCTAGCCGCGTAGCGTCCTAGCAGCGCAGCGCTCTAGGCTGTTGCTTTTGAAGCGTCCCAGTCCCTACGCTTTTAGCTTTATATCCTCGCCTCTGCTTTTATGATTTGTTAAACTCAAATAATGTTTTACTGCTAAAGAAATAATATGAGAATAGATCCCAATATCGCATTAGTTTATAGCACTGATAAAGGTCGTATTGATCAGCCAAAGCCACAAGCTGAAGTACCCACTGGCGACGGTATAGTGCGGATCCATAAAGACAGTAAAGGGCGTAAAGGTAAGGGCGTAAGTGTGATCAAAGGGCTCGAATTAGATGAAAAAGCCTTAAAAGACCTTGCGCAAAAATTGAAGAAACAATGTGGCTGCGGTGGTACAGTGAAAGACTTCTGCATTGAAGTACAAACTGACAATCGCGAACAAATAAAATCCATATTAGAAAAGTTAAATTTCACTGTGAAATTAGCGGGTGGATAATACAAAACGCTAAAACACTATTGGGGATAGCATATGGATAATTTCAAAGACCACTTTTTAATTGCAATGCCATCATTAGATGACACATTTTTCGAGCGCTCGGTGATATACATTTGTGAGCATGATAAAAAAGGTGCCATGGGCTTAATGGTTAACCGTCCAATCGGTGTTGAGGTTGAAGATCTGCTTGAACAAATGGAACTCTATCTATCGCCAGAGTTTTTATTCTCCTTAGACAGTCAAGTGCTCATTGGCGGCCCTGTCGCCCCCGAACGTGGTTTTGTATTACACACGCCTCAAAAGCACTGGGTTAACAGCACTGAAATTAGCGAAGAGACTATGTTAACCTCCTCGCGAGATATATTAGCCTCGATTGGTTCTGATAAATCACCCGAAAATTTTATTGTTGCGCTAGGTTATGCCGGTTGGAGTAAAGACCAGCTTGAACAAGAAATTGCCGACAACACCTGGTTAACGATTAAAGCGACACCAGAGTTATTATTTAACGTTGAGCCTGAACAAATGTGGCTAATGGCTACCCAACAGCTCGGGTTTGATATTTGGCAAATGTCGAGCCAAGTCGGACATGCTTAAAAATAGGTCGCTGCGCTTCTAGGGCGGACTGCGTCCTGCTAGGGTCGCTGCGCTGCTAGGGCGGACTGCGTCCTGCTAGGGTCGCTGCGCTGCTAGGACGGACTACGTCCTGCTAAGAACTGCTTTGCTGCTAAGATTTTATAGCCTCTAGCCGCGAAGCGTCCTCGCAGCGTAGCGCTCTAGGCTGTTGCTTTTAAAGCGTCCTCTAAAGATTAAACCAAGAGATAAACATGCAACCACAAACCGTTTTAGGGTTCGACTACGGCACCAAAAGTATTGGTGTCGCTATAGGTCAAGCCATTACAGCTAGCGCCACACCTTTATTATCAATTAAAGCGGTTGATGGGATCCCTAATTGGGATGATATCGACAAATTATTGAAAGAATGGCAACCAGATCTTGTCGTCGTCGGTTTACCGTTAAATATGGACGGCACCGAGCAAGAGATGACTCAACGGGCTCGAAAATTTGCTAATCGAATTAACGGTCGTTTTGGCGTTAAAATTGCCACCCAAGACGAACGTTTAACCACTGCAGATGCTAAAGCCCGCTTATTTGAATTGGGTGGTTTTAAAGCGTTAACCAAAGGTCAAATTGATGCGGTGTCAGCGGTGTTAATTATTGAAAGCTATTTCGAAAACCAATTCTAACTTAATGCCGAGATTCTAGGCCGCTACGCGGCTAGAGCGCTTAGCTTCTAGGAACAGCTTCGCTGCTAAGATTTAGTCACCAGATTCCAGTATTAATCTAGATGCTAGATTCTAGGCCGCTACGCGGATAGAGCGCTGCGCTTCTAGGGACAGCTTCACTGCTATGATGTAGTCACCAGATTCCAGTACCGTTCGAGTTACTAGGTATTTTAGCTTTTATAGCATCTAGCAGCGTAGCGTTCTAGTGATCTAGATTCTAAGTACTAGGCCGCTACGCGGATAGTGCGCTGCGCTTCTAAGGACAGCTTCGCTGCCAAGATTTAGCCACCAGACTCAAGTACCGTTCGAGTTACTAGGTCTTTTAGCTTTTATAGCATCTAGCAGCGTAGCGCTCTAGTCATCTAGATTCTAAATACTACGCCGCTACGCGGATAGAGCGCTTCGCTTCTAGGAACAGCTTCGCTGCTAAGATTTAATCACCAGATTCCAGTACCGTTCGAGTTACTAGGTCTATTGCTTTTATAGCATCTAGCAGCGTAGCGGTCTTGTCATCTAGATGCTAGATTCTAGGCCGCTACGCGGATAGAGCGCTTCGCTTCTAAGGACAGCTTCGCTGCTAAGATTTTATCACCAGATTCCAGTACTTTTCGAGTTACTAGGTCTTTTAGCTTTTATAGCATCTAGCAGCGTAGCGCTCTAGTGATCTAGATTCTAAATACTAGGCCGCTACGCGGATAGTGCGCTGCGCTTCTAAGGACAGCTTCGCTGCTAATATTTAGTCACCAGATTCCAGTATCGTTCGATTTACTAGGTCTTTTGGCTTTTATAGTATCTAGCAGCGTAGCGCTCTAGTCATCTAGATTCTAAATACTAGGCAGCTACGCGGATAGTGCGCTTCGCTTCTAGGAACAGCTTCGCTGCTAAGATTTAGTCACCAGATTCCAGTACCGTTCGAGTTACTAGGTCTTTTAGCTTTTATAGCATCTAGCAGCGTAGCGCTCTAGTGATCTAGATTCTAAGTACTAGGCCGCTACGCGGATAGAGCGCTGCGCTTCTAGGAACAGCTTCGCTGCTAAGATTTTATAGAATCTAGCAGCGTAGCGTTCTAGCATCTAGGCTCTATCGCTTTTTATCGCTCGCCATCTCTTTCTATCGCTCGTTACCTCTCATCATCTTCTTTTTCTGCCCTAAAATGGTGCAGTTTTTATTCATTGTTGCACATATCTTCTTATCCTGGTCAATACACCTTTTCACATCATCGTTTTTATTCTAAAGATAATATCAAGAATATCAATGGGTAAGGTCTATTTGTGCCATTAAGGTGCAAAGTTATTACGTTTGGCACATATCCTGAATCTACCTAATCAGTTAATTGAGTAACAGCAACAACAGAAATAGCTATGACAGGTGATAACAAGCGAACTGCGCTTACGAATTTAGTGATAACAAGCGAATGCAGTGCTTATGAATTTAGTGATGACAGACGATAACGAGCGAACGCTGCGCTTACTGATAGAGTGATGACAGGCGATAACAAGCAAATGCCGCGCTTACTGATAGAGCTATGAAGGGTGATAACAAGCGAACGCTGCGCTTACTGATAGAGCTATGAGACGATAACAAGCGAACGCTGCGCTTACTGAAGAGCTATGACGAGCGATAACAAGCGATAACAAGCGAACGCTGCGCTTACTGATAGATCTATGACGAGCGATAACAAGCGAATGCTGTGCTTACGAATTTAGTGATGACAGACGATAACAAGTGAGGGCGATAACAAACGGATGGTGTGGAAACGGGTGAACGTTGGCTTTCAGCTTTTATAGAATCTAGCCGCGCAGCGAATTAGCTTCTAGGCTTTACGCTCGTCACCGCTCGCTATCGCTTGATATCGCTTGATATCGCTTGTTATCGCTCGTCACCGTTTATACCGCTTGATAACATTTTTGATAGTCAGCGTTCAATGATTGAAAAGGGATACGATATGACAACACGACCACTTATCTTTACCGACATCGATGGCACTTTACTGGACCATTTTGACTATAGTTTTAGTCATGCAATTGAAGTGATTGAAGCATTGAATGAACGCCATATTCCTATTATCGCTAATACCAGTAAAACCTTTGCTGAAATGGTGAAGCTACAACAAACCATCGGGTTTAACTCACCGTTTATATCTGAAAATGGTGCAGTCGTTTATATTCCAATTGGGTATTTTGACCAACAGCCAGAGGGGACATTTACCCAAGGATATTATTGGATAAAAGAGTTTTGTCAGCCGCGACAATACTGGCTTGAATTATTAAACCAACATGCACAGGCATTTAACGATGACTTTATTGGTTTTTCATCTTTATCAGTTGAAGAGTTATGTGAGATAACCGATTTGTCACCCGATAATGCCAAATTGGCTTTGATTAGGCATTATGCCGAGCCAGTACTTTGGCAAGGCAATGAAGCTAATAAACAAGCCTTTATTGAGTTGATGACAAGCGTTGGTGCACATACCCTGCAGGGGGGACGTTTTCTACATGTGGGCGGAGATAGCGATAAAGGCAAGGCAATGAAATGGTTAGCCGATATCTATTCCAAGCAATATAGCGCTCCAGTGACTACCATTGCACTCGGCGACAGTGGTAATGATAATGCCATGCTCGAAGCCGCTGATCTTGCAATACAAATTAAGTCACCTGTTCATCCATTTCCCATATTAACGACCCAAAAACAAAGTATTCAAAGCAGTGAGTGCGGCCCTAAAGGTTGGGCCGAATGCATTAAGCAAACGCTATTGTCTTCATCGGCTGAATCGCAGCTAAACCAACTACCATTTGGAGGGGCGTAACATGGCCGACTTTTATCAAAATGGCATTGTCACCACAATGCATAATTTAACCCGACGTACCCATGAAGAGCTTGAGCAAGACTTAATCAAGTTTTCAAAAACGCGTCCGTTAGGATTAATTTTGCCATCTCTGTATTCAGAGCTAGAAGGCGCCGCACTTAAAGATATTGTCAGTAAATTAAAACAGGTGCCGTATTTATCCGAAATTGTAATTGGATTAGATAGGGCCGATCTGAAGCAGTACAAACACGCGCTAAGCTTTTTTGGTGAGTTACCGCAGCATCACCGAATACTATGGAATGACGGCCCACGTTTACAAGCGCTGGATGCAAAATTGCAAGCGTTAGGCTTAGCCCCTAAAGAGCTGGGTAAAGGTCGAAATGTCTGGTACTGCATGGGCTATATTTTGGCTTCAGGCAAAACAGAATCGGTTGCATTGCATGATTGTGACATCGTGACCTATGAAAAATCATTACTCGCTAGACTGCTTTATCCGGTCGCTAATCCACAGTTTAACTATGAATTTAGCAAAGGGTATTATGCACGTGTGTCTAATGGGCAAATTAATGGCCGAGTGTCACGTCTATTAGTAACACCGTTAATTAAAGCGCTTAAAAAAGTGGTTGGTTACAACGAATATTTAGAATACATGGACAGTTTTCGTTATCCATTAGCGGGTGAGTTTTCATTTAGACGAGACGTGCTCAACGACCTACGTATTCCAAGTGACTGGGGCTTAGAAATTGGGGTGTTATCAGAAATGCAGCGTAATTATGCCCATAATCGCATTTGTCAGGTCGATATTGCCGACAATTACGATCATAAACATCAAGACTTATCATTGGATAATGAAGAAGCGGGCTTGTCTAAAATGTCGATTGATATCACCAAAGCATTTTTCCGAAAATTAGCCACTCAAGGTAATACTTTTAGCACCGAATCTTTCCGAACCCTTAAGGCAACGTATTACCGTATTGCCCTCGATTATGTCGAAACCTATCATAATGATGCATTAATGAATGGCTTAACCACCGATATACATCTAGAAGAAAAAGCGGTTGAAATGTTTGCCCAAAATATTGTCACGGCAGGGCAACGCTTTTTAGATAATCCAATGGAAACCCCGTTTATGCCAACATGGAGCCGAGTCGTGAGTGCCATGCCCGACGTGCTTGAACAGCTTAAAGCTGCTGTAGAAGCCGATAATGCCGAGTTTAGCTAATATCAAAATCGACCAAGAGGACACCCTATGTCAGTAATGGAAGGATTACAGCAAAAGCTGCAGCAACAACTTAGCTGTATTTACAACGATGTCGACATTAGCATAAGTGTGCCAGCATTGGCTGATCAGCTCATCGATATCATGCGTATCACCGAGTATTGTCAAGTGCCCGAACCCTTTGTAAATCATTGGTCTGAAAAAGACATTATTATGATCACTTATGGTGACAGTGTGATCCAACAAGGTGAGCGGCCACTCACCACGCTGGCACAATTTATCGACAGCTATTTAAGTTGCATCAATGCTGTGCATATTTTACCGTTTTTCCCTTACAGTTCAGACGATGGTTTCTCGGTTATCGACTATTCAAGTGTTAACGAAGGGCTTGGGTCGTGGGCAGACATCAGTGCCATCGCCAGTAAACGACGATTGATGTCAGATTTAGTGATCAATCATTGTTCTAGTCGAAGCTTATGGTTTGATAATTTCTGTAAAGGTGAGGGTGTAGGACATGACTATTTCTTTACTGCCAATCCAAATGATGACTTAAGTGCGGTGGTTCGGCCAAGAACGTCAGCACTATTAAGACCAACAGAGACACCTAACGGAACTCAGCATGTGTGGTGTACCTTTAGTCATGATCAAGTTGATTTTGATTTTCGTAATCCACAAGTATTAATCGAGTTTGTCCGCATCATTCGTCAATATTTAGATGCGGGTGTGAGTATTTTTCGCCTCGATGCGGTGGCTTTTTTATGGAAAATAGTCGGTAATAAATCAATTAACTTACCGCAAACCCATGAAGTTGTACGTTTATTGCGGACATTAATTGAACACGCCCAACAAGATGCCATTATCATTACCGAAACTAACATTCCCAACACCCAAAACTTAACGTATTTTGGTAATGCAAACGAGGCACATTGCATATATAACTTCTCGTTGCCGCCTTTATTGATCAACAGCCTGATTACCGGCAGTTGCTTATACTTAAAGCGCTGGCTTATGAGTATGCCGCCCGCACAAGACGGCACAACTTACTTTAATTTTATTGCTTCTCACGATGGCATTGGTTTGCGCCCGGCAGAGGGTTTACTCGATGAAGATGAGATTGAAACTCTGGTCGACACCATGAAGCAGTTCGGTGGCCAAATTTCATCAAGAACCACAGAAGATGGCCTGCAAAAACCTTACGAAATGAACATAGCCTTGTTTGATGCGTTACAAGGGACCACTAAAGGTAAAGACCTATGGGGAATGCAACGTTTTGTATGTGCTCATACCATCATGTTAGCGCTCGAAGGAATTCCAGGTATTTATATCCACAGTTTACTGGGAACCCGCAACGACTATGAAAAACTGGCCAATACTTCCCATAATCGGGCCATTAACCGTCATCGTTGGGATCTCAATCAATTAACGGAACAACTAAATGATGCCAACAGCGATCATAGCCAAGTGCTAACCGAGCTGACTAATTTAATCAATATCCGTACTCAACAAATTGCATTTCATCCCAATGCCACTCAATTCACCTTACATCTAGGGTTACAGCTATTTGGTTTTTGGCGTCAAAGTCGTAATCGTAAACAAAGTATCTTCTGCATCAGTAACGTATCTGACCAAATCACCGATCTCCCCATTAACGAACTGAACCTTATTATTGCGGAAAACTGGGTTGATCTATTAAGCGGACAACCAATAGAAGACATCACCCAAACAATGTCACTGCAACCCTACCAAACAGTGTGGATAAGCAATGTACGTATCTAGGGCGGACTATGTCCGCTAGGCCGCTACGCGGATAGTGCGCTTCGCTTCTAGGGACCGCTTTGCGGCTAAGATGTTATAGCATCTAGCCGCGGAGCGTCCTAGTTGCTCGCAGGTTCGCGAGAGGGCGGACTACGTCCTGCTAAAACAGCTTCGCAGCTCAGATTGACTCGCTGCGATACTAGGCTGTTGATTTTATAGTATCTAGCCGCGAAGCGTCCTAGAGTCTAGCGTTCTTTATTTTATAAAATCTTGTTAACTTGACAACGCCTTTGCTCTCTATAAGCTAATAAGAATTAACATCTTGTTTTTGGAGCCTGTATGAAAACCTTATTTATCGCTGCGGCAGTATTAGCATTGAGCGCATGTAGCACCTTGAAATCTACTTCAGACTTCGATCCATCGGTATCATTTGAACAATATAAAACCTATTCATGGGTAGAGAAAAAAAATGAAGATGCAGGCTATCATTTAGACGGACTCATGGACCAACGTGTTCGTGCTGCTGTCGAAACTCAATTAAGCCAAAAAGGCATCAGCAAAGCCGACAAACAAAATGCCGATTTATTAGTTAACTACATCACCAAAGTTGATAAAAAAATCAATATCGACACCTTTAACAGTAACTTCGGCTATAACCCATATTATGGCCCTCGTTGGGGATTCGGAGGCAGTCTTCATAGTGAAACGACTGTGCGTGAATATGATGTTGGCACATTAATGGTCGACTTAGTTGACAACAAAACCGGTAAGTTAATTTGGCGTGGTACAGTGGCCGATACTGTGCGTGAACAAAGCACTCCAGAAGAGCGAATTAACACTATTAATCAAGCAATTGGTACTGTAATGATGAATTATCCACCCAAGCCGAATAAGTAATCTTTACGTCAACATAAAATATCTAAAGAAAGCCTCGTTTATCGAGGCTTTCTTTTTTTGTAGGCTAGCAATATCTATATCTATATCTATATCTATATCTATATCTATATCTATATCTATATCTATAGCGCCTTAAACTGACATTAATGACTAACATCAAACAGAATTTATAAATTATCGATCGATAGTCGATCAATAATGTATCGATGGAGTAAATCATTTAATAATCGGTTAAGTCAGATTTGGATTGTCATAACTGGAAGCAAAATAACATGATAAAAGACAGTCAATTAGTTGTTAAATCTGTTTAGGTATACAAAATATCAACGGATTTTGAGACTGTGCGTTTGCATTTGGTAACCGCCAACGTAAGCAGATTGACATTACTAAGCACTTTTTATTATACATAAAGCAAAATTAACCGAGTACTGTGCGCTAAAAGTGTTAAGTCAATGTAGAATGATAAATCAATTAGTTACTTCTGAAAGTAGATAATAAATGATGGTGTTATTGCTTAATATAAAACCAGACAATGATTTAAACGCTGTATTTATAGGCATTAAGGCTCAAAAACACATTCAAATAAGTAAGTAATTTTGTTAATATCCCAAGTCGTGAATGGGATGTCACTTGCTCAAACTGATGAGCAAATCTAAACAAGCGAGTAATAATGAAATCTTGGTATTTACTGTATTGCAAACCACGTCATGAAGTACGTGCACAGCAAAATTTGGCTTTACAAGAAGTCGAGAGTTATTTACCTGTGATCACCCAGCAAAAAATGGTCCGCAATAAACCACAAATGGTTACGGCACCACTTTTCCCTAGCTACCTGTTTATCTATTTTGATCCTCTTATCACCAGCGTCAGCAAAATCCACAATACACGTGGTGCTAATCGTATTGTTGGCTGCCGAGAAGATATGACTCCCATTGACGACAGAATTATTTCAGCGCTTAAAAGACGTGTTCAAGGTTATGTACCAGAAGAGGTAAAACCGTTAGGCAAAGGCGATAAAGTCAAATTTGTCGATGGACCGTTTAAAGACCTTGAAGCAATATTCGACGAGAATAATCCAGATAAACGTTGCCATGTGTTATTTAACATCATGGGGCAACAGAAAAGGATTTTAGTTGAGTTGACGAATCTAACGCCTGTTTCTGGTAGCAAAACAGAATAATAGTAGTATGTTAAGACTTCCGCCCTAGATCTTGTAGGATATTGTCTATTCACATATTTAACTTTGGTTGTTATTTGACCAATTGGTCGGTAAAAAGAACCAATATTAATGTTTTTATATACTTTACTATTTGTAGGTAAGTAAAAAACAATTTACTTACAACATTAAAGTTATCGTTTAGGTATAATTTCGCGCCGATTATTTAGATTATATCGGCGATAAAGATATATTTCGCACAGCGAAGGGCATGTTGGAAGCCGTAATCCATGGGCGGTAGCGTGTCTTAAAATCGATAATCAAAAATCTAGATGCGAGAGCGCTTCGCTGCTAGAAGCTATAAAATCTTAACAGCAAAGCTGTCCCTAGTAGCGCAGCAACACTAGTAGGACGAAGTCCGTCCTCTGGCGAGCCTGCGAGTACCTAGAACCATTTTAATTACAAAAATAATATTGGAGATACCTGGTGTTACATAAAACCAAAAACGTGTTAATAGCTGGCTTATCAGCCCTTATTATTTTAACAACACAAGCAAATGCTGTTACACCTACACCGCAGATGCTTGAACAGTTTAAACAATTACCTAAAGCAGAACAGGAACGAATCGCCCGTCAGTATGGTATCGATCCATCAATGATTTCAGGTAGCTCTAATAATTCTGTTAACGTTACTAATCCTAACGTAGTTGAACCCCGTGATGATAAAGGCAACAAAGAAGATAAAGATCAATACACAGAAAAAAATAAAAAGAATGAATTTGATTTTAAAGAAGACAGTGACAAAGACGCACTAAAACGTTTCGGTTACGAAATGTTTGAAGGTGAACCAACAACTTTTGCACCAGTAACAGATGTTCCTGTACCAAGTGATTATATGGTCGGTCCTGGTGATGTTATTAAAGTTCAGTTATACGGCAAAGAAAGCAACGAATACAGTTTAACCATTAATCGTGATGGTACAGTACAAATTCCTGATTTAGGCCCTGTATCTGTTGCCGGATTAAGCTTTTCCGATTTACGTCAAGAACTGTCTAAGCGCATAAAGCAGCAAATGATTGGCATTGAATCAAATATCACCATGGGTGAATTACGTTCAATTCGCATTTTCATCGCTGGTGATGCCTACAAACCAGGCTCATATACCGTATCAAGTTTATCAACCATCACTCAGGCGTTATTCGTTGCTGGTGGAGTAAATGAAATTGGTAGTCTTCGTAACGTGCAAGTTAAGCGTAGTGGTAAGCTTATTGGCTCATTCGACTTATATGATTTATTACTTCGTGGTGATGCTTCTGGAGACATTAATCTCCGTTCTGGTGACGTGGTATTCATCCCATCAATCGGTGGTTTAGTCAGTGTTGCTGGTGAAGTACAGCGCCCAGCTATTTATGAACTAAAAAAGAACGAAACCATTGCAGACGTGATCAATATGGCTGCTGGTATTAAACAAGGTGCCTATCCGAAAAATAGCAGTATTGAGCGCTATAATACTAATGGATTAAAAACCATAGTTAATGTCGATTTAACTTCTGCCAAAGGTAACAACACTTTAGCTAAAGCTGGCGATTACATTCGAGTTAAAAATGCCTCTAATCAGTACGAAGATGCCATTACGGTAGTTGGTGCAGTGGTTCGCCCTGGTAAATATCAATGGAAGCAACAGCGTATTAGCGATCTTATGCCATCAATTTGGGGGGATTTACTCATATCTGCTGATTTAGATTATGGCTTAATCATTCGAGAAATAAATAAGCACGGCGATATCGAGACGTTACAGTTTGCCCCTGGTGAAGCCATTACTTCTCCTAATTCTGTACAAAACCTGGCTTTACAGCCTCGTGATAAAGTGATGATATTTAATTTTAATGACGATACTCAAAATCGCTTTGAATTAAACTCGTTAGTAAAGAAACGAGTGAATAAAGTTGAAGCATTGAAAGGTGATTCATTACTGGATGCAGATCTTTTCAAAGTAGGGTTCGAAACATTAGACAATTCAGTAGCAAAAAAATATACCAACGAAATTGCGGGCGTTGTCTTAAGTGAAAAAGAATCTGAAGAACAGTCGCTAGTCAGTAGCGAAGTCGCCAAAATGCTATCAAATCTTTTTGAAGACCGCGACTTAATCAAGCTCAGTAATGTGATGTCGCGAAAAGAGTTATTATATCCTATCGTAACCAAACTGACTCTTCAGGGTAACGCACAACAAGGCATAAGAATTGTCGCTATAGCAGGTAAAATTCGCCATCCAGGTGTTTATCCTTTAACAAATAACGCTAACGTAACCGACTTGCTTAAAGCCGCTGGTGGGTTGTTAGAAGGTGCCTACATTGAGCGAGCAGAACTAACACGCACACATACTACGTCAATAGTATCGGATATTATCCATAAAACCATTAACCTTCATGCAGCAATTAATGGCAGTCAAGAAGACAATCTCGAGCTAAAAGGTCGTGATATGGTCACTATTCTGACGACTCCAGAGTGGCAAGAAAGAAAAGTTATTGAAATTAAAGGTGAAGTTAAGTTTCCAGGTACATATAACATCAGACGTGGTGAAAGGCTATCAGACGTGATTGCTAGAGCAGGTGGGTTTACTGAATTTGCATATCCTTCAGCGTCAGTATTTGTGCGTGAATCCGTTCGTTTACAAGAGCAGCTCGAAATTAAGAAGTTAGCCGATCAACTTCGCAGAGACATTGCGACTCGTGGTGTATCAAAAGACGGTTTAGCCAGTAGTTATTCAGAAGTACAGTTAATGTTAACTGATTTGGAAAACATAAAAGCGGTAGGTCGTTTGGTTGTTGATTTAAATGCAATTAAATTAGGTATCCCAGAAGCCGATCTTCAACTTGAAGACAGTGACGTATTGTATGTTCCAACGACCAAGCAAACAGTTGCAGTAATGGGTGAGGTTCAGCATCCTTCAACGCATAGATTTAAAGAAGGCTTAACGTTAGAAGAATATTTACAACTGTCTGGTGGCTCTAGAGAGCGCGGAGACGAAGACCGAATTTATGTTATAAAAGCCAATGGTTCAGTGATGATGCCAACAAAGAGCATCTGGTTTAGTTCCGACTCTCAAATCTCGGCTGGCGACACGGTTATCATTCCTTTAGACACTGAATACAAAGATAACTTAACTCTCTGGTCACAAGTTTCGCAGATCATCTACAACTCAGCTGTAGCATTTGCCGCAATTTCAGGTCTGTAATCTCGTTCAGTCTAGTATGTAAAAATAGCTTTATACTGAATCTCTCGAATGAATAAAAAGATAAAGATAATAATATGAACAAACTAAACATATATGACGATGTTTATAAGCCAGAACAGCAAGCGTTTGCAGCAACAGAAAATGATGCAATTGACTTTCGCTTGCTAGTAAAATCATTATGGAAAGATAAATGGTTAATTGCAGTCACAACTTTACTATTGTCCGTAGCAGCAGTTATTTTTGCTCTATATCAACCTAATATTTATCGTTCTGATGCATTGTTGGCACCAGCAGAAGCAGAGCAAGGTAGCGGTGGTTTAGCTGCTTTGGCTGGTCAATTTGGTGGTTTGGCTAGCATGGCTGGTATCAATTTAGGTAATTCTGGAAGTAGTGATAAAAGTAAACTGGCAATAGAGGTGCTAACCTCACGTTTTTTTATTCAAAACTTTATTGAAAAGCACGATATTCTAGCCGATGTGATGGCAGCTAAATCATGGGACTATAATAGTAAAGAGTTGAACTATGATTCAGATGATTACGACGTTGCCAGTAACTCATGGACTCGTGATGTCTCTGGACCATTTGCAGCCAAACCGTCATTACAAGAAGCATACAAAGAATTTGTGGCTAAGATGATAGTTTCAACATCCAAAGACACTGGAATGACATCATTATCAATCGAGCATGTTTCGCCAATCGTTGCACAAAAATGGGTAACATGGTTAATTGCTGACATAAACGCAGACATGAAAAACCGTGATGTTAATGAAGCTGAGCGCAGTATTGCTTTCCTAAAAAAGCAAATCGAACAAACCAATGTTGCCGATATTCGCTCAATTCTATATAAACTAGTTGAAGAACAAGCAAAAACCATTATGTTTGCTGAAGTTCGTAATGAATATGTCTTTAAAACGATTGACCCAGCGCAAGTAACACAAGAAAAAGCTAAACCTAAAAGAGGATTAATTGTATTATTAGGTGTTTTTTCTGGTATTTTTCTAGGGTTGTTTATCAGCATTATTCGTTATTTTTTCAAAAAATAAATCTTAGCGATTTAGTCCTTATTAAATTGAAGTATCCAAATTTATGCTAATAACAAACAGATTTAAATCTAGACGTCAGGCTCTAACACAGAAGGTTATCTATGTTTACTGTCCAGTCGAATTAGAGATTACGATAGGTCAAATAATCGACGATTTTTCATTTGATATGATAATCAATGATTTCACTATTACAGACTTCAGCAAAAAAGTGATCTGTCATTATCAGGCATCCAGCTTAACCAAAGAGCAGCGAAACTTTCTGGTTGTCGCAACAGAGTTAGGTGCATGGGTTGAACCGCTTGTCAGTTATTTAGATGGACGGTTAGGCTATACAGAAGTACGCCTGTTACACAGCAGCTACTTTCTGCACCAAAAAGCTTTTTCAATTTTGTCTACAAAGCGCACTCAATTAGCAAAAAGAATAGTGGATGTTGTCGCGGCATTATTACTTTTAATTGTGGCATTGCCAATCGCCCTTTTAACGGCTATAGCCATAAAGTTAGAAAGTCCAGGCAATGTGTTTTATAAACAAAAACGCACCGGTCAATACAATATCGAATTTGAAGTGATCAAATTTAGATCAATGCGAAATGATGCAGAAAGCTCAGGTGCAAAATGGGCTTCTAAAAATGACGCTCGAGTGACTAAAGTAGGTCAATTTATTCGTAAAACGCGTATTGATGAACTACCGCAAATCTTAAATATTCTCAAAGGTGAAATGTCGATAGTTGGCCCACGTCCAGAAAGAGAATTTTTCATCAATACACTCGAGAAAGAAATTCCATACTATCGTTTTCGTCATGCAGTTAAGCCCGGCGTTACTGGCTTAGCACAAGTGCGCTATCCATATGGCGACTCTATTGAAGATGCAGTCTGGAAACATAAATACGATATTTTTTATATAAAACACCATAGTACCAGGTTAGATATCAAGATTTTATTCCGAACCATAAAAGTGGTTCTCTTTGGAATGGGCAGATAGTTTTCGATTTGGTAAATAGATAAAAGAGACATATTGTGAAAATTCTTATTACAGGTGGTGCAGGGTTTATTGGCTCTGCAGTTGTTCGTCACATCATCGCTAACACTCCAGACAGTGTCATCAATGTCGATAAACTCACTTATGCAGGTAACCTCGAATCGCTAGCAACCATTAACGACAACTCTCGTTACCATTTTGAGCAAGTGGATATTTGCGATCATGCAGAGTTAAAACGTGTTTTTGCTACTTATCAACCAGATGCTGTCATGCATCTAGCGGCAGAAAGCCATGTTGATCGTTCAATTACCGGCCCGTCTGATTTTATCCAAACCAATATTGTCGGTACATATACCTTACTTGAGGCCACTCGCGAATATTGGAATACACTTACGCCAGAAGCTAAATTGGCTTTTCGTTTTCATCATATTTCTACCGATGAAGTGTATGGTGATCTCCCTCATCCAGATGAAGTTTCAGCAACAACTCATTTACCTTTGTTTACTGAAACTACAGCTTACGCACCAAGCAGCCCATATTCAGCATCAAAAGCATCAAGCGATCATCTCGTTCGAGCTTGGTTACGCACTTATGGATTACCAACAGTGATCACTAATTGTTCTAATAACTATGGTCCTTACCATTTTCCAGAAAAACTCATCCCACTCGTTATTTTAAATGCACTAGAAGGTAAGTCGTTGCCAATTTATGGCAAAGGTGACCAAATTCGTGATTGGTTATATGTAGAAGATCATGCGCGTGCACTTTACAAAGTGGTAACAGAAGGTAAAGTCGGCGAGACCTATAATATAGGCGGACATAACGAAAAACAAAACCTCGAAGTTGTGCAAACGATATGTACAATTTTAGATGTTTTAGTGCCTAAAAATGACCCTTATGCCGACCAAATTACTTATGTTACCGACCGACCAGGTCACGACCGACGCTATGCCATTGATGCCAGCAAAATGAGTAAAGAACTCAACTGGACACCAGTCGAAACATTCGAAACTGGCTTACGCAAAACCATTCAATGGTACTTAGATAATCAGTTATGGTGCCAGCACGTGCAAGATGGCAGTTACCAACGTGAGCGTTTAGGTATTAACGACTAGGTATTAACGACTAGGTATTAACGCATAGGTTACAGCAATATGCAGTTAAGCTAGTGGGTGACATTATTATTTGATGATTCGGTTTAGCATATACCGTAATCTGTATTCGAGGTTTTATGAAAGGCATTATTTTAGCCGGTGGTTCAGGTACAAGACTACATCCAATAACAAAAGGCGTATCAAAGCAATTACTGCCTATTTATGACAAACCGATGATTTACTACCCATTGTCGGTATTAATGTTGGCGGGAATTAACCAAATCCTCATCATTACTACGCCAGAAGAACAAGATGGATTCATCCGTTTATTAGGTGATGGCAGCCAGTTTGGCATTAACCTAACTTATGAAGTTCAACCATCACCAGATGGCCTTGCTCAAGCATTTATTATCGGCGAATCATTCATTGGTTCAGACGATGTCTGCTTAGCATTGGGCGACAATATCTTCTTTGGCCAAGCGTTTGGTAAACAATTAAAGCATGCAGTTCAAAACCTATCTGGAGCAACGGTATTTGGTTACCAAGTCATGGATCCAGAACGTTTCGGTGTGGTTGAGTTCGATGAAAACTTTAAAGCGTTATCAATAGAAGAAAAGCCAACAACACCTAAATCAAACTGGGCTGTTACAGGACTTTATTTTTACAATAATTCTGTTGTTAATATTGCTAAAAATGTTAAACCATCTGTACGTGGTGAGCTTGAAATTACTTGTGTTAACCAAGCGTATTTAGAGCAAGGTAACCTAAACGTTGAGCAATTAGGACGTGGTTTTGCATGGTTAGACACAGGGACTCATGACTCATTGTTAGAAGCGTCACAATTTGTTCAGACGGTTGAAAAAAGACAAGGTTTCAAAATTGCTTGTTTAGAAGAAATAGCCTTATTACAGGGCTGGTTAACAAAACAGCAAGTACGCGACATTGCGCAAACCTTAGCTAAAACCGGTTATGGTCAATATTTATTGAACATCACAAAATAATTTCAAAAAAGAAACCAATATGAATATTATTAAAACAAAAATTAAAGATTTGTTAATTATTGAACCCAAAGTCTTTGGTGACGATAGAGGTTTCTTCTATGAAACATTTCAAGCTGAACGTTACAAAGCTGCGGGAATAGATGCTGACTTTGTCCAAGATAACCGTTCACGCTCAAGCCAAGGTGTTCTAAGAGGTTTGCATTTTCAAAAAACGAAACCTCAAGGGAAATTAGTCACGGTAACAGACGGTGAAGTCTTTGATGTTGCGGTTGATTTACGCCCAGGCTCTGAAACATTCGGACAACATGAAGCGATAATATTAACCGGACAAAATAAGTTACAGTTTTATGTGCCTCCAGGGTTTGCTCATGGTTTTTGTGTACTCAGCGACACTGCAGACTTCCAATATAAATGCACCGATTACTATGACCCATCAGACGAAAGTGGCTTATTGTGGAACGATCCAAGCTTGCAAATCCAATGGCCATTAAGCAAGCCATTATTATCGGATAAAGACAGTATTCAGCCTACGTTAGAGGCAATTAAAGACAAACTGATTAACGGTTGGGGGTAATAAATGGCGTTTTATACCGTATTTGGTGGCCGAGGTTTTATTGGTTCAGAAATCGTCAATCAACTTCAAGCTCAAGGCCATAGTACATTTGTACCTGCAAGAGACGACACGAGTCTGTTCGAGCGCGAACTGGGGATTGTTTTATATTGTGCCGGAAATGGCGACTGTAAAAATACCCCTTTTTCTGTATTAGAAGCCAATGTCAGTCTACTCGCCCAAATACTGCAGCATGCAAAGTTTGAACGTTTAATTTATGTGTCTTCAACTCGGGTATACATGAATCAAGCATCAGCTAATGAACAAGCAAACCTAACGGTATGCGTCGATGATAACCGTCGTCTATTTAATTTAACTAAACTAGTTGCAGAAGAGTTATGCCTTAAAAGCGGTCGTAATGTCTGCATCGTTAGACCAAGTAATGTTTATGGCGTGGCGTTAAATAGTCCGCTATTTCTACCCGCTATTACCCGTAATGCGATTAACCACGGCAAAGTCGATATGTATATTGCTAAGGATTACGCTAAAGATTACGTGTCAGTAAAAGATGTTGCCTCTACCTGTATTGAGATAGCATCAAATGAACTATGCCATAATCAAACCATTAATGTAGCAGCAGGTTATAACATAACGGCAAAGCAAATTGCTGATGTGTTACAAGAGCATACACAATGCGAAATTATCTGGCATGAAATTGACTTTCCTAATGAGTCTTTTCCAACAACAGACATAACCACAATAAACCAATTGATTACAAACTTTACGCCTAATAATGTGTTAGTTGATTTAAAAGAAATGATTACCGAGTTTAAAAAAGTGTTAAGTACCAATTAATGAGCGGATTTAATCGTTTAATAAAAAACTCATTAGCTAACATTATCAATGGTTTTTCAAATGTTATTTTAGGCATAGTAATATCACCATTTTTGATAAACATATTAAGTCTGGATGAGTTTTCAGTTTGGTCTATTTGTCTTCAAGCTGGAATTGCAGTTAGTATTTTTGGAGTAGCAGGACAAATAACCATAGGCCGCTTCACATCTCAGTTCAAGTTTAACAATGATGAGCTAGGATTAAATCGAGTTATTAACAACTACTTCAATATTGTTCTCTATATTTTTATCTTTTTCCTACTCGTACTCGCTGTTGTTCTGGTTAACTTTGAATCGATATTCGCAAACATTCCAAATGAAATAGTTTTCGAGTCTAAAATCGCATTCTTGTTAGTTTTTGGCTCATTTACTCTCGGTATTTTTGCGACGGTATTCATTGGTTACTTCATTGGAATTGAGAAGAACCATGTCACGGCAAATATTAACCTTATCTCTAGAGTTTTTATTGGTATTGTAGTTGTATCTCTAGCTGACTATGGCTTAATTGCTATAGCGTCTGGCTACTTCGTGATTAATATTATTTCCTATTTATTTATGTACAAACAGTTTAGTTCTTTTGAAAAACATCATTTTTCAATTGGTTTGCAAGGTAAAATCGATGAGCTAGTAAAGTTCTTTGGTGGGTTAACGATTTGGAATGTGGCGCAGTTTCTAATATCCGGAATAGGTATCTTTGTTGTTTCTATTTACGACTTCGATAATCTAGCTTATTTTGTCCTCGCGATGACCATGGTGAATGCCATAGTTGGTTTGTTAGGTGCTATTGTAAATCCAATCATTCAACCTATAGTAAAGTTAAACGAAGCTGGTAACAAAAAGGGGGTTGATGAACTGGTGATATCGTTATCAATGATTTTTGCGTTGACGATATTCCTAGGTGTTAACCTTTCTAGCTATATCTCCTTACCGATACTTCAGCTTTGGGTTGGCGACAGTAATGGCGCATTAGCTAATAACTACTTCAATTATTTATTAGTCGCATTTGCCATTCGAATGGTTATTGCACCTTACGGTATGAAGTTAGTTGCCAATGCTCAGCAACTAAAAATTGCCCACTTTCCTGTTTTCGAAGGGCTGTTAAATTTCATTCTTTCAATTATTCTAGTCAAAGAATTTGGTGCAATCGGTGTAGCATATTCAACCATAATCTCAGCTATTACGATTATGCTTGTCTATACATTAAAATACTCAAAAGAAACTGTATTAGATAAAAGTGGTTTAATTATATTCTTGTCATTTCTGGTAATACCTTCAGTAGCTGTAATCTCTATTTTTTCCTTTGATTCTGTAAGTGATGCATATCGTATTTATTTGCAATTAGCACAGGTTGCTGTATTTATTGCTACTGGGTTCTACCTGAGTAAATGTTTTGCGAAAGTTAAAGGTATTGTTAATGAAACTAAAGCAATTGATTAGAGATTACTTAGTCGTAATAAAGTCTAATTACTATAAAAGATTAAATAAAAATTCTGTTTTTGCAGATAAAACAATCCTTTTTAAAAAAATAGATATATCCAATTCATCAATCGGAAAATACACTTACTTTGCCGGTAAGGGAACTGTCAGTAATGCAATAATTGGTAGTTATTGTTCTATTGCCGATGGCGTTAAAATTGGCATCGGATTACACCCGCTTGATTGGGTCTCTACACATCCATCAACTTTCTCTAGTAATACTATTTTTCCTTATAGACATTTTTCAAGATCAAAACCTTTTATCGAATCAGAAACCGTCACTATAGGTAACGATGTCTGGATTGGTTTAAATGCAATCATTTTGGATGGTGTCGTTGTAGGGAATGGCGCTGTTATTGCGGCGGGTTCTATCGTTACTAAGAATATTGATGATTACGCTATAGTCGCTGGAGTACCGGCAAAAATAATTAAGTATCGAACTCAGCCAGAAGTGACTAATATTCCATGGTGGGAACTTGATGATACTAGCTTGAATGAATATTTATCCAAGGCTGATGATTCACATGTATGAGTTTATTTATAAAGTAAATCGTCGTATTTACTTATTATTATGGAACATTCTATTTCAACGCGATTTTAAGTCATTTGGTAAAAAAACGACTATCTATAAGCCTAGAAATATTCAAGGTGCAAAGTATATTGATTTAGGTTGTAGAACATCATTTATGCCTGATGCTTGGTTACTAGCGCTTAAAATTGATGATAATGATCCGCAGTTAGTCATCTCAAATGATTGTTATATTGGTCATTATGTTCATATTGTTTCTGTAAGAAAAGTCATAATTGAAGATGCCGTTTTAGTTGCTGATAAAGTTTATATTTCAGATAATTTACACGACTTCGAATCAATATCATTACCGATAATCCATCAACCTGTTAAATTCCATCGTGATGTGCTTATTAAATCAGGAGCTTGGATTGGTGAGAATGTATGCATTATTGGTGCTAGTGTCGGTAAAAATTCAGTCGTTGCAGCAAACTCTGTCGTCACAAAAGATGTACCAGATTACTGTGTAGTCGCAGGTGCTCCTGCCAGAATAATCAAACGTTATTGTCATGAAAGCCAGTCTTGGAAAAAAATTAACCATGAATCAACATAAAAAACTGGGTCTAGTCACCGTTTTATTTAACTCACCAGACGTATTAGACGACTTTTTTGTTAGCTTATCCTGCCAGAATTATAAACACTATCAGATATATATTATTGACAATAGTACCATTCCTGAACCGTTAGCTAAATCGCGAGAACTAGCTGAACGTTATCAAATCCCTGTTACCTTTATCGATAATAAAGGCGATAACGTGGGGGTCGCAGCCGGGAATAATCAGGGTATAGATGCCGCATTAGATGACAACTGCGATCTGGTATTGTTTATTAACAATGACCTAATTTTTAAAGATGAAAATGTGCTGTCCACTCTGGTCAACAGCATGAACTCAGATGCACTCAATATGTGTAGTCCTGTTATTCTCAACTATCCAGCAAAAAAAATCTGGTACGCTGGCGGATACATAGACACAATTAAAGCTGTTGCCCCTCATCACTGTATAGATGATGAATACATTCCTAATAGCATACAACGCGCATCGTACAACTACGCACCCACCTGTTTCTTAATGGTTACGGCTGCATTACTCCGCAGAGTAGGGCGTATGGATGAAAAGTACTTTGCATACTACGACGACACTGATTTCTTATTTCGTTGTAACCAAGCTGGATACAAAGTAGAACTTCTGCCAAATGTGGTTATTTACCATAAAGTAGGCAGTTCAACCGGCGGTGACTTATCCTACTTTGGCGCCTATCACCTAGCGCGAAATAGAATTTACTTTATCCGTAAAAATATTAGTGGCATAAGAAAGTACATTAGTTTGCTTTACACTGTATCCACGCGTGGTATTAGACTTTTATCAGCCACCCCTGAAATTAGTCAGGCGATAAAAAAAGGGATGGCGGATGGTTTCAAAATGTAATCGTATTACTCCGCAAACATTATTGATGTTTTTCGCTGTCTCAATGATATTGTTTTTCCCTTCTTTAACAATGATTTTGTTAAAACAATCATCGTTTACATTAGGAATTGTCGTTGCTTCTTTGTGTATTTCTTTTTTCTTAGGTATTCATTTTTATTTACACAGAACGGTAAAACTCGACCAAAGTGTTATCTTCGCTTTACTCATTATAGTGTCATGCTGTTTTTTTGTTTTTGTGCACTTATTCTTTGTAAACCAACAATTACCAATGCTAGTCGAAGTGGATGCTAAACGATTTATTTTCAGCTTTGCCTGTTTATTTATCGTGGTGTTATCTGCTTTTTTAGCCGCTTTATATTTAAAAAATAACTCCAATACCTATCACTTTTACAATGTGGTTAATATTTGTGGCATCTTATTGTTATTAAATGGGTTAATGAGTTTAACAAAAATAGATTTTTTTAGTACAGGGCTAGCTAAGCCAACATTTTTGTTTCTCGAACCGTCACATTTTGCCTTAGTCGTCACTCCATTTTTAATCTATTTTTGTCTCACTCTTTCTCGAAACAAAGCGTTATTACTACTGCTTATTGTGGCAAGTTGGGCTGGGTATATTCAAAATTTAACTCTGCTGATGGGGGTGGTATTAGCGTTTACGATTTCTACCCGCCAAAATTTAGTATTTGCAGCACTATTATTTACGTTATTTGTTGGTGCGCTAGTCACTTTACTGGGTATCGATAGCTTAAGCTATTTTACCGATCGACTGGTTCTTTCTGGTGATAACGACAACTTATCTGTACTGGTATTATTTCAGGGTTGGCAAAATGCAATAGAGACTTTAACAACTCAATCCTACCTAGGTGGTGGTTTTCAACAGTTTGGTGTAACCACTGTTTACGGTTCGGTGTCCGACAAGCTTTATGCATTGCTTGGCTTCAGTATTAATCAATTTGATGGTGGCGCAACAGCGCCTAAACTTGTCGGCGAGTTTGGTATATTCGGAATCGTATTTCTATGTGGTTACTTAATATTTTATCTAAAAGTATTTTTAACACTAAGAAGCAATGCATCTGTTTCCAAAATGGATGTGTTTTTTTATGCCATTTTTTTAGCCAGTTTTCTCGAGTTTTTTATTCGTGGTGTCGGCTATTTCAGCCCTCTAATGTATCTATTTCTAGTCAGTGTTTTTTATTTCACTGTACAAAAAGCAAAAATTAAGTTGGAAAAAAATGAAACTGATTGTTGATGGTATTATCGAAAACTTACAAGACAACGGTGGTTGTACCGTTTACTTTGCGCAAATACTTTCTTTTATGCAAAACAACAAAATCGATCTTAACTATATTCGATTTAAAGACGAGCAAGGTCATATCCCACTGTTTGGCGAAAACACCCAAGTGAATTTTCAAGCCCCAAAGTGGCAAGAAAGATGGCGAGACGTAAACCTGCAACAAGTCACTAACGATACTGTTTTTCACTCTACTCATTACCGTTTAGCCAAACAAAAAGTAAAAACGGTGACGACAGTGCATGACTTTACCTATGAGCTGTACCGAAAAGGTCCTGCTAAATGGATGCATTCTTGGCAAAAATTTAGAGCGATTCGTAATAGTCATTTAGTGATTTGCGTATCGCAAAATACCGCCGATGATTTAATGAAATTTTGCCCTATCGATCCAAGTAAAATTCGAGTGGTGTACAATGGTGTGTCATCTGACTACTACCCGCTCGATACCACAGAAAAAACGAATGAAGTGGTGTTTATCGGTGCCCGCGGATGGTACAAAAACTTCACTTTAGCAGTACAAACATTAAAGCATCAACCAGACTTAACCCTATCAATTGTCGGTGGAGGTAAACTTTCTGATGAAGAACTCCAGTTGCTTGAAGCGACAATACCTGGCCGATACGAATGGTTGGGACGCCTAACTGATGAACAGCTAAACGAACTTTACAATCGCGCCCATTGCTTATTTTATCCCTCTAGCTATGAAGGTTTTGGCATCCCAGTTATAGAAGCCATGCGCTCAGGTTGTCCGGTAATCGCGGTAAACGTGTCTTCTATTCCAGAAGTCGCAGGCTCTGCTGCCATACTCACTCAACAAGCTGACGTGGCAAGCTTCAACCAAGCATTTACCACATTACATAATCAACAAATACGCAGTGATATTATTCAAAAAGGATTTCAACAAGCGAGTCGTTTTTCATGGGAAAAATGTTACCAAGATACTCTCGCTGTTTATCAAGAACTTGATGCAATATCTTTGTAAAGGAATAGATTTTGGGTAATTTAATCAAACATTACGGCTTCTTTGGTATTCTGTCCTTAGCTTATGAGAAAGTATTAACCTATTTTTTGTTCAAACAAGCCAAAATAATACGTCGTCCATTTGATTGTCGCGGCAAACAAAATATCCAAATCGGTAAGGGTTTTTCGACTGGTCGTTATTGTCGTTTCGAAGCTCATGGCCAACATGGCGAAATTAATATTGCTATTGGTAACAATTGTCAGGTTAATGATTCAGTGCACATAGCAGCTCTAAAAAGTGTCAGTATCGGCGATAATGTGTTAATTGCGAGTCGAGTGTTTATTACCGATCTTAATCACGGTGGCTATGGCGGTAACTTACATTCAGATCCTTTATCAATTTGCAAAGACAGACCATTAACAGGTACCCCAGTCGTAATAGAACAAAATGTATGGTTAGGCGAAGGAGTGATTGTTTTACCTGGTGTAACCATTGGCCAAGGTGCAATCATTGGCGCTAATGCTGTGGTATCTAAAAATGTACCGGCATTTTCAATTGCGGTAGGTAATCCTGCCAAAGTAATTAAAACTTATAACTTCGAGCAAAAAAAGTGGCTAGCAATTCATGGGTAACAACGACCACGCAGTATTAATTTGTCCCGCATTTTTCGACTATAAAGTACTGATTGAAAACCAACTAACAAAGCGTTTTACTTCTGTACACTCTTTTTCCGACAGACCGCTATGTTCTTCTATTGGTAAAGCGTTAATCAAATATAACGTAGCTAATTACAATCACTTTATTTCGCGTCAGTATAGTCAACAATTACTCGATAAAATAACTCCATTAATACACGATATAACCACCGTTATTATTGTTAAAGGCACCTGTATTTCACCGCTTTTAATACAGGGAATTAAGAGGTTAAATCCAAAAGTCCGCGTGGTTGTATATTGTTGGGATTCTATAGCTAACTCAAATGGATTTGTTCAATTAGCTGCGGTAGCAGATAAGGCTATGTCATTCGACTTTGCCGATTGCCAACAACACCAATTAGAGTATGTGCCATTATTCTATCCAGATGATAACACTAGCAACGCAGCATCAAATAAATCAGCCAACAGCTATCAATACAGTTTTATTGGCAGTTATCACGGCGACAGAGCAAAGCTGTTATATCAGGTAGTAAACAATCAACAAGGCCATTCTACAGCCTCATTTATTAAAATTTATTTTCAAAGTAAAATACAATTCTGTGTATTTTATCTACTCGATCCTTATGTAAGAAAATGTCCTAAAGAATGGATTACATTCGACATTATTGATCGCGACACCATGAACGATATTTTCTCAGATAGTCGTTTTATTATCGATATACACCATAAAGGACAGTCGGGGTTAACCATGCGAACCTGGGAAACCTTGAGCCTAGATTACAACTTGCTGACAACAAATCCTTACGTGTTATTACACCAACCAATTGCAGCCATCGACATTCTCGATCGCACCAATGGAACCGTGTGGAGCAACGACCAAAAACAACAATTTGTTAAGCAAGTTGCCATTGGCAATATATCGACAACACCTCTTTCCTTGTCCCATTGGTTGGACACACTTTTAAAATAGCATTGGCGGCATTATGACAATTACACCTATTATTATGGCTGGCGGTTCAGGTACACGTTTATGGCCGCTTTCGCGCGGTAATTACCCCAAGCAATTTTTAACCTTAAGTGGTGAGCAAACAATGCTGCAAAACACCATTACACGTTTAAAAGGCCTTGAACATACGCCTGCAATGCTTATCTGTAATGAAGAACATCGTTTTATTGCAGCAGAACAAATTAGGCAGCTTGGGGTTAAACATAGCGGGATATTTTTAGAGCCAGTAGGCCGAAATACTGCACCAGCCATTGCATTGGCAGCGTTTAAAGCCACAGAGCAAGGCCAAGACCCGTTATTGTTAGTCTTAGCTGCAGACCATGTTATTGATGACGTAAGTGCGTTTCAACAAAGTGTCGCAAAGGCGGCAGAGTTAGCAGCACAAGACAAGCTGGTGACGTTTGGCATTGTAGGTAACAAACCAGAAACGGGTTATGGTTATATAAAACGCGGCCAGCAATTTCAAAGCGGTTTTGTTGTCGACAGCTTTGTCGAAAAACCGGACCTCGTCACAGCGCAACAATATATTCAAAGCGGTGATTATTATTGGAACAGCGGCATGTTTTTATTCAAAGCTAGCCGTTACTTAACCGAGCTAAAAGCATTTCGACCAGACATTTATGCCGCCTGCGAAGCAGCCATGCGAGTACAAAATAATGATCTGGACTTTATTCGTGTCGACAAAGCCGCGTTTGAAGCGTGTCCAGATGAATCTATCGATTATGCAGTAATGGAGCAAACTCAAGATGCTGTCGTTGTACCAATGGACGCAGGTTGGAGCGACGTAGGTGGTTTTGCAGCATTATGGGATGTATCTGAAAAAGACAATAATGGCAATGTGTTCAAAGGCGATGTTAAAGCTGTCGATACTAAAAACACCTTGGTTTTTGGTGAAGATAAACTCGTTGCCACCGTTGGTGTTGAAAATTTAGTCATCGTTAACACTAAAGATGCGGTATTAGTTGCGCATAAAGACCATTCGCAACACGTAAAAGCAATTGTTAATCAGCTTAAGTCTGAACAACGTTCTGAAGTCACATTTCACCGTGAAGTTTATCGTCCTTGGGGGCAATATGACTCAATTGACAACGGTGAGCGTTTTCAAGTGAAACGCATTACCGTCAAACCTGGTGCGAAACTGTCAGTACAAATGCATCATCACCGCGCAGAACATTGGATTGTGGTATCGGGCACGGCCAAAGTAACCAATGGTGACAAAGAGATTCTATTAACCGAAAACCAGTCTACTTATATTCCAGTCGGCGTTATTCATGCACTAGAAAACCCAGGCAAAATGCCATTAGAACTTATCGAAGTTCAATCGGGTTCGTATTTAGGCGAAGATGACATCGTTCGTTTTGAAGACCGCTACGGCCGTGTAGAAGGGAAATAACTGATGTTAAACACTAAAGCAACTTTAGCTCAAAGCGGCGTGCTTTTTGGTACCAGTGGTGCGCGCGGGTTAGTTGAGCAATTTACCCCAGAGGTATGCGCTGCATTTACTCATGCCTTTGTCGCTGTTATGCAGCAAGACTTTACGTTTGATACCATAGCCATTGCGATAGACAACCGCCCTAGTAGTTATGCTATGGCCCAAGCTTGTGCACAAGCATTAGCGCAACTAGGCCTTAAATCTCAATATTACGGCGTAATACCAACGCCGGCATTGGCCTATGTTGCCATGCATCAAAACATTCCTTCAATTATGGTTACCGGAAGTCATATTCCGTTCGACCGTAACGGACTCAAGTTTTATCGACCAGATGGCGAAATTTCTAAGCAAAATGAACTGGCGATTCTCTCGAGCCAAGTTGGATTTAGTCCATTAACCGAGCTCGACCCATTAACGGTTAATCCAAATGCTGCACAACACTATATTCAACGTTATTTAAATGTATTCAGCAATACACTATTACAGGGTAAGCGAATAGGTATCTACCAACATTCCAGTGCTGGCCGGGATATCTATCCTGAGTTGTTTAGTAAACTCGGAGCTGATGTTGTTACTTTAGAACGTAGTGATGTATTTGTTCCTATAGACACAGAAGCCGTGAGTGAACAAGACTGCCAAAAAGCGCTCGACTGGGTGAGATTGCACAAGCTTGACGCACTATTTTCTACCGACGGTGATGGCGATCGTCCTATGCTGGCCGACGAAAATGGCCATTGGTTAAGAGGTGATATTTTAGGCCTGTTGTGCAGCAAGTACCTTAATATAGAAGCGCTGGCTATCCCTGTTAGTTGTAATACTGCTATAGAGCAAACTAAATTATTCAGAACAGTTAAACGAACTAAAATTGGTTCACCTTATGTCATCGAAGCTTTTGCTCCGTTGTTAACTCAGTACACCACAGTGGCAGGTTTTGAAGCCAACGGCGGTTTTTTACTTGGCAGTGATGTAAGCTTAAATCAATCTCAATCTAGTTTAACAGCCTTACCAACACGTGATGCCGTTTTGCCGGTATTAGCGGTATTAGCTTTATCACAAACGACAGGTATTGCGGCTCAAGTAGGCCATTTACCGCAACGTTATACACACAGCGATCGTTTAAAAGACTTTCCAACCGACAAAAGCAAAGCCATCATTGCAACGGTGCATGCATCACCTCAAGAGTTACTGACGACATTAGGTGTTAATGCCGATGAACTTGTTAATGTTGATGCAACCGATGGCCTGCGACTCACCTTAGCAAGCGGGTTAATTATTCATTTGCGCCCATCGGGTAATGCACCTGAGTTTCGTTGTTACGTCGAAGCCGATAATCTTGAAACTGCAAAACAATGGGTAACCAAAGTACTAACTATTATGACTCGCACTTTAGCGAACATGTAGTGCTTATACTAGGGCTTAAAACTAGTGCTTAAGACCAGTGCTTAAGACCAGTGCTTAATACTTGGCATTAACATGTAACTTCATTTATTGTGACTAGCCAATACTAACAAGATATTGCAACCAAGTTGCTGTAAGTTAAACAACAGCAGTAGCGCACACTAAAGTAGAAAAGGGTGTATCAGTCGGTTTCGGTTAAAATATGCAATTACACTGATAAAATAAAAAGTTAACTACAGACAGATTAATTAAAAACGCCAATAAATGTGTATTTTTGCTTCAAAAAAAGGATATTGCATCAGCAATATCCTTTTTTTATGACTAAAAATAAATACAGCAAGTCAAATATCTAATTGTAACCGTTATTGTAGGCTTATCATGATGATTAATTAGGGTTTAATACTGTATATTAGTTTTTTTGGCTGTAGTGTTTTTGTCACGTAACCGCAATATAATGGCAAAATTAATCACAAGATTGTCATTTCCGTCTGTAAATTACAGAAATTTTAAGTATAATCAGCGCTCAAAATGCATATTCGACGTAATTTAGTCGTAAATGCTTAAAAAATGGAAGTTTCGTTGAAATTTTGGGCATGCTGGAGCCGTAACCTATGGGCGGTAGCGTGTCTGAAAATCGCTCTAGGCTCTAATAGGCTCTAGACCGCTTCGCGGATAGTGCGCTTCGCTTCTAGATCGGACTTCGTCCTGCTAAGGACAGCTTCGCAGTTAAGATTTTATAGAAGCGCCCTAGAGTCATAGTGCCTAGGCCGCTACGCGGATAGTGCGCTTTGCTTCTAGGGCGGACTTCGTCCTGCTAAGGACTGCTTTGCAGTTAAGATTTTATAGCAGCGCAGCGCCCTAGAATCTAGTAGTTAGGCTTTTGTTTCTACGCCGCTTCGCGGATAGTGCGCTTCGCTTCTAGATCGGACTCCGTCCTGCTAAGGACTGCTTCGCAGTTAAGATTTTATAGCAGCGCAGCGCCCTAGAGTCATAGAGCCTAGGCCGCTACGCGGATAGTGCGCTTCACTTCTAGATCGGACTTCGTCCTGCTAAGGACAGCTTCGCTGTAAAGATTTTATAGCAGCGCAGCGCCCTAGAATCTAGCAACTAGGCTTTTGTTTTCCAGCCTTTTGCTCTATTAGAAGCGCAGCGCTCTAGAATCTAGTAGTTAGAGCGGTATCAGGCGATATCTAACAATAAATAGCGAATGAGCCCTTTTGGCTTGTCGACTAATCTCCTCGAATAAATAATGGATTATGTTCACTCAATTCTCATAAGAAACATGGCAACGCCTTTGTTCCTTAACGAGTCAGCTAATCCTAAAATTATAAAAACGATAATAAATGAACTAGACTCTAGCAGTTAGAGCGGTGTCAGGCGGTATAGAGCGATGACGTGCGATAGCAATCTAGACTCTAGGCTTTTGCTTTCTAGCCTTTTGCTCTACTTAGAAGCGCAGCGCCCTAGAATCTAGTAACTAGGCTTTTGCTTTCTAAGCTTTCTAAGCTTTCTATCTTTTACCCTTAATTCATTACAAAAAATTTAAATAAATTGGAATCATACAATGACGTTTAGTTACAAAACACTCATTACATCATTTTTGCTTGTATCTGTGTCGGGTTGCGCCATTGTTCCCGGCAGTCATTTTGAGGGGATTGATTCTGGTGATCAAACAAGAAGCCTCGAACAAGACTTAGACAAGGTCAACATTCAAATTATTGATGCATCATTAATAGCACAGCAAAAACAACTTCGAAAAAGTGCTAAACCGATGTCCAGTTATGCAGGTATCGATACCAGCAATTATAAATATAAGTTAGGAATTGGTGACGTATTAACCATCGGTGTATGGGATCACCCTGAGTTAACCATTCCTGCTGCAGTTCAACGTACTGCCGAGTTTGATGGTTTTAGGGTACAACAAGATGGCACAGTTACTTATGCTTATGCACCCAATATTCCTGCAGTAGGTAAAACAGTCAGACAACTGCATAAAGAATTGGTTGAACGGTTAAGTAAAGTCATCGCAGACCCTCAAGTCGATATTAAAGTGGTTGGTTTTAGAAGCCAAAAAACCTATATCACCGGTGAAGTCACCCAACCGGGTGTGTTTCCTATTACAGAAATTCCATTAACCCTTATTGATGCATTAAACCAGGCTGGCGGCTTATCAGAATCTGCCGACTGGCGCACGGTGACATTTACTCGTGGTGAAACCACTGAGATTATAGAGTTAGACAAGTTTTATGCTCAAGGCGATATATCTCAAAACCGTTTACTGCAAGACGGCGACATCGTGCATGTAAACCGTAACGATGCGCAAAAAGTGTTTGTATTAGGCGATGTCAAAAAAGCCGGTACGGTAATGCTTAACCGTTATGGCTTAAACCTAGCAGAGGCGTTAAGCGATTCAGGCGGCTTAAACGAAAATACCGCCGATGCTAACGGTATATTTGTACTGCGTAAACGCGATTATCAACAAACGGGTATTTTAGCCGATGTATATCAACTACACGCCAAAAACATAGCCTCGTTGGTACTGGCTGAGCAATTTGAGTTACAACCTCACGATATAGTGTATGTAACTTCTGCACCATTGGCCCGTTGGAACCGCGTAATCAGCTTATTACTGCCTTCGGTCGCGACATTAGATAATATTAATGGTATTTAAAATTAATCAATTAATGTCTACTCCGTTAAGGGTTTTACACTATGTTTGATTCAGTATTAATGGTTTGTGCAGGCAATATTTGCCGCAGCCCAACAGCTGAGTATGTTTTAAAAAGCAAGCTTATCGATAAAAATATCACCATCGCATCAGCAGGATTAACCGCATTAGTCGGTAAATCAGCTGACGCCATGGCGCAAAAAATTGCCTTAAGTCATGGTGTGGTAATGGACTCACACCAAGGTCAGCAATTATCGTCGCAATTAATTGCCACTAATAGTGTCATTCTTGTTATGGAACAACGCCATTTAAACGATGTTCACAGCCGCTACCCTGAGGCGCGTGGTAAAACGTTTTTATTAGGGAAATGGATCAATAATGCAGAAATTCCCGATCCGTATCGCCAAAGCCAAGAAGCCTTTGAGCATGTGTACGCATTAATCGATAGCGCATGTAGCGCTTGGCAAAAATATCTATAAGGAATGGCAACTTAATGAGTGCTCAGCCTACAACAAAAAAGAATGATAACCTTGCTCAACAAGCACAAGAAATCGATTTAATGGCATTGTTTGGCGCCTTATTAGACCGTAAATATTTTATTATTGGTTTAACGGCGTTATTCATGTTCATTGGAGTTGTGTATGCAGTGTTATCGACACCTGTGTACCAGGCGACTGCGATGATACAAGTAGAAGACAGCGGCTCATCCGTGCCCGGTTTAGATGATATGGCGGGGATGTTCGAAAGTACTTCAACAGCGGTGACCGAAATTGAACTATTAAAATCACGTTCGGTGATTGGTGAAGCCGTCGATAATTTAAAGCTAGATGTTATTGCTGAGCCAAACCTATTTCCATTTATTGGTTCCCGTTCATTTCGTAAATTTGCGCCTATGAATGAAGGTGACCTAGCCGAGCCCAGTTTTGGTGCCAGCAGTTATGCCTGGGGCGGCGAAATTATCGACGTATACCGTTTCGATGTACCAAAATCTGCTATTGATATCGAGTTCACATTAGTCGCTTTAGAAAACAACGCTGTAGCGTTATTAAACGGCGATGGCGAACAAATTCTCAAAGGCAAAGTGGGTCAAGAGTTAAGCAATGCAAAATTTAGCTTAACCGTGCGCACGTTACATGCGCGTCCTGGTACAGAATTTACGATTACACGCCAAGATAGATTAAACACCATTCTAGATTTGCAAGCCGCAATAGGTGCTAGTGAAAAGGGTAAAGACTCAGGCATTATCAATTTAAGCTTACAAAGTGATAATCCAAGTTATGCCGAAAAAGTACTCGATAAAGTCGCGGCTATTTATGTCCGTCGTAATGTCGAGCGTAACTCTGCCGAAGCACAAAAATCTTTGGAGTTTTTGGAAGTTCAATTACCCGAGATTAAAAAGCAACTTGAATTGGCCGAGCAACGCTTTAACGATTATCAAATAAAGCGTCAGTCTATTAACATCACCCTAGAAACCCAAGGCGTACTTGAGCAAGTTGTTGCCCTCGAGACAAAATTACAAGAGTTGGAATTAAAACGACTAGAAATAAGCCGTAAGTTCAAAAAAGATCATCCTACTTATCAAGGCTTAGTCGAGCAAATTAGTGCGGTTAATGATCAAAAGAAAGAGCTTGTGGGGCAGGTAGGTAATTTACCTGAAACTCAACAAGAATTGTTACGTTTAAAGCGCGATGTTGAAGTCAGTAACGAAATTTATACCATGCTACTGGGTAAAACTCAGGAGTTGGACATTGTCCGTGCCGGAACAGTCGGTAATGTGCGCATTATTGACTCTGCCGAGGTCAACACCTCTAAACCTGTCAAACCTAAGAAGCCATTAATTGTGGTTATGGCAACGATGTTGGGTGGCATGTTAGCCATTGCGATTGTGTTAGTGCAAAAAGCCATGCATCGTGGCGTAGAAGACCCAAGCGAGATTGAAGCGATTGGATTACCTGTTTATGCCAGTGTGCCGTATTCAGAAAATCAACAGAAGCTCATGAGCTTCGGTAAATCGAGTAAAGCTAAAGCGGCTGCTAAGGCTAAATCGATTTTAGCCATAGACAACCCTGCAGACCTATCTATCGAAGCATTACGTAGTCTACGAACTAGCTTGCATTTCGCCATGATGGAAGCAAAAAATAATATTATTGCTATATCTGGCCCAAGCCCAGGGGTGGGTAAATCATTTATTTCGGTTAATTTAGCGGCAATACTGGCCCAAAGTGGCAAAAAAGTACTGATTATCGATGCCGATATGCGTAAAGGGTATTTACAAACTCAGTTTGGCCTAAAGTGGGATGATGGCTTAAGTGATTACTTATCTGGGCGCTTAACATTAGATGAGGTAACTAAACCTAGCAAAATAGAAGGTTTAAAAGTAATTACTCGGGGCCAAATACCGCCCAACCCTTCTGAGTTATTAATGCACAGTAATTTTAGTAAGCTAGTCGAAGAAGTAAGCGCTGCATACGATTTGGTTATTATAGACACTCCACCAATATTAGCGGTAACCGATCCGGCCATTGTCAGTGCCCATACTGGCACGACGTTATTAGTTGCTCGTTTTGGTCAAAACCATTTACGAGAAATCGAATTAACCCGTGATCGCTTCGAACAAAATGGTATCGATGTTAAAGGTGTAGTCTTTAACGGTGTTGTTAAGAAAGCTAGTAATGCTTATGGATATTATGGGTATTATAATTATGAGTATAAATCAGATAAGTAATAGTATTTAATAAAAAATTATTTACAATGATAAATAAATATAAAATACATAAATATCTAATAATTAATTTTATACTTTAACTTTAATCTTAGAATTTAACTTTTTAATGGTTATTATCTTTTTGGCAATTAATGAATATTAATAGAAATTTTTATAGTATTTTGAGTAATTGGGTATCGTTAACATTATTACAATTTGGTAATTACATTGTTCCTTTGGTGTTAACACCATATTTAATAATCACATTAGGTATAGAAGGCTTTGGGATATTAAGTTTTGTAACGGCAGTAAATGTTTTCTTCAGAGCTCTTGTGTCTTATGGCTTTGATTTGACAGGAACAAAACAAATAGCAGAAGTTTCGAATGATAAGGTTAAAGTCAATTCTATTTTTCAGGATATTATATATGCAAAAATATTTATAGTATTAATTTGTTATTTATTTTTATTTATATTTATTTATTCGATTCCTCAAATTTATGAAAACAAGTATCTCTTTCTATTATTTTTTAACTTAGTTATTGCTGATGCATTATTCCCAGTGTGGCTGTATCAGGGAATGCAAAATATGAAGGTTATAACTATATTAAAGTTAATTGGAAGGTTTTCTTTTGTCTTTCTTACTATGTTATTTGTTAAAACTTCAGAAGATATATTATATGTACCATTAATTGAAGGGGTTATATCAATAATAGTTTCTTTAATATCTATTTTATGGGGTATTAAAATTTTCTCTTTAAGCTTTAAGTTTCCTGTTTATTTTAGTGTCAAGTCTGCACTTGAAAGCTCGTGGCATGTATTTTTATCAAAAATAGCTGTACTTTTTTACACTAAATTCAACATAGTATTACTAGGTTTGTTAACTACACCAGTTCTTGTCGGATATTATTCGATAGCAGAAAATATATATATGGCATTAAGGTCAATGTTTAATCCTATAATACAGTCTGTTTTTCCTTATTTGTCAAAAGTAAAGCTAGTCGATGAAATAAAATATAATCGATTGGTAAGAGTTGCGTTCTTTTTTATCTTACTTTCTTTATTTATGCTTTCAATAAGTTTGTATTTTTTAGGTGGATACATAATTGATTTTTTAATCGCAGACAAAAATGAATATGTCCAAGAAATTTTAACAGTTTTCTCTTTTTCACTAGTATTTTCAATTGGCGGATATTTATCTACTATTCTGATAATAGAAGGAAAAGGAACCTTACTGTCTAAAGTTACTTTTTTAACTGTTATCATAAACTTAATAATAGTGTACCCCTCTATTATATTTTACGATGCCTTAGGTTTGGCCTATTGTTTTTTAATTGTACAGATTTTTCATTTCGTCATCCAATTGTTAGTTAATAAGAAAATATTTAAAAGGTAAATATGGCATTAATAAAAAAACTATACGATTTGTATCAAAAGATATTCTATTCTCCAAATAAATTAGCCAAAGTTAAGGGTGTCAATTTAGGGGAAAACTGTAAACTAAATAAAAAGATTTCATTTGGAAGTGAGCCATATTTAATTTCCCTTGGTAACGATTTTTATTGCTCTACAGGTATAAAGTTTATCACCCATGATGGTGCTGTTAATGTCTTAAGAAATATTAATCCAGATCTTACTAGAGCAGATTTGTTTGGCAAAATTGAAATCGGTGATAATGTATTTCTGGGTTGTAATGTTATTGTTTTGCCTAATACCACAATAGGTAATAACGTAATTGTAGGAGCGGGTTCAATTGTTCGAGGCTGTTTGGAAAGTAATTTTGTTTATGCTGGTGTACCTGTAAGAAAAATTATGTCCCTCGAGGATTACAAATCTAAAGTTACACCCAAAATTAAGTTTACAAAGCATTTGTCAGCTGAAGAGAAAAAAAATTATCTAATGTCTAATTATTTATAAATAATCTAAGAGTATTAAATGACAATAATAAAAAGAATTTCATTTCTGATACTACACTTGATTTGTATTATTTGTATTTTACTTTTTTTTGATACACCTCTAAATGTTGATATGAGTTATCAACGTATCTGTATTTTTCTTTATCTAATTGCAACAGTATTATACTTTTTATTTATAAGAAATAATAAAGACAAAAACCACCTTTCATTTAATAATATTTTTTTATTCGGTTTCTTTATAGTTTTTTTTCAAGTGATTATTCTTCAGCATTTTGACTATTATTTGCCTACTTGGTCATATAATAAATATTGGTCTAATTCTGAAATAGAAAATACTTCTTTAATAACTTCTGTTTTAGCTATTACTTTATACATGCTTGGTAATAGTTATGGGCGATGTGGATATGAAGTAAAGTCATATAAGATTAATAATACAAGTTCCATTTATATATTATTAATTATTGCTTATTTTGCTTATTTTCTTTTTTTTGCAACCTCTGGATCATATCGTTCCGGAGTATATTATGCTGGTGATTCGTTATCAGTATCAAACTATTTTCTAAAATTATTCAATGCATCAATAACGGCTGCTATCATTGTAAAAATAACAAGTATAGCCAATACATGTGTAAAAATTAGTTTATTAAATTATCTTTCTAAATTTGGTGCACCGCTTTTGCTTTTACTCGGTTGGCATATTCTTTTTTCTTTATATGTTGGCGATAGAGGTGTGATAATATCTTATGGTTTATTAGTTGTCTCATTATATATCTATAAATTTCGAAGAATTAAAATTATAGAATTAGTTATTTTAATATTGAGTGCTTCTATACTGATGTCTGTTATTGGGCAAGTAAGGCAAAGTAAAGATTACCTACAACAGCTAGAAACTACATTTTCAGATAACAAATCCAACAGTCGTTGGTATAGTGAAAAAGTTCCAGGAGATAGTTTCATAGAGCTAGCCCATTCAGGACGGACTTTAAACCATGCTCTAGTTAATGTACCTAACAATTATGATTTTAGGTATGGTGCATATGCTATAAAAAGAATTGCAGGTGTAATACCTGGTGCTCAAGGTTTACTTAGTGAAATGATAGATGACGGTGAAAAAAAGTATGCTTCCACATCAGAGTTTATATCTTTTTTAATTCAAGGCGATAATACAACTTATGGCGATGGAACTTCAATTACTGCTGATTTGTATTTAGACTTCGGTTTTCTAGGAGTATTTCTTGGAATGTTTATCTTTGGCTATTTCATGGCTACAAGCGAGCGTATAATTAGTAATGACTATATTTCATATTTGAGTTTACCATGGATTAGTTTTTTGATTTACTATTCGAAATCAATTTATTTAAGTCGTGCATCTATTTTCTTAGAGCTTTCAGGCATATTTTTGGTATGGTTTTTCATATATTTTAACCATAAATTCTTTTATTATTTTAAAAAGTAAATATCATTAAATTCATTTTATTTTTACTCGTAATAGGAATATAGTATGTATCATAATTTCTTAATTAATTCACTTCAAGGTGGTGGAACTGAGAAAGTATGTAAAATTATCGCAAATGGATTAGCTGAAAAGGGTTATATTATCAATATTTATATATTTGATGATAGAGATGAATTAGCTGTTCAACAATGTCATACTAATGTAAGATTGTTTTTCTTAGGGAAAGCTAGTTCTATAAAGTCTATACCTTCCTTATTCAGTTTAGTACCCCAATTAGCTGGGGGTTCTATTTTAGTTTTTAACCATGAATATGCCCTCGTTTTATTATTAATAAAGCTATTTTTAAGGAAAGATTTAAAGATTATAAGTAGAATGAATAATACTTTTTCTATTACAGTTTTGTTTAAATCTAAAAAATATAGGTTCTTTGTAACGCTACTCATGAAGTTGTTCTATAAGAAAATGGATTTTTATATTTATCAATCAAAAGGAATTAAAGATGATTTAGTGAGAAATTATTATGTAACAGGTCCTTCTGAATTAATTCCTAATCCAATTGGTTTGCCAACATCTATATTAAATAAAAAATCTAATTCTAAACATCAACTGCTTTACGTAGGACGCTTAGTCAAACAAAAAAATGTTATAGATATTCTAAAAGCCGTCAAGTTTATAAGTATATCTAATCCAAATGTCATCTTAATAATTGTAGGTGATGGTCCTGAAAAAGAACGTCTCAAATTATTTTGTCTTGAAAATGATATTGTTAAACATGTCTCTTTTGTTGGTAAAGTTTTAAATGTAGCCCAATATTATAGTGAAGCTAATTTGACAATCTTATCGTCTTTCAATGAGGGGTTTCCTAACGTCTTATTAGAGTCTATCTCATACAATACTCCTGTTGTATCCTATGATTGTCCAAGTGGTCCATCTGAAATTATAATTAATGGTGTTAATGGGTTTTTAGTTAAACATTTAGACCAAAATGATTTGCAAGAGAAGATAATTTCCGCTTTAAGTTATAATTGGAAGGAAAAAGAATTATTAGAAAGTATTTCTAAGTTCAATTGTAAAAATATTATATCTAAGTACGAAACAGTATTAAATAATATATAGTGATTTAAGTTGATTTTTTTAATGAGTTTGGATGTGAAAATGACGAAGAAAGTTGTAATAGTACCAGCCTGTACTGATTTGAATAGAGGTGATCAAGCACTAGTTTGGGAAGCTGCGTATTTATTAAAAGATGCGATAGGGGAAAATGTCGATATAACAATTGTTGATTATGGTAATAATAATGAAGACAGACAAAACCAGTCTAAACAAACTAAAGCCGCAGGTTTTAAAGTTTTGAGAAATTTAGTTGAAAATCCTAAGAGAATCTTGACTAAGAATGAAGTTCACGATTCTAAATTTGATTTTATAAAAGCTGGTCTAATGGCATTATTTGATTTCTTTAGACACTTTCTTATTTTATGTATTCCAACACAATATCTTTTTTCTATCTTGTTTCCAAATATTGAACATCAAAAAACTTTTAAGTCTGTAAAAGAATCTGATGCAATAGTTGTTAAAGGTGGTGGTTTTCTACATACTTATGGCAAGCTTGGTGATCTATATTATCTCTGGTTTGGACTTTACTATTTATTACTTGGAAAGCGACTAAATAAAAAAATCATTGTTTTACCTAATTCCATTGGACCAATAACTGGTTTTACTAATAAACTTTTTACCAGATGGGTTTTAAATCAATGCGATTTAGTCTATGTACGGGAACGTGTATCATTAAGTTTTGCTCGTGATATTGGTATTAATAATGTTAAATATGCCTTTGATCTTGGTTATTATGCCAAATCTAGTTTTCTTGAACTTCCGATTAAAAAATTGATCGACAACTGTATTGAAAAATATAGTAAGTCAAAGAAAAACGTAGGAATTACAGTAAGACCCTATAGGTTTCCTCAATCAAATGACCCTGACATGAAATATAAGAATTATATTCAATCAATGGCAGATTTTTGTAATAAAAATAAAAAAAATTGCATGTTTCATTTTATTGTTCAAGTTCAAGGTCCAAGTGCCCATGAAACAGATTTATTAGCTATTAATGACGTAGTATCAAAATTAGATAATAATTGTGAATATTCGATAATAGATTTTGATCTTAATTATAAAGAAATTATGAATATTTATTCCAAACTTGATTATCTAATAGGTACTCGCTTTCACTCAGTTATTTTTTCTCAAGTTCAAGGTATACCTTCTGCTGCTATTGCTTACGGAGGAAATAAAACTCACGGTATAATGAAAGAAATAGGATTACATGAATATGTAGTTGATATTACCGACATTACATATGAAACTTTACAAAATATTTTCGATAATCTTGTGGAGAATAGTATTGAGTATAAGAATAAATTGTCTCTCGCTTTTGAGGTTATTTCTATTGATAGAAAATCTATTATCTCAGATATTAAAAAGGTGTTTAATTCATGAAAATAGGCTTCTTTCATGACCATATTTTTACTAAAAAGAATGACGTTATTTATACTACAGGTACTTTAAATAAATCTGTTTGGGATCGATTTTTTGACGCAGGAGTGAACAAGTTAATTGTATGCGGAAGATTTTCAAATAGTATTAAACCTAGTCAAATTTCAGAAAGAGATAATGTAACATTTGTGTTTTCCAGAAATTTGTCAAACATTCGGTCTTTATTATTTGGTACTGGGAATAATGTAGTTGAAAAAATTGTAAACGATGTTGATATTGTAGTTGCGAGGGTTCCTAGTGAGATAGGCTTTAATGCGATTAAGTTTGGCAAAAAATTTAATAAAAAAGTAATTTGTGAGGTCGTAGCTTGTCCATATGATGGGTTAAATTATCATGGTAGTTTTTTTGCAAAGTTATATGCACCTATAATAAAGTTACGTATGAAATATTGGGTTAAGCAATGTGATGGTGCATTATATGTAACGGAACATGCTCTACAGGAAAGGTATAGTTGTAATGGCCTAACAACTAACGCATCAAATGTAGAGATTGATTTATTAGCTAATGTAGAATCTGTTGATTTTAGGTATAAAAGATTATCTAATAGAATAAAAGATCGAACTGTAAAAGTTGGCTTGATGGGTACAATGCAAAACGATTCAAAAGGAATTTCTGTTGCACTTCAAGCGTTAGACTCGCTAGAAAATATTAGTTTCCATGTTATAGGAACCGGTGATCCCAAAAAGTACTTAGAAATATCAAAAAAGTTTGCTGTTAATTTTAACTATGATGGCTTTATGGCTATTAAAAATGATGTTTATGATTGGTTAGATGATATTGATATCTATATCCAACCTTCATTTCAAGAGGGGCTACCAAGAGCTACTATTGAAGCTATGAGTAGAGGTTGCCCTGTTATTTCATCTGATGCAGGTGGACTTTCGGAATTAACTATGAGTGACTATATTCACACTTCGGGTGATTATGTAAAGTTAAGGCAAGATATAATAAAAGTATTAAACGACCCTAACTTGGCTCAAATTAGTTCTATTCATAGTTTGAATATAGCATCAAGATATTTAAGCAGCTCATTAAAAAACAAACGTTCTCATTTTTACTCTCATTTTATTAATAATTAATAATAATTAAATAAAATTCTATTAATGAATTTACGAATGTTATTAGGAGCTTTTAACTTTGAATAAAATATTATACGTAATAAATGCCGATTGGTATTTTGAACTCCATTGGTTAGAGAGAGCTTTGTATTTTAAATCTTTAGGTTATATTATTCATGTGGCTTTTCCGATACAAGATGTCGTTATACTTAAAAGGTTAAAAGATTTAGGGTTTGTTATTCATCCCATATCTATTAAACGAACTTCTATGTCAATTTTAAACGAATACAAGGTTCTTATTGAACTTAAGGAAATTATAAAAAATGCTAAGCCATCTTTAATTCACTCAGTTACGATAAAACCAAACCTTTATTCTACAATCTTGTGTAGGTTCAATCGAATTGCTTTGGTATCTACTTATCCTGGTTTAGGTACTTTAGGAGTTTCAGAAGAATTAAAATATACATTATCTAGGAAAATAATATTCATTATTTTAAAGTTATTTTCTAAAAGTCAGAATAATTATGCTTTATTTGAAAATGAAGAAGATCTTCAACTATTTAAATTTAACAATGTTATACCTTTTAATAGATTGGAAAGAGTTTTTGGTGCTGGTATAAATCTAGATGAGTTTTCATACTGTTCTCCTTCGACTAAAAAAGGACAACTAACTGTACTTTTTGCTAGTCGATTACTTAAGAATAAAGGGTTATCTTTATTGTTTGAAGCAGTGGAACAATTAAATGTTAAAGGTTTAAATGTTAAATTGATTGTTGCAGGCATTTTCGATCATGACTCACCTTTTGCTTACACTGAAGATGAGATTAAATATTTTGCTGAATTTCCTTTTGTCGAGTGGTTAGGGAAAAGATCTGATATTAAAAATTTGATTGAAATGTCAGATGTAGTTTGTTTACCTACAACCTACGGCGAAGGTGTTCCTAGAATTTTAATCGAATCATGTGCTGTTGGTAGACCGATAATCACAACTCCATTAGGTGGTTGTAAGGATATTTGTAAAGATAGTTATAATGGTTTTCTAGTTCAACCAGACTCTATCAATGCAATAGTTAATGCATTATGTAAGTTTGTTGATAATCAATCTATTATTGAAAGTATGGGTATCAATGGGCGCAAATTAGTTGAATCTAAATTTGCTAACCAAAGTGTTTTTCAACAACACTTTGATTTATATCGTTCGACATTAAGCATTGAATCATAGTGAGACTTTATACATGATAGGTATTACTGGTTATTCAGGATTTGTTGGTAAAGTACTCATTTCTGAATTAAAGCCTTCAAAGTTGCTACTTTTGGGACGTAAAAAGCCAAAAGATATTTTCGATTATGATTTCTGTGAGTTTGATTTATCTGCTATTAATCATTCTCTTTTAGCTACTTCATTAAGTAAAGCGAGAGTACTAATTCATATTGCTGCTCGTGTCCATATAATGAATGACATCAACGATAATCCTTTAGCTGAATTCAGAGCTGTTAATACTCAAGGAACGTTAAGTTTAGCTAAACAAGCTGCTGATGCAGGTGTAAAGCGATTTATTTTTATTAGCTCAATAAAAGTTAATGGCGAAACTACTACGAATAGGCCTCCGTTTACCAAAAGTGATAACCCAGCTCCTATTGACCCTTATGGAATATCTAAAGCAGAAGCTGAGATGCAGTTATTAGCATTGGGTAAAATAACAGGTATGGAAATTGTCATTATTCGCCCACCACTTGTTTATGGTGAAGGTGTGAAAGCAAATTTTTCCTCATTAATGAGCTTTGTAAACAAAGGCTATCCACTTCCATTTAAAGCCATAAAAAATAATAAACGAAGTCTAATATCCGTTTATAATTTAGTTGATTTGATTAAATTGTGCATTGAACATCCAAATGCAGCTAATCAAATATTCTTAGCCTCTGACGATAATGATCTATCAACATCTGCAATGGTTTCTTTGATGGCTAAGGTGCAGAAAAGGAAAAGCTTCTTTTTGCCTATACCTGTTTGGTGCTTTCAATTCGTAGGTGTTTTGTTTAATAAGCGTGATGTCATTGATAGATTAACAGGCTCATTACAGTTAGATATTACTCATACAAAAAACACATTAGATTGGAAGCCTCCATATTCAGTTGATCATGGTTTTCAACTCTCTACTAAAAAATAATTTAATGGATTTATAAATGATACGTTTGCTCGATTTTTTGTTTTCGCTTTTTGGTTTGTTAATTTTGTTACCGTTTTTAGTGATTTTATACATTATTGGTTTGTTTGATACCGGTTCACCTATTTTCATACAGGAACGTGTGGGCCGTAATAAAAAACCGTTCACTTTAGTGAAATTTAGGACAATGACGGTTGATACAGCATCTGTTGCAAGTCATTTAGCAAGTACTACATCAATAACCACTTTTGGTGTTTTTTTGCGTAAAACAAAGTTAGATGAACTACCACAGCTTTGGAATGTAGTAAAAGGAGAAATGAGTTTAGTTGGTCCTCGACCAGGTTTGTTTAACCAACCAGAGTTGATTTTAGCTCGTGACGCTAAAAATATTTATTCTGTCCGACCTGGTATTACCGGCTTGGCTCAGGTAAATGATATTGATATGTCTACTCCAGAATTATTAGCAACATTTGATCGTGAAATGATCGATAATTTAACTATGAAAAATTATTTTAAATATATTTTTATGACTGTTTTGGGTAAAGGTAGCGGTGATCGAGTCAAATAAGCTTATTATATCTTTTTTCTTTCTTTTAATGTTTTTCGTTTTGATTTTTAAGGGTTTATATGGATATTACAGTAGTTGGCACCGGTTACGTTGGTTTGTCTAATGCGATGCTACTAGCACAACATAATAATGTTATAGCATTAGATATAGATAGTTCTAAGATTGATTTATTAAATGCTAAACTGTCACCTATCGTTGATAAAGAAATAAGTACCTTTTTATTACGTACAGATTTGATGTTCAGTGCTACAACAGATAAAGTTAATGCTTATAAAAAATCTCAATTTGTCATTATTGCTACACCAACGGATTATGATGTTGAAACAAATTATTTTAATACTTCTTCAGTAGAAGCTGTGATTAAAGATGTTATTGTGTATTGTCCAGATGCTGTTATGGTTATTAAGTCAACAGTTCCTGTTGGATTTACACAATCAATAAAAGAAAAATATAACACTAATAATATTATTTTTTCTCCTGAATTTTTACGTGAAGGTAAAGCGCTTTACGATAATTTACATCCTTCCCGCATTGTTGTAGGTGAGCAGAGTGAAAGAGCTAAGGTTTTTGCAGATTTATTGAAGCAAGGGGCTGTAAAGGAAAATGTAGAAGCACTTTTTACTGATTCTACTGAAGCAGAAGCTATAAAACTATTTTCTAATACGTATCTTGCTATGCGTGTTGCCTATTTTAATGAATTAGACAGTTATGCTGAGGCTCATGGATTAAACAGCAAGCAAATTATCCAAGGAGTGAGTTTAGACCCTCGGATAGGTAACCATTATAACAACCCATCTTTCGGTTACGGTGGCTATTGTTTACCAAAAGACACTAAGCAATTAAGAGCGAATTATGCTGAAGTACCGAATAATATAATTAGTGCAATTGTCGATGCCAATACTACACGTAAAGATTTTATTGCCGACTCTATTATTAAACGTAATCCTACCATTGTAGGTGTATATCGGTTAGTGATGAAAACAGGTTCTGACAACTTTAGAGCTTCCGCAATTCAAGGTATTATGAAACGAATTAAGGCTAAAGGGATTGAGGTTGTTGTGTATGAGCCGTCTCTTGAGCAAAATGAATTTTACCACTCTCGTGTTATTAAAGATTTGGAGGAATTTAAGCAAATTTCTGATGTTGTGGTTTCTAATCGTATGGTTGATGAGCTAAATGATATTATTGGTAAAGTTTACACTCGTGATTTATTCGGTAGTGATTAGCCTTTAGTATCATTTATTAAATTTGTTAAGGAATAACATGAAGTATTTAGTTACAGGTGCTGCAGGATTTATTGGTGCAGCAACCACTCAAAAATTATTAGCAGCTGGTCATAATGTGGTGGGTATTGATAATTTAAACGATTATTACGATGTTAACTTAAAATTAGCTCGGCTTGCTCAATTTGAAAATCATGAAAATTTTACTTTTATTAAAATGGATATCGCAGATCGTCCAGTAATGTCTGAGTTATTTCAAACTTATCAGTTTGATAAGGTCATTCATCTTGCTGCACAAGCGGGTGTTCGTTACTCTATAGAAAACCCACATGCTTATGCAGACTCTAATTTAGTCGGTCATTTAAACGTACTTGAAGGCTGTCGTCATAATAACGTCAAGCACTTAATTTATGCTTCATCGAGTTCTGTATATGGCTTAAATGAAAAAACACCCTTTACGACATCAGATAGTGTTGACCATCCAGTATCTTTGTATGCAGCAACTAAGAAAGCCAATGAGTTAATGGCCCATAGCTATTCCCATTTATATCATTTACCAACAACGGGGTTACGCTTTTTTACTGTTTATGGTCCTTGGGGACGTCCAGATATGGCTCCATATATTTTTACTAAAAAGATACTTAATGGTGACATTATAGACATTAACAATAATGGTGATATGTGGCGTGATTTTACTTATATTGATGATATTGTAGAAGGCGTTGTACGAGCCGCTGATATTATTCCTGTTGTTAATCCTCAATGGAAAGTCGAAAGTGGCTCACCGGCATCTAGTTCTGCACCTTACGCGGTGTATAACATTGGTCATGGCAGTCCGATTAACCTAATGAATTTTGTTGAAGCGATTGAAACTGAAATAGGTATCACAGCACGTAAGAACTTTCGTGAAATGCAAGCTGGTGATGTTTATCAAACTTACGCAGATACCAAAGATCTTTTTGCTTCAACCGGTTATATCCCTGAGGTCAGTGTACAAGTAGGTGTTAAACGTTTTGTTGATTGGTTTCGTGAATTCTATCGTTAAATATTCATAATTTATTTCGTTAAAATTGAAAGTAATTTTATTGTTATTAGTATAATTGTTTGTTCACCTTTAATATTAGGAGCGGAAAATGGACTTTTTGCAAACCATATTTTCCTTATCTAGAGCTAAAAAACGCTTAGTGAGCCTTGTTGTAGACTCAATATTTTTAATGGTGGCTTTTTTTGGTGCATTATTAGTCCGACTTGATGATGTTAATGTATTAAGTAACATTTCCAACTGGGTTGTTATGTTAACCGTTGTGCCTTTTAGTTTATTTGTATTTACTCGGCTTGGGCTTTATCGAGCGGTATTAAGGTATATGGGTTTACAAGCCCTTATGGCTATTTTAGGGGGGGTTGCTTTTTCAACATTTTCGCTGATTTTGGTGTCATTTTATGCAAACGTAAGTATCCCAAGAACAGTGCCATTAATTTACATTGCTTTTGCCCTTGTGCTTGTGGGTGGATCGCGTGCGTTAGTGCGTTCGTTAGTCGGAACCGGGATGAAACGCTTCGGTGAACCAGTGATTATTTATGGCGCAGGTGTCAGCGGTCGGCAGTTATTGACATCATTGGTGCAAAGTCATGAATATTATCCGTTTGCTTTTGTGGATGATGATGAGTCCTTGCATGGAACTGTTATTCAAGGAGTTCATGTCCATTCTCCCTCTATTATCCGTAAATTGATTAAACAGAAAACAGCAAAAAAAATCTTGCTCGCGATGCCTAGTGCTAGTCGAACTAAGCGCCAGGAGATTCTGACTCGGCTTGAACCACTAGCAGTACAGGTATTAACTATTCCTGCTATGTCTGATTTGGTTAATGGCTCTAAGCTTTACACTGATATTAAAGAAGTCGAAATTGATGATTTACTGGGGCGTGATGCCGTTGCGCCTCGAGAAGATCTGTTGACTGCCAATATTAAAGATAAAGTGGTGATGGTGACCGGAGCGGGTGGCTCTATTGGCTCTGAATTATGTCGGCAAATTTTAAAACAGTTGCCTAAAAAATTAATCCTTTTTGAACTGTCTGAGTTTGCCTTGTATGCCATTGAGCGTGAGTTAAATTCTACGGCTAAAGAACTCGGCTTAAACGTTAGAATTTTGCCTTTGTTAGGTTCTGTGCAACGTGAGAATCGTGTGCAAGCGGTTATGGAGTCTTTTGGAGTACAAACTGTTTACCATGCTGCAGCCTACAAGCATGTACCTTTAGTTGAACATAATGTAGTAGAAGGTGTACGTAATAATGTATTTGGTACTCTTTATACTGCTAGAGCGGCTATAGCGGCTAAAGTTGAAACCTTTGTATTAGTGTCTACTGATAAAGCCGTGCGGCCAACTAATGTGATGGGCACAACTAAACGGATGGCGGAATTAGTGCTGCAAGCGCTGTCTCGTGAAAATCATCAAACTCGTTTTTGTATGGTCCGGTTTGGTAATGTGCTTGGGTCATCGGGCTCGGTAGTGCCGTTGTTTAGAACCCAAATTGCTAACGGTGGCCCAGTTACTGTCACGCACCCTGATATCACTCGTTTTTTTATGACCATACCTGAAGCATCGCAATTAGTGATCCAAGCTGGTGCTATGGGCAAGGGCGGAGATGTTTTTGTGTTGGATATGGGTAACTCGGTCAAGATTGTTGATTTAGCTCAAAAGATGATTCGTTTAAGTGGTTATGAAGTGCGCAGTGATAACAATCTTGATGGTGATATTGCTATCGAGTTTAGTGGGTTGCGCCCAGGTGAAAAGTTATACGAAGAACTGCTGATTGGTGATGATGTTACCGGTACTGAACACGAACGGATTATGACGGCAAACGAGTTATATCTGACCTGGAAAGAGTATTCTGTCATCCTCGATCGCTTAGATGCTGCTTGTCATGATTTTGACCATGAATTGATTCGAGACATTTTACTTAGCACGCCAACAGGTTTTGCACCAACGGATGGCATTTGTGATTTAGTGTATCAACAAAAAGCCAAAAATAGTGCATCAGTAAAAAAAATCGTTAACTTTATTTCTTAGTGTTTTATATTTTACTCTTTATTCTTTATAACTGATGATTTATCGAGTTTCAGTTAGTTGTTAGTTTAAGCTAGTTGTTAATTTATGTTTATTACTCGTTACGTTTACAGTCAGTTTAGGTCTATTTGACAAGGATTTATTATGAAAGTTGTTATTCCAGTGGCTGGTTTAGGTACCCGCATGTTACCCGCCACTAAAGCTATTCCCAAAGAGATGCTGCCTTTAGTTGATAAGCCGTTAATTCAATATATCGTTAATGAGTGTGTGGCTGCTGGGGTTAAAGAGATTGTGTTAGTTACTCACGCGAGTAAAAATGCGATTGAAAACCATTTTGATAAATCATACGAGCTTGAGTCGACGCTTGAAAAACGAGTCAAACGTCAATTACTTGAAGAAGTTCAAGCAATTTGTCCTAAAGATGTGACTATAATGCATGTTCGTCAAGGCGAAGCCAAAGGCCTCGGCCATGCGGTATTATGTGCTTACCCTTGTATCGGTAATAACCCGTTTGCAGTAGTGTTACCAGATGTTGTTCTAGATGAATATACTGCGAACCAAAAAACTGAAAATTTGGCGGCGATGATTGCTCGTTATAAGGCCTCTTTTGCTAGCCAGATTATGGTTGCACCAGTACCTGAATGTGACGTTAATAAATACGGTATAGCCGATTGTAATGGTGTTGAGATAGCACCAGGTGATTCCGCTAAGATTAAAAGAATGGTTGAAAAGCCTGCTATTGGTGAAGCACCGTCTAATCTAGCGGTAGTAGGTCGTTACGTGTTATCTGAAAAAATTTGGGCTTTATTGGCTAAAACACCAGCGGGTGCTGGTGATGAAATTCAGTTAACTGACGCGATTGATATGCTAATTGAGCAAGATACCGTTGAAGCATTTAACATGACTGGTAAGTCGCACGATTGTGGTGATAAATTGGGTTATATGAATGCTTTTGTTGAATATGGCCTACGCGATGCTAAGTTAGGCGCAGATTTCAAAAAAAGTGTTGAAAAGATTATGCTTGAGCAGTAATTTTTTACTGATAATTTTAAAAACCAACTTATATCAAGTTGGTTTTTTGCTTTTTGCAATTAGCTAAAAGCCTAGAGCGCTGCGCTGCTAGGACGCTACGCAGCTAGATGTTAAGAATAGGGCGCCTGCGGCTCCTAGGACGACCTTCGGTCTTCGAGGACGCTTTGCTGCTAGATGCTATAAAATCTTAGCAGCGAAGCTGTTCTTAGCAGGACGAAGTCCGCCCTAGAAGCGCAGCACACTATCCGCGTAGCGGCCTAGAATCTAAGACGCGGAGCGACTCTAGCAGGACGCAGTCCGCTCTCTGGCGAGCCTGCGAGTTCCTAGAACCTAGCAGGACGAAGTCCGTCCTAGAACTTAGCAGTGACGAAGTCACGCCCTAGGTACTTAATTTTTAATTTTGGAGTTTTTATGTCTCGTAAGTATTTTGGCACCGACGGTGTACGTGGAAAGGTGGGGACGTTTCCTATTACGCCTGATTTTGCTATGAAGTTAGGTTGGGCTGCGGGTAAGGTTTTAGCGTCAACCGGTACACAAGAAGTGTTGATTGGTAAAGATACTCGTAGCAGTGGTTATATGTTGGAGTCGGCTATTGAAGCCGGTTTGTCTGCTGCTGGTGTAAATGTGGCATTAATTGGCCCGATGCCAACCCCTGCAGTGGCGTATTTAGCCTCTACATTCCGTGCCGATGCTGGTGTTGTTATCAGTGCTTCACATAATCCTTTTTATGATAATGGTATTAAGTTTTTCTCAAATTCGGGTACTAAACTTAATGACGAGCAGGAGCTTGAAATTGAAGCATTACTCGACCAGGCGTTAAATCATAATGCGATGGAATGTGTTTCATCTGAATTGTTAGGTAAAGTCCGCCGGATTACTGATGCAGCGGGTCGTTACATTGAGTTCTGTAAAGGCGTATTTGCTAAAGATTTAACCTTAGCAGGTCTTAAAATTGTCGTCGATAGTGCTAACGGTGCGGCGTATCATATTGCACCCAATGTATATCGTGAATTAGGTGCTGAGGTGATTAGCATTAATGATAAGCCTAATGGTACCAATATTAACGACCATTGCGGCGCGACCCATTTAGACAGTTTGCAAACAGCGGTTATGGTACATGAAGCTGACTTAGGCATTGCGATGGACGGTGACGCTGACCGGGTGATGTTTGTTGATCACAATGGCCATGTTGTCGATGGCGACCAAATTTTATATATTCTGGCCAAAACAGCTAAGCAACAAGGTACTTTAAGTGGCGGTGTTGTTGGTACGTTAATGTCTAACCTTGGTCTTGAGATCGCGTTAAAAGAAATGGATATCCCGTTTAAACGCGCCAAAGTCGGTGACCGTTATGTGGTTGAGCAATTAAAAGCCACAGGCTGGCGCATAGGCGGCGAAGGTTCTGGTCACATCCTGCACCTTGACCATGCATCAACTGGCGATGCTGTTGTGGCGTCATTATTAGTATTACAAGCAGTATTACAGTCTGGCCAGTCATTAGCTGAGATTGTATCGGGCATGAAAAAGTTACCTCAAGTACTGCTCAATGTTCGGCTAACCGCTAATAACGCTGATGAAATCTTAGCGTCAGAAGCCGTAAAACAAGCGGTGATAGAAGCCGAAGCCATACTTGCCGAAAACGGTCGAGTATTATTACGTAAATCTGGCACCGAACCGCTTATCCGCGTAATGGTAGAGTCAACAGATCCAGAAATGTCACAAGCGCAAGCAGAGCATATCGCTAAAGTAGTCACTAGCTTCTAGGTTCTAGGCCGCTATGCGGATAGTGCGCTGCGCTTCTAGGGCGGACTTTGTCCTGCTAAGGACAGCTGCGTTGTTGAGCTTAGATGCTAGATGCTAGATGCTAGATGCTAGTGCGCTGCGCTTCTAGGGCGGACTTCGTCCTGCTAAGGACAGCTGCGCTGTTGAGCTTAGATGCTAGATGCTAGATGCTAGATGCTAGAATCTAGTGCACTATGCTTCTAGGGCGGACATTGTCCTGCTAAGTACTGCTGCGCTGTTGAGCTTAGATGCTAGACTCTAGGCTCTGTTCTCAGCTTTCTAGCATCTTTAATCTTTGACTGTTTATTTTTGATCATTGTTCCGATGATTTTTGCTAATTCTTTTGCTTCGTTGACTAGCATTAATGAAGTTTTTTTGTCTAAAAATCCTGCTTCAACTCCTATGTATAGCTGGGTTACTAACTCGCCTAATGAACCTTTTGCATAGTATAAAAACCTTATTTTTTCCTTTGTTGTATCCCTTTCTTCACCTTCTGCAATATTTGATGGAACAGATAAGCCTGAACGTGTTATCTGATCTTTGAAACCCCAATTATCAACCTTTTCCGTTAATTTATAAATTTCACAAGATAATCTGGATGCTCTTTTCCATACATCTAATTGTTCAAATCTCATGTGTTCTCCATTTATTCTAGCTTTGCTTTGCTGCTAAGTTTAGGGCAGTTTCGCTGTGCTATTTGCTTTTATAGAATCTAGCAGCGTAGCGTCCTAGCAGCGCAGCGATCTAGGCTGTTGCTAAGATTTTATAGAATCTAGCCGCGTAGCGTACTAGCAGCGCAGCGATCTAGGCTTTATCACTCCTTACCGATAACAATTTCTGCCTCTGGCAGTAACTTTTGATATTCGTTTGCTAGCGCTTGTTTGGCTTCGTTGTCGCCGTGGACGATTCTGATGTGGCTGGGTTTGTGGTGCATGCGTTTGACGAAGTTGATGAGGTTGTGTTGGTCGGCGTGGGCGGAGTAGCCGCTGATGGTGTGGATGGCGGCTTTGATATCAACTTTTTCTTCGTTGATGTAAACGTATCCGCCTTGTGGGCCGTAGGTTTGTATGTCTCGGCCTGTAGTACCTTGTGCTTGATAGCCGACAAACAGTATGTCTGTGGTGGGTTTTGATAAAAAGCGAGCGAGGTAGTTGCTTATTCGCCCGCCGGTGCACATGCCGGATGCGGCGATGATAATGGCGGGCTTATTAACTGAGTCTAAATAATTGATCACGGCGATATGGTCTTGGTGGCTGTCTATGGTGATGAGTTGGTTGAAGTCGAGTGGGTGGCGTCCCTGGGCAAGTTTACCTTTGGCTTCGTTGTCCCAGAGTGTTTTAAACTGACGATATTTCTCGGTGAAGTTAGCGGCCATAGGGGAGTCGACGATAATGTCGATGTTTTGCCATACTGGGTTGTGTTTATTGCGATGAATGATGTGTTCGAATTCGTATAATAGCTCTTGGGTTCTGCCGATGCTAAATGCAGGAATGAGTACCACGCCATTATCCTTTACGGCGCTTTCGATGATACTTTTGAGTTGTTGGCTTCGTTCTTTACGCCCTTGATGATTTTTATCGCCGTAGGTGGATTCAATGACTAAGGTATCTGCTCTATACGGGCTTTTGGGGCTAGCAAGTAACGGCGCATAGGTTGCGCCTAAGTCACCAGAAAATACCACGCGGTGATTTGCGTTGCTGGTTTTGGCATTCGTTTTAGGGCTGCTTAAGTCTATTTCGACATAGGCTGAGCCGAGTATGTGGCCGGCAGGTTTAAATTTAAGTTTCGCGCTGGTATATATTGCGGCTGTCAGTTCTGTTTCGATTGAAGCGCTATTTGAATTTGTTGTCGTTATTGCCGGAGGGTTGATTGGTAGCGTTATCCACTGGCCATAATCTACAGCTACAAGCAGTTTGTTGAGTCTATTAACGCAAGCTTGAATGAGTTTTTTATCGCGAGTGACACCGACTTTTAAGGCATCTTCTATTACCAGTGGTAATAGTGCCGCTGTGGCGGTTGTGGCATAAATAGGCTGATTGAATCCTGCTGCCAGTAAGTAGGGAATTCGCCCTACGTGGTCTATATGACAATGGGTAATAATGAGGGCTTTGATATTGCTAATGTCAAAGGTGATTTGCAGCTGTTCTGCTGAACTTTTTCCGGCAGTTTCTGCTCCCTGAAACAGTCCGCAATCGATAAGATAACTGCTGATGTTGTTGCCGTTTCCGTGGTTATGACTGTTATTATTATTATTGTCGTTATTCACATCTAGTTGATGACATGATCCTGTTACGCCGTTTACCGCTCCATGGTGGATGATTTGCATGTTAGTCCTTTAATTGTATTCAGTACGGTTAGTTAACTTAGCAGTGGTTGTGAGATTTTGCGAGGTTCTAGGCCGCTACGCGGATAGTGCGCTGCGCTTCTAGGTTCTAGGCCGCTACGCGGATAGTGCGCTGCGCTTCTAGGTTCTAGGCCGCTACGCGGATAGTGCGCTGCGCTTCTAGGGCGGACTGCGTCCTACTAAGGACAGCTTTGCTGCTGAGAAAATAGATAACAAGCGGGAACATGCGATATCGAGCGGTAACAGGCGGTAACAAGCGGTAGCGGGCGAGGAAATAGATAACAAGCGGGAACATGCGAACTAGATTCTAGTGCGCTGCGTCCTGCTAAGGACAGCTTCGCTGCTGAGAAAATACTGTAACGGTCATTTATTTAAGATGATTCGATAATGATTTACGACCACTATTAGCTAACCGTAAGGTCGCCGACTAAGTGAAATTAATTAAACACTTAACGAGAATGCTGCAAAGCCTAGTGCTTAGTATTCTGCTTGTGGCACGATTTACTTTGGGTGAGATTACTTTGGATGAGATTACTTTGGATGAGATTACTAGAGGGATTAGATTAAGAGGGTAATCATACTTGGCATCATATCGGACATTATATCGTTTGCCGATCTTGGTCGATGTTAAAGGCGTGTTCATGCAAACACGTCTCTTAAACCAGATAAAAGTGATTGTTTTCACGTCAAGCTTATAAAGTGACTTCTATGCTGGTTAAGCCGTTTATAGTCATTAATGATATTACCTCTAGGCAACGTCATTAAGCTCAGATGCCACTCGGTCGCCAAGTGCATTCAACATTTCAACTTCACCTTTAAATACCGCCACGATGATTTTATCTACTTTGTATTCCGTTGGGATAATCACACGTCCGCTCACGCCTACTTCGAGATCGTATAACACTTCGGCTATGGGTTTAATGGCGAGTTCAGCTGGGTAGTAAAGTACTGTTATCGTCTGTGTTGTCATAATTGTATCCATACATTTTCTGGGTGCCCAGATGATCCTTTCTTATGTTAAATAATATACAAAACTAGCGTTGTTATCATGATTTAACTCTCTCGCAAATGAGAGGATTAACCGTACCGTATACGCAACACCTAATGGATCGGAATCATAGTCGTTTAGATGCATGCAGTAAAGCGCAATAAACCCTTATTCAACGATTAAAAAACAGTTATTCTTGTTTTAGCCTAAGCCGATTTCAGCGTCTGTAAAATACTGCAATCCTTAATCTGATGGCTTTTACAGCAGCTCGCGAGTGCGGCTAATGATTGTTCTAGTAATGCTAATTCTCGCTGGGTTTGTTGAATACGAGCAAGTTGTTCGGCAATAATATTGTCGACCAAGGCGCACGACGATTTTGGGTCTTGTTGTGTATCCACCAAGCGCTTGATGTCATCGAGTCCGATGTTTAATTCTCTGCATCGTCTTATAAATACCAATGTCTTGATGTCTTTTTCTTGGTAATGACGATAGCCATTACTGGTACGGATTGGCGGGGAGAGTAGACCAATCTGCTCATAGTATCTGATGGTTTTAACCGATACCTGAGCAATTAATGCCAATTCACTTATTTTCATATTGACCTTCCAGTGGCTGTAACCTTTAAGCTTAAGCATATCATTTTCGATAATGTCTTGTTATAAGGAAGTTGTATGTTGAGTTATTCCGCGGCGTCATTAATTTTGTCGCTAGGTGTTATTGGGGTGAGTGAAGCCAGTGCGGTGGACGACTCGATAAATACGTCTGGGCAGAGTGCAAATCACAGTGAGCATGACATTAAGAGTCACAGTGAAAGTCACAGTGAAAACCCTCAACATTCTGAGCATGATGACCCAAAAGCGGATGTTGATGAACACGAGCATGAACACGAAGAAGAAATGGAAACCATTGTCATACAAGCCACTCGCTCTGGGCGGATTGCCGATGAACAGCCTATTCGAGTTGAGGTGATTAACCGCGAAGAGATTGAAGAAAAAGCAGCGATGAGACCGGGTAATATTTCTATGCTGGTGGCTGAAACGGGTGGGGTAAGATTACAAACTACCTCACCGGCGCTAGGCAGTGCCAATATTCGCCTACAAGGCTTGTATGGTCGTTATACCCAATTACTGGCCGATGGTTTACCGCTGTATGGTAACCAAGCAGGGTCGATTGGTTTGTTGCAAGTGCCGCCGACTGATTTAAGTCGCGTTGAAATTATTAAAGGCTCGGCATCATCACTTTATGGTGGTTCAGCACTCGGTGGGGTGATTAACCTTGTGTCTCGAACGCCTGGCGATGAACTCAGTGGTGAAGTGTTGGTCAATGCAACCACGCGCGATGGTCAGGATGTGACCACCTATTTTGAGTCGCCATTGAGCGAGAATGTAAAAGGCTCGGTGACGGCAGGAGCTCATTATCAAGACAAGCAAGATATTGATAATGACGGCTGGATCGATTTGGCAGGTTATGAGCGATACACAGTTCGTCCGCGATTATTTTGGGAAGGACAAGAAGGACAAACACTGTATGTGACTAGCGGGTTTATGACCGAGCAGCGCACTGGCGGTACTTTAGGTGATAACACGGTCGCTGATGGCACTTCGTTTGAACAATCGCAAGATTCCGATAGGCTTGATGGCGGCCTAGTGTTTAGTATGCCGTTATTAGAGTCATTGACGTTTAATACTCGCGCATCGGCGATGGTACAAGATCATGTGCATGTTTATGGTGCCGATATAGAAGAAGATCAACACGAGAGTTATTTACTTGAAAATAGCATTGCAGGTTATACCGATAACAGTGATTGGGTTGTTGGTTTAGCCTATCAGTCTGAAATCTTTGCCTCTAACACGTACCCTGAGTTCGATTATTCTTATAAAGTTCCGGGTGCATTTGCTCAACTTGATTATGAGCTGACAGACCAAATCACCACATCTTACAGTGCGCGCATTGATGAGCACAGTGAATATGGTACTCAATTTAGCCCAAGAGTGTCGGTGCTTTATCGCCCAAGTGACTTAACCATAAGAGGCTCTTATGGGGAGGGGTACTTTGCCCCTACGCCGTTTGTTGAAGAGATTGAGGCCGCAGGATTATCAAGATTAGCGCCGATTGACCACTTACAAGAAGAGCGCGCTAAAACGGCATCGCTTGATGTGAGTTATACCTTTAATGATGTGGAAACGAGTTTGACTTTGTTTGGCTCGAATGTGGATAACGTCACGGGTTTAGAGGCTTTCTCTGCCAATAACGATGGTTCATTAGATGCTGTTAGATTAGTTAATGCACCCGGCGAAAGTCAGATCCGCGGTTCTGAAGTGTTGCTGCGTTACTACTTAGGCGATGTAAAGCTTACAGCAAGTTACTTGTATTTAGATGCAACTGAAGTGTCACCCGACGGAGACGGCCGTAGAGCCATTGCTTTAACACCACGTCATTCTGGTGGTTTTGTCGCTATGTGGGAGCAACATGGCAACTTTAGAGCGGGCTTTGAAGCTTATTATACCGGCACCCAAAACGTTAACGATAACCCTTATATTGATGAAACCAATCCTTATTGGCATCTCGGTTTAATGGGCGAAATTACTGTGGGCAGAGTCAGTTGGTTTATTAACTTAGAAAACTTACTCGATGTAAAACAAACCGATGAACATCCAATGTTACTGCCTAATAGAGCGCCTAGCGGCCAATGGACTACCGATATCTGGTCACGTAACGATGGCTTTATTGCTAACGCAGGTATAAGAGTTAAATTTGGTCATTAATCGCGTTTTGCTCGTGTAAGTTGGCCCGCCACAAAACAGATGAACCGTCAGTTTAATACTGGCGGTTTCTATTCCATTTCCATTTTCACTGTATTGCTTCTTTTATTCACTTACCCATCGTTAATTCACTTATCCTTGTTAATCAATGATCCGCATATAAAAGGCGACAATTATTGATACACAAAAAATATGCATTTATCGGTCAGTTTTGTCACACTTGCATAAAGAATCAATAAAAAAGCAACAATAAGGACAGGTAATGAAAACGTTTTCTCTGGTGTTAACCAGTTTAGCCATTGCAATATCGGGCATGGCGCACGGGGCAGAAATTGACGCTAAGTACATTCAGCGAATCGGCCCAGTAAATCAAGTCTCAGCAGCGCCATTATCGAAAAGTGCTCATGCAGATGCGCTGCGTGCTAATTTGGTTGCTCAGCTTAGCCAGGCTAATCACGCCAGTAAGGTGACGGTATTTAATCAACCACTGTCTTGGCAAGCTGCATCAACTAAGGTTGAAGGCGAGGGCTGGTTAGCCTATCAAGTGACAATGTCGACAGATCGTTTTACCCAAGGCACATTAACCGTTAAAGGGCTTGAAAATCCTCAAGTGTATTTGAATGGGCAATTGGTTAAATCTGCCGATAAAGTCGAACTTGAACTGATAAATGGTGACTACCACCTTGTGGTATTGGCCGATGGCCAAGCGCAAGATAACGAATTTAGCCTTGATTGGCAGGGCAAAAGTGAAGTTGATAATCTCGACTTTGCTGCACAAAAAACACAGCGAGTATCTGCGGAGCAGTTATTTGATTCAAAAGTGATCAGTGGCTTAACCTTGTCACCTAATGGCAAGTATTTATTGCAATCGACCATTGAATACCAAGCTAGCCAAGGCGATACGCCGATTCAAGTGACCGAGTTACGTAAATTATCGGACAACAGCGTGATGTACCGCTGGCAAGATAACCGCCCAAGCAGTGCGGTTTGGTCAAGCGACTCTTCACAGCTCGTCTTTGTGGCTAACAAACAAATTCAATTATTTAATGTTGCTGATTTGAGCATTAACGTTGTCGCGACTGATATGGACAATGTGTCTGGTTTACAGTGGTTAGGTAACACTGTGTTATTTAGCTGGGAAAAGCCTTTTAAAGCCGATGAGAAAGCGACATCAAAACGTTTTCAAGCATTAGAAGACCGCTGGAGTTATTGGCGTAACAACAGTCAACTTTATCAAGTAGATGTTGCCTCGGGCTTTATTCGTCAACTTACAGACAACAACGTCAGCAGTTCTTTGTTAGACAGTAATGCAGATAAAGGCAAACTATTGTTAACGCGCTCGCCTGTGGATTATGCACAGCCAGCCCATGGAATAACGCAGCTTGTTGAGCTGACGTTAGCTGATTTAAGCGAAACCATGATAGGTGAGTATCGCAGTTTTAATAGTGCACTATATGCTGATGACGGCATGTACATTACCGCTGGGCCGCGTTTTATGGACGGCACAGGAATACAAGATCCTAATATTGAAGTGAACGACTATGATGGTCAGTTATATTGGCGTGATGCTAAAGGCAATGTCAGTGCACTCAGTAAAGCGTTTGATCCTTCCATAGGCAGCATGACCAAGCTTGAAAATGATGATTTAATTGTGACGGTAACCGAAGGCGACCGTGCACCTTTGTATTTATTTGATAAAAGCAAAACACGCTTTAATCGAATAGACACTGGTGTGGATATGATCGACGGTTTTAGTGTTGCCATTGAACAATCTACGCCGACATTGGTATTTGCAGGTACCTCAGCCACTGCGCCGCAAAAAGCCTATAAAATGGCAGTTAATTCAAGCCGCAAACAGTTGCTGTTTGATAGTCAACAACTGAGCTATGCCAACACGCGTTTGGGTAAAATTGAAGATTTTGATTTTACGAATACCCATGGGCATAACATTGATGGTCGTGTTTATTTACCTGCCGACTTTGATGCCAGTAAAAAGTATCCCGCATTAGTGTATTACTATGGCGGCACCTCACCTGTAGGGCGTCATTTTACCGGGCGTTGGCCATTTAATTTATGGGCAGCCCAGGGATATGTTGTGTATGTTGTGCAACCAAACGGTGCAACCGGATATGGCCAAGCTTTTAGTGGCCGTCATGTGAATGCCTGGGGCAAGTACAGCGCTGACGATATTATCGAGGGCACTAAAGCTTTCTTAAATGCGTACCCGTCGGTTGATGCTAAACGCGTGGGCAATATGGGCGCATCTTATGGTGGCTTTATGACTATGTATTTGGCGACAAAAACCGATATATTTGCGGCGTCAATGTCGCATGCGGGGATCAGTAATTTGTCGTCTTACTGGGGCCATGGCTGGTGGGGTTATGGTTATTCTGGCGTGGCCAGTCGCGGCAGTTTTCCGTGGAATAATCCAGAGCTCTATGTAGAGCAAAGCCCGCTATACCATGCAGACAAAATTACCACGCCGTTATTACTTATTCACGGTAATGCTGACACCAACGTACCTGTAGGTGAAAGCCATTACATGTACACCGCGCTTAAACTATTAGGCAAAGAAGTTGAGTTGGTTGAGTTTAACGATCAAGACCATCACATCAATAGCCGCCAAGCCCGCTTTGATTGGTGGAATACCACTATGGCATGGTTCGATATGAAGTTAAAAGATGAACCACAGTGGTGGAACAGTATCTACCCAGAGACAAAAAAACAGTAGTGACTTAACCTCAGCTCGGGATAATAAGCGGTTATCAAACAGCCATTTGTCTCGCTAACTGTGTTGCATTGACTTGCAATAGGCTCGCTATTGATGCGTCTATGCGCCTTGCTAGCAAAACAAACGACAAGTTTGATATTAAATAGGCTGAATATTTTCATTTTGCCTTACATATCCCACCTCTTAACCCGAATTGAGGTTACTTAAGGTTAAACAGCCTCGTATTGCGAGGCTGTTTTTTTACGTGTGGGCAACGTGCGCAAAAGGACTTAATCAAAGTAATGTGGTCATTGGAACGTTTGACGTTGAGCGACCACTTACATAGGTAAACTGTTGCACCAAGATACCGTAGTTATCATTAATAACAATGTGGTTAAACTGTCTACATTCAGTCCCGTGATAGCAGGGGGAACTATCAAAATACTGGGTAATGCACAGGCTTAACACTCTTCCTTTAACCATGGCAGTAGCGCGTTGATGGTGTTGGTTTGGGTTGCTGCTGATTCTGATTGATAGCCGTAGATGCGGATCCCAAATGTGACGGTCATCAGTTGAGCTGCATAGGCTTTAGCGGTTTCAGGCTCAAATAATTGGCTTAGGTAATGTTGATATACATGCTCAATCTCAGTTAATTGTGATGAGGCAAATTTGTATAGCTCGTTGCCTTGAGAGGCGAGTTCAAGTTGGGTTTTGATTAAGAAGCAGCCACAGTAATCACAAGACTTTGACTGCTCGACAATGTTGTCGAGGATCTGTCTAATACCTACTTTGACATCGTCAGCTTGTTGCATCAGTTGATGTATCGCCTCAATCGAAAAGGTGGCGTAGCGTGCTAAGGCTGCTTGGAATAAGCCTTCTTTGCTATCGAATTCATAATATAAGCTACCCGGTTTTAATCCGGTGGCTTTAGTGATTTGCTGAATGCTCGATGCGGCATAACCATTTTGCCAAAATAGGGTGATGACCTTATCTAATACGTCCGCTCGTTCAAAATTTTTCTTTGCCATGACATCGATCCTCAATCGTTACTGACGCTATAATACCACTACTTGAATGATTGTTCAAAAACTGCTTGCGTTGTTGACATGATTTGATTATCTTGAATGAAAATTCAAGATAATCTGAGAAGCCATTATGTCATTATCCACTCAACTGACTGAAAAACGAGATGCCTCTGCAGCCAACTTACCTGCAGAGGTATTGGCGATCATGTCGGATGCGACCTTAAATCTGAAGTTATCCGGCATTATTGATAATGCGCCTAAGGCTGGCGATAAACTGGCTGCGTTTTCGTTAACGAATGCATTGGGCGTTACCCGTCATTTAACCGATTTGTTAGCCAATGGACCGGTTGTGGTGACATTTTATCGTGGCAATTGGTGCCCTTATTGTAATTTAGCCTTGCGTGCCTATCAGCAGCATCTTGCTGAATTTAAACAGTTAGGGGCAACACTGGTGGCCATTACGCCTGAGTTACCTGATATGTCACTTTCAACGGCAGAGAAAAATGAACTTGAGTTTGATGTATTGTCAGATGTGAATGCCGAGTATGCCAAAGCGCTTGGACTGGTGTTTACGTTACCTGATTCAATTCGTGATCTTTATAAGAAATTTGGTGTCGAAGTTGAGAAACATAATGGTGCTGAACAGTTTGATTTTCCGCTTGCTGCGACATTCGTAGTAGCCAAAGATGGCACCATTGTGAAAGCATTTGTTGATGCTGATTATACTTACCGTCTTGATCCTGAAGATATCATTAGCTCATTAAAAGCACTGTAGGGATCTGATTTATGATGTTTAAAAGCTTATTTGAATCTAAAACCGTGATGGCATCTAGAATGAACGTATTACCTAAAATAGTGTTGTTATCTAAAGCGCGAGTGATTGCGTCTTTGGTGTTGCTGAGTAGCCTATTAACCAGCACAGTGTTTGCCGCTGATTATTCGGTGTTTCGCGAGCTAGATAGCCAGCATCCTCCTGGTAATGTGGCCGTGTCGTCTACAGGGCGAGTGTTCATGAGTAATCATCACTTTTACGGTGTTGATTCGAGAATTGTTGAGCTTAAAAAAGATGGCTCTATCGTTGATTATCCCAATACAGAATTTAATCAAAATCTTAATCCTGTTTTGGGCGTGGTAATTGATGAACAGGGTATTTTATGGATGCTTGAAACCGCTTCCGCTGATGGTGTCGGGCGACTTATCGGTTGGGATACTCAACAAAACAGCCTATACAAAACAATATCTTTAACTGCGTCAGTATTGCCCAGTAATTCATTTTTAAATGATCTTGCGGTTGATAGAAAGCACGAAACGGTTTATATCACCGATCCTGCTGGTGGCAGTAATGCAGCATTAATTGTGGTTGATTTAACGAGTGGCACAACAAGACGAGTATTAGATGGCAGCGTTTATACCCGTCCCGAAGATGTTGATACGGTGATTGATGGCAATACTTTATCTATCGGTGGCCAGCCTATTCGTATAGGGGTTGATTCTCTGACCGTAGATCCGAACAACGAGTGGGTTTATTTTGGTGCATTGAGTGGTGAGAAGCTATATCGGGTGCACACTCAATACCTACTGGATGCTAAATTATCGGCTAATATGTTACGCAGCAAAGTAGAGTTTTATGCCAATAAACCGATTAGCGACGGCATCACCATTGATAATGGCGGCAACATTTATGTTACTGACATAAGCCATAATGCTGTCGGTTATATCGACACAGATCGTCAATATCATATTTTGTATCAAGATGATGACAAGTTCAGTTGGTCTGACGGCTTTTCAACCACGGCTGATGGTAAGTTGTTAGTTACGGTGAATAAGTTACATCAGTCTCCAGTGGTCAATAACCAGCAAGACAAAAGTGATGGCCATTATTATATCATTCAGTTTGACGCATTAACCGAAACGACAGTTGGGCGTTAGAGCTGAGACGATGACAAGCGGGTTAGAGCTGAGATGATAACGAGCGATGACAAGCGGGTTGGAGCTGAGATGATAACGAGCGGGTTAGAGCTGAGATGATAACGAGCGATGACAAGCGGGTTAGAGCTGGGATGATAACGAGCGATGACAAGCGGGTTGGAGCTGAGATGATGGCAAGCGGGTTGGAGCTGAGATGATGGCAAGCGGGTTGGAGCTGAGATGATGACGAGCGATGACAAGCGGGTTGGAGCTGAGATGATAACGAGCGATGACAAGCGGGTTGGAGCTGAGATGATAAACGAGCGATGACAAGCGGGTTAGAGCTGAGATGATAAACGAGCGATGACAAGCGGGTTGGAGCTGAGATGATAACGAGCGGGTTGGAGCTGAGATGATGACAAGCGGGTTAGAGCTGGGATGATGACAAGATGGTTGGAGCTGAGATGATGACAAGCGGGTTAGAGCTGAGATGATGACAAGCGGGTTAGAGCTGAGATGATGACAAGCGGGTTAGAGCTGAGATGATAAACGAGCGGTTGGAGCTGATGGCAAGCGGGTTAGAGCTGGGATGATAACGAGCGATGACAAGCGGGTTGGAGCTGGGAAGCGAGGCTGCCTAATATCATGATTTATCCTTAATTAAATCATCTTTTTATATCGCTTTTCTTCGCCCGTCATCAGCCTTCTAGTCATTTATCTGTGATTATCGCCTTTTACCGCTTTTAATTGCTTTTAATCGTTTGTTATCGCTTGCTACCGCTCGTCATCGCTTTTACTACTGTTTATCGCCTTTAAATTGGGAAACACTATATTTTTCAGTGTCTAGCTTGTAAAAAACTATTTTGTCGTCCAAAGTTAATGCCTATGACACTTAACTAATGATAAAAATGACCATACTATCTAGTTATAAAAATGCGCTTAAATTGGGTATTGGAGTATTTGCTTTTGGCTTAGTCATTAGTTTTGTTACTGTTTTAAGTGTTAAGAATCAAAATAACACCATCATTACTCAATCTCTCGAAACGGTATCTGAACAAGTTGCTAACAATATTATTGATCGGATCGTTTTGTATCAATATGGTTTACGAGGTGCTCGAGGTGCCGTTTCCACTATCGGTGAAGACAAAATAACCCGCGAAATTTTTAGAAAATATAGCTTAACGCGTGATATTGAGAGTGAATTCCCTGGCGCTCGTGGGTTTGGTTATATCCGACGTGTTCCTGTAGCCGATGAAGCTGATTTTGTTGCCAAAGCTAAACTTGATGATTGGCCAAATTACAGTGTACGTCAGCTTAACCCTCATGATGATGAACGGTATTTGATTGACTATATTGAACCCATTGAGCGTAATCTTGCCGCTGTCGGTTTGGATATTTCCTCTGAGCAAAACCGCAAAAATGCCGCACAACAAGCGTATTTAACTGGTGAAGTGCGCTTAACTGGGCCGATCACGTTAGTGCAAGCAACAGGTAATCCTTTACAAGCCTTTCTCATTTTAATGCCCATTTACCGTACTGGTTTTACCCCATCAACCGAAGCATTAAGGGAGCAACAAGCTTTTGGTTGGAGTTATGCACCGTTAGTTGCCAATGAAGTGTTTGATAAGATCAGTTTATCCCGTAAGACCACAAAATTATTGATCAATGATGTGACCGATGCTCAAAATAATGTCATGTTTTATGAAACCCACTTAGATGATGTAAATCCGTTATCGGATTATTCAGTTACATTAGATCGAGAGATATTTGGGCGTAAATGGCATGTATCGTTAGTGGCTTATCCCGAGTTTGTCAGTGGTTTACATTTAACCTCTTCTAATATTGTGTTCATTTATGGTGCGATTGTTAGTTTGTTATTGGGCGGGCTTATTGGTTTTTACGGCTACGCATTAGGTCGTAAGCGCCTAATTTTGGAAGATAATGAAAGACGTGCCAATATTTTAGAACATTCGCTTGATGCGATTATTAGTTTTGACTGTGATGGTGTTATTACCAGTTGGAATGATGGCGCAGTAACGATTTTTGGTTATGAAAAACATGAGGTGATAGGTCTCAATAAAACAACGTTCATTGTTCCTAACGATGGATATGATGCAGAAGCTGAAAAGTTTAATCAGGTCCTTAGCGGTAAATCGTTATTAAATTTTGTTAGCCAACATAAACGAAAAGACAATGCACTACTGTCAACGTCGATGACCTCATTGGCTATTTATAATGAGTTTGGCAAAATAATCGGCGTCAGCCAGACTATTCGAGATATTACGGTACAGCTGAATGCTGAAAAGCAAATTTTAAATATTAATGCCAACCTTGAACGTAAAGTTACCGAGCGGACCCAGGCGTTACAGCAAGCACTGTCAGAAAATAAAACCTTACTGGATAATATTAACCAGCAGCTGCTTTATTCTGAAACGGATAAAGACGGCGTTATCTTGGGGGTAAATGATTATTTCTGTTTAGCATCTGGATTTACTCGTGAACAAATGATCGGTCAGAAGCATTCAATTTTGAAATCTAACCAGCATGATGATGCCTTTTGGGCCTATATGTGGCAAACCATTAATGCTGGTAAAACTTGGCATGATGAAGTGTGTAACCATGATAGTCAGGGTAATGTTAAGTGGTTTGATACGGTCATTGCGCCTGTGATGGATGCGGACGATAACCTTGAACGCTGCTTTGCACTGCGAATTGATATTACTGAACGTAAGAATACCCAGCTTGAAAAGAATGAACTGGCTTCCTTACTTACCAATGTGCTTGCAGCTGCATCAGAAATAGCCATTATTTCCACCGATAATAACGGTATTATTAATATTTTTAATCGCGGTGCCGAGTTATTACTTGGCTATCAAGCTGAAGAGATAGTGGGTAAGCAAAGCCCTGCAATATGGCATTTACCTTCGGAGATCCGTGAACGCAGTAAACAGTTAACCAAAGAATTTGGCGAAGATATTATTGCTTTTGACGTGTTTGTGTATAAACCAAGAGTACAAGGGCCTGAAACGCGTACTTGGACGTATATTCGTAAAGATTTATCTCAGTGCCAAGTGTCGTTGTCGGTATCCGCTATGCGCGATCAAAATGGAGAGATAATTGGGTATTTAGGGGTAGCGGTTAATATTGATGTGATGCTTCAACAACAAGAAGAACTAGTATCAGCCAGTAACCAACTGTCCAAAGCGGCTGAGGTGGCTGAGTTAGGTATTTGGAATTTAGATTTTCACACTAATCGTTTGCAATGGAACGATCGTATGTTTGCCATGTACGATTATCCATTAGCGCTTACGGAAGAGGAATTAAGTTACCAACATTGGCAAAAACGGGTCCATCCAGATGATCTTGCTATGGCTGAACTCGCTTTAAAACAAGCCATTGACTTAAACCTTCCTTACGATCCTACTTTTAGGATCATTACCAGTACGAATCAGATTCGCTATATTCATGCTGGTGCCCATATTAGTTACGATAAATCAGGTAAACCGGTGCGTGTGGTCGGGATTAACCGCGACATTACTGAGCAACGCGAGTTAGAGCAAACCTTGCGGTTAGCGAAACAAGCTTCAGATGCAGCCAGTGCAGCTAAATCTCAATTTTTAGCGAATATGAGTCATGAAATCCGTACCCCAATGAATGCTGTATTAGGCATGCTACAACTTATTCAACATTCTGATATGAGTCGTCAGCAAGCTGATTATGTTTCTAAGGCTGAAATAGCTGCTAAGTCATTATTAGGGCTGTTAAATGATATTTTAGACTTTTCTAAAATTGATGCTGGTAAGTTAGAACTTGATTTGCATCCGTTTCAACTGGAAACGTTAATGCGTGAGCTAGCGGTGATGCTGGCGACCAATGTACACAGTAAAAATTTAGAAGTTATTTTTGATTTAGATCCTGCCATTCCATACCTTATTGAAGGTGATGAACTTCGTTTGCGCCAAGTGTTGTTAAACCTTGCGGGTAATGCGATTAAATTTACCTCAGAAGGTCATGTTATTGTCAGTGTACACTGCAATGAATGTATTGCTAACCAAGCGAATTTAACCATTTCGATTACCGATACGGGTATCGGAATCAGTCCTGAACAAGGGAGTAAAATTTTCCAAGGTTTTGTCCAAGCAGAGTCTTCAACGTCAAGACGATTCGGCGGTACAGGATTGGGATTAGCAATCACTAAACGTTTAGTTGAGTTAATGGGCGGTGAATTAACGTTATCGAGTCATGTTGGCAAGGGCAGTCGCTTTTGGTTTGATTTGACGTTCAATATTGTTGAAATAAAGAATAACGATTTAGATATCGACTTACAGGGTAAGAATATTCTGATTGTTGATGACAGTAAGATGAGCCGTAAAATTTTATCCAAAACCTTAATGGCCCATGGTGCTTATGTTAATGAGGCTCATAACGGCAAGCAGGCTATCAATCTTATTGATCAAAGCTTAAATGCTAGCAATCATTATGATGTGATTATTATGGATTGGCGCATGCCTGATAAGAATGGCTTAGAAACCGCCAATCATATTCAAGCGATGTTTCCGGCAGGTAAAGCTCCGGCCATTATTATGCTGACCGCGTATGGTGCAGAGGTGATGGAACAAACTAAACAATATCGCCAACAGCCTTTTGTGAGTATGTTGACCAAACCGGTGACGGCGAACTTGATGCTCGAGTCGGTTTACCGAGCCATTCATGGTTTAGAACAGCCAATACAATCTAGAAAAATAACTAATTTAGCATTAAAAGGTGCCAGGGTTCTGGTGGTTGAGGATAATCAGCTTAATCGCCAAGTTATTGATGAATTATTACGTCTACAAGGTGCGATTGTTACATTGGCTAAAGACGGTATTGAGGGTGTTGATTGGGTCACTAAGTCAAATAATCAATTTGATATTGTTATTATGGACATGCAAATGCCGGTAATGGATGGACTTGAAGCAACACGTATTATTCGTGCCGATGGCCGATTTAATGATGTACCTATTTTAGCGATGACGGCTAACGCATCGCTTGCCGATAAAACTTTATGCCTAGACGCGGGGATGAATGATCATATCGGTAAACCGATAGACATGACACTTTTGTTACCTTGTATACTTAACCTGCTAGGCCAAGATAATAGTGCTTATTATCATTCAACTGTTAATAATCCGCCTGTTGCGTTACCTGAGGTGCGTAATGATGGCGACGATGATGCGATTATCGAAAATCCTGATTCTATTTTACGTCGTTTTGGTGGTGAACTTGCCTTTTTCATTGATGTGAAACATCATTTTGCATCAGAAATGTCAGAGCAATTATCATTACTTACGCAAGCGTTTGCACTCGAAGATGACAATGCTATCAGTAGTATTGCTCATACAATTAAAGGCACTTCGAGTAATATTGGTGCTAAGCGGCTGGCAGCTTTTGCTGCCACACTAGAGCACAATATAAAAAATGCTGTTAATGTTGATTCAGATGCTTGTTTAAGCCAAATGCAAGGCCAGATAAATGATAGCCTGCATATGTTAGATACTCTATTTCCAGATGAAAGTGCTGTATTAACCACTCGCACACTTGATAATAGCGCTGTATTGCCGATACAAAGCATAGACGCGGATAAAACCGATCGATTAATGGCATTATTGGTTGATCAAAATTTAGATGCCATTGAGTATCTTGAGCGCCTGTTAAGCAACGTGGTGCCAGATAAACAGTGGTTAAGATTAAAAAACCAAGTGAGCCAACTTGAGTTCTTGGATGCTGTCGATACATTAAAATCGATAATTAAGGAGTGATGCGTGTTCATAGATGAGTATATTTCAGGTTCTGCGCCTGTTAGAGGTAAAATACTGTTAGTTGATGATCAAGTTGTGAACATCAAAATATTGCATCAACTCTTGCAAGCGGATTACGACATTTATATGGCTCGCGATGGTCATCAAGCCATTGATATGTGTAAAAAAGTCAAACCAGATATCGTATTGTTAGATATTGAAATGCCGATGCTCAATGGATTTGATGTGTGTGCACATTTGAAACAAGATCCCGATACCGAAGATGTGGCGGTTATTTTTGTCACCGGTCATTTTGATGAAGTTAAAGAGGTTAAAGGATTTCAGTTAGGGGCAGTCGATTTTATTCATAAACCCATTAACCCGGTTATCACTAAAGCACGTATTAAAAATCAGATGATGTCTAAATCTCAAACTGATTTATTACGCTCTATTGCACTGTTAGATGGATTAACCGGTGTCGCTAACCGGCGTAAGTTTGATCAAGTGTTGCCTGTAAGTTGGTTACAATGTGCGCGTGAAAAACAGCCATTGACCATTATTTTATTGGATATCGATTTCTTTAAGCACTTTAATGATACTTACGGCCACACTGAAGGTGATACGTGCTTACGCATCGTTGCACAGAAGATTCAAGACACCGTTAATCGTCCTTATGACTTAGTCGCGCGTTATGGTGGTGAAGAGTTTATCTGCGTGCTACCAAACACCGATTTAATTGGCGGAACTTATGTGGCTCAGCAAATTGTTGACAGTATAGTGTCATTAAAAATAGCTCATTTAAATTCACCAATATCTGAATTTGTTACTGTAAGCGCAGGGGTTTCAACGGTAGTGCCAATGTATGATATGCCGAATAAAAATTTAGTTGAAGCGGCAGACAAACAATTGTACTTAGCCAAAGACCGTGGCAGAAATAGAGTGTTAGGTTGTTTAGCAGAATAGCTTAGCTGATCATAGTAGCTAAAAGAAAAGGCCTAGATAACTAGAGCGCTACGCTGCTAGATGCTATAAAATCTTAGCAACAGCCTAGAACGCTGCGCTGCTAGATGCTATAAATGCATAGCCCTAGAGCTTAGAGTCTAGACTACTAGAGCGCTTCGCTGCTAGATGCTATAAATGCAAAGGCTTAGAGCTTAGAGTCTAGACGACTAGAGCAGCTGCGCTGCTATAAAACCAAAGGCCTAGATGACTAGAATCTAGTTCGCTTGATATCGCTTTTCATCGCTTGCTATCGATTTACATTTAACAGCGCAGCTGTCCTTAGCAGGACGCAGTCCGCCCTAGAAGCGCAGCGCTCTAGAACCTATGATCTAGGATCTAAGCTTAACAGCGCAGCTGTCCCTAGCAGGACGCAGTCCGCCCTAGAAGCGTAGCGCTCTAGAACCTAGAATCTAGGATCTAAGCTTAACAGCGCAGCTGTCCTTAGCAGGACGTAGTCCGCCCTAGAAGCGCAGCGCTCTAGAACCTAGGATCTAAAATTTATGCCGATAACCTAATACATAAGCTATATCAGCACTGTTATCCATGTTTAAAAAGTTCTCAACCATAGTGAATTCGATGGCGCTGCTATTGAAGTAATAGCGATAACCCAACACCGCTTCATTAGAGGCTTCTGAGAAGTTTTTATCCCAACTCACCATGCCATCATAACGATGATATTCAGCTAACCAACCGTGCCTACCTCTACGATATTCGTAACCCAGCCCCAACATTAAGTAATGTGATTCGAAGGCATTTTGCGATAACGGTTCTGTATTGTGTAAGAAACTCATTCCTAAAGTCGAGTTCACATGGTGATTGCCATTGTGATAACCGTAATTGATTTGTACGCTTTGCTGGAAACTTTCATCAACAAATGGGCCTGAATCTACATACTTGTAGTACAAGGTTCCCCCGATGGAAATACCATGGTGTTCATTTTGCAGTAATTGATAACCTAGGTATGCAGTAAGAGCATTATTGAGGGTTTCACCATTAAAGTTTTCAACATTGATATGGTATTTTTCTGAATGGATCTGACTTTGGTGTTTCGCTTGTTTATTACGACCATTTTGATCAAATCCAAAAGCATCGTGAAACCACATTGTTAAGGAGTCTAAATGGTTATCACCGCTAAATTGCCAAGTGTATTTAGCATCAAACAATAAATCCTCAGTGATTTGCCATTTTAAGCCGCTGCTAATCGCATTTTGGTAGTAATCAGCTAATAACTCATCTGACTCTGACCAGACGCTGGCTGCATTGGCTGTGATGTACCATTCTTTTTGACCTTGGGGCAACGAAAAGCCAGATCGTAAAAGTGGGCTAAGATTAATAGATTGCATCGGTGATTGCGCATATACCTGTAACGGTCCGTAATCATTAAAACTGACTACTTGCGCTTTTGCAGGCAAGATCGTAAAAATACTCACAATGGATATCAGTTTAAGGTTGGTCTTCATCGCTATTCCCTGAGTTAACTGTCCAGTTAATCTATTTGTATCGGCTAATTACATAAATAAAATAAATACTCGTATCTGCCAATATTTAGTGGTGTTAGTTGATGAGGTTGTGCGCATTATGATGGTATGAGAACATAATTTAAATATCCAAAAGGAACACATTATGACGTTCAGTTATATCATCACTCCTATGTTAACAATAGTATTCACTGTTTAAGATAATGTTAGCTAATATTACTGAATATTTAAACGATTATTTTATTTGTAAAGTATTGATTATTATCTGATAGCAAGGTATAAAATTATTTATAGGCTCCTTGTGAATAATGAAATTAATATGATAGTGTTAATTTTGAATTGTTATTTGAATGCTGTTGCTGTACAGAAATATAGTTTCTTTAATGTGTTATTTGTGATATCAAACTGCCGGTTTATTCAGTTTTTAGTTGTATTATTTAAGCGTTATTTCCCCAAAATGTGTAATGGATACGCATTAATAAAATGGATTTGTAATGAAAAAACTTTCTTTTCAATTTACGCAATCAATGTCCTTCGAACTATTTCTTAACCTTTATATTTCTGCAATACATCATCGATTAGTTTACTCAACTGTACCTTTTATCTCTGTTGTTTATGACATTGTTATTGGCGAGAACGTTTTTTTCAGGATCACTTGCTGCAATATTAGCGATACAGTCCCTCACTGTTCGATGCTGGAGCTGTGATGGATTTCATTTGGTTGTTAGGTTTACTGGCCATCTATATTCCAATCCAAATGTGTATTGATACGTACATTGTGTATCGAACTGACGTACAACAAAAAGGTTGTGATTACCTGTTGGCATTTATTCCGTTGTTGACGTTTGCCTATCCAGAGCACTATTTGTATAGTTTTATCTCTTTAGCGCTCATTGTACTGTATGGCATATCACTGCGTTATTATGCTGCATTTAATGATTGGCTTGATTTTGATCAAGATCGTTTAGCTGGATTGTGTCTCGGTGGATTGGGGGTTGGTGGCATAATTATCACCGCGAGTTTGATTTACCAATTTGTACAGCATTAACCTAAGATGATGTAGGTTTGACAATTTTATCGCTGAATGGCGTTATGCTTGAGCGACAATTTTTTGATGAAGATTATCCCATTGTTCTGGGAATTTCCCATCCAGCATATACACAAATGCAATCAATTCTGCGATTAAAAGATACAGCTCTTTAGGTACTTCATCACCTAATTCTAATAGCTGCAAAAACTCACTTAAGTGTGGATCTTGATGTATATGGATCCCCGCTTCTTTAGCGATTAAGATCATCTCCTCGGCAACTAAGTCCTTACCCGTAGCAGTAATTTTAGGAGCACTTTTACCATCAAAACTGAGTGCAACTGCTTGCTGTATCTTTTTCGAGTCATCTTTCATTATTTTCTCTATTAAGCTCTGGTTTTGACTAAATAGTGATCGCCAGGTAATAACGTCGCTGGAATTTGGGCTAACTGTGTTGTGAGCTTACCTGGTGTAAAACCAATTTGTGTAATTTTATCTGACAGTGTTTGGTTAAAACGTTCTACTTTCGTAAGTAGCATTTGGTTGTTGCCTTTAAATTGGATATCAAGCACATCTGCCTGCTTATGAGCACAAATCAATAATGATCCTTGGGCTAAATTAAATTTGAGTTGTAGTTTCCATCCTGCTTTTTTATCTTTGTCTGAATCATTTTCTTGTTCAAATTTACCTTCAAACTGTTCATCGCGTTGGTTAATTGAATAAGGTAGAGCAAAGTACCAAGTCATGGCTTGATTGGGATCGGTGCTTGCATGTTGGTACAGCGCAATACTGTTAGCCAATTGTGCCAAAGAGTCTGCCCCTCCTAACTTATCTAATGCGGCTAACAGACCTGAATTAGCACTGAGTTTACTCAAGGTCCGTTGTTGCAACTGCGCAAGGTGGGCCTGAAGTTTATCGCTGATCCCTGAGCCTGTTGATTTTGTTTTCACCCCTAATAACAACTGGAATAGAGTTGTGATAGCGCTACCAGAAAACAGAGGCGAGGGTTGTGAGTTAGTTGAGTGACCTAGCTGAGTGTGGGCAAGATTAAGCGCCGCTAAACTGTATAGCTCACTGCTGAGTAATGCTGGATCACTTAATGCACTTAATGGATGCGGGCTAATTTGTGGCAAATGCTTAAACAGTTCACTGGCCAGATTATGTGGGACTTGTTGGCTTAACTGCTGTTTTATTGGCATCGCGCCTGCTTTTGATAACGCTTTATTCAGCACTTCTATTGGTGCAGGGTCACCGTTCAATTTGTTTAATGCGTTGTTGTTGGATGCATTGTTGTTTAATGCGCTGTTGTTTAATGCATTGTTGCTTGGCGCATTGCTCTTTGCACTATTGTCTATCGCAGAAGCGGTGTTTGCTTTGGGTGTGTTTTGTTCCGCTAATGATTTTGTCGATAACGATGTTTGCTCTACCGTGTTGGTAGCATTTTTGGCTAGATTGGCTTGCTGAGCCATATTGCTGGTGGTTTTAGTGAGATTCGATTCAGATGATAGTCCTGATGGATTAGGTTGTTGTGTTACCGGCCCCCCAGTTTTTACTGTAGCACTATCTTGGCCGACTTTGGCTGAAAAAGGCGTTAATTCAATAGGCGTTTTTTGTTGGGTATCGCTTCCTTTTACCGCATTGTCAAGTGTTGGCAGTGGTGTTGACTCTAGCTTTTTTAGAAATTGGCTGAGGATTTGTGCTGGTTCATTTTTAGTGATGATGATGTTTGCTGCTTGAACAGACTGATCTGCTTGAGGCGTTGTGGTGAGTTTCGTTAAATTAACGGTTATTTCAGCAATGACTGGCGTGAGCGCAAGTTGCAATTGCTGATGCTGCACCACCACCTTAGCTAAATATTGGCCTGAGTTTAACGCGGTGTTTGGCGATAATTGGATGCTTGTGCCACCCGAAAAAGTTAATTTCCCTTGGTCTATTATCGCTGTAGGCAGAGGATAACCTTGAGTTCTGGTTGCCAGCGTTGCGAGTTGTTGTGTTGATACACCATTTTGCTTTGCCAGTTCCTCAAGACCTTGTGGTAAGGAAAGCTGAATGGGTTGTGCCAAAAGCACTAATTGAGTGGTAACTGTTTGGGCGGGTGATGTGGCCGTTGAGCCAGCAGAAGCCGTTGACATTACAGGGGTGGTAGCTTGGTTGTTGATGATTTCTGTTTGGACTACGGGGACATTTACACTGGAAACGGCACGAGCCACAAGTTTAGCGTGATCGCTTGCTATAACGACTTGCGCTGTCTGTTGTAATAATTTTTGCAGTTCAGCGGTCTTGTTTAGTTGATATTGCTGATTTTCAATGGTGACGTCGAGTGGTGCGTTTGCTGGTGGTTGTAACACTTTGACGGGCAATAATACGGCTGCTAAATCTGATTTAGTGGTCGACGAGCTAGATACCGCGGATTTGTCATTTGAAGTTTTTGTTGGTAAAGAAGGACTATCGGTTTGAGTTTGTTTGCGCTCAGACAACTTCTGCGGACTTGCATCTGCAGGTTTTATTGTGACGGTATTGACCGTTTTTTGAGGGAGCGTTGTTGGTACAGCCATAGAAATCCTTTCAAACGAACATGTTTGTCTATTGAAATCAATCTACATGTCAGTGAACAATATTAACCACATTTACAATTTTTTGATTGATATTGTCAAATGGCACAGTATCCTTAGCTCCCTGTTACCTTATTGGGGTAACATACAGGGTTTTATTGCCATTACAGTGAATGATTGCTGATAACACAGACGTATGAGTAAGGCCTGACTGATAAATAGTGAATAATAACAGCCTTACACTTGCTTGCTAAATTATATCGACTTGAACAAAAATTGCTTTAATAAAAAAGACAAAAATAGCAGTTTGTTGAGTAGTACCTTTTGTCATTTTAAAGAGAATTATATGAAGTATAAATGGATATTACTTCAGGTGTTTGTTGCCGTTAGCATGCCCGTGTATGCCGAAGCAGAAGCACCTCAAGTTGCCACATCATCACGTCCTGCGGTCGAAATCAAATACAATGATCCTCGCGATCCATTTGAAGAAGTTAACCGCACAATGTGGGACTTTAACTATCTGTTTTTAGATCGGTATATTATTCGCCCAGTTGCCCATGGTTATAAAGACTATGTCCCTAATCCAGTCAGAACGGGTGTTAATAATTTTGTTTATAACCTAGAGGAACCTAGCTCTCTGGTGAATAATACCTTGCAAGGAAAGTGGGGATGGGCTGCTAATGCCGGCGGTCGTTTTACGGTTAATACCACCATAGGTTTACTGGGTTTAGTCGATGTAGCTGACATGATGGGGATGCACCGTAAACAAGATGATTTCAACGAAGTGTTGGGTTATTACGGTACCCCAAATGGCCCTTATTTTATGGCGCCGTTTTATGGCCCAATTGTGACAAGAGAAATCGCCTCTGATTGGGTGGATGGTCTATACTTTCCTTTATCTGAGCTAACGATGTGGCAGTCAGTATTAAAATGGGGTTTAAAAGGCTTGGATGCTCGTTCTAAAGCCATTGATCAAGAAAGATTATTAGACAATGCTCTTGATCCTTATGCTTTTGTAAAAGATGCCTATTTGCAGCATATGGATTACAAAGTTTTTGATGGTGATGTGCCATCTAGTCAAGCGGACGATGAGTTACTTGACGAATATTTAGATGAACTAGAATAGTCGAGGCATACAGGCACCTCGGCAGTGTAGTTTGCGAGGTTGTTGTATGGCGCTTACTGATGTCGAGATCCTCTTTGTTGAAGATGACCCGATATTTCGCCATGTCGTTGCTGATTTTTTGCAGCGGCAAGGTGCTCGGGTTCAACAAGCATGTAATGGCGATGAAGGCATAGCCCTTTTTTCCGATGCTATTTTTGATATTGTTATTGCAGACTTAAGCATGCCAGGCCTTCATGGTTTGTCGATGCTTAAACAAATGCAAGATATTAATCCTGCTATACCCGCTATTGTTATTTCTGGTAATGATGTGATGTCTGATGTTGTAGAAGCATTGCGCATCGGTGCCAGTGATTATCTGACTAAACCTATTGCTGATTTATTCATTATTGAGCAGGCAATCATACAAGCGATGATGTCAGCCGCTACGCCGATGAATGTTTCTGGGCAATCGCATTTACAAGAAATGAATGAGTTATCTTATCAAGAGCTTACCGATAACTTATCTTTACTTGAGCAAAATGCTCAAGCGGCCAAAAGTGTTCAGCAGCAGTTATTTCCTGCGTCGCATATCTATTATCCCAAAGCCGAAATCAATTACAGTCTATTTAAAAATAATGATGTTAGTGCTTACTTCATCGATTCTACAATGGTGGGGGAGCATCATTTAGTGATGTATATGGCACACTTTTCACCTGAGGATAATAGCGCCGCTTTTGGCTGTGTCTTATTGCGTAGTTTTATTAATCAAAAACTTAAGTTATTTAGAAATGGTTTAAGCAATACCTTAATCGAACCTAATAATATGTTGTCTTATCTTCATGAGCGTATGGTGAAGTCTGGGTTACATATTAATACCGATATTATTTATGTGTGCCTCGATTTGACCCGCTACCAGTTATCAATAGGGCAGTCTGGTAAAGGATTAAGGTGCTATTTACGTAACGGTAATGAGCTTACTCCTCTAGCATTGCCAGAATCAGCACCTCTTGGCAGTACCGTATGGGATAAGCCGAGTATGCAAACTAGAACCTTGTTACTGGATGAACAAATTTGTATTGGCACACATTTTTATGAGCATAAACAACAACTGCTTGATAACCGTTTTACAGGATTGGTTTATCAATCCGATATTAAAGCAGGTGGCTTTATGCAGTTAGCGTGTCGCTGATCATTGTTAGAGACTATTTAGACACTAGAAACCTAGAGCGCTGCGCTGCTAGGACGCTTCGCGGCTAGAGGCTATAAAAGCAAACAGCATAGTGAAGTGAACCTAGCAGGACGAAGTCCGTTCTAGCAGCGAAGCGATCCTAGCAGGACGAAGTCCGTTCTAGCCGCGAAGCGATTCTAGCAGGACGAAGTCAGCTCTAGCAGCGAAGCGACTTTAGCAGGACGAAGTCCGTTCTAGCAGCGAAGCGATTCTAGCAGGACGAAGTCCGCTCTAGCAGCGAAGCGATTCTAGCAGGACGAAGTCAGCTCTAGCCGCGAAGTGAACCTAGCAGGATGAAGTCAGCTCTAGCAGCGAAGCGATTCTAGCAGGACGAAGTCAGCTCTAGCCGCGAAGCGATCCTAGCAGGACGAAGTCCGCTCTAGCAGCGAAGCGATTCTAGCAGAACACAGTCCGTTCTAGCAGCGAAGCGACTTTAGAAGGACGAAGTCCGTTCTAGCCGCGAAGCGATCCTAGCAGGACACAGTCCGTTCTAGTAGCGAAGCGACTTTAGCAGGACGAAGTCTGCTCTAGCAGCGAAGCGATCCTAGCAGGATGATGTGGGTATATAAAAAATCCCCTCACAAGTGAAACTTGGAGGGGATTTTATTAAGAATAACAATTACATCAAAACCAATTAACGTTGAATTCCTTCGTGTTCGGCCGTGACTGCAATTTCTTCTTCTAATACTTCTTCTTCAGTCTCATTTTTGTTTTCTGCACCGTGCATCCAGTCAACTAATTTATCTGACATTAGGTATAAAATAATACCTGAGACGACCGCGGTAATACCAATGCCGGCAAAAATTGCCATTGCGTTAGCGAGTTGTTCTTCGACTTCGCCGCCATGGCCAATCAATGAACCGACTAGGCCACCAATTTTGTTTGCAGCAGCAATAAATAGGAACCATGCACCCATCATTAATGATGCAATACGCAGTGGAGCCAGTTTAGTGACCATCGATAAACCAATTGGTGATAAACATAATTCACCCATGGTGTGGAAGAAGTAAGCTCCTACTAACCACCACATGCTTGATTTAACTGAAGCGTCGCCACCCATTTCGAACACTGCGCCCATCATGAATAAGAAACCAATGGCCAGTAAGAATAAACCTAACGCAAATTTAACGGGTGAGTTAGGTTCATTTTTACCTAAGCGGATCCAAATAGAGGCAATCACTGGGGCAAAAACAACAATAAAGATAGCATTGAGTGATTGGAAGTAAGTGGTCGGTACTTCCCACGAGCCAATCATACGATCGGTGAAATTGTTGGTGAACAAGTTCATTAATCCGCCTGCTTGTTCGAAGCCAGCCCAGAAAATAATGGTGAATAACCCCATTACCATAATGACTTTAATACGGTCACGTTCAATCTTAGTTAGTGGTTCACTTCTGGTTTCACCTCTCGCTGCATTTTTTCTTTGTTCTACTTTAGCTGCCGGTTCGGTACCGATGTCGCCAAGTAATTTTTGAGCAAAGAAAAATTGAATAATCAACGATAAAATCATACCAACACCGGCGCAGAAGAAGCCTGCTTGCCAGTTATTGATAAACACGTCTTCACCACCAATAACCACTTCATGACCAAATGAAGTGTAAGCCCAAGCAACGATAAAGCCTGACAAGGCTGCACCTAAGTTGATGCCCATGTAAAATATGGTAAATGCGCCATCACGACGGTGATCACCAGCAGGGTATAAATCACCTACCATTGTGGAGATATTTGGTTTAAATAGGCCGTTACCTATAATTAGCGTCCCTAAACCAATATAAAACATAGTGGTTTCTAAACCCGGCATCCAGCTATGTGGTGCTGCAAGCGTAAATTGACCCGCTGCCATTAAGAAGCCACCAATATAAATGGCTTTACGTTGACCCAATACGTTATCTGCTAGCCAGCCACCAATTAATGGTGTTAAGTAAACTAAACCGGTAAAAGTACCATATAGAGATAATGCGTCTGCTTGGCTCCAGCCTAAACCACCACCTGCTTCATTGCTTTGCACTTTATCTACCAAATAAAGTACTAAAATTGCACGCATTGCGTAATAGCTAAAGCGTTCCCATAGTTCTGTTGTAAAAAGCAAGAACAGCCCCTTAGGGTGTCCAAACAATGTACCTTGTGGTTTTGCGTCACTCATTAAGTCTTCCACCTTAAGCTTGTGATTGCCTGTGAGAAAATATCGTCACAGAAATAATTGTTTGCAAGAGTTGTCTATGATTGCCTTATCAACTAACACTTGAAATAACGGGTGTTTGACCGTGATGAAGCAATACTGAGCAACTTTATTGTTTATTTTTTATATTAAATAATGTCAGTTTGACGCTGAATGCTAACCAAACATCAAAAAGCTAACCTTATATACCCTTTTCATGCCGACAAAGTCAATGTTAATGCGGGGAACAGAGAGGTTAAGCTTGTTATAAAATGTGTCAATACAAACAATCAACTATCAGTAATGTTAGTTATTTGTATTGTTTTTGTTGCAAAGTTGGCTGGAAATTAATAAGGTTTTCTGGCATCGAGCCGATACCTATATCACGCTTAAGTGACATTTTAGTTAAGCATGATTGTGCAAGGTGTTGATTATAAAGTGTTGTCTTTTAATTTAAGCGATAAACAGTTAAAATACGATTCTTTAACAAATTTCGATGTCATGTCGAAGAGGTATTTATGACTATCATTCGAGCTGTGACATTGATTTTAATTGGCTGTTTTATCTGCACTGCCCATGCATGGGTTGATACAGATTTTGACGGCGTTCCTGATAAAAAAGATGCCTGTAATGATACCCCTGTTAACAGTGTTGTTATGGCAAATGGTTGTATTGATACTGAATTGTTGATTGTTGATGAGGATGCCGAAGATGATGCTGAGTTTGATGAAGCTGAATTAGGCGCGACAGTAACAAATAATTCGGCCCTTATTGCTGAACAATGTCGTCAACAACGAGATGTTTCTGTGGCAGTAGATTGTTTTGGGTCTATTCTTCAACCTGTGTATTTTGATTTTGATAAATCAGTAGTGTTGTTAACTCAGCGGCCAACCTTGGTTAGGGTACAGCAATACATTGAGCAACATCCTCAAGTGGCTATTCGTTTAGAGGGACACACTGATAATATTGGTAGTGATGCTGTTAACCGCTCACTATCACTTAAACGTGCAGCCACCATTAAAGATTTACTCGTAAATGAGTACCAATTTCAACCGACGTCGATTGAGATCGTTGGCATGAGTAACAAAAATCCGATCGCGGATAATGCCACTATAGAAGGGCGTCAGCGTAATCGACGAGTAGAATTTATTATATCGGCAGAATAAGACTGCTATTAAAATGGAGAAAGAAATGGAACATATAGAAGGTTTAGATGCTTTAGTGGAGCAGGCACCTGAGTTTTTGATGACTTATGGTCTTAAAGCGCTAGCTGCTATTGTTATTTTTCTCATCGGTAAGTATTTTTCCGGTGTAGCAAAACGTATAACAACCAAATTATTGACCAACCGCAAAGTGGATACAACAGTTGTTTCGTTTGTGGCAAACTTAGCGTGGATGTTGGTGTTTGTATTTACTATTGTCGCCACGCTGGGTCAAGTTGGTGTGCAAACTGCGTCATTGGTTGCGGTTATCGGTGCCGCGGGTTTAGCAGTAGGTTTAGCATTACAAGGTTCACTTTCGAACTTTGCATCAGGTGTATTGATGGTGCTTTTCCGTCCATGTCGGGTAGGTGACTTTATCGAAGCGGCTGGTGTTGCCGGTGTAGTTGATGAAATTACCATTTTCTCAACCCGTTTACGTACTGGTGACAACAAAATGATTATCGCGCCTAACTCAGCGATTATGAACGGCACTATCACCAACTATTCAGCACTAGAAAAGCGTCGTATCGATTTAACGATTGGTGTTTCGTATACTGCTGATATCGCTAAAACTAAGAAGGTATTAGCGGATATTTTAGATAATAATCAGTTTGTGTTAAAAGACCCTAGTTATACTATCGGTCTAGCTGAGCTTGCTGACTCTTCAATCAACTTTGTTGTACGTCCGTGGGTTAAAACACCAGACTATTGGACTGCGCGTTTTGAATTGCTTGAGCAAATCAAGAATGCATTAGATGCAGCTGAGATTGAAATTCCATTCCCACAAATGGATTTGCATGTGAAAGAAGTTCCAGCAAAATAATATTGCAGACAAGTTAATCTTCTAAAAACCAGCATTTGCTGGTTTTTTTATACCTAATATCCGCTCTACTCCCCCAAAAATATCCTTAATTGAGTTGTTTTTCTGCGTCAATAATCATCTAGTTAGTCTTACTTTTATTATTTACTGTTTTTAGCAGCCATAACGCTTTATTTCATAAATATATATTTTTTTGAACATATAAAAAATAAATGTTTATGAAAAAATAACCATTTAACATTGTTAAGCAGCGTTTCCAAGAGGATGATAATTAAAGGTAAGATTTTTGGTTGTCATTGATTAAAAATCTACTGCTGCACCTTTTTTCATCAAATTTCATACTTAGGAGTATCTTAATATGAGTCAAAGTATCGCAAGTTTTATTACTCAAACCCTTGAACAAGCAGGCGTGAAACGGATTTGGGGGGTAACTGGCGATTCACTTAACGGAATTAGTGATAGCTTGCGAAAAATGGGTACGATTGAATGGCTAGGAACACGCCATGAAGAAAGCGCTGCTTTTGCCGCAGGTGCAGAAGCACATATTTCAGGAGAGTTGGCCGTCTGTGCTGGTTCTTGTGGTCCAGGTAATCTTCATTTGATTAATGGTTTGTTCGATTGTCATCGTAATAAAGTTCCAGTATTAGCCATTGCTGCTCATATACCTTCATCAGAAATTGGCAGCAATTATTTCCAAGAAACTCACCCACAAGAATTATTTAAAGAGTGCAGTGTTTTTTGTGAATTAGTTTCCAGCCCTGAACAAATGCCATATTTACTCGAAACAGCCATGCGTCAGGCTATCTTACATAATGATGTTAGTGTGCTGGTTCTTCCGGGAGATATCGCGCTTAAGGCGATGCCTGAAACGACCAAACCAAAATGGAACGTCCCAAAACCTGCTTCTTATATCGCTGATTTAGCTGACACAAAAACACTTGCTACTCACCTTAATAAAAGCGGCAAAGTCACTTTATTGTGTGGTGCTGGCTGTAAAGATGCTCATGATGAAATTGTTGCCTTAGCCGCAAAACTACAAGCACCCATTGTACATGCCATGCGCGGTAAAGAGTTCCTTGAATATGATAACCCTTACGATGTTGGGATGACTGGGTTTATCGGCTTTTCATCTGGTTACCACGCAATGCAACAAGCAGATACGTTGTTGATGATAGGCACCAGCTTCCCTTATCGAGCTTTCTATCCAGAAAATATCACTATCTTACAAATTGATAATCAGCCCGCGTCACTCGGGAGACATGTGCAGATTGATTTTGGTGTTCTAGGGGATACCAAAAATACCGTCACTTCACTGCTTGAACTTATTAAGGAAGGCCGTTCTAGCGCTCACCTAGAGCAGTGTGTTAAAAACTATCAAGAATCCCGAAAAGATTTGGATGTTCTCGCCAATGGTAAAACATCACATAATTTAATTCATCCACAATACTTAACCCGTCTGCTTGATGAGCAAGCAGGTCAAGATACTATCTTTACCTGTGACGTTGGCACGCCAACAGTTTGGGCTGCTCGTTATTTATCGATGAATGGTCAACGTCGTTTAATTGGATCATTTAACCATGGGTCAATGGCTAATGCATTGTCACAGGCAATGGGTGCTCAATCACTGGATCGTAATCGTCAGGTAATTGCAATGTGTGGTGATGGTGGATTTTCGATGTTGATGGGAGAGCTACTCTCTCTGAAACAACTTAACCTACCGATTAAAATTATTGTTTATAACAACCGCTCACTGGGTTTTGTCGCCATGGAGATGAAAGCCAGTGGCTACTTATCAAATGATACTGATCTAGAGAATCCAAGCTTTGCAAAAATTGCTGAAGCTTGTGGTCTGAAAGGGATCCATGTCAACGATCCAGGCAAACTACCCGAAGCAATGGCGGAAATGATGGAGCACTCTGGGCCAGTTGTTCTTGAAGTCGATACGGCGAAACAAGAGCTTGCGATGCCACCAAAAATTAAGTTCGAACAGGCGAAAGGCTTTAGCGTTTACATGATGAAAGCGCTAATTAATGGTAAAGGTAATGAAATTGTTGAGCTGAGTAAAACCAACTGGTCACGTTAATCAAATTCCGTTCTTATTGGGCTCGGTCATTTAGCCCTTTAGGAAAGTATATGATCGTTAAGCGTTACATCGTAAAATGCCTTGTCGATACTACAATAACTAATAATGTCTAAACTGTAGATTGAGGCTTATTAAGTCACTAAACTGGCTTTTAAAGAGTATCGAGAAAATTTTATCTAGTAATATCGATTCAAAGTTAAATATATAATATTAAAACTGATTAACTATCTTTATCATAAGAGCACTGAGCCATTAGCTATCATTTGCGTAACTATTGGCTCTAACTATTTCTACTGGTGTCATGTTTACTAAGATCTCTCGTTAGCACCCAGTTCAAACCGCTCATCAGTACCTTTAACAGGAGTTTTCCATGAAGCTATTTTCTACCATTGCAGTGATCACATTATTATCCTCATCGGTTATGAGTGCCCCCAGTTTTGCTGGCGAGAAAACCATGATTACTATGGGGGGAACCCCTGTTGCTTTAGAAGGTAAAATACCGAGTATAAATACGGTTGCACCCTTGTTTACTGTTGTGGATGAAAAGTTTAATCCAGTCAGTTTGAGTGACTTTAAAGGTAAGACGATACTCATTAGCGCGGTACCCAGTTTAGACACTGGCGTGTGTGCATTACAGACCAAACGATTTAATAAAGAGTTTACTCAATATGATGCCAATGTGGTCATGTTAACCATTAGCGAAGACTTACCGTTTGCTCAGAAGCGTTTTTGCCAAACCGAAAATGTGGATAAAATTAAAGTGTTGTCTGACTCCGTATGGCGTGATTTTGGCGAAAAGTATGGTTTGTTGATCAAAGACCGTGGTTTATTAGCCCGTTCAATTTTTATTATTGATTCTCAAGGCATATTGAAATATCAAGAATTAGTGACTGAAGTAAGTGAACACCCAAACTACGATGCTGCTTTAGCGGCATTAACAGAAATTTCATCAGCGGCGAAGTAGTTGCGTAGCTTCCATAATGTTGAGTAAAAGAGGATAGAGATGCAGCATGATTGATTTTCGAAGTGATACGGTGACTCAACCGACTGAAGCAATGCGTTTAGCCATGTCGAGGGCGGAGGTCGGTGATGATGTTTATGGTGATGATCCGACCGTCAATAATTTACAAGATATGGCTGCAGAGATGTTTGGCTTTGATGGTGCTCTGTTTGTCAGTTCTGGTACGCAAGCTAATTTATTGGCATTGATGTCTCATTGTGAACGCGGAGATGAGTATCTTTGTGGTCAACAAGCTCATAACTATAAGTTTGAAGGCGGCGGGGCAGCGGTATTAGGCAGCATTCAACCTCAGCCTCTGAATAATCAAGCTGATGGCAGTATTTTATTGAATGATATTGAAGCTGCGATTAAGCCTGATGACGTGCATTTTGCAAGAACACGGTTATTGAGCTTAGAAAATACCATTGGCGGCAAGGTATTAAACCAAGATTATTTATCCCAGGCACAAAGTCTTGCGTTTAATCGTGGGCTTAAAATCCATTTAGATGGTGCCCGGGTTGCCAATGCTGCGGTTGCGCAGGGCATTGCTATTGCCGATATTACTCAATACTTTGACTCTGTATCGATTTGTTTATCAAAAGGCTTATGTGCACCGATTGGGTCGATTTTGTTAGGCGATGAGCGATTAATTGGTAAAGCGACACGTTGGCGTAAAATGCTCGGTGGTGGAATGCGTCAAGCAGGTATTATCGCTGCAGCGGCTAAGTTGGCGTTAACTGAGCAGGTCGATCGTTTAGCGGATGATCATTACAATGCAAAAACCTTGGCTTTGTTGTTGGCTGAAATGAGTGAGTTTGCTGTCGATGTTAGTTTGGTGCAGACCAATATGGTTTTCGCCACACTCGCAGAACATATCGACCCTAAAATGCTTACTGCCAAACTGGCCGATAAAGGCATTATCATTAGTCCAAGCCGACAGTTGCGCTTGGTGACTCATAAAGATATTAGTGCTAATGACATCAGTGTTTTTGTGAATACGTTGAAGCAAATTATTCGCTAATCAATATCAGTTAATATTCATTTTAAAGGCCATACTCAGTGTGGCCTTTTTCTTTTTTGGTGCGAAGATGCATTTATTTTGGGCATTCTGAGAATTTTTTAATTTAAAAATCTATTTATCACATTGATTATTAAAGCTTAATATACTTGGCTTGATCGTTGCTACTTATTTAGAGGTATGCGCCTAACGACGCAAAATTAATAAGTCAGATAATGAGGTCACTATGAAATATTTCTCACGTCATATCATCATGCCTATTCATCTTAATAGCACTCAAAGCTTATGTTGTGGCCAGTTATTAAGTTGGGTTAATGAGGAAGCAACAATTTTTGCCAGTTGCCAAATGCGCAGCCAATTCCATATTGCCAAAGTGATATCGGAAATTAATTTTATGGCACCGGCACAAACAGGCGACATTATCGAGTTTGGGTTTGAGCTAGTAAGCTTAGGTCAAAGTTCAGTCACTGTTCGCTGTAAAATACGTAATAAAGTCAATCATGCGCCGATTGCTTTCATCGATAAGATGGTATTTGTCAACGTGAATGAGAATGGCTTACCCATTCCGCACGGTATGCGAGCCAATGCCGCTTAATTGTATTTCTATTATCGTGGGTTCGTGTTCGTAAGTATGTGTTACGACAGGGCAAGAACTTATAGCCATTGACAATAAAACCGCAAAAAATAAGGAGCTATGATAGCTCCTTAATGTTGATGGTAAATCGACTTGATGTATTATTCGACTTTAGCGATACGCTGTTGATAATCATCGATTAAATGCTCCATTATTTGATTCGGAGAAGCATCTTGGCAGCAGTTGTCTAAATAGATTTTAAAAGTGACAAGGGCATGGCCATCATGCTTAAGGCGGCTACTTTGCATGGCAAAATAAGCTTCTTCATTATCGGCCTTTCGAACCACAAAATCGTCTAGTTCAAATGATTTGGTGCCAGAGAGGTTGTGCCATTTAGTGATACGGTCTAGAGCAATTTCGCAAGATTGGTTTACTTCGATATGGTTGAGCCATGTTGCAGCTTGTTCGTTTTCTTTATAGTGCGGGCATCGAACGGTGTAATTATATATATGAGTGATTGCTGTCATTGTTTACCTACCTATTCGCTATCTAAGTGTTTTCACTATAGACCTTATTTTTTATATTGGTCAATCCTTATTTCAAGAACTTAGATCTAAGCATCACTTTTTACTAAATTAAAAATAAGCTGTTGTCATTGTTGATTTTTTACATTAAACGGCAGACAAAAAAGCCCGTAATAAAATACGGGCTTTATGCTGTGCTATAAAACGAGCTTAGCTTAATTCTGGTTAATAACTATTTGATAATTGCTTATTATCCCTTGCTGAGGTTAGTTATAAAGCGTTTGTGAAAATTTGACAGATCTCTTGATGTGTCGCTTGTTTCGGGTTAGTAAAGCCACAAGCATCCTTGAGGGCATTGTCTGCTAAAGTTGGGATGTCTTGTGCTTTTACGCCTAGCTCGGTTAAATTAGCAGGAATGTTAACCGCTTTTGATAATTGCTTAATGGCGTCGATGGCCGCTTTAGCGCCTTGCTCGTCTGTCATTGCTGCTATGTCGACACCCATAGCTTTTGCGACATCAGCTAAGCGTGCAGGCACAACTTGGGCGTTATAGGTTTGTACATGAGGTAGCAATAATGCGTTACAAACCCCGTGTGGTAAGTCATAAAAACCGCCAAGTTGATGTGCCATAGCATGCACATAACCAAGGCTGGCATTATTAAAGGCCATGCCCGCTAGAAATTGTGCATAAGCCATGTTTTCTCTGGCTTGAATGTCATCGCCTTTTTTAACTGCATTAATTAAATTGGCTTGGATCAGTTCAATAGCTTTGATTGCACACGCGTCGGTGATGGGATTGGCTGCAATAGAGACATAAGCTTCAATTGCGTGTGTTAATGCGTCCATCCCGGTTGCAGCAGTCAGTGATGCTGGCTTTTCTAGCATCAGTTCAGGATCGTTTACAGATAGAATAGGTGTGGTATTTTTATCGACAATGGCCATTTTAATGTGCCTTGCCTCATCGGTAATAATACAAAAGCGGGTCATTTCACTTGCTGTGCCTGCGGTAGTGTTAATCGCGACTAAAGGCATTTGTGCTTTAGTTGATACATCCACACCTTCATAATCTTTAATGCTACCGCCGTTGGTGGCCACGAGTGCGATTCCTTTAGCGCAATCGTGCGGTGAACCGCCGCCTAAAGAAATAATCACATCACACTGATTGGCTTTTAGTAGTTCAAGGCCTGCAGCAACATTACCTGTTGTTGGGTTAGGTTGAACGCCATCAAAAATAACCACTTCAATACCATTGGCATTGAGTTTATCTGCAACCTTTGCCACTAAACCAATACTCACTAGTGGTTTGTCGGTGACAATAAGTGCTTTGGTAAATCCAAACGCGTTGATGTCTTTAATCGCTTCATCTACGCTGCCTTGACCCAGAATGTTGACGCTTGGAATGAAAAATTTAGTCGCCATATTGATTGTCCTTTATATAGAATTAAGTTTTCTCTGAATTAAACATACCAATAACATTGCAGTTTTTATGTGACGTGAAGCTCGTTAACGTCGATTAAGTCACAATCAATAGGCCGTTTTATTACCAACACGACATTTTCCAAATAACTGTGATCTAGGGTGATATTTTTTGACACCGACACTATGGTTGGTCGGTTATTGCGCATTTTGTTGTGTTGGATAGGATGACAATTTCTCTTAAATAATATTATCGAAATTTCAGATGAATATTATGCCCTTTATATATAGAATGGTTTACGGTATAAAGACGAAAAATCATAGTGTTAGTTTACTTCTACTATACTAAATAGAGACAGCTTGGATGCTAATGTGCTTGTTAAGGATGGATAAGGGAAATGTATAGATGTTTGGTCTAAATGTTTTTTTCTCAATTTTAGAAAATGCAGCGCTATTACTTGCGCTAGTTTATGTTTACTCACTCTCTCCTACGCATCAACGTAAGGTGACGCCTTTTTTATGGCAATTTTTAATGGGCGCAGTTATTGGCACTATTGGCGTTGTTATTATGATGGATCCCTTGGTTCATCAACAGGAAATATTGTTTGATGCCCGCTCGGTAGTACTCTGTTTAAGTGGACTGTTTTTTGGAGGTATTCCAACACTTGTCGCAACTATTATCATGGCGCTTTATCGCTATCATTTGGGTGGCGTTGCTGTATGGGTTGGTATATTTGCGTTAAGCAGTAGTGCTGTCATTGGATTAGTGTGGCGTCGGTACCGTCGGCATGAATTAGATCAAATTCGTTATCGTGAATTCTACCTTTTTGGCGTTATTGTTCATTCCCTATTGTTGTTATGGCTATTTTTATTGCCATTTGATCAAGCGTTACACGCTATCAGTGTTGTGTCTTTGCCTATCATGCTGGTATTACCTTTATTGACTATGGTCATCGGTCATTTACTTGCAAAAATAGTGTTTCGTGGGCGCGATATTCAAGTCAAATTACAAGAAGATTTTCTTTTCAACAATCAATTTGATATTGGCAATATTGGTATTTCTATTACCACTAAAACTAAGCATTGGTTGAGAGTTAACCCCTATTTATGTCGAATGTTCGGTTACAGCGAAAATGAATTAAAGGCGTTAACGTGGGCTGAATTAACACACCCAGATGATTTGAATAAAGATTTATTATTATTTGAGAAAATGAGTAAAGGCGAACTCAATGAATATGAAATTGATAAGCGTTTTATTGCCAAAGATGGTTCGGTCATTTATACCCATGTGACCATCGCCTGCCGCCGTCATGTTCAAGACAATACTTTCCTCGTTATTGCCGGTTTTCTTGATATCACTCATCAGAAACAGGCCGAACAAGATTTATTGCAAAGTAACGAGCAACTTGCGCTGGTACTCGATAGCAGTGAGTTAGGCGTGTGGGACTGGGATGTACAACACAATCGAATTCGTACGAATCGATACAGTGCTGACATTTTAGGTTGCTCAATGGAAGAGCTTAATCAGCATCCTAAATTGTGGATAAATGCGATACAGCTAAAAGATAAATTTAAGTTTCTTCGCAGCATTAATGAAATTGTAAAAGGTCGCTGTATAAGCCAACGAGTGGAATATCAATTAACTAACATGGACGGCGACAGCCGGTGGATTTTGCAAACAGGAAGAGTGGTTGACGTTGATGATAAAGGTAAACCGCTTAGAATGTGTGGTACTCATAGTGATATCACTGATATCAAGCAGGTTGAAGACTCGCTAAGTATTGCAGCATCTGTATACCAAAACTCCAGTGAAGCCATGAGTGTGTTTACTGCAAAGGGCATTATCATTGATTCAAATCCTGCCTTTTCTTTTATCACTGGATTCAGTCAACAAGACATACAAGATCAGCATTTACGTATGTTTGAAACAGATCTTCAACCCCAACATTTTTATCAACAATTAAGCCAACAGCTTAGCCAGCAGGGACATTGGCATGGTGAAGTGTGGATGCGTCGTAAAAATGGTGAAAATTACCTTATCTTATTAACCATTAATTCAATCATCCGAACAAAGTCGCAGGCTGCGCGATTTGTTGCGTTGTTTTCCGATATTACTGAGAAAAAGCAAACTGAAGAGTTGATATGGCGCCAGGCTAATTATGATGCACTTACCGGTTTGCCAAATCGTAGGATGTTGTTAACATTTTTGAATCAAGAGGTATTCCATTCTGACCGACAGCATAATCATTTTGCATTGATGTTTTTAGACTTGGATTTTTTTAAAGAGGTTAACGACACGTTGGGCCATGATATGGGCGATGTATTGTTAATTGAGACGGCGGAACGCTTAAAAAACAGCGTACGCGAAACTGATGTTGTCGCCCGTCTTGGTGGTGATGAATTTACCATAGTGTTAACTAATCTTGAAGATACTCATGGGGTAGAACGTGTTGCACAACAAATACTTAAACGACTTGCAGAGCCTTATTTATTAGGTGATCAAACGGCCTATATTAGTGGCAGTATTGGTATTACGTTATTTCCAGACGATGCAAAAACAACCGAGGCATTATTGAAGAATGCCGACCAAGCCATGTATTCGGCAAAATCCCATGGTCGTAATCGGTTTAATTATTTTACCTCCGCAATGCAAGACGATGCACAAAAGCGGATGGCGTTGATTCAAGACCTTAAAGTGGCGATTATCCAGCAGCAATTTGAGTTGTATTATCAGCCTATTGTGGATTTAAGCTGTCAGCAGATCATCAAGGTGGAAGCGTTAATTCGTTGGAACCATCCAACAATGGGGTTAATTCCACCGGCAGATTTTATCTCTATTGCTGAAGATACTGGGATGATAATCGATATTGGCAATTGGGCTTTTTATCAAGCCTGCGAGCAAGTCGCAAAATGGAAGACACAATTTAATCACCATATTCAGATTAGTATTAATATGTCACCAGTACAGTTTAAAGACGAGTCGACCGATGTTGAAAATTGGCTTAAACACATGTCTTTACTCGCGCTGCCTACCAATAGCATTTGTATTGAAATCACTGAAAACTTACTACATGACATTGAACCTAATGTTGAGGCTAAATTGCAGGCTTATAGTGATGCAGGTATGCAATTGTCGCTTGATGACTTTGGTACTGGCTATTCATCATTACCCTATTTAACCAAATATAATGTTGATTATCTTAAGATTGATAAATCTTTTGTGGGTCGATTGGCTGCCAAAAACAATGATATGTGTTTGTGTGAAGCGATTATTGCAATGGCTCATAAACTCGGTATCAAAGTCATTGCCGAAGGTGTTGAAACCGAAAGTCAACGGCGTTTATTGGCGTCTGCTGGTTGTGATTATGGCCAAGGATATGTATTTTCGCATGCCTTGTGTCGCGATGATTTTGAGCAAAAGTATTTAGTGGAAAAGGTAATACCATTGCAGGTTAGTCAGCAGATATAACGTTAGTACTGTGACTGTTCATTCAAAACCGGCGTGACCCATCGTGATGATATGGCTAATGCCATCACTAATGTAATAGTTAATGATGTTTAGATTAGTATACAATAGCGACCTATTTTTATTTGTGTTATTGGGTCTGTTATGTCATTTACGTCGCTAGGGTTACCGCCATTATTATTAGATGCGGTTAATCAATCTGGGTATCAAACTGCTACTCCTGTCCAACAAGCTGTGATCCCACTAGCGCTCGATGGCCGAGATGTATTGGCCAGTGCCGAAACCGGTACCGGAAAAACAGCTGCTTTTGCGTTACCGTTACTAAGTCATTTAATGGCGCAAGATCATTCAGACTTATTGCCACCAAATCGTTTACGCGCATTAATCATGACACCGACTCGCGAGCTAGCAATTCAGATTGAGCAAAATTTAGTTAAATACAGCCAGTTTATCAATCTGACCAGCTTAGCCGTTTATGGTGGCGCGAGCATCAATCCTCAGCGTAAGGCATTAGAACAAGGCGTCGATATTTTAGTGGCAACGCCAGGACGATTGTTTGACATTATTGGCCAGCATGAATTGGATCTATCTTTTGTTACTCACTTAGTGATTGATGAAGCTGATCGCATGCTTGATCTTGGTTTTGTTAAAGATATTGAAAAAGTGAAGCGTTTAATCGCCAGACAACATCAAACTATGATGTTTTCTGCTACTTTTTCTGAAGAAGTTAAAACGCTAGCGGCTAAAATGCTAAACAATCCTGAATACGTTCATGTTGAAACCCAAACTACTGCCGCTAATGTTGTCCAGCAAGTCTATCAAGTGGATACCCGCCGAAAAGCTGAGTTGTTATCTGAATTAATTGGCAAGCATAACTGGCAACAAGTTATGGTGTTCACCAGCCGTAAAGAAACAGCAGATCATTTATACCGCGAGTTAAGCTTAGACGGTATTAAGTCATCGGTATTTCACGGTGATAAAAGCCAAGGGGCTCGAAATCGTGCGTTGGAAGAGTTTAAAACTGGTCAATTACGCGTGTTAATCGCTACTGACTTGGCCGCTCGAGGGCTTGATATTCAAGCTCTGCCAAGAGTCATTAACTTTGAATTACCTGAAGAATGCGAAGATTACATTCATAGAGTAGGGCGTACAGGCCGTGCGGGATTAGGCGGTGAAGCCATTTCGCTGGTGAGTCCTCAAGAGCTAGAGTTACTTGGCGCGATTGAACAACTTATTGAACAATCATTGCCGATATTGGTACCAACAGGGTACGAGGAAGGGGCACCATTACCGGCTCGATATCGCGATGTTGCGGCAGAAAAACCGAAAAAAGTACTTAAGTACAAACGTGGCAAGCCATCGCAAACCGATGTGAAACCTACTCGAAAGGGTAAATACGCTAAAGCGAAAAAATGATCACCAAACCGATTAACACCAATATTATTACTGGCTTTCTGGGGGTGGGTAAAACCACGCTCATTAGCCAATTATTAGCTCATAAGCCCAAAGATGAAGTGTGGGCGGTGCTGGTAAATGAGTTTGGCGAAATAGGCATTGATGGTGGTTTGTTAAATGCGACTGCTGCAGGTAATAGTAATAATAGTAATAATAGTAATAATAGTAATAGTCCTGATGTTACACCAGCAAAGCCTGCCAGTATTGTCATAAAAGAAGTGCCAGGTGGTTGCCTGTGTTGCGTCTCCGGCTTACCAACACAAGTCGCGATAAATCAACTTATTCAGCAAACTAAGCCGGACCGGTTATTGATAGAACCTACTGGGCTTGGGCATCCTGCTGAAATAGTGAAGTTATTAACATCTGAATATTATCAACATGTTATTACTTTGCAAAGTAGTGTGTGTCTGGTTGATGCGCGTAAAGTCAGCGATCCGCGCTATCGAAATCATGATACGTTTACGCAGCAATTACAGATGGCAGATGTGCTGTTGGCCAATAAAGCCCAGCATTACACTGAAACAGATCATTTACAGTTACAGCAATTCCTCTGCAAGTTACATTTACAACAGACGCCACTAATTAGTGTCGATAATCACTTTACTGATGTTGACCTAATCCAACAGTTATTATTGCGCTTAAATACCCCGACAAAGTATCAAACGGTGCCAGCGGGACAACGGCTATTGGGGCGGAAAACGCTTATGGATAACTGGCTGTCTAACGAACCACCACTGAGCGATATCGATACCCCTGAGTTTTCCCCTACTGGGTTTATTCACAAAACTAACCAAGGTGGGGGCTGTTACAGTAGTGGTTGGATATTTTCAGCAGTACATTGTTTTCAGTTTGAGCAATTTATGGCGTGGGTAGACACGGTTAAAATGGACAAGGTGCTGAGATTAAAAGCTATTGTTATTACCCAGGATGGGGTGCTCAGTGTCAATATGGTGGATGATAAGTTGATGCTTAATGAACTTGATGATGCACTAGATACACGGGTCGAAATTATTAGCGATATGCCGCTTGAACATGAAAGATTGCAGCAACAGTTACTGGCGTGTTTATTGATTTAGTCTGAGTTGAGATGAGCAATTCGTTTTATAGGACATGTCGTTTTGATAGTACCTCTCGATTGAGTAGGATGACTCGTTTGAGTACGCTAATTAACGCTGAGTTCGGATATTAGTGTTAAGTATGGTAACAAAAATTAAGGGCATTGATATGATATCAATGCCCTTATTGTTTACGCTATTTACTGTGATGGTCCATTAGTTTAACGAGTACATTCTTCTAATAAATAGGCTAAATGGCGGTATGAAATACCACTGTGTTGGGTTAAGCCGACTTCACACATTCTGTTAGCGTAGTAACCTTCTTTCGTTTCTGCCGGAATGAGCTTTTTAATGTTACGCAGTGCGCTGGCATTAATTTCAGGCTTATAAAGCCCTTTTTCACCGGCATAACCACAACAGCTAATGCCCGCGGGCAACACTACATGGTTAGCACACGCATCAGCAATAGCTTGTTGCTTAGGCTCTAATTTCATCTTACGGGCACTACAGCCTTGGTGTAAAGTGACGTTAGATTTCTTGGTAATTGTCATGTTTGGTAACATCTCGTCGTGCATAAACTCGACTAAATCGGTTATTTTCACCTTAGGGTTACCGGTTAATGTGCGATAAGTACAAGACAATGCATCAACGATAATAGGCACTTTGCCATTTTCAGACTGTGTACTGAGTGCGTCAATAAGTTCATCACGCTTAGCATCGGCGTTTTTAAAATCACCTTTTGATTCCCACATCTGACCGCAACATAAATGGCGGGTATTTTCTGGGATGATCACATTGTAGCCAGCGCGTTCAAGTAAAGTCATAACCACTTCTGGCAAGGTGCGGTTGTCAGGATCTTTTGGTGTTGGACCAAAGGTTCTGCCACCACATGCAGGGAAGTATAAAACTGTTTGTTGACCCGGTTTATGGGCTGATGGCTTTGCCACTTTGCCACCTTTAGGGAAGTCTGGATTCCAATAAGGTACTTCTTTGGAAATCAAACGACCCGCTTTCATCAACGAGTTGGTGATACCATCGCCAGTTATTTTATGCACAATACCTAAAATATCAAAGCCGGTGCTGATCACTTGGTTTACTGCGCCAAAATGCTTGGCTTGGAAGTCGAGCACTTTTTGTTCTGTGGTGGTGATGTACGGTGTGCGCAGTTTACGCACCAAATTACCCATGCTGTTGTCAACTGGGCAGGCAATAGTACATAGCTGACAGGCTGCACAGGTATCAACCACATCATATTTGGCACTGGCACGCATTTCTGCGGCGGCTTTTTTATCACCCGATTGCTCTAAACGTTCAATTTCACGCAATACCGCAATACGTTGGCGCGGAGAGAAGTTAAGCGCCGATGTTGGACAGGTTTTCTCACAAAAACCACATTCAATACATTTATCAATAAAGTCATCTACCACTGGGCAAGGTTTGATGTTTTTAACATGTACCAGCGTGTCATCATTGAGAATAACCCCAGGATTTAACAATTTACTTGGGTCGAAAATCTGTTTGATTTGCTTCATTAATGTATATGCGTCAGTGCCCCATTCCATTTCAACAAAGGGGGCTACAGCTCGACCAGTACCATGCTCTGCTTTCATCGAACCATCGTACTTATTGATCACCATTTCAGCGACATCTTGCATGAAATTTTGGAAACGATTGATATCATCTTGAGAGGCAAACGTTGGCGTGATAATAAAATGGAAGTTACCGGCTAAAGCATGGCCATAAATCACCCCTTCTGGGTAACCGTGTTGATGGAATAAAGCGGTTAAGTCTGCTGCTGCACTGGCTAAATGTTGTAATTCGAATGCAACATCTTCAATAATAACCGATGTGCCTTTAGGTCTTGCACCGCCAATAATAGGGAATAAACCAGAGCGCATTGCCCAATACTGGCCAAATACTGCTGGATCATTACTGAATTCAGTTGGACGTTCAGTGTCAATGTGAGCGATTTTTGTGATCACATCTTGAGTGTATTGCACTAACGTTTCGGGATCATTAGCACGACACTCAATTAATAGAATGGCTGAACCTTCTGGTAAATCACTTAGCCACTCCGGCATGCCAGTTTTACCGGTAACCGATTTAATCGATGCCCAATCAAGTAATTCTGCAGCGGCCACACTATCACCTTTAATCGGTGGTATTGCGCTGGCAGCATCTTCCATATTGAAGAACACCGCCATGGCAGAAGCTTTAAATTGAGCTTCTTCAACGGTGTGATAAGTGACTTCATTTACAAACGCAAGTGTGCCTTCTGAGCCCACAATTAAGTGATTAATGATGTCAAATGGATCGCTAAAATCTACCAGTGCATTAATGCTGTAACCCGTGGTGTTCTTAATCGAGAACTTTTTACGGATCCGCGCCGATAGGGTTGGATTATTTTGAGTTAATTGCGCAAGATCGGTTAACGCCGTAAGTAACGCAGGATTAGATTGGCTAAATGCTGCTTTTGAATGCGGACAACCTGTATCAAGTTCAGTACCATCGGCAAGCATTAATTTAACTGATTTAATGGTTTGATAACTGTTCTGCGCGGTGCCACAACACATTCCAGATGCATTATTTGCTACCATTCCGGCAATTTGTGCAGAGGCTAGTGTGGCTGGATCGGGACCAATTTTTTTATTGAAGGGTTTTAATGCCATGTTGGCATCTGAACCAATGACCGCAGCACCTAGAGTGATTGAATTTCTATCTTCACTGATTTCAATGTTTCTAAAACCATCATGGCCCAAAATAAGTAAAATGCCATCACCAATTGCCTGGCCAGATAAACTGGTACCGGCAGCACGAAAGGTTACTGGCACATTATGTGCTCTGGCGATATTAAGGGTTATTTTAACTTGTTCTTGAGTATCTGCGTGTACCACAATTTCAGGTACGATACGAAAGTAACTGGCATCAGTTGACCAAGCAAAACGACGCACTGGATCATTGGATACGGCGTGACTGCCGAGCTGTGACGTTAACGTATCCATCACTACTTGATAATTAATAGTCATAACATGCTCTCTTTACACTCGAATGAACGGCAGGCATTTTGTGCCTGCTGTTGTATTGTTATCGTTAGAATATAAGTAACTTTATCGTTAATTAGAATCCACCCCAGATAACAGCAATAGTGCCTGCAACTAAGGCATAACCCAGTGCGATAGGCATTGTTTTACGAATAATTTCAGACTCACGACCAGCCATACCTACCACGGTAGCAGCAGCAACGACGTTCATTACACACATCATGTTGCCCGCATTGGCTCCAATGCCTTGCAACGCTAACGCGATGGCGTGATTCATGCCGATATTATCTGCAACTGAATACTGTAAGCCTGAGAACATCATGTTTGAGAAAGTCGCAGAACCTGACAGGAATGCACCAAAAATACCGACAATAGGTGAAACCCAAGCCCAAACTGAGCCCATGCTATTGGCCAGTAGGTCTGCTAATGCAACTGGCATTGAAGCGAGACCGGCGCCATTTTCACCTGAGTTTAGGAATATTTTTACCATAGGTACTGATGCACCTAGTGAAATGATCGTTGGTAACATTGAACGACAAGATACGGTGATTGATTGCTTCATTGCAGTAGGTTTCATTTTAAATAAGATAAAACCGAATAAACATACAACAACAAAGAAGATTCCCGGTGCATACAATGTAGCAAAGCCGGCTTTAAGCTCTGTGCCTAATAAACCCGTCCAGCTAATGTTAAAGCCAAGCAACCAGCTTTTAAATGGTGTAACGACACGAGATAAGACTAATAACGACGCCATAATGATGTATGGAGACCAAGCGGCAATTTGTGAGAATTTAACCGGTGTTTGATTAATCGCGAGCTCTTCATCTGATTTATTGTCGTTTTCGCTGAAGTCACACCAAGGTGTTGATGGCAGTAACCAGCCTTTTCTCGCGACAGGGATAACTAACGCCATACCCACAAGAGCACCAATAACAGAAGGGAACTCAGGACCGGCAAAATAGTTAATTAACCATGCTGGTATGGTAAAGGCAAAACCGGCAAATATTGCAAATTTCCAAACTTGTAAACCTTCTTTAATCGACTTGTTGCGACCAAAAAATCCTGTTAATACACAAACCATCACTAACGGAATTAATGTACCTGTTATTAAGTCGATGGTGATCATGTGTTTAGCTATATACTGCGCATAACCTGCGAAGGTGCCACCATGTTCAGCAATTTGAGCTGCCGCCATGTTAACGCCGCCTTCAGTTAGGCCTTGTTCCATCCCAAATAGAACAGGTAAACCAATTGCGCCAAATGACACTGATGTTGAATCAGCAATCAAGGCCACTACGGCTGCAGCAATGGGTGGGATACCTAATAATACTAGTAGCGGTGCACCGATTGCAGCTGGAGTACCGAAGCCTGCAGAGCCTTCAATAAACGATCCAAACAACCAGCAAATAATAATCACCTGAACTCGCGCATCGGCACTGATGTTAGTAAAGCCTGAACGAATAGTGTCCATGGCGCCAGAATATTTAAGGGTATTTAACAAAAATACCGCGCCAAAAATAATGGTCAGCGGTGTTAATGCAGCGAGAAGACCTTCGACTACAGATGCCGCAAGAAGTTGCGTATCCATTTGCCAAATAAACATTGCTACAAGGCCTGTAGCAACCATTGATATGGGCATTGCTTTCGACGCTGGTAAGCGCATAAGCACCAAGAATACCATTACGCTAATAATGGGGGTTAAGCTTGCTAGTATCTGTAATATTGTCATGCATACCTCGTATCACTATAAGTGGGTACTAAATTGTTATTATTTGTTAGCATTTGGCTAACTAGGGCGTAATAGACGTTATTTAAGTGTTAAAAGTGTTGATCGAGATCATCTAATACACGGGAAAGTGCATTAGCCGACAGAACTGTGAAGCGAGTCCAATGTGAGGTTTTTAGTGCGTGGTAGAGATCACGCTTTTCAGAGATGTAACAATTCATATAAAGTAAAACCAAGCGAGTTACCGATTGGCTTACAATATAATTAATTAGCATTTGGTAATGTGAAGAGGCTCACTAGAAAGGCGACGGTGTTGTGATCGAGTTCAAACAGTTAGAAAAGTTTACTTCCCCAGCCTAATTTGTTACGTAATACGTGAAAATAATTATGGCCTTTGGGATGGATGAGTCTTAGGCGTTCATTTGAGCGGCGAATAAAAATTTCATCACCGGGTAATACGGCTAAATGAACATGGCCATCACAACTGACTTCGAGGTTTTCACCATTATCAGGTGATACCACTAATTTAATGGTACTACACGCATCGACTACAATAGGTCGGCATGACAAGGTGTGAGGAAACATCGGCACTAAAATAAGTGCTTGAAGATTAGGGGTTAATATTGAACCGCCAGCTGACAAAGAATAAGCTGTAGAACCTGTTGGTGTAGACACAATCATGCCATCAGCACGTTGGCTATACATAAACTGCTCGTCAATATACACCTCAAATTGGATCATATGAGCAATTTTGCCAGGGTGAAGTACCGCTTCATTGACGGCAGTATTACTGGCGGTTATTTTGCCGTGACGGTGAACTTCAGCCTCCAGTAAAAAACGGTGTTCAGTTTCAAATTCACCACTAAGGACTTTGGACAAGGCTTCTTCGAAGTTATCAGGAGGTAAATCGGTTAAAAAGCCTAAGTTTCCTCGGTTTACACCAATTACGGCAACGTTGAAGCGAGCTAATACTCGGGCTGCACCTAGCATATTACCGTCACCGCCAACCACGATGGCTAAATCACAATGCTCACCCATTTCAAGTAGGTCCATTGAGCAAACATCTGCCCCTAGCTCTGCGGAGACTCGTCCTTCGACGATAACTCTAAAGCCCTGCATGCTCAACCAATGATGCAATCGGGTTAACGTGAGGTTCGTCCCTTGATGATGTGGTTTACCGATGAGGCCGATTGTCTGGAACATTTTAGTCATATTCGAGTTTGTTATGCCTTTAGGCCTTGAAACATAAGAATTGATCCCCATAATATACTCAAACTTATTAAAAGTGTGAGATTTGCTGTTAATTTATCAGTAAATGGCCACTTTATTTATTGTCGTAGATTACGAAATAACGCATTTTTTAGCTGGAGTGAAAATGAGCAACGAATCGAACAACACATCGCAAGATCAAGTGGAAGAAGCTGTAACTCCTGAAGTTGTGGCTGATGAGGTAAGTTTGATGGATGAATTAACCCAAGCAAATTTTCGTATTGAAGAACTAGAGCAATTATTGGCTGAGTCTGAAACTGCCTTAGCTGAGCGTAAAGATGTTGAAATGCGCGCAGCGGCAGAAACACAGAACATTCGTACTCGCGCGGCAAAAGATGTCGAGCAAGCACGTAAGTTTGCCTTGGAAAAGTTTGCTAACGAACTCTTGCCTGTAATCGATAATATGGAACGTGCCTTACAGGGGACTAACCCTGAAGATGAAGCGACTAAAGCGATTTATGAGGGTGTCGAACTGACCATGAAAGGCTTTTTAACCTCGGTGGCAAAGTTTGGTGTAACTCAAGTTGATCCACAAGGCCAAGCATTTAACCCTGAACATCATCAAGCTATTGGCATGCAGCCAAGTGCTGAGTTTCCTGCCAACACTGTCATGATGGTCATGCAGAAAGGTTATTTATTGAATGACCGTTTACTGCGTCCTGCGATGGTGATGGTATCTCAAGGCGGTGGCAGTGTGGATGTTGAAGCTTAACGATAACGTTAATCTCAATACTCGCTTGTTGACACTAGAGCTGTAGCCAATAGCATTATAGTGTTCTTCAACATAGTGCTATTCATATAGTCCTATTTATCATAGTGCTATTTAATATAGTGCTATTTAATATAGTGCTATTTATTATAGTTACTTGCACTATGATCACTAGAACGCGAGCCATAAAAAAGGACTGAATTTTCAGTCCTTTTTTGATCCTCTGCCAGTAATAACAGTAGAATATTAAGCCATAAATGCTTGGATTTGCGCTAAAATACCTTCAGCATCAAGTTGAAGATCCGTGATGATTTCATCAGGTGCGCCGTGTTGAATAAATTCATCAGGCAAACCAATCTGTAACACAGGTTTCACGATCCGCATTTTGTGTAATGCTTCAATCACTCCAGAACCCGCACCACCCATAATCGCATTTTCTTCAACGGTAACGATAACATCATGGCTATTGGCAAGTTGTTCAAGCAAGGCTAAATCTAGTGGCTTAACAAAGCGCATATCGGCAATGGTAGCATCCAGTTTTTCAGCAGCATAGGTAGCAGCTTCAAGTGTGGTACCAAAGTTAACAATGGCAATTTTTTGACCTTGACGGGTTAATACCCCTTTACCTATCGGTATTAATGTCATGGCCTCGACTTGTTCAGCCCCAGTCGCAAACCCTCGAGGGTAACGTACCGCAGTCGGCCCATCTTGATAGCAATAACCTGTATAGAGCATTTGACGGCATTCGTTTTCATCTGATGGCGCCATAATGATCATATTAGGAATACAACGCATAAAGCTTAAATCGAATGCCCCTTGATGAGTTGGGCCATCTGCACCAACAATACCACCACGGTCAATAGCGAATAATACTGGTAAACGTTGCAAAGCCACATCGTGGATAAGTTGATCGTATCCGCGCTGTAAAAAAGTCGAGTAAATAGCAACCACAGGCTTTAGACCTGCACAGGCAAACCCTGCGGATAAGGTGACCGCATGCTGTTCGGCAATGGCAGCATCAAAATATTGGCTTGGGAATCGTTGCGAAAATTCAACCATACCTGAGCCTTCACGCATAGCGGGCGTAATAGCGACTAACTTGTCGTCTGTGGCAGCCATGTCGCATAACCATTTACCAAACACTTGTGAAAACGTAGGTAAACCTGGTTTAGTTGTCGGTTTCTTAAACTGGCTAGGATCAAATTTAGGCACCGCGTGCCAGCCGATAGGATCTTTTTCAGCAGGCTCATAACCACGACCTTTTTTGGTCATGATATGCAGTATCTGTGGACCCTTGAGGTTACGCATATTACGCATTGTTTCAACGAGCGAATCAACATCGTGACCATCTATTGGGCCAATATAATTAAACCCTAGTTCTTCAAATAACGTTGCAGGCACCACCATGCCTTTAAGGTGCTCTTCAGTACGCTTAGCCATTTCTTTAATGACCGGCATCCCTTTAAGGACCTTTTTACTGTTTTCTCGAATGGTGGTATAAAAACGACCTGACATCAGCTGTGCCAAATGATTATTAAGCGCGCCAACATTTTCAGAAATTGACATTTCATTGTCATTCAGTACCACGAGCATGTCATTGTGCAAGTCGCCAGCATGATTTAAGGCTTCAAACACCATTCCCCCGGTCATGGCGCCATCACCAATCACAGCAACCACTTTTCGACCCGCACCTTCTTTACCTGCAGCAATCGCCATACCTAAGGCGGCGCTAACAGAGGTGCCAGAGTGACCCACGCTAAACGTATCGTATGGGCTTTCTTCACGCCATGGGAAAGGATGTAAGCCATTCTTTTGTCGAATGGTATGCATCTGTTCACGACGATCGGTAAGGATTTTATGTGGATAAGCTTGATGCCCTACATCCCAAACTAACTGATCAAATGGGGTATTGTAGACATAATGAAGTGCCACAGTTAATTCAACTGTGCCTAAGCCAGAAGCAAAATGTCCGCTAGAAATAGCAACAGACTGAAGTAAGAACTGTCTGAGTTCATCAGACACTTGAGGAAGTAAACCTTGAGGTAACTTCCTTAATTCTTCTGGTGTATTAGCTTTCGCTAGTACTGGAAATTTAGAAATATCGAAGCTCATAGCGAGATTGTCTGACTCTTTATTATAATCTTCGCTCAATAATGTAGTGGGCGAAGTCTGCAATTAACTGGCTATTGTATGGTAATTTAGTCAGCGCTGATAGTGCATCTTGTATTAGTTGTTCTGCACAGGCTTTGGCACCATCGAGACCCAATAGTTTCGGGAAAGTGCTTTTATTCGATTGCTGATCGCTGCCTTGTGGTTTGCCTAGCTCTTCGGTGCTAGCAGTAATATCTAAAATATCATCTTGCACTTGAAAAGCGAGCCCAAGCGTATGGGCATATTTCATCATTAATTTATAATGCTCATCGGGTACGTCAGCAGCGATTAAGGCAAGCTCAACCGCACAACTGATTAACGCTCCGGTTTTTTTATTATGTAATTCGGTTAATCGGTCTAAATTTATACTGTGATCTGTTGCACTCAGATCAATCGCCTGCCCACCGCACATACCTTGATACCCTGAAGCTTTTGCGAGTACTCTGACCATCGCCAGTTGTTGCTTCGGATGTAAGTCATTACAAGGGGCTGTGATAATTTCAAAAGCCAATGTTTGCAACGCATCACCGGCTAAAATCGCGGTGGCTTCGTCAAATGCAATATGAACAGTTGGTTGGCCACGACGAAGTGCATCGTTATCCATTGCCGGTAAGTCATCGTGTATTAATGAATAGGCATGAATACACTCAATAGCAGCCGCGGCTTTATCAAGTGCATTGATATTGACACCGAGCATGTCACCTACACTGTAGACCAAAAATGGTCTTATGCGTTTCCCACCCAATAGCGCACCATGGAGCATCGCTGCTTTTAAATCTGGTGCAGCGTCATCGAGCAGCGTTAAATGTTGGTTAAGAATACCATTAACGCGATTTTGGTATGTTGTTATTGCTTCAGCTAACACGTATCAAGACCTATTATTTAATACACACTATGTTGACGATTATTCACTTTCTACAGTGAACGACGCTAATTCGGCATCATCTTCATTTAATAAGATAGAGACTTTTTGCTGTGCTTGCTCAAGTTTTGCTTGGCTTTGACGTACTAACTTAATGCCACGCTCAAACTGCTTAAGTGCATCATCCAGCGACACTTCACCTTGCTCCAAATGAGCAACAATGGTTTCAAGTTCAGTTAATGATTGTTCAAAACTGAGATTTTCAGGTTTTTTAGCCACGAGTAATATTCCTTTCATTCAGCGTGTGACAAGGTATATCAGCCCAGCGTATCGGTCAAATACAGTCGCTGGTTATTTGCTCAACAGCACGCTTTGTTATTGAATTTTGTTTAGAATGTACAAAAACAAGCTAAACTTGAGCCAAGTTTGTCCGATAACAAGTCATGATTTAAATTTGCTAGCAAAAATAGTATTGAAACTTTTGCTGTAATACATAACGATGGGCATTGTTATCAACACAAAATGCTGTCGGATTATTCGGATCATATAACGTGCGCTAACAGCACGATGGAAGTAGCACAAATAAGCAGCATAATGACTGCGATTGAGGAGAGGTTGTGGATTTAGCTACCCTAATAGGTATTATCGGTGCTTTTGCATTTATTATTGGTGCGATGATCACCAGTGGTGGTATCGGATTATTTATCGATGTACCGTCAATTTTGATTGTTGTGGCAGGCTCTTTATTTGTGGTGATGATGAAATTTAACCTAAAGCAATTTTTAGGTTCAATAAAGATTGGTATGAAAGCCTTCATGTTTAAATTAGATAAACCTGAAGACTTGATAGAACAAGCTGTCACCATGGCTGATGCTGCCCGTAAAGGCGGTTTTTTAGCATTAGAAGAAGCGGTTATTACCAACACCTTTATGCAAAAAGCCGTTGATATGTTAGTTGATGGCCATGACGGTGATGTGGTGCGCAACGCATTAGAAAAAGACATCGCATTAACTGAAGAACGCCACAAAACAGGGGTGGGTATTTTTAAAGCCATGGGCGATGTGGCACCTGCAATGGGCATGATTGGTACTTTAGTTGGTTTAGTGGCGATGCTATCTAACATGGACGATCCAAAGTCTATTGGACCTTCAATGGCAGTGGCATTGTTAACGACTCTTTACGGCGCGGTGATTGCCAACATGATCGCCATCCCGATGGCAGATAAATTATCATTGCGGATGAATGAAGAATTGCTTAATCGTAATTTAATTATGGATGCAGTATTAGCGATTCAAGATGGACAGAATCCACGGGTTATTGAAGGCTTTTTGAAGAACTATTTGGCTGAAAGTGTGCGAAAAATCGATACAACGGACGGAGAGTAACTCATGGCTAAGGCCAAGTGTGATTGTCCACCCGCTGGCGCCCCTATGTGGCTTGCCACATTTGCAGACTTAATGTCGTTGCTGATGTGTTTCTTCGTGTTGTTGTTAGCGTTCTCTGAAATGGACGTGATGAAGTTTAAACAAATCGCTGGTTCAATGAAGTATGCATTCGGGGTACAAAACAAAGTTGAAGTAAAAGACATTCCTAAGGGGACGTCTGTTATTGCGCTTGAATTCCGCCCAGGTCGCCCCGATCCCACTCCAATAGAGATCATTAATCAACAAACCAATGAAATGACTCAGCCGACGATAGAATATCAGGCGGGTGAAGAAGACAGCGCGGGTGGGACTCAAAAACAGAATGGTGAGCAACGCGGTGGCAATGCAGCCGCAACAGCGCAACAAGAAGCTGAAGCCGTTAAAAAAGACGCTGCCTCTTCGCAAGAAAACATTAATGATCAAGTTAAAAAAATGGCTGAAAAACTCAATGAAGAAATTGTCGATGGCGCCATTGAAATTGAATCTTTAGGCCAACAAATTATTATCCGTATCCGTGAGAAAGGCTCTTTTGCTTCGGGCTCAGGCTTTTTACAACCTAAGTTCAAACCTATTGTGCGCTCAATTGGTGAATTATTAAAAGATGTCCCTGGGATTATTACGGTGTCGGGTCACACTGATGGTGCTGATATTAATAATGAGCTTTACAGTTCAAACTGGGAACTATCAAGCCAACGAGCTGTGGCTGTGGCTCATGAATTAAGAAGAGTTTCTGGTTTTGATGAATCAAGGATGAAAGTGGTTGGCGAGGCGTCTAATCGACCATTAATCGCCAATGATTCTATTGAAAATCAGGCTCGAAACCGCCGGGTAGAAATCTCTATCGAACAAGGCAAAGCGAAAGAGTCGAATGAAATAATTGTAACTCAATAGTTTGCCATCAAAAGATAAGCGCAATCTCTACAAGTTAAAGAGATTGCGCTTTTTTGTTTTATAAATGTGCCTTACAGCGCTTTTACTAACAAATAACAGATAAAAAAGTGAATATGTTTGGTTAATAGGCATCATTTGGTATAATCGACGAATTATTGCATACGTTATGCTATCGACTGGATTATATACACATCTAGAAAATAGAGCTGTGCTGTTTTTTTAATTTATTATCAAGGTATTACTGTCTTTTTTATTTAGCAAAACCGAGTGTAGTGCTATTTGATGGTGATACCTGTGGACGCCCCATGAAGTTTATTGTAAAGCTGTACCCTGAAATTATGATGAAGAGCAAGTCGGTAAGAATGCGCTTTACCAAAATGCTTGAAACTAATATACGTAATGTGCTTAAAAATGTGGATGAAGGTGCAAAAGTACAACGCTTATACGATCGTATAATCGTGCAAGTACCGAGCGATAAACCGGAGTTATGTGATGTTTTTGCAGAGCGACTAGCGTGTATTCCAGGTATTGCTCACGTGGTGCAAGTGAGTGAGTACACTTTTGATTCAATCGATCATATTTATCAGCAAGCTTTACCAAAGTACCGCGATGAAATTGCCGGTAAAACTTTTTGTGTCCGCGTAAAACGTTCTGGTAATCACGACTTTAATTCAATTGATGTTGAGCGTTATGTCGGTGGCGGATTAAATCAACACACTGAGGCGCTAGGGGTAAAACTTAAAGACCCTGACGTGACCGTTAATCTTGAAATCAATCAAGATAAGCTTTACATGGTTGAGCGTCGTATTCAAGGTTTGGGTGGTTTTCCGATGGCGACCCAAGAAGATGTGTTGTCGCTTATTTCAGGCGGTTTCGATTCTGGTGTGTCGAGTTTTCAGTTTATTAAAAAAGGCGCTCGTACCCATTACTGTTTCTTTAATTTAGGTGGCGCTCAGCACGAAATTGGCGTTAAGCAAGTCGCTTACCATCTATGGAAGAAGTACGGTGAGTCTCACAAAGTACGTTTTGTGTCGGTGCCATTTGAGCCTGTAGTTGAAGAGATTTTAGAGCGTATTGATAACGGTCAGATGGGTGTGGTACTTAAGCGTGTAATGATGCGAGCAGCAACACGCATTGCTGACAAATATGGTATTCAAGCACTGGTGACAGGTGAGAGCTTAGGTCAAGTATCTAGCCAAACACTGACGAATCTAAATGTTATCGATCGCAGCACCGATTTATTGATTTTACGCCCGCTTATCGCAATGGACAAACAAGATATTATTAATCAGAGCCGTATTATTGGCACTGAAGATTTTGCTAAATCTATTCCCGAGTATTGTGGTGTTATTTCACAAAAACCTACGGTTAAAGCGGTATTATCTAAGGTTGAAGCCGAAGAGCTTAAATTCTCTGAAGATTTAATCGACCGTGTGGTTGCATCTGCAGTGGTAATGGATATTCGCGATATTGAAGCTGAAATGAACCAACAAGTGACCGAGACCGAAACGGTTAACGATGTCGCTTCTGGCGAAATAATTATTGATCTTCGTGCACCTGAAGAAGAAGAACGTAGCCCATTATTAATTGATAATGTAATGGTTAAAGCGATTCCATTCTTTAAGTTAGCCACCCAATTTGCCGATTTAGATAAGTCTAAAACGTATTTGTTATATTGCGATCGTGGCGTAATGAGTAAGCTGCAAGCCTTATATCTTGTAGAAAAGGGCTATACTAACGTTAAAGTGTATCGCCCTTAAGTTGTCGAAACGACACCGTCTTTGCGGTGTCGTGACTTTGGTCTATTTTTAGGGATTTATCCACGTTAGTGTTAGTTTTGGCGGTGAGCTTAAACAGTAATACGCTTTGAGTGAGATGAATCACAGACAATAAAAAACCGCATTTAATGCGGTTTTTTATTGTCTCAGTAACGTGCTTAAGATGAGCTAGCTCTAGTTAGCTTGAACCACTTCTGAAGTTTTTTGTTGTTCATCATTGTCAGCAATTAAAATGCTGTTAACATCATTATTGATATCAATTTGCATCGCTTCAATGCTTTGTGATAATTCAGCATGTAAATCGATCATATCGATAGGTTCTAGTTCAGTCGCTTGAGTAGAAGATAAACCCAATATAGATAATAGTGCGACTGCAAAAATAGTGTTTAGGTTGAACATAGGGGATGAGCCTCCAGGCTAATAAGTCACATTTGCCGGACTATCCCAGTAACATCGTAGAGATTGTCCAACTGTATTTTCAATGATGCTAATTTAACCAAACACAGTGTTCTTTACAAACGACAAAAAATAACGATAATCATTAGAAAAACTAATTAAAAAACGAGAGATTGATCACTATGTCTAGACGATTACCTCCTTTGAATGCAGTTAAAGCATTTGAAGCTGCAGCACGACATTTGAGCTTTACCCGCGCCGCAGAAGAGTTGTTTGTCACTCAGGCTGCGGTGAGTCATCAAATTAAAGCATTAGAAGATTTTTTAGGGCTAAAACTGTTTAGACGTAAAAATAGATCATTATTGTTAACAGAAGAAGGCCAAAGCTATTTTCTGGACATTAAAGACATTTTTATTGAACTCGGCGAGGCAACTAATCGTCTGCTTGCCCGAAGCGCGGTAGGATCGTTAACGGTGAGTATGTCTCCGAGTTTTGCTATTCAATGGTTAGTGCCTCGTTTAGCTAAGTTTAGCGAAAAAAATCCTGATATTGATGTGCGTATTAAAGCGGTAGACAGCGATGCCAGTTCGTTAACGGATGATGTCGATGTGGCGATTTATTACGGTCAAGGTAACTGGCCTGGACTACGTGCGGATAAACTGCGTAATGAAGTGCTGATTCCAGTATGCTCACCATTATTACTTAACGGCCCTAAGCCATTAATTCAACCGAGTGATTTAAAGCTCCATACCCTATTACATGATTCCAGTCGCCAAGATTGGCAGGCATGGTTTAGGCAATGTGGCGTCACTGACATCAATGTCAATCAAGGGCCGATATTCAGTCATTCATCATTAGTGCTGCAAGCTGCTGCACATGGTCAAGGTGTGGCATTAGGATATAGCGTACTAGCAAGACCCGATATCAAAGCAGGGCGCTTAGTGTGCCCGTTTTCTGAAGTGTTAGTCAGTAAAGATGCGTATTACCTTGTGTGCCAACAAAATCACTCCGAAATAGGTAAAATATCAGCGTTCAGAGAGTGGATGGTCGATATGTTTGCAGAGGAGTCGCGTAGTGAGTTACTTACCGGATAATACGCCAGTATTAGCTGAAGACTTTCTTTTGCAAGGTTCTAAAAGTGACACCTTGATTGTTTTTGCTCATGGTGCTGGTGCGAATATGCATCATCAATATATGACTTCGATGACCGATAAGTTAATCGCTCAAGGCTATCAAGTGTACCGATTTAATTTCTTGTATATGCAAGCCAATATGCAAGATGGTAAACGTCGTCCGCCTGACCGAGCGCCTAAATTACTTGCGCACTATGAACAGGTGCTGCTTGATATTCAACAAAAAATGGCTCTTGGTCTTATCAATTGTCAGCGGATAATCTTAATGGGTAAGTCAATGGGCGGTCGCATGTCGGCGATATTGACCAGTTCAGACCATCAACTACAACAGCCCCTTATTACCGATGTTGCCAATAAAATTAGTGCAATTGTGTGTTTGGGCTACCCATTTATTCCCCTTAAAGGTGGAGAACCACGACTTGCGCCTATTCAGCACAATTCCATTCCGATGCTGATTGTTCAAGGTGAACGCGATAAATTTGGCGACCTTCAACAAGTACCCAATTGGGCTTTGGGTGAACATGCAGAAGTCTGTTGGATTGGTGATGGTGACCATAGTTTACAACCGCGAAAATCGTCTGGTTATACCCTTGAGGGCAATCTTAATCATGCCATTGAGAATATTAGTCAGTTTATTACCCGAGTAGGCTAATGCTGTAACGCGATGTTTTACGCATATGTTGTGTCTACTTTGCTGATAGTTCAATCAACCCCAGTATTAATATTAACACTACACGAATACTAACGGTGATGGTTTAAGTCACGAAAATAAGCTTGCTTCAATAGTATGATGCATTGTCGGTTTATGTTGTATGAGGTTAAGTAAAATGAATAAAGGTCTATTATTATTTGCCACATTAAGTGGTTTTATGGCTGTAGCACTGGGTGCTTTTGCTGCTCATGGGCTTAAAACTATCGCACCACCGGAATTAGTGAGTATTTTTAAACTCGGGGTCGATTATCAGTTTTATCATACCTTCGGATTGATTGCGTTGGCTTTTTCTGCTCATTGGATCCCCTCTAAGTTGATCAACTGGGCAGCTTATAGCTTTATTGCCGGGATAATATTGTTTTCTGGTTCGTTATACCTTTATGCCTTTACAGGGGCTAAATGGATTGGCCCAATTACGCCTATGGGCGGGTTATGCTTCTTAGTGGGGTGGTTGTTATTTGCTGCGGCGATTTGGCATGCAAAATCAGCAGAATAATGCCTTAGCTAAATTCTCCCACCTTGAGCATTTTTGAGTATAATAGCGAGATTATTGTCTCGCTATTATGCGAATATCCTTACGCTAAGGCTCCAAATGAAAAACCTATTCCTATTTTGTCGCTCAGGCTATGAAAAAGACTGTGCGGCAGAAATTCAACAACGGGCAACAGAATTAAATGTGGGTGGTTTTGTTAAAACCAACATCAACGATGCCTATGTGATTTATCAATGTTTTGACGATAATGGTGCCGATACGTTAGTTAAGGAATTGGCGCTTAGTTCATTAGTTTTTGCGCGTCAGATGTTTGCCGCGGGTGAGTTGTTGAGTGATTTACCTGAACAAGATCGAGTCGGGCCTATTGTGGCTTCATTGGCCGCGCTGTCAAAATGTGGTGAGCTACGCGTTGAAACGCCTGACACCAATGAAGCAAAAGAATTATCTGCATTTTGTCGTAAATTGACAGTGCCGTTACGTCAAGGTTTAAAAAAGAGCGGCGCATTACTTAACGCTGAAAGTGACCGCCGTCCCATTATTCATGTGTGTTTTATCGGACCAGGCAAAGCGTATGCGGGTTATTCGTTAAGCCACAATAGTTCGCCACACTTTATGGGTATTCCTCGGTTAAGAATGGCTGCAGATGCACCAAGTCGTTCAAGCCTTAAGCTAGATGAAGCGTTTGGAGCCTTTTTAACTAAAGAAGAGCAAGAAACACGTTGTCGTAGTGGGTTAAATGCCGTTGATTTAGGCGCTTGTCCTGGCGGTTGGACTTACCAATTAGTTCGCCGTGGGATGATGGTGGCTGCCGTTGATAACGGTCCAATGGATCCAAAATTGATGGAAACAGGCCAGGTGAAGCATTACCGTGCAGATGGTTTTCGTTTTGAGCCACCGCGTAAAAATGTGTATTGGTTAGTGTGTGATATGGTTGAAAAGCCAGCCCGAGTTGCTGAATTAATGGAAGCTTGGGCGATTAATGGTTGGTTTAAAGAAGCTATTTTTAATCTTAAGTTACCCATGAAAAGCCGCTATAAAGAAGTTAGCGTGATTTTAGAAACCATTGGTGCCATTTTAACTGAAAATGAAATTGATTTTAAAATGCAGTGTAAGCACCTTTATCATGACCGCGATGAAGTGACCGTGCATTTATGGATATTCCCTGAAAAGGGTGTGAGCTACGCATAAAAATATTATTGCGCCGCTAACAAAAAGCCCCTTATGCAACAGTGCATAAGGGGCTTTTTAGTTAATGACAGATAACTCAGTCATTAACGTAACCATATGGAATTATCCTAGACGATCGAGTACTGCTTGAGTGAAGTCGGTAGTGCCGTGAGTGCCGCCTAAATCGCGGGTAGTACGGTCACCTTCTTCAATAACAGCCGATACAGCGCTACGGATCATCTCAGCTTTATCAGACATGCCTAAGTACTCTAGCATTTGAATCGACGCTAAAATTACTGAGGTTGGATTGGCTAAGTTTTTGCCTGCGATATCTGGTGCACTGCCGTGTACAGCTTCAAAAATAGCGGCATCGCGACCAATGTTTGCACCTGGAGCCATGCCTAAACCGCCCACAAGACCGGCACATAAATCAGACAAGATGTCGCCAAATAGGTTAGTGGTCACAATAACATCAAAGTTTTCAGGATTCATAACCAGTTTCATACAAGTGGCATCAACAATCATTTCTTCGGTGGTGATGTCTGGGTAACGCAAGCTCACTTCACGTGCCACTTTCAAGAATAAACCTGAAGTTGATTTCATGATGTTAGCTTTATGAACGATAGTCACTTTTTTACGATTTTCTTTACGAGCAAGTTCGTAAGCAAATGTGGTGATTTGCTCTGCACCATGACGAGTAATAATACTGGTCGCTTCGGCTGTTTGACCATCGTCAGAGATTTTTTGACCTAAGCCTGAGTACATACCTTCAGTGTTTTCACGCACGGTAATGATATCAATGTTCTCATAACGCGCTTGGGTTCCTTTAAATGAAATCACCGGGCGCACGTTAGCATAAAGACTGAACTTTTTACGTAAGCTTACATTAATAGAGGTAAAACCTTCACCGACAGGTGTGGTTAAAGGTCCTTTAAGCGTAATGCGGTTTTTCTCGATAAGGTCTAATGTACGTTGTGGTACTAATTCACCGTGCTTTTCTAACGCCGTTAACCCTGCATCTGCAAATTCATATTCAAAGTTACATCCTGCTTTGTCGAGGATTTTCAATGCTGAATCGATAATGCTTGGGCCAATCCCATCACCTGGGATCACGGTTATTGTACGTTTTGACATGAATAGTCCTTCCACGGTTGTGGTTACTGCAATTGATAGACCGCATATATGGCACGGCTAGGTGACGATAAAAAGCGTCGTTTTTCTGCGGCGTATTTTAACGACTTTTAATGTTTATTTACAGAAAATAGTGAGTATTATCACATTATTTCCGTTATTTTTAAGTCAATTCTAATTTGATTGTTTTACTATGAACCTTTATTACAAATCGTTTACTTGTAAAGTATCTTAATGCTGAAGATTTATCTGCGGTTCAATGTTTTATTGGCAGCATTAGCTTATTCTGTAAGCATTTTTTATAAAGACGACTTTGGTCGCATGTCATGTCTTTTGCTGGTTGGCTTAACGTTAGCTAGTCAATATTGAGATAATCCAACACGATGATCTATTACGGTGATCTATAAAAATAATCAATCAACGTTACCATTAGAGGAAAACTGTGAAATTATTCAATTTAATTCCATTGGCAGTCTGTCTGTCATTTAATGCCCATGCGGCTCCACAACGTGCACTGTCCCTTGATGACATTATGCATTTTGAAACCTTACAACAGCCGGTTATTTCTGATAATGGCAACGTGATTGCGGTACAGGCTACTCCTGATAGAGGCAATAGTCGTGCATTAATCCGTTTTAGTGATAACAGTAAACAGTATGAAATTGCCAATGGCACCGATGTGAATGTCAGTGCTGATGGCAAATTTGTGTTGGCGACCATTGAAGCGAACTTATTTGAGCGAGAAACCAAGAAGAAAGCCGATTTACCCCATGAAGTGGTCTTACTGAATACTCAAAGTGGTAAGCAACAGACGTTTGAGAATGTTGAATCTGCCCTATTTAGCGATAATGGTCATTTTTTAGTTTTAAAATTTAAAATTAACAAGCCTGAGTCTACGAATGAGAAATCTGAATTATCGGAATCTAAGGCTGTTGAATCCATTGCTTCTGAGTCTAAAGCTTCTGAATCTATTATCTCTGAATCAACGGTTACCGAAAATACTGCTAAGGTTGAAGATGATACTGATGTTGAAATTGAGGAAGCAGATAAAGGCTCTGATGTTCGGTTAATTAATCTGGCTACCAATCAACACACCCAGCTATCTGATGTGACCCAATTTGCTTTTGATAAAGCTGGGAAGCATTTTGTTGCAGTCGTTAATCAAGTTGAAAATCAATTGCACCAACTAGTGCTGGTAGCATTGGATGACCAAAAACAGCGTCAACTTTATGGTAGTCGCGATGAACATATTGAAGCATTAGCTATCAGCGATGATGGTCAATATGTTGCCGTGACGAAAGGCGCTGCGAGTTCGACACGCTATGGCCGTGAGCACAACATGTTGCTTATTGATGTAGAGCAGAATAAACAACAGCAATTTGCCCAGTCTGAAGCTTGGACATATAACCAATATTCAAGCTTACAGTTTTCAAAAGACGGCCAACGTTTGTATATTGGTCGAGTCCCAAAAGTTGCTCAGCAAGCTGAATTAGCTGATTATCAAAATACCAATGATGTGTTTAATCCAGAGATTATCACGGCGAAAAAGCAGCTACGCATTTGGCATGGTGATGATGCCAAAATTAAGCCTCAAGAAGTCAAAGAATATGAGCAAGAATTAAAACGCACTTATTTAGCGGTTTTACACTTAGATTCAAATAAGTTAGTCCAATTAGCTGATCAAGTGGTGCCAGATGTTACTTATGGTGAGCAAGCGCGTTTTTTATTGGCCAGTTCAGATGTGCCATATCAAAAAATGATCACCTGGGCAGGTTTTTATCGTGATGTGTATTTGGTTGATGTAAACAACGGTAATAAAATTCCAGTGTTAACTCAGCAACCTAGTGATGCAATGCCGACTCTGTCACCGAATGCTAAGTTTCTAGCTTATTATCAGCAAGGTAACGTGTTTCTTTTAGACATTGCATCTCAACGTCGGGTTAATTTGACTGCTAATATTACGACACCGTTTGCTGATGAAGACCATGACTATCCCAGTGCTGCACCCGGTTACGGTTTTGGCCCTTGGCTAACTGATGATAGTGCGATAACCGTTTATGATAAATATGATGTATGGCAGTTTAATACCGCATCGAACCAAGGGTTTATGTTAACCAATGGCGAAGGGCGAAAGCAGAAAACTCAATTTAGACTGGTTGGCTTAGTGAAGGATGAATTGTTACCCGCAGTAGTTAGTGATGCTGAAACTGTGCTATTGCAAGGTTATAGTCATCTATCAAAAGCAGACGGTTTTTTCAGCGCCAAAATGGGTGTTGCTGGTGTGAAGCGCTTAACCGAAAGCAACAGTAAATTAACGTTGCTTGCCAGAGCTAATAAAGCCTCGACAGTGGTGTTTTCGAAACAGCGCTATGATTTATATCCTGATTTATATATTGCAACTAATACCTCACCACAGAACGCCCAACAGGTGACCCAACTTGATAAGCAGCGTAAACCCTTTAAATGGGGCAATGCGGAGCTAGTACATTGGCGAGATGGTGACGGTGTTAACATGGATGGGGTACTCATTAAGCCAACAAATTACCAAGCCGGTAAACAGTATCCAACTTTGGTGTATTTCTATCGGTTTATGAGCGATAGGCTACATGCGTTTCCTGATATGAAGCTCAATCATCGACCTAACTTTGCTTGGTATGCAGACAATGGTTATGCGATTTTCTTGCCTGATATTCGTTTCGAGATAGGTTATCCGGGAATATCTTCAGTAAAAGCACTGACCGCAGGCGTACAAAAATTGATAGCGATGGGGATTGCCGATCCTGATGCTGTTGGTATTCAAGGGCATTCTTGGGGCGGCTATCAGAGTGCATATGCGGTAACCCAAACCAATATCTTTAAAGCTGTTGTGACTGGTGCTCCGGTATCGAATATGACCAGTGCTTATAGTGGCATTCGCCATGGTTCAGGGCTAGCAAGACAATTTCAATATGAAACGGGCCAAAGTCGAATGGGCGAGAGTCTATTCAAGGCACCACAAAAGTATATTGAAAACTCGCCGATTTTTTATGTCGATCGCATTCAAACACCCATGATGATTATGTTTGGTGATAAAGATGATGCTGTACCATGGGAGCAGGGTATTGAGCTATATCTGGCAATGCGTCGTGCAGGCAAGGATGTGGTGTTTTTACAATATGAAGATGAGCCACATCATTTGAAAAAATATCCCAATAAACTTGATTATACCATTAAGATGAAGCAGTACTTCGATCATTACTTAAAGGGTGAGCAAGCCCCAGATTGGCTCCGCCAAGGTGAAGCTTATCAGGAGTATAAAAAGTAGATTAAAACGGCTATCAATGTTTGATCTGAATTAACTTTTACGCCCTATGCTGATACCGATAGGGCGTTTTTGTTATTGATACCACAGACAAATAAGCAACTATTGTGGTTCTTGATGAGTTATTGGCACGGCAAAATATTGATCTTCAGTGTCTTGTCCCCATGCAATCAGCAGATTATCTCTAAATAACAATGGGGTGCACTCTTCTTTAGTGGTTTCACCGTCTGATTTTATGTGGTGGGTACGGTAGTACATCACTTGATATTGTCCATCAATGCCGGTTTTGGCTTCGACAAAATCTGCACTGCCTAATAATGTTCTGATCTCATCAAGGCTTTGACCAAAGCTGACTTCACTCATTTTTTGTAAGTTGAATGCTTGGCGATCATCCCATGCTCGGTCTTCTGGCTGTGGTTCATAAACAAAAATCACCACGGCAACAAACAGTAAATAGGCAGTGAAAATTCCACCGATGATATACGTCACTTTTGTATTCATAATCTGTGTAATCCGTTATGGTATTAATACCGTTGAGGTTATGTGTTTTTACTCAACTCTGGATAATAAACGGTTATCAAATAACACTTTTTTGTTATCTGTATTGTATCGACTTACCATAAGCCTACTATCATGTTAAAACCCTTGGCAACATCAATAGCAAGAGTGATAGCAGACGTTAAATACACTTATTTTTAACGCTTTAGCCCATCCCTTATCCAGAGTAGAGGTTAGCTTATTATGGCATTAGTTTGTTATTGGATTGATCCTAAATTGTTTCAAATTAATATTCAGTGGAATATCGCATTGTAACTGCGCTAATTTATAACTAATTCTGGCAATCTCTTTTCCTTCGGCTAATTTAAGTGCTTGCTTGGCGCCAAGGTTATCTAAAGAACGATATAAATTAGCTAGCGTTCTAAATTTATTGAGTAAATCCGCTGCAGATTTTGGGCCTATGCCCATAATTCCGGGAATTTTATTGCCGCTGTCACCCGCTAATGCAATAAAGTCGAGCATTTGGTATTGCTCTATTCCCAGTTTCTTTTCATATTGCGCAACATCAAAAACGTGCTGATTAAAGTGATCCCACAAGGTGAGATTTTTGGTCGGTAATTGGCTAAAGCCTTTGTCGGTTGACACAATAATCACTTCACCCTTGTTGCTGATCATTTTCATCGCGATGGTGGCGATAACATCATCGGCTTCAGATTGAGCGTCGAAAGAATTGATATCGTGTTCAGCCAGTGTGGCTTTGATATTTACCAGGCCATCACTTAATGCCGTCGGCATGGGTTTACGACCTTTTTTGTAATCACTGTACAGCGTTTTGCGCCAAGATGGCTCATTGCCATCCCAAACGACAATGCAATGAGTCGGCTGATGTTGTAACAGCATTTTTTTGGATGCTGCTAAAACACGTTCTTGAACGCTGGTAATATCGTTTTCATCAGGTAGCACCGCATGAATGCGGCGTACGAGATTGAGTCCATCAATAATGAGTAATTTATTCATTGGTTTTTATTATTTCGTAGCAGGGCACGTAAGCGCTGCCTGGCAGTTTCATTCGTTGTTGTTTAACAAAAGCGTTTAATAGCTTATCCATCATTAGCATGAGCTTAGCATCACCTTCAATCTTAAAGGGACCAAACTCTTGAATTAACTTGATGGTATCGCCTTTTACGTTACCGGCGACAATACCTGAAAACGCTTTACGTAAGTTAGCGGCAAGTTCTGCCTTATTTTCTTGAAAATAGAGATTCAAATTTGCCATAACTTCATGGGTCGGCGCAAAGGGTAATTGAAATTCGGGTTCAATTTTGAGTGACCATTGATACTGGTAAGCATCACATTTTTCTTTGCGATAGATTTTTACTTGCTCCATGCCTTGCTTCATTATTTGCGCCACTTTGGCAGGGTCGCCGATAATGATTTGATACTTACTCTGTGCTTCTTCGCCTAATGTTGCCCCGATAAATTCATCGATAACGGCAAAGTATTCAGCACTTTCAGCAGGTCCGGTTAATACCAGTGGAAAGGATGCATGGCAATTTTCTTTATTTAATAAGATACCAAGAAAGTAGAGTAGTTCTTCAGCCGTACCCGCGCCGCCAGGGAAAATGACAATACCATGGCCTAAACGGACAAAGGCTTCTAGACGCTTTTCTATGTCGGGTAAAATAACTAATTCATTAACAATTTGGTTTGGGGGCTCAGCAGCAATAATACTGGGTTCGGTTAAGCCGATATAACGGGCGTTGTGAACTCGTTGCTTTGCGTGGGCAATCGCCGCACCTTTCATTGGGCCTTCCATAGCACCAGGGCCGCAACCGGTGCAAATATCCAGTCTACGTAGCCCAAGTTGGTAACCGACATCGCGGGTATATTGGTATTCAACAGCATTGATGCTGTGTCCTCCCCAACAAACCACCACATTAGGGTCTTTCATTGGCGAGATTGCTTGAGCATTGCGTAAAATATCAAACACAACATTGGTAATGTGGCTGGCATTACTTAAGTCAATATGCTTTAAATTTTCGTACTTATTGCTGATGTATATAATATCGCGGAGTACTGCAAACAAATGTTCTTGAATACCGACAATGATTTCCCCGTCGACGAAGGCTTGCAGAGGAGGGTTGATGAGTTCAATTTGGATGCCTCTTTCACGCTGTAAAATATTAAGGCTAAAAGATTCATAGCGACTAAACAGGTCTTCGGAACTGTCGCTGATAAGGCCTGAAGCTAACACCGCGAGTGAGCAATTTCGATATAATTGGTAAAGGTCGCTTTTTGCACCTTGTTTCAGACGTTCGACTTCTAATTGAGAAAGCTGATCTAGACTACCACGTGGACTAATTTTTACTATCATAAGCAACTCCTTTGGACTCGAGTGTTTGATGCCGAGTCCAAAGAAAACTGTCTTGGGAGGCTAGATATCAATAACGACTCGGTCTCTGCCGTTGTTTTTTGCTTGGTATAATGCAGCATCTGCTCTTTCGAAAGCTTCTTCAAGCGTTTCGTTTTCCATTACTTGTGCAGCACCTATAGATAATGTAACTGTAATTCTCTGATTTTTAAACTTAAACGGAATATTTTTGATTTTCTCTCTCACTCGATTCAATAGTTGAGAGATATGTTCATCAGTAATATCAGGTAATAGTAATACAAATTCTTCACCACCATAACGAGCAACAAACTCGCTATCGCGTAATGAGTTTTTTAACGCCATAGCAATGACTTGCAGGGTTTTATCGCCGGTACTGTGGCCAAAGCTATCATTAATGCCTTTAAAGTGGTCTATGTCTGTAACGGCTATCCACAGTGGCGTTTTAAAGCGGACATGGTTGCGATACTCTTGCTCCATGCGATCTTCTAACGCAGTACGGTTTGCTAATTGGGTAAGCGGATCGAGTAGGTTGAGCTTTTGATGTTCAAATAGCTTTTCTTTGTAACTATTCGCTTCCTGGCTCATTGAATTGAGCTCTTTACGCATTGTCTCTATTGATTTACGTAAAATGGTTTGTTCACGTTGTTCCAGTGCCTCTTTACGAGACAGTGAATCGCGAAGTGAAGATAACTGCACCGTCAGTTGAATCTTTAATTGGTTAAGATCATCTGCATCTACCACTAACTCGTCGGCGTTATTGACGCGTAAATTGATTTCTTTATTTAATTGACCTTTAAGTTGCTCACAACGTTGGTTGTTGTTATGGGTGTTGTTGACCACATCGCGAACGATAGTCAGAGCATCGTTGAGGGCAAATAAAAAGTCTTGTGATGCGGTTTTTTCGCGAGCAATATTTTCTAATAGTAAGCTTAATATCGATTGGTAAGAATCCAGTAAGTTATTTAAGCTGATATCACCAAGTAACACTTCTTTTATGACTAGAATTTGGTCCCGTTGATCTTTTCTAAATTCAATTTCAGCAATTTTAGCGGCAAGCTCTTTAGCTAGCTGAATATGGTGAGGCAAAATTTCGTAATTGTCGGCATCAGCAAATTCGTGTTTTAAAATTTCTTCATAGAAAAAAATCAGTTTTTCAACTTTGGGAATGTATTCCCATACAGTATGGAATGGTTTGCCTAATTCTTGTTTAAAGTAAGTGATTTCTTTTTTGAGTTTGTCTGGCGCAGAGTTAATTCGTTGGATCTGACGGATCACTCGATTGAGGCCATTACGACTGTCTTCTAAACGAGTCATGGTATGGCTATATTGAGATTTTAATAGTCTTTCGATATCGACGAGTTCAGGTAGTGCCTCGTCAATTTGCTCAAAATTGTGCATATGATGGCGCAATTTAGCCAGTTTATTATCGAGTTCTAAGTTTTGCCCTTTACAAGCAAGACTCAGATGAGTGATAAATTGAATTAATGTTTTCAATTTATCATTACGATCGATATTTATTTCTTCGAGAGCAAGTTTAGCTGCATGGAGCTTTTGCTTCATCAACGAAATTTGAGTTATCGCTGTATTTGACTCTTTCATTTTGCAGTGCCTACTTTCATTCTTCAGCTAAAGGCATCTATTGCCGTGATTAGGATATTAATTTAGACGGCAAATCGAATTTATAGTAATTAACATATCATCGATTAACATTATAGTAATATTATCTCAATAATGTTGTGCAGCAAATCCAATTACCGTACAAAATCTCATAACTGGTCACAATAGCATGTTTATTAATCAATTAGTTTTTCGGCCAGTTGATCTCTTGGGTGTTACGATTACTTTCTGCACGAATGATGCCGCGATTAAGTGCTTGAGTCAGATTTAAATAAAGTGGGCGCATAAAAACAGCCGCTGGAGCGAAATTAAGTGGTCGCAATGACACATAAGCGGGTTGCTCAGTTATTTCCATGGCTGCAGCAAGTGCGTATTGCAATGTTTCAAATTGTAATTCAGCACTGATGCTGGCATCTGGGTTACCCAGTAGTGGCAAATTAATGTGACCAATACTGGCATGTTGGACCGCGGATATGTTAGCAAAATTTGGTATAGTAAATTGGGTCTCATGTAATTGTTTAAGGCAATCAATTACAGCATGTAAGATATTTTCTGCGTCGTATTGCTTATCGAAATAACATGCAATCAATCCTGAACGTATTATATACACTTCAGTGTCTAGGTGTTTACTGAACAGGCTATTAAAATTTTGCATCAATGCGATAGATTCAGTGAGCCCAAGTTGAATATCAATATTGTTTAATTTATTGATATTCACTAACGCAATCGTTTTAGACTCAGTGTGTTTAAGAGTGCTGATGCGTTGAATAAACGCCCTGTAACCTTGGGCTTGCGTTATCGGGTCTATGGTATTTAAATGTTGGGCGTTAAGGTATAAGGTATTTCGCTGTTGAAATTTTCTGTAGATAAAAAACAACACGATAATCGCAATACTGAAACCGAGAATTAATACTAAAATGATAAATTGACTATATTTATTCTTTGCCGTTTGTTGATGTAGTTTATTACGTAATAAACCCAGTTCGAATTTTAATTTTTGTTCAGTGAGTTCAGAAAAATCATTTGTTTGTTCGGTTTTTTGTTGCGATGTGTTGATCAGCTCAACAATGGCATCGACTGTTGCAAGTGCTGCATTGAGGTTGTTTGTTTTGCGATATGCGGTAGATAAATAGCCTAATGCTTCTGTTTGCACATCATTTAAATGTTTCTTTTTAGCCAGTTCAATAGCCTTGCTCGCATGATCAATAGCCTCATTCCACATGCCTTCACTGGTATTTATTTGGGCAAATAGTAGTTCATTATGGACTAAGTAATGTTCTACTTTCCGAGCTCTAAATATATCATTTGCACGTTGCATTACGTTCAATGCTGCTTGGATATTATTTAATTTGAAGTAAGCCTCGCCTAAGTTGTGGTATGTGAGCCCTATGGCGATTTCATTTCCCATACGCTCATTAACTTGCTGGACATTTAAATAATAGTCGATGGTTTTATTCCATTGATCTTGGCCAGCGTAAATCATTGCGATGACCGTCAAGGTCTCTGCTAGGTAGACATCTTGACCTATCGCTTGAAGTATTTCGGCAGCATTATGGGCATATTTTAGGGCATCATCCCATTGTTCTAAATCTCGGTATGTACGCGCAAGATTAAGTTGTGTATGAGCTTTAATTCCGGGGTAATCCAGACTATTGGCTAAACGAAATGCTTCACTGTAGTGCTGGAGTGACTTGGCTTGATCGCCATTAAGATTGTAATAACGACCTAACTGGGTTTCGGCATCGGAGATAAAATAATTATTGTGTAATTGGTAAGCGATATCGCGGTAACGATTTAAGTGAGAAAATGCCGGCGTAGGTTGAAGTAGCAATGAATGTAACATGCTGAGTTGTTCATGAAGTGTTGATTTAAATAGCGTACTTTCTAAACTGACATCTGTGTTTACCATATTCAACGCATTATTTGATTCAACAATCACCTGGTTATATTCTTGGTTTTGACGGCCTTTAATTCGCGCTTTAAGCATGATGACGACGGCTTGCTCAAGTGTGGTTGATGCAATGGCGTCTAATTGTGTTATGAGCAATTTAGCGTCTTTATACTTAGTAGGTGATGTAAGCTTTGCTTCTAAATTCAGTCGAGCCAGCAGCTCTAAATCGCGATGAAGTTCATTGGGTGGGTAACTTAATTCATTTGCGGCTTGCTCAAATTCCTCCTTATTTGAAAATTGTAAAGGAAACTCTGTGGCCTTCATTAGTTTTGTATACAGCTTTTGAGGATTTTCTTTGAAAAATATTTCTTGCTGCTCAATATCCCTTGCTGAAACCACTGAACTTAATAGTATCGAACATAATATGACCAGAGGAAAACATCGCAGCATAGTAAGAGATACCTTTTATAGTGTTAGTTAACGTGGACTTCATTTTTACGTGGAATGAATAAATAAATTTACCTGGGTCAGATGTTCTCACCGGGTGTTTTCCACTAAATTGCAAATTGCCACTGTGTTAATGAGTCTAGATCGTTATAATTGTTCGGAATTTAAAATAAAAACAATAGAATCATACCAGAAGGAACCTAGAGTGAAACCTACTTCTCTTGCAATTTTAACCAGCAGTGCTATTTTTTCGATGAGTTGGGCAATGCCTGCACTTGCAGATGTCGATTACCATATCGATATTAACCAACCCACACACCATTTAGCCCAAGTGAGTGTGTCATTCCCTCAAACCAATTCGGATGTATTAACGGTCAATTTACCGGTATGGCGAACAGGTCGTTATCAAGTATTACCCGTTGCAGATGGCGTAAGGTTGTTTAATGCGACCGACAGTAAAGGACAATCATTACCTTGGAAACGCACTGCCAGTGGCGAATGGCAAATCGCCTTAACCAAACCTACATCGGTGAAGGTGACATATCAATTACATGCCAATGAGCTTGGTGATCGTTTACGTCACATTGATAGTAGCCATGCTTTTTTAGATGCTAGTGGTGTATTTATGTATAGCCCTGCATTTCGTCAGCAACCCGTTACGGTCAACATGGAAGTTCCTGAAGGTTGGAAAAGTTACTCTGGCATGGATAAAGGCAGCACATCACATTCATTTAAAGCGGCCAATTATGATGTGTTAGTTGATTCACCGATAGAAACAGGCATAAACCAACATGTCAGCTTTGAGGCTGACGGTCGTGATTACGACGTGGTATTTTGGGGCGAAGGTAATTACGATACTCAAAAAATTGTAGCAGATCTCACCAAAATCAGTGGTCAGGCATCGGCTATTTGGCCTGATTATCCATTTAAACGATATGTGTACATGGTGCATGCAACCAGCGGTGCTCGTGGTGCAACAGAGCATCTCAATTCTACTATTATCCAATTACCACGATTTAATTTTCGTGAACGCGAAGATTATTTACGCTTTATCAGTACCGCCTCGCACGAGTTTATTCATACGTGGAATGTTAAAGCTTACCGACCTCAAGGGCTTGTTCCGTATGATTATCAGTCGGAAAATATGACCGATTTACTGTGGATGGCTGAAGGCTCCACCAGTTATTTCCAAAATCAGTTATTGTTACGTGCTGGAGTGATAACCGCCAAAGAGTTCTTTGACGATTTAAGTCAACGTATTGTGCTTAATCAACATAACCCAGGTCGTGAAGTCCAATCTGTCGCAGAAGCCAGTTTAGGCCAGTGGAGTAGCACTTGGGGCGATTATGCGGTTAATCACAGTGTGAATATTTACTCTGAAGGTTACTTGGCTTCAATGGCACTTGATTTTAGTTTGTTAAGCGATACGCAACTTGCTCATTCATATAGAGATGTCCATAAAGCGCTTTATCAACAATATAAAATTCCATTAAGTTATAACGTCGCGGACGTGCAATCTATTTTAAAAAATCTTTCTGGTAAAGATTACCAGTCGTGGTGGGCTGAATATGTAAACCAACCGTTTAGTTTATCTTTTGATGACTTGTTGGCACATGCTGGTTTGATCACGACTTATGGTCCATCTCCTAAAACAGAAGTCGATGCCGGAATGATGTTGTCTGGCTTATATAACGATCTAATTATTGCGAGTGTGCTAAAAAATGGCCCAGCTTGGAATGCTGGTGTTGCTGCCGGAGATGAAATTGTTGCTGTTAATGGTTTAAAGGTTACCGCGGATGGTTTAACTAAACGTCTTAATGATTTTAATGTTGGTGATACGATTAAACTAAGCATATTCAGGGATGAGCGTTTAAAAGAAGTGAGTTTACTCCTGACTGAACAACCCAAAGGTGACTTATCAATTGCATCAGTAGATAAGGTAACTGATGCGCAGAAAGCGTTTTATAAAGCATGGTTGGGGGTTGAATGGCCGTTTGATGACAAGGGTGAGTGGATTAATACTACTGACTAAAATGTTGATTTGCATATACCCAAACGACCTTGAAATGCAGGATCCAGCATGTGGAGAAGTGACGCTTCAGAAACGATAACAAGCGAACGCTGCGCTCACGGATAAAGCGGTCTCGCGGCTTGTTATCGCCCTTTCGCTCGTCACCGCTTGCTACCTCAAGCGGTTGTGACAGCTTCGCTGTGCTGTCTGCTTTTATAGAATCTAGCCGCGTAGCGTCCTAGCAGCGCAGCGCTCTAAGAATAGTGATATTAATTCTCTTCAATCACTGCCTTGTTCAGTTATCCTACGGGGCTTTGAAACGAGCATGTTGAAGTGGCTTGGTTGAATATGTCATTCAGTATTGAGATGCGAGCCGTTATGATAAATAAAATGCCCTGAGAACAGGGCATTTTTGTATGATGGTTACGCCGGAGGAGCTGTTTCGATAAAAAATGGCTCTTTTTCTATTGTGGCTAAAAATATTTTCAGTTTTGGATAATCTTCGATATCAATCCGTTGGCGGAAAACCGCCCAACTTAAATAACAACCTAAACGCAATTGCACATCATTAAACGGTCCGTATAGCGGTAGTTCGAATTTTTCAAATTCAGCTAGTGTTGCGTTAATGCGTTGCGCTTGTCTGATTGTGTAATCAAAACGTTCAATATCAACGCCATCACGAGACAAGAAAAACAAGTTAATTGAACTGTCTAGAGCAGTGTTGATCATGCAAAACTGATCAAGTTCTACCACGGTATCAAGGTACGTTTTTGATGACTTATGACGGATGTAGCGCAAGATAGCGCTTGAATCCGTTAACGATAACTCTCCATCGTGTAAAAAAGGAACCCGTTTTGTAGGGGATAGCATTGCGCTGCTAGCCTGATCTGTTTCAATAAATTGATAATCTAATGTTGATTCCAATAAGGCTATTCGGCAATGCCGAACAAAGGGAGACGTAAAGCTACCGTAAAGTTTCATGGGATACCCTTATGGTATTAAACGCTTTGCTCTAAAGGACCAAATGCTTGATTTACCGCATTGACGAAAGCCACTAATTCACTGCCCATCAAGGCAAAGTCAGCGTCTAAACGTGCTAATGGATCTTCGGTACCAACGTCATCACTACCTGCTCTAAACTCTTCAGAAAACTTAAGTCGTTTAATACTGGCATCAGACTGCATTAAAAAAGCAATCGACTGACCAAAATGCAATGCCAATTTGTGCACTTGCTTACCTGTCGCAATATGGGCAAGCACTTCATCTTCTTGAAGCACTTGTTGTTTAAAGCGAACGATACCGCCTTCATCAGAGTCTGACTTAAGCTCGGCTTCATCTTGCATTTCAAATGGCGCCGGTGCTTCACCCGCTTGCAACCATTGCGTTAACGTTGATTCGATTGGTGTGGCATAACTTAGCGGGATAACCGGTAAGCTACCTATCGCTTTACGAAGCAGTGCCAACAACTCTTCCGCTTTAGTCGCACTAGAACTATCAACTAAAATCATTTCTAGCTCAGGCATGATGAGTGCATGAGTTTGGCTACGTCGAGAAAATGCACGAGGCAATAATGTTGTGGTGATTTCGTCTTTAATGGTGTCTTTTTCTTTTTTAGTGACTTTACGATTTTCTAACTCTTCAATCTCTGCCACTTTTTCATCTAAGGCTTCTTTGATTACTTGGCCTGGGAGAATTTTTTCTTCTTTCGTGACGCAAATTAGATAGCGATTTTCGGCACTATGGACTAATGCCTGGCCTTTTTTGCCTAGGGCATTAGAAAAACCAAACTTGCTTATGTCTTGGCTTGAACAAGGAGAGAAAGTGAAATCAGCTAAGGCATTTTCTAATGTTTCGGTATCTGTCGTAAAAGGTTTGTTGAAACGGTACAGGGTGAGATTTTTAAACCACATAGAAGGCTCTCATTAATTAACAGGAAAAATAAGTTACTGCAGTTTACGGGATAGATGCAAAGCGGTAAACCTACAAAAAAACACTAATAATACGACCGCTGTCGTCGCTAGGGTTAGAATTCATCAAATTGTCACATTCCCCCAAACTTCCTTGAAACCACTGCTGTAGCTAGATCTACTGCGCAATAATGTGGTTTGGTATGGCAAATATTCATTTTTAATTAAGCATTGCAATATTTCTGAAACATTCGCAAGGCAAAATTCTGCTCGTTCCGATACAACTAACCCAGAATAACCATGACGAAATATGCGTCGAAAGGATGAAATGATGAATGTTTTTTGTAAAACTCTATTAGCCTCTGCAATGGCAGCCTCTTTAGTATCAAGTGCTTATGCGGCAGATCCTCTACAAGTTTATGGAAAATTAAATGTTACAGCACAGTCTAATGATGTTAATGATGAAACTGAAACAACTATTCAAAGTAATGCATCACGTTTTGGTGTAACCGGTGAGTTTGAGTTAAGCAAATCATTAGAAGCTTTCTATACCATCGAATACGAAGTTAATACCGGTGATGATGACAAAGAAAACTTTTTAGCTCGTAACCAATTTGTTGGTTTAAAAGGTAACTTTGGTGCCGTTTCTGTAGGTCGTAACGACACTATCCTTAAAGTATCTCAAGGTAAAGTTGACCAGTTTAACGATTTATCTGGTGACGTAAAAAACATGTTCAAAGGTGAAAACCGTATGGCGCAAACCGCGACATACTACACACCTATGTTTGGTGATTTTCAAGCGGGTGTAACGTATGTTGCATCTGGCGATTCAGACCAAGTTGTTGGTGACAATACAACTGGTGAAGATGGTGTGAGTATGGCTGTAATGTACGGTGATGCAGGTCTTAAAAGTACACCAATATATGCAGCGATTGCTTATGATTCAAAAGTAAAAGGTTATGACACTGCACGTGCAACGGTTCAAGGTAAAGTTGCTGGCTTAGTTATTGGTGGTATGTACCAGCAACAAGAAGCAATAGATAGCGGTGTAACAGATAACGGTTTCTTATTAAGTACAGCTTATGACATCAATGATGTGACACTAAAAGCTCAGTATGTCGACATGGAAAACAAAGGCGATTCATGGTCTGTAGGTGCTGACTACAAACTAGGTAAACCAACTAAACTATTTGCTTTCTACACAGCCAACTCGTTTGATTCAAATGACCAAGATGATAGCTATGTTGGTATTGGTATCGAACATAAGTTCTAAACCCAGTCATCATGTGATGGTTAAATCTTCAATCAATTAAAAAGGGCTTAGGCCCTTTTTTTGTTACATTGCATTAACAGCAATGAATTTTTTATGACAGAAAGGCGTATTTAATGCCAAAATCAGCTGTTAGATCATAAATCTGTAACAAAAGTGTCCAATAATAGTCTCGTGGCAAATTAACGTAGAAACCCAATATGACAGCTAGGATATTAATAGTAGAAGATGAATCAGCAATCCGTGAGATGCTGACATTTGTGATGGATCAACATGGTTTTACGACAGCTGCAGCTGAAGATTTTGATTCAGCAATTGAGTTGCTTAAAGAGCCATACCCTGACTTAATTTTATTGGATTGGATGTTCCCTGGTGGTAGTGGCATCCAATTAGCTAAACGTTTAAAGCAAGATGAATTTACGCGTCAGATCCCGATTATTATGCTGACAGCTCGTGGAGAAGAGGAAGATAAAGTGAAGGGCCTTGAAGTAGGCGCTGATGACTATATAACTAAACCTTTTTCACCTAAAGAGCTCGTCGCACGAATTAAAGCCGTTTTGCGCAGAAGCGCACCAACGCGCTTAGAAGAAACTATTGATGTGCAAGGATTACAACTCGACCCTGTGAGTCACAGAGTGACCGTTGGTGACGCCGTGCTCGATATGGGACCGACAGAGTTTCGCTTATTGCATTTCTTTATGACCCATCCTGAGCGAGTCTACAGTCGAGAGCAGTTACTCGATAACGTTTGGGGCACCAATGTGTATGTTGAAGATCGAACTGTCGATGTGCACATCAGACGTTTACGAAAAGCCGTAGAAGAGGGTGGACATGATAAATTGATCCAAACTGTTCGTGGTGCTGGTTATCGATTTTCAACCAGAATGTAATTCGTATTGGCGGCTCGAAAAGTTCTGCCATGCTAGGCAGAGCTTTTTAAAAACTGTTTTTTTCGCTGTCTAGCCATAATAGTCGATTTAGGCTATCTTGTGGTTCCTCGTTAGCCCTAATAATCAGTAACGGCACTGAATGTGTTGGCGGCGTTACTTTCGTATTTAGGTAGCCTATGTTTATCTCGTACTCTGGATATCGTTTATTTTTCCGGTTAGCTATATTGCTTGTTTTATTCATGCTTATCGGCGCTTTATTCAATCAAGTTGTTATCGTTATGCTATTAGGCTCGATTGCATTACTTGTGTGGCATTATCGTCAAATTACTCGTTTAAACTTCTGGTTATGGAAAGATAAAAAGCTTACGCCTCCACAAGGGCGGGGAAGTTGGGAGGGCGTGTTCAATGGAATATATCGCCTGCAGGGCAAGAATCGACGAAGAGTGGGTCAGTTAGCTACGTTGTTAGCCCGTTTTCGTCAAGGCGCTGAGGCCTTGCCTGATGCGGCTGTAGTGCTTGATGCCGAACATAATATTTTATGGTGTAACAAACTCGCTCAGTTAATCTTAGGGTTTGTTTGGCCTCAGGATAATGGTCAGAGAATTGATAACCTTATTCGCCATCCTGATTTTTCGACTTATATAAAGAAAGCACAATACAAAGAACCATTAGAAATCCCTTCTCCCGTGTCCGATAAGCGTTTACTTGAAATTCGAGTAATGAGCTATGGTGATCGACAATTGCTGTTAATCGCTCGAGATGTCACCCGAATTCATCAGTTAGAGGGTATGCGCAAAGATTTTGTGGCAAACGTTTCCCATGAACTTAAGACCCCATTAACAGTATTACAGGGGTATTTAGAAATTATGCAAACCATGGAAGATGCAGACTCTCCTAATCACAAACCACTATCATTGATGCAGCAACAGACGACTCGGATGCAGTCGATGGTTGAACAGTTATTGGCACTGTCGCGCATTGAAGACGCGGTTGATATTGATTTATCGCAAACGGTCAATATGTCATTGATGATGGAAATTCTTAAAGAAGAAGCCAAAGCTCTTGCTGGCACCGACTATACATTAGTGTTTAATTGCGAACCCGGTTTGAATACCCATGGTAATGAATTGCAATTACGCAGTGCTTGTTCCAACTTGATTTCAAATGCAATACGTTACACCACTCTTGGTGGAACGATTTCGGTTAATTGGAAAAGTGTTGCAACCGGAGCGTTGTTTTCGGTGACCGATACCGGAGTGGGTATCGCTCCACAACATATTAACCGCTTAACTGAACGCTTTTATCGAGTAGATAATGCCCGTTCAAGTAAAACTGGCGGCAGTGGTTTGGGGCTAGCGATTGTAAAACATGCTTTAAACCATCATCACAGTGAGCTTAAGGTGATAAGTGAGTATGGCAAAGGCAGTATCTTCAGCTTTGTTATTCCAGCGCACTTGTTAGTTCGACAATAGCTAGCCTCTAGATTTTCAATCCTTAAAAAACAGCATACGTGCTGTTTTTTTATTGCTGCTCCTCAGTTCAAATGGCTAATAATAATGAGCTAATCAGTTCAAAACCGCTGAGGAGCACTAATGTAATTAGTCTTAGAGAGATGGCGTTGAATCAATCGCTGGTATTGCATAAATTGCATCAATTAAACCGGTATGATGAATGTCATAATGTAGCGTTATTGCTATAATTTTAAGCAGTAATTATCTTGTTTGTAATGTGTTTAGTGGGTGTTTATCTATTGTACTAAATAATTTCTTATTACCTATATCCATTAAGTTGTTGATATTAAATGGCTTTGTTTTTGTTTTGTCAAATAAGACAGTTTTACTGCTGGTGTCACACAACTGTCATGTCAATGTCATAGACTTGTCATCAATGAGGTCGATACTGACTACGTTTTAAAAACTTAGTACGCTTAATTCTGGAGCATTAAAATGAAACTGAACAAACTTGTCGGCGCGATTACTCTTACAGCCGCTGGCGTATTCTCAGCAGCATCAATGGCTGCTATTGACCCTACTTTACCAATATACGAAAAAACAAGTGGTGTTTCTGGTAACTTGTCTTCTGTTGGTTCTGATACATTAGCAAATATGATGACGTTATGGGCTGAAGAGTTCAAACATATTTACCCTAACGTTAATATCCAAATTCAAGCGGCAGGTTCTTCTACTGCGCCACCAGCGTTAACTGAAGGAACTTCTCAGTTCGGCCCAATGAGCCGCAAGATGAAGCCTAATGAAGTTGAAGCGTTTGAAAAGCATTATGGCTACCAGCCAACGGCAGTTCGTGTTGCAATCGATGCGTTAGCTGTATTCGTACACAAAGATAACCCTATAACAGGCTTAAGCATTGAACAAATTGATGCGATTTTTTCTTCTACACATAAGTGTGGCGGTAAAGAAATTAACCGTTGGGGTGATGCCGGTTTAGATGGTAACTGGGCTGCAAAAGATGTTCAGCTTTACGGTCGTAACTCAGTGTCTGGTACATATGGTTACTTTAAAGAAAAAGCGTTATGTAAAGGCGATTTCCGTCCAAACGTAAATGAGCAACCAGGTTCTGCTTCAGTTGTTCAGTCTGTATCACAGTCATTGAATGCCATTGGTTATTCAGGTATTGGTTATAAAACTGCTGGTGTAAAAGCGGTCGCTATCTCTAAGAAGGGTGATAAGTTTATCGAAGCCACAGCTGCGAATGCTGCCGACGGTACTTACCCACTTTCACGTTACTTATATGTTTATGTGAACAAGCATCCTAACAAAGACCTAACGCCAATGGATCGTGAATTCTTACGCTTCGTATTGTCTAAGCAAGGTCAACAAATTGTTGAGAAAGATGGTTATGTTCCATTACCAACATCTGTAATTACTAAAGATTTAGAGAAAGTAGGTATCAAGCTTTAATTAGCGAACTTTCCGTAAACTTAAAAAGGCCTCTTTGAGGCCTTTTTTGTTTTTTTTCGTTGAAAAAAAGATAAAAAAAAGCAACCTAACTAAGAGGTTGCTGCTATTGCTAAGGGCAATACTGTCGATAGATTGTTACTACTATCAAATAGGAGAATGATGATGAACAAAAAAACGCTACTAGCTGTTAATAAAGTAATGCAAATTCGGTTCATATATTCAGACTAGTCATTTTTCAGTTAGTTCCCTTGAATGCAAAAAAAGTACTTATTTTTATTTAAAATAAATTTGAGTAGAAAATCCAGATATCAATGTAGCGGTAGACATTAAATGTGAAGGTATTACTCGATAGTCTCCATTAAGTTCAAAGCAGCATAAAACGAAAGTTGGAAGTGCAGAGCTAACTTTGCTGCTTAATAAATCTATATGCCTTGAATTGACAAGCGTGGTTACTCTGAGTGACTCGGTATTAATGCGGCTTTTTACAGCATATTTTTGGTGATGCTAATGCTATTATCTTTGCTAGATTTCATGTTTTATTGCCTTTGTAAGGATATTTTGTGACTGCAAAATGGAACGAACAACACGATTACCATTCAAGTGCCAATACTGATGCTTTATGCGTGCATCATCTTGAACTTAATATTGTGGTTAATTTTGACTTGCAGCAACTCAATGGCGTTGCCCGGTTGCAGTTTACCCGAAAAATGGCTGCACTTTCATTAGTGCTAGATTGCCGCGATTTGATCATAGAAGGTATCACCGACAGCGACGCTAATGTGTTGTCATATTATGTGAGTGATGTGAATGCCATATTAGGACAAAAACTGGTTATTGATGTGGGTGAACGATTAACTGAGGTGGTCATCCATTATCGTACATCAACAACTGCCCAGGGGCTTCAATGGCTTACTCCGGAACAAACCTTAGGCAAACAATTGCCTTACCTGTTCAGCCAATCGCAACCCATTAATGCTCGTAGCTGGATACCTTTACTTATTAGATAGTAAAATTAGAAGACTGTAGGTTTTTTTGTTTTTTTTCATTTAATTTTCAATAGTTTATTTTTTTTTGCTCTTTTTTTTATCTTGCTTTTTTATATCTTCTTTTTTTCTATTTATGACAAAGTTTTTGGACGGATTTTCTCATAAATTGAGAAGATTGTTCGGCTTGAGAAAAGTCTATTTTGCAATTCTTTATTGAGTTCAGACAGATACTACCATTTAATGTATTTCTAAGAAGCCTAATTCTCTTAATAATGGGATATCTTTAACGTCAAGATTATTATATTCTGGACGCCATATATCTAAATAAGTATATGTTGAATTCGGGACATTTCCAGCCCAAAGAATTTCTGTCCATTTCAAAAGTAAATCCGAAGCAAAATCAGGCATCTCTAAACTAGCGTAAGCTCTCAATTCATTGTTATAGTAACTGACTAAAACTACTTCATCAGATAAGTGGCAAAAAGAAACATACGGAGCTCCCTTTGTTGTTATTATTTGTACTAATTCTTTAAGGCTGATTTTTAATATTGCTAACTTCTCCATATTTATACTCATCCTGTTCTGGTCTAATTTAATCGACCTCTTATTAGAATTGTTAGATGCCTAAAATGTCTAAATTATATCTTAAAGTTTACACCTTACTGTAGATCAGTCAAAAATAACAACACTTACAAGCCAATCAGATAACTTGAAAGAATCTGAGATTTAAACGAAGATAATATCAACTCATCAACTCGGTTTTTGTTGTCAAGTTGATGATTGCTCGTATCCGAAGAATTAAAATCAAGCTCTGTGTTAGTGTTAGTATTTTTAGACGATGAAGGTTTTTTCTGAAAATCACTTTTGGTTGAATTATCGATACTATCAATTAAATGTGCTGACTTTTGATAGGTATACGTTCCAGGTACTGCTTCATCTAATCGCTTCGCATATTCAACCAATTTTGGCTCAGCTAGCATGAACATATAAGCAAAGTTACTTTGGTTTTGTGTTACACGAAGTATCCTCCCTAAAATCTGTCGAAAGTAGAGTTCGGTAGTGACATCAGTAAGATTGCAGCAAACTTGTAGTCTAGGTATATCGGTTCCTTCACTTATCATAGCGATGCTGATAATCCATTCGGATTGATTATTTTTAAAGTAATCAATCAATTCTGGAGAGTCATCGAACCTGCAAGACACTAGAGTTGATTCTTTGTTGAAATGGCCCGATAAAATCGATTGGATTTGAAAAGCATGTAGGTATGAAGAAGCTACAATCAAGCCTCCAGCATTAGGAGAACTGCCTCTAAGGTTATCTAGCTGCTCAATACTTTTAGACAATAAATGTTTAATTACCTCTGGATGTTTAATGATTGCTTGATAGCTAACACCTTCATCTTCTAGAAGGTGTTGTAAACTATTGTATGTGTAAATTTGATGATTCTTCTTCACTACAACATGTTCAAGGTCAATTGCTGTGATTTGCGGCATCCGACACACATTATCCTTAATCGCTTCTACAATATCATATGAAAAGTCACATAAAATATTACCTTCTGGGTCTGTATATTTTGCAAAAGGTATCGGAAGTGTATCAGTTCGCCAGGGGGTGCCTGTCAACGATAATGTATAAGTCGCTAAGTTTTGGATCGTTGCGAGTAATTGCATTCCCCACACATTTGAGGGGGAGTCACCATCTCCAGCACAATGATGTATCTCATCGAAAATTACCAATACTCTGCTATTACTTAAATCGCTAATTAATTCGGTTGTGTTGATTAAGGAGTGGTAAGTTTTTGACATTCCTAACGCACCTAAACGGCCATTAAATTTTCGATTCAATACATGTTCAAACGTTTGTTCAATGCTCTGACAAACGATACGAGATGGTGAGAAGCAGACAATGTAATCAATTTTATTATCGTCGATGAGTGATTTCGCAATATGCGCAGCAGCTATTGTCTTGCCTGAACCTGGACAAGCAAGCATAAGATACCCCGCCTGATGAGTATATGTTTCTGTCGCGTGTTTGATACAGCGATTTTGCCAATCTCTTAACATGTCATGTTGCCCTCAATTTCTGATACCTTGATGATTTTTTTGATAGCGTTCAGGCGGCCATAGAATTCAGAAGCACTGTCTCTGGTTTTATTAAGCAAAGACAATATGGCTCTATTATTTTGAGGGAACTTGACTAAATAATCTTGGTAAGCTTGAATTTCACTCAATACTAGCTTTAATTCTGCACTCGTTTTAATTTCTTCATTATGTAACTCATTCAGTTGTTTTTTTTCAAAAGAAGCTGAATCTATAACTTCCACATGATTGAAATTATGCAATATCGCCATCAAAGAGGCCGTTATGAGATAAGTTCTCGCTCTATGGTTTCCTGTTGCTTGGATTAAGTTTTCTTTTGTTAAGGTATGAATATTTCTCGCAACAAAGCGCTGTGCCTGAATGTTCGTGAACTCAAATTCATTTTTTGCCAATTCAATAAGTTGTTTACGACTAGTAGTATTCCCGTCAGTTTTTTGTAGTAACACTTTGAATTTCTGGTTCAGGTAAATGGTTTCTTTGGTCATGTTTCGGTCTCAAAATAAAAAACTTAGGATTGCTAAGTATACAGAAATAAGTAAAACTTAGACAATCTAAGCATGAGAGATTTTGATGATGAATATAAATTGCATAACAGTCCTATACCGGAGCGGCTTAAACTGGCCCGAAAGAAAGTGGGTATTTCGCAGAAAGAATTGGGTGTAAGAATTGGTATGGATGAAAGTTCAGCCAGTGGCAGAATGAACCACTATGAAAAGGGTCGGCATGTACCCGACATTCAAACGCTCAAAAAAATGGCTAATGAATTGAAAGTGCCATTAAACTACTTTTTCTGTGAGGATGACCAAAGCGCCGAATTGGCTGTACTTATTGCTTTATTAAGTGATGATGAGAAGAAATCGTTAATAGCATCGCTTAACAACACTTAATTATTCTAGAGTAAAATATGCAAAAAGATCTTGTTAGGTGTGAGCGCTATCCAGATAGAGCTTTTTTTTCATTCGTAAACCTATTTAATGGCATTCGAACCCCTGTCAATATGGTGTTTATGCCTGATGATACGGTTATCGTGGTAGTTGGAGGTGCTCAATATAGATGCAAATCAGATTTAGTTATAGTGCTAACTGATTTAACTTCTGTTGAGTGTAAAAAACTTGATGACTTAACATATTCAATCAAAGCAGATCAGTTAAGCTTCTATATTCCATACATTGTTTATACTCAACTCGTCTCATATTCCGAGTTTTGTCGACAAGAAGTAATCAGCCACACAGATTAAAGACTACACGTTATGCTTTTTTGTTTGCTCTAAACTTGCTTCTTCTTGGTTTACTGTTAAAATAACTGTATGTAAGTACAGTGGTTTTTTGTATGCGTGTAATACCTATACCTGCCCAAGCCGGAATTACAGGCTTTGAAAGTCCTGCTGCGGAATACTGTCAGCTCGCGATGAGCTTAGATGAATTATTAGTTGAACACCCAAGTTCAACTTTTCTCGGGATTGCCCAAGGAGAATCGATGCAAGATGTCGGTATTTTTGATGGCGATATGATAATAGTCGACCGTTTTGAAACTGCCCGACATGGCGATGTTATTGTTGCCAATTTTAATGGTGAGTTTGTCTGTTAAATTCGCAACGCACAAATACTAAGACGTTAGCCTTTAAGGGAATCTCGATGACTGAATCATGGCATGAAACTGAAACAGATTTAGACGCAGAGGAACATGCTTTAGATTTCTGGTCGCGCCATAGAGATGAGCTACAAACAGGTGAATTTTGGGCTGATCGTATAAAGAAACTGAGGGGCGAGCCTGAAAAACGTCTGGCACTAGCTATAGCAAACTTGCCATTGCCTGCATCCTTTAGAGAGGCCGCAATTGCCTCGAGAGCCCTGATTCGTGACAAGCGTAAACAAAAAATTAAATATGACGAAGAGTTAGCGCTTTTATATTGGCTGGCAGCAATCAATTCATTTTCAATACCCTATTCCGATGTATTGAAAGAGCCCGGTTACAATGTAGTTGAATCTGTCCCGGGGAAGAAATTGAAAGGACTTCCATTTTCATATCAATCCCTGGGTTATAAAAAATTGGAATTACTAAACAAGACTGATGTAAAGTGGCTTTCTGAGCTTTGGGGAGAGCCAGAAGAGCACATAACCCTACACGAAATGCATAATGATATTTGGCGCGAGTATGAAGGGAAACTTAAAGCTAAAAGAATGAATCGAGACCGAGAGTTCATGAAAAGTATCAATGAACTTGGATCTTCTCCAGCACAATTACCTAATCCTTTAAATGATTCAAAAGGCAGTAGTAAAGGTAAATGGCTTATTGCGGGAATAGTAATAGCCTTAATATTAGCGGCCGTATATGGAGGCTAGCAAGCGCATGCCCGAACTCCGTACATTTACTAATCACCCCACTTGCCTTTAGTTCCTTGGCTCCGACTCACTTCTGCCCAAAAGTGGGTGGGTTTGGGGCGGAACTCATTTCTGCCCCAAAACGAGTTTAAAATTGATATTCTTTCAGGTAAGACCTGTTGTCTTACCCCTCAAAAATGTAATATCACCTTTAATAGAATACCCTGACTCGCTATTCCACTACATGTACCTTAGCTGGTAAACCCTCAGTTTTCTAAAACATTGTGATGAAAAATTGATACTGAGAAAACTATTACCCTATATATATCAAGTATTTGTATAAGAGCATTGAGTTAAGTGGCATAATGTTTGTTTCTACGTTTGGGTTTTAAATTCCCGTTCGATAAATTGGAATTTTGTAATGCATATGTAGTCTTTTTTAGAACATAGGTTGTGCATCATGAAGCTATCAAAAATTAGCATCTCAAATTTCCAATGTTTTGGTCAAAGTCAGACAGATATTGACTTTGAAGAACAGCTAACAGCTCTTATTGGGCTAAATGGCAGTGGAAAAACATCAACGCTTCAAGCATTAAGTCGAATGTTTGGCGTAAGTGAAGCAGCTAGGAAAATAAAGGTTGATGACTTTCATAGTCCATCAGTTAGTGACCAGAGAGCGGATGAATTGTCTATAGAGGCATGGTTTACCTTTCCGGAAATAGAATCTGAAGGGGACATGATCGCTGTTGCAGGAACATTCAACCAGTTATGTTTTAAGTCTGCAGACAATAAAATGATGCTTAGGCTAAGACTTGAAGCAAAGCTAACGATTGATGATATATCTCCAGATGGTGTCGTCGATGAGACTGTCTACTATGTACTAAGTGACAGTGAAAATTATGATAGTGATAAGTGTCGAGAGCTACGTAGGTCGGATAGAAATAACATCCAAGTACATTACATCCCAGCAAGTAGAAACCCTTTTAGAGAAATCAGCTCATCTACTAAGATGTTACTGGGTAGACTGCTAAATGCAATTCTGTGGGATCAAAGTGTAGATGGTGAGCTTCGTAAGGCGTTAGATTTAACTGAAAAGGCAAGCGAAGAAATCTCCAAAAATAATGCGATAAAACTGATTGAGAAACAGCTACAAACTAGCTGGAAAGAAATGTACTCAGGTGATTATTTGAGTAAGGCCAAAATAAAGTTCTTGCCACTGCAAACGGATGAGTTATTAAAAACAATTACCCTTTCTTTCGAGTCAGAAACAAATAATAGAAAAGCTACGATGGATAGATTAAGTGATGGCCAACGTTCGCTATTACATATATCTATAATCCAAGCTGTTCATGAGCTAGAGTCAAAAATGCTTAGAGAGCAAAGTAATCGAGTACACTTTGATTCTAGAAAGCTAAAGAACCCAATTTTTACTTTACTAGCTTTAGAAGAGCCTGAAAATCATCTAGCTCCTCACTTCTTGGGACGAATAGTAAAATCTATGAGTACCTTGGCTAAGTCGACAAACGCGCAGGTTTTGGTCACAACACACTCGCCAAGTTTCGTAGGTAGAATCGAACCAACACAAATTCGCTACTTTAGATTGGATGGTACATCTAGAAACACGGTTGTCTCCAAAATATTGCTACCAGATAAGAAGGATGAACTGTACAAATTTGTGTCAGGTGCAGTTAAGGCTTACCCCGAAATTTACTTTGCTCGTTTGGTGATTTTAGGTGAAGGGGAGAGTGAGCAGATAGTCATACCTAAACTATTGTCTAAAGTTGGTATTGATATTGATGATAGTTTCGTTTCTGTAGCTCCATTAGGTGGGAGGCATGTGAACCATTTTTGGAAGCTTTTGGAAGGGTTAGGGATTCCCTACGTTACACTTTTAGACATGGATTATGGTCGAAATGGTGGCGGTTGGGGCCGTATAAAGTATGTAGCGGATCAGAAAAGTAAGTTAGGAAAAGGTGAGCTTATTTCGGATATTCCTAGTTGGGATGCTAGTAAGTTTAATCCGATGCTCGATAAGTTGGGCAATAATAGTGAACAAACTGCTGAAGATTTTTTAAATCAGAATGGTGTGTTTTTTTCTACACCGCTGGATTTAGATTACTCAATGCAGTTGTCTTATCCAGAGCATTATAATAAAAAGCTGACGGGTGAAAATGGTCCGCAAGACAAGGATTGGGAATCCTTAAAGTCTGCGGTGTTAAAACCTAAGTATTCTAAAGAAATTGCGGACTCTTATTATGATGAAATGCAAAATAAAAATGCTTTCTTATGGTACAGCTATAGGTTCCTTGGCAGCAAAGGTAAACCAGTTTCACATATAAATGCCCTTGAGCAAATTGATTTTGATTTACCTGACAGCATCGATAGAATTCCAGTTGGGATTAAGAGAATGATCGATCATATAGAAAAAGAAATTTCTAAGCTTGCGGAGTGATATTTCATGATTGATGCTTCGGTTTGGGAGCCAAAGGATGGCCTAGAGTTTGATAAAAAATCTCTAGGTATAATTAAGTGCGATGATAATATTTTAATTATGGCTGGGCCTGGAGCGGGAAAGACAGAAATTCTTGCCCAAAAAGCTTGCTTCATACTAGAAACAGAATTGTGCGCTTGGCCTTATAGTATTTTATCTATTTCAAGGAAGAGAGAGTCAGCTTCAAACATAAAAAACAGAGTGTCATTGCGATGCGGAGGTAATCCCCCCTAAAAATAGTAGATTTCAAAAGTAGAATTTTCTCGTAATATATACGCAGGGAGATTCTGCATGAAAACATCAAAATTTAGCGACAGCCAAATCCTAGCAATCCTTAAACAAGCCGAAGCTGGCACCCCAGTTCCGGGGCTTTGCCGTGAGCATGGCATGAGCTCTGCGACCTTCTACAAATGGCGCGCCAAATTCGGTGGCATGGACGCTTCTATGATGGCGCGATTGAAGGAGTTAGAGGCTGAGAATTCACGACTCAAAAAAATGTATGCCGAAGAGCGACTCAAAGCTGAAATACTCAAAGAGGCCATCGAAAAAAAGTGGTAAAGCCGTCGCGGCGGCGGGAGCTGGCGCAAAAGGCGGTGCAAGATAAAGCCATTTCGATCGCATTTGCGTGTGCCTTGTTTGGACTCAGTGAGAGCTGTTATCGCTATCAGGCAAAACTCAGTGATGAAAACGCTGCAATAGCCGACTGGTTACAGCAACTGACATCAACCCATCGGAGTTGGGGGTTTGGGCTATGTTATTACTTTTTACGTAACGTGAAACGCTACCGATGGAACCATAAGCGGGTGTATAGGATTTACCGAGAATTGGAGCTAAATCTACGAATTAAGCCGAGGAAACGCTTGAAGCGTGATAAACCGGACGCATTGGCGGTGCCAGAGGCAATCAATGAATGTTGGTCCATGGACTTTATGCACGACCAACTGGAAGATGGTCGCAGCATTAGGTTATTGAACGTGATTGATGATTACAACCGTGAAGGCTTGGCGATAGAGGTCGACTTCTCCTTACCTGCGGAGCGTGTGGTGAGAACATTGGATCAAATCATCGAATGGCGTGGAAAACCAAAACAAATACGCAGTGATAATGGTCCAGAGTATATAAGTGCGGTACTGGCTGCCTGGGCTGAAAAACACAATGTAGAACTGAAATTTATTCAGCCTGGCAACCCACAGCAGAATGCCTATGTAGAACGCTATAATCGGACTGTGCGATACGAATGGCTGAGCCAATATCTTTGGAATAGTATTGCCGAGGTACAGGAACATGCGACACAATGGCTATGGTTTTATAACAATGAAAGACCCAATACAGCAATTGGTGGTGTCCCACCAAAGCAAAAACTGGCACTAGTAGCCTAAGTCTCTACTTTTGATCTCAGCTAAAAATGGGGAGATTACCCGGAGATGTATTGTCAGAAAGGTTTCACTCTTTTACAATTGAAGCCTTTACCAAAAGCATCGTTGATAGGTTTATGTATACCTTACCTAAACACGAGCAACCAAATGATGATTACAAATTAGTTTTTAATCCTAGAGACAGTGATTCTCGTACAAGCCTTACTTTTGACCAACTTACTATAATGGCATTAAAAATAGTAAACTCTTCTCCTTATCTAATGTCATCTATAAGGGCTACGTACAAGTATGTATTTATAGACGAATTTCAAGACTTAAACGGCCATCAGTATGACTTTGTTAAGTCGATCTTTTGTAAATCTCAAAGTGTTGTCACTGTTGTAGGGGATACTAAACAGTCGATAATGAAGTTTGCAAACGCATTGCCTGATGGTTTTATTAAGTTTGAAGAGGACTTTCAAGCGGACATAAAAGTTATTTTTACCAACTTTAGAGCAGTTCCAGAGCTGAAAAAATTCATAGACTGTATAGGAAATGAATGGTGGCCTATTAATAGTGAAAATGTTGAGTCTGATATTGAATGTGTAGAACTAAACAAAAATAATTATTCTTTACTCTGCTTTGATGACGAAGAACATGAGGTTAAACAATTATCTCTAAAGATTAAACAGTGGATTGATGAGGATGAAATTAAACCTGAAGAAATCGCTGTGTTATTTAGAACAAATACAAATAATAACTATAGCAAAAACCTTAGCAAAGCATTATTAGATTTAGACATTTTGAGTGTAAATGAGAGTAATATTCAAGATCATTTGTCTGAACCTTTAGGGAAGGTAATTATATCACTCCTATGTTTACTTACCCGGGTACGAGATGTGGATGCTTGGGAAAGTCTCAGGCATTCATACATTTACTGCAGCTCGAGTAACTCGCTGCATAAGGATTTTGAGTTAAGCAGAATACTTGAACTAATTGGGAGTAATCAGTGTTACGGCGAAGGTGCTAATAAGTCATTCGATATTATATCCGATACTATCGCCGAAATTATGAATGAGTTTTTCTATGATAATCTAAAGAAAACATGGAGCCAATATAATCAAGGTACACTTATGGATGATACTTTTAATGGTGTACTAAAAGAGTTAAAAGAGGCGAGGAATATTAGTTCTTCTTGGGCTGATGCTGTTGACCTTATCTCAGGGGTTGGAGCTATCCGTATGATGACAATTCACAAAAGCAAGGGGTTAGAATTTGAAGCTGTAATCTTACTTGGACTGGAAGATTTTTCGTATTTTCGGTATGGGATGACCCAAAAGAAATTAGATGAGGAGCGTTCCACTGTTTTTGTCGCATTGTCCAGAGCAAAGTCAAAATTATTAGTATCTTGTGCTTTAGGTCGGGAACATACAGGGCAATCCAAGTTTTCACATGTTACTAGTATCATAAATGACTTAGCTAAGTTCGGTATGAATAAGTTAAGAGTAGAAAAATCAGACTATTTGAAGATATGAGCTACTGGTTGTACAAATTGTATATTGAGATAAAGGGGGTGGAGCGAATTAGGGTACTAAGATACTTTTTCTAATCAATGTCAGGTTAATTAGAGTAGTTGCACTAACACATTTCTGTCCAAAAATTAGTCAAATGTTGTAGAACACACCAAACTTTACAGAGAATTAAAATTCTTGAGAGTTCGAATTAACACTCTAAATACAGTAAATGGCCTATAACTAAGGGTTATTAATAATACTTTAGTATGTAATCGTGAGAGAGTAACGATATTTAATTAAATAACAATCTGTTAATGTTTGACAAGGTTACTTTCAATATACTAGTTTATGCTTTCAGTTGCTTATCAGGGAAGATAGTATGAGTGCTATTCAACAACCTATTACGACATATCCACAACCGACACGTCCAAATGAGCCTTCGGCACTTGAAATGGCAATTTATAACTTTGAGCTAAAAGCTAAAAAGTATTATGACGCCAAGCAAAAATCAAACAATTCAAAACAAGTACAGAGTCAACTAGATCAAGATTATAAACATCTACAAGAACAGAGGAAACGTATCGAGTCTGTTGCAATAGCTCAATCATATCTTCAGGATTATAGAGATGTTTCTAGTAAAGCCAGTCTCTCTGATTTGAAGAGTGAGGCTCACCATCCAACTAGAAAGTTAGCTAATTTTTTATTTGCAATTGGTGAACCCCAGCCTACTTCTAATCACGAAGCACATCATATAATTAGTGGAAAAGGACGTTTTCTTCAAGCTCAAATTATTGCAGCCCGATTAAATATGCATTTATGCGGAATAGGAATTAATGACCCAATAAATGGTACATGGTTAATTAATTTTCTAAGTAATAAACAGTTTGATTGGGCTACAAGTGAAGCTCCTCCTCACAGAAAGTTACATCGTCAAAATTATGAAAGATGGATCGGTACTACACTTGGCAAGAAAGGTTTATCAACCCAAGGTAAAGCGAAATTTTTTAATGAATTAAGAATTGTGAAAAATCACATTAGGACAGGAACCTTACCAGCCAACATTTTTGAAGCCGACGAACAAATATGGAAAGGATTATGAGTATATATCGTTTGAGTCATCCTGATAATATGATTGCAGCACTTGATCTAGACGTATTTGTTATCGCTAGTCAAATTGCAAAAGAATCTCAGTATACGATAGATGAGTTAATATTAAATTTGATGTCGAAACCATGCAAAGATAATAGTATTCGTAAATTTTTTAATGGGGAGTTGCAGTGTGATTTTCATTCAGAGTATACACTAGAACCTGACATTATTATGGTTGGAGATTATTTGGTAATGAGCTTGTCAGTTTATGAAAAACTCTATCCGATAATAGTTAATTATGGTGAGTTTATTCCCCTTAAAACTAACCGTGGGGATATGATGTTGTTTAATACTCTTGTCTATGGAAAAGAGGATTTGCAGTTAACAGAAGTTAAATATATTGATGGTTTTGAAAGTGGCTTATCATCATTGGTTTTCTTAGATGATGATGTGACAACAAAGAGCTTATATAGGTCAAACCTCGAAGGTGGCAATCTAATATATTGCAATGAAACATTCTATAAGGCTGTACATCTGAATAATTATACAGGGTTAACATTTTACAAAGACCTTATTAGTATTTTTCCAGAAGAGTAAATTAGAACGACTATTTTTTATATACATTTAGTAAATATTAAAGGACTGTATGGTATAGCGAACTGATACCATTAAGATTTTTTCAGTAAAAAGCTTTAGATCGTAAACAACTTATGCCCCAAAACGATTTAGTTTTCTCCAACTCTTAATTAGAACACCTTATATTTGACCTAATTTTCCTTATCCAACAAAATGTTTAGTAGCTGTCTATTTAGGGGCAAGAAATGTTATTAGATGAAGCAAAAGTTAAGTTGCTAAACGCAAGTGGAACAGAAGATGGTTTGCTTGCACATATTCACGATTCGTATATCCAAGAAATTCGAACAGAAGAGAAGGTTTTAACTGACGCATTATCTGAACTGCATAACTCTGGCGAAATTGATCTCGTCAAGATTGTAGGATGCGTTGATAAAAGTTCACGTGGACACGATTTTTTTACAATTCTGCATGCCTTTGAAAGTGTGCTTCCTTCACTAGATGCAAGTGTTGAAAATGTCCTAGATTGTCTGGTTCACCTCACGCAACAGGCAGGTAGAGATCTCGCTATTGGTGGAATCTATGGGGCTTTTGAGAACTACTGTAGAGTAAATGCACATCGTCCCAGAGATAGCGTTAACTTTATTCTGGCACAAAGTGAGCTCGTCGCATATGCCCCTTTTCTCTGCGGATCAATCCTCGCATTTGACTCAGATAGTGTGACCGAAGCCATTCAGACGATTGAAAGTTTGCTTGCTATAGAAAATGAAATAGTTAGAAGCCAAGCTTATTTTACTCTGGGGAGGTTAACTATAGATGAGCTTCAGATTGATGTCGTTTGGAGACTACTTAGCAGCAATGCTAGAACTGAGTGTGAAAGTGCTTGTTGTGCTTCGATACTGAGGTCCACACTTCAATTCGGGGAGGCATTCCCTTCTTACTGGTCGCAGATAGAAGAACTTTTAAATACGTTTGTTGAGGGAGCCTCCCCAGAGGTACTCTATGCCATATCGGATATTGTCGCTTTTCAGAGGGTAGATCTTCCGGAGAGTATTCAACATCTTTTGGTAAAGCAGTTAGCCAATGTATCACCTGATCACAAAGGTATCATAGATAACATCGATCATTTACTCGTCAAACTGGTTGAAAAGGAAGCGTCTCCCCTTGCTTTAGAGTTATTGGAATCGATTCTGACTGTAGGTGTGGGGCTCCCACTGTTGGACTATTTCTCCAGCGAACTATTGAGCAAGCATAGAGAGTTACTTAATCACATAATTACAAAGTGGTTTTTGTCGGATGAATCGTCACTTTGTCATAATGTACTAAACCTACTTCATGATGTAACGGGCAAGGACATTGAGCTAAAAGCTGATATGTCATTGTTAGATGATGAAGTTAAGAAAGTATTTGTTAGCCACAAGGCCGTTGGTTGGTTGTTCTCAAGACCAATTGAGGCGGCAAGCTTTATTCTATCTATTTACGAAACTGCTTCACCAACCACCTGTAAGGCTATTGAACAGGCTTTATATAGTCCCTTACTTTTAAGTTACCCAGGTGAACTCAAGCAATTCTTCAATTCAGCTATTGATGAATGTATTCAAGAGCATTTATGTAAACGTTTGCTTGAAAAACTTCAGGGTTATCATTCTGATATTGAGAAAGTATCAGGGCTGAAGGAATTAATGGCTCCAAGCGAAAATATAAGTGCTTATTGGAAAGAATTTAACAAAGATATGCAGGTAGCCTACGAAGAAGCATCAAAAACATCGATTCTTAGACAAATGGTCACGACGCAGACCCTATTATACGGCAATAGCTCTATTTATTATGTACATCAGGGCAATGGGGACCGGGTGCAACAAGAGATGCAAATGCATTCATTTTCCCATTCGACTGAAATGCCAAGGCTCAATGTCTTAGATCCTGAGTCATTAGGTTATATGTTACGGATTTACCGCTACGGGAGTATGAAAAAATGAAGTTGATTCTCAAGCAATATTTGGCTTCATTAAAAGAGCGTAATGAATTAGATGCTGTGTTACCTGATCTACTGAGTAGCATGGGAATGAATGTGTTTATTTCACCGACTCGCGGGTTTAAAGAGTATGGTGTTGATATAGCAGCAGTTGGACAAGTAAATGATGAGGAAGAAAAAGTTTATTTGTTCTCTGTTAAATCGGGAAACCTTACTCGTGAAACTTGGAATGGGAGTGCTGCTCAAGCGCTGAGACCATCGCTAGATGAAATTCAAGACTCTTTTATTCCTAGCCGTATCCCCCCAGAGCATGCAAATAAACAAATTGTGATTTGCTTATGCTTTGGTGGAGATATCAACTCTGGGATTGCACAAGATGTTTCTTGTTATGAAAAAAGGAATACACGAGACAATATCACCTTTGAAAATTGGAATGGTGATAAGTTGTCAGAATTTATTCAACAGTACTTATTAAAAGAAGAATTGCTGCCTAGCTCCAGTCAGGCTTTGCTAAGAAAATCATTGGCACTACTCGAAGAGCCCGAGAGTTCGCATAAACACTTTTCACTGTTGATTGATGAAACTCTGTTAAATGCCACGGATGCAGATTCTGTTGCATCGTCCATAACACGAATTAACGTTTGCTTATGGGTTTTATTTTCATGGTGTCGCGATGGTGGGAATTTAGAGGCTGCATACCTTTCATCCGAACGAGCATTACTTTTAGCTTGGGATAAGGTAAAAGACTACTACACGGGAAGGAACAAACCTTCAAAATCGTTCGATAGTATTTTAAATACATATCAACGAATTACTGATTGTTACATAGATCGATGTTTAATTCCGTTTGTTAAACTCAAATATGCTCTTTCTCATGCAGTTCATTCGCCTTGCTCTATTGATGTAAATATCAAGCTGTTTGATATGCTTGGACGTTTATCTGTCAAAGGCCACTGGGTTCTAGATTCTTTGACAAAGAGCTACGCTGAAAATCTACCTACAGATGGAGAGAACGAAGAGCAGGAAAATTTACGTCTACGTCTCACTGAAATCACAAGGTCAATTAGCCTCTTGGCTGTTAATAATCCAATCTTGCTTTCGCCTTATAAAGACTCGCAAGCAATTGATATTGGCTTAGCCCTAACGTTGCTTTCAAATGACTCAGATTTTGATGAGTTTGTGCAAAGTTGGCTCACGGAAATGTCCAACATGTGCATGTTTTCCTTTGAGAGCAATGGCATGTATCCAATCATACATAACTCTTACGGAAATCTGCTCGAGCACAGCAAAAAGGACAAGGGCGACAATAGTTATAAGAATAAAGTTACGGGAGCTAGTATTTTATACCCATTGCTAACAGTATTTTGCTCCCTATACAAATTAGATTCAGTAAGCCAAAAGTTGGAAAATTTTACTACAGATAAACTCGCTCATAGTACATTACAGTATTGGTATCCAAACCAACACAGTGAACAGAGTATGTACTCGAACTCTGACACGCATGGCTCTGCATCAACTGACTTCCCAATGAATGGAAAGTTAGCACTAGCGCACATAACAGAAGAGTGTGGTAGTGCTGATTTGTTTAAGAGAATGTCAGCCGTTATTAAAAATAAGACACCTTTGATACTAACTGCTTGTCGTTGTTACAGATATCCTGTTCCTTTTCATTACCTTGAGGACTGGCTTGTAATAAAAGACAAAGGCATCGGAGAAAATTAGAGCTGCCAGATAAATTAAGATACTTTTTCTAATCAATGTCTGGTTTCCCCTAGACCTAATGCTAAACCGTTTCTGTTCAAACTCGTGTCAGGCCGATCAGTTCTGGCACGTTTATGCCCCAAAGTTGGTTAGGATCAAAGCTCTATTTAATAATGCTTGCCTTCGTTTTCCATACAAAAGCTAATCGATATTGCTCTTCTAAAGAGACCATTTTTTACTGCCTAGATTGCTTAATCTATTGAGCTGGTTTTATATACAGTTATAATGAGTTTTGGCTTAATTTAAATCAAACAACCTAATAAGTAAGTCTAAGGTAGTAAGTAATAATTATGCGATTAAGCTTAACAAATTGATATTGTCGCAAATAAATTTTATTGGTAATTTTATGAACACTTTATTTTGGCTATCTCGGTTTGTTTTTGGTTTTTGCGAGTAATTTATCGCTTTACATCAACGATATAGCAAATGTCGGATGATATTAATCAATAACTTAAGCGGCCGACTTTATTTGGCGATCTGTTCAATAAGCTGTTAGGTGACTACTCCAAATTCTTTGAAAATTTCGAAAAAATCAGGAATATATTAAACAACAAGGAATAAAAATTTCAAATGAAAACTCAAAAAATCACGCTAACTACCATGTTTTCGTTATTAATTGCATGTAGCACTCAGGTGCATGCTGTTGACACAGATTCTCCAGCACAAAAATCACCTACATCCGTTGTTTCTGAGACATCAATGGCGTTGAATGATAAAATTAAGCGAGTAGAAAGCGGGCTTAGCACTTTAGTGGTGATAAAGGGCATGTCGGATCGAAAGATGACGCTTGCGAATCGCATGAAGTATTACCAAGTGCCTGCTGTCAGCATCGCCTTGGTGAATAATGGTCAAATAGAATGGGCGCGCGCTTATGGTGTTAATACCGCAGGTAGCAAACAGATCACTACGCCAACAACTTTGTTTGAAGCAGCCTCGATTAGTAAGGCTGTTAGTGCGATGGCAGCTTTACATATGGTGGAACAGGGTAAGCTCAAATTAGATGGCGATGTGAATCAACAATTAGTGACTTGGCAAGTCCCAGAAAATGAATTCACCAAAGACAAAAAAGTGAGCTTGCGTCATTTGCTTAATCACAGTGCTGGCATCAACGTTCACGGCTTTATAGGCTATGACTCCACTAAAAAAATTCCGAACTTATTGGCAATATTGGATGGCAAAGCACCAGCGAATTCTGAGCCCATTCGAGTAGTAAACGTTCCAGGTACTGAATGGCATTACTCTGGTGGCGGCTACAGTATTATCCAATTATTGATGACAGAAGCGAGCCACCAAAGCTTTCCTCAATTGATGCAAGAAACGATCTTTACACCTTTAAAAATGACACATAGCCTTTTTACCGATACGCTATCTCCGGCCATGAGTAACCATGCCGTTAGTGCGCACCGAGGTAACGGTAAGGAAATTCAAGGTCGTTGGCATCATTATCCTGAATTGGCCGCCGCTGGTTTGTGGACTACGCCATCCGATTTGGCAAAAATCATTATTGAAGTACAGCAGGCAGAGGCTGGAAAATCAAACAAAATACTGTCGAGACAAATAACCAACAACATGTTGACACGTGTTTTGGGGGAAACTGGCCTTGGCTTTTATGTAGAGCAATTCGCAGATAGAACCAGCTTCAGCCACAGTGGTGGTAGTGAAGGGTTTCGCGTGCATTTATATGGATATACAAAGACCGGGCAAGGTGCGGTCATCATGACCAATAGCGATAACGGTGCCGCGCTGATCGAAGAAATTTTTGCTAGCATAGCTGCCGAATACGACTGGCCAGATTTTAAGGTCACGCAAAAAACGATGATTGCAGCCGACCCAGTGCTGAACCAGAAATTTGCAGGAAAATATGAATTACTCGAACAACCTGCCCATATAATCGCTGGAGGTGAGCACCTGTATTTTCAAAGTAATTTGATTAGCGCGAAACGTGTAGAGCTCTATCGCGAATCTGGTTCACGTTTCTTTATCACTGCACCCGATATGACGATTAACTTTGAGCTTGATACACAAGCAAATGTGACAGGGTTTGACTTAATAAAGGGAAGTAATACTTACCCAGCTACGAAAATGCGGTAGAGTGCAATCAATGGTGCCGTATATAGGGTTTATCCGTCACCTAATCGGGTAGCCGGAGGTATCTAACCTCCAGCCCCCACACCACCCTGCATGCGGCTCTGTACAGGGCGGTTCATTTAGAACGCCTAACTAAACTTTCTGATTAGGATATTGAACTGCGACCCATCCATCTCTCAGTGAATATAATCCTGCTTTCTTCAGATATTCATTACTAATGGTAATGCGAAACGGAGGCAGTAGAGTTTCAATTCTAAATGGTTTATGTCCAAAAGTGTGACAGGATAGCTTAGCAATAAGAAACTAAGCACAAATCAGTCGACCAAATTTTAGTAATACCACAGGGTCGGGAGTTGCTACTCTAATAGTGACGATTCAAAGAGAAGAATTGATGATTAAGAATACTAAACTCAGTATATTGCTCTCAAAATGTGACGTAACGGCACCAATACCTGATGACTTAGCTGAATGGCTTGATTCTCCTTCTGTTGGAAATGAGATTATCACGGATTGCGAAGATACGCCTCTGAGTTCTGATGATGAGTATCGTGCAGCATTAAAGAAAATTGAAGAATTGTTTGATGCAATACCTAATACCGCTGAAGGTTCTGATCTCGAAAAATGGATTTCATTAGAATATCCTATTTTGGAAAGTTTTTTATCTATTCTTGAAAATGACATGCAACAACACCCCGAAAAACTACAGCCGCTTACAGCAAGTATGCGTAGAAGTGCTGAAAGTTTAGTTGAAAGTGTAGAAGTTGATTTTGGTGCTCAGTTATTAGACTAAGATGAATAAACTTGTCTAATACTAATCCGATTGTTGGGTTGTGATATTAGTTGAGTTTCATAGTAATTGGCCGCAATATACTGAATGCAAATGCGGAAAAGCTCCGTCTATAAAGCGTTAAATGCAATTAAGTTCAAGGATGGAGAATAACCGTTGGAATTACATATTAGAGATTTGTTATCACTAGAGTATCACGGAGATAGAGTTGCGAATGGACAACTTAGAGCCAAAGATGTAGCAAAGTACATATCAGCTATTGATGACTTTATGGCTATCACGACAAAGCATTCTTATGGAAAAGACGCCGAGCTTACTTTTAATATATCTGGCTTTAGAAATCAGTCGTTCGATATTGATTTTGCGCTTCAAGTCGTAAATTTAGGTGCTGCTGCAATGTTTTCTTCGGGATCTCCAAAAGATCTGATTTTGCTAGCGACAGACTGCATTAAAGCATGTATACACCTTCAAGGGCATCAGCCTAAAGAAGTACAAAAAAATACCGTAGACAAGTCAGTCCATGTAACAAATCAGCAAGGCGACACGCAAGTTTTTCATATTGAAACTATTAACGTGATAGCCGACCCCAAAGCTGCTAATTCTCTAGATTGTTTCATTCGTGAACCGCTAGCGAAAGGTTTAGAGGCTGTAAAATTAAAGTCTTCGGTTCATAAAATTGAAGCTCATGCCGCAGCAAACGAATGCGACTATTTCAAACCTATCGACTTTGAAACCCCCTTGTTCACAAACTCTATTAAAACAGGCTTGGTCATTGAGTCTCCGTCATTTAAAGACGGTAATAAATGGAAGTTTAGTGACGGACAATCAAGTTTTTATGCTGAAATCACCGATAAACTATTTCTAGATAAAGTGGACAATGGTGAGGAAAGGTTCGGGAAAAATGACATATTGTTAGTCGAAATGGATGTGATTCAAACTCAAACACCGACATGTTTGAAAGTAGAGAAAATTATAACGAAAGTCATTGACCATCAGTACGCACAAAAGCAAAACAGTATGTTTTAAAAATTGCATTTAACACATATGAGCCTTCTGACCTTATGAAATTATTTGAACCTATATTTGCATTAGATAAACAACATAAAAATTTTATATCGATAATGAACTTATCGAATGAGAATGATCGCAATGAGTTACTCCGTTGGAGTGATGGATTTCCTGACCGTGATAACAAGTTAGTAAAAGAGTTTCAAACAACTTTTAATTCAAGCTTTTGGGAAATATACCTGTTCGCCCTATTTAAAGAATTAGGTTTAAAGATGGACTGGGCTTACCCGTCTCCTGATTTTTTATTGGAACACAATCATAAAAGTATTGTTGTTGAAGCAACCATTGCGGCAGCTGCATCAGGTAAAACACCTGAATGGGAAAAAGACTTAGAAAATGGTCCCCCTACAAGGTTTAAACAGATGAATATTGAGTCGGTTATTCGTCTATCAAACTCAATTTCATCTAAGTACAGTAAGTATAAAAATTCTTATTCTCAATTAAGTCATGTAAAATCTAAGCCATTTATCTTAGCTGTTGCACCGTTTGAACAGCCCCATTTTAATTTGCAGTGTGATGTGCCAATTATGGCTCTTTTATATGATTTCTATGTAGATGAAGATGCATATAAAGACGAGCCTCATCTTCACCCAAATGGGCCTCCAGATGTAGCGCTAGGATATGTGAAGAAAGATAATGGTGCCGAAATTGAGTTAGGTCTGTTTGAAGATGGTAGCCACTCCGAAATTAGCGCAATAATATTCAGCACTACAGCGACTTGGGGTAAAGTTGAAGCTATGGCTAGTGAGACAGAGCACCGCTTTGTGCATACTGTTTGGTGGTCAGAAGCAGAACGCAAGCCTATTTATAGGAGTTCCACAACTGAAATAGACAAAGAAACCATTGTCGATGGCTTGTACGTTTTTCATAATCCATTTGCGAAAATACCTGTTGACGCCTCAGTCTTCAGACAAAAAGGAGTTACTCAAGTATTCGTAGATCCTCAGACTAAAAAAATCACAAAAGAGAGAAATGGTTTATGCCTTTTACATAGGCAAACGATGACTATTTTAAAAAAGTGAGCTAACAAGTATGTAAGGCTTTAAGATACTTTTTCTAATCCTCAATAAGCACGTTAGAGCTGGTGAACTAACGTATTACTGTCCAAAAATGAGCTAGTGAATCACTCTGGGATAGTCTGGTTTCTGGTTCATACGCATAGCATATGCAATATTATGGATTTTTGTATCTAAGGCCGTGGCTAAATTCAGTTGGCACTACACTCTGAGTGATTCACCAGAAAATCTCACCGCTGAGTTATGACTACGGAGTAACGCGCTTTTCCAGATAGCATCTTTAGCCGAATGCTGATAAGTTCATTTTGTTGCAATATAGTTATCCATGCGTATTTTTACTGGTCTTACTTAGGTAAGTTCGCATGTTCGCAAGCAAAACCCAAAAATCAAAGTTTCTGGTATGCGTAGAAAATTCTAGTATCGTGAAATTGAGTTCACATGTAATCATTGGAGGATTAATGGCTAAAAATATACGTGGCAATAACGATGGGGAGCATGGTGAAAATGACTCTTATACTATTCATGGTCGAGGAGTTGTTAGCAGAGAAACGCTTGTCGATGAAATCAATACAGGAAAACATCCTAACCATCACGTAGTAAATGTAAATGGTGAAGATTATGCTCGTTCAAATCCTGACGCTGAGGAATCAAACAACGTAAACAAAGACTAACTACGTAATGCTAATAAACGTTCAGACTATTGAGCACTTAAATAGTGCCGTGAATCACTCTGGGCCAGAGTGATTCACTAACTGATTTTTTGGACAAAAATGCGTCGGTTTATTCCCAAGGTGCTTTTCGTTTAGACAGCTTTTTGAGAGCTTCTACCTTGGCTGGCTCTGTCTCAGAATGAAGATATGTTACAAACTTTTCGTAGTCGGCGTCGTTTAACGCTATTAGTTCAGCTTTTTCTAACATTTCAGTCCATTCTTTAATACTGACTTCACTAAGTTCATCTGCATGTGCTGTATAAGAAGTCATACTTTCTAGCAATTCTTTTTCAGTTAAGTTTTTTTTAGTCATCACAAATCCAAGGAACGAATTTTGGTTAGCCGCATTATAGCAATTATCGGTTTATCTGATTCAAATTTAATCTGCGGTTAGCAAAGTTTGGGGCTAAACCAAGTCAGTGTTTTAAAAATATTCTTATTCTACTCACTCTTCAAACTAGCAGGTTAAGAAAATACTGGAAAGGTTCATTATGGTGATTTGCGAGCCGACCATCCGACCCTGGGATGGGTCGGCTGAGCTACAAGGACGTACTTGCTGCGTGTCGGTGAGTAAATGCCATACTGAAACTATAAAGATAAACTTCACGATACATTCTTTACAGTGAGCGAAGCTTCATTCTCATAGTGGTCGTAGGCCATATTCCAAACAAACCTTGGGGCATAAGCTAGCTAGCCGCCTATCTAAATACCTACAAGCCAAGTGATTTACAACGGCTATCGACTACTGTATTTACATTACTCTGAAGATTTTCAATACGTTTTGACCGCTTACACTCCCACTTAGAAACAGGATCTTGTTTATCCCAAACTTGCATTAATTGACTTTGTTGTTTACTCATTTTGTATTTAGGATAAGCATGTTCCATATACATGTATGTTCGAGCGATAACGCCACGAGCAGCTATCGGTGGTTGTGCCTTACGCTCATCTATACGCATATCACAACTACCAAAGTCAGACACCGCTGAGGGCAACATAGTAAAGTTGTAGTTGCTGCGTAGTGCATTTACTGCACCGATGGCAGGGAAAAGATTGTGCATATCGGCTTGCATATATCGATACTCTGTATTCATCTTCTCAGCACACTTACGTCCCTTAAACGACTTACCTTTACTATCGACACAACTTTTGTGACCATCACGCCACTCACTGAAGGCTCTGCCAAAGTTTTCCGCCGGAACTACATGTTCCCACTCAACCCGTTTTGCCCGTTTCATGTACTTAGAAGTAATAAAACCAGTAGGTGCTTCGATGTTCTTTTTAGCGTCAAATTTAGCACCACAGTAGATGGTTACACGGTGATCTTGATAGACCTCCCGCTCGAGCATCTTCTTTGCTTTGTTGAATGAATCATTAGATGCATTTCCTGCTGCAATGGCTGTAGAGCTGAGAGCCAGTAGAAAGAGTGGTAGACCAATTTTGAGGAGGTTCATTGGAAACTTTAAGCTAAGGAACAGTGACTAGATAATGCCTGATTTATCTAGTCAGACCAAGCATATGAGTGATACTAACAGTGAAAACATTAATCAAAGCAAAAACCTAGTTAACACTTTATGCTGGGCACACTTAGCCATTTGGTTGTGTATTGCGGTGTTAGCAAATCACGGCGCATTGCCCACTTATGCTCTATGCCTTGAGCTGCTAGAAACATCGTATCACTGCCATAGCGTTGGTTAATGTCATCTAGCGTATGCATCAAAGCTGGATTAGCTTTAGGAGGGGTAAACAAATCGAATTGGTTGTATTTTTCGCTGGCTAAATCGATAAGCCCTATACCGATTTTATAATAATGTATGCCTTCACGAAAAAGCTTTGGTGCGGCCTCACTCATAGCTTTGGTTAGCTCTACCGTACAGTTAGTTGGACATGGAAAATGCACAATAGCTTTGTTGTAGTGGCATAGTTATTTTGGCCACTACAGTGATAGTGAAGACAAAGGTACAATAGAAGTGATAGTAGCAAAAAATAATGGCCCTATTGGCTGCGTTAAATTGTTATATCAGGAACAATTCTGTCGTGCAGATAACTACCTAAAGTAAATAAGATTAACTGTTTCACTCACAACGAATACACTAATGTCGTTATGACGTGGAGCGCGAGCAGCGGTGAGCACATAAGTTCACCGCTGGCGATAGATAACTGTTAAGTTACTTTTCCAATGGAAACAACTCAACGTCAAAACTGTGGTTAGCCACTCGAAACCTAGTGAGCCGTCATTCAAAGGCTAACAAGCTTTTGGACAGAAACGAGCCAGTGGCGCTGCTAATTTAGTTATTATTGAATTACTTTTTGTATGGCACAACGCCTTAAACAGACAGCCCAACGGGAGGACAAGAAAACCAGACGTTAGAAGCCACTCTTAATTGCATATTCCGCCCACAATGGACCACTGCTTCGCAACTCATGGACCAGTACTCAGAATTGCTTGGACCAGGCTTCCGCTGAGAATGGACCACAAAATACCATCTCGATGAACAAGTCGAACAAGCAGTAGAGAAACAAACCGAGCAGCCAAACTATAACGCGCTGGGGTCTAGGCCCGAAACAATGGGTGTCTCGTTTAAATGTTCAAATAAAAACTCGAACAACAATGAATATCGTAATAAAAAAATATGTTACATAGCTATGCAACCTAATTTTTCTAGGGTCTATACTGGTTTCAAAATCAAGTTCATATATTTTTAACCTTTTACAAAGAAGTGAATAAATGTATAGCCATAAAGCACATATTAAAAATATAAAAAAATACCCGCTCACGCTAACATCTGAAAAAATACTAACATCATTTGCATTTAACACCCCATGCAAGATGAGAAAAACAAAACCTAATGATGAAAGCAATACCATAGACACTGCCCCAGAATGGCCAAAGCTTTTACTTCTATAATATGCATAACCGCCAACAATATAACTACGAAAATTATACATTTTTAATTACCTCTAAGGTTTATATCTGTGTAGTGGCACATCTATTTTGGTCACTGCTTTATAGATTTCGAAGTCGATATTTAGTTTCTATCATTAGATAAATGATGCAAGTCAGAAATCGTGATTAACTCATAACGGGGCATAAACGTGCCAGAACTGATCGGTATGACACAAGTTTGGACCAAAGCGCGTTAGCCCGAAGCCAGCGCAAAATGGCAGGATTGTATGCGTGAATCAGACTAGGCAAGTATGAGTCAGTGAATCACTCTGGGATCGTCTGGTTCATAAGCTAGCATATGCAATATTGTGGATTCTAACCTCTAAAGCTGTGGCCAAGTTCAGTTGGCCACTACACTCTGAGCTAGAGTTAAGTTGTAGCTCAGAGTGTCAAATTATTTGTTATCCCTTACGTATTGAACACATTAAGTTATAAAACGTACCAAATCTGTATGCAAAACGTTCGCGATCTACCCTGCCAAAAAGCTATTTGTTAATTGTTAGCAATACTAGCAAATGGGTGAATAAAAAAATTTATTAACATTTAGATCGTTATTTTATATCATTTTAAGTGGCTAGACCAAGTCGCTCTAGAACTTGTATTGGTAAAACTTCTAAAGATTTGTCTAATAAATCCTTAGTTTTGGATTTTTCTAGCTCTGCATATTGTTTACGTAGTAAAGATAATTCATCAGCAATAACCTCTTTATTCTCATTCCTAAACCCTGTGCTAATGAGTTTTTTAATTTTTAAAACCAAAAGTTTTTCGTTCATCTTCTCAAACTCTTCACAAAGGCAAGAGCTAAAATGTTTATCAACAAATATTTGACTACTAACGCTATAACCAACAGAGCGTGCTATTTCTATCTTCGTTAGTTGCCAAGAGCCTTTGGTACCTGGTCCGTAATGAGATTTTTTACTATGAGCTTTGATATATGATTGGCGGTCTTTATAAAAAAGTAAAATTGATTCATAGATTTTTAGGCTTAAAGCATCAGCAGTTGTATCAACCCATTTCGGATAAGTTGTAATAGTTATGTCTTTAGAACTCTCTGATTTTCTTTCTTTTAGGATGTTTAGTACATCTAACATGGAGTTTTTCCCTTATGGAGTGAAGTGTTTAGTGCTTCTAATATTTGATTCAGTATGATTTCAGAAGCTCCTATTTTCTTCAGGTGGGTGTAAGCATTGGAAACGGTCATTCTAGATGCCTCTTTTAAAATGTAAGGGATCGGAGCATAAAGAGCCTTTATGTCACCAGCAATCGATATAAGTATTCCTTCTGTATTTGTGGCTTGAGTGAAAAAATTATTACAACCAAAACAGATGCTTGGTGAGGCATTGAATCTTTGAGGAGAACCATCAATAGCGCAATTGGTTTTATCTTGATCAAGCCTGTACAACAAACAGTACCCCCATGGAGATGTTTTTATATCGATGATTTGTGTTGATGCAAAGTCATCAATGATATCTGAGTCAATTGAACCATCATTCCTCAACATCTGTGTTTTTTGAAGACTTTTATTGATTAATTGAATTATTTTCCCAGAATATCCCTCTCCACCACGCTTAACAAAGTTGTTAAGGAGAGCACTAATAACTTGTTTTTTTGCCATTTTATGAATAATTTGATTGTCTTTATTTCTTATATAGGCCAGCCACATCGATTGTGATATATGTTTAAAATGAGAACGTATCATCCATCCAGCATCACCATCAAATCGTCTATATACACATTCAGCCCACATATGCCTAAAGGCGTGAGGGGTAGGGTAGATACAATTATCCTTTAATATATTGTTAACGGTATTTGTTAAATCCCTGTTAGGTAAGCTAGTGGCATTTACTCCATCTAAAGTGTCTTGAGGTACGTATGTTCTGATAAGTTCTGATTCATTTTCTGGCAAGTTACCTGAAACGTACTCTCTTAATAATTCATAGTCCAACTTGACAGACAGCATTACTCTATCTATTTCTTCACGAAGTCTGATCTTTACTTCTCTTAAGTTTACGTCACAAACTATATTTTCTGAATGAAGATGCGAGTCATTAACTAAATTTTGATATCTTGTATGTTCTTGTTTGGAAAGAACCTTTCCTGAAGATATTGATTTGGTTGTTTTCTCATACTCTTCTCTATCATCATCCAGTTTAAACGGTTTGTATTCTTTTACGAAATGTAACCATAAGAGACGAGTTTGATTATTTACAGTCTTTGCTCTGCTCTCTCCGTCTGTTACTAATGGTCTGACAATTTTACTTAACAGACATGCGCTGTTCTCACTGTTTCCCGTAAGAAGGCTTATTTTATAAATTAAATGATAAGTGTCTTGAGTTATTTCCCGTTCAAGTATCGTCTCTTTGGCCACTTTTTTTGCAGTCCAAAACACTTTATAACGACATGGGTGAAAATATTGGTCTAATTTATCATCGTTTATTGATATGTTTATAGAGTTTAGAGGAAATCCAAATTCACTTTGTCTCCAACCTAACAATGCCATGATATAGACAAATCCAGCACTAATAGTGGAATAAATAAACCTTAGGTGTTTGAATGTGTTGTTTTTTTTGTCTGTTTCATCATGGATGTCTTGTTTGGAAAAGTAACTTACAATACATTCATCTTTTAATATTTTTTTAAGTGATAGAAGTGAATAAGTAAAATTTTTGTATGGTAAATCGAAATCAGATGATTCAAGTAGGGCTCTAGTATGTTTTAGGGTTTCAGGAGTAGTTGTTGATTGAACAATGACTTTAAGTCTATCCGTTATGTGTTCTCGTTCACTATTCGATTGAACGTTATTTATTAGTTTTAGTTCAGTAGCCATTCTACTGATCGATTCAGCGCTCGTAATTTCTACTTCAGCATAATGGAAGCGGTAATGATTCTCATAACAAGATATAATATTTTTGCTTACTGAATTTCGTTTTTTAATACCTTTTTTATAAGCAGCATATGCAGCTTTATCACTTGATTTCGGAATCGTCTTTGTTGTTCTCTTATTTTGTGTCTCACCATTTAAAATATTTGCTTCGATAGTCAAATTTTCTTGATTTTTAGAATACCCAGCTTGAATGCTAAATGAGCCAAACTCAGATGATGTTTTTTTTAAGGCTATTGATTTTACATATGTATCTCGAAAATATGTAGCACAATGGTCCACATAATAGCGGCCGTAATCCAATGTTAGGTAGTTAAAACTAGCTCCACGCTTGTAGTCATTTATACTTATTTCGTCATCAGATGATATGGTTAAAATGTTTCCTATTGCTTTATCTATGTTACGATTGCCTACCGTCGAATTCCCCCATATGAATTCGGAGAACCTAATTTCATCCAGTGTAGCTTGATACCCTATTCGACGACTAATCCAGCCTAGTTGTATTGAGCCATAATTGATAGGAGTTGAACTTCGTGTTATTACGTTTTTGATTCTATCAAGGCGATGAAACATTTGATGGTTTAAGTATTCTTCAAGCGACTTAGGTTCACTTAAATTGATAGTTGAAATATTGTTATTTTTTAAGTAATCACAGGTTAAAATTAGTGACCTAAATAGGTTTATTCTTGAAGAATCGCTTGCTAACAGAGATGCTTCTGTTAGATATAAAAGCTTAATTATAGTTAAAAATGTTACATTAAAAATAGTACCGTTTTCAAATGACCTAGTTCCGGTTACCGAAAATGGCTCTATATCCATACTTATACCCTTATCCTTATCCATATCCTTAATAATGTTAAAATTAAGTGAACTAATGATTTTACTCTTTGGGAACCGCCATTCATCATCTTCAAAATTTGTATCCTCTGATGCACCTAATGCTTTCAGAAGGGACTGTAAGTTTTTATGTTTATATTGGTTAGGTATTACTTCTAAAAGGTTATGAGTAGACCCTATTTTTTTTATAATCATTAGTACAATCCTTTTAAGTGATTTGAAAAAATACTAGGTAAATATTCTCTTAAATCATTAAATAATTTCTCACCATCTCGTAAGATATTTGCTGAGAACATGCCATTTTTAAGCATTTCCTCTGCCCAAATGGCATTTGGCAATGCTGTATTTAATGTGAATTCAGGATTAACGGCCAATAAGTTTTCACCAAATTTTTTAAATTCTTCATAATAATGAATGCATTGGATAACCGCCTCTTCAGAATCATGAACTATGATTTGATCTAGTAGCATAGATGAGTCACTTTTAACCGGAAAAATATTGGTTTTTATATTCACATCATTATTACCAGTTACAACTCTTGTCCGTACTGTTAAAATCTCGGATCTTTTTATTGCATGCGTGATTTGTTCTGATAAAAAGTTAGACTGCAAATCATTTAAAACAAGACGAGTAATTCGACCGTTTATATTTAGCCACTCTTTGTTTTTATCAGTCATGTATTCGGTGCCTTCAGTTGCTGAAGAATGTGAACGTTTATCTTGTAAATCACCTTCCCGGTAAAGGTCGGATTGAGAGTAAATTGATGAATTTTTGATACCTTGCAATGTATAGATTGAACGCGGGAGTGGTTTTTTACATTGAGAATCAAAATGTTTTTTATTGAAATGACTACCTCTTCTATTTTTTTCTTTTAACCATCGTCCAATGGAATCACCTTTGGAAGACATTATTTGCAACGCCTTTAATACAACATTTGATGCAGAACGCTTGGTTAGTGCATTCTCATAATCTGTCTGGAACTCTTCTAGTGATAATAGATTTAGTAAGATTTTATGCTGATGATTGGCGTGAAATTGAGCTGGTATACAGACTTTCTTACTGACGAGAGGGCCTTTATGCGAATAAAGCTTACACATTTCAATGTACGCATGAATTGCTTTACCTTCAATTTGTGTTAAAGGAATTTCCACTGGTTGTTTCAGAGTATAATTTGAACGCGATTTATAATAATTACAGTGTACAAATATTGGGACTTTTTGTGTGTTATGTTCAACTCCTATGTGATTACCCTCTATTGATAATTGTGATATATCCGAAGGTTGAATCGTCCACCAAGCACATATAATTGAGAAAAGTTGTTGTTCTATATGTGAAGTACTATCTAAAAAATTAGGGTTCAATAATGCTGGGGATCTTGCGAAAGATGCTGTTCTAGATACCCTTTGGGGCGAATCGAAATACATTTTTTCTATTTTCGAGCCTGAAGACAAAATATCTGAAATATACTGTGAACAGTTTTCTAAACGAGTATCAATTAAATCGAGTAGTATGATTTCTTGAAATAGTATAGGTATGTTGGAGCCGTACGTTGAGATTACCATTTCGATAAAGCTAAAAGCATAAGAATTTTTTTCGCCTTCGGTTTTCTGTCCTTCAAGATAGGTCTCATTTAAAAGTTTTTGTAACCGATTGGCCGTATCACTAAATTTTTCTCCAGGTTGCATATTACCTTTAACAAAGTTAAGTTTTATATCTATTAGTGAGATAAGGAGAGATGAGATAGCAATTATGAAACTGTTAATCACAATTTTTGGACTGGCTAGTTTTAAGTAATTTTCTGCTCCAATCTCTTTGCGAAGCCATGGAACAGAAAAACTATTAGTTAAACAATCTGGAATAACAGAATCTTTAGGAGCTAATTTAGACAAAGAAATGACTGTTCTAAGATACATTATCTCATTCGAACTAAGGCTAAGTCTCTCTTTTCTAAGGTAGTGTTTGCATGCGGTTTTAAGTTGTTTTAAACCTGATGATTGAGTTTTAACTTTGTGATATTTAACTCTGAAGGATTCATATTTCCTCAATAAATCAAACCTTAGTTCAGAAGTATCTGGTTGATCAAGTAACCATGACAAAAAGCGTTTCATGTTTGCAAAAATGGTATTTATGTTAATATTTTCAATATTATGGTTGATAAAAAAACCTGCAACATAGAAGAGAATTTTTTTATCATCAGAAGTTTGTTTAGGGAGTTCAATTATATTCCCATTCCAAATTATGCTATCAGATTTGAATGGCAAATTGTGTGTTTCTAAAGGGACTATAGAAGCAAATAAATTTTCTAGTTTATGATCTGAGTATATTGATTTTTTCAATTTAAAGTTGCTCCTCAGAAACCATAACGCCATGTAATCGTATATATTTTGTCGTAACTTCTTGAGGTTTACCTTTCCTCAATGAATGGCCTAATCTTATTGCCACTTCAAGTAATGCAGCATTGGACGATCCTGTCTTTTGTTTCATTGAGTGGTATAATTCAGTCGCAAAAGTGTGTCGGCAGTCGTGATAACTTAATTTTTGATTCATTTGAGGTATTTTCTTTCGAATCTTTGTAAATACATTACTTGCACACCCACTCGAGATTTTCTGTCCTATAAAAACATTGTCCATATTGACAAATAATGAGTCATGTTCTATGAATTTGATGGGAGAGCGACTTGTGTTTAGTCCTTTTTTTAATTTTGATATTCGAGTTTCTTCTTTTTCTTGCATGATTTTTTTACCCATCTCAACATGCGTGTGCCTTTCAGTATCTATATATCTTTCGATTAATTTCAATATGTTTCTGCTAAGATATACTTGGCGTTGAGAACTGTTTTTTGTAAATTTTGAGCTAAGATGATATTGAAAATATTCTTTATTTTCATTTGATTTCATCTTTGCAATCAAGGTTTTCAATCCATCGCATTTTTTATTGCCGACATAAAAGTCATTAATGAGTAAACCTTGATTTTCTTTAGCTCTTAATCCTACACTCCAGCCCATTTTTAGTATTAAAAAATCACGTAGAGAAGTTTTATTCGCTTCTTTTTTGAGAAGTTCTCTAACTTCACGACTAAGGTAACTAATCTTATCTTGCCCACCAGTCCGGCCAGATATCTCTTGTTTTATTCTTACTTTAAGTTTTAACTCCATTCGTTCACAAAGCCCTGAATTCCACATCCAGCCATAGAAGAATGTTAGTGCTGCTACATGAACATTTAGAGTACTTATATTGTTTAACTTGGGTGCTAAAACTTCATTAATATAATGATTTATGAATTTTGAAGATGCGTGACTTGAACCATGTAATAACGATGGAATCTCTGTTTTTTGCTCTTTGTCGATAGATTCAAGATACAAAAGGTACTTTTTAATTGGTGGTATGTATGCATCGAGAGTTGAATCAGAAAGATCTCCTTCTTTTACTCTAAATTCGATAACCCCATTACGCCCTTCAATTTTGTCAACCTTATATGAAACCAAGTTAACCCTTGATGATAATGTGAATAGTGTAGGAAGCATTATTAATCGACCTTCACAATCAAGAAAAACACATACATTTTTATAGCTGTATCCTCCAAAATCATAAGAAGGTAATTTAACAATTTTCATCTTCACCTCTAAATATTAAGAATGCTTCAAATTTGTAACATAACGTATACATGTAATGTAGGTTAGTTTTCATCCATGTCAATCTTTTAATTTTAACATTCTTTCTTGGTAGTGATAACTTTACAAGATACCCCAAAAGCACGCATAACCTTTAATGCGACAGTAACAGCTCCGCAAGGTTTACGTGCGGTTATGAGTGCTGAAAATAACCCTGAATTGCCAGATAATGGTGTGTTTACCTTTTGCATGAGCAAACCCATTCCAACACATTTATTAGCCATTGCTGTTGGAGAGTTAAGCTTCCAAGCCACTGGGCCTCGAAGTGGTATTTATACTGAACCCGGTATGCTTGCTGCTGCAGTTAAAGAATTTGAAGATACTGAATCAATGATCTTAATGGCAGAGTCCATACTCGGGCCTTATGCTTGGGGGCGTTATGACATGATTGTTTTGCCACCGAGTTTCCCTTTTGGTGGTATGGAAAATCCTATGCTGGCATTTATGACTCCCACGCTAATTGCTGGGGATAAAAGTCTTGTGTCCACGGTTGCTCATGAATTAGCCCATTCATGGACAGGTAATTTAGTCAGTAATGCGACTTGGCGAGATTTATGGCTTAACGAAGGATTTACCACTTACTTTACCAATCGTATTGTTGAAGCTATTTATGGTAAAGAGCAGGCAGAACTTGAATGGGTTATCGAGTACGGACGTTTGCAAGAGGAAATGGAATCGACTCCCTTAGTCAACCAAACTCTACCCGCCAATGTCCAAGACCAAGATCCTAATCTGGCATTTAATCGGTTTACCTACGATAAAGCATCGATGTTTGTTCATGAACTTGAAAGCCGATTAGGCCGGCCTGCATTCGATAGCTTTCTATCCCAGTATGTTGAGCATTTTTCGTTTCGCGCGATTACTACCGAAACATTCATTGATTATGTAAAACAGACATTGCTGGTGGAACATCACGATAAATTAACCCTGCCAGAACTCAATGAATGGGTATACGGGCAAGGATTACCACTATGGTTTAAAGGCCCTACATCAAGCAGCTTGGATAAAGTTGACTTGGCTGTGGAAGCTATTGTCAAAGGCGCTTCAGCAAGTGAGTTGTTGGTGAGTGAGTGGCGAGTTCATCACTGGCAGTATTTTCTGACTCAATTACCGTTAATGGTAAGCCAAGCCACGTTATTAGATTTAGATGATACTTTTACATTAACAAACAGTCCCAATGCCGAAATAGCGTGTGATTGGTATCGCGTTGCCATCCGTAATCACTATGATCCTGTATTACCAGCATTAAGTGATTATTTATGCCGTATCGGCAGAGGTAAATTTGTTAGACCTTTGTTTGTTGAATTACAAATAGCAGGCTATCAACAAGAATTAGCTGAAATTTATAAAAAAGCTCGTGCTGGTTATCATCCTTCATTGCAAATTCAGTTAGATAATTTACTCAATTTTTAACAAGAAAATGTTATGACCTTTAACATCAAAAAAAGACAAAAAAAATGGCAGCCATATTGGCTGCCAAAATAACTCTTTCCGGGTTGTCATTAACGGTGCGCTAGCGTGTTAATACTTCCCAATGGGGATGATGATGAACATTAAAACGGTGTAGCAGTAACTCAATCTTAACTGAAGTTTGAGGTAAGTAGGATAAATCACTAAGCAGTGTCATCAATTAACTCCGGGGGAGAAGGCTAACTCATCATACTGCACTTACTTCAAACTACATTTTAATCATTACATACTTGTTCGTACAATAAATAAGACCGGGTCATATCAGGAAAGTTCACAAAGAAAATGAAATTTTTTAATTTATTTTTGTGATAGTCACTTTTTTGAACCCTTTGGTCGATATTTTTGGGGAAAGGATACGTTTTTTTAATTAAAAATAGCGTTAGAGTTAACCTGAATTCGATAATATAGATTATTAAAGCTATCGTAATTAGGCACTTAAGTTTTTTATTCTGAGGTGAACTCAAGTAAGTAATGGGTTACGCATATGACCGCGGCAAATATCGATGGTGAGGCATTTGGGTTTTATTTATGTAAAGCACAAAATGAACCTAAAAAAAGGGCAACCAATTTGGTTGCCTAAGTCGTTCTTTGTGGGGGGCGATTAACGGTGCGCTAGCGTGTTAATACTCCCCAAATAGGGATGATGATGAACAATAAACATTAAACGGTGTAGCAGTAACTCAATCTTAACTGAAGTTTGAGGTAAGCAGGATAAATCACTAAGCAGTATCATCAATTAACTCCGGTGGAGAAGGCTAACTCATCATACTGCACTTACTTCAAACTACATTTTAATCATTACGTACTTGTTCGTACAATAAATAAGACCGGGTGATATCAGGAAAGTTCACAAAGAAAATGAATTTTTTTAATTTATTTTGTGAGAGTAATTTTTTTTGATCTATATGGTCGATATTCCCTGGAAAAGGTTTCGTTTTTTTAATTAAAAATAGCATTAGAGTTAACCTAAACTTGATTTTTTGTTTTTATAAATGCTTTTTAATCAGTTGTTTATTCTGATTTTGAGGTAAATTCAGGTAAGTGATGGGTTATGCATATGACCGTGGCAAATATCGATGGTGAGGCTTTTTGGTTTTATTTATGTGTAGCACAAAATGAACCTAAAAAAAGGGCAACCAATTTGGTTGCCTAAGTCGTTCTTTGTGGGTCGTGATTAACGGTGCGCTAGCGTGTTAATACTCCCCAAATAGGGATGATGATGAACAATAAACATTAAAACGGTGTAGCAGTAATTCAATCTTAACTGAAGCTTAAGGTAAGTAGGATAAATCACTAAGCAGTGTCATCAATTAACTCCGGGAGAGGAGGTTAACTCATTATGCTGCACTTACTTCAAACTACATCTTCTTCGTACAATAAATAAGACCAAGCGTAATTAGGAAAGTTCACAATAAAAATAATTTTTTTACATTTATTTTGTGAGAGCAAGGTTTTTTGTTTTCTTAGCTGGTTTTTCGAAGGATTTATTAGGTTTTTAAGAGCTAAAAATGGCATTTAAATGAACCGAAACTCGATATTATAGTTTATCAAAGTCTTTATAATTAAGTACTTATTTATCACTATGCTAGTTATACCAATCCTATTAAATATGTGATCTTTCAGCGGGAGTTCAAAGTGCTGTAGGCAAGGCAGATGATTGAAGCGAATAGTGATTCTATTTTGAAAACATCTAACGAAGCATAAAGTACTTTGAAACCCGCCAGAAAGGAGTCTCTCAGGTATTCCACTTCTGTGTTGCATCGATTTAAAAGGGAACAGCCATTTCTACATCAATGCGCCTTGAATTAAAAAACCTGAGAGACTCTGAACTGATCAGATATTTAATGAGATTGGTATTATAGCTCTGAGGTGTACTCAAGTAAGCTATTGGTTCTGTATATGGTCGCGGTAAATATCGATGATGATGCTATTTTTGGTTTTATTTGTGTAAAACACAAAATGAACCTAAAAAAAGGGCAACCAATTTGGTTGCCTAAGTCGTTCTTTGTGGGTCGTGATTAACAGTGCGCTAGCGTGTTAATACTCCCCAAATAGGGATGATGATGAACATAAAACTGTCGCGACAAGCAAATACAAAAGTCAGTAATCAAACCTTTGGATACACACTAAAACGTTGGAGGAAGACGCTTAGCGAGTACATATCTTACTTGTTACATATCTTACTTGTTACATATAGTCTGACTAGTGCTCGTTAGAATAGTTCATTAAATAATGAAAAAATTTAAAAATAGATAATCAATGGGTTTTACTCATCATTGGTAGTTGCACGTGGTTCTATGTAAATGACGTTTATCGTGGCATAACATCTGCTGTCTCGAGAGCCTAAAAATGGGTTTTACAAAATTTTTTTCAAGCTCCCAGACCAGGTTACCCAATATCGAAATCGACTTAGCGAAACTCATTAGCTTAATTACTGTGAGTTAAACTACATCACCTATTTAGGTGTAGTGATAAACATGCGCAGTGCTAGTTAGCCCCCATCTCTTAATAATAGCTGGGATAAATCGATGAGAATGGTTTTATTTCATGTTGGTAATATCAAACTTGGCTAATATTGCTTTGCCTATTTATGCTATTTGACTATTTACGATATTAGGGCGCATTGACACATTGCTGTGTGTTGCGTGCAAGCCAATGCGGTGAAGTTAGCTGGTTATGATCTTATGTTGATGAGCTTCCCTATATAGAAAACACATCACTAGGGTAGACCTAAGCTAGACCATGAAACGCATTCTAGTTGCGTTGTACAATCAACAGACATAAAAAAAGGCAATCAAATGACTGCCTATCGATCGACTTAGCGATCAAGGGGACCGCGCTAGAAGTCCCAGGGAGATGATGAACAAAAGTGAATATCACTGTTACTAAGTTGGAGTGCCTAATGGTTTAAAAGTTCAATATAAATGAATTCTTTTATCAAAATAGTGAGATTAATTTTATACTGATTATTTTTCAGTGGCTTAAGAGTTTGCTTTTTCTAACGGTTTTTCATTGTTTGAGTACTTCTATTCGAAAATATCGTTAAATGAAAATATGGCAGACTTTAGATGTTCACTTACCAGGAACTGACTAAGCCGTGAGCAAAAGCAGGGTGATTATCATGACATCAATCACCCAAAGCCATTCTCATTGATTATCGGCCTTCGATTACACGATAGAGGCTATGGCTATCTAAGCAGTTTTTCAATGACAGCGTTAAGGTCTTCTGGTTTTGTTGTTGGTGCATACCGTTCAATCACGTTTCCTTGTTTATCGACTAAAAACTTAGTGAAGTTCCATTTTATCGACTCACTACCTAAAAGACCTTTGGCAGACTTTTTAAGATGTTGATATAACGGATGGCTGTTACTGCCATTGACTTCAATTTTACTAAATAATGGGAATGTCACGCCAAAGTTTAGTTCGCAAAATTGGCTGATCTCATCTTCATTGCCTTGTTCTTGCTTGCCGAATTGATTGCAAGGAAAGCCTAAAATAACTAAACCGCGATCTTTATACTGTTGATATAGTGCTTCAAGTGCTTTGTATTGTGGGGTGAAGCCACATTTACTTGCTGTATTAACAATAAGCAAAACGTGATCTTTAAAATTCTCCATAACAACATCATTGCCTTGAATGTCTTTTACGGAAATAGGGTAAATAGCTGTGGTCATGTGATGCTCCTTTATATGAAAGATAAACTATAATGTGAAAATGCTTAGCTGGCAATTAAGTTGTTGACAACCTAATTTATCTGTTTGCTTATCAATACCAATTTCAATATAGTTGCGCATATTTTACTATCAAGAATTAAGGGCGGGCTGATGAGTGAATTAAAGAACGAACTTAGTTCTGAAGATGAAATCGACACCAGTTCACAACCACAGGCTGATGTCAGTCAAGTGGTTCATTTGTTAACTGAAGCAGAAGGCGATGAACAGGCCGAAATGTTCAGTGAAATCTTGACTGAAGCAGAACCAGGCACAATTGCTTTATTATTAGAATCGTTACCACTTGATGAACGTTATGAACGTTGGCAGCAAGTCGATGTTGAAGAGCGTGTAGACGTTCTAAACTTAATGCGCGCCGATCCTCGTTTAGGCATTGTTAAGAAAATGCCAGATGAGGAACTAGACTTACTCTTTTCTCAATTAAGTCCTGAAGACCTTATTGAATGGAGTGATTCATTACCTGACAACATTACCGATCGTGCATTAGCACAGATGGGTGAACGTCAACGTAAGCACTTCGAACTGTATGATCAATATTCTGAAAATGAAATCGGTCGTTATGCTGATCACCAGATGTTGGCATTAAGTCTTACCTCTACCGTCGCGCAAGGACAACGCTTTTTTCGCCGAATTGACTTAGATTGTAATGACCATCTATTTTTAGTAGATAAAAACGATAAATATTTAGGTACAGTGCGTCGTTATGACGTTTTCAGAACTGCGGATCTTGATACTCAATTGCAGGCGTTAAAATGGGATGACAGCCGAGTTATCTCTGCGGATTCATCTTTAATCGAAGCAGCCGAAGCCATTGAGCATAGTCGCGAACTTGAATTACCGGTTGTCGATGAAGATGGTATATTAATTGGGCGAATGACACTGCGAACTGCTACAGCATTAGTGCGTGAACATTACGAAGCACAATTAATGGCAACTGCTGGTATGGATGAACACGACGATTTATTCGCCCCGATAGTGGTGGGTGCAAAGCGTCGTGCCGTGTGGCTAGGGATAAACTTACTCACGGCATTTTTAGCATCTGCTACTATTGGATTATTCGAAAATGTATTGTCGCAAGTGGTCGCGTTAGCGGTATTGATGCCAATTGTTGCTTCAATGGGTGGCATTGCAGGTAGCCAGTCGTTAACGTTAATGATCCGCGGTATGGCAATGGGTCAGATTTCTGCTGGTAACGTGATGTCGTTGATGAAAAACGAACTCGGTATCGGTGCGCTAAATGGCATGCTGTGGTCGATTGTCATCGGTATTATTGCCGGATGGTGGTTTAACGATACGATAATGGGCGTCGTTATTGCCTGTGCTATTTTAGTTAATATGGCTGTTGCTGCGATTGCTGGTGTGATGGTGCCGATGATTTTACAGCGCTTTAATCAAGACGCTGCTTTATCTGGTTCAGTTATTCTGACCACAGTGACTGACGTTGTAGGCTTTTTTACTTTTTTGGGGTTAGCCACCATATTTTATCTGTAAAAGGTCAATTTCAGAGACATCGAAATACACTGATTCAATATTGCCAACGCTTTACTTAAATGGTCTTGAGTTTCTCAAGGCCATTTTTTTCAACAAAAAAGCAAGTTGCAGGCAACTTGCTTTTTAAACTTGATGAGAAAATTCTGTTAAATTATTTCCACTTAGCAGGCGCGAACTCCATTTCTGCATTATCGTCAAAGTAACGGCGCTTAGTATCTCGGCGACGCTGTTTTACTTTTTTCGATTTTGGTTTTCCCTTGATGTTATCGCCCCATGGCGCATCATCTTCATCAAATTCAAATGAGTGTGACATTTTCAACATTCCAGATAACTGTACCTCTGTTGGTACAGCCTCTTTTTACCTAAAGTTAATGACAAGCTAAAGCGAAATATTTCATCCTTGATGGTAAAAATTATTGCACGTAAAAATGACACTGATATGACAATTCATTTTTTACTTTAAATAATTAAACTTTACTAAGCACCAATTCATTAAGGCATTGAGCTAATTGTTGTTGCCAAGGTTTGGGCATGGCGATTGAGTGCGATAAGCGGGTGTCTAACACACTGAAAGTGGGCCTATTAACGATAGATGTATATTGTTCTGATGTTATAGGCTGCAAATAAATTGATTGAGGTAATAAGCCTAACGCTATTCCTTGTGTTTTGATCTCTTGAGCAAACTCATACCAAGTACACTTACCTGCATTACTCCAATGGTAAATAGCTGACCATTGTTTTTGTGAACACAGTTTCCACAGAAAAAGTGCAAAGTCGTCAACCATTGTCGGGCTACCTGTTTGGTCATTGACAACTTTGATGGGATTGTCTGCGCTTGAACCTATCGTTTGTTGATTATGTGACTGCTCCATTAACTTCAGCATCGTGGTAACAAAATTATTGCCACTGTGATGATAAAGCCAAGAAGTTCGCACAATACAAAATAGAGCCGATTGATAACCCAACAATATCTCTTCGGCGAGTAATTTTGATTGCCCATAAGCATTAATAGCTGATGGTTTTTGTGTCACAGAATAAGGTGTCGATGAGCGACCATCGAATACATAATCAGTCGACAATTGGATTAGTTTGATTCCATAATTACTGGCTGCTTTTGCCATATACTCAACGGCTAATGCATTTGTTTGCATTACTGCAGCTGGGTTTATTTGTGCTTTTTCTACATTAGTATAAGCCGCGCAGTTGATGATGATATCGGGGCGATAAAAAGCTAATGCCTCATCAATGAGTTGTGGCTGAGTAATATCAACTAGTTGATGGTTGAGTTGGATTAGTTCTGCTGTTTTGGGCTGAGTACGTTTTAAGGCTTGGGCGAGTTGACCTGTTTGGCCAAATGTTAATATTTTCATTAAGAGTGAACCAAGTGCCATTGAACAGTTTGGTGTAAACCATCTGAGAAGCTATATTTTTGTATCCAATTCAATGTTATGGCTAGTTTAGTCGCATCAATCGCATAAGTTTTACCTACGTTACCCTGTGTTAATATCGTTATTAAAGCTTCAATATGATCACTTGATGTTTCACGGATCTGATATTGTGAATTTGGACAGTAGTTGCTTTTTTTTTGAAAAGCATATGTTTGATTTCCTTCCGGAAGCTCATGAATTGAAATATGATACAAACTAATTGATTACCCTTAATCAGCCATTCAAAAATGCTTTTTTCTAAGTGATTAATTTTTAAATTTTAGCACAGCTAACATCAATTAATCAGATTTGTTATTGATGTTATTCAGCGAGATGTGTGGATGTTTTCTGACCTAGTCCTTCGATTTTATCGACTCTATATCGCTCTGCGTCTGGGCCTGTAATTCGCCTAAATTTTACATCTAACAAATATAAGTGATCGGAATAGACTTGATAAATATGTCCACGATCTAAAATGATAATGTTACCACTTTTATCCCACTTAAATGTTCCGCTGCCACGATAAGGATTGGGATCAGTGCCTAGACGAATAGTGTGGATGGTATATTGGTTCGGTTGGGTTAGTTCAAGAGTGGTATCCATTCCATCGCAACTCGGGCATGGGAATACACCATGATACACACCTTGCCATTGCAAAGTGTTTTGACTACTTGAAGTTGTATCTATAGTCGAGGTGTCTTGTTGGCCGCAGCCGACGATTGTTAATATAATCACTAACCATAAATTTTTCATCTAAAATCCTTTTAGATACAAAATTGTTACGAATGTGACGCTCGGCAGTTCTGGTTTTATGTGTCTCAAGTGAATGATCAACAATTTAAAATAATATTCACTTTTATAAACGTGACTATGTAAAACATGTCTATTTGACTCAAGCTAAACCAGTATGACGAGGATGACTTTAATATAGATAACCAAAGCGCACTCGCGCTTTTATCATCAATTAATCCCGATGTTAATTCTTGATGTTAATATATAGGTATATCATAGATTTTGAGTATTAACGGTTAAACTTTAGTCTGTATATCGAAAAATTGTTTTATTTCATCAATTCTATCCATTGCATCTTGATAACCTAAATCAATCAAGGTGGTGGTATAGCTTTTTTCGAATAATAAATACGACACAATACTCGAGTCAGACTGTCTGTTAATACCAAATAATTTCAATAAAGTTCTGATTGCAAAAGGCATATCATCATAGAACCGTTCTGCAATTCGGCTTAAATCTTGACTAGGTTTTATCACTAAAGTATCAATATGACGCAAGTTCAAGGTTTCACGGTCTTGTGGGGATATCATTGATAAGGTGCTGTTGACCCGTTGCAGACGCTCTAAGTCGCTGTTCAATGTGTCCGAGAAAATGGTATCTAATAAATGTCCGGCGATTGTTGCTGTTTTAGGGTGATATTCAAACTCGATGGGAAAGTGTTTGTGTGGACTGTCTAAATTAATCACAAATATTTTACTAGCACCTAGGTGGATAGGGCTTGATAGTGGCGATAATTGATGGACGGACCCATCACCATAATAGGCTTGATTAAGTTTAATTGATGGGAATACCATTGGAATTGCTGAGCTTGCAAGTAAGTGCTCAGTATTTAATAAACTGCGAATACCAACTCGTCTAGCACGTTGCCAATCATCAATGTGTTCGTTACCTTGATAGAAAGTATATGAACGTGAATTGTTGTAGCATGATGAGTCGATACTGATAGCTTTGAGTGCATCATTACCAATATTACGATCAATTCTTTTAAAATCGATAAGGTTATTCAGCAACTCTCGTAATGGTTGATTATCCAGTAGGCTGCCAGCATCAGTATTGACTTTGTCATCTTGTAGACCTTTAATTGCCATTCGTCCCAAATGTCTCAACACTTGAGGGATCGAAGTGCGATAGACTTTATGGGTTTCAAAATGACGCCACACCCAGTCCAGTTTTTTTATGGCCAAATGGAAACAAGATGCGTGGGTCGCTATCGATATTGCATTAATGGCTCCTGCAGATGTACCACAAATAATATCAAATGGAACATTATGGTTGCGTGGGTAAAACTGCACTAACGCTTTTAATACGCCAATTTGATAAGCAGCCCTTGCCCCACCACCTCCAAGTACTAATGCTGTTGATACTGGCAATATCGGTCCTTTAATCGGTTAAGTTTGTTTGATTCTAGTATGAATTCTTTTTGTGTTCTACACCAGTTACTAATAAGTCGACTATGCTATTTATTGTCTATCCTTTATCTTCACTATATCTATTATCGAGGTTAATACTTTGAGATGAAAAGTTGAACATGATTACGATCACTCATTTGCAACACCATATCGAGATTGATAATAAGATCTAAAGTAATCTTTTACTCGTATTGTTATTTAGTCTTCATGATAAAACTAATGTAAATAGTTCATCATAGATTGTTGATGTTGATTTTGTTAACGAATACTCAATTGATTATACCAATTTAAGGATGGCATGTGGCTCTGTTTAAGACAACATCAGAAGTATCGGTTGATAACGATGCAGCACATAAAGCAAAGCAACTTTCTCCCTGGAAAATTGCCATCATTGATGATGAACCAGGCATACATGATGTGACTAAATTTGCATTAAGTCATTTTGAGTTGGAAGGTAGGAAACTCGCTTTTTATTCAAGTTTTAGCGCTGAAGATGGATTCATTTTACTACGCGATGAGCCTGATATCGCGCTCGCATTTATCGATGTTGTGATGGAAAACGATCACGCGGGGCTGGATTTAGTTGAACGTATTCGAGGTGAGTTAAATAATCACAGAACAAGGATTATTCTTCGCACTGGTCAGCCGGGCAGCGCTCCTGAGGAAAGGGTGATCAGAGAGTTTGATATTAATGACTACAAAGCAAAAACAGAATTAACCGCTACCAAACTTAAATCGTGTGTTTATGCTTCCTTGCGCTCGTATCGAGATATTAACACAATTGAACTAAGTCAGCGTGGGATGGAGAAAGTCATCCAAGCTTCTTCTTCTGTGCTACTAAGCAATACACTGCATCATTTTGGCAGTGCTGTTCTTGAACAAACATTGCAATTACTTAATTTGAATAGCTCAGCGCTTTATTTAACCAGTTTTCGTGAAGATCTCTACCAAGATACTCATATGAACCTATTAGCCGCGACTGGGGATATGGTGAGTTACCGTGAAATAGAAAATGTCGAATCACTACCGGGTGAAGTGAAAGAGTATATTATTGAAGCCATTAGTTTAGAGAAGTCGATAGTTCACGATAATATTTATGTAGGCTTTTATAAGTTTGGCCAAGATGTTACCAGTATTTTATACCTCCAACACGACACCGCATTAACGCCTTTGCAGGTCAGGATCCTTGAATTATTTGCTGCCAATGTTAGTTTGACCTTTGAAAACCTTTCAAGCAAAGAAAATGTCCAACAAACGCAACGTGAACTGATCCTAATTATTGGTGATGCGATTGAACAGCGCAGTAAAGAAACCGGTGCTCATGTTAGGCGTGTGGCAGTGATGAGTGAAATGCTGGCTAACCATATTGGTATGAGCGATGATTTTGTTGAAACCATGCGCTATGCAGCCCCTTTACATGATGTGGGTAAAATTGGTATCCCTGAAAGTATTTTACATAAACCCGGTAAGTTGACCGATAGTGAGTGGGAAATCATGAAAACCCATGCAGAAAAGGGCTACACCTTACTTGCGGCATCAAATCGTATCATAGCCAAAATGGGCGCTCGTATTGCCTATACACATCATGAACGATGGGACGGTAATGGTTATCCTCGTGGGTTAGTTGCTGATGCAATACCGATTGAAGGTCGCATTATGGCTATCGTGGATGTAATTGATGCACTGTTGTCAAAACGCAGTTATAAAGACGCCTGGTCCGCTGAAAAAGTAAGAGATTATTTAATTGAGCAGTCAGGTAAGCAATTTGATCCTTTGATGTGTGATGCCAGTTTAACCTTGCTTGATAAGTTTGTAGAGATCCAGCAACAAATGCCAGATGAACCTGCGCAAAGCACACATTAAGTTATCTATTATGAATCAGAATTTAGATCAAGTATTACTTGCTGTCAGCCGGTCTGAATTAATTGATACTGGAGACTTAGATTCGGCTTCAAAATTGATTGTCGATTCAGTTTGTCGCGGACTCGATATCGACAGGGCAGGTATATGGTTGTTAACAGAAGATAATCAATCAATCGGTTGTTTTTTATTAGTTGATAATCAAACTAAACAAAATAATATCACGCTAACTCGCTTAGCGTTTCCGGGATATTTTCGCGCTCTCGATACAGAAAGAACGATTGCTGCCAGTGATGCTATGACAGATCCTGCTACCTGTGAGTTTAAAGACATTTATTTGCGCCCCAATGCAATCACAGCCATGTTAGACAGCCCAATAAGGCATGCTGGTAAAATGATCGGCATTATCTGTTGTGAGCATAAGGGAGGCGTTAGGCATTGGAGCCGTGATGAGCAATCATTTGTGAGCTCTTTGGCTGATTTGTATGGTAGAGCTGTTAACGCTAAAAAGGTCAAGGCTTACCAAAATGAACTTGAATTGAATAATTTAGCCTTAGAAGCAGAAGTTGAAAAGCGAACCGCAGAGTTAAAAAATGCGATTAATAACCTACAAGTAACGCAAACCAGTTTAATAGAGAGCGAAAAGCTTGCCGCCTTAGGTAATCTTGTTGCTGGTGTTGCACATGAAGTTAATACTCCATTAGGTATTTCGGTGACATCAACAAGCCACTGCATCGATGAGTTAACTAAACTCAAAACTTTGTTCGCTGCGGGTGAATTAGAACAACAAGACTTTGAAGAGTTTATCCATACACTTACTGACGGATTATATTTAATTGAACGCAATTTATCGCGTGCCGCTGAGTTAGTTCATAACTTTAAACGCACCGCCGCTGACCAGCTTATTCTAGAAAAAGAACAGGTTAATTTAACTGAATATTTGGAGCAAATATCTTCCCCTCTTAGGCCATTAACCCGTAAGCAAGGTATCGAGCTTGATATTCAAATAGAACCAGACTTGGTTGTTGAATCTTATCCTGGTGCTATAGCACAAATCTTTACTAATCTAGTGTCCAATTGCTTTCGGCATGCATTTCCTGTCGATTATGTAGGACAAAAGCGAATTATATTAGGCGCTAATTACTGTGGTGATGAAATAAAGATGTTTTACAAAGATAATGGCAAAGGTTTGAGCCCTGAAGTAAAGCGGAGAATATTTGAACCTTTTTTTACTACCGCACGCAATATTGGTGGCACAGGGTTAGGCATGTCTATTGTGTATAATCTAGTAACGCAAAAATTAGGCGGTAGGCTTGAGATTATTTCAGAGTTGAATCAAGGCCTTGAAATCGATATTTATATCAAAAATATTACATAAAAGTGTTTTGCAGCGATAAAAAAACGCACCCTAAAGTGCGTTTTTAACAGGTTATATTGTTAATAACTAGCCTTTAGCTGCATTTGTTAAAAACGCCACAATCTCATCGAATGGAATATCTTGTTTCTCACCCGTACGACGGTTTTTATATTCAAATACACCCGCATCAATATTGCGATCGCCAATCACCACAACATGCGGTAAGCCAATGAGTTCCATGTCGGCAAACATAACCCCAGGACGCTCTTTACGATCATCCATCAATACTTCAACACCAGCATCAGCCAGGTCTTGGTAAAGTTTTTCGGCAATGTCAGCTACACGATGTGACTTATGCATATTCATTGGCAAAATACCTACAGTAAACGGTGCAATCGCTTCAGGCCAGGTAATGCCACGGTCATCGTTGTTTTGCTCAATAGCAGCAGCCACAATACGACTCACGCCTACGCCGTAACAACCCATCAATAACACTTGGGCTTTACCGTTTTCGTCTAACACGGTGGCATTCATTGATTTAGAATAACTTGTTCCCAACTGGAAGATATGGCCGACTTCAATACCTCGAGCCATTGCATACGTACCTAAGCCATCAGGCGTTGGTTCACCTTCGACCACATTACGGATATCCGCTGCAGTCGCTAGAGGCAAATCGCGCTCCCAGTTAATACCAAAATAATGCTTAGCTTCAGTGTTGGCACCCGCGGCAAAATCGCTCATCACAGTCACACTATGATCAACAATAATTGGCATCGTTAAGCCAACAGGTCCTATAGAACCAGGACCTGCACCCACTGCTGCACGAATTTCTGCTTCTGAAGCAAATTCAAATGGAGATGCGACTAATTCAAGTTTGTCGGCTTTAATTTCGTTAAGTTCGTGATCGCCACGGATAACTAAGGCAACTAATGGCGCTTCGTCAGTAGCACCTTTTACTATTAAGGTTTTAACCGTTTTAGTGATGACTAAATTAAATTGCTCAACTAACTCAGCAATCGTTTTGGCGTTAGGCGTATCCACTAACGTCATTACTTCAGTCGGCGTGGCAAGAGTGTCGGTTGGCATTGGTGATTCGGCTTTTTCAATGTTAGCGGCATAATCGCTACCCGTTGAATAAGCGATTAAGTCTTCACCACTGTTAGCCAGCACATGGAATTCATGCGACATGCTACCACCGATAGAACCAGTATCAGCCAGTACTGGACGGAATGATAAGCCCATACGAGTCAGAATATTGCTGTATGCGGTATGCATAGCGTGGTAAGTGTTATCCATGGTTTCTTGATCTAAATGGAAAGAATAGGCATCTTTCATCAAAAATTCACGCGCGCGCATCACACCAAAGCGGGGACGAACTTCATCACGGAACTTAGTTTGTACTTGGTAAAGTGTTAACGGCAGTTGCTTGTAAGAACTTAATTCTTTACGGACTAAATCAGTGATCACTTCTTCATGGGTTGGCCCCAATACGAAGTCACGATTATTACGGTCTTGGAAACGTAATAACTCAGGACCAAACTTGTCCCAACGGCCCGTTTCAACCCATAAATCAGCAGGCTGAACTAACGGCATTAATATTTCGATAGCGCCTGTTTTATTCATTTCTTCACGAACAATGGCTTCAACTTTACGTAAAACACGTAAACCTGATGGAAGCCAAGTGTAGAGACCTGAAGCATTACGACGGATCATACCGGCACGTAACATTAACTGATGACTAATCACCTCTGCATTAGCAGGGGTTTCTTTTTGTGTTGAAAGCAGGTACTTGCTAACTCGCATTCCCGATGTCCAAAATAGTTGCTATGAATTAGCATCATTTTAGCACCTGCAACAATGATGTCACCTGCTAATTCGACTCAAAAGTAGCCTTTGTTATACTTTAACCGCAAGTGACCGTTATTAAACTTCACATCGGGATAATAAATGCATATTAAATAGCTTTCTATCCCTCTATCCAGTGTTGTATTGACTTGTTATAAGAACACAATAGTCGCGTCAATGTGCTTAGATAGCAACAACAATGGCAAGTTTAATATCGATGAGTTGCCACTAATTTGTCTTTATTGAATAACCCTATCTATTCAACGTATCTGAGGTTATTTATCGCGTCGGTCGCCAATAACTCGGGCAGGATTTCCAGCAACAATGGCAAAATCGGGTACATCTTTTGTAACAATGCAGCCCATGCCAATCACCGCACAATCCCCAATGGTGACACCGTCAACAATGCCTGCCTGAGCGCCAATCCATACATCTTGGCCTATCACTACACCTTTTGATGTCGCGGGTTGTTTATAAATGGGTGCGCTGGGTGACATACCATGGTTAAAAGCATAAACCGTGACGTTGTTAGCAATACGTGTTTGGCTGCCAATTTTGATACCGTTACGGCCCCCATCTAAGCTGCAGCCATGGTTAATGGCCACTTCATTGCCTAGGGTAATTGGGCCATGCATAAACACATCAGCGGCAATCATACATTGATCGCCAATGATAATGTCCCTACCAGGTTCGGCAAAAAGCTGAGCTTGTGGGGCAATAAAACATTGTTCACCTACATGAATGGTTTCAAGCTGACATAGCCGTTGTTGAATGTCATCTTGCCAAGGTTTTGCCCATGTTAAATGTTTTGGTTTAAGTGAAAAATACAGCCATGGCATCCATGATAAGCGTTTTTTATGTTGAGCTTGGTAATCTATGTCTGCCATTGATTTAATCCTTCAGCAGTTCAACTTTTGTCGGTTTGAGTTCTAACACTTCAATACCTTGAGCTGTGATATGCCAAAAGATATCTAAGTCGTATAAAGCCACTTGATAAAGTTTGGGATCATTTTTGGCTTTTTTGTATGCAGGACGAGGATCTTGTGACAATACCCCTTCAATAAGCGCGGCTAAATCTTGGTACTGCTCTTGTTGGCTGTAGTGATCTATTTGCTCTGTCGCTAACGATGTATAAGTCAGTGGGATGAGGATTGGGGCTTCTTGGGCTATGCCGCCTTTGGCGTCTAAAATAGCATCAGAAAAAGGAATATAAGGTTTAATATCGACAATTGGCGTGCCGTCTAATAAATCCATTCCAGATATTACTAAGCACACTTTTCCTTTACGTTGGATAACTCCATGGAGTTTTACCACTGATTGGCCAATACCATTTGGACGAAATGTGGAGCGTGTAGCAAAAACGCCCAGTTTTTCATTGCCGCCTAAACGAGGAGGGCGAACGGTGGTTTTCCAACCTTGAGCCAGATTTTCATGGAAACAGAATAATAACCATAAGTGTGAATATTGCTCTATTCCTCTTACTGCATCAATATGATTAAACGCGGGTTCAAACTCTATATAACCTACCGCATTGACTAAACCTGGCTGACGAGGAATACCAAACTTTTGTTTGTAAGGTGTTCTGCATATTGCAACAGCATTTAATTGGCTGCTAAACGGAACGCTAGATTTATGATTCATTAGATCTGTTTGACTGTGTCGATCGTTGCTTTGTGTCATGCGATACCTGAATTAAGCAAACAAAGGGAGTTATAAATCAAATATAAAAAATGTTGATGAGTGTTATATGAGCACTCATCATTTATGGGCAGCCAATATAATATATTGAGTTGTTATTTTTCTGTAGGAGTTTTAATGGCTTGACCGACACAAAGTGCACGGCTAAAACAACTATTATCCGCTTCAGTAATCATAAAACAGCTTTTAACTACAAAACCATTTGCGCCCATATCTGCAGCAGATCTTCTGGCATTGCTTCGTGCTACGGCCATTTGCGGTGGTGCATCTTGTTTGCTTTCTTGGCAGGCTTCGCCTTCCACTAAACCTAAAGTTTCAAATGTTCCTTTAGGTTGATCGTTTCCTTCATATAACTGTACATCACCGACTTTAAAATAATCATTGATCGCTTTACTGTCTAAATTACTTTTGAACGTATAATCACTCGCACAAGCGCTCAATAATAGTGCTATACCTGAGGCAATAAATGCATATTTAAGAGGAAAAGTCATAGCCGTAGCCTTCTATTAATGGGGAATGGATCAATGACGGTTAGTTTACCTTTTCTCATGGCGATGATAAAGCGCTCAAATGCTATAAAAAAAAGAGCTTACCGAAGTAAGCTCTTTTTTATTTTAAATGCTAACCGTGTGGTTAACCCTTAATCAGAATAATTATTCCATACCAGGAATTAAGAATTCGCTCATATTTTTGCCGCTATCAACTTGTTGTTTGAATACGGTAGGCATACGACCTTGGCCAGTCCATTGAATTAATTCACCATCAACAGTGATTTGATATTTTGGTGGGCGCGGTGCACGTTTAGGTTTAGCTGTTTTAACAGAAGAGGTCACATCACCTAAATCTTCAATTGATAAACCACTGTTTTCAATTTGAGCAAGAATTTCAGCAATACGAGCGTTACGCTCTGCATTAGCTTCAAGTTCTAATTTTTCTTCTTCTTGACGTTCGGTAATGATTTTTTCTAATTTGGCCGCTGTTTCACGTAAATCATCAAGAGACAATTCTTTTACTGCAGCTTTAAAACGACGGCCGTGGGTTAATATGTCTAAAAAGTCACTCATGTTGTATAGTTTCCTAATGATTTATTTATAAAATAAAAGTTATAAGAGATAAAAAGTATCAACGTTCCGTGTAAGTTTCAGTACTTCATATTGTTTATTTGGGTCGTTATTATTAATATAAGTCAGATTAATTCTCTGATTATTACTAATACAGCTTAATCAATACTGAATATAGCTGTAATAATAGAAACTATTTGGCATTGAATCAAATAAAATCATCTAATTATGCAATTAATTTTAATTAAGCATTCCCATTAAGTAATTAATGATCCACTACTTGTTTAGTTTGATTGCCACCACAATAACAAAAAATATGTAAACAGTCGTTTGACTTTGATTGACGTTAACGTTAACAGGACGTAAAGTTAACCCATCTTGCATTGGCGAACGCCAGTGTGTTGTCCATATACATTGAAGGTGTAGGAAGGAAAACCTATGAAAGTATTGGTGCCTGTTAAACGCGTAGTTGATGCCAATGTGAAAGTCAGGGTAAAAGCTGATAACACAAATGTTGATACGACCAACCTTAAAATGGCGTTAAACCCATTTTGCGAAATAGCGGTAGAAGAAGCTGTTCGCCTCAAAGAAGCTGGCATTGCCACTGAAGTTGTAGTGGTAAGTGTTGGCCCTAAAGCGGTGCAAGAACAATTAAGAACCGCAATGGCACTGGGTGCCGACCGAGCGATTCATATTGAGACCGATGAAGAGTTAGTGCCTCTTTCGATTGCTAAGCTGTTAAAGGCAGTGCAAGAAAAAGAGCAAGCACAACTCGTTATTTTTGGTAAGCAGTCAATTGACGGCGACAATAACCAAACGGGTCAAATGCTCGCAGCATTAACTGATATGCCACAAGCGACATTTGCATCAGAAGTCAAAATTGATGGTGACATGATTACGGTTACTCGTGAAATCGATGGCGGACTACAAACGCTGAAAATGCCTTTGCCTGCGATTGTGACGGTAGACTTACGTTTGAACGAACCTCGTTATGCTTCATTACCTAATATTATGAAAGCTAAACGCAAACCATTAGAGATTATGGCTGTGGCTGATCTTGGTGTGAGCTTAAGAGCACATCAAACAGTACTTAGCGTCACACCTCCTGTTGAGCGTAAAGCGGGCATCATGGTGTCTTCTGTTGAAGAGTTAGTTGATAAGTTAAAAAATGAAGCGAAGGTGATCTAATATGACCATTTTAGTATTAGCAGAACACGATAATGTCAGCCTGAAAACTGACACGGCGAAAGTAGTTAGCGCTGCAACAGCCATTGGTGGTGATATTCATGTACTGGTTGCTGGTGCTGATTGTTCTGCCGCAGTAAGTGCAGCACAAAGTTTAGCGGGCGTGAGTAAAGTGTTAGTGGCTGATGCTGCTCAATATGGCGCTCAACTAGCTGAAAATGTATCAAAATTGGTTGTTGATATTGCCGGAGACTATGAACATATTCTGGCTGCAGCAACCAGTATAGGTAAAGATACATTGCCTCGCGTAGCAGCATTATTAGACGTTGCCCAGATTTCTGAAGTGATTGAAGTTGTAAGCAGTGACACTTTTGTACGCCCTATTTATGCGGGTAATGCGCTTGCAACAGTGCAAAGCTTAGATGCTAAGAAAGTCATGACTGTGCGCTCAAGTGCGTTTGATGTTGTAGCATCAACAGGCAGTGCTGAAGTCATCAACTTAAGCCAAGCAATTGATTCAAAAACTGAGTTTGTTTCTCAGTCACTCACTGAATCAGCCCGTCCTGAACTCGGTAATGCTGGCATTATTGTGTCTGGCGGCCGTGGTATGGGCAGCGGTGAAAACTTTGCCATTTTAGAACAACTAGCCGATAAGTTAGGCGCAGCAGTAGGTGCATCACGTGCAGCTGTAGACGCGGGCTTTGTACCTAACGACTTGCAAGTTGGCCAAACGGGTAAGATTGTCGCCCCTAACTTGTACATTGCAGTGGGTATTTCTGGCGCGATTCAACATCTTGCTGGCATGAAAGACTCAAAAGTAATTGTGGCCATTAACAAAGACCCTGAAGCCCCTATTTTTCAAGTGGCGGATTATGGTTTGGTTGCCGACTTATTTGAAGCGGTACCGGCATTGAACAACCTCGTTTAATCAGATGTTAAGTCGCTAAACGGAGGAGTTGATTAAGCTCGTGTTGTTCAGCCGACTTTGACGCGCTATTAAACGTTCTGTTGTACGATTAAAAGGTTTCTACTCATAAGGTAGAAACCTTTTTTATTGGGCTACTCTTGGATTTCTCTTGGATTTAGTACTGGTTTAGGTGTTGATTTTTAAAAATTCAGTTCAAATATCCAGGGTTTGATGCGGTTGCTGTTTTTGTGCCCATTACACTAGTGTGCATTTGATTTAAAAACGTTAAACTAATGCTATGCAATTGTGGTTTAAATTGATGTTGTTGTTATTTTTCGTGCTGTTTAGTGCTTTTTACTGGCGCAGAATATGTAATTTATGATTGTATGTTCGCGTTGTGTGTAATGAGCTTTAACTACAAACAACAAAAGTAGAGGTGCGTTGCATAAAAGTCATGTTGAATTGGGTGATGCCAATAATTCGACATAAAAGGGTGCAATGCCGAAATAAATGGGGTTATCAGCCGCATTTGTTGGGGCAGTTCTCGAAAGGGACTGCACTGTCATAGTGTTTTTATCGACTTGATAAAAAGAATGATATTCATATTAAATGGATATTACTGTGGAGTGCTACTAGTTAAGTTAACGCATACACTTCCTGTGTATGTTTAGCCTTATTTCTAGTTTTTCTCCATTCGTATCCAACGAAGAAATAATTAAATTATGATAATAAGTTATGCCGATTCGGCACTTTCTGTTTTGCCACCACTTGTGGCTATTACTCTGGCTATTTTAACTCGTAAAGTATTGCTATCTTTAGGGGTTGGCATTGTTTTCGGCGCCTTATTACTAACCGATTTCTCATTGGTTGGCAGTGGCGAATATATTTTAAATACAGCCAGCCAGTTAGTTTGGAAAGACGCCGGACTGAACCGTTGGAATGTGTACATTTTAGGCTTTTTGATTGTGTTGGGTATGATCACAGCATTGATCACTGTCAGTGGCTCTGCTCGTGCTTTTGCTGATTGGGCTAAATTGCGTATTCGCAATAAACGTGATGCCAAGTTAATGACCATGTTTTTAGGCTGCGTAGTGTTTATTGATGATTACTTTAATAGTTTAGTCGTCGGCTCGATTTCACGTCCAATCACAGATCGCTACCATATTTCGCGTGCCAAATTAGCTTATATTCTTGATTCCACCGCTGCGCCGGTGTGTGTTATTTCTCCCGTATCTAGCTGGGGTGCATACATTATCGCCTTAATTGGCGGTATTTTAACGGCTCATGGATTTACCGATTCTGGTCATTTGAGCGTCTTTATTCAAATGATCCCAATGAACTTTTATGCCATTTTTTCGTTATTATTATTACTGTGTGTTGCAACGTTTAGCTTAGATGTTGGCCCAATGCGCCAGCATGAATTAAACGCACTGCGGGGTAACTTGTTTGATGAGTCAAAAGGCCAACCCCCTGGCGCTGTTACAGATTTACCTGAAGCCGATACCGGTAAAGTGATGGGCTTATTTTTACCTATCGCGGTATTGGTGTTTGCGACAGTGTATTTTATGGTGTCAAGTGGCGCCGATGTGTTAGCAGCAAAAGACTTACCGTTTAACGTACTCGGGGCATTTGAGAATACCGATGTTAGCTCGTCACTATTTTTTGGCTCTGTAGTTGGTCTTATTGCGACGCTCATTCTTGCGATTCAGCAAAAAGTTGACTTGTCTATGTTACTCAAAGGCATGTCGGTTGGCGCGCGCTCGATGTTGCCAGCCATTTACATATTACTTTTTGCATGGACAATTTCGAGTGTGATTGGACAGCTTGAAACCGGTAAGTACATGGCAAGTTTAGCCACTGACAATATTCCGTTTGCGATGTTACCTGCAGTGTTATTCCTATTAGCGGGTATTACCGCATTTGCGACAGGAACAAGTTGGGGCACGTTTGGGATTATGTTGCCTATTGCAGCAGATATGGCTATGGGAAGTGATAGTACTATGATGTTGCCAATGTTGGCCGCAGTATTGTCTGGTGCGGTATTTGGCGATCATTGTTCGCCCATTTCTGACACCACTATATTGTCGTCAACCGGTGCCAGTTGTCATCATATTGATCACGTGGTTACTCAACTGCCGTATGCCTTAATTGCCGCTTTCATCAGTTTAGTCGGTTACACCGTATTAGGTTTTACTGGCTCATTAATCGCAGGGTTAGTTTGCTGTAGCGTGTTGTTTGTCATCAGCATTGTGATATTACACTTTTGGGCTAAGAAGTAATTTCTTGAACTAAGCCCTACTGTATGTAGGTAAATGTCCAATTTAAGCTGTAATAAAAATGCCGTATTCGTTATGAATACGGCATTTTTATTTGTTATTACGATGTTGGAAAAGGTAATATGAACGACATTCACTAGCTAAACATTAGGACGCTTCATTTTGGCGCAACTGTACTTTTATTATTCGGCGATGAATGCCGGTAAATCAACATCATTACTGCAGTCATCTTATAATTATCGTGAGCGCGGTATGCACACTTTAGTGATGACGGCATCGATAGACAATCGTTATGGTGTCGGCAAAGTGTCATCACGTATCGGCATCGAAACCGAAGCGCAGGTGTTCGGTAGCACTGATAATTTAATTGAGTTAATTTCGACGTCGAATGATGAGCAAAAAATTCATTGCGTATTGATTGATGAAAGTCAGTTTTTAAGTAAAGAACAAGTTAGACAGATTACTCATGTTGTTGATAATCTTGATATTCCAGTATTGTGCTATGGTCTTCGCAATGATTTTCAAGGCGAACTATTTCCAGGCAGCCAATATTTATTAGCCTGGGCTGACAAATTGGTTGAGCTTAAAACTATCTGCCATTGTGGCCGTAAAGCTAACATGGTCGTGCGTCTTGATCATGACGGTAAACCGATGCGTGAAGGCGAGCAGGTTGCCATTGGCGGTAATGAAAGTTACGAGTCGGTTTGTCGAAAGCATTTTCGTGAGTTTTTGTGGGATTAAGTCAAACCCAACTTAACTGAATAAAAAAGCCGCTTCAAGTTAATTGATGCGGCTTTTTTGTGTGTCACTATTTATTAAAAATCGGCTTCTGCGAAATCGACAATATCTGCACTACTCGATTCAATTTGTTTGCGTAAGCTGCGGGTTTGGCTGCCCCAATAGCTCATAAAGAATTGTGCGGTTTTAAGTTTAGCTTGGTAAAAACCCGTCTCTTCAGTACCCGCTTCTAATGCGGCTAATGACGTTGCTGCAACGCGAGTCCACATCCATGCTAGTGCGGTAATTCCAAACAACTGCATATAGGCCATTGACGCTGCACCAATAAGATCAGGATTCTTACTGGCTGACTGCACAATAAAACCGGTGGCTTTTTCAAGATCGCCAGCGGCATCCATTAAGCCTGCAAGATAAGGTTTCATTGCGTCATTAGCCGCGTTTTGCTGAATTAATTCCTTCACCATACCTGACCACAAAGTTAATGCTGCACCTTTGTCAGCAAGTAATTTACGGCCGACTAAATCGAGTGCTTGTACCCCATTTGTGCCTTCGTAAATCATTGCAATACGGATATCACGCACAAACTGCTCCATACCCCATTCGTTAATATAACCATGGCCGCCATAGACTTGCTGGGCATCGACACAAGCTTTAAAGCCTTGGTCGGTGACAAAGCCTTTAACAATCGGTGTAAATAACGCAGCAAGTGCATTAGCTTGTTTGGCTTTTTCTGGATCGGTATGACGTTCTACTTGGTCAAGCCACAGTGCTTGTTGACCCATTAGCGCACGTGTACCTTCGTTGAACGACTTTTGTGATAACAACATACGACGCACGTCGCCATGGACTAATAATGAGTCTGCAGCTTGCTCTGGCTGCTTAACACCACTTAATGCACGGCCTTGAATACGCTCTTTGGCATAAACGAGAGCATTTTGATAAGCAATATCTGATACGCCTAAACCTTGAATACCAACACCTAAACGTGCTTGGTTCATCATGGTAAACATGGCTTTTAGACCTTGATGTGCTGCACCAACAAGCTCACCTATTGCGCCGTCAAAATGCATCACACATGTTGAGTTACCATGAATGCCCATTTTATGCTCAAGACCTGTTGCGCTAAGCTTGTTAGCTTCGCCTAAGCTACCATCGGCATTCACTAAAAACTTAGGTACAGCAAATAATGAAATACCTTTAACACCGTCCGGTGCATCTGGTAAACGCGCTAATACTAAATGAATGATGTTGTCGGCTAAGTCGTGATCGCCAGACGAAATGAAAATTTTCTCACCGCTAATAGCAAACAGTTCATCACCAGCAGGAACCGCTTTAGTGCGCAGTAAGGCTAAATCTGTACCCGCATGAGACTCTGTTAAGTTCATGGTGCCGGTCCATTCACCACTGACCAGTTTGGCTAAATATTTTTGCTTTAGAGCATCGCTGCCGTGAACGTGAATCGCTGAATAAGCGCCATGGGTTAAGCCTGGATACATGGCAAACGCCATATTAGTGGCTGTTTTCATTTCGGTTGCAAATGTACCGATAACTTCGGGTAAACCTTGGCCACCAAATTCAGGATCGCAAGTTAATGTTGCCCAACCATCTTGTACGTATTGTTTATAAGCTTGCTTGAACCCTGTAGGGGTAATGACCTTACCATCAACCAGTTTACAACCTTCTAAGTCTCCACTGGCATTGAGTGGCAACATGATGTCAGTGCTGAAATCGGCAACACCTTGTAAAATCGCATCAGTTAGCTCAGCATCTAACTCATCAAAACCACGTAAATCAGTTTGTTGATAGACATTAAGCAGTTCAGATAGAATGAATTGATAATCGCGAAGAGGAGCTTGGTAAATTGGCATAAGATCATTCCTTGGTTATGTTGTATTTTAGTTGGGTCTCGGCAACAAAATGTAGTTAGTTACTGGTCCAATCAGATAGTTGATTTATCTAACCATACCCAATTTCGAGTAAAAACTCAGTATTATTTTTACGTAAACGTAAACTTAATTTTATACGTTTAATGTACCGATTTATTTACTCTGAAATATGCGTATTGTTAGCCTCTTTATTAATACCGTAATCACCTATAGAAAGTTCAGTACTGATGAACCATTTTTTTTGCTCTGCAAACGAATACAGAATCGTTTTTGTCCGGTCTATGAGTTATCTACAAAAATTATCTATCCAAAATTATCTATCAAAATTATCTATCAAAAGAATACGCCATCAAAAAGGGGCTAGTGATGAAATTAGTTTGGTTTGGAATAAGTATATTGGCATTGTTCTTTTTGTCTTTCATGCCGTTACACATAGCTGATGCGGCGTCGAAGATGGAAGAATCCGTTGCTCCTAACTTTGAGTTAACTCATGCTGATGGTCAGCCATTTAATCTACATGACTACGCGGGAAAACCAGTCATTTTGCATTTTTGGGCTACATGGTGTCCATATTGTAAAAAACTTCAACCCGGCTTAGAAAAGCTGCGACTTAAATATCAACATACAGACTTACAAATGATTGGTATTAGTTTTAAAGAAGATGTCGGCGCAACTCCCGGACAAAGCTTGCTAGATCGAGGTGTAAAGATGAAAACGTTGGTTTTAGGGGATGAGGTTGCTAAGTTGTATGGCGTAAGAGGCACACCGACAACAGTATTTATTGACCGCACTGGTCATATTGCGTGGGTGACAAATACATCTAATCCTGACGATCCTAATTTAGAGAAAGCGCTGCAGTTTTTAGTAGACTGATCATTATGTTACTCAGTACTGATATTTCAGTCGAAATGACTTAAGCGGTTAATGCTGCTTACTTAACGTATATTTCAAAATAAGCGGCCCTATTAGGGTCGTTAGGGCGATAATCATAACTAATATTGCAAACTCTTTAGCTGGTATCACCCCAAGTTGACGGCCCATTTCCGCGAAAACTAGCCCAACCTCTCCACGAGGTACCATAGCGGCACCAATGATACATTTTTCTTGCCAGTTCTGACCTGCTATTAAACCTGCCACGAACTTACTTAATACAGCAATAAACGCTAACCATCCTAGAATGACTAAACCTGTAAAACTTGAATCTAACTGGCTGAGATCGAGGCTAACTCCGACATAAACAAAAAATATCGGGCTGAATATTTGCACCAGCGGGCGAGAGGACAGTTCTAGTTTATAAGTGTAAGGAAAGGGATTTTTCAAAAATTTATTTAATGGCGAAGTAAACTGCCGCGATATACCCATGCCAACTGCAAACCCACCTAATATTGCTGGTGTGCCAAACCAGTGTGCCAGCCATGCAAACATGCTAATCAGTGACATTACCACAAACACTTCATAACCCGGGATATTCGTTTTGGGACGTAACCAGCGGGTAAAATAAATGATAGCTCTAACAAGTGGGGGGCTGAAAACGATAAAACTGGTTATCGTGATAAACAGCATCAGTGTTGAGCTTAATGCCAATTCACCTGAGGAAGCAAAATGAAACAACAAACTAAGCAGTATCACTCCGACAATATCATCAATTACCGCGGCTCCAAGAATAATATGTCCAGCTGAACTTTGGGTCTGTTTGTATAGTGTTAACACGCGCATTGATATACCAATGCTGGTGGCGGTGAGGGCGCAACCAAAAAATAAGGCTGTAAAAGGTGCTAGGGACAACCAATAAAGACTGGCAAGTCCTGTTGTTAATATGGGTAAAGCAATCCCTAATAATGCGACCCGAACGGCTTGACCTCCTGCATTGACGAGCCGTTTTATTGAGGTTTCGCACCCAATATCGAAAAGTAATAGGATAACCCCAAGTTCTGCGATAATAGCTAATGTGCTATTAGGTTCTACCCAGTTGAGAATTGATGGCCCCAGTAATATCCCTGCAATAACTTCACCCACCACGCTTGGACACCCAAGTTGGTCGCTCAGTTCACCGAGTATTCTACCTACCACTAGAATAAAGAATAATGACATTACAAAACTATCTATTGTCATTTTGTCTGCCTTAGTTTGCGCTACATCCCTTGATTCGATTTGATCTCAGAAAGTTGATTATGATCAACTTACTGATTAATTATTAAACACAAACGTACTCTATTGACTAAACTAATGATAGCAAATAAGACATGATTTACTGTGTTTTAACGGAAAAAATATTTAGTTGGAACTTTCAATTATTTACTATTTGAGCTAGGTGAGTTGGTTATTTGGACGACTGTTTTTAACGGTGACATTTGCCTATAAAGCTCAGCTGATGGGATTTTTAGTTTAAGCCACCAGCAATGAAGATTGTTATATAGCACATCTAATCAGGACATCACTATTTCAGTAGCTGTACATCAAAAAATTGGCAGACTTAAGGAGAAGGAAATGGATAAGGTGTTTATTATCGCGCAAATGGAACAAGCACACACCGATGCGATAGCGAGCGGTTTGCTGTTAGCTAAGCAATTGAACAAAAATGCGGAAGTTTTTGCTTATTCTTATGCTTATTTTAGTGGTCCTGAAAGTTATAACCCTCGTTTAGTCAGCGTTGCTCAAAAGCAGTTAATGGATCAACGAGAAGCTGAATTAAAGCAGCATCTCGTGGATCTTAAAGGTGAAGATATTCCGGTACACATGGTGTGGAGCAAATATTTATTTGAACATGCCTGTCATCATTCTATTCGTCATGGATTTGACCTTATGGTGAAGGCTGTACATCATGCAGACCATTATTTATCCACTGACTGGCAGTTGATACGCCATACTCGTATTCCGTTATTATTATTAACCAGTAATCCACTCACTAAAGGCAACGCAACGTTGATGGCTGTCGATCTTGCTACTCATGATCCTATTAAACAACAGCTCAATAGCGTTGTAGTGGCATATGGTAAGCAACTTGCAGAAGCTACAGGGACCAAATTACATTTAGCGTTTGTGCTTAGGGTACCCAAAATATTACGAGATATGGATTTGATTGATACCCATGCTCTTGTTAAAAAGGCATATAAAGATCATCAAAAACAGATTGCTCAATTTAATATGGATCCCGAATGTATCCACATTATTGCTGGTGAGCCTGAGCTGTGCTTGTTTGAGCTAGCCTGCAGATTGAAGAGTGAATATTTTGTGATTGGTGCTCGGCAACGAGAAGGATTATTAGGACGGATTATAGGTAATACTGCTGAGTTGGTTTTAGAGCGAATGCGCAGTAACGTATTGATTATTCCAGCAGATGATCAATTGCTTGCGCCTTTAACCTGGTAGTTTTTCTGCAAATTAACGGTCACATCAACGAACCGTTAGGTATTTTTAGTTAGTTGTCATTTTAAAAAATACAAAAAAGCCCGCATTACTGAGTATATCCAGAGTGGCGGGCTTTGTTATATTAACCATTTAAGATTAATTAAAAAGTCATTTCTGGCACATGGTCTGGTACCACTAACTTACCAGCTGTTTTTGTGACGATTTCTTCAACAGACACGCCAGGGGCTCGTTCAAGTAAATGGAATGCACCCTCTTTAATTTCCATAAAGGCCAAATCTGTCATTACACGTTTAATGCAACCATAGCCCGTTAATGGCAGTTCGCATTTTGACAATAACTTTGAATTGCCGTATTTGTCTGCATGCATCATGGTGACAATAATATTATCAGCGCCAGCGACTAAATCCATTGCGCCGCCCATGCCTTTAATCAGCTTGCCTGGGATCATCCATGAGGCGATAGAGCCGTTAACATCAACTTCGAAAGCGCCTAATACGGTTAGGTCTACGTGGCCGCCACGTATCATCGCAAAGCTCTCTGCCGATGAAAAGAATGACGCCCCAGCAACTGCGGTAACTGTTTGTTTGCCGGCGTTGATGAGATCAGCGTCTATGGTTTCTTCGGTTGGAAACTCGCCCATGCCGAGTAGACCGTTTTCAGATTGCAGCATCACTTGCATGCCTTGTGGAATATAGTTAGCCACAAGAGTAGGGATACCAATACCTAAATTAACGTAAAAACCGTCTTGTAATTCTTTTGCTACGCGCTGGGCGAGTTGTTCTCTGGTCAGTGCCATGGTGTTGTCTCCCTTATTTCGCAGCTTTGACGGTACGTTGTTCGATACGTTTCTCAAAGCTGGCTTTGATAACGCGATCAACATAAATACCTGGTGTATGAATGTGGTCTGGATCTAACTCACCAGGTTCAACAATTTCTTCAGCCTCAACCACAGTAATTTTACCTGCGGTGGCCATCATTGGATTGAAGTTAGCGGCGGTTTTTCGAAATACCAAATTGCCCATAGTGTCGGCTTTCCAGGCTCGAATTAAGGCAAAGTCTGCCGTCAATGATTCTTCTAATACGTAGTGACGACCTTTAATTTCACGGGTTTCTTTACCGTCAGCAATCGGTGTGCCGTAACCTGTTGCGGTGAAAAATGCCGGAATACCCGCACCACCAGCACGAATTTTTTCAGCCAATGTGCCTTGTGGCGTGAGTATCACATTAAGCTCACAAGACAACATTTGTTGTTCAAAGGTGGCATTTTCGCCAACATAAGAGGCTATCATGGTTGAAATTTGATGTTGTTTAAGTAACAAGCCTAAACCAAAATCATCAACACCAGCGTTGTTTGAAATAGCGGTTAAGCCTTTCACACCCAATTTAACCATGTGGTTTATTAAGCCTTCAGGAATACCACACAAACCAAACCCGCCGACCATAATGGTCATGTCGTCACTCAGTCCTGCTAGTGCTTCTTCATAGCTGTGGACGACTTTATTGAATCCTGCCATCTTGTTGTCCTTATTTGTTATATTTATATCAACAGTTAGTGCCATGCTGCGCTAACCATAGTCAGGTTGTTAGTATATGTGATTATGTTCTGATTGCATTTGCCACTTTAGACCCATTACTTCGGCCTAATGCGCGGCTAATGTTGTCGCCAGCGAATGCCAGCTTAGCTAAGTCAATACCGGTATCAATTCCCATGCCATGGAGCATGTAGACCAGATCTTCAGTGGCGAGATTGCCCGAAGCGCCTTTCGCATATGGACAACCACCAAGACCGGCGACTGATGCATCAAACACGCTGACACCAGTGTCGAGACAGGCCATAATATTGGCTAATGCTTGACCGTATGTGTCATGAAAATGCAAGGCTAACTTATCAACCGGAACCACTTTGGCGACAGCTTCAACCATTTTTCGCGCTTTATTGGGAGTGCCAACACCGATGGTGTCGCCTAATGAGATTTCGTAACAGCCCATTTTATAAAGGATCTCAGATACTCTCGCGACTTCACTCACTGCAATGTCGCCCTCGTACGGACAACCCAGCACACAAGACACGTAGCCGCGCACTGGGATATTGTGTTTTTTGGCGGCTTCCATCAACGGAATAAAGCGCTCGATTGACTCATCAATAGAGCAATTAATGTTTTTTTGACTAAAACTTTCTGATGCGGCGCCAAAAATAGCCACTTCATCAGCGCCAGCCGCTAACGCTAGTTCAAAGCCTTTTAGGTTAGGGGTTAATGCACTGTAAACCACACCAGCTTGTCGTTTGAGTTGCTGCAATACAGCATCGGAGTCGGCCATTTGTGGCACCCACTTAGGTGACACAAAGCTGCCTGCTTCAATGCGCTTAACACCTGCATCGGCAAGTTGTTCGATTAACGTGAGTTTGTCTGCAGTGGTCACCGGCACTTCGTTTTGTAACCCGTCACGCGCGCCGACTTCAAAAATGCTCACTTTAGTCGGTAACATTTACGCTTCCTCGATGTTAGCTTCAGAGGCTAATGGTTCAACGTTTAATAGTTGTGCACCGTCACTGACAAGCTCACCGCTTTGGAAATAAAACTCACTCACCACGCCATCAAACGGCGCTTCGATGGTGTATTCCATTTTCATGGCTTCCATCACTAATAAGCCTTGGCCCGCTTTGACTTGTTCGCCCACTTCCACTAAATGAGTCACAACAGTGCCATTCATTGGTGCTTTAAGCTTATCTGCATGGTTCACGACTTCCTCAATGACTTGAGCCAATATGGCTTTAAAGTGATAACTGCCAGATGGTAAAAATAGCGTAAAGTCATCGCCTTGATGGCTAACAGGAATTTTGCTCTTATGGCCATTAATTTCGGCTAAGAGTAAGTCAGCTTTCAGCTCACCCGCTAACGTCAACACTTGGTCGTGTAAACACAATTGATATTGCTCGCCAACGGCGGTAAGCAACAAGTCATGCTGTTGCACTTCGGCGGATACGTCAGTTAATAACGACACACGATGCACGCTTGAACTGTTGAGTCTAAAGCCGCTCACTAGGCCCCAAGGTGAATACGGGTCAGCACTGTTAATGGCCAGATCTTTTGCCGCTTGCTTACGTGACAACACCTGAAAAAGTCCTGCTAGTGCTAACGCAGTATCTGCTTCAATAGCGGCATCTCCAATTAAGGTGTCGCCATAGCGCTCAATAAAGTCAGTACAGAAATCGGCAGCAGCAAAGGCTGGATGTTCAGCAATATTGGCTAAAAACTCGATATTATGTTTAAGGCCGCTGATTTGGTATGACTCAAGTGCATGCACTAAACGTTGTAGTGCGCGAGGGCGCGACTCATCCCATACAATCAGTTTGGCGATCATCGGGTCATAAAAGTTACTGATGACATCGTTTTCACGGATACCAGAATCTATTCGCACGTGACGATTTTGTTCTGGTTCACGTAAAAAATTGAGCTTACCGCTGGCAGGTAAAAATTCGTTTTGCGGATCTTCAGCGTAAATTCGCACTTCAAATGAGTGACCATGAATACGCACTTCATCTTGGCGCAGCGGTAATTCACCACCACTGGCGACAACTAGCTGCCATTTTACTAAGTCTTGGCCTGTGACCATTTCGGTAACCGGATGCTCTACTTGCAAACGGGTATTCATTTCCATGAAGTAGAAGCTGTTATCAGTATCCAGTAAAAATTCAACGGTACCCGCACCAACATAATCAATGGCTTTGGCGGCTGCAACGGCTGCGTTCCCCATCTGAGCTCGTAGTTCGTCTGACAAACCTGGAGCAGGTGCTTCTTCAACCACTTTTTGATGGCGACGTTGAATAGAGCAGTCACGATCCGATAAATAAATCGCATTGCCATGAGTGTCGGCAAATACTTGTACTTCAACATGACGTGGTTGACGTAAGTAGCGTTCCATTAACAGTTTGTCATTGCCAAATGACGAGCTGGCTTCACGGCGTGCTGATTTAACCGCTTCAAGGATTTCGCCTTCGTGTTCTACAATACGCATCCCTTTACCGCCACCACCATAGGCCGCTTTAATCAGTAACGGGAAGCCAACAGCTTTGGCTTCTGCTATTAACGTGGCATCCGTTTGATCGTCGCCATGATAACCCGGCACTAAGGGCACATTGGCTTTTGACATGATTTTTTTGGCGGCACTTTTGCTGCCCATCGAATCGATAGCATCACTGCCAGGGCCGATAAAGGCGATACCATTTTGCTCACATTTACGAGCAAACTCAGCATTTTCAGACAAAAAACCATAACCAGGGTGAATGGCTTCCGCGCCCGATTTTTTAGCTATCTCGATAATTAAATCAGCTTTTAAATATGAGTCCGCTGGGGCGCTGCCACCTAGATAAAACGATTCATCTGCCATAGCTACATGGCGGGCATCTTTGTCAGCATCAGAATATAGGGCTATGGTGCGAACACCCATGGTTTGAGCCGTTTTAATAATACGGCAAGCAATTTCACCACGGTTAGCAATCAGTAATTTGGTAAACATTATTGGGCTCCTTGTGGATCAGATTTAGCGGTTTGCCATGTTGGCGTACGTTTTTCAAAGAAAGCATTAAGGCCTTCTTGACCTTCATCTGATACACGAATCCGAGCAATTTGCTCGCTGGTAAAATTGAGCGTAGCGTCGTCAATCACGCCGTTTTCTAAATGCGATACGAGATTTTTTGCCCATGCCATGCCCTGAGGACTGTTGGCATTAAATGCGGTGATAAAAGGGACCGCCGCTGCATCTAAGTCGTCGTTAACTTCATGAATGACTTGATGGGTTAAGGCAACATCAGCACTAAAGCGTTCAGCGGTAAGCATAAAGCGACGCGATTGGCGATTACCCATAGCACGAACCACATACGGACTTATCACAGCAGGGATAAGCCCCAGCTTGACTTCGCTTAAGCAAAAGCTTGAACGGGTGTTGGCAATGGCAATATCGCAACAACAAATTAGTCCTAAAGCGCCACCAAAGGCCGCGCCTTGTACTAAGGCAATAGTGGGTTTTGGAAACTTGTCTAACACGTGCATCAGCTTGGCAAGCTCATGGGCATCAGTCAGATTTTGTTCAAAGTCCATTTTTGCTTGTTTGCGCATCCAATTGAGGTCGGCGCCAGCACTGAAGTTTTTACCATTAGCACGCAAAATCAACATATTGCATTGATTGTTACTGGCAAAGCTTTCGATAGCCTGGATCATCTCGCTAATCATCACTTCCTCAAAGGCATTATGCACTTCAACGCGGTTTAAAATGAGCTCTGCCACCCCTTTGTCTAGACGGCATTCAATGAACTTATATTGGTTTGATAACATTATTTATTACTCCTTATTAGCTGAATTAACCGCACAATTACATGCGGAACACCCCAAAGCGGGTATCTTCAATAGGAGCATTTAATGCTGCCGATAAGGCTAAGCCGACCACATCACGCGTTTGTGCCGGATCAATAATGCCATCATCCCAAAGTCGGGCACTGGCATGATACGGATGACCTTCTTTTTCGTATTGTTCAACAATTGGTTTACGGAAGGCTTGCTCGTCTTCTGCCGACCATTCAACGCCTTTACGCGCTAAACCATCGCGGCGCACTGTGGCTAATACACCAGCAGCTTGTTCGCCACCCATTACCGAAATACGGGCGTTTGGCCACATCCACATCATGGTCGGTTCAAATGCGCGACCACACATGCCGTAGTTACCCGCGCCATAACTGCCACCGATAATCACGGTAAATTTAGGCACGTTAGCGCAAGACACTGCGGTCACCATTTTGGCACCATGTTTAGCAATGCCTTCGTGTTCGTACTTTTTACCCACCATAAAGCCGGTAATATTTTGCAGGAATAACAGCGGAATTTTACGTTGGCAACACAGTTCAATGAAGTGAGCGCCTTTTTGCGCCGATTCAGAAAATAAAATGCCATTATTGGCTACAATACCGACAGGATAACCATGAATACGGGCAAAACCACACACTAGGGTTGCACCATAGTTAGCTTTAAATTCGTCAAAGTCAGAGTCATCAACCACACGGGCAATGACTTCTTTTACATCAAACGGCTTTTTAAGATCAGTACCAACAATGCCGTACAATTCATGGATATCGAATTGTGGTGGTTTGACTGGACTTAATAAGCTTTTGATTTCTTTTTGATGATTAAGTCGCAGTACTGCACGGCGAGCGAGTTCAAGCGCGTGGTCGTCATTTTGCGCTAAATGATCGGCAACACCCGATATTTTAGTATGAACTTCTGCGCCGCCAAGCTCTTCTGCGCTGACTTCTTCACCGGTAGCCGCTTTCACTAATGGAGGCCCGGCTAAAAAGATGGTGCCTTGATCTTTAACAATAATAGACTCATCGGCCATTGCAGGAACATAAGCACCGCCTGCGGTACACAAGCCCATGACGACAGCAATTTGCGGAATACCTTTGGCTGACATTTGTGCTTGGTTATAAAAAATTCTGCCGAAATGATCGCGATCTGGAAATACTTCATCTTGGCGAGGTAAATTCGCGCCACCAGAATCGACTAAGTAGATGCACGGTAAGTGACAACGGCTGGCGATGTCTTGCGCGCGTAAATGCTTTTTAACGGTAATCGGGTAGTAAGTGCCGCCTTTGACCGTGGCATCGTTGGCGATAATCATGCACTCAATACCACTGACACGACCGATACCAGCAATAACGCCTGCCGCTGGGACTTCTTCGTCATAGACTTCGTAAGCGGCAAATTGCGATATTTCTAAGAAAGGTGAACCTGGATCGAGCAGCTTTTCAACGCGCTGGCGCGGCAATAACTTACCACGAGATAAATGGCGTTCTAAGGCAACAGGGCCGCCGCCTTGTTCGATTTTTTTTAGTTTTTGTTGAAGATCATCGACCAATAACGCCATGCTGTCTGACTTGGCTTTAAATTCGTCACTGCGAGGATTGATACGGCTGCTCAGTTGCGTCATTTCTATATCCTTAATGAAGCAAAAAATAAGGGGGGGCTTGATTAAGGCGACATAGCACGCTTGATATGTCGCCTTCGTACTGCAAAAACTGGTTATTTTGACTCGTTAAACAATTCGCGACCAATTAACATGCGGCGAATTTCAGAGGTGCCTGCACCAATTTCGTAAAGCTTAGCATCACGTAATAAACGACCTGTTGCGTACTCGTTGACATAGCCATTGCCGCCCAGTAATTGAATGGCATCTAAGGCCATTTTAGTGGCAAGCTCAGCGCTGTATAAAATCGCACCAGCGGCGTCTTTACGGGTAGTTTCACCGCGGTCACATGATTTAGCCACACTGTAAACATAAGCGCGTGCAGCATTCATACCCGTGTACATATCGGCTAATTTACCTTGTACCAATTGGAATTGACCAATCGATTTGCCAAATTGTTCACGCTCATGAATGTATGGCACTACGATGTCCATGCAAGCAGACATAATGCCTAATGGGCCACCAGACAACACTACTCGTTCGTAATCAAGGCCGCTCATAAGCACTTTTACGCCATTATTGAGGCCGCCTAAGATGTTTTCTTCTGGCACTTCACAGTCTTCAAATACCAATTCACAGGTGTTTGAACCGCGCATACCTAACTTGTCGAGTTTTTGGGCTTGGCTAAACCCTTTAGATCCTCGTTCAACGATAAATGCGGTAATACCATGTGCGCCTTTTTCTAGGTCAGTCTTGGCGTAAATAACATAGGTGTGGGCATCTGGACCGTTAGTGATCCACATTTTATTGCCGTTAAGGATGTAGCGGTCACCTTCTTTGCGAGCATGCAGTTTCATTGACACTACATCTGAACCGGCATTGGGTTCGCTCATGGCAAGTGCACCAATGTGCTCGCCACTGACGAGTTTAGGTAAGTATTTGGCTTTTTGAGCGTCATTACCATTACGATTAATTTGGTTCACACATAAGTTTGAGTGGGCGCCATAACTTAACCCTATAGATGCTGAAGCACGGGAAATTTCTTCCATTGCCACCACGTGCGCAAGGTAGCCCATGTTAGCGCCGCCATATTGCTCATCAACGGTTACGCCTAATAGCCCCATATCACCAAGTACTGGCCATAATTGATTAGGGAACTCATTGTCGATATCGACTTGGGCGGCCATAGGTGCAATTTCGTTGGCGGCAAAACCGCGAACGGCGTCGCGTAACATGTCAACATCTTCACCTAAACCGAAGTTTAAGCTGGTATATAAATCGCTCATTTGCATGTGTCCTGTTGAATTTTTATTATCGTCTGGCAAAACATTTGCTGCCAACGCTTTTTTTGCACGTTTTTGGCAGTTGGATAAAACTTGTTTGGCTTAATTGAGTTAGCTATTTTTTTATTGAGTTTTATTTGGCTTTTTTAGCCGAGTTGTCGGCTAGTGCTGCTTTGCACTGTTGTTCGGCTGAATTAAGTTCCATTAACACCACTTTAATGTCGTCCATTTGCTGCTGTAGAGCTGATTTTTTTTCATTGACCAAATCCAGCATGGTATTGAGCTGTGTTGAGCTACTTTTATCAGCATCGTAAAGCTCAAATAGTCGACGAGTTTCAGCTAACGAAAATCCAAGACGTTTGCCGCGTAAAATAAGTTTTAAGCGCACTCTGTCTTTCAGGCTGTATATACGGGTTTGTCCGCGACGCTTAGGTTTAATCAAGCCTTGGTCTTCGTAAAAACGAATACTGCGGGTGGTGATATCAAATTCTTTTGATAAGTCACTGATTGAATATGTTGATTGAGGAATGTGGGTTGTGCTCATCATGTCACCAAAAGTGTTTCTTTTGATGCAAGATATATGAAGTTTACGTAAAGGTAAAGTTTGCTAGATGGTTTTCAGTTTAATGCGTGTTAATTTTGCTTGCCACTCAAACACTAATTATACATTAACATATTGTTATTTAGTGTATTTTATTACTGATAGTATTTGACCTGCACAAGTTAAACACTCGATTGAAACTAAAGGTGTTTTTGTTGGTTTTAGTGGTTGTTATCCCTTTGTCTAATAGGGGTATTTAATGAATTCTGCTCATAATCATTGTAATACAAGTTGATTAACGGAGAGCAATATGGCTGATGTAGGACTATCAATGCACGCACAATCGATAGCCGATCCCGAAGTGTTTTGGCAGCAAGCCGCTGAGGCCATTAGCTGGGATCTTGCACCAAAGACGGTACTGGATGATAGCAATAAGCCTTTTTACCGTTGGTTTGCTGATGGCAAGATGAATACCTGTTTTAATGCCGTAGACCGCCACGTATTGGCGGGAAGAGGTGAACAAACAGCGATTCATTACATTAGCCCTGTGACGCACAACGAATACTCAATTAGTTATCAATCTGTGTTGGCTCAGGTAAAACGCTTGGCTGGATTGATGGTGTCACTTGGTGTTGAAAAAGGCGACCGAGTGGTTATTTACATGCCAATGGTGCCAGAAACAGCTTATGCCATGCTGGCATGTGCACGGATTGGTGCGATTCATTCTGTGGTGTTTGGTGGTTTTGCTGCCAATGAGCTTTCTACGCGTATCAATGATGCGAAACCTAAGTTAATTCTGTCTGCTTCATGCGGCATTGAACCTTCTGGTGTCGTACCGTACAAACCTTTACTCGATGACGCATTATCTCAAGCGCAACATCAAGTCGAACATTGCATAATTTTGAATCGAACTGAATTCCAAGCGCAATTACAGTCACCAAGAGATCTTGATTGGTACAGTGCGCTGGTGGATGCGCCTGATGCTGCTTGCGTGTCGTTGGATGCAACAGACCCCTTATATGTTTTATATACCTCTGGTACCACTGGTCAACCTAAAGGTGTAGTACGTGATAATGGTGGCCATGCAGTCGCATTAGCATGGTCGATGAAACACATTTATGACATTGGTGTGGGCGATGTTTTTTGGGCTGCATCAGATGTTGGCTGGGTGGTAGGGCATTCATATATTGTTTATGGGCCATTGCTGGTGGGTGCGACGACCATAATGTATGAAGGTAAACCTATTGGTACCCCTGATGCGGGTGCATTTTGGCGTATTATCGAGCAAAAAAAGGTTCGTAGCTTTTTCACTGCACCAACTGCAATTCGTGCTATTAAACGTGAAGACCCAGAAGGCGAGTTCATTAAACAATTTGATTTAACTTGTCTTAAACAGATGTATTTAGCGGGGGAGCGTTGCGACCCAGACACCTTAAACTGGAGTCAGCGTCAGTTAGGTAAACCTGTAATTGATCATTGGTGGCAAACTGAAACCGGTTGGCCAGTCGCGGCAAACTTGATGGGCACCGATCCGATAGAGATTAAAGCCGGATCGCCTGCGCGTGCAGTACCAGGATATCAAGTAGAAATTCTTGATGCGATGGGGCAACAAGTGGCGCCCAATGAAAGCGGTAATGTGGTGATAAAGCAACCTCTACCCCCTGGCACATTAACGACCTTGTGGCAAAATGATAAACGCTATATCGACAGTTACTTGTCTATGTATCCTGGTTATTACTTAACCGGAGATGCGGGTTACGTTGATGAAGATGGTTATTTATATATTATGAGCCGAATCGACGACATCATAAATGTTGCCGGACACCGTTTATCTACAGGTCGATTTGAAGAGGTTCTGTGTCAGCATGAAGCGGTAGCCGAGGCGGCGGTAATTGGGGTGCAAGATAAACTAAAAGGCCAGGTGCCTCTTGGGTTAGTCGTACTTAAAAATGGCGTTACCTTGTCAGATGAAGCTCTTTATAAAGAGTTACTTGCCTTGGTACGTCATGAAATTGGCCCAGTGGCTTCATTTCGGCTGGTAAGTGCTGTGCAAAAGTTGCCTAAAACCCGCTCTGGAAAAATATTACGAGCCACAATGCGTAAAATTGCAGACAATCAAGAGTACACCATGCCAGCAACGATTGAAGACCCACAAACCTTAGATATTGTCCGGAATGCGTTGACTAAAATGGGTTATGCTAATGCACTAACTACTGAGATAACATGATGTTACTCTTCAATATTTAGCCATGCCAAATGATAAGGTGATTTTAAATCGAAACCATAAAAACCAGTGTTTTTATGGTTTTTTCTATTGTGACACGATGTTATCTCCTAATAAACAGATTGGGCATACATTGTAAAAAACAGCGTTTCCGCGTTTTGTTACTGGTAATTTAGTTACAAGAATCGCTATAATTGCCACCCAAATGGATTCGCACTACGCGATTAATCTCTGTGACCTGTGGAAACATACACTATGAATAACCACACCCAACAATCTCACGTCGGCGTTATCGGCCTTGGTGTTATGGGCAAGAACCTCGCATTAAACATTGCTGACAACGGCTACCATGTTGCAGTTTTCGATTTAGATACTCCAAAAGTCAACGCTGCTGTGGCTCAAGAAGAAAGTGAGCGTAAAGCGGGTACGGCACCGCGCATGCAGTCATGTAATAATCTTACAGAAATGCTGGCTAAATTAGTTGAGCCTCGAGTTATTGTATTATCTGTGCCTGCTGGTGCGCCTGTTGACGGTGTATGTAAATCGTTAATTGAAGCTGGTATTGAAGCCAACGATATCGTTATTGATACGGGTAACAGCCTTTGGACCGACACGGTAGAACGCGAAGCACGTTATAAAGATCAGTTTGTTTTCTTTAGCTCTGCAGTGTCTGGTGGCGAAGTAGGTGCACGTTTTGGCCCATCTCTAATGCCTAGTGGTGATGAAAAGGCATGGCGTTATGTTGAACCAATTTGGAAAGCTATTGCTGCTAAAGTGGATTCAGCAACGGGTTTACCAATAGAGCGTTTTGAGCCAGGCAATCCGGTAACCGAAGGTGAGCCGTGTACGACTTATATTGGTCCAGCTGGTTCTGGTCATTACGTTAAAATGGTTCATAACGGCATTGAATATGCGGATATGCAACTTATTTGCGAAGCGTATCAATTGCTCAGTGACGGCTTAGGCATGTCTGCCTATGACATTGGTGACGTGTTCAATGGTTGGAATAAAGGTATTCTTAACAGTTACCTTATGGGGATTAGTGCTGAAGTATTACAACAAGACGATCCATTAACCGGTAAGCCATTAGTTGAAATGATTTTAGATAAAGCAGGCCAAAAAGGCACTGGTTTATGGACTGCAGTGAGCAGCTTGCAAATTGGTTGTCCTGCGCCAACGATTGCTGAAGCCGTTTATGCACGCGCTGTGAGCACTCAGAAAAACTTGCGTATGCAGTTAAGCTCGAAGTTAGCAGGACCTGCACCAGTCAGTTTTAGTGATGCTGAAAAAGCTGAGTTTATTGCTAATCTTGAAGATGCATTATATTGCGCTAAAGTGTGCTGTTATGCTCAAGGTTTCCAGTTGATGGCGATGAATGCTAAAGAGCAGAATTGGTCTTTAGATTTTGCTGAAATTGCTAAAATTTGGCGAGCGGGTTGTATTATCCGTGCTACGTTCCTGCAGTCAATTACTCAGGCTTATCAAGAAGATGCAAACCTTACGAACTTATTAATGGCTGACACTTTTAGTCAAACATTATCGCAAAAACACCTTAACTGGCGTAAAACGGTCGCAGCTTCTGTTATGCAGGGCATTCCTGCTCCATGTATTAGTTCGGCTATTGCCTATTACGACAGCTACCGCTGTGAGACATTACCCGCTAACTTGTTACAAGGTCAGCGCGACTTTTTCGGTTCACATACTTTTGAACGCACCGATAAACCCGCTGGTGAGAAATACCACTTAGACTGGAGTGCGAAGCAGCGTACTTTAGCTAAGGTGTAATTAGTCTTACATTATAAAAAGGCGCTTCATTGTAAAATGAAGCGCCTTTTTATTTAGCTAAGGAAAATGGTTAGGTTAGCGAAAAGTACAATCCAATGCTAAATAAGACGCTAAAAATCATCGTCAATTTAGCTGTTTGCCCAAGGATAGGATTTAATGCTTCACCAGTATTATTATGAAATTCGCGACTCAGGTTACGTGCGATTACTAATGATACACCTGCTAATAATACGGGTAACCCATCGAGCGACCCGAGCAAGAATCCCGCGATAATGATACCAAATGGTAAGTAGACAAAACTTTGATATAGCACTTTTGCTTGTGCTTCACCAATTCTTACCGCAAGAGTATTTTTACCTGCTTTTGTGTCGGTAGAGATATCTCTAGTGTTATTGACCAGCATAATGGCAGCATTAAAAAAACCAATAGCACAGCCAAGTAACCATGCTGTCATGGTGGTGGTGCCTGCTTGTAAATAGTAACTGCCAACAACGGCCACTAAGCCGAAAAATACAAATGCAGCAATTTCGCCTAATCCATGTGATGCCAGTGGGTAGGGACCTCCGCTATAACATAACGCGCCTAATATAGAGGCTGTAGCAAGAATGGCTATTGGCCAGCCACCGTGAACGATTAGCAATGAACCTACTAACAATGATATGACTAGGCAACCAATCATGGCATTTCGTACAGATGACGGAGCAAGAATACCGCTTTGAGTGACTCTTATTGGACCGATCCGCTCTTCGGTATCGATACCATTCTTAAAGTCAAAGTAGTCATTAGCGAGATTAACTGAAATTTGCAATAATACTGCACATAGCATTGAGGTAAAGGCGATGAGTAAGCTAAATTGTTCGAGCCCAATCGCTAGCATATTTCCGATTAATAATGGACCGATAGCCGCCGGTAACGTGCGAGGACGGATAGCCATAAACCATGATTGCATTGAGCTAGGTTGCATAATATTGTGAGACGCACTGTTGATTAGTCATGTCTAATAGCATACCAAATATTCAATTAGGCTGCAGATATGAATATTTGCGTTGCATCACTATTTCGTGATTTGTCACGAGATGACTTAAATTCAACAATTACCATAGAATAAGCTAGAAAACATCAGCTTAACTAAGGTAACCTTAACGTTAATCCAAGTTGCAGAGAAGGTGTTATGAGTCAGGTATTAAACGATTTATTGTCATTGTTGTCACTTGAGAAAATTGAGTTAGGTCTGTTTCGCGGCCAGAGTCAAGATTTAGGCTTCGGACACGTGTTTGGTGGCCAGGTGATGGGACAAGCGTTAAGTGCTGCAAAACAAACGGTTAGTGAAGACCGCCATGTACATTCTTTACATTCATACTTTTTACGTGCGGGTGATGAAAAATTACCGATTATTTACGATGTTGAAAATATGCGCGATGGAGGAAGTTTTAGTGCGCGTAGAGTAAAAGCGATTCAGAAAGGTCGACCTATTTTTTATATGACCTGTTCGTTCCAAACGGTTGAAGAAGGCTTTAATCATCAAGATGTCATGCCCGATGTGCCAGGACCTGAAGGTTTATTGAATCAGCAAGAACTTGCAGTGACTATGCGTGATAAAGTACCAGCGAAAATGCTCGAAAAATTTATGGCAGACTCTCCGATTGAAATGCGTTTAGTTAACCCGGTTCATCCTATCGCCCCTAACACAACAGAGGCAAAAGGGTATGTATGGCTACGTGCCAATGGGCAAGTACCATCGGATCATAGTATTCAAGAGTATTTACTCGCTTACGCATCGGATTTTAATTTTTTAGCCACAGCAACTCAGCCCCATGGTGTGTCTTTTTTAACTCCAGGTATGCGCATGGCCACTATTGATCATGCCATGTGGTTTCATCGCCCATTTAATATGGGAGAATGGCTCTTGTACTGTATTGATAGTCCCAATGCAGGCGGTGGACGTGGATTTGTGAAAGGGCAGTTTTTTGATCAGCAAGGACGTCTTGTGGCTTCTGCCACGCAGGAAGGTTTAATCAGAATGACCAAGTAGGACGCTAACATGTTAATAATTAAGAAAGGGATACAGTTCGCCGTTGTCACTTTGATTGCCATCATACTGAATGGTTGTGTGACGATAGAGCCTGAAAAACCAGTGATTGTAAATGGTTATGCAGGTTATGCAGAAAAAATTGCCTTGCCACAGGGGTGTAAAATTAACATTGCATTAATTGATTTTAATACTCCGGGTGCGATTATTTCTCAAAAAAACTTTGATATAGCCAGAGCACCCGTTCCATTTAAATTCACCTTACCTGCTGAGTTAGTCAAAAGCGGTGTTGATTACGGTGTTGTGGCAATGATCACTTATCAAGGTAATGCTATTTTTCAAACGTATGATAAGTTCCGTGTGATCAGTAACGGTCAATTTACCACTCAAGTGTTAATGAAACGCGTTAAATAGCCACTTCGTAATCTAGTTCACAAACTCTTATGCCCGTCATTGATCTATTTATTTGGCGGGTAATAATCTGTTTTCTACCCTAATGTGCTGTTTAGGTTGTTTATGACAGAGTTATCTCAGACTTATCGCTCGCATGCGCAAACTCGTTTAATTTGGGCTTTGTGCATCGCTTCTATGGTGATTTACATTAATTTGTACACAGTACAAGGCATGCTGCCGTCTATTGCGGAACATTTTGATGTGTCTGGCGCACAAGCTACTTTGGTGTTATCTGTTACCAGTTTCACCTTAGCTTTTTCATTGCTTTTTTATGCAGTTTTATCTGACAGGATAGGACGGTTGGCTCCTATTGTGGTGAGTTTATGGCTGCTCGCAGGGTCGAATATTTTATTAGTGTTTGCCCAAACATTCGATGACTTATTATGGGTGCGCTTACTACAGGGCATTTTGTTGGCCGCTGTGCCCGCGATTTCGATGGCCTATTTTAAAGAACAATTAGCTCCCTCTTTTATGCTCAAAGCTGCTGCCGTATACATTATGGCCAACAGTATGGGCGGTATCGCAGGACGAATTTTTGGCGGATTAATGGCACAAAATTTGTCGTGGCAGTCGTCAATGGGGTTGGTGTTTTTGGTCACGTTAATGGGGGTGGCATTGGTAACGTATTTATTGCCGCGTAAAGAAATTAAATCCCCAGTGGTTAAGCAAAAAGTCTCTTTGCGACATAAGGTAAAGCAAGATATAGATGGCTTTATGTTCCATTTGTCTGACTCGCAGATGCGCCTCGCTTATGCCATTGGTGGCTTAGCATTTATGATGATGGTCAATCAGTTTAGCTTTATTCAATTGCATATTATGGCTGAACCATATGGTTTGAGTCGCTTTAATGCGACCTTGATTTTTCTCTGTTATTCAAGTGGTACATTTGCTTCTTATTTGTCGGCAAAATGGATTATGCGCTATGGCTCGATGCCATTATTTAGAGTGGCTTTATGCTTAATGGTCGCTGGCACGTTGTTGACTTTGGTGGATACATTGACTGCCATTGTGGTGGGTTTTCTGATCAGTGCTTGCGGATTTTTCTTAACTCACAGCTGTTGTAATTCGTTTGTTGCTATCCGTGCCACCAGTCATCGCGCTAAGGCAACGTCGCTGTATTTATGTTGCTATTATCTTGGCGCATCCCTAGGCGGACCTTATTTAATGATGTTTTGGCACGAAGCTGAATGGAATGGAGTGGTTGCGGGGTCTATGAGCCTTTTGGCGCTGCTTTTAGTGGCTGTCTGGCGTTTAGGGATACATCAACAACAGGTTATTGATGTTCCCGTACCCGATTAACTCTCGATAAATTGTTTACGGTCTAGTTCAAACTTACGCATTTTGTCGTACAAGGTTTTACGGGGTAATTCGAGTTGTTCCATGGTTAATTTGATGCTGCCTTTGTTGTGGCTTAATGCTTCTTCAATTAACATTCTCTCAAAGAACTCCACTCTTTGCTGAAGCGACATGCTGGTGTGCATAGTGGTGTGATTATCTAAATTACCAGCAAAAGCGGCTTCTGCACCAAGTAACACATAACGTTCTGCTAAATTACGTAACTCGCGTACATTGCCAGGCCAGTCGTGAGAGGTTAGCACCATCGTTTGCTGGGGATTTAATGCTATGAGTGCTTTATGGTAACGAGCCGAAGCAATTCTGGCAAAATGTAAAAACAGCAATGGAATGTCTTCTCGGCGATCTCGTAGTGGAGGAATGACAATGGTCACGAGGTTAAGACGATACAATAAATCTTGTCTGAATTTCCCCTCTTCGCACAGTTGCTGCAAGTTTAATTTTGTTGCCGCAATAACCCTGATGTCCAAATTAATCGGCGTATTTGATCCTAATCGTTCGACTTTACGATCTTCCAATACACGCAATAATTTAACCTGTAAGGCCATAGGAGTGCTTTCTATTTCATCTAGAAGTAGCGTGCCACCATTAGCATATTCAAACTTACCGATGCGGCGTTTGTCTATGCCAGTGAAAGCGCCAGATTCTGCACCAAAGAGTTCACTTTCAATGAGGTTTTCAGGGATTGCACCACAATTAATGGCGACAAAATTAGCTTTGTTACGATAACTATGGTCATGCAGATATCGGGCGACAAGCTCTTTACCTGCACCGGTTTCACCTTCAATCATGATATCTGCAGGTGTGTCGAGCACTTGGTCAATAAGATGGCGCATTTTCATCACACCAGGACTACTGCCTAAAATACGTGGACCAGGTGCTATATGCGATTCAAGTTCGCGTTTAAGTTTACGGTTTTCTAGTGTTAGCGCACGCTTATCTAACGCGCGTTTAGTCACATCGAGTATATGTTCGTTGTTAAATGGTTTTTCGATAAAGTCGTAAGCACCTTTCTTGAGTGCGTCTACCGCCATAGCAATGTCACCAAAACCCGTTAATAGTACTACAGGTAAGTCACTGTCTTGTTGTTTCAGTTGTTGCAATAAACTCAAACCATCGAGTTGCGGCATATTAACATCAGAAATTACTATGCCAGGCCAGTTAGCGGTAATATGGCTGGAGATAGCTTGCGGATTCGTAATCGCCAACGCGTTGATATTCTCTAGTTTGAATAACTGCTGTAACACGATACCGATATGAGGTTCATCATCAACAATAATAACTTGATAATTATTGATGTCTTGAATTTGAGTCACGTTTACACTTCCTCACGTAAATAAAGTGGCAAAATAATATGGAAAATAGCCCCACCGTGTATGGCATTCTCGACAGTAATAGAACCTTGCATAGATTCGATAATTCGCTGCGAGATGGACAATCCTAAGCCTAGTCCTTGGCGCTCACTGGTGGTGTAGTAAGGTTCAAAAATTTTATTCATTTGGCTTTCTCTCACGCCTGGGCCACTGTCTTGAATGCTTATATTGACCTTGCTGTCGCAATAGACTTCGATTTGTAATTGTCGCTCTGTAGATTGCTGCATTGCGACGATAGCATTACTAATAAGGTTAACCAGTACTTGTTGTAATCTGACGCTGTCGCCCCATATTTGGCATTTGCCCGTTAATAATTTTAGCGACAATTTAACACCTTGTTTGTCCATTTCAGGTTGAACAATGGTAAGTGCTTGCTCAATTGATTGATTAATTTCGGTGGCGTTGTCTTTTCCCTGAGATTTCCGTGTAAAGCTTTTAAACTGACCAATAATATCTGCAAGCCTATCGGTTAGCTCTATCATGATTTTGATATTGCTGCTGGCATCTTCAATCATATTACGGCCAATGAAGGTTTGAGTGTTTTGTGCGTAACTGCGCAGTGCTGCCAGCGGTTGATTGAGCTCGTGGTTAATGCTGGCTGACAGGCTACCTATGACCGTAAGCTTTGCCGCTTGGATTAGTTCGTCTTGAGTGTCTTTTAATTGGGTGTTTGCTTGTTCAAGATCCAATGTACGCTCTTTTACTCGTTGTTCGAGTAGATTTTGAGCTTGGTGCATTCTGCGTAAATTTTTACGGCGCTCAATGCTGTAAAGTATAAAAAGTGTTAATAATAAATAGAGTGTGGCCGCCAATAGCATTATTGGCGGTAACGATTCATATAAGGGCTTCATTGGAGTAAGAATATGAACGTTCCAATTAGCATTGGGCATCAATTGGTGACGTTCAAGGTATTTTGCGTGGCCTTCAGATGATGATATTTTATATACCTGTTTAGTATCGGAATTGCCGAGCATAAAATGAGGGCTTACACTAAGCTCACCAATGGGCCGGTTGGCATAGCGTTTTGATGAATTTAGAGCAAAACGTTTAGCCTGTGTCAGTGGTGTTAATGAATTAAATCGCCAACTATTAATGCTTGAAAGAAACACTATATTGTCTGGATCGCTGATCATAAACTCATATTGGCTTGCGATGGCAATACCACTACTTTGTTGTTCAATCAAACTTATATCAACTTTTACAACCACTACACCCAATACCACGCCTCTATGATATACCGGATTAGCAAAGTAGAATCCGCGCTTATTTGATGAGGTACCAACTGCATAATATCGTCCAGACTTCCCTGATATCGCATCGATAAAGTAAGGCCTAAATGAATAATCATGATTAATAAAAGAGTTTGGTACATCCCAATTACTGGCGGCAATAGCCACGCCAAGCGCATCGGTGAGGTAAATGTCTGACGACTCAGTGACTTGCTTTAATTCAGATAAATAAGCGTTGAGCTTTTCGATTGTTTGAGGATTGCGTTGATCAAGTAACCCTTGTTCTAAGATGGGGTTTTGTGCAAGTACTGCAGGAATATTTTCGTAGTGTGAAAGGGCGTTATCAATAAAAATTACCAGTTCATTAATTTGCTTTTCAGATTGCTCAGCAATGGACGTTGTGCCTTGTTCAAGTAAATACCAATATGTAACTCTAAGGGTCAGTAATAACCCGATAATGAGCATCATGCTCATTACAACATTTCGTTTTTTGGTAGTCGAGAATGAAAGCATGCATATTCCCAATCGATAATGATTATGATGATTATTGAGCATAAGTAAAAAAACGAGCCTTAATAAATTAAGGCTCGTCTATAATACGCGAATTATCAAGTTAATAGCCGTTTAATTTGTCTATGTATTCGGGTAAAAATAGAGAAATTTGTGGAATATAGGTAATCAACATCAAGAAACCGAGTAACAACACTAACCAAGGAAGGCACGATTGAATTACCCACCCCATACTTTTTCCTGTTATCCCTGCGGTGACAAACAGATTGAGCCCTACAGGCGGTGTGAGCATACCTATCTCCATATTGACCACCATAATGATGCCTAAGTGAATAGGATCGATACCTAACTGGGTTGCGATAGGGAACAAGATTGGCGCCATAATCAACAGAATAGCTGAAGGCTCCATAAAGTTACCCGCAGCTAATAACAGTAAGTTGACGATAATCAAAAAGCCCCATGCTGGTAATCCAAATCCGACAATCGTTTCGGCGATAATGTGCGGAATACGTTCGGTGGTTAATACATGGGCAAACAGCATGGCATTAGCAATAATGAACAGCAGCATAATACTGACTTTAGCGCCATCACGTACTACATGACGGATTTCTTTGTCGGTAGGTGTTTTAATAACGGCAAGCAACATGTGCCCTATGTTACGTAATGAGGCTCCCACTAAAGACTCTTGTTTATTTCGCCAAGCGACATTTTTAAGAGGGCCAATATCACGATAACCAAATACAGCAATAAAGTAAGCATATACACAAGCTACTGCAGCAGCTTCAGTTGGGCTTGCTACACCACCGTAAATAGAACCTAGCACAATCAGAATGAGTGCTAAACCACCCATCGCTTTAGCACTTGATATCGCTAATGCTTTAACGCCAGGAAAAGGACGTGAAGGCAGCTTTTTAATCCGAGCAACGATATAGATGGCCAGCATTAAAATACAACCCATCATTAAGCCTGGTATTAAACCGGCCATAAACATTCTAGCTGCAGACACTTCTGTCGCGGCTGCATAAACCAGCATTACAATCGATGGTGGAATTAAAATGCCTAATGTACCCGACGTAGTGATAACGCCTGCTGCAAATTTTTCTGGATAACCTGCACGCACCATACCAACAATAACAATAGAGCCAATAGCCGCTACAGTAGCTGGTGATGAACCCGATACCGCTGCAAATAGCATACAAGCCATCACTGATGCCATGGCAAGACCACCGCGGATATGACCTACGCTGTCCATCGCAAAGTCAATAATACGTCTTGCTACGCCACCAGTAGACAAAAATGCCGATGATAGAATAAAGAATGGGATTGCCAATAAAGTGTAGTGTTCTGAAGTCGACTCATACAGTTTTAAAACAATCGAAGCGAGCGAATCATTTGAAAATAACAAAATAGTCAGCATGCTTGAAAAGCCTAAAGCAATGGCAATAGGCATACCAATCATCATGCAAATAAACAAAGCAATAAATAGTGTTGCTATAGTCATTATTTCGCGTCCTTATCATTTTGTTGTTGTTCTGATGATGTGGATAGCGCAGCTTCATCGATTAAATGCATGCTGTCTTTAGCTTCATCGGCCAGTTGGAAACCAACAGCTTTATTGCGCAATATAGCGATAAATAATTCTATAAAGCGCCAAGTGAGCATTGAAAATCCGATAATTAAAATACTTTGAGATAACCAAATAGGAACAGCGCCATCTTCTATATCGATGCGTAATGTTTCCCAAGCAAAATCTGGATCTAATTGATGAATAAACCATGCAGGAAAGTCGATATCTTCCATTGGAATACCAATTTGGTACATTTGGCTAAGATAGTCCCAAGCACCTTTTAAAAACATGCCACAGTAAATAATGCAACACAGGCACGCAAAGATAGCGACTGCTTTCTGTGGCTTACCAGATAGCTTAGATACAAAGGCATCGACACCAATATGTGCTCCTACTTTAACGCCATAAGACATACCAAATAATACAAACCAACCACAAAGAGTAAGGGTCAGTTCTTGGATCCATAAAAAACCGGTGTTAAAAAAGAAACGAGCAATAACTTCGCCAAAAACTAGCAACGTCATTAATGTAATTAATAAATTAAGGAACCCTTCTTCAAAATAACCAAATAGTCTTGAAATCACGGTCATACTCCTTGAATAAAAAAAGGTGGTACTGATGCAAGAATGCGTTCAGTACCACGTCAAGTACGGAGACTATTTAGTATTTGCAGCTTGAGCGGCATCAATCATGTCTTTACCAATTTGATCTTCAAACTTAGCCCAAACTGGTTTCATAGCGTTAACCCATTGCTGGCGTGCAGCAGGCGCTAACGTGACTAATTCAGAGCGCTTAGAATCAATAATGGCTTGTCTATCTTGATTATCTTTTTCAGCCGCAATTTTGTTACCAAGTGCAATAGCTTCGTCTAGTGATGATTTAAAAATAGCTCGTTTATCGGCGGGTAGACCTTTCCAGAAGGTATTTGAGGTCACCACCATGTAATCTAAAACGCCATGATTACTTTCTGTTATGTGACTTTGTACTTCATAGAATTTCATTGAGTAGGTATTTGACCAAGTGTTTTCTTGACCATCAATGGCGCGTGTTTGTAGCAGGGTAAACACTTCTGAAAAGGGCTTTTTAACAGGAATCGCGCCAACTGCATCAAATTGAGCTGCAATCACATCAGATGCCATAATACGGAACTTTTTGCCATTCGCATCTTTTGGTAATGCCAAAGGATCGTTCGCAGAAAACTGCTTCATACCGTTGTGAAGATAACCTAGACCAACAAGGCCTTTACGGTTCATCGCGTTTAATAATTTTTGGCCTGAATCTGATTGCTGAAAACGATCAACTGCGGCCATATCTTCAAACAAGAAAGGTAAATCGAAAATCTGTAGTTTTTTGGTAAAGCGCTCAAACTTAGATAATGATGGTGCCACAAATTGCACATCGTTTAGCAGAAGTGCTGCTAGCTCATTGTTATCCCCAAATAACTGTGAGTTAGGAAATACGTTAACAACATATTCACCTGGTAAACGTTGCTCAATTAATTCTTTAAACTTAAGTGCCATTTGTCCTTTTGGAGTATTTTCCGCAACAACATGCGAAAATTTAATTTCTACAGGTTCAGCAAAAACATTAAAGCTCGCGGCAAGAATAGTAGCAATAGTCGCTAGTTTAGCAATTGACTTGAGTGGATGTGTAAAGGTATTGGTCGATTTTTTCATGATAATTAACTTCCTTTTTTTTAGTGTTATATTTTCCTCAAGGTGGTGACTTGTCCCAGAACAAGTACGCCATAAACGCTTTATGAGGATAGATAAAACATAGCAAGCATTAGGCCAGAATGTTAATTATTTGTAACTCAATGAAATGTATTAACTTTAATTTAATAAGGAAACCGGAGAGCGATTTTATGTGTGGATTGTCACACAGTAGAAAAGGGGTAATGGGTGGAATGTCGCACATTGTCATTGATCGTGATGCGAAGAGAGTATTTATGACTAGCAGAGTAATAATAGTTTACATGGACTTAATTAAAACAAGAAAGAAATAAAAATTAGACATAAAAAAACCACCTTTCGGTGGTTAATTTATGAATGCAATATATGCATTAAATACCAAATAATTGGTGGAGCTACACGGGATCGAACCGTGGACCTCTTCACTGCCAGCGAAGCGCTCTCCCAGCTGAGCTATAGCCCCAAATTCTAGCTGACTAAAACTAAAATTTGAAAAATATGGTATCCCATAGGGGATTCGAACCCCTGTTACCGCCGTGAAAGGGCGGTGTCCTAGGCCTCTAGACGAATGGGACACATTTGATACGTTATACTCTGCATCGAGTGAATACTCATTGGTGTCTGTAGGCTAAACACCAGTGCTATATAGATAATCAAAGAACTCTTTCGAATCATGTTCAACCATCTTAAATATGGTATCCCATAGGGGATTCGAACCCCTGTTACCGCCGTGAAAGGGCGGTGTCCTAGGCCTCTAGACGAATGGGACACATTTGACACGTTATACTCTGTATCGAGTGAATACTCATTGGTGTCTGTAGGCTAAACACCAGTGCTAGTTACCTATAATGAAGAACAAAACCCTAAGGATTCGACCCCCTGTTACCGCCGACTCTTTATAAACCAAAGTGGGCGATGTCCTAAGCGCTATTTCTAGACGAATGGGACACATTTGATACGTTATACTCTGCATCGAGTGAATACTCATTGGTGTCTGTAGGCTAAACACCAGTGCTATATAGATAATCAAAGAACTCTTTCGAATCATGTTCAACCATCTTAAATATGGTATCCCATAGGGGATTCGAACCCCTGTTACCGCCGTGAAAGGGCGGTGTCCTAGGCCTCTAGACGAATGGGACACATTTGACACGTTATACTCTGTATCGAGTGAATACTCATTGGTGTCTGTAGGCTAAACACCAGTGCTAGTTACCTATAATGAAGAACAAAACCCTAAGGATTCGACCCCCTGTTACCGCCGACTCTTTATAAACCAAAGTGGGCGATGTCCTAAGCGCTATTTCTAGACGAATGGGACACATTTGATACGTTATACTCTGCATCGAGTGAATACTCATTGGTGTCTGTAGGCTAAACACCAGTGCTATATAGATAATCAAAGAACTCTTTCGAATCATGTTCAACCATCTTAAATATGGTATCCCATAGGGGATTCGAACCCCTGTTACCGCCGTGAAAGGGCGGTGTCCTAGGCCTCTAGACGAATGGGACACATTTGACACGTTATACTCTGTATCGAGTGAATACTCATTGGTGTCTGTAGGCTAAACACCAGTGCTAGTTACCTATAATGAAGAACAAAACCCTAAGGATTCGACCCCCTGTTACCGCCGACTCTTTATAAACCAAAGTGGGCGATGTCCTAAGCGCTATTTCTAGACGAATGGGACACATTTGATACGTTATACTCTGCATCGAGTGAATACTCATTGGTGTCTGTAGGCTAAACACCAGTGCTATATAGATAATCAAAGAACTCTTTCGAATCATGTTCAACCATCTTAAATATGGTATCCCATAGGGGATTCGAACCCCTGTTACCGCCGTGAAAGGGCGGTGTCCTAGGCCTCTAGACGAATGGGACACATTTGACACGTTATACTCTGTATCGAGTGAATACTCATTGGTGTCTGTAGGCTAAACACCAGTGCTAGTTACCTATAATGAAGAACAAAACCCTAAGGATTCGACCCCCTGTTACCGCCGACTCTTTATAAACCAAAGTGGGCGATGTCCTAAGCGCTATTTCTAGACGAATGGGACACATTTGATACGTTATACTCTGCATCGAGTGAATACTCATTGGTGTCTGTAGGCTAAACACCAGTGCTATATAGATAATCAAAGAACTCTTTCGAATCATGTTCAACCATCTTAAATATGGTATCCCATAGGGGATTCGAACCCCTGTTACCGCCGTGAAAGGGCGGTGTCCTAGGCCTCTAGACGAATGGGACACATTTGACACGTTATACTCTGTATCGAGTGAATACTCATTGGTGTCTGTAGGCTAAACACCAGTGCTAGTTACCTATAATGAAGAACAAAACCCTAAGGATTCGACCCCCTGTTACCGCCGACTCTTTATAAACCAAAGTGGGCGATGTCCTAAGCGCTATTTCTAGACGAATGGGACACATTTGATACGTTATACTCTGTATCGAGTGAATACTCATTGGTGTCTGTAGGCTAAACATCAATGCTAATTATCTACTTAAATACTGTTAAGTAAGTGGTGGAGCTACACGGGATCGAACCGTGGACCTCTTCACTGCCAGCGAAGCGCTCTCCCAGCTGAGCTATAACCCCTCTTACTTAATGCTTTTGGATATGCTACTAGAAAAAACTAACATCATGTCTCAACTGCGAGGCGCATTCTATGCAGCATACCCAAAAGTGTCAACTCGTTTTTTAGGAATTTATTCTATCTGCTACAAATTCAATCGCTTTGGATATTCTTTGTGCAGATCTTTCTTTTCCGATTAAGAACAAGGTTAAATCTAAGGCAGGAGACTGTCCTGCGCCAGTAACCGCAACGCGTAAAGGCATACCTACTTTACCCATGCCGACATCAAGTTCTGTCGCTGTCGCTTCAATAACGTTGTGAATATTCTCTACGCTCCAATCATTTAGTTCAGATAACTTTTGATTGAACAATGTTAAAGGCTCTAGTGCCACGCCACGTAAATGCTTCTTAGCTTGGGCTTCATCAAAATCAGCAAAGTCTTCATAGAAGTAACGACTTGAAGCAGCTAATTCTTTTAATGTTTTCGCACGTTCAGATAATGCTGTAACAATTTCAGTTAACGCTGGACCATTACTAGTATCAATTTTCTGATCATCCATATGCCATTGTAAATGTGATGCGACATAAACAGGATCGAGAGACTTGATATAATGTTGGTTTAACCAAATGAGCTTATCAGTATTAAAAGCTGAAGCAGCCTTATTGATATCATCTAACTTAAACAGCGTTTTCAACTCGTCCATTGAAAATATTTCTTGATCGCCATGAGACCAACCTAAGCGAACAAGATAGTTTAATAGTGCTTCTGGTAGATACCCGTCATCACGGTATTGCATAACGCCCACAGCACCATGACGTTTAGATAGCTTAGCGCCATCGTCACCTAGAATCATCGACACATGTGCATATTCAGGGATCGGTGCGCCTAATGCTTTAAGGATGTTGATTTGGCGTGGCGTGTTATTGATATGATCTTCACCTCGTACAACGCAGGTAATACCCATGTCCCAGTCATCTACTACAACACAGAAATTATAGGTTGGTACGCCATCAGTACGCTTAATGATTAAATCATCAAGCATGTCGTTAGAAATTTCGATTCGACCACGAACGTGATCATCAAATATCACACTGCCTTCAATTGGGTTTTTAAAGCGAACAACAAAAGGCTCATCAGTATCACGAGGTGAGAGGTTACGACAACAACCGTCGTATTTCTGTTGCAAACCTTGCGCCGCTTGGTCTTCACGCATGCTCTCAATGCGTTCACGCGAGCAATAGCATTTGTATGCAGTGCCTTTGTCTAGCATTTGCGCAATAATTTCATTGTAACGATCAAAACGTTTAGTTTGGTAATAAGGACCTTCATCCCAAGTCAAACCTAACCAGTTCATACCGTCAAGAATGGCATCACATGCTTCTTGAGTTGAACGTTCAATATCAGTGTCTTCAATACGAAGTACAAATTCACCGTTGTTAGCACGTGCGTGCAACCATGAATAAAGTGCTGTACGAGCACCACCTACATGAAGAAAACCAGTTGGACTTGGAGCAAAACGCGTCTTAGTAGTCATAATCGGACACTAACCTATTTATAAACGTCTAAAGAAGACAAACAAAAAAATGTGCCGCTATTCTAACAGTCAAACCCAGCAGTTGAAATGGCGGACTTTCAAACCTCGGGAGGTTTTTGGATTTTCTTTATTTTTGATCACAATCCCTTGTTCAACAAAGCATCAAAGCGAACAATTTTAGTCCGACTGACATTATTTTAAATAAAAAGCGTTGACAGGTTTTGCTTGCCCCCTATAATACGGCCCCACACAGCGAGGTCGATTAGCTCAGCTGGGAGAGCACCTCCCTTACAAGGAGGGGGTCACTGGTTCGAGCCCAGTATCGACCACCATATTTTTATTTATGGATTATAACTGTTAATTATATCCCAGGTCGCTTAGCTCAGCTGGGAGAGCACCTCCCTTACAAGGAGGGGGTCACTGGTTCGAGCCCAGTAGCGACCACCATATAATTAACTAAACTATTGTGTAGAGTCCCAGGTCGCTTAGCTCAGCTGGGAGAGCACCTCCCTTACAAGGAGGGGGTCACTGGTTCGAGCCCAGTAGCGACCACCATTTCTCTAATAGATAGGTGGACTCAAAGTAAAATATCCCAGGTCGCTTAGCTCAGCTGGGAGAGCACCTCCCTTACAAGGAGGGGGTCACTGGTTCGAGCCCAGTAGCGACCACCATATTTTACCATGTTAAAAAAATTGATATTCCCAGGTCGCTTAGCTCAGCTGGGAGAGCACCTCCCTTACAAGGAGGGGGTCACTGGTTCGAGCCCAGTAGCGACCACCATATCAATTTAAGCTTAATTTACGTTTTATCCCAGGTCGCTTAGCTCAGCTGGGAGAGCACCTCCCTTACAAGGAGGGGGTCACTGGTTCGAGCCCAGTAGCGACCACCATATTTTATTTCTGTATTATCCCTTGATATGCCTCAAAGCTTTACCAAACAATCCAAACAATCCAAACAATCCAAACAATCCAAGCAATCCAAGCAATCCAAGCAATCCAAGCAATCCAAGCAATCCAAGCAATCCAAGCAATCCAAACATTCCAAACCATTTAATGTGCTACTCTCAGTTTTTTGTGCCTGTTTTTATTCCTATGCATAAAAAAGCCACTCAAATTTGAGTGGCTAATGCTCATTACTCAACTTTCGATTAATCTAACCCTAAAAATCCGCCAGTTTGATGGGCCCACAGTTGTGCGTATATCCCTTTGGCATTAATCAGTTCTTGATGAGTACCTTGTTCAACAACACAGCCTTTATCTAATACAATGAGTCTATCCATAGCTGCAATCGTTGAAAGTCGATGTGCTATCGCAATCACTGTTTTACCTTCCATCAATTCATACAACGACTCTTGAATCGCTGCTTCGACTTCAGAATCTAATGCTGAAGTGGCTTCATCAAGCAATAGAATTGGCGCATTCTTAAGTAATACTCTTGCAATGGCGATCCGTTGACGTTGGCCGCCAGACAGCTTAACGCCGCGCTCACCCACTTGGGCATCAAGCCCTTTGTTACCAAAGGGATCCGTTAAATTGTCAATAAACTCTGCAGCTTGTGCTTGAGTTATCGCCGCTATTAATTTTTCATCACTGGCATGTGGATCACCGTACAGAATGTTTTCACGGATCGAACGATGTAATAACGACGTATCCTGAGTCACCATACCAATATTTGCCCGTAATGAGTCTTGGGTTATATCCGTTATAGGTTGATCATCAATCAATATTTGGCCTTTTTCAACATCATGAAAACGCATCAATAAGTTGACTAAGGTCGATTTTCCTGCACCAGAACGTCCTACAAGACCGACTTTCTCGCCCGCTTTAATATTCAGATTTAGTTGCTCAATGACGCCGGTTTTTTCACCATAATGAAAGCAAACCTGATTGAAGTCGATTTTACCGTGGTCAACAACAATGTCTTTTGCATCCATTTTATCTTGGATAGCAATGGGTTTTGATAAGGTATTCATACCATCGGTAACGGTACCAATATTTTCAAATAGCGAACTGATTTCCCACATAATCCATTGTGACATTCCATTCAAGCGTAACGCTAAACTCACCGCAATCGCAATGGCACCAACCGTAATCGCATTGTCTGCCCATAACCAAATAGACACAGCCGCAATGGTGAACGCTAATATGTAATTAATGATTTGTACTAAAACATTAATGATCGTAACCAGACGCATTTGGCCATAAACGGTTTTTAAGAAACGCGTCATACTATCTTGGGCGTAGTCAGCTTCTTGAGTCGTATGCGAGAACAGCTTTACGGTTGATATGTTGGTATAACTATCGACAATACGGCCGGTCATTGTTGAACGAGCATCAGCTTGTTCTGTCGATATTGCTTTCAGCTTTGGAACGAGTTTCCATTGAATCAACACGTAAGCCGCTAACCAAACGAGCATGGGTAACATTAAACGTACGTCAGCAGTGGCAATCATGACCAACATCGAGGTGAAATACACCAAAATGTACATCAGTACATCCAGTAGTTTCATGACCGTTTCACGTACAGCAAGCGAAGTTTGCATTACCTTTGTGGCGATTCGTCCTGCAAAATCATCTTGATAAAATGAAATACTCTGCTTGAGTAAATAGCGATGTGCTTGCCAACGAATAGCCATGGGGTAGTTACCCAAAAGCGTTTGGTGCACGATAGAAGCATGTAACCAGACAACCAGCGGTATGACCACTAAGACAATTACTGACATGGTAATTAACGTTGTGCTTTCATCTTGCCACAATGTTTGTGGGTTTTTGGTGACTAACCAATCTACCAGTTGCCCCATAAAACCAAACAATGACACTTCCAACATTGCCATTATGGCTGTCAGTACTGACATGATAATTAAAGGCAAACCAAACCCGCGAGTATAATGACGACAAAATGCGTACAAAGTATTGGGTGGCTGAGTCGGTTCTTCTTGTGGTAAAGCTTGGGTCAATGATTCAAAAAATTTAAACATCTAATGCTCTAACTTAATGGTGAAAATTCTGCTGACTAGGATAACGCAAAAAGGCCAAATGTAATGGGTTAAATTGTTACCATATACGAAACGATTGGGTTCCGTTTTCCGCTAGTCGTGGTTGTTGTATTTCGGTAAAGTAATCTCTTAAATACGCAGTGCAGAATAAATAGTTCAGTTTTACGATTGAACATCTTGAAGATGATAGAGGCTAAATAGACGAATGGTCCAGATTAACAGTGATTGTTATATTGCAGCACAGATCTGCCAGCAAGCAAGGCTTAGTCGTGACGCTCGCTTTGATGGTCAATTTTTTACCGGAGTTATCACTACTGGCATTTATTGCCGATCAATTTGTCCCGCTCCTGCACCCTATGAAAAAAATGTCCGTTACTTTGATTCTGCGATAAAAGCGGCTAATGCTGGACTTAGGCCTTGTCTGCGATGCCGGCCCGATAGTGCGCCAAGTTCATTTGCGTGGTTAGGTACTCAAACAACGTTAATGCGTGCTATCACGTTAATCGAACAAGGCTTTTTAAATGGTGAAGATGCAGGAACGATCGTCAAGTTGGCTGATAAATTAGGTATTACCAGTCGGTATTTAAATAAACTCTTTAACCAAGGTTTGGGGACTTCACCTAAACGTTTTGCGTTGTATCAGCAGTTGATGTTTGCTAAGCAGCTATTACACCAAACTCAATTATCAATGACAGACATCGCCATGGCCGCTGGTTTTAATAGCATCAGGCGCTTTAATGAAATTTTTAAACAAGAACTACTATTAACACCGAGTGATTTACGCCGAAAGAGCCGACGTTCAACTGATGAAACTCATCCTTATAAAAGAAACCAAGTGAGTATTAACATTAAACCAATAACATTAGTACTATCTTATCGGCCACCCCTAAATTGGGCGAAGATGTTGGCTTTTTATGCCTTTCGTCAAGTTGATAATATGGAGGTCATTGATGATATTTCGGGACGTTATGGCCGAACCTTCTCATTTAATGGTGTAGAAGGCTTTTTTTACATTTCACTGAATGCCGATAAACCTCAACTTGATGTGAGTATTTACTTAGCCGATGCCAATGATATTAAATCCTTGCATTATATTACTCTGCAATTACGGCGTATGTTTGATTTAGATGCTGACATGGCGATAATCCAGCAGGCATTATCTCCTATCATAGAATTAGGCGCCAAAATTGATAGTGGTTTGCGTATTCCCGCGGCAGGTAGTGTATTTGAGGCCGCTTGCCGTGCCGTATTAGGGCAACAAGTGAGTGTGGTGCAAGCCACTAAACTATTAAATTTATTGGTTGAATCTTATGGTGAAACGCTGTTCATCGATGGTAAGACTTGGCAGTTATTTCCGACGGCACAAGCTATTGCTAGCGCTTCATTAGATGAACTTAACATGCCAGGTGCTCGAAAATTAGCATTAAATGCCTTGGGGCAATTTGTACATCAACATCCAGACTCAACGCCTGACGATTGGTTGTCCGTAAAAGGTATCGGTCCATGGACTGTTGCTTACGCGAAAATGCGAGGTTTGAGTGACCCTGATGTTTTTTTGAGTTCTGATTTAGTCATCAAAAATCGTCTTCATGCGTTACGAGACCAATCGGGTAAACCTATTGAAACCACTAAATCTTACTTAAGCATTGCTGCCGACATTGCAAAACAAGCATCACCTTGGGGCAGCTACTTAACCTTCCAGCTTTGGGATAACGATCCTGTCGCTGCAAAAAACGGATAATATTATGACCCATTTTACTTCGCCGAAGTGTCATGCTTTAGTCACAAGTCCTGTTGGTTTACTCTCGCTTAAAGCATCTGAGTATGGATTAACTCATCTACAGGTTGAAGATCTTGCCCAAACGAGCTTGCTCGTAGAGATTCAAACTCAGTTTATACTCCAACAAAGCAATACTGAGACTACTCAAGATTTATTGAAACAAGCCCAACAACACATTGATACAACAGTCATTCAATTAACAGAGTACTTCGCTAATCAAAGGCAGCATTTCAGTGTTCCACTAGCGCCTAAAGGTACCGTGTTTCAACATGAGGTTTGGCATGCTCTGAGTCAATTAACATTCGGCCACCGCTGCAGTTACAGTGATATCGCTAATACTATTGGGCGACCTAAAGCTGTCAGAGCGGTCGGGGCTGCAAATGGTGCAAACCCAATAGCCATTATCGTTCCTTGTCATCGGGTGATAGGAAAAGGCGGTAAGTTAACCGGTTATGCTTATGGGCTCGATATGAAGCAGTGGCTACTAGACTTAGAAGGGATTGAAGAAATTAACTAATTTATCTGACTGCTGTGCCAAAGTACGTTAAAATGTCCGATTGATATCCATTATTTTGAGCGCATTTGATACATGACCCAAGCTTCTTTAGCTACGACTTTCGCTGAATTTGGCCTGCATACTCCATTGTTGGCCAGATTAGCTGAGCTTAAATACCTGCAGCCTACACCAATCCAAGCAGAAACCATTCCTAGCACACTAACCGGTAAAGACTTACTGGCAGGTGCCAATACCGGCTCAGGTAAAACAGCGGCTTTTGCATTGCCGATTTTACATCAATTGGTGAGTCGTCGGGCAACAACATCTGCCAAAGGTAATTTTGTCAGTGCGTTAGTCTTGGTTCCAACGCGAGAACTCGCTAAGCAAGTTGCCGACAGCTTTAAATCCTATGCGGTTCATTTAAATGGCGACATTAAAGTGGTTGCTGCATTTGGCGGTGTATCTGTTAATACTCAGATGTTAGCATTGCGTGGTGGTGCCGATGTGGTGGTCGCTACGCCAGGTCGTTTACTCGATTTAGTATCGTCAAATGCACTAAAGTTGTCCCAAGTGACAACGTTAGTACTTGATGAAGCTGACCGAATGTTAAGCCTTGGTTTTACTGAAGAATTGACTCAAGTACTCAATTTACTTCCTAAGCAAAAACAAACGTTATTGTTTTCAGCTACTTTTCCAGATGAAGTACGCCAACTAACGCAAGCGCTGCTCGTTAATCCGCTTGAGATACAATTACAAAGCGCTGAAGCGAGTACATTAGTACAACGGGTAATGACGGTTAATCGTGAAAAAAAGACCGCATTACTTGCGCACTTGCTACAACAACATCAATGGCGCCAAGTATTGATTTTTGTTAATGCCAAAAATAGTTGCAATCATTTAGCTCAAAAACTGGCTAAACGTGGTATCACTGCAGAGGTGTTTCACGGTGATAAAGCCCAAGGCGCGAGAAGTCGTGTATTGGAAGGTTTTAAGGCTGGAGATATTCAAGTGCTCATAGCGACTGACATTGCTGCTCGTGGCCTTGATATTGAAAAATTACCAGTGGTAATAAATTTTGACTTACCGCGTAGTCCAGCAGATTATATGCATCGAATTGGTCGCAGCGGACGTGCGGGAGAGGTCGGTTTAGCGTTGACCTTGTTGTCGCATGATGAGTATCATCACTTCTCTGTTATCGAGAAAAAGAATCAAATTCGCCTTGAACGTGAACAAGTTAACGGATTTGAGGCTGATGATGTAGTGCCTGAAAGCGTACTGGAACAACCTAAGCCAATAGCGAAGCCAGAAGGTAGCGGTAAGAAAAAACGTAAAAAGTTGTCCTCAGTTAATGTTGATATTTGGGCTAAAAAACCAGATTAGTAGTAGGTAATATGAAACATATTTTTTGGTTAGTTGATGGACAAGTTGCAGGCCGTAGCGGTCCAAACAAAGATGCGTGGGACTTAGCTGAGTTAAAGCAAGCCGGTTTCGGTGCAATTGCATCCTTAAATAATGGTGAAGGTTGCGATATCGACGCTATGGCTGAATTAGGTCTTCGTCATAAAGTATTTAATTTACCTGATAATATTCCACCTAAGCCGCATGATTTAGCTATTTGTGCTGAAATACTCCCCCAGGTATTAACATTTATTCGTGAATGTGAAACTGATCAGTTACCAGTGTTACTCCATTGTCGCTCTGGGATCAATCGTACAGAAATGGTGATGGCTTATTATATGATGGAGAACGGTGCAGCGCCTTTGCATGCGGTTAGTCAAGTTCGTAATGCCAGTGGCTTAGCGTTCGATGCTGAGGGGTGGGATCAATTTGTTTATGATGTGCTTTACGAGCTGCAATCTGCTTCGAACTGATTAATGTCAATTTAAAGCATCATAATAATGAGGGAAACAACGATAATTAAATCAGTGGCTGATTTAATTATCGTTGTTTCCCTTTGTTGTTTTTATTAGGCTATATTCGGTGCTAACTTGCACTATGTTCTAGCTTATATGTGTATATTGCCGATTAAGTTTTTCCCGGCTTTGATAAATTACATAAGAAGGTTCACAACAATTCAATCGTTGATCTTTTTTGCACGACATATCGACAACTTGTTGCGGAAATAGTACTAATGTAGTTTGCTATTTCTGGTTATCAACCAAAGTCTCCGTCTCAAATACTCATTATTTATAGAACCGTAATTGTATCGTAATGATTTATCGAGTTGGCTATTATCGGATGTATAGCTAATTTTGTGATTTGTAATGATCTTTGCAGATAAAATAGGCCACTTAAGCTAGTCTAAAGACTGACGATAAATGCTATAGTGAAGTAGATTTCAGTCTTCAGATGAAGGGGTAATGATGAGTCCGAAAATGAGCAAAGCGAATCAATCGCAGGGTTTATTGCTTTTTAAATTAAATCAAACACAAGTGTTTGCTTTAGGTACTTTAAAAATTCGTGAACTCGTGCCGTTTACTCCTTTAACTAAAATCCCACACTCTCACTCGGCTATTCTTGGTGCAGCAACCATTCGGGGTATGACTATTCCGATTATCGATATGGCTGCAGGTATAGGCTATAGACCCGTTACCGAAGCAGAGCTTAAAGATAGCTATATCATCATTACTGATTGTCAGCGAATGGTGATAGGTTTTCTTGTGCGCTCAATCGATAAAATCATTGAATGTAATTGGCGTAATATCGAAGCACCTTCAGGTAACTTAGGCAAAAATGCCTTTTTAACAGGTGTAACCCGTTTTAATGATCAGCTCGTTCAGTTATTAGATGTCGAGTTATTACTGTCGAAAATATTTCCGGATGATCCGATTAATAATCGAGCGATATTAACCGATGTACAACGTGAGAAATTAACACCGTTACGTATTTTACTGGTGGATGACTCAAAAGTTGCCCGTAAACAATTATCTGATGCATTAGACTCTATTAACATTGCTTATCAGGTGACGGCAGATGGTCGCGACGCTCTGCAGATGATGCAACAAGCCGCGGAAGAACGAAAGCCTATTGATTTACTGGTGAGTGATATTGAAATGCCAGGACTTGATGGATACGAATTAGCCTTTGAGGTTAAAAATAATCCAGCGATTGAACACGCGTACATTATTTTACATACGTCCTTATCCAGCGAAATCAGTGTTAGCCAAGCTAAACAAGTCGGAGCCAATGAGGCATTAACAAAATTTGATGCTAAAGAGTTGATTGAAGCGATGCTTAGAGGTGCTCAAGCACTGCAGCCTGCTTGATGATTGCTGTTGTTTTTTTTATGGTATTTTCAGCTTTTAACATCGTTAACAATTTAACAGCAAGTAACCTGTAACCGTCAAATTAGTGCTTTCTTTATGACCGATGATTGAATTTTTTTACTCATTTGGTATCAACACTAGACTTATTACATGGCATCCTGATATATAGCTACAAGGCTTTTATAGTGTTCAGTATATTCGCTGGGCACAAGGTAATGCTTAACTTTAATGAGGGAGTGCTATCCCTGAAAACGGATTGATTGAAGTGTGCTAATTGAGTGTGGTGAGTTAATCTCCCTCAATGAGTAAGAGAGTAGGGTGTTTTCAGTAATAGCATTGATATTATCGAGATGTCATGAGTATCGTAACCTAAGTATTATATCGCTGTAAGCTGCAAGGTGATGAATACGTGGATACGACGAGTATTATGATGTTTCCTTTTTCTAAAGATAAGCAAAACCTTGATCATAAAAAGTCATAAATATAATAATCATAGGTTAAGCAATGAATCAAAAAACATCACTGTTAGCTCGTATCGCTAACGGTAGCCTCGTGCTACAAATCATCAGCGGAATCATTTTGGGCGTGATTCTGGCAAGTATTTCAACCACAGGTGCCAATAATGTGGCTTTTTTGGGCTCACTTTTTGTGGGTGCTTTAAAAGCCATTGCGCCAATACTGGTTTTTGTTTTGGTTGCATCATCGATTGCCAATCAAAAGAAAAATAGTCAAACCAATATGCGTCCTATCATTGGGCTATATCTTTTCGGAACGTTTGCAGCGGCATTAACAGCAGTATTATTCAGTTTTGCTTTTCCAACGACTTTACTACTAACAGCCGGGATAGAGGGCTCAAATCCTCCTCAGGGGATTAGCGAAGTAATCAATACCTTATTGTTCAAAGTTGTTGATAATCCGGTGAACGCATTATTAACGGGCAATTACATCGGTATTTTGGTGTGGGGGGCAGGCCTTGGGATAACCATGCATCATGCCAGCGACAGTACTAAGCAAATGCTCTCTGATGTCAGTGATGCGGTGTCAAATATAGTCCGCTTTGTCATTCGTTTAGCACCAATTGGTATTTTTGGTTTAGTTGCGGCTACATTTGCTGAAACAGGTTTCGACGCTCTTGCGGGTTACGGCCAATTATTGATGGTACTTGTGGGATCCATGTTATTCATTGCTTTGGTGATTAACCCTATTATCGTTTATGTCAAAATTAAACGTAACCCATATCCATTAGTATTTAAATGTTTACGTGAAAGTGGTGTTACAGCCTTTTTCACCCGTTCAAGTGCGGCCAATATTCCGGTCAACATGGCATTGTGTGAAGAGCTAAAATTGCATAAAGACACCTATTCTGTGTCTATTCCATTAGGTGCCACCATTAATATGGGCGGTGCTGCGATTACCATTACGGTATTAACATTAGCAGCAGCTCATACTTTGGGTATTCAAGTGGACTTTATGACAGCTCTGTTATTGAGCGTGATAGCGTCCGTTTCTGCTTGTGGTGCTTCAGGTGTTGCCGGTGGTTCACTATTATTAATCCCATTAGCGTGTAGTTTGTTTGGCATTTCTAATGATGTTGCTATGCAAGTTGTGGCAGTTGGTTTTATTATTGGTGTTATTCAAGACTCAGCTGAAACTGCATTAAATAGCTCTACAGATGTGATCTTTACTGCTGCAGCATGTGAAGCTGCTGAAGCGAAAGAGACAGCTCAAGCTCGTTAATATCGTGAAAAAGTCCTTATTGATAAATGCCGACGCGATAGCGTCGGCATTTTTTTGTTTGAATGGCCAAGGTAGCCTGATGTGAAGATAACAAACGCCTCTCAAACAGTTCCTTGTCTTGATACCTGCGTTATTCTTTACACAAGAAGACTTGCAATAGGCTAGATATTGACGCGTCGATTCGTCTTGTTGCTAAGACAAATAATAATATTGATAGTGATTAATCGCTAAGCTTTTAATCCTTCTGACTACATTTTAATATCTTATCCCAAGCTCTGGTTAAGATATTAAAATGGATGCTGACTAAAAAACGTCATCTCGACTTGGCTATAAGGATGGGTAATTGTGAGCGATTGCGCATGCAGGTTTAACCGTTTACTGGCACTAATTGTTTCGGTATCGCCATAAAACTCATCGCCTAAAATGGCATGGCCAAGCGCCAACATATGAACCCTAAGCTGATGAGTGCGACCCGTGTGGGGTTTAAGTTCCATCAGGGTTGACTGCGTCCTATGTTCAAGTACCTGGAAGTAGGTTAACGCAGCTTTGCCTGAATCTGTAAGCATTTGGAATGGTGGTGAATCTGGATTAGGTCCTAGGGCAAAGTTCACTTTACCTTGTTGTTCACCCACGTGGCCAATCACTTCAGCAATGTACACTTTTTTGGCCTGGCGATTTTGAAACTGAATTTTTAAATGTGATTCCGCTTTTTTAGTACGAGCAAAAATCATGATCCCAGAAGTATCACAATCTAAACGATGGATCAAAATCGCTTCAGGATAGCATCGTTGCAAACGGGTTATGGCCGTATCGTGTGTGTCAGGTGAACGCCCTGGATTTGATAATAGGCCTGAAGGCTTATTGATGACGATAATGTCACGGTCTTTATAGCGTATGTCCAACCACGGAATTGAGGGTGGTTGATAAGTAAAGATGTGCATTATAAATTGTCTCTCTAATTGTGTCTGATTCAGGTATTGATGTGGCGAAACGTTAATCTCGCGAGTACTCATGTTGCGGATACTAACAAAGTTTTACTGATAACCAAAAACCAATTATTCGACTGAATAATGCTGTTTGGTTATGGCTGCTTTACCAGGTCGCTAACCATAACCGTAATGACATTCCCCAACTGCTTGTTACGCCAGAGGTAACAAAGCGAATATTGTTTTCAGTATCAACGATATAAATAGCAGGCAATGCCATGGCGCCCCATTGTTGGCTTAATTGCATTGTTTGATGCTGATTGATGACATCAAAATGATAATGATGATGTTGCATAAAGGTGCTGATGTCGTCGTCAGAACCTGAAGCTACTGCAATGGAAACAACCTGATAATCTGGATTAAGATTAACCGAGTTCACCATAGGAGAGGTCACCTTACACACCGGACACCAAGTGCCCCAAAAATAGACCAAGGTGGGTTTATTTTGGGTACTGTTCTCTCTGATATGCTGCTGGGCGTCAATTGATGCTGAAGTAAATAATGATATTGGTTTATTGGCGATAGTATATGCGTTAATTGGCATCGCTATGCCTGTTCGCATATCTCGCTGTAGATAACTCGCGATAGCGAACAACACCACCGCAATAACGATTATATCGCGTAGACTCGTTAGCCAAAACCGTTTGGTTTTGAGTGTGTATTTTAGATTAAGTAACCATGACGGCATACGACATTAATTCCTATAAATACCCTGTATTAAGGTAAATATGCTGCCGGAGTCTTACGACTATAAAGCCTGCTATAGGCCATTAACTGTGGATAAAAGGTTCTAAATGCAATCTCGATATCAATATAAATCTTATCGATATCTTTAATGGCATGGTCAAAAAGTTCTGGTTTTGATAAACGACGACTGACGCCTTTAATCGCTTGATCTAATCCTTGCCTTGTTTGGTAACTACTAAGCCAATCTTGCTGGATAATTTGTGGCGCAATGGCCTGTAACGTCGGAGGTAGTTCAAGTGTAGTACTAAGCTGGTGGTATGCTTTTTGGCAAAATTCATCTAATGGCTGATGATGATACTCTTCCCAATAAAATGCTAAGTAATGATCAAATACTAAGTCTACTAATATCGGTGCAACACGACGTGAGGTTTTAGGAAACAGCTTGAGCAGGTCGATAATAATTTCATGACTATCAGTAATTTGGTCTATTTGTCGATGAAGCCATATCCCTTGTTGCAGATGTTTTGGATGTTGCTCTATGTTACCTTTCGCGAAATCACCCGACAAATTAGCTACTAGGTGAGTATCGCTGATGTCGGCTAAATGTAAGTGAGCTAAAAAGTTCATAAATTGTACTTCTAATTTTATTATTTTACAGTATGATACTAGCCGTTTGTAACAAAGCGTTACAAAGTGGCAAGTGAGTGGTGTTAATCATAACGTTTTATAGATAAATGTCATGGAGTATTGAGCTTCGTATCATTGTGATGCGTATATGTAACTGCTTTTTAAAGGTTATAGGATTAATTTAGGGATCAAGGATGATGAAAGACTGGATTAAAAAGTTATTGGGTAAGCCAGCTGCACCAAAAAGAAATAAAGTACACATCGACATGCGTTATGAAGAACATTCATATAAATCGGCCCAAACCTTTGACTCTGCCAAGTCAGATACTATTGAACTGGACGATATCGACACCGAGTCGATAGAACAAAAGCCGACAAAATAATCACCAAACTTGATCTTAACCCGCAGTCGCCATAGACTAGCGGCCGTTTTTACTGTTGAGATCATACTATGCGTGTTGCAGATTTTTCATTTGACCTACCTGATGAGCTGATTGCTCGCTATCCGACAGCACAACGCAATGCTTCGCGTTTACTCACATTAAGTGGCGAAAACGGTGAGCTTGCCGACAAAAAGTTTACTGATTTATTCAATCTGATCAATCCTGGAGACTTGATGGTGTTTAATAACACCCGAGTCATACCTGCGCGTTTATTTGGTCAAAAGTCGACTGGCGGTAAGCTTGAGATTCTCGTTGAACGTATGCTCGACGATAAACGTATTCTAGCCCATGTTCGCAGTTCAAAATCGCCTAAAGTGGATACGATTATCGACTTAGACGGCGGCTACCAAATGAAAATGTTGGTTCGTCACGATGCTTTGTTTGAGCTTGAGTTACTGTCTGATAAAACCATATTAGAAGTCCTTGAAGACGTTGGCCATATGCCACTGCCTCCTTACATTGATCGTCCAGATGAAGATGCTGATAAAGAACGTTATCAAACAGTGTATAACCAAACGCCAGGTGCTGTAGCTGCACCTACAGCAGGCTTACACTTTGATGATGCCATGCTAGCCGATTTAAAAGCCAAAGGGGTTAATATTGCCTTTGTGACTTTGCATGTCGGTGCCGGTACATTCCAGCCAGTACGAGTCGATAATGTGCTTGAGCACAAGATGCATTCAGAATGGGCTAATGTTCCACAAGAGGTTGTTGACCTAATTGCGCTTACTAAAGCGGCTGGAAATCGTGTTGTTGCCGTCGGCACAACCTCAGTGCGTTCATTAGAAAGCGCAGCACGCGCGAGTGGAGAAGGTCCGCTTGAAGCCTTTAGTGGTGATACCGATATCTTTATTTACCCAGGTTTTCAATTTAAAGTTGTTGATGCCATGGTCACTAATTTTCATTTACCAGAATCAACATTAATCATGCTGTTGAGTGCTTTTGCAGGTTATGAAGCGGTCATGAAGGCTTATCAACATGCGATTACGCAAAAATATCGCTTTTTTAGCTATGGCGATGCGATGTTTGTGACGAAAAAAGCCCCGTAGGCAATGAATTTGATTTAAAATACTCGCCCACAATAGTGGGCGTTTTTTTGATTTAATGTGTCAGTAACCTTGAAGCATTAAAATTTGCCCTCATTACTATAGAAACTAAACGAGTCAGACTGTTTATCTGGCAAGGTGATTTATGAAATTTGAATTAGATACAACTGATGGTCGTGCACGTCGCGGACGTCTTATTTTTGATCGTGGCACTGTAGAAACACCAGCATTTATGCCTGTTGGAACTTACGGTACGGTAAAAGGTATGACGCCTGAAGAAGTGCGCGCTACTGGTGCCGACATTTTATTGGGCAACACCTTCCATTTATGGTTACGTCCTGGCGAAGAGATCATGCGTAAACACGGTGATTTGCACGATTTTATGAATTGGCAACGCCCTATTCTAACGGACTCGGGTGGATTCCAAGTGTTTAGTTTAGGTGACATTCGTAAAATTACTGAAGAGGGTGTGCATTTCCGTTCACCGATCAATGGTGAAAAGATTTTCTTAGACCCAGAAAAATCAATGCAAATTCAGGATTCTTTAGGATCTGACGTGGTGATGATTTTTGATGAATGTACACCGTATCCAGCGACACATGACGAAGCACGTAAGTCGATGCAAATGTCACTGCGTTGGGCTAAGCGCTCACGTGATGAGTTTGACCGTTTAGAAAACCCAAACTCTTTGTTTGGCATTATTCAAGGTGGCGTATTTGAAGATTTACGTGACGAGAGCGTAAAGGGTCTTTTAGACATAGGTTTTGATGGTTATGCCGTAGGTGGTTTAGCTGTTGGCGAGCCTAAAGCAGACATGCACCGTATTTTAGAGCATGTTTGTCCGCAAATTCCTGCTGACAAGCCGCGCTATTTAATGGGCGTAGGCAAACCTGAAGATTTAGTCGAAGGTGTTCGTCGTGGTGTGGATATGTTTGACTGTGTAATGCCAACACGTAATGCCCGTAATGGCCATTTATTTACCAGTGAAGGTGTGATTAAAATTCGTAACGCACGTCACCGTGATGACACAGCAACATTAGATCCTAAGTGTGATTGTTACACTTGTAAAAACTATTCACGTGCTTATTTATACCATTTAGATCGTTGTAATGAAATTCTAGGTGCGCGTTTAAACACCATCCATAATTTACGTTATTACCAAATGTTGATGGAAGGTTTGCGCGGCGCAATTGAGACAGGTACATTAGACGCCTTTGTTAAGGAGTTCTATACCAGTTTTGGTCGTGAAGTACCTGAGTTAATCGTTTAATTTTAGCTAATAAGAAGAGAGAACTATGTTTATTTCAAATGCATATGCAAGTCCAATCAGTGGTGTAGCCGGTGGCGAAACCATGCAGTTAATTTTCATGCTAGTCATGTTTGGATTAATTTTTTACTTCATGATTTTCCGTCCACAGTCAAAGCGTGTAAAAGAGCACAAAAACCTAATGGCGTCGATTTCAAAAGGTGATGAAGTGTTAACCAGTGGTGGCATTCTCGGTAAAGTGACCAAAATCGGTGAAGAAAGTGATTATGTGTTATTAGCGATTAATGATAACAACCAAATCACGATTAAAAAGGATTACATCGCAGCGGTATTGCCTAAAGGTTCTATCCAGTCGTTATAAGCCAAGAGGGCTATGGTGTGTTAAATAAATACCCAATGTGGAAAAACATCATGGTGATGCTTGTCATCGCCATTGGTAGTTTTTATGCAATACCAAATTTGTTTGGTGAAGATCATGCAGTGCAGATTGTCGCAACTCGCGGCGCAGAAGTGACTGCATCGACACAAACGGCTGTGGTTGATTTATTAGATAGCCAGGGTATTGCCGTAAAGCGTGCCGAGCTTGAAAATGGTCAGTTATTGGTCCGAGTGCAAAATCCTGAGCAGCAGTTGGTGGCGAAAGAAGCTATCGCTGAACTGCTTGGTCAGAAATATACCGTTGCGTTAAACTTAGCTCCGGCAACCCCTGAATGGCTTGAAGCTGTTGGTGGGTCGCCGATGAAATTAGGTTTAGATTTACGTGGTGGTGTTCACTTCTTAATGGAAGTGGATATGGGCGAAGCTATTCGTAAAATGGAAGAAGCTAAGATAGCTGATTTCCGTAGCCAGCTTCGTGAAGAAAAAATTCGTTATGCTGGTATTCGTAAAACCCCTAAAGGAATTGCGATTAAGTTTCGAGATGCTGAAACTGTTGACCAAGCTGAGACTTATTTAAAAACTCGCAGCAATGACATGACCTATACCGACGCGAGTAGCGGTAATGAGTTTATGCTTCTTGCTACCATGAGTGATGCTTACCTTAAGCAAATTAAGGAAGAAGCATTACAGCAAAACATCACCACTATTCGTAACCGTGTTAACGAGTTGGGTGTTGCTGAGCCTGTAGTACAACGTCAAGGCGCTGAGCGCATTATTGTTGAACTGCCTGGTGTACAAGACACAGCTCGTGCAAAAGAAATTTTAGGTGCTACGGCATCGATTGAATTTCGTATGGTTGACGATAAAGCCGACGTAAGTGCAGCAGCAAATGGTCGTGTTCCAGCAGGTGCAGAAGTGTACCAACGCCGTGAAGGCGGGATTGCCGTATTGAAAAAAGAAGTGATGCTAACGGGTGATCATATCACTGGTGCACAACCTACTTTTGATGAATACAGCCGTCCACAGGTAGCGATTAATCTTGACGCGAAAGGCGGCTCGATTTTCTCTAACGTCACCAAAGATAATATCGGTAAACCAATGGCAACATTGTTTATCGAATATAAAGACAGTGGTACACGTAATCCTGATGGCACAGTGAAAATGACTCGTATTGAAGAGGTTATTTCAGTTGCGACGATTCAGGCTCGTTTAGGTCGTAATTTTGTCATTACCGGTCTTGAGCATACTGAAGCACAAAGCCTAGCGTTATTATTACGTGCAGGAGCGTTGATCGCGCCAGTGACCATTGTGGAAGAAAGAACTATTGGCCCAAGCTTAGGTGCTGAAAACATCCAAAACGGTGTTCAAGCGATGATTTGGGGCATGGTTGTTGTTCTTGTATTTATGATGGTTTACTACCGTGCATTTGGTTTTATTGCCAACCTTGCATTGATGGCAAACTTAATTATGGTTGTTGGTGTGATGTCTATGATCCCAGGTGCGGTATTAACCTTGCCAGGTATTGCGGGCATGGTATTAACGGTGGGCATGGCGGTTGACGGTAACGTACTTATTTTTGAACGTATCCGTGAAGAACTTCTTGGCGGTCGCAGCGTACAACAAGCTATCCATGAAGGTTATGGTAATGCTTTTTCAACCATTGCAGATGCTAACATCACCACTTTTATGACAGCGTTAATCTTGTTTGCTGTCGGTACCGGTGCGGTTAAAGGCTTTGCTGTTACCTTAATGATAGGTATCGCGACTTCGATGTTTACAGCCATAGTTGGCACACGCTCAATCGTGAATGCGGTTTGGGGTGGTAAGCGCGTTAAGTCATTGTCTATCTAAGGGAGAAGTTGAATATGTTGCAAATATTTTCAGTAAAGAAAACAGTCGACTTCCTTCGTCATGCACTTCCTATTAGTGTAATGTCGTTGATCTTAGTTATTGCTTCTTTTGTATCGCTAGGCGTACAAGGCATTAACTGGGGCTTAGATTTTACCGGCGGTACGGTTGTTGAAATGGAGTTTTCAGCACCTGTTGACTTGAATGCTTTACGTGCGACCATGACCACAGCTGAAGCTGAAGGTGCGGTAGTACAGAACTTTGGTTCAAGCCGCGATATATTGGTGCGTTTACCGGTAAGAAATGAGTTAAAAAGTGATGTCCAGGTTGCAGCAGTATTAACTGCTGCGCAGTCAATTGATTCAGGCGTGATTCAAAAGCGTGTTGAGTTTGTTGGGCCACAAGTAGGTAAGGAATTAGCGGAGCAGGGTGGCTTAGCCGTTATTGTTGCTTTAATCTGTATTCTTATCTATGTATCATTTCGTTTTGAATGGCGTTTAGCTGCAGGTTCTGTAGCGGCGCTAGCCCATGACGTTATTGTGACCTTAGGGGTATTTTCGGTATTACAGCTTGAGTTTGACTTGACCGTATTGGCAGGTTTATTAACAGTTGTAGGTTACTCACTTAACGATACCATCGTAGTGTATGACCGTATCCGTGAAAACTTCCTTAAAATGCGTAAAGGCACCCCTGTAGAGATTGTGAATACCTCAATCACTCAGACCATGAGTCGTACTGTTATTACTACAGGTACTACATTAATTACCGTTATTGCGCTGTTTTTAAAAGGCGGCACAATGATCCATGGTTTTGCGACTGCATTGCTACTCGGTATTTTTGTTGGTACATACTCATCGATTTACGTGGCAAGTTATTTAGCCATTAAATTGGGTATCAACCGTGAGCATATGTTACCGGTAGAGATTGAGAAAGAAGGTGCTGATCAACCTTCAATGATGCCTTAATAAGTATTATTAATCTTTATCGCTAAAAAGAAACCCCAGCTTGCTGGGGTTTCTTTTTATGGCTAAGTTATGTTCTGTTGTTCTGTTGTTCTGTTGTTCTGTTGTTCTGTTAAATGCACTTCACAGGCAGCCATCAAGGTTTTGTGCCATTGAGTTTGTGGGTCGATTATCAGCGCTTCCCACCCATCACTGCCGAGTATGTCGACACTGAGAAACATCAGTGAAGTTACCATCATCTTCCCAGATACTCTAAATGTACCGATATTAGTCTCTAAACGAGAAATGGTTATTTTAGTCATGATGCAAAGTGATGAGGTAATCTGCTTGGCCGTTTTCGGTTGAGGTAAACTCACCGTGGCCGATAAATTGATGCAAGTTATCGGTACCCGAGTCAGCTATTACATTGAATTGGCTTTGTGCAACACCTTGCGAGAATACCCCATTATGTTGTAACACTATGGTGCCGGATATTTCTGGCGTGTTTATGGTTAAGTGCTCCATTCCAACAAATACCGCAGCCTCCCCATTTTGATATGACATTACATAGCGAATTTGAGCTGAACCATTGATATCACCAGAATACGTTTGGGTAATTTCGGCAATGGTTTGTTTGCTGTTATTGTCGTGTTCAGCATATGCCGATTCATTCCAAGCGGTGATTTGAAATACACCTTTTAAGACTATTTTTGTCATGTAAAGCCCTGCTTATGATGTTATTAAATGCGAAGAGTTCATATAAAGTTAACATAATCATTGTCTATGACAAATGTCCAATTTATAAACAACACTCGACAGATTTTGGTAGAGGCAGTAGGATGAAACAAATTTGCCAGCAAGAGCAATGCAGTAGGATAACGCATGGAACAACGAAAAGTATTATTAGCCGGTGGTAATTTACTGCAGGCTCACACATGGAAAGGGCTACTTGAAACCAGTGGAATTGAAGTTGATCTTAAAGGTGAAGCACTCATTGGTGGTGTAGGCGGTTTACCGATTGAAATGCAAACGGTAGAATTATGGGTAGCAGACAATCAACTTGTCACTGCGCAAACCTTACTCGATTCACTCGATATTGAACAGCCTCAATGGCAATGTGTCCAATGCCATGAAATAAACGAAGGCAGTTTTGAATTGTGTTGGCAATGTAGTTCGCAAAGAAGTGAAATGCATAACGAATAAACCCGTATGATGGTTTTTTAACGTTGAAAGCCATCTTTCATGACCACATAGTATTCAACATAAACGGGGTTTAATCGCGACGTAAATATTAGACGAAAAGTGTCTAAGTCAATTACGTTTAGTAATAAAGAGCCTAGTTTATAAATATGCGCCCGTTTAGTTGAGCCACTAGGATTGCATATGTGGCTTATTTCGGCGCAATTAGCGCTTATTCATGTAAATGACACCATCATAAACTCCTCGTTATAGTAAATTGCCACTAACTGCAGCAAAATTGCTTTCAAAAATCCAATAGACTCTAATGATTAAACTACTTTTAGGTTTATGACGTATGTAGTGTTAATTTGTCACAAATGAGTGATTTAACTAACTTAAGGAAACGCTATGCAACCCTCTCCAGCATTCGCCAGTTTGGTCGATTCTGTTATGCCACATGTTAGCTTGTTAACCATTGAGCAATATCAACAACAAGATCAATGGCAATTAATTGATGTGCGAGAAGATAACGAATGGTTACAAGGGCATTTACCTAATGCAAAACACCTCAGTCGTGGCATTATTGAACGTGATATAGAGCATCGTTTTCCGGATGAAAATACTCCAATATTACTTTATTGTGGCGCCGGCCAGCGTGCAGCATTATCTGCCTATAATTTACAACTTATGGGTTATACGCAAGTCGCCTCACTGGTTGGTGGCTACCGTGCTTGGATACAACATCAATTCCCTATCGTTGAAGACTGAGTAGATTAATGCAATATTTCCCTTTGTTTGTCGATACTCAAGGTTTGAAGGTCTTATTGGTTGGTGCTGGTGAAGTTGCCACACGTAAACTCGATTTGTTGTCTCGTACGGATGCTCATATTCATGTCATAGCGCCGACGGTTGCCAATGATATTGAAAACTATTATACGCAGGGGCGGATCCAGCTGTCTCGTCGTGAAGTATGTGCTGATGATATTGCCAATGTGGATATCATTTACCTTGCTACTGCCGATGAGCAATTGAATATGGATTTTGCGCAGTTGGCCACAGAGCGGGGGATTTGGGTGAATGTGGTCGATAATCCTAAATTTTGTCGATTTATTACGCCTTCGATAGTGGATAGAGGCCGGTTAGTGGTTGCGATAAGTACGGCTGGTGCCGCACCTGTTTTCGCTCGAACCATCCGTTCACGCCTCGAAACTATGCTACCGTCATCATTAGCGCCTTTATTTGATTTTGTTGCCAGCAAGCGCGAGGAAGTACAACATAAATTATTAGCAGGCAAAGATAGACGTTTATTTTGGGAACGTTTTTTTACCACTAATCAAGATAAATTCGATGCATTAACAGAACAACGTTACCTTGAGTCTTTTGAAGACTTTAGTGTTAAAGGTGAGATTCTTTTGTTAACCGAGGATACGCCGGCACATTTACTCCCTATTGCAGCAATGCCGCTGTTACAGACATTAGACGTGGTTTACAGTGATAGTGCGCTTGATAGTGAGATTAATGAATTATTAAGGCGAGATGCAAGCAGAGAAGCGGTGCCATTGTTAAGTGATATCACTCATCAATATGAACATGGATCTCGTATGTTGATAGTGTCTTCTGTTGCAAAAGTCGCCCAGTTAAGTGCGCATTTTCCAATGGCTAAACATCTACGCCCTGGCGCTATTTAACCGGATAAGTACGATGTCCTATTATGCCGAGTCTACTTTGTAGTAGACTCGGTTTTTTTATACTTGTTGGAACCTTTTATGGCTGCTAAAGCTACCGTTTTTAAAGTCTCGCTGCAGATTGCAGATATGGACCGTCATTATTATGCCGATCATCAGTTTACCTTAGCCCAACATCCGTCCGAAACCGATACGCGCATGATGGTGCGTTTACTGGCATTTGCCATTAATGCATCCGAAACTTTAGTGTTTAGTAAAGGGTTATGTGTTGATGATGAAGCTGAACTTTGGGATAAAAATCTGAGTGGTGAAATCGATCTTTGGGTTGAGTTTGGTCAAGCTGATGAGAAATGGCTTAGAAAAGCCTGTGGTCGGTCAAAACACGTTATTCTTTATACTTATGGTGGCCGAAGTGTGCCTATTTGGTGGCAGCAGAACCAGCAAGCGTTTGCTCGCTACGATAATTTAACTGTGATTAATTTTCCAGAAGATGCGGTGAAACAAATGGATGTATTTGTTAATCGAAATATGGCGTTACAAGTTAGTCTTAGCGAAGGGCAAGTGTGGTTGTCGGATGCAAATAATAGCGTGTTAATAGAGCCTGAAACGTTAAAGTAGTGGTATTTACGTTATTTGGGTTGCTATCACATTTAGCTATCATACTTACGATCACAGTAAAGTGAATTTAACCTTAATTTATCAAAAATTAATTAAATTTAATCAAATGGGTCTTGTACTAATAAAATCACAGGCAGATAATCAAATCATGCAGTGAACATCACAATAAATTATAAATCATTAATAAATATGATGTTTCACGTTTCGCGATGGTTGTTGATTAAGGATGTTATTGTGAAGAAATTAGCCCTATACCCAGTAGAAAAAATTGATGAATTAACTTCACCAGAAGCCCATGAAGATATCTCAGTACTATCTTCAGCGTTAAATGTGTTTACTGATTTTAAGAAAGTGACGCCTATGGTGATAGAATCGAGCACGTCGGCGGTTAAGGTCGAGCACTTAATGCAGAAGTCGCATGTACGTCTTAAATTAGTCATAGATGATAAAGATAAGTTTATTGGCCTAATCAGCTTTGAGTCTTTACATAATCAAGAAATATTAAAACGTGTTGCAGCTGGTCATCAGCGTGAGCATTTAAGTGTTGCAGATTTTATGATCCCTAAAGAAGATCTGAAAGCGATTGATTTTGAAGATTTAAGTTATGCTCGTATTGGTGATGTTATTGAGACATTACAATCAGCAGGACAGCAACATTGTTTAGTGGTTGACCGATCTAATCATGCTATTCGTGGTGTGCTATCTGCTAATGATATTGCTCGCCGATTAAAGCTTGCTGTCGATGTGAGTACACCAAACTCATTTGCATCTATATTTGAAGTGATTGCCAATATTCAGCAGCCTGCCGTGTTGCAAACAACACAACCTCACTATTAGATTTTTAATTATTAGTCTGCTAACTGTTAAAAAGTTAATCCATCAGAAATAAAAATAGCCACATAATGTGGCTATTTTTGTAATCAACGAAATAATATTACTGGAAGCTTAAGCTCCAAGTATCAATATATCCAGTATCTTGTCTCGCATTATCAACTGCTTTTAATGTCCATACACCACTTGATTCTACACCTGCCATATTAGCCGTATAAGTTTGGGTTAGGTTATCGGTTCCACCACCAGTGTTGTTATGCAGTACAACAGTTTGACCTGTTGGGCTAACTAACTGGATTTTTAAATCACCAATATAAGTATGAATAATTCCAATAGACACTGATACCGTTCCTGAATCGCCAGTGCGGCTAACAGTAATAGGGCTAGTGATACCACTAGTGTTGTTGTCTGGAATCGTATAATTTCCGGTATTGTTGTAGCTCGCTGGGCCGCCTGTGTTGCTGCCACCAGTGCTACCAGCGGTGTAGTTAGCCACTAAATTTACACCACTAAATGCACTATAACCTTGTAGCATCACATAGTAAGTACCAGATTGAGGCGTCGCAATTGGGCAAGACTCTGCATTACCACCTTTCCATGGACGACAGTCGTAACTGCTGCTGGTAGGTGATGCGCCATACTGCACATATAAGTCAGCATCGCCAGTGCCACCACTCATAGTGAAGCTTAAGTCTGTCGCGCCTGCAGGAACGTCTAACGAGAAATATAATTCATCGTTTTTAGCGCCAGCTAGGCCCGTTTTTTCCACGCCTTTTTCAAGTATGCTGTCACCAGAGCCTGTACCTGGATCGGTTGGACCATTACATGATTCGTCTAGATAAGCCTTTGCTGCTGTTGCATTAACCATCCCGTAACCAGTTTGGTTATCACGACCGGCAACGCTTAAGTCATCTGCTGTGGCATTTAATGCCGCACGCACTTGGCTGGCGCTACACTCTGGGTGGTAACTCCACACTAATGTTGCTACGCCTGACACATGTGGTGTTGCCATTGAGGTGCCATTGTAATATTCATAATCTCGATTGCCTTGATTACTCACAGTGGCTGACTGACCCAACTTGGCTTTAAGTGCAAGCCCCGTAGCTCGATCAACAGACATCGACGGAATCAGAATTTCACTATTAGCGTCCACTAGGAAAGGATTTTGTAACCCTGGTAGTGCAGTGTTACTGTATACAATGACACCTTTGGCACCGGCTGTTTTACAGGCTTTAACCGAGTTTATTTCAGGGTAACTTGAGCCTTGGTTGCCTACACGCTCAACAAGACAGATTTTATTGGTCATGCTACCGCAATTAAAACTGGTTCCATTTACAGTACATTCCGCTAAGGTTCCTGTTGCACTTGCGTTAATTGGTGCCGAAGTGTAGCTAGTACCTGACGGGGTTAAACGGTTGTGCGGCACTACACCATTGTTAAAGTATGACTGACCGCCAATAGTTATATCGGCTAAACGACCTTCGCCAACGGTAACCGTTGATAGAATTGCCTCGCCAGGACCTGAAATTTCAACTTGGTCTGTATACTGTGAAAAAGCGGCATGATCAAGATTGCTGTCAACCGCAGCAACAGACATTACGCTATCATAAGATGCTGGGTAGCTATAACTACTGTCGCCAGCATTACCTGCAGCTGCAATTAATAGCACCCCATTGTTATAATGAGCATTTAATGCATTACGCTCAGTTGTGGTTGAACCACTGCCACCTAAACTCATTGTGACTACGTTTGCACCACCTGAAGTAACACAGGTATCAATAGCAGCGACTAAAGACGATGAGTAGCCCCATCCGGCTTCGTTAAACACTTTTACAACATGAATATTGGCATTCTGGTTAGGCATAACCCCGACCACACCTTCATTGTTCGCTATTGCGGCAATGGTACCTGCTACGTGAGTACCATGGGCATTATTATTACCTGGTTGATACCAGTTACCTGTACCTGAGTTATTGGTCCCGGTTGCATTGTTACCACTTAAATCATTGTGGCTACGGTCATAACCAGAATCAATAATACAGATAGTACGATTACCTGCTTGGCTGTCGCTTAACACGGTCGCACCAACAAAGGTTTGTCCCCAAGGTGTTGTTTCCGCAAGCAGTCTACGGGGTAAATCCTCTTCCACGTATTCAACATCTTGACGCAAACGTAATGCTTTAAGAGAGGGAGAATCGAGTTTAACTGAGTAGCTATTACTACGACCTACACGCTTCATTTCTCGTGCCTTTACGCTGTTCAAAGCTCTAAACTGGGTAAATACTTCGTTAGAACGAGGCTCGTAATCCATGCTGTTGTCGGCTTCAACATTCACATTTTGCACAGCGGCATTGCCATTAAGAGTCTGAGCAGCATTATCATTTCTGAACTTAACGATATATCGTTTAGGTAAAGGTGATTGTTGTTCAATCTGTTGATTAGTTGCAGAGAGTTGTGACGGGGTTGGTGCTGCGTTTACTTGAGTTGAAATAGCCAAAGCGAGTGCTGTCATGCTAAGCACGACCGTTGGGTTTTTATGCTTTTTCATATTATCTTCCATGTTAATCAGGGTGGGACGTAATGTCTTTTATAATTATTTTTTACAGATAAGCTATTTTGCCTATCTGTCTAAAAGGTAACCACATTTTTGCCTGGTGTAAACAAGTTGTTAATGTTTGTTGTCAAGTAACTGGTGTTATAGAACGGATTTATTTGAGTTTTTATTCACCAACCATGACTTAACATTCACTTACAACTCGAGTTGGTAGAATGTTATCTTTCGAGCGTTAATGGAGTTAACTTTATGAAAGCGCTTAACTAGAAAGTGCATAAACGGATCCGTTTTATGCTAATAAATAATTATCTAATATTAAATGTAAAGATTTTTTTACAGGAAAAATGTAGGGAGCGAAAGCGGTAAGGTTTATCGTATTGAGATGAAGAGGATGTCAATACGATAAACTATTGTATTTACTTAATAAAACCACAGTTGCAAATGTGTGGTTTTAGATTGTTAGTGAGGTTATCGTGCTGATATTAAGCTATCAAAACCACCCGCATTATAGGTATTGGTGTAACCCTGTTTAACTAATGATTCCTGTGCAATACCACTACGGTTGCCGCTGCGGCAGTAAAGAACCACTTCGGCGTCTGTATCGATATTGAGCTTTGCCAACTCTGGGACGATAATCTCAAATGGAATATTAATCGCACCGTCAATATGTCCAGCAGCAAACTCTTCAGCAGTGCGCACATCAATTAATGTGACACCGCGGTCTATTTTTTCCCAAGCAACGCTAGACTCTTGCTCTGCAGCCCAAGTAGGCATAAGCGATGCCGCTAATAAGACCAACATCGCTAAGATAGATTGAATAGACAGCAGCATAGATTTTTTAAACACGATAATTTCCTTGTTATTTATTTAAGGCTATTTCAGCTGCAGTTTTGACGCCGAACTTTTTCATTATCATCGCAGCAGGACAAAAGCCTGTAAAAGCACTCTGAAATAGATTAGCGCCGACAAATACAGTAAGCCAGACAAAATGTGGACTAACTGTTGCGGTTAACACAAGAGATAATAAAACCATAAAGCCGGCAAAGGCCATAATATTTCGTTCTAATGACATGTTTAGCTCCTTATTGGGCGATGCCCAGTGAATAATATAATTTTGTTACACATGCTTATGTTTCATTACTGAAAAATACAACACTGGAATCACCACCAAGGTTAAAATAGTTGAGATAAAAATCCCAAATATTAAACTAATGGCTAAACCGTTAAAAATAGGGTCATCAATAATAAATAATGCCCCAATTATTGCTGCTAATGCTGTCAACATAATGGGCTTTGCCCTTACCGCGCCAGAGTGGATAACCGCTTGTTCTAACGGAACGCCTGCGGCAGTTTGTTGATTAATGAAATCAACCAGCAAAATTGAGTTTCGGACAATAATGCCTGCCAGCGCTATCATGCCTATCATAGAAGGAGCCGTGAATTGAGCGCCTAATAAAGCGTGCCCAGGCATAACACCTATGATGGTTAATGGAATGGGCGCCATGATGATTAACGGCACGATATAAGATTTAAATTGACCCACAACAAGTAAGTAAATAGCAATCATACCAACGGCATAAGCAATGCCCATATCGCGGAAGGTTTCATATGTTATTTTCCATTCACCATCCCATAGAATCGACACGTCGGTTAATCCATCAGGTTGATTAACCAAATTTTGTTGAATTAGATAACTAGTGTCACCTTTTTCATTTTGCTGATTAATCTGGCTGACCATATCGAACATGCCATAAAGTGGGCTACCCGTTGGCCCTGCCATATCGGCAATAACCATTATCATAGGCACCATATTTTTATGGATAATGGGTGCATTAATCACTTGTTGTTGCACCTTAACTAATTCAGTTAGCGGTACTGTTTCACCTGATTGAGTCGGTAGGCGTAATAACAAGACTTGCTTTAGATCTACTTTAGCGGCTTCATCAAGCTGTAATCTAATCGGCGTGGGATGAGCTAACTGTGCTTGATGCAAGTAACTGACATCCTTACCATCAACAGCAGTGCTGATCGTATCCACAATACTGGCGTAAGAAACACCCATTAAGCTGGCTTTATTTCGATCAATGATCACTTGCCACTTTTGTTGTTGCGCTGGCAAATATATATCCATATCAACGACGTATTCGGTATCTCTGAAACGTTGCAATAAGTCATTGGCTGCTTGTTCACGTAATTCGGTGTTAGGCGCATAAACCTCAGCAACTATAGGCGACCAAACCGGTGGCCCTGGTGGTACCTCAACAATTTTGATATTGGCTTGATAACGTAGACCAATTTTTTGCAACGGCTCGCGTACAGATGATGCAATGGTATGACTGTCGCGGTCTCGATGTTTTTTATCCACTAGATTGACCTGAATTTCACCGAGTTCTTGGCTGCTGCGTAAAAAATAATGTCGTACTAAGCCATTAAAATTCATAGGTGCATGGGTGCCCGCGTACAACTGTAAATGCTCAACTTCTTCCACACTGCTGAGATATTGACTGAGATCTTGTAATACTCTTTGAGTTTGTTCCACAGGGGTGCCTTCAGGCATATCAACCATTACCTGAAACTCAGACTTATTATCAAAAGGCAGCATTTTTAGTACTACAGCTTGCATTACAGGTAAGGCGATAGCGAAGGCAATCAATAATACGATCCCTAAAGCCAAGCCTTTTCGCGCTTTTGGCGCATGTTCGCCGAGTAAAAAAGGACTCATTATTCGCGTAAATAGACGCGTTAATCGATTGTCTTCTTCTACTGGGATACTTGTGTCAGGCGCTTTATTGTTTGAACTATGTATCTTTTTGTGAGGTTTTAACAATATGCGGCTTAACCATGGGGTCATAATAAACGCGATTAATAGCGAAATAATCATTCCCATACTGGCATTAATCGGAATTGGGCTCATGTATGGACCCATTAGTCCAGATACGAACGCCATTGGCAATAGGGCGGCGATAACGGTGAAGGTAGCTAATATCGTTGGCCCACCGACTTCATCAACGGCATGAGGGATGAGCTCGCTTATGGGTTTATCACTCATTGCCATATGCCGATGAATATTCTCTACCACCACGATGGCATCATCGACCAAGATACCAATGGAGAATATAAGTGCGAACAATGAAATTCGGTTTAGAGTGAATCCCCATGCCCAAGATGCAAATAAGGTTATGGCGAGAGTAATGATAATGGCTACACCAACGACGGCAGACTCACGAAGTCCCATGGTGAAAAATACCAGTAGTACTACCGCAGATGTGGCAAAAATCAATTTGAAAATAAGCGTATTAGATTTATCTCCAGCGGTTTTACCGTAGTTGCGAGAGATAGCGACATTGACATTATTGGGAATTAATACGTTATCGACAGCATCGATTTTAGCTAATACGGCATCTGCAATGTCGACGGCATTTTGCCCCGCCTGTTTACCAATCGCGATGGTTATAGCCGGGTAAGTCCCCTTATCTGTTACGTGCCAAACATGTTGTTTAGGAATATCACTTTTAAGGCTCACATCGGCGACATCAGATAAATAAACTGCACGAGGAAATGGACTTTTCTCCGTTATAGATTCGGGTTGACTAACTTTAATCAGCAGATTATTAACATCATCTGGCGTGCGTAAAAACTGCCCCGCTTGCAGTTTTATTTCTTGATTAAACTGTGTCATAGAGCCGACTGTAGACAGTTGGTTATTATCTTGTAATGTGGCACTAATATCGTTGAACGTTACGCCGAAACTGTTCATCTTGACAGGATCAATACGCACATTTAACACCATCTCGTGGCCACCTTGGCTATAAATCTCTCGAGTACCCGGTATCCGTTTTAGCTCTGTTTCTAGGCCCGATGCGACCAAGGTAAGCTGCTCTGCAGTGATGTTTGGATCTTGAGACCAGAGCGTTAACCCCACTATAGGTACGTCGTCAATACCTCTAGGTTTGATTAACGGCTCACCAATGCCTGCTGCATGGTTAAACTTATCGCTGTTTGAATACAGTTGATTGTACAAATTAACCACAGCTTCATCTCGTGGAACGCCGACGTCAAAAATAGCGATAATGAGCGCGCCATCGGGCTGGGAAAATGAGTACAGGGTATCAATGCCTTTTATTTGAGAAATTATCCGTTCTGCAGGTAAGGTGACCTGATTTTCAACCTCCGTCGGTGTGGCTCCAGGGTAGGGGATAAACACATCAGCAAAAGTCACATCAATTTGAGGTTCTTCTTCTTTGGGGGTAATAATCACCGCAAAAAGGCCGAGTAATAAACCTAGAATAGCCAGTAATGGGGTAATGGCACTGTGTTGAAATGCTTTTGCTATTGAGCCTGAAAGGCCAAGTTTTATCGATTCATTAGGTGTTGTCATCAGGTTTACTCCTGACCTTTCGCTGCTGAGGACATAATTAAATATCGTCCAGCATCGATAACAATTTCATCGCCTTCCATTAACCCTGATAATACTTCAGCAGTATTATTCTGATGGTCTACTCGGCCGATACGCACTTGGTTAAGCACAATCTTGTCTGAATGTTTACGATACACTGACGTTAAGTCACTGACTTGATGTATGGCCGATAATGGGATCATTAAACTCGTTCGACTAGGGAAGTTAACGACTACCTTAATCCACTGACCTACAATGACGTCTTCCATGTTACTGGCATCAATATTGACTCTGACTTGATGCTGATGAGTTAACGGATCGGCAAATTGATAGACGTTAATATCATTTGAAATGATTTCATCGCCGTTGAACAATTGAACACTCACTTGCTCCTGTTGTTGCACCTGAGCAACGTCTTGCTGTGGAATTTGAAATACAGCTCTAAGGTGTTGAGTATCGTAGCCAGAGAACAACGCTTGGCCGTAAGATATGGTTTCACCTTGTTCGATAAATCGATGGGTCATTCGGCCACTAAAAGGCGCACTCACGACAGTGTAATTTAAACTCTCTTTGGCCTTTATTAACTGTGCTTGAGCAGCACTGACTGCTTGTTTGCTGGATTTTGCTTTGGCAGTGGCTTCATCCATGGCACCTTTTGATATGGCGCCCTTGGGAAACAATGTTTTATAACGAAGATATTGTGCTTGGGCCTCACTGTTTAGCGCTTCTGCTTTAGCGAGATCCGCTTCTGCCCCCGCGTATCCTGCGCCTTGCTCTTTATTGGTAATTTCTAATAATGCAGCGCCTTGTGGGACGAGATCATTCACATCAAAATGAATATTAATAATCCGCCCTGAGGTTTGTGCAGAAATCGTTGCCGCTTTAATTGCTTCAATTTTTGCATCATAAATACGGGGTTGATATTGTTCTGAATACTCTAGCTTTAATGTAGCAACATCAGAGGCTTGCACTGTATAGGATACTATTGTGGCTAGTATCGTTGTTGCGAGAATTGTGCCGAGGAATAAATTATTAGATAAGCGAGACATAGTGATAGCCTAATGTGAAGTCTATAAGAAAATTCTAATGGACTTTGCACCGTTAAGCAACCGATATATTGTAAAATCGTATAGATTAGAACCCTATGATATAAATGGCATAAAAAAACCGCCAATTAACAATAAAAGGCGGCTTGGTTGGAAACTTCTAGCCCGTGGTGAGCGGACTAAAAAAGGGTAAATACTGCTAATTAAAAACTGTAGTTATATTGTACTGAGTAGTAAACCGCATTTGAACGCGTTTGTGCTGAAATCTCACTGTTGTAGCCAGGCACTTGAGCAAGAAGGTTACTATTTTCTAGTACAGTAACATCTTCTCCGCGTACAAAAGCGATACCTAAATCAACGCTTGATTTTGCATTTAAATCGTAACTCACACCCGCGGTGTACCAAGTGCGATCAGAATCAGGTATTGATAATGATGAATGCTGATTAACTACGCCCTGATCGGTTGCGACACCTGCGCGTAAAGTCCAGTCTTGAGTGAGGTTATAAGTCGCGCCTAGGCTTAAGAACCACGAATCTTTCCAGTGGTATTCTTTTAAATCTGCTTGGTCGACACCATTGGCACCATCTTTAACCACGATTTTGTCGAATGCACTCCAATTAGTCCACTGTGCAGTGTAATGCACGGCAAATTTATCCGTTAGCTGGTGGAAACCGGCAAACTGAGCAATATCAGCGATAGGAATATCAATTTCATTGTATTCAGTGTAAAGATAATTTACATCACCTTTGGCGGTAAGTTTTGGGCTAATACGATAACTTAAACCAAATCGATTATCTGGATTAACTTCATACACAACACCAACAATCCCACCTAATGCCCAACCATCTGCATCGACATCGACTAGACTGCCAATCTGTGGGTTTTCGCTAGTACGAGTTAAGGTTCCGCTGCCGTAAACGGCATCAACACCAAAACCAAAACTGAACTCATCATTAATGCGATAAGACATACTGGTGTTGAAGTTAATAGTAACCACTTCTGTATTACCGAGTAAGTCTACTGGAGGTGGCAGTGGTACTGCATTGCCGCTAATGGTAGGGGTTCTGTTTGCCAAGTCACCTAAATCGGTGCCAGTGCCGTAGTTACTGAATACCGCAACGCCAAACGCCATTTTGTCATTAATTGGATTGATGTAATAAAAATTGGGGATAACTTTTGCTTCTGCTGCATTATGCTCACTACCAAAAGCAACGTCTTGTCCGGCAAAACTGCCTTGTGCATCAGATACTGATACATCAATGTCTGCATAAACAACACCTAAAGATAGCGCTGTTTCATCAAAAAGAGCCATGGCTGCAGGATTACGAGATAGAACCGATGCGTTGTCAGCAATAACGGCATCACCCGCCATTGCACGACCAATACCAGTAGCAGATTGGCTGTTTAACTGAAAACCAGCAGCGGACGCTTGTGCACTGAGTAGGCCTACCGCGGTAGCAATGAGGGTCTTGTGGAATTTATTCATTATTATGTCCCATTTATTATTACCGTTTTGCACAAAGTTTATTCACTTCAAGCATTTGACGGTCAAAATTTTAGGCATATTAGGTAAGTGTGACTAATGTAACAACTCCGACCAGATGTTAGTTGTTGTTAATATTAAGTTAATTCTGGTTTTTAATGGTGAAGTAGGTGTTTGATAGCATGGCAGTATATGTAAATTTATCAGCAGTTTTAGACAACCATTACTGTGCAGTTAGTTTAAGTTAAAGTTTATTCATAGTGGATTTTAGAGACTAATCAGATGAGATTCATCGAAGCTTGTTAGGTCATTCGTTGGTATTGACACTCGATTATAAGATTAGTAGCTCAACCTCTGCAATTACAGCGGTTGAGCTATTAAAATGACTAATACAGCCTTTTATTGGAGTTTATTGTGTTTTTAAAGATTCACGAAAATCGGCAAAGTCGGCGATAGTTTTCGATGTTGGTGGTGACATTTTACTGACGATTACCCCCACTAACATTGCGAAAATAAATCCAGGGACGATTTCATACAACTCAAAAATACCGCCAGTCAGTTGTTTCCACACGACAACGGTAAGAGCACCTACTAGAATGGTTGATATCGCACCATTACGGCTATAACCTTGCCAAAAGAGTGATAATAACACCACGGGACCAAATGCAGCTCCAAACCCAGCCCATGCATAACTGACGAGTCCTAATACGCTGCTTTCAGGATTAAGTGCGACAACGCCGGCTACTAATGCAATGGCAATAACGCCAATACGGCCTACTAACATTAACTCTTTACTGCTGGCTTGTGGACGTAACCATTTAAGGTAAAAGTCTTCTGTGATGACACTAGAGCAAACCAGTAATTGTGAGTCAATAGTACTCATAATGGCAGACAAAATAGCGGCAATCAGCAAGCCGCCAATCCATGGATTAAAAGCGGCATGGGCTAAATGAATAAATACTGTTTCTGAGTTCTCAAGTGGCTCTGCAGCAAAATAAAGACTACCGGCAATACCCGTTGCTAAGGCACCAACTAACGACACTAACATCCAGCTCATGGCGATACGACGAGATAACACTAAATCTTTTGGACTGCCGATAGCCATAAAACGAGATAAAATATGCGGTTGGCCGAAATAACCTAATCCCCACGCCAATAGCGACACGAGTCCAATGACGGTGGTGTTTTCGTTAATAAACGACAACATAGCAGGATCGATTTGTTCAAAACTTGCTTGAGTATCGGGTTGGCTGAAAATTGCAATGGGTACAATTAATAATGCAATTAACATTAAGCAGCCTTGAAAGAAGTCAGTCCAGCTGACGGCAAAAAATCCACCTACGAAAGTATAAGACACAATGATGAATGAACCGATCAGTAAGGCGAGGTTATAATCGAGGCCGAATACTTTTTCAAATAATATCGCACCGCCCACCATGCCTGAAGAAGCATAGAAAGTGAAAAAGATCAGGATCGTTAATGCCGAAACCAATTTCAATAGTCCATGAGAGTCATTAAAACGGTTTTCAAAAAAATCGGGTAACGTCAAAGAATTATTGGCAACTTGGGTATAAATTCGCAGTCGTTTTGCAACAAATAGCCAATTAAGCCACGCACCAAACACTAACCCAAATCCAATCCAGGCTTCACCTAAACCACTTAAATACACCGCGCCAGGTAAGCCTAATAACAACCAACCAGACATATCTGATGCGCCAACACTTAACGCTGTTACTGCGGGCCCCATTTTGCGACCACCGAGAATGTAATCATCAACAGTGTCTGTTTTACGATAAGCCCAGTAACCGATACCCATCATTAAGGCAAGATATCCGATAAAGGTAATGATGATTGGTGTTTGAATTTCCATATTGCTTCCAGGTGATTATTTTTATGGTCGACATGCTAGCAGAAGTTTGATCTAGTTCACACTTTGATTTTTTAATATGAAAAAAAATCCGCTATTCCAATGAAGTAGCGGATTTTAAATCATTAATTTATAAATTAAATAAAGGTGTTTTCAACTTCTTTTTTGACAAACTCAAGGTCAGAAGCGGGCTCACCCACTAACACCATATAGGCGTCGGCTGTTTGAAAACTTTGGCCTTTGTATTGATTGTCTGCAAATGCTTCTTCTAACACAATACGACTTTCGACGGGCACAATAAACAAAGTGACTTTGTTTCCGTTCTCGTCAGCCATCACTAAATGCAATGATTTAACACCTTGGAAGTCGCAATAAGAGGTGTAAAAAACACGGCCTGGTTGTTGGATAAATTTCGAATCACTTAATCCTTCTAAACTGGCTAGTTTAAAGTTTACGTCATTAAAACCAATATCCTGTTCCATCACTAATGCTTTGGTTTCATGATGAACATGAGCCAACGAGTTTTCCCCTAAGTTTACTGGCGTGAAGCGTAATAAACTAAAGCTAACTCCCACAATAAAGGCAACTGAAGCAGCCATTGCCATTAAGTAACGGGTCTGTTTTTTGTTTTTTTGATGCTGACTCAATTGCTGTCGTAAAATTAACTTATCAGCAAGCCCATCAGGCACGCTAATATTGAGTGCTTGAGTGAGTCTATGATCAAATGCTTGTAGATCTTTGACAAATTTAGCATCGTCTTCATTTTCAGCTAAATGAGCTAAAAAATCGTCGGCTTGATTATTGGGGTCACCGTATGCATGGCGACGAAACTGTAGATCATCCATTTGATTGACCTCTTACCTCTGGTGCTTCGAGAGCGTCTTTTAACTGGTTTCTGGCTCTAAATAAACGGGTCATTACCGTATTTCGATTGAGTTCTAGCATGGTGGCAATCTCTTCACCACTAAACCCGCCAATCAGCTGCAATAACAACGGCTCTCGATATTCGATATCGAGTTTACCTATTTGACGACGTAACCAATACTGCTCGGTATCTTCTTCATGACTTGTCGATAGTACATCTTCAAGTAAATCTTGTTCTACGTCGCTGTAGTCAAATTGTTTACGCTCAAAACGTCTGGCATTTTCCCGTCTTAAAATGGTAATTAGCCAGGCTTTAGCCGCTTTTTCGTCATTTAATGAGTCCAAAGAACGCCACGCCCTTAAGAACGTTTCTTGAGTAATATCTTCAGCAACATGTTTATCACCACACAACCAAAAGGCGTAGCGAAATATGTCGGTGTGAAGAGCCCTGACAAGGCTATCGTATCGTCGTTGTTTTGTTAGCATCTCAGATAAGACCGCAGGTTCGGACTTTTTCTTTCGCAATGAATCAAACATTTTTTAACTTTTTTGAGTTAATAATATGTAACAGCTTAAAAAGGAGGAGGATTAATAGCAAGCTAAATAGCAGCATCTAGCTACTATTAGCTTTTTAATGTTATGGATTTAGCTCTGCTATTATTGATTTTTTATTGGCGAGAGGGGGTTGTTGATAAGCCAAAATGGCATCCATTAACGATTTTTTATCAATCGCTTGTGGTTTATTGCTGTATTTGTCTGCTTGTAGCTTATTCATTGCTAACGCTAATTGTTCTGATAAACCGCTGATTTGAGTCAAAGTCATCAATTTACCTAAACGTTCGCTAAAGTAGGCTTGTACCGCAATAATCGCCGCACTGCTGTCGTTACGGTCGCATGCATGAATAATTGCATTGAGTCCAGTCGTTGCTGTTTTTCTAGGTATTTTGAGGTTTTTATTGTCTTGATTAAATTGTGGCAACGTGCGGTTTACCGATGCTGCTTTACGCCATAATACTAAAGTGATGAGCCATAATACCGCCAGAACAGCACTCAGTAACGGCCAATATCCGCTGGCTTGAACTGCGCTAAAACTATCCGCTGGTGGAATATCTGTCGTAGCCGTTGTGCTGCCTATCACGTTAATCGTGCGGGCTGGCAATGTGGCAAATTGTTGCTTTTTAAGATGTGGGTTCCACCAAGGAACATTTATCTCAGGTAGAGTATAAGTACCTGGTTTTGTTGGCACAATAGCAGTAGTGATACTGTATTGTGATACCACTTGATTGTCGCGAACAAAAGTTTGTCTTAACGGCTTTTCTGGATAAGCTTTTAAGCCGTCGGCCAGTGGAATATCGATGTCGGGTAAACTAGTGTCATCGGTATTAGATGCAATTAAACTAATTGTGCGGGTAATTGGGCTGCCCACTTCAAATTCGTTGATATCGTCCGGCCACGTCTCTTTTAATACCGCAATATCGCTGACTAACCATTTTCCTTGGTAACTTGGTGGTGTTGAATTGATTTGAATGACTTCTCTTTCCGCTTCTGTTTGCATTGGCCGACTTTCATTAAAGCCAAACATACCTCCGCGTCTAGGGGCTTCAACAAGTACATCGCCTGAGAAACTGGCGCCATTGATAACTAACTCCCCTGGCAGATCGGCAATAATACCGTAAGTGCGTTCAATTACTCTAAAGCGACGGCCATCAATGATCTCACTGCCATCTTTGTCTTCGCCTATTTGCTTGATTTGCGCGCCTTCAATAACGGGAGCACTTAATACTCCTCGTTGTAATTCTACTGCAAGGTATAGTTTTACTTTATAAGTGATTAATTGGCCGACATAAGCTTCTGAGGCACTAGTGTTGATGTTAATAAATACGTTTTGTACTTCGTCGGCAGTTGAACCTTGTGGAATAACTTTTAAGGTAATTGGGTTTGAGCTAATTCCTTTGATGTTAAACGCCGGTATGGTGACATTGCCCACTGACTTAGGTGACAATAATACCTGCCAGCGAGTTTCTTTGGTGGTGTCAAAGTTAACCATTTTAGTGCTGCGGCCAACGCTAGTTCTTCCAACAATAAAGTCATCGAGCAATACTGAGGTATCTAATGCCCCCGCATTTAGATCATCATCGGCAATAATATCGAGTACGAAATACTCGCCGGTAACAATTGGATTTCGGTCTATGGTTGTTTGTACTTGGCTAAGTGCAAATACCGGTGCAGCAATGATGAATAGCAATAGGCTAAAAAAAGTTCTGATTACCACTGTTCATTTTCCTTAGGCGGTTGACTATTTTGACGACGTTTTTGATATTCAAGCTGCATTTTATTGCGGATTAACACTTGTGGATCTTCGTTTATGGCGCGAAGGGCACGTTGCATATCTGCAGGCAAATCATCTTGATTAATTTGTGAAGCCGAGATCATTTCTGATGGTTTGCCATCTTTTATGTCTTCGGTATTTGACTCTGTTGACGACGGTGCAGCACTCATTTTTTGGTTGCCATCATCTTGTTGGTCTCCATTTTTAGTTGCACTGGCCTGCATGCTAGATTCGTTACTAGCTGGAGAATCTTGCGTTGAATCATATTGCTGTGAAGTGTTGTTATCTTCAGAGGTTGATGATTGTTGATCCGAACCATTTTGTTGCTGACCATTTTGCTGTTGTGCTTCGTTTTGTGACGATTCGGATTGTTTATCATCTTGTTGTTCATCACGGTCTGATGGCTGATCACTTTGTGATTGCGGTTTATTATTATCAGATGAACGATCATTTTTATTGTCAGATTGGTTTTCAGCGTTCTGTTGTTGGTTTTGTTGGCCAGATTGGTCTTGTTGACCTTGTTGGTTTTCCTGTTCACCAGACTGTGATTCGTCGGAATCTGCTTGTTGAGATTCATTGTTATCAGAAGATTGCTCTGATGTAGAGTTGTCATCATTTGAGTTAGATGGATCTTGCTCTGATTTATCAGATTGCTGATCTGATGACTCTTTTTGTTGTTCAAGCAATTGCTGGGCTAAGGTCAAATTCTGTTTTGCTTCAGTAAACGGTGATTGAGCCGCAATAGCTTGTTGATAACGCTTAATGGCCTCTTGATAATCTTTAAGCTGCATTAGGGCATTCCCTTGGTTATATAAACCTTGGGCGCTGCTGTCTTGTTCATAGCCTTCTAGCGCTTGTTGATAATTACCGGCTTTGTATTGCGCAGAGGCTTGCCATTGTTGGTTTTCGAATGTTTCCGCTGCTTGGGTAAATTCACCTTGTTCAAATGCAGACTGTGCTTGTTGGTCTTTAGTTTTCCATAAGTCCTGCCACACAGAGGCTTGTGCTGGTTGACTGTTGGCTAGACTAAATGTCATTGCCGTAGCGAATAGCAAGCTAGGGCTAAGCATGAGGGTTAATAATCCTTGCCTAAAACTCATTAACATCGGGATGATTAATAACATAGCTAAATATGGACCCAGATCTTGCCAAGTTTCGCCTGCAAGATCCGTTTCGGTTGCCTTGCCATCAGTTGCCAGCCAGTGGGTGAGGGTGGAGATATCGCTACCATCTGTTTGAGCTGGCACAAGGATCCCTTGGTGTTGTTGGACAAGTTTCTGCAATAGACCGTAATCGGTTTTAGCGACAACGATTTCATTACTATTATCACGCAATAATTGACCATCAGCTAAACGAATGGGTGCACCTTGTTTACTGCCAAAAGCCATGATCGATAAACGATAACGGCTGTTAAGTGCGCTGCTTGCTTGATTAAATTGTTGTGCAGAAATGCCATCGGTCATGACAATAATATCGCCACTGACATGACCACCTTGAGCCAATAGTTTTTCTGCTAGAGATAACGCCGCTGTTAAGTTAGATCCTTTAGTGGGCATAATATCGGGTGATAATGTTGGCAGTAAGTTTAAAATAGTGTCACGGTCGCGGGTTAACGGGCTAATGGTATAAGCATCACCAGCATAGGCAATCAACCCTGTTTCGCCTTCTTTTAATTCATTTAATAAGTCGGTCGCTCTAAATTTAGCGTAGGACAAGCGATTTGGACTTAAGTCGGTGGCATACATGGACTGAGACATATCCATAATGAGCACTCGACCTTGTTCGGTTGCAAATACTGGCAGATTTTGTTTATTTAATGCCGGCCCTGAAAGCGCAATCACGGCGACTATCCAACTGGCAATTAATAGCCATTTGGGCTGATGACTTTTCTCAACCGTTTGGCTGATTAGTAACTGACTTAAATGTGGGGCGATATATTGTTTCCATGCTGATTGCTGGCTATGTTTACGCCAAAATAATGCACTTAATATTAATACCGGGATGAACCCTAATAGCCATTCAGGGCGAATGAAATGGATCATTATTGATTCGCCTCTTTGGTTTGGTTAGTTTTAGTCTGGTTGGTTTTAGCCAATAACTGGGCAGGCCATTGTTGCTGCAAACTGATTAAAAAACTAATCAGTAATGACATTAATAACGGCCAATAAAATAACTCACTTTTGGGACGATAACTCAATTGATCACGACTCACCGGTTCTAACTTGTCTATTTCTTGATAAATGCTGGCTAACTCTTCACTGTTTCGGGCTCTAAAATAACGCCCCTTAGTCATGGCAGCTAATTTTTTGAGTTGGCCTTCGTCTAAGTCCATTGATGGATTAATGCGCTCTTTTCCAAAAATAGTTCGGCGTTCTAATATTTCAGCGCCAACCCCGATAGTATAAATAGTGATGTTACGTTTCGCGGCAATTTGTGCGGCGACTTCTGGTTCAATATTACCTGCATTATTAGAGCCATCCGTTAACAGAATGAGCACTCGATTACTTTCGTCAACTTTATCAAAGCGCTTAACCGCAAGGGCAATGGCTTCACCGATAGCGGTTTGCTTGCCGACTAAACCTATCTGAGCATCATCTAAAAATGTAGCAACAGAGCGGCGGTCTAAGGTGAGTGGGGCTTGTAAATAAGCATGATCAGCAAATAAAATAAGTCCGAGTCTGTCACCTTTACGACGTTCGATAAAGTCACTAAGTACATGTTGTATTAGGGTAAACCTGTTAACAGTTTGTCCATTTATGACCATGTCTTCAATTTGCATACTGCCGGATAAATCCACCGCAATCATTAAATCACGGCCTTTTGCCGGTAATTCTATGGGATCGCCAAGCCACTGTGGTCGAGCGATTGCTAACAACAACAATATCCACATTAGCCAGTAACGTTTTCTGCTGCTTTTTCGGTTTACTGAGCTGGACACTGTAACCGTTGTAGCGATGCCGGGTAGCTGTAGATGTCCGCCGACATTATGTATGTTGATGCGTTTTATCAACAACGGAAGCGGCAGTAAGATTAATAACCATGGCCAATAAAATGCTAGCATTTGGCCTCCAGATATGAATTATTGGATGATAACGTTGTATCACTAAAAGGACGTTTATTGCTTAGCCAGGCTTTCGCTAAAGATTTTAATTGAGCTTTTTCGGTTTGATCTAAACCACTTGCTTGATGTCGCTTAATTAATAGTTGACCAATTTTATGTTGCTGGCCAGAGGCGAGGCGAGTATCTAACCAATCAAACCAAGGCTGACCGTTGAGTTTAGCGAGGTGTTCACGCGGTAAATAGGTAAGTGCGGTGCGTTTGAGTAAGCTGTTAACCTGTGCTGCAAAGGTATCATCTTCAATATCATAGCTATCTAGTAACGTCAGCGCGATTTTTCGTGGTGCATGATATTGATGTTGTTTATATAAACGCTTAACTAACCAGATTGCTAAGGTTATTAATATTGTTGCAATTATCCAATATCCAGGTGCGATAGGCACTGCACTAATTGGCTCTGGTAATACAATATCTTGCATTTGCGCTAAAGCGGAGGCTTTGGCGTCAATCGGCAATGGCTGTGTTGGTAAGTTAGCAGTGGTCATTTAACGTAAAATATCCAATTGTGCACTGAGCGGTTTAGCGGCATCGATGAATTTAGGTTGTACTTTTATCATATTCATTAATGAGACGAATTGCTGTAACTGCTGTTGCTGAGTACTTAACCAGGCTTCATAACTTTGACGTGTTAGGGTCAGTTGTTGTTGGCCATCTCGTACGGGTAAAGAAAATTGTTTGGGTAACGCTAAGGTTCCCTGCCTTAATGGATCGGTTACCACAAAGGCACCAATATCACAGTGACGCGACAACTCTGTTAAAGGCGCTAAACATTGCTGGTTGATATGTTGGCCGTCAGTAATAATCCAAATCAGTGACCCAGGCTTAGCAATGCGCTGTAGCCGTTGGCAGGCTTTAAACATATGGCCGGGATCGGGTGATAATTGATTTATTTGGTTTAATTGTTGTTGATGGACATTAATTAACCCTGAGGTTAACTGTAAAATACCTTGACGGCGACTACGTGGCTTTAGCTCTAAGTGAGTACTTTCACTGGCAATTAATGCCCCGAGTCTATCGCCATGGTTAATGGCATTCCAACCTAACGTTGTGGCTAAATGAGCCACTTGTACCGATTGTAATAGTAGCTGGGAGCCAAAGTATAAGCTGTGGCTCAAGTCTATCAATAGCAGGATAGGGCGTTCGCGTTCTTCAACAAACAACTTAGTATGTGCAACACCTGTTCGTGCAGTGACTCGCCAGTCTATAGTACGAACGTCATCTCCATTTTGGTAATGACGTACTTCAGCAAACTCCATACCGCGGCCTTTTATTTGGCTGCTTCGGTGACCAGACAATGCTGCTTTCGCCCGCGATTTGCGATCGGGTATGGCGCGGGATAAGCTTTGACAAGCAATAAGCTCTTGCTCATTTAAGCTCACACCATCACTGTAAAGTGGTAATGAATTAGTTGGGTTCATCATAATCTAATCATGCTTAATAATAGGTGCTCGTGCTGCAACATTTACGGTACGGCAACTTGACTAAGAATGTGATCAATCACCTGATCTGCCGTAACGCCTTCCGCTTGCGCTTGATAACTGAGTAACAAACGGTGACGTAACACATTAGGCGCAACAGCTTGAATGTCTTCTGGTGAAACAAAGTCTCGTTCATGTAACCAAGCACGCGCTCTGGCGCAACGTTCCAGTGAAATTGTGGCGCGAGGACTGACACCATATTCAAGCCATTTAGCTAAATCAGCACTGTAGCGCGCAGGTTGTCGAGTCGCCATCACAATTTCAACGATGTATTTCTCTAACGGTTCAGCTAAGTAAATATCTAATGCCTGATCTCTTGCTGCAAACACATCGGCTTGTGCGACGGGGTCTATCGTAGGCAACTGATGTGTTTTGGCCTCTTTACGCGATTGGCGTAAGATTTCGACTTCGGTTTCTGCGCTAGGATAATCGAGATTTAAGTGCATTAAAAAACGATCTAATTGCGCTTCTGGCAGCGGATAAGTACCTTCGTTTTCTAGCGGATTCTGTGTAGCCATCACTAAGAATAGTGGTGGTAAAGGATAACTATTTTTACCAACGGTAACCTGGCCTTCAGCCATGGCTTCTAATAGCGCTGACTGAACTTTAGCTGGGGCACGATTAATTTCATCTGCTAGGATTAGATTATGGAAAATTGGCCCCGCTTCAAATTCGAATGTCCCTGTTTGCTGACGATAAATATCAGTGCCAGTTAAATCGGCAGGCAATAAATCGGGAGTGAACTGAATACGATGAAACTCGCCTTCTACTCCATCACATAATGCTTTTACTGCACGAGTTTTGGCTAAGCCAGGAGGACCTTCAACTAATAAATGTCCGTTTGCGATAAGTGCTATCAGCAAGTTCTCAGTTAATACGGGTTGACCTAAGACAACATTATCTAAATAGGTGCGTAGTGAGTGGAAACGACTTAACGGCATAGCTGTACTCAATTTATTTAGTTGGCATTGGGATTATTACACCCTATGTTATGAATTCTATTGGTTTTTGGCTAGTAGGATTAACACAATTTAACTCTTTATGAAGTAGATAGTTGTAAACGCCTGTTTAAAACTATTCAATAAAAAGTTAGAATCAGGTCACACTTTGATGGTCTGACCAGATTATCTGGCAAAATAAAAATTTACCGGCAGAGCCGAGATAAGCTAACAATAATAGAGGGTGACACATGAGTGATAGACAACAAGTAACAAATTCCCGGGGTGAGCGCATTGCGATTGTTGCCGGTTTAAGAACACCATTTGCAAAGCAAGCAACCGCCTTTCATGGCGTATCAGCGCTAGATATGGGCAAAATGGTGGTTAATGAGTTGCTGTCTCGCTCTGAAATCGACTCTCAGTTAATTGAGCAGCTTGTCTATGGTCAAGTTGTGCAAATGCCTGCAGCACCCAATATTGCTCGTGAAATTGTACTAGGTACTGGCATGAATGTGTCAACAGATGCTTACTCTGTCACCCGAGCTTGTGCAACCAGTTTTCAGTCGGCGGTTAACGTAGCTGAATCAATTATGACCGGCAATATTGAAATCGGCTTAGCTGGTGGGTCTGACTCGTCTTCAGTACTACCTATTGGAGTATCAAAAAAGCTTGCACATGCTTTAGTCGATTTAAATAAAGCGCGTACTTTTAAGCAAAAATTTGCGATTGCACGTCGTTTAGGCTTGAAAGACCTGATGCCGGTACCGCCAGCGGTTGCTGAGTATTCAACGGGTTTGTCTATGGGGCAAACCGCAGAACAAATGGCTAAGACTTACAACATTAGCCGTGCAGATCAAGATGCATTAGCGCATCGTTCACATACATTGGCTACTGAAACGTGGAATTCTGGCGTGCTTCAACAAGAAGTGATGACAGCTCATATTCCACCTTACAAACAGTTTATTGATCGTGATAATAATATTCGTGAAAACTCTGTATTAGAGTCTTACGCCAAATTGCGTCCCGCATTTGACCGTAAGCACGGTACCGTTACTGCCGCCAACAGCACGCCATTAACCGATGGTGCATCGGCCATTATTTTAATGAGTGAAGGTCGTGCTAAAGCCTTAGGGTATCAACCTATTGGTTACATCAAGAGTTATGCGTTTACGGCCATCGATGTATGGCAAGACATGTTAATGGGGCCTTCGTATGCGACGCCATTAGCATTAAAACGTGCTGGAATGGAATTAGAAGATTTAACGCTGATTGAAATGCACGAAGCATTTGCGGCACAAACATTGGCCAATATGCAGATGTTTGGTTCTAAAAAGTTTGCAGCAGAGAAGCTGGGTCGCAATCGCGCGATAGGCGAAATAGACATGAGTAAGTTTAACGTATTAGGCGGTTCATTAGCCTATGGTCATCCTTTTGCGGCAACCGGTACGCGTTTGATTACCCAAGTGTGTAATGAACTTAAGCGTCGTGGTGGTGGTACTGGTTTAGCAACTGCTTGTGCTGCTGGCGGTTTAGGTGTGGCAATGATTTTGGAGGTGGAGTAATGAGCATGGAAAAAACATTTAATTTAGCTCGTCGTGACGATGGTATTGCCATTTTAACAATGGACGTTCCTGGCGAAACCATGAACACCTTAAAAGAACAATTTGGTCCTGAAATTAGTGAAATATTAACTGAAATCAAAGCTGATAACAGCATTAAAGGCTTGGTTGTTATATCTGGTAAGGCTGATTCGTTTGTTGCCGGTGCCGATATCACCATGTTAGCAGCTTGCAAGAGTGAAGCTGATGCTAAGGCATTGTCACAACAAGGTCATGTGGTTTTTTCTGAGCTTGAAGGATTATCAATTCCTGTTGTTGCTGCTATCAATGGTGCTTGTTTAGGTGGTGGCTTAGAATTAGCGCTAGCGTGTCATTTACGCGTATGCAGTGACGATAAAAAAACCATGCTAGGGGTGCCTGAAGTGCAACTGGGTTTGTTGCCCGGCGGCGGCGGTACTCAGCGTTTACCTCGACTAGTCGGAATTGCAACTGCGTTAGATATGATGCTTACTGGCAAGCAAATTCGTCCTAAACAAGCATTAAAAATGGGGTTAGTGAATGATGTTGTGCCTAACTCTATTTTGCTTGAAACCGCGATAGAGCTAGCAAAAAAAAGTAAACAAGCTGCAAAACCTGTGGTGCAATCTAAAATTAATCAGTTTTTAGAATCATCTTCATTTACTCGCGATATTATGTTTGATCAAGCTCGCAAACAGGTAATGAAAAAAACTCAGGGGAATTATCCTGCGCCAGCTAAAATCATCGATTGTGTTCGTCAAGGTATGAATAAAGGCATGGTGAAAGGGCTTGAGGTTGAAGCAACTCATTTTGCTAATTTAGTGATGTCGAAAGAGTCGGCAGCATTACGTAGCTTGTTCTTTGCCACCACTGAAATGAAAAAAGAAACTGGTGCTGAAGGTGCTGTGCCACGCAAAGTTAAAAAAGTAATGGTATTAGGCGGTGGGTTAATGGGCGGTGGTATTGCGTCTGTAACAACCACTAAAGCTAAAATTCCAGCGCGTGTCAAAGACATTTCAGAGCAGGGATTAAGTAACGCACTATCATATGCTTACAAACTGCTAGATAAAGGCGTTAAGCGTCGTCATATGACACCTATAGCGCGTGACAATATCATGGCATTAATGACAACGACGACTGAATATACAGGTATTAAAGATGCCGATATCGTTGTTGAAGCGGTATTTGAAGATTTAGCACTTAAACATAAAATGGTTCAAGACGTTGAGCGTGAATGTGGTGAAAACACCATTTTTGCTTCTAATACGTCTTCATTACCGATTGGTCAGATTGCCGCAGCGGCAAGTCGTCCTGAAAATGTGATTGGCCTACATTACTTTTCTCCGGTAGAAAAAATGCCGTTAGTTGAGGTGATTGCCCATAAAACCACATCGCCAGAAACGATTGCAACTACAGTGGCGTTTGCACGCAAGCAAGGAAAGACACCTATTGTGGTTCAAGACGGCGCAGGTTTTTATGTAAACCGTATTCTAGCCCTGTATATGAACGAAGCTGCGCAGTTATTACTTGAAGGTCAACGTGTTGAACACCTAGATCGCGCATTAGTGAAGTTTGGTTTCCCTGTGGGACCGATGACTTTGCTTGATGAAGTGGGCATTGACGTAGGTGCTAAAATTTCGCCAATTTTAGAAAAAGAGCTCGGCGATCGCTTTAAAGCACCTGCAGCATTTGACAAGTTATTAGCCGATGACCGTAAGGGTCGTAAAAATGGTAAAGGTTTCTATCAATACGGACCTAAAGCTAAAAAAGCCAAATTGGTTGATGAATCCGTTTACAAAGTGCTCGATATCTTAATCGCTTCGGATAAAGAAGCAAAAGATGTGGCAGAGCGTTGTACTATTCAAATGCTCAATGAAGCTGTTCGTTGTCTTGAAGAAGGGATTATTGCCTCTGCAAGAGATGGTGACATCGGTGCTATATTCGGTATTGGCTTCCCGCCATTCTTGGGCGGCCCGTTCCGTTATATCGACACCTTAGGTGCAAGTAATTTAGTGGCAACTTTACAAGGTTATCAATCACTGTACGGTGACCGTTTCGCACCGTGTGATACGTTAGTAAAAATGGCTAGTGATGGCAGCCAATTTTATAAAAAGTAAACCGAGTGATTGTTATTGATAATATTTAGTTATCAAATTGTAAAAAAGCGGCAGTGAATTGCCGCTTTTTTATGTAACAAAGGCATACCTTTGCCTTATTTTTAATCAATCAGATACTTCTTTACGGTATAATGCCCGTTATTTAGTATGATAAGTCAAGGATGATAGCGTAAACGATCATACGAATGATATTTCGCCATTAAGCTGTAATCACCTCGATATAATGGCGTTAACATGATTGCTTGCGAGTCAAAGATGAATCGTAATGTTGTATAAGTAGGGATTAAGTTAACTGAGTTATTTGGAGTCAGCGATAATGCAGTTTAGTTGGTTATTCATGCTTATTTTAGTGAGTATTAGTAGTGGTTTTTTATTTGGTTTTGCAGCTTATCAGCATGGTTTAGCCGTAAAGCGATGGGGATGTGTAGGTTGTATATTAGGGCCACTCACTTACCCATTGTTTAGCACCCACAAACGCTTGGCTGATATGAAGGTTTGGCGACATGGCCGCTATAGAATAGAAGGTTAAACTCATTTTAGTTTGCTATATAAAAATTCAAATTCAAATTCAAAACAACAAAAAAGGAGCTTATGCTCCTTTTTTATGGCTGATGGTTAATCATCAGTATCTCAATAATTACTTCCACCAAGCTCTAGCTTGGATGACTTCAAGGTGATTTAAACCTTCAGGCAATTTTACTTTTTTACGAGCTGGTTTTGCTAAACCAAGTGCTATTTTTAGAGAAGTAAACATAGGGTTCTCCTTAAGCTGTTTGGGTGTTAAGCAGTTTAACGCCCGGGATTTTAGCTGTTTGAGAGTTAAGCAGTTTAACACCTGGGATTTTAGCTGTTTGAGAGTTAAGCAGTTTAACGCCCGGGATTTTAGCTGTTTGAGAGTTAAGCAGTTTAACGCCCGGGATTTTAGCTGTTTGGGTGTTAAGCAGTTTAACGCCCGGGATTTTAGCTGTTTGGGTGTTAAGCAGTTTAACGCCCGGGATTTTAGCTGTTTGAGAGTTAAGCAGTTTAACGCCCGGGATTTTAGCTGTTTGGGTGTTAAGCAGTTTAACGCCCGGGATTTTAGCTGTTTGAGAGTTAAGCAGTTTAACGCCCGGGATTTTAACTGTTTGAGTGTTAAGCAGTTTAACGCCCGGGATTTTAGCTGTTTGGGAGTTAAGCAATTTAACACCCGGGATTTTAGCTGTTCGAGTGTCTAACATGCTAACATTGCAAGTATTTGCTGCTTCGGTCATAGGACTATTTACCATTGAATAGCCATTGAATGATAATGCCGATAAAACCGCAACTGTAATTATTCCTTTAATCATTTTAATCTCTCTTATATTTTGTAATTGAAGCTCAGGGTTAAATAACAATATTATTTTGACAACTGAACTTGCATTTGCATTTGTTATGCCAAATATAAGAGGTAGTTATTTATTTTTCTTTAATGTACCGTTTAATGCTTCAAATTTAAGTTTGTCTGCATTCAACATAAGCTCAAAGTCAGCTTCTTTAATAGGCTTACTATAGATATAGCCTTGAATCTCTTCGCAATTAAGTGCTTTTAATATATTGAGTTGTGCGGTTTGTTCAACCCCTTCACCTACCACGGTCAGTCCCATATTGTGGGCAATAGTAATAATTGAATCGACCATCTTGAGGTCTCGGTCAGATTTATCTATGTCATCAACAAAGGTTTTATCGATCTTTAAGCAATTAATAGGAAATCGCTTTAGATAAGACAAAGAGGAATAACCTGTCCCAAAGTCGTCAAGAGCAAGGCTGACACCCATTTTAGCCAATTGCTGCATCACTTTAATCGCTTGTTCGGGATCTTTAATGACAGTTCCTTCAGTGATTTCAAGCTCTAAGTGTTTAGCTGGTAACTTTGTGAGTCGTAAAATTGACTCTATTCGTTGCTGTAAATCGGGCAGAGCAAATTGTCTTGACGATAAATTGACAGCAACACGACCACTAAATAATCCTAGTTCGAGCCATTTCTGCGCAGCAAAACACGCTTTTCGCAAGACGACATCACCAATTTCAACGATTAAACCATTTTCTTCGGCAAGGGGGATAAATTCATTCGGTCCAATCAGGCCTAATTTAGGATGATTTAATCTCACTAATGCTTCCATTCCGTTAAGACGATCTTTCTTCACATCGATTTTGGGTTGGTAATATACTTCAAACAAATCGTCTTTGAGTGCTTCTCTGATTAAACTTTCGATTTCAAGCTGACGTAAAGCATTTTGATTTAATGACTCAGAATAAAACTGATAGCGGTTGCCACCACCAGACTTAGCGTGATACATGGCGATATCTGCTTTACGTAACAATGCTTGCTCGTTTTGCTCGTCTTCAGGATAAAGCACAATTCCGATACTAATGCCTAGTACCAGTGAGTCATTATTAAGAGTGAAAGCTGGCTTTAGACAATTTATCACTTGCGTTGCAATGGCGGCACATGATCCGATATCAGGGTGTTGATCTACGAGTAAGGCAAATTCATCGCCGCCTAGACGGTATAAGCTGGCATGTTTTGGGATGGCTAACTTTATACGCTCAGCAACACCAATTAATAAGTCATCACCAATTTGATGGCCTAATGAGTCATTAATACGTTTAAAATTATCTAAATCAAGCACCATTAGGGTGTGATGAACATCCTTTTTAACTAGGTTGCTGAGTGTCACTTGCAAACTAGACCGATTGGGTAAACCGGTAAGTAAGTCATTATTGGTTAGTTTTCTGAGTTCTTCTTCTTGTTGTTTACGGCGAGTTATATCGGAAAACACGCCAACATAATGACTTGTGTCACCTTGTTCATTGTATATAGCGTCAATAGTCAGTTCCATTAAGAAATAATTGTCTTTACCTTTACTCGCTTCAACTTCGCCGCTCCAACGACCTTGCTGTTTTAGTAAGTTTCTTATTTGTTCTGAATAACTGGCTGGATAACGAGTGAAATTGAGTATTTCATGAGTAAATTTTTCCTTTGTCGAAGCTGCCAGTTCACAACAGGCATTATTGACTTCAACAAATTGATATTTTTCATTGAGAATAAACATCCCTTCAGAAATATTTTCAATTGCTCTAGCGAATAAACGAAGTTGCTCTTCTGCTTGCTTAATATTATTGATGTCTTTAATGGTGCCAGTCATTCGAAGGGGTACATCTTTCTGATCACGTTCAACTATCTTGGCTCTGTCTAAAATCCAGATCCACTCTTGGTTGCGCGCTTTAACGCGATAAGCAATTTCGAAGTGATCGGTTAGGGCATTGAAATGATCATTTAGCGCCCTTGTCACACGATCTCTATCGAGAGGGTGGATATTACTTTCTTCATCAGGATTACCCGAGCGACGACCGTCTTGAGGGAAGTCTAAAGAGCCCCATATATTAGAACGGTAGATTTTGCCACTTTCAATATCCCAGTCCCACATTTCATCGCCACTGCCCCATAATGATAATTTTAAACGTTCTTCACTCTGGGCTATTTTCTTTTGGATTTTTCTACGATGTATTGCTGATTTAATAATTAAAGTAATGATAATTATAATGATGGCAACATAAATTCCTATCGCTAGATTTGATAACCACCATGGTGGAGTTACTAATATCTTAATATTTCTTTCATTAGTCTCTTTTCCGGAAGAACGATTTTTTGCATAAATTTTAAAATTATATTTTCCAGGAGATAAATTAGTATAAGTTACGGAATTATTACCTTCAGTTGATAGCCATGTTTTTTCCAGATCTTCTAAATAATAAAAAAATTCAAAATCTTTATTGCTTTCCCCTAAGATATTAAATTTTATAGTGAATGGGTAGTCCGAATAGCGTAATGAGATTTTTTCAATATAATTAAGTGGTTCTTTCAATTTTTCCGAACCTACCTCTACCGGAGAATTAAATAGTAAAAGTTCTTCAAAGTTTATTTTGTTGCTTGGTTCTTTTTCTAGTGTTGATATGATCTCAATTGGATTAATTAGAAGCATACCATCAGGGCTTCCAAGTATTATTTCTTGACCCATACTAAGTGTTGCTTGTGTATTATAATCGTCAAAAGAACCATTTTCAGTATTCAAAATGTATTTTTTATTTTTATTAAGATCTAATAATATTACTTCTCTACTTGAAGCAATTGTAAGAGTATCTTCAATGCTTGTTATTGAATAAATTATCTTCTTTCTATCTATTATTTTTGTTATATTTCCATTTTTTAATACATAAACTGAATTTTTTGTTCCAAAAAATATACTATTTTTATTTTTTGTTAGGTTGAATACGAAATCTTGATTGAATATGTTTGTAAATATACCATTGTTATACTTTATCAAGCCGCTTTGTGATGCTATCCATAAAGTTTGTTTATCGAGTAAGGTGTCATATATAGGGAATCCCGTTTTTGTGTCTAAAAGGGTGATTATTTCTCCTTTAAAATTAAGCTTGTAAATTTTTCCATCAAAAGTAGAAGCAAAAAGGAAATTACCGTGTTTTTTAATATTGAAAATAATATCAGAAAGTAATTTTTTTTCTTCTTTTGTCGTATTATTTTTTAGTGTTAGACCGTCAGATGAGCCAATGAATAAGGTATCACCAATAGATATTATCGATTTAGGCCCATGATTAAGGTTGTTGACTTCAACAGTATTTGATATTGATTTGTTATATCGATAAATATTGCTTTTATTGTTAGCGATAAGTAATCCAGTATCAATGTTAGTCATAGACCAAATGTTTTTTTCTGGAGTATTTATCCTTTTTAGATAATTTTTATTTTGTGATATATCAAAATAACCATCAACATAGTTTGAAATGTAAATATGCTTTTTGTTTTGTGAAATAATAATGTTATTTAATCTTTCTTTTTTTAAATCTATAGTCCCGATCTTTTTTGTTTCTAATTTTTTGTTGATTAAATTTAGCTCGTATAGATGATTTTCAGACAATCCAAGTGTATGTTGTGAGTAAAAATTAGCCGATGAACTTAAGGCCTTAAATTTAAGCTTTGATAATAATAATACGCCGTCATTGATAATATAGATACCGTCATTAGTTACAGCTATTAAGCTATCTTTCATAGTTACTATATCATTAGTACCGCTTAATATTTTTGCAACACTTTGATTTTTAAATTCGAAAACATCACCATCAAAATTCCTAATAAATAATGATTCTTTGCTTTTTATTATTTTTTTGATCTCTTTAAATTTATTTTCATTAATGTCTAATATTATGTTTCTAGTCGCATTGGAATAAGTGATTATTCTATTTTCTAGACCAATGATCACACCTTCTTTCTGTTTCGAAAGTGACCAAATTGTTTGTTTACCAATTAAGTCTGATATTTCATTTTTAACAAATCTCTCTGTATTTTTGTTATACGATACAAGGCCTTTATCTGTCCCGACTAATAATGTGCCATTATCATCTATGAGTAAATTACGAATAAAAGAACTGGGTAGAGAATTTGCATTATCTTCTGCATAGAATTGCTTAAATTCATTGCCGTCGAAACGATTTAATCCATTGATAGTACCAACCCAAACGTAACCCTCTGGATCTTCTACGATGGCAGTTACTGTGTCCTGAGACAAACCATCTGCAACACCATAATTAGTGTAGTTTAGTAGTAGATCGAAATTTGATTCTGTGTCATCAGCTTCAATGGCTGCAGCGCCAAAGCTGAAAATAAAATAAACACAGATAAAGAGTAAAATTTTAGGCATAGATTTATACTTATTCTCTTTTGATGCCGCAAAGAAGTTCATGAATTGTCTACTTTTTCAGAAAGCAGGCCCTTTGTCAAAAGCATGTTAACAAAAAAGGTGTGATTGATAGAATATTACTCAATTATCGCTGTAAAATTTGTTTATAGTTATTTTTTAATCAATTAGTTATGTAATACTAAGGTTTTATTTGGTCGCTTGTACTGTTAACAATGATTGAGACATTTTGTTAATCTAATTTCGATTTATCTCGCTTTATATTTTTTAGACCTTTAAACGTCGATGCTGGTTAAAACTGAAATTTATCTGCTTGATGTTTGAATGTTTTTAAGTCGACAATCATATTATCTGAACGAAGGCTTGTTTGGCTGTGATGTTGTTCACCACTGTTAAACAAGACTAAACGGTCACAATCTCTACTGCGCATGTGAGCCACCATAAACTTGATCAAGTGAGCTCTGGTGAGCTTTTCGACTTCCGCGACGACCATTTCACGTTGATTAAATCCATAATCGCGGTTACCTAAGCTCACCCAATAGCGTTGGCTGCGTGTTTTTAGGTTGGTATCGTGTTCCATTATTTGACTTATCATACCTTGCTTTGTGCTTTCCCATTGTTCATTGGTTATTTGCATAACGGCATAATTAAAGTCGGCGATGAATTCGTCGATTGCTTCGAGAAGTTGTCTTGGACCTGTAGTAGGGGACTGCACATAAAAAATCATCCCTGGATGTCGGTTTAACGGTAAGTAACCTGTCCCAACCATGTAGCCTAATTGTTGTTTAGTGCGTAACTCATGAAAAAAGGTAGATGACATTGTATGGTTCAGTAGACTGAATAACGCCACACGTTCTGGTGTCGCCATCCGAGACTGATAGTAAACAATAATGGCACTATCTTGATGGGAAATGGTTTTTTCGCGAAGTAATGAACCTCTTTTATCTAGGTTGATAAGTTCGCGTGAAGACTCTGCGCTTGGTTTGGTGACTAAAGACAATAGATGTTGCAAACGCTTGCCGAGTTGTTGTGCTTCTTCAACCAGCCAATCTCCGTATACCAAACCTTCGAGGTAAACCTTTTTGTAAAATGCGCTGACATGATTATGTAAATCATCAAGTGTCAGTAGCGTGAGTTCTTCAGCCATTCTAGCGGGTTCAAAACTTCTTTTTTGTAGCGATACGGTTAAGCTGGTAAATAATTGAGATATTGGCTTAGCTTGAGCAACATTATTCCAGCTGCGTAATATCTGATTTTTAATCATACTAAAGCGTTGTTCGGTAAAGTTACGCTCGCGGGCTTTGTTGATGATTAGAGTGAGGAGCTTTTCTTGGTTACCCGTAAAACCGGTTAAATGCAGGGTAATGCCGCCTTGGTGAGGGTAAATATTGTAGTTAAGGCCAGCAACCTCTGCTTGGTATGTTGGTTCAGTCAGATAATCGATAAGCATTTCAACGTATAGTCTTGTTAATGCTGCTTGTCTAGGGGTTGAGCTCGCTTGATCTGAGTCTAACGATAAGTATAAATGCCCTTTAGGAACATTGAATTCATCATCTTTTTTATGCCAAATACGGTAACCTTCGCCTTCTGCAACAATAGTGGGTACTGGAGTATCGCTTTTGTCTGCCCTAGCTTGCGGGTTGGCGACAATAAACGGATTTCTTTCCGGAAGTTTAAGTGACTCTCTTACCGTAACGGAAGACCATTTTGCTATTTGTTGGGGTTGTAATGATCTCACTTGGTACGGAGTGTCGTACCATTTTGCTTGATTATCGACCTGTGATTCTTTTGCAACCGTGAGTAAGCGCATATTAGCTGCCGACATCATAGATAGCAGTTGTGTTGTTTCATCCTCTAGCATTTCATCCATGCGATAGTCGCCATAAATAATGTCTTCAATATCATAATGGTGCATGTTGATACTGAGATGGCTTGCTAAATCCAAGGTTTTGATCTGTTCTTGGAATCGAAACGCAGTGTTAAGTAAATTGGCTCGCTCTTGGTAACGCCATGCTTGTACACCTTGCAGCTTAATCAATTCAATGTATTCAAATACACAAGTTACCACTTCATCAAGCTCTGTAAATCCCTTGTCGGTTAATTGTATGCTGATTGAATAATCTTTGAAGTTGTAACCATTAACCCCACCGCCAGCAGATAAGTTATTGGCTAACCCCTGTACTTTTAAATAGGACAGTAAACTCCCTGGGCTTTCATTACCGAGTAAATGGCTGATAAAGGTGAGTGGTTTTCGCTTATAAAATTGGTCTATCTCTGGCAGTGAAAAACTAATACTGACTCGTTTTTGATCTTTCAACGGTACAATTTGTATATGTTTTTGACGTTGGTCCTTCGTTATCATTGCTTCAGATGAATAGTGTTTACTTACATTTCTATTGATAATGTTTGAGAAGTATTTTTTAACGATGGTGTCTAGCTCTGCAATAGGGCGTGGAGCGACAACGCACAATGTCATAATATTAGCACTGTAATGTTGTTGATAAAAAGCCAGCAGTTCATCCCGTATGTCTGCTTGTTTACCCGCTAAAGTTGTTTGGTTACCGACAGAGAATTTTGAAAATGGATGTTTTGGATTAACGGTTTCTTTTTGAACTTGGTAAACTCGGCGAATATCATCTTTTAATTTTAAGCTAAATTCAGATTCGATTGCCTGCCTTTCACGATCCACTAACTCTAAGTCAAACTTTGGGGCAATAAAAAATTGACTGAATCGGTCTAATGAACCTTCTAAGGCTTCGGCATTAATGCTATAGAAAAAGTTAGTTTGTTCTGTGCCTGTCCAAGCATTATTACTGCCACCATGTTGATTAATATAAGCGTGGTATTCTCCTGAATCTGGATATTTCTCGGTGCCTAAAAATAACATGTGCTCAAGGAAATGCGCCATACCTGGTCGGTCAACAGGATCGTCAAAATGACCAACACTAACCGCCATAGATGCGGCTGCTTGATTTGATTGCATGTCTTCAACCAATAGCACTCGAAGTTGGTTGTTCAACACTCGATATTGGTATTGGCGATGATCATTTTGGCTTTTATAAACTGCTGGAAATTCAGGCAAGAGGAGACTCCAGAAAAGATAACTTGTTATATATTGATCTTGTTATTACTTTTTAGCAAATTACCTTGGTCAGTTTTATTCAATTATCGACTAAAGTTTATCTAAATATGCTCAATTCTAGGTTTGTTGTTGCGCTGATTAACGCTACAATTGGTTAAGAATGATAATAAAAACATCACGAGAGAAGTATGCAGCTATTTTTGATGCGCCATGGTGAAGCGAGTTTTGATGCTCTGTCCGATAGGGAACGAAAGTTAACTGAAACAGGCCGTATTCAAACTGGCTACATGGCTAATTGGTTAGCAAAACAGGTCAGCCATTTTGATTTGGTGATTGTGAGCCCTTATTTACGTGCGCAGCAAACGTGGCAAGAAGTCAGTAAACACTTAGCTGAACCCCGTAAGTGGTTAGTACTTGATGATGTGACTCCCTCTAGCGATGCTAAAGTGGCGATAGATGTTGTGTTGGCTTATGCCGAGCAATATAAAGCCGATAATGTATTGGTTATAGCACATATGCCAATTTTAGGATTTATGGTCAGCGAGCTTGTGGCGGGGGTTGAGCCACCTTTGTTTGCTACCTCTGCGGTGGCTCACATAGACAAACATACGCATAACGCGAGTTTTGTCGCAATGACAGCACCACATCAAGTTGTTGTGTAATGGCAATAACGTTTTGAATCACATCTGAATAAAAAAAGGTAAGTGATTACTTACCTTTTTTATGTTCGCGCTTATTTCTTCGTATTAACGTCGGTGAGGCTGTTCACCAATATCAATTAATACCAATAACGCGGCATCGCCACCCCATTCTTTGGGTGCTTGGTGAAACGCTTTTACGTTTGGGTGTTGTGCTAACCACATTGGTGTTTGCTGTTTTAAAATACCCATTCCATAGCCGTGCATTACGCAGCAACAAATCGTGTTTTGCTTAACACATGCTTGGATAAGTGCGGCTAATTCAAGTTTGGCTTCTGCTTGACGCATGCCATGCAAATCAAGCAACAGGTCCGGAGAATAGTCACCACGCCTTAAGCGTTTTAATTCATGCTTATCTGTGCTGGTATTAATCCAACGCATAGGGCCACCTACCGGCAGAAGCGGCTGATATGTATCCGAAAAATAGCTATCAGCATGAATCTGCTGTTCTTTTATTTCGAACTGTTGTTTGGCTTTGACAGGCTGTTTAAAGTGGTGAGTATCTTGCCTTAGCGGTTTGATACCCTCGATTAATGCACTAAACAGCGATAAGTCTGGATAATTATCGTCTTTCATGGGCGTATTGTATTGAATTCTAGGTCATCTTAATAGACATCAGTTACAATAGCGCAGAACAATTTTTAAGGAGTGTGTTTTGGATAAGATCTTTGTAGATGAAGCTGTCACTGAGTTACGTACTATAGCTGATATGTTACGTTGGGCTGTCAGCCGTTTTAATGATGCCAATATTTATTATGGTCACGGAACGGATAATGCTTGGGACGAAGCCATTGCATTGGTTTTTGATGCTCTACACTTACCAGAAGATATCGGCCAGCAGGTTATTTTAAGTAACCTGACCAGTAGCGAAAAACACAAAATCGTTGAATTAATTATTCGCCGTGTACGTGAACGTTTACCGGTACCGTATTTGACCAATAAAGCCAAATTTGCGGGTCTTGAATTTTATGTTGATGAACGCGTACTGGTTCCGCGTTCGCCGATTGCCGAAATGATCAATCATCATTTTAGCCCATGGTTATATAACAAACCGGTTAATCGCATTATGGATTTATGTACTGGCAGTGCTTGTATTGCCATTGCTTGTGCCTATGCGTTTGAAGATGCTGAAGTTGACGCATTAGATATTAGCGAAGACGCACTTGAAGTTGCCCAAATTAATATTGAATCTTTGGGCGTGTTGGATCGTGTTTTCCCGATGCAATCCGATTTATTCTCAGCGATTCCAAAAGGCCAGCATTACGACTTAATTGTGTCTAACCCTCCATATGTAGATGCACAAGATATTGGTGATATGCCTGAAGAGTATCATCACGAACCTGCTATTGGGTTAGCGTCTGGCAATGATGGCTTAGATTTAACCAAGCGTATCTTAGCTAATGCGGCAGATTATTTAACAGAAACTGGTTTGCTAGTCGTTGAAGTCGGTAATTCAATGGTGCATTTGATTGAGCAATATCCTGATATGCCATTTGCTTGGGTTGATTTTGAATTTGGCGGTGATGGCGTGTTTGTATTAACCCGTGATCAGCTAGTTGAAAATGAATCACTTTTCGCCATCTATAAAGATAGTGAATAATAGCGACAAGAATCGCACTCAATGAAGTGAATAATTAATAGAGGTAGTTAACGCGCATGTCAGGAAATAGTATTGGTCAAAACTTTGTTGTTACAACATTTGGTGAAAGCCATGGTGTTGCTTTAGGTTGTATCATTGATGGTTGCCCTCCAGGACTGGAGTTAACCGTTGAAGATATGCAACATGATTTAGACCGTCGTCGTCCTGGCACGTCACGTTATACAACGGCACGCCGTGAAGCTGATGAAGTAAGAATTTTGTCAGGAGTGTTTGAAGGTAAAACCACTGGCACCTCTATTGGTTTGTTGATTGAGAATACCGATCAACGTAGCCAAGACTATTCAGATATTAAAGACACGTTTCGTCCTGGTCATGCAGATTATACCTACCAACAAAAGTATGGCATGCGTGATTACCGTGGCGGCGGGCGCTCGTCTGCACGCGAAACGGCAATGCGAGTTGCCGCAGGTGCGGTAGCAAAAAAATACCTCAAGCAAGTGCACGGCATTGAAATTCATGGCTACCTTGCTCAACTAGGACCTATTAGCGCTGACACTATTGATTTGACTCAAATTGAGCAAAATGCATTTTTCTTCCCTGATGCTAGTAAATTAGAAGCGTTAGATGAGTACATGCGTGGCTTACGTAAATCTGGTGATTCAATAGGCGCCAAAATTACTGTTGCAGCCACTGGTGTTCCTGTGGGATTAGGCGAACCCGTATTTGATCGCCTTGATGCTGATATCGCGCATGCGTTAATGGGCATTAATGCCGTTAAAGGTGTTGAAATTGGTGATGGCTTTGGTGTTGTTACTCAAAAAGGTTCAGAAGGTCGTGATTTAATGTCACCACAAGGTTTTGCATCTAACCATGCAGGTGGCGTATTGGGCGGCATTTCATCTGGCCAACCTGTTGTGGCTCATATTGCGCTAAAACCTACCTCGAGCATTAGCGTACCAGGTCAAAGCATGACAGTGCAGGGCGAAACAATCGATATGATCACCAAAGGTCGTCATGATCCTTGTGTGGGTATTCGCGCCGTGCCTATTGCTGAAGCGATGCTCGCGATTGTATTGATGGATCACTTGTTAAGACATCGTGCGCAAAACCAAGATGTTACTAGTCAAACACCCGTTATCGGAATGCGATAATGTCCTCATTGAAACCCGCTGAACCAGATTTACGCTGGCTCAGCGCTTGTTATTTCTTTTTCTTTTCTATTCTTGGCATCATGGTTCCCTATTTGGGGGTTTTCTTTGATAGCCGAGGTTTCAATGCCCAAGAGATAGGTTTTTTGTTGGCCATTTTAATGGCCACTCGAATTGTCGCGCCTAACGTATGGGCGGCTGTAGCCGATCGCACTGGTATGCGAGCAGAATTGATAAAGCTTGGCTCCTTTGCTGCAGCGATTACCTATACCAGTTTTTTCTTCGACGGCAGCTTCATGTATCTTGCGGTTAGTTTAGCCATATACACTTTCTTTTGGAATTCCATTCTTGCTCAGTTAGAAGTGATTACGTTAGAAACTTTGGGTGATAAAGCTGAACGTTATGGTGCCATTCGAAGTTGGGGCAGTGTTGGTTATATTATTTTGGTGATAAGTGGTGGATTAGCGATTGATCACTGGGGCCCCGAAGTGTTGCCTTATATGGGGATGATACTGTTTTTAGGTTTGTTTGCTTGCTCATTACCTCTACCTGCTAATCGCAATGTGGTAGTCAATAAAGCGGAGCGTCCTAAACTGACATTTGATAAATCATTAGTGTGGTTTATGTTATCTGCAATGTTACTGCAGATGAGTGTCGGACCATTTTATGGTTTTTTTGTACTGTATCTAAAGCAGGTTGGTTACTCTGAGACTATCGCTGGAATGTTAGTTGCTTTGGGTGTGTTAGCCGAAATTATTATTTTCTTTTATTCATCCCGTCTTATTCGTCAATACGGTATTCGAGTATTGCTTGTGGTGAGCATTCTGTTAACCGCCGTTCGTTGGTTACTATTGGCTTTTGGTGTTGAACACGTTTCCTTATTGGTTATTAGCCAACTATTGCATGCTTTCACTTTTGGTTTAGTCCATGCAGCTTCAATCCATTTTATTCATCGTCATTTTTCCATCAGCCATCGAAGTACTGGCCAAGCACTATATGCCAGTGTCAGCTTTGGTGTGGGTGGCGCATTAGGCACGTGGATCAGTGGCATTATTTGGGGTGATGGCAGTAGCACTATGTGGGTGTGGGTCTTTGCTGCCGCTTGTGCATTTTTGTCTATGATAGCGGTATTGCTTATCCCCAATATTAATGGCCAACCAGCGACTAATCTATAATTGGTTCAATAGATAATTTATTTACTTTTCATTTTTGACACAGAAGTTATGCTATCAGCAAGGAGTTAGTGTGAAACGTTTTCGCTTAGGTGTAATCATTAATCCATTAGCTGGCCTCGGAGGCAGTGTTGCTTTAAAAGGTTCTGATGGTGTTGCCGTAGAAGCTATTGCAAAAGGGGCTATTCCCAAAGCACAGATGCGAATGCAACAAGCTCTGAATGTGATTTTACCTTTCGTTAAACAAATCGATATTATTACTGCATCTGGTGAAATGGGCGGGAGCTTATGTCGTCAAATGGGTTTTTCGACTCAAGATGTATATACCGCGTTAGAAACAACCTCAATTGAAAAAACGTCTGCAATAGATACCCAACAAGCGGTTAAATGCTTACTTGATCATCAATTAGATTTGTTACTGTTTGCTGGCGGAGACGGTACTGCCCGTGATATTTATGCTGTAGTTGATGACGCATTTCCGGTGTTAGGTGTACCAGCGGGTGTTAAAATTCACTCGGGTGTATACGGTATTACCCCGCATGCTTCTGGGCTCGTTGTCAGCATGTTACTTAAAGGTGAACTCGTGAGCTTAATGTCTGCTGATGTAATGGACATTGATGAGATCGCGTTTAGGCAGGGTATTGTAAAAGCGAAACGATTTGGTGAAATGACGGTTCCTGCTGCGCCACGATATATACAAGCCGTGAAAATGGGCGGTAAAGAAGTTGATGAATTAGTGTTGGCCGATATTGCCGCCGATGTGATTGAATCAATGGACGATGAGCTTTATATCATGGGTTCAGGCAGCACCGTAGCGGCAGTCATGGAAGACCTTGGTTTAGAAAATACTTTGCTTGGTGTTGATGTTATTCAGCATAAAAGCGTGATTGCTAAGGATGTTACCGCGCAACAATTACTCGCGTTGATTGCCGATAAAAAAAGGTATTCTAGCGTCAAGCTAGTGATTACATTAATCGGTGGGCAAGGGCATATATTGGGTCGTGGCAATCAGCAGTTGTCACCGGAACTGATCCGGCAACTAGAAAAAGACAATATTTTAATCCTGGCCACAAAAACTAAGCTAAAAGCACTTGAAGGTAGGCCATTAATTGTGGATAGTGGCGACCCTGAATTAGATAAAGCACTCACTGGCTATTACAAAATAGTCACGGGTTACCATGATTACGTAATGTATCAAGTAGCCAACCCAGATTTAGTGGAGAACTAGAGCATGTTAGAACAGTACGATGCAGCATTAGAGTCTTGGATTGAAGACAGTGTTAGCCACAGCGATGACGATGCGTTATTTGCTTGTGGTTATTTACAAGGCCACGTCGCCGTTGTATTAGCTGAATTAGAAGTCGAACCTGAACAAGATTTACCTGCGCTTGATCAAAAGTTGGTTAAATGTCTTGCGTTGGCAAATGAAGAATTAGATGAACATGATTTTTCATTAGTGGAAGCTGCATGGCAGCAGTTACGTCAACGTATTGTCGCTCAAGCGGCATAACCCGGAATAGATAAACAGCTTTTATGGTAAATTCCTCATTGCAACAAGTCACTATAGGTTTAGTTAATCCCAAAACGCCGGTCAATGTTGGCGGCATTATGCGAGCAGCTGGTTGCTACGGTGTTGATAACGTTTGCTATACCGGAAAACGTTATGAATTGGCGGCTAAGTCGGGTGATGCTCAATACGATGTTGACACTAAAGATGCTGCCAAGCGTATTCCTTTAACTGGTGTCGAGTCATTACTTGATAGTGTGCCTGATGGCGCAACCATAGTCTGTGTCGATCTTGTTGTTGGGGCGACGCCGTTGCCTTTATTTATTCATCCAGATAATGCCTTTTATATATTCGGTCCGGAAGACGGCACTATTCCACAGCAATTAATTGATGCTGCTGATGATGTTGTGTATGTACCGACTGTAGGGTGTATGAATTTAGCTGCATCTGTGAATGTTTTGCTCTATGACCGTTTGGCTAAAACGAGTCAAATTAAAGCTGATGATGAATTAATTAAGCAAAGTCGTGACAATAATAATCGCACCAAAGTGAAACACTGGTTGAAGTCACTTTGATGAAATAACCGTATTGCACTTTAGATAATGCCGAATGAGAAATCATTCGGCATTTTTGTTTACGCGTTGTTACGCACAATCGCCGACAGCAATACTCGTCAATAGAAAAACCAGTGTTGTATGATTGAATGGTCAATATATACTGTTGTATCATCTAACCCAAGAGCATAAACATTTCAAATAGAAGCTCGATATCATGGTTGTTGTTTAATGTTAGATATCAAATCAGTGATATAAATATTAAACATCAGTGGTTCAAAGCTTGATGAAGCGACTTATGTGGTAGACATTAGACATTAGAGATTAGAGATTAGAGATTAGAGATTAGAGATTAGAGATTAGGAAAGGCAATCGCCATTCATGATGATGTTTTCCATAAAGTTAACTTGTCACTATTTAGCTTGATGGCTTGGTAATGAATGCCTCTGAATTCGGCTTTAGTTAAGCATACACATTAGAAATCAATATTAGGAATGCATAGATGTCGATATTAAAGAAACTGTGTCAGTGGCTACCGTTTGGAAAAGTACCCGAAATGAGCGCCCAAGAATTACATAAACGACTTCAGAAGAATGATATTCAGATTGTAGATGTTCGCTCAAAAATGGAATGGCACAAGTCGCATATTGAAGGCTCTAAAAACCTACCTATCACGTCGCTTTCTATTGATACGATAAAACAGCTTGAATTATCACCAGAGGTAACAACTGTCGTGATATGTCTCTCTGCCCATCGCAGTATCCCTGGGGTTAGAAAACTTAAACAGTTTGGATTTACTGATGTATATCAACTTGAAGGTGGGATGCTGAGTTGGTGGAAATTATCGCTACCAACATCGAAATAACACACTAGAAAAGAGACTCAACTGATGAAGTTAATATTTTTTGTTCAGGGGGTATAAATGTCGTCTGGGCTCATAGCAGTTTTTATTTTTTGAGTCCGGCGAGTGACACTAATCATTTCATACTCTCTGGACGAGCTATACAAATTAATTAACATGTGAGATTGAGGTTAAAATATAAAAAAGGGGGCACGATAAAGATATAGTTCTGATTGCAGATAATTAAAGCAGGGAAATTATAAGGAAAGGTATAACAATAGAAAATGGTTGCGGGAGTAGGACTTGATAAAAATCTAAGACCTTCGACTCTTTGTTTATAAAAAGCTGAGCATGACGACAGGAACCAATTGTACAATGGGATTTTAAGGGTTTAAAAAGGGAGTTAATTGAAATGAGAAAATTACTAATAGAAAATGGTTGCGGGAGTAGGACTTGAACCTACGACCTTCGGGTTATGAGCCCGACGAGCTACCAACTGCTCCATCCCGCGTCCGATAAACGCTATCAATTATTTTAATTCTATTGACTAAAGAAATGGTTGCGGGAGTAGGACTTGAACCTACGACCTTCGGGTTATGAGCCCGACGAGCTACCAACTGCTCCATCCCGCGTCCGATAAACGCTATCAATTATTTTAATTCTATTGACTAAAGAAATGGTTGCGGGAGTAGGACTTGAACCTACGACCTTCGGGTTATGAGCCCGACGAGCTACCAACTGCTCCATCCCGCGTCCGATAAACGCTATCAATTATTTTAATTCTATTGACTAAAGAAATGGTTGCGGGAGTAGGACTTGAACCTACGACCTTCGGGTTATGAGCCCGACGAGCTACCAACTGCTCCATCCCGCGTCCGATAAACGCTATCAATTATTTTAATTCTATTGACTAAAGAAATGGTTGTGGGAGTAGGACTTGATAAAAACTACGGCCTTCGACTCTTTATTAATAAAAAGCTGAGCCCGACGAGCTACCAACTGCTCCATCCCGCGTCCGATAAACGCTATCAATTATTTTAATTCTATTGACTAAAGAAATGGTTGCGGGAGTAGGACTTGAACCTACGACCTTCGGGTTATGAGCCCGACGAGCTACCAACTGCTCCATCCCGCGTCCGATTGACGCTGCTTTAATTCATCTTATTAAACTGGCTAGTTAGCGTGTTTAACGGTCTGCTTCAAAGCGGGGCGAACTATAGCGATCCCCGTTTATATTTGCAAGTAAAATCTAGGCGATAGCTATTTGTTTGCTGGTAAAATAAGCGAGTCACTGCTTTATCGTACGATATTGCCAAATTAACCCAAAAATAAGGGATTTTAACCGTCCATTTCGATAAGTCGTTGGGGTTATGTGTTTGAGCAGGTATAATGCTGCACTGAATTTTGCGTAACCGATGACTGACTAATACATGTTTAATTTTTTTGCTGCAGCCCCAAAGGGTTTCGAATATAGCCTTGCTTCTGAACTTAAAGAGTTCGGAGCAACCGACGTTAAAGAAAGTGTTGCTGGAGTATATTTTTCTGCTTCATTAGAGCTGGCTTATCGCATTACATTATGGACTCGTTTAGCGAGCCGTATCGTATTAGTCATCTATAAAGGAGCTTGTGATTCTGCAGAGCAACTTTATAACGCAGCATACTGCATTGATTGGCCATCGCATTTTTCCCATAAAAAAACCTTCAGTATTGATTTTCACGGCACGGGTGGTTTCATTAATAACACTCAATTTGGTGCGCTGAAAATTAAAGATGCTGTAGTTGACCGTTTTCGTGATGATGGTACTCCTCGTCCCGATGTAGAACGTGTCAATCCAGATTTTAAAATTGATGCCCATTATCGTAATGGTCAACTGACTATTTCAATGAATTTCTCAGGCGCTTCTTTACACCAACGCGGATACCGTTCAACTACGGGTGAAGCACCATTAAAAGAAAACCTCGCTGCCAATATGTTGGTACGCAGTGGTTGGCAAGCTAATCCTATTACTGTGCTTGACCCATTTTGTGGCAGTGGCACGGTATTAATAGAAGCGGCATTAATGGCTGCTGATATTGCGCCTGGACTAAAACGTGAGAAATTTGGTTTCGAAAATTGGCAAAGTCACAATAAAGCAATGTGGCAGGTTATTTTTGACGAAGCTCAAGCGCGTGCAACCTTGGGCAAAACTCGTTGTAAGCTTAAATTTTACGGTTCAGACATCGAACCTCACCTGATTTCTATCGCTAAGCGCAATGCTGAGAATGCTGGTGTAGCTGAATTAATTGAATTTAGCGTGTCAGATGCACTCGATGTAACACCTCCTGTAAGTGAAGGCTTTTTGATTTCTAACCCGCCTTACGGTGAGCGTTTGGGTAATGTTACTGAGCTTTTACAACTTTATTACCAACTCGGTGATAAGTTTAAAAAAGAGTTTGGTGGCTGGAAAATAGCTATGTTGTGCAGTGATGTTGAACTTATATCATCGCTTAAACTAAAAGCTGACAAGCAGATGAAAATGTTCAACGGCGCATTAGAATGTGCTTTTAACATTTATACCTTACACGCCAACAGTACCCGCCGCGACGTGCCTGAATTGCCTGAAGGTGTTGATATTATCGACATTGCGCCAGCATTTGCGAATCGTATTAAAAAGAATGTTAAACAGTTTGAAAAATGGGCTAAAAAAGAGCGCATAGACAGTTATCGTTTATATGATGCTGATTTACCTGAATACAACGTCGCCATTGATAGATACGTCGATTATGTTGTTATTCAAGAATATTCAGCTCCAGCAACTATTCCTGAAGCGGTGACTAAACGCCGTATTAGTGATGTGCTATTAGCCTTGCCTGGGGCGTTAGGGATTCATCCTGATCGTATCACCTTGAAAACTCGTGAACGTCAGAAGGGTGCTAACCAATATCAAAAAATTGACGAACGTAAAGTTGAAGTTATCACTGAAGAATATGGTGCTAAATTTAAACTTAACTTAACCGGTTATCTCGATACGGGTTTGTTCCTTGATCATCGAGTTACACGTAAACTGGTTGGCGATAAATCAAAAGGCAAAAATGTCCTTAATTTATTCGCTTACACTGGCTCTGCATCAGTACATGCTGCGATCGGTGGAGCTAAATCAGTTACCACCATCGACATGTCTAATACCTACATCAATTGGGCCAAAGAAAACTTTGCCTTAAATGGTTTGTCTGGCGCTAAATACGACTTTATTCAAGCAGACTGTTTGCAGTGGATAAAAGATAATAGCCATCAGAAATATGAACTCATTTTTATCGACCCACCGACGTTTTCAAATTCAAAACGTATGGAAGACAGTTGGGATGTGCAACGCGATCATGCAGAGATGTTAGGTGGCTTGATTAAGCTACTTTCTCCAAATGGCGAGCTTATCTTCTCAAACAACAAACGTAAATTTAAAATGGATATCGAGGCGTTGAACCAAGCAGGTATCGACGTGACTAATATCGACCATTTATGTTTACCGCTGGATTATAAACGTAATCCACATATCCATAATGTTTGGCTACTGACTCATGCTAAAAAATAGTTCAGTCGCCTATGTGCTATTTCACACCGAGGGTTGTCATCTGTGTGAAATAGCTCAAAAATTGGTTGATCAAACCGCAATACATTATCAGCACATCGATATTTGTGATAACGCATCACTTGCAGAGCGTTATGGCATGAGCATTCCTGTATTTGTACAGGGCGAACGTGAGTTATTCTGGCCTTTCGATGCCGCACAATTACAAGAATTTTTAGGAGTTTAGATTGAGTCTGGTACGCATTAATAATGGCTCGTTAGCCTACGGTTACATTCCTTTGCTGCTAAATGCAGATTTTACCATTGAACCTGGTGAGCGCGTGTGTATTGTTGGGCGTAATGGCGCCGGTAAATCAAGTTTAATGAAAGTATTATCAGGTGATGTATTACTTGATGATGGTGAGTTTAATATTGCAAATGACGTTAACGTCAGTCGTTTACAGCAAGACCCTCCTAAAGCAGAAACCGGATCGGTTTACTCTTATATAGCAGCGGGTTTGAAAGAAATTGGTGAAGCGTTAGAACAGTATCATCAATTATCACACGATGTTGCAGATGCTAATCCTGAGCAGATGGACCGTATGCTGAATCAAATGCAACGTCTTCAGGAAGTGTTAGATCACAATGACGGCTGGCAATTAGATTCACGCATTATCCAAAACTGTCAGTTGTTAGGTCTAGATCCGGATAAGCCATTAAATGAATTGTCTGGTGGTTGGCAGCGTAAAGTGGCGTTAGCTCGTGCCCTTGTTGTTAATCCTGATTTATTACTGCTTGACGAACCTACCAACCATTTAGATATCGATACCATTGAATGGTTAGAGCAATTTTTATTAAGCTTTAAAGGCGCTATCGTATTTGTAAGCCATGACCGTGGTTTTATTCAAAGAATGGCAACGCGTATCGTCGATTTAGATCGTGGTGTAGTGGTCTCATTTCCAGGTAACTATCAAGTTTATTTAGATGGTAAGCAAGAATGGTTACGAGTTGAAGCTGAGAAAAACGCTCATTTTGATAAAAAACTTGCCGACGAAGAAACCTGGATCCGCCAAGGTGTTAAAGCGCGACGTACTCGAAATGAAGGTCGTGTTCGAGCGTTAAAAGCACTACGTACCGAACGTAGTGAACGCTTAAACCGTCAAGGTAACGCCAAAATGTCGGTATCTGATAACGAACGCTCTGGTAAGTTAGTATTTGATATTAAAAATGTTAACTATAATTTGCCTGATAAAAATTTAGTTAAAGATTTCAGTACTACTGTCATACGTGGTGACCGTATCGCGTTAATTGGCCCAAATGGTTGCGGTAAATCAACGCTAATCAAACTGTTAATTGAAAAGCTGCAGCCTCAATCTGGCGAAATTAAAGTCGGTACTAAGCTAGACGTTGCCTATTTTGACCAGTATCGTGAAGCGCTTGACCCAGAAAAAACAGTAGAAGAAAACGTTGGTGAGGGTAAAAGTACCGTCACAATTAATGGCCAAGATCGCCATATTCTTAGTTATCTACAAGATTTCTTATTCTCGCCAATGCGTGCTCGTACTCCGGTAAAAGCACTTTCTGGTGGCGAGAAGAACCGTTTGTTATTGGCGAGATTATTATTACGCCCTGCCAATTTAATTATTCTCGATGAACCAACAAACGATCTTGATATTGAGACGTTAGAATTGTTAGAGTCACTGCTTGCTGATTTTGCTGGTACATTACTTATCGTGAGCCACGATAGAGCATTTATCGACAATACCGTTACCAGCAGTTGGTGGTTTGCGGGCAATGGACAATGGGCTGAGTATGTTGGTGGTTACCAAGATGCTGTTGCTCAAGGTGCAAAGTTTTATTCTGAGGAACCTGTTGCAACTAATGTTGTCCAACCTACCGCAGTGGTTGAAACAAAGCCTGTCAGTATCCCTGAGAAAGCAGTCAAAAAACTGTCTTACAAATTGCAAAAAGAATTAGATACGCTTCCGAGCCAAATGGAACAGCTCGAGCAAGATATTGCCCAATTGCAGCAAACCATAGCGGGTGCTGATTTTTATAATCAACCGCAGGATTTGGTCAATAAAACACTGCAGTTGTTGGCAGAAAAAGAACAGAATTTAGAAGTTTGCTTCGAGCGATGGGAAGAGCTTGAGTCACTGAAGTAAAGCATAATAAAACAGGAATAGTTACATGAAGTTAAAGTTTGATAAAGCCTTATCCCTTGTTGCGATAGGTGTATTAAGTGTGATTGGAACAGTTCAAGCTGCGCCAGTATATGAAATTGTTAATATTGAAGATTTCGACCTAAATGGCACTATTGACGGTACACGTAATGGCTATGCCATGGCGGTGAACAGTCAAGATGAAGTTGTCGGTATTTCAAAAGGTAAAAAGAAACTTAGTACCGAAGACATTGAAGGCGGCATCATTGATGTTGAAGATGGTATTTCTGATGCAGAAGAGATTACCTATTCAGTATTAAAGCCAATAGAGGCAAATAACTTCACTGTCACTACCAGTGCAAATGCCGCTGAAGGCGCTTGGAAGCCTTCATTTTATAGCCTAGCAGGTACGACTAATCCTACTGATGTAGACAGTGATGGTGAACTGGTTGTTAATTCAATTGATACCTTCTTCTATGGTCTTAACAGTAATGGCACCAAAGTGGGTGCTTATACCGGTGAACAAAAGACCTTGGCTTATGAAGGTACAAGCACAACACAAGAGCTTTGGTATTATCGTGATTTTGAACTTCGTGCCATTGCAGTAAAAGATGATGTTGAATTTTCATTGCTACCTCCTTACACAACCTATGTTCGTGAACAAGATGCTGACACTAGTGCAGCTACCGTTGAGTTAGGTGGTTCGTCTGTTGCAGCCGATGTAAATGAAAATAATCTTGTTGTTGGTTATGGAAGTACCGCATTGGCTTCATCAAGTGTTGACCGTGTAGATAGCTGTATTACAAGCGCAGAAGACACTGATGCAGATAATCCTACGCCGCTCGCTATTTGTGTTCAAGATTCTCAGTATCCAGACACTAACAGCCGTCGTTATATTATTTATCAAACACGCGCTTTAGTATGGGATTTAAATAACATAGACGATGCCGGTGTACCTGAGCGTACTGAATTACCGTTAGGCTTAACCCCTGCAACGGATTCAACGCTAATTTACACCGCCCAAGCATTAGGTGTTAACAGCGATGATGATGTGGCTGGCCGCTCACATGTTTATCGTAATGGCGACACCGATAAATTATATTTTGATGCTGCTTACTGGAAAAAGAATGCCAATGGTGAATATCAATATAATTGGGTAGATATGGAGAATGAAGTCACCAGTTCTATCGCATATGATATTAATGATAATGGTATTTTAGTCGGCAGTTATCGTAAATATATTGGTGGCTATTTGCGTGATAAATTCTTCACATTAGACACTAATAATCCTGAACAAGGAATTGTTACGCCGAATGACTTCCAAACCACATTGTCAGATTTAAGTAGCAAACCTAAAGATATCAACAATAAAGGACAAGTTGTCGGTTATGTTGAATCAACTTACGACAAAGAAAAGCCTCGTCCAAAAGTGGGTTTCTTATTTGAAAATAGTACTAGCGAATTTTCTAATTTAAACGATCTCCTTACCTGTGGTTCTAAAGGCTATGTACAGAATACTGATGGAGAGTGGGCTCGTCATCAAGTGAGTATTCAAGATGGTACTGGTGAAATATTAACTTATAACACCGATATTCAAGTTGTAGAAGCCAATAGCATCAATGAAGACGGCACTATTGTAGGGACTGCGTTTATTCGTAAGCCACAATATCAAACCGATGCAACTACTGGTAATGTGCTTGTCGGTGAAAATAATCTACCGCTATTTGAATTAGATGGGAACGGTGCTCCAGTAACAGCATATTTGCCGCGAATGGTTATTTTGAAACCAACCTCTGGTGAAGCATGTACGACTTCAGACACAGTTGAAGAAGTGGCTTATGTACGTCAAGGTGCAGCCAGTTTTGCTTGGTTATTCACTCTGCCATTATTATGGTTGCGTCGCAGAGTAAAAAAATAGGCTTAACTGTCATCATAGACTCAGTGTAGTCACCGTCATCTAGCACCTCAAACAGGGGGTAGTCTAGAACCATAAAAAAATCGAGGAAATATTCCTCGATTTTTTTTAACCTAATTCTCAATACCTTAATAAAAGATCATTAAAATGATGGTTTTTTTGGTTGATTTTGGTTAAAAAACGATCTATTTCTATATGCAAGGCTTCAGCTTTATCATGTCAAACAAAAGCCTGTTACTGAAGAGGACTCATGCATGAAAAGACAGAAAAGAGATCGTTTAGACAGAGCATTTTCAAAAGGATTTCAAGCCGGAGTAGGAGGGCGTTCTAAGGAGGTTTGTCCCCATTCGAATCTGGATTCACGGTCTCAATGGTTAGGCGGATGGCGTGAAGGTATTGACGGTCGTCTTAATGGCCTATTTAACAAGTAGTACTTAATAAGTAACACTTAATAAAATGCCCTCACGAAGTATATCGGAGGGCATTAAGCTACATTTTCAACGTATTTCGAAGTAAAGTGGCGTTAACTAGAAAGTTGATGTATCACTAAAAATACCTACTTTTAAATCAGTTGCTGAGTAGATTTGACGACCATCAACTTCCATCGTGGCATCAGCTATACCCATAACCAATTTTCGGTGAATTTTGCGTTTAATATTAAGCTTGTAAGTCACTTTCTTTGCATCAGGTAATACTTGGCCGGTAAATTTCACTTCACCCACGCCTAATGCTCGACCTTTACCTTCAGCGCCTTCCCAGCCTAGGAAGAAACCAACAAGTTGCCACATAGCATCCAAACCTAAACAACCAGGCATTACTGGGTCACTGATAAAGTGGCAATCAAAAAACCATAGATCGGGTGTGATATCGAGTTCGGCAATTATTTCACCTTTACCAAATGCACCACCATCTTCATTTATGGTAATGATACGGTCAATCATCAACATATTGTCGACAGGTAAGCGCGGTCTATTTGGGCCTAAAAGATTGCCATGACCACATGCGACAAGTTGCTCTTTATTGAAACTATTAGCTTTTTCCATTTAAATCGATACCACTTAATTGACTGATAATACTAACAAGATAGCGAACACGTGTAAGCTAAACAACTCCGATCACTAAATAATGTGCAATCTAGCTAACAATTTAGCAAAAAAGTTCAGTTCCACGTCATCATCATCTTGTCCGGCTAATTTATCTAAACGTTGTTGTACTAATCCGTAAAGCGTGTCTGGTGCAAAGTCGTTATCTTCATTCGCGACTCCAGCAGGCATTTGCATCAGCAGTTCAACTGCTTGATCCATATGCTCAATTGCATGGATATGAAATAATCCTTTATCAATGGCTTCAATCACAGTAGGTTCAAGATTTAGCTGTAATACATTGGCCTTAGGCATAATAACACCTTGTTCACCCGTTAAACCGCGGCGTTGACATAAATTAAAGAAACCTTCAATTTTCTCATTCACACCACCAATCGCTTGTACATTGCCAAACTGATCTAATGCGCCTGTAACCGCTAAACTTTGGATAATCGGTTGTTCAGCTATCGCAGACATTAAACAGCAATACTCGGCGAGTGAAGCGCTATCACCATCAATTTCTTGGTAAGACTGTTCAAATACAATATTTGCATTCAAATGAAGAGGCGCGTCACGACCAAAAATACGGTACAAGCAAGCAGATAGGATCATCATGCCTTTTGCATGAATATTGCCACCCAACTCTGATTTTCGTTCAATATCTGCCACTTCGCCATCACCATAATGCACTGATGAGGTAATACGGGCAGGCTCACCATAGGTATAATCGCCTGTATCAATAACCGTAAGGGCATTAATCTGACCTACCATAGCGCCTTTAGTTGGCAGGTTTATAAAATTATCATCAAAACTTTGAGCCGAATATATTTCAGAGCTATTGTGACGGAATTTTAATTTTTCCAGTGCTTTAGCTATAGCTGCAGCATTCAATGTAGCTTGACCTGAATATACTTTTGCTTGACCTAATAGTTGCCTAAACTCCAACATACTTAAACTTAAGCGTTGTTGATGTTCAACCAAACGAGAGCTATACCAAAATAACGGTAACAAACTTGATGGTTCTAATTCAACAGATTCTGCTTGGGCAAGCACGTTCAACCATTGCACATAAGACGATTCAGGATGCTGTGTTAGATCAACTTCATTACTCATTTCAGCCAGCAATGGAAAATGGCGATTAAAATTTCGGTCTTCAACTCTAAGCTGGCTATACGATAAACCAGAGCCCACAAGTACAATTTTACAATTCAGTGGAATAGGAGTTAACTCATTATTAATACGATAAAAGCCATCGTGGATAATTTGCATCAACAAATCCCACAAACTCTCGCGCTGCCATAATGATGCTAAGCAAATAAACACGAAATGATTTTTGGCTAGTGCACCAGGTTTATAAACACTGGATTTATCCGTTTTAAGCATTCTACCGAGCAAATCAGCACGGCGAATAGTCCCTTGTAAATAGCAAGACAATGATTCTTGTTTAGCGATAATGCCGACATGTTCAGGAGGGAGGGTTTGTTGCCACTTAAACTGAATATCTGCATCTTCTTGCTGTTTTTTAGTCGCAACAAGGTAATGATTTGAAGGCGTGTTAGCTTGAGTTACCAACGCATCAATAAATAGTGATCTATCTACCCCTAAAAAATCAGCAAGAAATAAATGTTGCGAATTTGTTTTGCTCATTAATTTGAATGTTTCAACCACTCGTTCTTGACCAAGCAGTATATGACTTGGAAAAGAAACTGAAGTCGATGCATCAGGTAAATGATATTGAGGAGCGAGTTTGGCACTAGGCAGTAGCGTTGAATTCATATAGTGGTAATTTAGCTGCGACAACGAAAAATAATGAGATGATATTAGCATAAAGCACCACAAAAGCCTTAGCAGATTCAACTCTTCTAGCTTACCTGGTGTTGTTGAAGTGATTCAAGTCCATAAAAGAGTCGCCAACGAGTTTTGTGTTGATTAAAAAAGTCTCGATGATGACAAAAATATGAGCATGCTGATTAAATGCTATGCACTCAGGTGTTTTTTTTAACTTTATGGTTTACAAGCAAACGAGTTACTTATATTATTCAGCCCGTTCGGAGGGATGGCAGAGTGGTCGAATGCACCGGTCTTGAAAACCGGCAACGGTTTATCCCGTTCTAGGGTTCAAATCCCTATCCCTCCGCCACATTCAATAAAAAGGCCCGCTATTTATAGCGGGCCTTTTTATTTGGTGAAAGATAGGGCTCTGAACCCCGGGTTCCTCTTTATTAAAAGCAAGCTATCCCTCTTCTAGATTCAAGACTAAATGCCAATCCGACAAATATAAGGCTTATTTATTGGGGCTAAAGATAGGACTCTGAACCCCGGGTTCCTGTTTGTTAAAAGTAAGCTATCCATCCTCAATAACAGTTTTGAGTTTTATCTGCATTAACTGAATACTGTGAGCATTGATACCGAAAACGGCGACAAGGCACCACAAATTGCCAGCGCAGGCTGTGCGTTTAAGTATCCCCTCCAAAAAACACAACACATCCTCATATTTGATTGCTATCAAGTTTCTCAGCTGTGCTGAATTCCGTAGGTGACCGATAGGTTACTAATTCAAAAATAGTTTTTTGATGTTTCGATTGAAGTTGATGAATTGAGTACATCGAGCAGAGCTGTCGCCAAAGCAATGGAAATGAGCTATGTTACTTGTTCAGAGGATGGGTGGCACAGTTTTTTTCTACCGTTTAGGTCTTGGATATAGTGTAAAAAATTGAAGCTCTAATCTCATTTTGTTTTTCGTTTTATTAATATTTTTTTCGCTCATTAACTAAGTGATTTGCTTTGATACTTAATCAAGCTTACCTTATATTAAAGAATATCTGTTCGTTAAAACTGTTTTAGTATTGAAGTTAAAAAACAGTAATAAGTAGACTTTTGTGATTGATTAAAAGGCAAAAAGTTCTTATTTACAAAAGCTGATTAATCCATAACTTTTTATCCCAAACAGTATAAAGGCCATGCACAAGAATACGATAAGCCAAGAGGTTAATGAGTTAGTTTTAGATGCGACTAATGTTGGCGTCTGGGATTGGCGTGTTGAAAATGATGGTCTTGTTTGTAATGAACGTTGGGCTGAGATTATAGGGTATACCTTATCGGAGTTAATGCCTGTTGATTACCAAACTTGGCTAGATGTATTGCACCCAGATGATTTGCCTAGGGCAATTAAAAATTATGATTACCATTGTCAAGGCCAAAGCGAACTTTGTGAGTTAGAAGTTCGTATGAAACACAAAAGCGGTCATTATGTTTGGGTATTGTCTACAGGCAAAGCTATTGCATGGGATGTTGAAGGCAAGCCGACACGAATGATTGGCATGCACCAAGAAATAACCTTTCGTAAGCGGCAGGAAGAACTACTTGCAACCACAACCGAGTTATTGAGAGAATCTCAAGAGATAGGCAAGCTAGGTGGCTGGCAACTCAACTTGCATAACGGTGACTTGATTTGGACAGATGAAACTTACAGAATTTATGAAACAACTCCGCAAGAATATATTCCTACCGTTGAAATGGGGGTAAGTTATTTATTACCCGATTCCAAAAAATTATTCCAAGAAGCGCTTGATGCTGCGATTCAACTTGGCGAAGAGTACGACTTAGAGCTTGAAACTTATACCACCAAAGGACGAAAGATTGACGTTAGAACGACTTGTCATATCACGTATGTCGATGGTGTTGCTGAAAAATTAAGTGGTATATTTCAAGACATTACCGACGAGAAAAATAATCAACGGAAACTTGAAAAAAGTAATCAGGTATTAAAAGAAGTAAATGAGAAGTTAAAGTTTGCAGCCAACTATGATCCACTAACACATTTGCCAAACAGAAATTTGTTAGCTGATCGAATGCAGCAAGCGCTTATCAAAGCGCAGCGTAATAGCAAACAAATAGCTATAGCCTTCCTAGACTTGGATGGCTTTAAAGAGGTAAATGATGCTTACGGTCATGATATAGGAGATGAGTTTCTTTGCCTTGTTGCAAATAGGTTTAAAACTGCAATACGAGAGGATGATACTCTTGCCAGGTTTGGTGGCGATGAGTTTGTTTTGATTCTTGATGATTTAGACTGTCATCATCAAGCAACAGAAATATTACAGCGAATACTTTCTTCAATTACAGAAATATTTATTATTGAAAATAAGCGCCTTTCTATAACGGTGAGTATTGGCGTGACATTTTTCCCACAGGATAATAGTTACCCAGACATACTTATTCGTCATGCTGATCAGGCTATGTATAGGGCTAAAGAGCAGGGAAAGAATTGCATTCATGAATTTGACTTTGAAAATGATGTAGCGATAAAACTCCAGTATCGAGAGTTAGAATACATAAGCAATGGATTTAATAACAATGAGTTTTTGTTATTCTACCAACCAAAAATTAATATGGAAACTAATGATATTATAGGTTTAGAGGCCCTTATTCGTTGGCAACATCCGACAGAAGGTCTTTTGTCACCCTTTCGCTTTTTGCCCTACATTGAAGAAGAGCCTCTAGCAATTGAGTTAGGTAAATGGGTAATTGACCAGGCAATAAAGCAGCATAATGAATGGCGACGCTTAGGAATAGTTATACCTATCAGTGTCAATGTCAGTCCATTACAACTTCAGCATGAAGATTTCATTAAACAATTAAATGAAATCTTATTTCTCAACACGAGTTTTCAAGCGGGTCAGCTTGAATTTGAAATTTTAGAATCCAGTATTATTAAAGATACTCAGCACATCGCTGAGGTTATTAGTCAATGTAAACAGTTAGGGATACGTTTTTCGTTAGATGATTTTGGTACGGGGTTTTCATCTTTAAGCTATTTGAGAAAGTTAAAGACTGATGTTATAAAAATAGATCAATCTTTTGTCATTGACATGTTAGATGATATGGATGATCAAGCCATTGTAAAAAGTGTCATTGAATTATCGAAGACCTTCGGTCGTTCTGTGATAGCAGAGGGGGTTGAAACCCAAGAGCATGGTCGGCAATTACTCAAAATGGGATGTCAATTAGCACAAGGTTTCGGTATAGCAAGGCCAATGCCAGCAAGCTCAATCCCTGAGTGGATTAATTTATGGAATACGTCTCCTCCTTGGATTTGTAAATGAGGGTTATGAGTTAGTCTTTAGTGTGTGTTGATCTTTGTGTGAAAATCATATGAAAGCTATTTTTCAACAACTGTAACCGTCATCTGCGCTTATAAAGTAGTAGGTTATCGATCTCATGTGTTCACCTAAAGTCATGTACGAGATAATAATATCACCTCTATTTAGGTGGCCAAAATAACTATGCCACTTGTATCTCTACACTAACGCAAGTGGGTATTATTAAGGTCTCGATATAAGGCTTTTATCGCATCTCTTAACCATTTTATTTTTGGATTTTGATTGTTTCGTTTATGCCAAATCATGGTGAAGGGAATCATCAATTTATCTTGTAATGCTTTATCTACCGGAATAGGTAAACACACTAAATCTGTGTGTATATTACGACAGTAGTGCTGACAATATTGTGGTGCAGTGGTAATCATGTTGTGACCAGACTGAGCTGTCATAAACAAAGATTGTTCGAACGTGGCCATGGTTAATTCAATATTACGGCTTAAGCCCATTTCTATTAACACTTCATCTAATGCCCAGGTGTCTGACTTTTCCCATGTGATGTTAATTTGTGGGTATTTTACAAAAGTATCAATATTCCAATCTTCTTTTAAGGCTGGGTGATCTTTATGTAAATACACTAAGGGGAGGTCGGTAAATAATACTTCGTAATTGATAAAGTAGGGTAAAAGTTTAATCGATTCTTTTGATCTTGGGTGGCTCTCTCGGCCTGTAAAACCAATGTCGACTTCTCCTCGAATGATCGCCTCAATTGAGTCATAGTCCCAGTTATGAACTTTGACTTTAGCATCTGGATACTGCTGAAAAATTTGCTGTGTAAGTTGATTAAACATCGTCAGTAGTAATGGCGATTCCATCGCAAGATTAAAGCGCACACCATTAGGGATCTCATCGCCGCGTTTTGCGAGTATTTGACTGCTGACTTGTAACCAGTCAGCAAGCTCTTGTTCCATACTGATGGCGAGTGACGTTGGGCTAAATCCATGAGGTGTTTTTATAAACAAAGGGTCGTCAAACCATTCTCGTAACTTGCTGAGAGATTTGCTCACCGTTGACGGCGTCACGTTCAGTTTTTTTGCTGTTTTAGTGACGCTTAATTCTTGTAATAACAATTGCAGAGTGATCAGCAAGTTTAGATCAAGGCGTGCTAATGATTTCTTCATTGGAAATACTCGGCAGTGGTGAGGGAATGAATACTATTAAAACAGCGCTGATAACGCCACCCATTAACAATATTAATATCAGCATATTCAATGCACTTATACCAAGCAAGCCTAATAGCCAAATATACAAAGCTGAACTGCAAATTTGAGCCACTCCGAGCATAGAACTGGCGACACCCGCTCGATAACGATAGGGGCTAAGCGCTTGGCTCATTACCACACCAAACCCAATTGAAAATCCTGCACAGATAAGACTAAGACCAAATAGACTGATAAATTGGCTATCGGCACTGAGTTGAGTCTGCCCGAGGATGATTGCGGCAGACACAAATAATAATTGAGATACCAGCATCAAGCTACGTTGCTTGATATATGACAACGCCAATGGCATAGCAAATGAGGTGAGCATACTAACAAGTGCCGTTAATGCCATCGCAATTGAATACTCGCCGCGACTAAAGCCCATGATATTCATGATCAACATTGGCGATACATTTACAAACGTAAGAATTGCTGTAACGGCAATGGCACTAATGAGTAGTCGGCTTAAAAAGAATCGTTGGTAAAAGGATTCTGTCGCAGTTGTGGGTTGAGTTGTTGATTGAGTGAAGGGGTGGGCTGTCGATGGATCAGTTGTTTCGACTGTTGTTACATTAGCTCGTGATGATTGGCGTGTAGTATTGGTTTCTTTTAAAACAAATACTGACATTAAACACACCACTCCACCCATGGCTGCCATAGTAATAAACAGACTTGGCCATGGAAGGCTAAGCATGATCAAATGACCAATCACCGGGGCGATAACGGGCATGATGCAGGTAATTCCATTGACCATAGATAATATTTTTGCTCTGCGTTTATCGTCCAGCTTGTCACGTAAAATAGCAAACGCGACCACGTAACAACTGCCAGCGCCAATACCTTGAATAAAGCGGACGATTAAAAAAGATTGGCTGTTTTCTACTGTACTGGCCATGAACGAAGCTAATGTAAAAATAATAGCGCCAGTAATTGCTATGGGTCGTCTGCCGATAACGTCTGATAATTTACCGGCAAATACCATCGTTGTGGCCATACCCGCTAAATACACAGAAAAAGCGATATGGAGTTGTGACTCACTTGCACCTAAGTCTTTGGCGATTTGTGGTAAACCAACTAAATAAAGGTCAATTGCAGTGGGATAAAGCAGAACCAGCGCGAAGCTACACAGTATAAATCTAGTCATAAAACCCTCACTTAATGTTGCAAGGATAATAGATTGAAAGGTTTGTAGGTACGAGTTGCCATTTTGACAACAGGTATTTCTATTTACGACATCTTGTTGATTGATTTGAATCTGATGACTTTAAATACATTGATCGAAAAGCTTTAATAAAAAGTGAGCTACGGAGCATCGCTAAGCGTATTGAGTTTGCTGATTTTAGAGCTTTATTCAATCGAGCTCGCGGTTTTTATACGCTCACTCTTTAGATTAGGCCGTAAAAAAGGTTTGCTGAAATTATTGAAACGATGCTCCGGTCTTTATTCATCATGGAGTCCGAAAACTGTTGAGCATCAACTATACCATTAATGATAGAAGTTGATTTTTAGTTATCACCTTAAAAATCAAAGTGTCAATTGTCAATTGTCAATTGTCAATTGTCGATAGCCGTTGTCTTTAGTGCTTGTTATTCATGTTTTTAATTTTACTGACTCAATTTTACGCTTCAAATTTTACCGAAAAGTACCAATACACTTAATTACACAAAAGGTCTTAATAATGAGAATAATAAGCCGTCTTTACTTTGGCTTTGCAAGTTTACTGGTCATTATGGTTGGTATAACCTTGTTTGGTTTACTCAAAATAAGTATCGCAGACAATAATTTAACCAAATTGTCAGAGCAGACAGCAGTTGAACAGCGCCAAGCGATTAATTTTAGAGGCAGTGTGCATGATCGAGCCATTTCAATTCGAGATGCCGTATTAGTCAATAATGCTTCACTGTCACAACAGCATCAAAATGACATTAATCGTCTTAAACAGTTTTATCTCACAGCTGCAAAAACACTTAATACTATGTATGCCAACGTGCAGCACAGCAATGAAGAGTTAAGCTTACTGCAAGCGATTAAAGACATTGAAGTGACCACGCTAGCGGCTACTGAAACCTTGTTACAGATGGTTAATTCGAGCCGTAATGATGCTGCGACAGAGCACCTATTAGTGGTAGTTTCACCTTTATATAGCGAATGGCTAAAAAGAATTAATAAGTTAATTGATTATCAAGAAGCGCAGATTCAACAACAAGTTTCAGCAGCGCGTGAGCAAACAACCAGTTTTCAGTCGGTGATGCTCGTTGTAACCGCCATTGCACTATTTATTGGGTGTATGGTGGCGTTAACTTCTGTAAAGCGCTTAAAAAATATTATTGGCGGCGAGCCGGAATATGCTGCCAATGTGATTCAACAAATCGCTTCAGGTGATCTCACGGTAAAATTAACCGTTAATTCTTCTCAGAGTATATTAAGTGCAGTGCAGGATTTAACCATTAACCTGACCGACATAACCCAAAATTCCATGTTGGCCGCAAATAAGTTACTTGCGGCGTCTAAAGATTTATACCAAACGGCAAAGCAAAACGAACACCTCATCAATAATCAAAAATTAGCGACCGATAATGGTGCTGCAGCGATCACCCAGATGTCGAGTACCGTTTCAGAAGTGGCAAACCATACCAGCGAAGCTGCGCTACTATCACAAACGGCCACAAATGAGTTTAATGCTGGTCAGATTGAAGTGACTAAAACACAGACTGATATTGATGCGTTAGCCGTTAAAGTAAGTGAAGCGGCACAGATCATTGATTTACTATCACAAGACAGTAAAGAAATTGGATCTGTGTTAGATGTGATTCAAGGTATTGCTGAACAAACTAATTTGTTGGCGTTAAATGCGGCCATTGAAGCTGCACGTGCAGGTGAACAAGGCCGAGGTTTTGCCGTTGTTGCTGATGAAGTGCGTAATCTTGCTCAGCGTACACAAGAATCAACAAGACAAATCCAAGCTGTAATTGAAAGCATGCGCGCCAGTTCTGTTAAAGCAGTGACTGTTATGAACGAAGGTCAAGAGCAAGCCAATAGTAGTGTTCAGCAAGCTAAAAACGCTGGAGAATCATTACAGGCTATCAATATATCGGTAATTAAAATAAGCGATATGAATATCCAAATTGCCACAGCCGCAGAGCAGCAGTCTGTGGTTGCTGCGGATATAAATCAAAACTTTATTCAAATTACTCATTCAGCATTATTGGCTCAGCAAGAAGCCGGTAAAATTACCGCGGCCAGTTATCAACTTGAAGAGCTTGCTAAAAGCTTAGAGTTAAATGTAAAGCAGTTTAAGACCGAAATATAGTTATTCGTTCTGTGAAAGGGTTACAGATTAACGCTGACAAATCACTCATGTTATTTGTCAGCGTTAATTTAATCAATTTTGAGTTTAATTAACTTTTGGCTTTATCAATTTTAGGTTTAATCAACTTTTGGCTTTATCAATATGGCTTAAGCACAGGCTGATTTTATTTCTATCTCAACCTTACCAATAACCAAGTACTTTCCACCACAGTCCGCCGACAACACCCCAAATGGTTAAATTGACAACACTCATAATAATGCCCATTACCCACCAGTCTTCCATTGATACGTAACCGGAGCCAAAGATAATCGGTGAGGTGCCAGTGGCATAATGCGTGAGCGACATCATTAAAGATGATGCGCCTGCAAGGAGTAAACCTAGGTATAAAGGTGGGGCACCTAATGCGATGCCAGCGGCGAAGAATGCTGCAAACATGGCGGTAATGTGCGCAGTGGTGCTGGCAAAAAAGTAGTGTGCATAAAAGTAAACCACCACCAATATGATCACTGAAATCATCCAGCTGACACCAATTTGGGCGATATTGGTTTCAACCACACCAGAAAACCAATCGACTAATCCCAACTTATTTAAGAACGTTGCCATCATGACTAATGCTGAAAACCACACCACGGTATCCCAAGCGGTTTTTTCTTTAAGCACATCTTCCCAACTCAGTACCCCGCTAATTAACAAAATGGATAAGCCTAAAAATGCGACTGCAGTGGTATCAACCGCAAAATCCGCCCCTAATATCATGGCAGGTACTCCTGCCCATAAGATCAGTAATAGCGAGAACACACTCACCATGATTTTTTCAGCAAAAGTCATAGGGCCCATGTCAGCCAACTTTGACTTAGCGTAAGCTGTTGCGTCTGGCGTGCGCTTTATTTCTGGGGGGTAAACCGCATAGATAACCAGTGGCATCAGCGCAATACAAAGCAAACCTGGCAATAATGCTGCCAGTGCCCATGTGCCCCAAGTAATACTGATATCTGCACCTGTGGCATCAGCAATCAATTTGACTATTAATGGGTTAGGTGCAGTCGCGGTAATGAACATTGCCGAGGTAATGGGGTTGGTATGATAATTCACTAAGGCAAGATAATGGCCTATTTTGCGTGATGTTCCTTCTTCTGGAGACGAGCCCAAACTCGCTGCAATTGACTTCATTATAGGGTGAATAATTCCGCCGCCTCGTGCCGTATTACTGGGTGTGACAGGTGCAATGACCAGCTCTGATAACGCTAACGCATAGCCAATACCAATGGTTTTTCGCCCAAAAAAAGCAATAAAGTAATAGCCAATACGGTTCCCTAAACCTGTTTTAGCTAATCCGTGTGAGATGATAATCGCAATACCAATTAACCAAATCAGTGAGTTTGAAAATCCACTTAAGGCATCCTTAATGGCATCAGCTGGCTTGTCATTGGTTACGCCTGTTAATGCAACGAGTGTAATGGCTAATATGGCAATAGCCCCAATAGGCATCGCTTTACCAATAATTGCGACAATAGTACCAATAAACAAAGCCAATAAATGCCAGGCATTGGCCGACACACCTTCCGGTGAGGGGACGATGAACCAAAGAAATATAATTATCGCAATTGAAATCAGACCTGGAACAATTCGGATGTCGGTAGTTTTCATTGCAGTATCCTTAGGTTTGAGAATACACCTTTAGCAATGACAATAAATGTCGTTATCATTTGGTCAATTGTTAAAGCGGATCGGAGCAGTAACTTGATACTAAGTCTTTGTGATATTTAAATTTGTGAAGTTATTCTCATTGTTGATATGTGTCATATTAGTGTTCCACTCAATTGTTTATTGACTCGCTGGCTGTGTTGATTGACGTGACTAATTGGCTAGAAAAACAATATATGATTACACCGATAATGCTATTTTTATCGAATTTGGCGATTGGAGGGCTTTTTAACCTCATTAACATTGGTATATACAAAACTGCTGGTTATTCATAATTTCTGCGTAGTTTCTACACATTTCATTGTTAAGCTTTATCTTATATTTACACCTATGAGATATGACATGAATTCTTCACCTTTAAGTTTGCTTACTCTTGCCATCACCTTAGCATTAACCTTGGGGTTAACTGGCTGTGGCGGTTCTGAAGACAGCACCGATGTAACAGATGCAACCAGTTCAACCGATACCGGCACCGATACGGGAACAGAAGATTTAGGCAGTGGCATTTTACATACTGCGTACTATGAGTTTGATGATAACAACGTCAATGTGGTGCTCAGTGGCACGAACATTGTTATTGAAACCAATGGTATGCCTAACCATACATCGCCTTATTGGTCTGCTAGTAATGAGCTGCATGTTGAACCTACTGTTACTTCTTACGCATAAATGCCCCCTGGCTACATTGATGACTTTGTGGGGACCTATACGTTAACGGTAGATAACAGCCCATCTAAAGCAACACCAACCTCTGCTACCGGCTTAGGTGCAATTGTATCTAAATTATTTTGACTCTTCGGTTGATAAAATCTTGGCTAGTTGCTTTCGATAAACATTATGCGTAACGCTGCTGCTTTACTCGTTTTTAGGTTTATTTTCTAGCTGACTTAAATGCTGCTTAATAAGCTTTATCATTGCTTGAGCCGCAAATGATAGATGTTTCTGCTTACGCCAAAACAATGATAACTCCCAGCGTAAATCTTCACTGGCTAAGGGGACATTCACAACCGCTTCGACCCGGTATCGTTCAGCAATAATTTTTGGCAGTATCATTACTCCAGAGCCAGCCGCGACTAGTGCAATGCCAAAATCAGCATGACTGACTCGAGTGATATTTTGGGGTTTAAATCCCGCTTTGGCACAAGCTTCAAGCACTAGCTCATATAAGGCGTATTCTGGCTCAAACATCACTTGGGCCAATTGATCAAGCTCACTTAACTGTAACGTTTCTTTACTCGCAAGTTTATGGCCTGCGGGTAATACAACCACCATTGACTCATTGCGAATACGAATACCACAAAACTCATCATCGAAATCAATAATCCCTGTCGCAAGTTCTATTTCATCTTTGTGTAAGGCTGCCGTTTGCTCTATACCGCCGCGCACCAATAATTGCAGCTCAATACTCGGATATTGTTGTCTAAATTGAGCTATCACAGGGGCAAATAACTCTGCACTGCCTAATGGAGCTAGCCCTAATTTTAGTGAACCACCACTTAAATTACGTAAACAATCCAGTTCAGCCATCATCAGTTGACGGGCTTCCATTAACTTTGAGGCATGGCGATAAACTACTTTCCCTGCTTCAGTTAGCCTGATTTGCGAGCCACGCTTTCCGCGTTCTAGCAATATCATATCAAGCTCTTCTTCCAGTAAGCGTATTGCTTTTGAGAGGGCAGGTTGAGTCACAAATGCTGTGTGACATGCTTTAGCGAAACCGCCAGCATTAACAACCTCAGTGAAATAGTGCAGTGCTTTAAGATCCAATGTCATAACCAAAAGTGATGTAATCAATCATTAATATTCATTTTTTTTATCAATTAAGCAAGGGTAAACTCCGCATATCAACTAAATAACCATTGCGTGAAACTAAATGTTATCTCTATTCACTGGTCATAGTGCCTTTTTAAAGTGCAAAACAACCTTAATCATCCAAGTCAGCGGCCTATGTTTCTTTGCTTGGTTGTGTCAATGGGTTGCTTATTCTGTTCATTCGATTATTCCAGGAAGCGTGATTGGCCTCGGCGTATTGTTGATATTATTGTCTTGCCGATGGATCCCTGAGAAAGTCGTCAAACAAGGTTCGAGCTGGTTAATTGGCGATTTATTGTTATTTTTTATTCCTCCAGTTGTTGCCATTACAAAATATGAGTCATTGCTAGAAAGTTATGGTGCAGAGTTGATTGTGTGCATGTTATTGGCGAGTACGAGTGTGTTATTGGGTACTGCGTTTATTGTCGATAAGCTATTTAAATTTGAACGTCAGCAACGTTTAAACAGCATTACATCTCAGCGCTTACGTGCTGTTTAAAATTGAATATAATGGGGTGTAACAATGAATAGTTCGTTATTAGGTGTATTGTGTTTATTACTCACGTTAGTCGGTTATTATTTTAGTAAGCGCTTGTATTTACGCCAGCAACGCATTTGGTTCGCCCCCATTATTTTAGCCCCTACTATTATTTTGTTGACTGTAGTGATATTTCAAATTCCATTGGTCGATTATTTTCAATTTACCCATTGGCTACCCGCGTTATTAGCGCCTGCGACTATTGCATTTGCAGTGCCAATTTATAGAGAAAGGGCTCTGATTAAACGTTATCCGTTAACCATAAGTGTTGGCGTATTAGTGGGGTTATGTTTAGGCGTTGGTTCATCATGGTTGATTCTCCATTTCACTCATATGCCGGCAGAACTATCTAAAAGCCTAATTGTAAGATCGGTTTCAACTCCCTTTGCTATCGAAGCTACAAGCGCATTTGGTGGCGTCCCTGAATTAACCGCAATGTTAGTGTTAGTGACAGGTATTATGGGTATGCTCATTTGCGATCCTCTTTTTAAAGCTGCCAACATAAAAAGCAGCTTGGCACGAGGTATATCATTAGGCGCGTCAGCCCATGGCGCAGGAGCCGCTAAAGCGAATCAAATTGGCCGAGAAGAAGGCGTCGTCGCAAGTTTAACCATGATTTTTACTGGCATAGCCATGGTGATAACCGCGCCTTTATTTGCGTTACTGTTTAATTAATCTCATATTTGTTTCGACAAATCGTTACGCGATAAAGACTTTCCCTTCGATGGAAATATAGAGTTCTTGCTCACTCGTCACCGCGCTGGAATGCAATTTTATGTACATTATGGCGCAATGTTGATGTTATTAGCATCTTCAAAATCGAATCAAATCGATAGATAAACCTACTCGGATTGATGCTTTCATCACCTATGTTGGTGAGTTAACTGCCCAGGTTAATCAGTCAATCAATATCGTCCGCAATAAGAGCAATAAAACCCACATATTTGGCATGATGATATGGCCTCAGATGTAAGGTTGCGCTTTATTCTTTGTAAGTGGTACTCATAACCGCAAACTCTCCATCACTCCATCACTCCATCTCACATCGGCCTGTATAGCCTCACTAGCACCTGTAACTCCTTCCAAGTGAGTTTTTCTGCCAACGTATCCGTTGGCAATCCTGTTCATCTATGCGCTCCCACTAGAATCTATATTGCGTTAGAAACATTGTTTGTTATGCAAACTAAAAGCCAACTAAATTCAAGAGTGTCTGAAAGAACAGTGGCAATTTTCAACATGAGATCACGCGCTCATAATCAACACATTCAGATTGGTATGTAAATTAATTACTGTATTCTCGTTTTGTAATTACTATTTTTTTTAAACAAAATAACGATTTTGCTACATCAAATAGTGCATTTATTTTTGACGATGCATTGCGCTTTCCAATTGACTAAAAGAAGTATTCAATGAAAAGTATAAATTCTCTCATAACAGCCTCAGTACTGTTAATTATTTGCAGTAGTTCAGTACAAGCCGAAAATTTCTCCGCGGATAACTATTTGTTCGGTGATATTGGTGGTATCCGAAGCCAGATGCATAATGCCGGTATCGACGTTAGCTTAGGTTATACCTTCGAAACCGGAGGCAACTTAACAGGTGGCCAACATCATGCCACTAGTTATGCAGATCAAACCGTTCTTGGTGTTAACTTCGACCTCGAAAAATTATTAGACTTGTCCGATGCCAACTTCCATTTGTCACTGACCAATAGAGGTGGGCAGAGCCAGAATATTAATGATCAAGCTGAAATCGGCCAGTTAATGCAATCTATAGAAGTGTTTGGCCGCGGCAGAGTGACCCGTATTTCTGAGTTTTATTATGAGCAAAAACTACTTAGTGGCGACCTCAATATTAAGTTAGGCCGTATGAATGTTGGCGCTGAATTTGGTGCTTTCCAATGTGAATTTGCCTATCTTGGATTCTGTGGATCCCAATTCGGTAATGTTAATTCCACGGTTTACAACTGGCCTATAAGCCAATGGGCGGGTGTCGTCAAGTATCAGCTAGCGCCAGAATGGTATGTAAAGACCGGGGTTTACCAAATGAACCCAAGCTGGCTTAAAAACAGTCAAAATCTTAATTTGGGCAGTCCTCATGGCACTTTGGGAGTGACGATTCCTGTAGAACTTGCTTGGATGCCCAACCTCAATGACTTACCAGGTACTTATAAACTGGGTTATTGGCATGATACCGTTGGAGGTGAAGATCTTTACTACAATCAAGATGGTAATCCCTTGATTATTGATGGTGGCAAAGCACGTCAACATGACAGTAAAGCTGGCGCTTATTTTGTCGCAGAGCAACAGGTTACTGCTGTAGATGGTGATTCTGTCCGCGGTCTTAGTGTGTTCCTTATGGGGACGTTGAACGATCAAGATATCACTACTGTGGATAAATCATTGGCATTAGGGGTGAATTATCAAGGTCCATTTGCTGCTCGTCCGACAGATAAATGGGGCTTAGCCGCTAAATACCTACATGTGAACGATAGCATAGCTGATAGCGCTCAGCTTTATAATGACAATCACGCACTTTATATGCCTATCCAGGAAACAGAGACGGTCATTGCTAGCTATTACAAATTTCAAGTGACTAAGTATTCTGCTATTCGTCCTGAAATTCAGTACATACATAATCCAGGTGGTATCAGTGAGAATAATGATGCTTGGGTTGTCACTCTCAAAGGTGATATTGCATTTTAACTAAAGCTGAAATACAACATGCACTCTAAAACAGCTTAAATTAACGCTAATATAAGTAACCGTTATTGTAGATGTTTTAGATTCGATTATAGATGAATAAACGCAAGGCTAAATACAGAGGTAACGTTTTCAATCTGCGCTGGGGGTTGTTAACGTTTTGGGATGTTGGTAACAATTAAGTAATTTTGTTACCAATGTCATATCTCGGAGATCTGGTTGGGACATCACATCTTACCTTTGGTAAATTAGTGCCAGATCACTAAGGTATTCACTGCGATTATCCGTGATATTTACCTAAAGAATATCGTCGTCCCTACACATTAAGGAGTGGCAATCGTTGGTCTCCTTAAAAACGTTCATTTAGTTGTGCTAATAGTCAGATTGATAAGGGAGTAGTGAGTAATCATGTAAGCAGCAGCTTTTCATTTTTACTATTTTCACTGCAAAAAATAAAAAACATTAATATTATGCAGTTAAGTGTTTAATTCGGAGTTCCAATGAATAAAAAAACTTCAACCACAATTCAGTTGCTGGCCCCTTTTACGGGGGTGTGCTGTCCACTGAGTCAGGTTCCTGATGCCGCATTTTCCCAAAAGATGGTGGGTGATGGATTAGCGATAGACCCTACAGAAAACATTCTTCACGCCCCATGTGACGCCACCGTTACTCAAATACATCCTTCTAAGCATGCCGTGACTTTATTAACGGCGACTGGCATCGAAATTCTGCTTCATATAGGTGTCGATACCGTTAAATTGAAAGGCGAAGGATTTAAGGCATTAGTGAAAGTGGGTGATGCTGTAAAAGCTAAAACGCCACTGATTGAGCTGGATTTAGATAAAGTGGGTTGCGGTGTAAAAAGTTTGCGTACCGTCATACTGCTCACGGATATGACCAGAATTATTACATTAACACCAACGACTGAACAATTTGTCAACGCGGGCGATCTGTTATTTAGTGCAGAGGTATCAGCGGCAGTTCGTGCTGTAACAAAGTCAGATGACATGGTCAGTTCTGCGCCAATAGTGGTTATTAATCCAACCGGTATTCATGCTCGGCCTGCTGCTGCCATTGTCACTGCGATTAAAGCATTTGACTGTGACGTGATGATTGATAAAGCAGGCAAGCAAGCAAATGCTCGAAGTGTGGTTGGTCTTATGGGGTTAGACATCGCTTTTGGTGAGCAGATTGTTATTCTCGCTAAAGGTAAAGATCAGCAAGCGGCAATAGCAGCATTATCTGAGGCGATAAGCACTGGTTTAGGTGAAGAGGGCGCCGATGCTTCACTTGTGACTAAGAACGTTAAAAGCGACTTCGATCCTTTTTCCGAACCATCACTACTACTACAAACGAGCCAAGATCCACGTCAGCTGATTGGTGTGGAGGCATCTCCCGGTCAAGTTAAAGGGCGTTTATACGTGATTAAAGCTGAAGTGCCTAAGTTTGACACTTTTGCCGACGATGCACAGGTTGAACAGCAAACTTTAGACGATGCAATGAAGGTGGCTAATCAAACCTTAGTCGAACTGGTTGAAGAGCTGCATAACAAGGATATGGGGCAAAAAGCCGATATTTTTGTGGCCCACCAAGAGCTAATGTCAGATCCTGATTTGTACGATGACTGTATTATTGAATTACAGCAAGGTAAGTCGGCCCCTTATGCCTGGAGTAAAAGTATTTGTCGCCAAGCGGACAAACTTGCTGGAATGGACAACCCATTACTCGCAGGACGAGCAACAGACCTTATCGACGTTGGTAATCGAGTTTCACGTATTATGGCGGGATTGTCTCAAGATACTATTCCGGCTGAACTCCCTGAAAATACCATTTTAGTCGCCAAAGATTTAACCCCTTCAGATACAGCCAAACTAAACCCCGCATTTGTTAAAGGAATTTGCACCACTTTAGGAGGGGCATCGAGCCACAGTGCTATTTTAGCTAGAGCAATGGGTATTGCTGCTATGGCTGGTGTTGAAGCTAAGATCATGACCTTGCACGGTACTGAGGTGTTACTCGATACAGCAAAAGGTTATCTATTATTGTCGCCAACAGAAGCTGAAATGGCGCAACTTGATGTGATTAAAAATGCCGCTGAGCAGCAGAAAGCCTTGGCTTTAGCGCACAAAGATGAGACAGCCGTTACCTTAGATGGAGTGCGATTTGAAATTGCCGGCAATATCGCTAAAGTCAGTGATGCCCAAAAATTAGTTGAAATGGGAGGCGAAGCGGTTGGTTTATTGCGTTCTGAATTCCTTTATCAAGACCAATCAGTTGCACCTTCAGAGGATGATCAGGAACAAGTCTATCGTGCGGTATTGCAAACGTTAGGACAGCGTCCTTTAGTTGTGCGTACGTTAGATGTAGGAGGAGATAAGCCGTTAGCCTATTTACCTTTGCCTAAAGAAGATAATCCATTTCTCGGTGAACGTGGTATCCGTGTTGGTTTAGATAAGCCTGCAGTATTACGACAACAAGTTCGCGCACTATTGAAAGCGGCTGGTGCAGGAAACTTACGCATTATGTTCCCGATGGTAGCATCTTTGTTTGAGCTTAAGTTAGCCAAACAAGTTGTAAAAGAAGAAGCCGAAAAATTGGCTATCGATATTAGTGGGATCCAAATTGGCATCATGATTGAAGTGCCATCGGCAGCCGTAATGGCAGATGTGTTGGCTGAACATGTCGACTTTTTCTCTATTGGTACTAATGATTTGACTCAATATACCTTAGCGATTGATCGTGGACACCCTAAGTTAGCCGCCATTGCTGATGGATTGCATCCTGCAGTATTACGCCTGATCGATATGACGGTTAAGGCCGCGCATGCCAAAGGTAAATGGGCTGGCATTTGTGGTGGATTGGCCGGCGAAAAAGATGCTGTGCCTATTTTGGTCGGCTTAGGTATTGATGAACTGTCTGTGAGTGTGCCTTCAATTCCAGAAGTGAAGCATCAAGTGCGTCATTTAAATCAGCAAGCGTGTCAGCTTATAGCTGCTAAAGCGATGAGCTGTGCAGATGCCAAAGATGTTCGAGCATTAATGCGAGATCCTAATACGTTACTTGCCGTTAAAGGCGATATTGAAAAACGTTGATCACTTGGTAATCTATTAAAATTTCTAAGGTTGTATTATGACATCTAAAACAATAACAGCAGCTAAACCGAAGAAGGCTATGATGAGTGGCGCATTTTCGGTTTTACAAAAAGTGGGCAAATCGGTCATGTTGCCGGTTTCCGTATTACCCGTGGCGGGTATCTTATTAGGCGTTGGGAGCGCAGGTTTTAGTGTGCTCCCCGATATCGTCAATGTGTTAATGGTACAAGCGGGCGAAGCCATTTTTAGCAATATGGGATTGCTATTCGCGATAGGTATCGCGTTAGGATTTGCTAAAAATGATGGTGTGGCTGCTATGGCGGCCTTAGTGGGATATGCCATCATGGTTAAAACCATCGGCGTACTTGAACCTGGTACTGATGTGGGCGTGTTTGGCGGTATGATTGCCGGTGCTATTGCTGCAGCGACCTTTAACCGTTTCTTTAAAATTCAATTACCTTCATATCTTGGATTCTTCTCAGGTAAACGAAGTGTGCCTATTATTACTGGTTTTGGAGCGATCTTTGCGGGAGTTATCTTATCGTTCATTTGGCCTCCGATAGGCAATGCTATTGCTGCATTTTCCCATTGGGCGGCATATCAAAATCCAACATTAGCTTTTGGTATTTATGGTGTGGTTGAGCGTTCGTTAATTCCAGCCGGTTTACACCATGTATGGAACGTACCTTTCTTCTTCGAAGCGGGCAATTGTGTTGACAGTTTAGGTAAACCTGCAACTGGCGTACTGACGTGTTATTTGCAAGCAGACGATGCGAGTCGAGCTGCTGGTAATGGCTTCGGTCAACTTGCGGGAGGTTATTTGTTTAAAATGTTTGGTTTACCTGCTGCTGCAATGGCGATTTGGCATACTGCGCGCCCAGAAAATCGTGTCATGGTCGGTAGTATCATGATTTCGGCAGCGTTAACCGCATTTTTAACCGGAATTACTGAACCCATTGAGTTTGCATTCTTATTTGCCGCACCATTACTTTATGTAGTACATGCGTTAATGGCTGGTCTTGCTTATGTGCTAGTAAATATGTTTGGTGTTGTTCATGGAACCTCTTTCTCACACGGTTTGATCGATTTTCTTGTTCTTTCAGGTCATTCGCAAAAAATCTGGTTGCTGGTGGTGTTAGGTCTCATTTATGCGGCTTTGTATTACGTGGTGTTTAGATTCTTAATTTTGAAGTTCGACTTGAAAACGCCAGGTCGAATGGATGTTGAATTAGAGATCGTTTCATCAGAAGGGACAGAAAGAGCGCGTAACTTTATCGAAGCCTTCGGCGGACCAGAGAACCTAGTCAATGTGGATTCTTGTATTACCCGCTTACGGATGGATGTGCGCGATACCAGTAAAGTGGATCAAGCTAGATTGAAGCAGTTAGGCGCCAGTGGCGTGTTGATTTCGGGAAATGCGGTACAAGCTATTGTGGGGACTATCGCCGAAGTGTCACGTACCGAAATTGATGAAATGCTCGCGTCAGGTGGCTATCTTGCTGCGACTCCCACGCCTGTAATAGCAACCGCAACGGTTAACATTTCAGCAAAGGATCGCGAGCAAGCTCAAGCCATCCTGCCACTATTGGGTGACGTGAGTTCATGTCGTGCTATTGCCGATAATCGCTTACGCTTAGAAGTGAAAGATGCCAGTCTATTAGACAGTACCGCCCTTCAAGCCCATGGCATTGAAGCTGTGTTGGTTTTAAATCCGAACTTGGTTCATTTAATTTTTAGTATGAATACAACAGGACTAGCCAGCGTGTTAAATGAGACTTTTGCCGACTGAAGCTGTTAAGAAGAGGTGATTCAGTCAGATATATGAGTATTAAAATATGATGACAGTATTGACCACATGTTGAATAGCCAACAATTGAATTTGAAAAGGCTTTTTAGGACAGTGTTCGATTAGCGTAGAACAGAAAAAGCCTCATCAGAAATGATGGGGCTTTTTAATAATTTTATACTCAAGGTTTATATGAGTAATATGTCGATGAACCCACCGAAGCGGGTGAGGGTAAGTTATTGAAAAATTGATTTAAATGGTTTGAAGACTTTGTAAGCTTGTTGGTAAGTTGCCGGGTGTCAGTAATAAAGACAACGTTCTAACATTAAATTATCGATACCTCACACCACTAGAACCCCCCAGTCTGAAGTTTTACAAACTACAATATTTATGCAGTGGTATTGTGACTCCGACAGGTTAAAAATGTATTTACATAAATAAGGCAGATTCATTTTTATAATATTAACACTTCGGTCAGCAAATTGTTATGTAACGGAATTTACAAAATAGAGCAATTTTTATAGGTAGTGACGATGATCAAATTTTTGGTTGCTCATGCTAGGAATTAATTTATGACAAAGATACTCAAAACAGGCATCGTTGGTTACGGCTATGCCGCAAAAACGTTTCATGCACCATTGATTAAGGCTGTATCGGGCCTACAACTCGCCGCAATATCCTCCAGCAATCCGGCAAAGGTGCATATAGACCAACCTGATTTGGCTGTGTTCTCATCCCCCGAAGAGTTATTTTCCTGCGCTGATATAGATTTGGTGGTTATTCCAACTCCCAATGATACGCATTTTCCTCTTGCGGCAGCGGCTCTAGCAGCCGGTAAGCACGTAGTTTTGGATAAGCCATTCACTCTCACTACTAGTGAAGGTAAGGAGCTTATTAAGCTCGCTCATCAATATGATCGGCTGCTATCAGTATTTCATAATCGCCGTTGGGATTCCGATTTTTTGACGTTAAAGAAGGTGTTGCGCGAAGGTTCACTAGGCCGTGTGACACATTTTGAATCACACTTTGACCGCTATAGGCCTGAAGTTCAAACGCGCTGGCGTGAGTCGGCTGCTCTAGGCGGAGGTTTGTGGTTTGACTTGGGATCGCATTTACTCGATCAGGCACTGCAGTTGTTTGGTACACCAAAAACAATGTGGTTAGACCTGGCTCAACAACGTGATGGAGCAGTCGCAGATGACTGGTTTCATGCCGTGCTGGGATATGACGAAATGCGGGTAATTCTTCATGGTAGTGCATTGGTTGCTAACCCTGGCCCACGTATGACAGTGCATGGCACTAGTGGCAGCTTTACTAAGTTTGGTCTTGATACGCAGGAGAATGCGCTTAAGTCAGGTCAGCAGCCTGGAACTCCGGGGTGGGGAAACGATCCACTTTCTTGCAAATTATCGCTGAAACACAAAGACGCGATTATCGAGCAAGACATCATAACGACACCAGGCAATTACCAAGCATATTATGAAGGCATTCGCGATGCGATTTGTCTTGGCAGCCCAAATCCAGTAACGGCAGAGCAGGCCCTTTTGGTCATGAGACTTATTGGACTCGGCATTGCCAGTGCTGAAGAAGGTCGTAAGTTGAAAGTGTTTGATCTCTGAGTATACGCACTAAATTTTTATATTATTTTCGAGCAAGAATACTTGCTCGATTATAAATTAACTTATGTTGTGTAGTGGATATAAAAATCGTTAACTTGTTGTTTACCTTTTCTGCTACACACTTTGTGAGATATATCTCACAAAGTGTGTGAGCCGAATCACCTTATTACGGGTTAATATTTCTCCTGAATATTTAAGTTATTGATTGTAAAGTTTATTTAATTTTGTGTTATCTGTGAGGTATTTTAATCATTTAGAGGTACCTGTTTACGTAGAGGTAAATGAATTATTATTTATCTCGTTCCTAGGACGGGAATATTACAAGGTAGTAAAGAGGTCTTGGAAGACCATGAGTATATGGAAATAACGGACGGTATTGAGTTTCAGGATGAAACGTTAAACTTGCTCAATGGACGCAATAGCGGATTAAGCGAGTTTTATAACATTATCAGGATGATAGTGTGCAATGGATGCAAGATTCTACGCAAATGATTTGCGACAGGATACGTTAAGAATTTCATGGATGATATAAGGACACGCTCAGGATGGAGCAGGCTCGGTAAAAGGATAATCGAGTAAGATGGAAAGTACTTAATTGTACAAGGAACATCAAGGATTGAACAAGGATAGAGCAGGAAGCAAGTGATACGCATGGATGGTGCAGGGAGCACATTTATAGCTGGAAAGCTTAACAAGAGATAAAGAGGCCGCGACAGTTACTGTCGCGGCCTTTCTTTTGGTTTTTTTCAGAGCAATGGAACTTTGTAGTGATATGTTGTCCAATTGTAAAGTGCCTATGTGTAGGGTTTGAGTACCTCATTTAAGTACACAACATCTAACTCACCATTGTATAAGGAGATAGCATGAAAGGGTTTAAAGTTGCACTATTGGTAGGTTTTTCATTCGTTTGCTATAACGCCAATGCAGCCGTGAGCGAAGAACAACAGCAATGGGTTGAGCAAGCGTTCAGCGATCTTAATAGTAATAATGACGGTACCAAGGTGCTTTGGCAGTATTCACAGCAAACAGTGATGCCAGACATGACACGTATTGAACAATTCAATGCATCTTTAACTGAAACTGAACGTTGGAGTTTGGTGTCTGAAAATGGTGATACTCCTGGTAAAAAGCGCTTAACTGAATACCGAGAACGTCAACAAGATCTGCATGAAGATAAAGACGAAACTAGCTATGAATTAGCGTTTTCTGATTTAATTGATTTGTCGACATTGGTTTTTGTCGGTGAGGATGACAATAATATGTCATTTACGTTTACACCCAATATTGATGAGCTAGACAATAACGTATTAGCAGGCGTGCTTTATTTGGATAAAACATCCAAGCATTTACGTAAAATTCTCATCAAAAATACTGACGAGTTAAATCCTGCGTTTTCAGTTACGTTAACTAAATTTGAATTAGAGTTAAGTTTTGATGTGTTTGAGGGATTAGTGATGCCAGCTCATACATCAACCACTATAATGGGTACAGCGGCAATTTTTAAGTCACTCGACAGTGTTCAAACTGTTACCTACAGCGATTATAAAATCCTCAACAATCCACAAACTTAATTGCATTTTATGGCAATAAAAAACGCTATTTTTTTGAAAAATAGCGTTTTTTTTGATTCAACATCGACTAATAAATAATGATATTAGTGGCATTTACCAGAATCACAGCTTTTACTGCTGCCACAACTGCCAAATTTACCGCTCGCCATTGGTGCATCCATCCATTCTGGTTCAGGGAAAATTGGCCATTCAATTTTTTTGGCTCGATTACCATGCATTAAAATATGGCCGCGATATTGGTTAATACCATCGGTGCTAAACTCGAACATGAATGTTGCTTTCCAACAAATGCCAGTACTGCCACCAATACTTGGACGGGCTGATTCCATTGCAATAGCCAGTAGTTGTACGTTTTGCTTTTTACAGGCTTGCTCTGTAATCGTTCGGCTTAATTCTGCCATTTGTCGAAGTTGCCAAAAAAAAGCAGCAACGACAACTAAAGCAACAATTAATAAAAAATCAGTCATCATAGGCTGGTAGCTCTAAATAATCCGCCAATTGCGGTTGCTAATTGAACGCTTCTGTCTGGATGCCTTAAGTCGGCTAATAATCCAGAACGTAAGCTGGGTATTGCCACGATATCAGCAAATACTTGATTAAAGAAGTGCTGAGGCTGTTTTGCTAGCGCTTCTAAATAGTGTTTACGAGTGGCATCATCTTTTAACGCTAACCAGTTACGTGCAGCAATTGTTATTAGCGTGTTGTCGTCTAAATGTTGTTGTTCATTGAGCTGGTTAATGGCTGTCGTACTGTATTGAACATCAGATGCTAATGCCGCTAAATACATTACTTTTATATGGTCTTCAGCTTGTTCTAATTGATTAAATAAGTACTCGGCAAGGCGTTTATCAATATTAATGTGTTCTAAGCATTGGCAAAGGGCGGCTTGCACTTCAATAGGTGCATTATCAAGTGCATTTATAATGTCATCAAGATGGTTGAATTGATGTGCGCGAACGCAAATATCGGCTAAACCTTGTAAACCCAGTAGTGGCCATGTGTTTTGCGCTGCTTGGCCAGACAAATACTGCGTAGCAAATTCATATTGGCTCGATGCGGGTTGACCAAGCTGAAGTCTGACCAATGCATTAAATAACGCCAGTTTGTGCTGATTAGGCTTAAAGCTGAAAGGATGATTGGCTAATTGTTCTTGCTGTACATCGGTTAATGCTTGGGTTGGATTACGACCTAGGGCTTCTAAAATCATTTTAATAAACTGAGTTCGAGGCGCAGGTGATAATAAACCTTGCTCATCTAGAGGTAACTTTACAAACCAAATATAAGGTAATTGTTCTTGTTGCCAAAATACGATAGCAAACTGTGCATGGCCTTGAATAGGATAAGGATACGGTGCCAGTAAAGAATCAATTTGCTGAAAAGCTAACATATCGATATGTTGCACTCGGCGACCTAAATCGTATATTTGGAATTGTGTATTTGCGGTCGTCAGAAACTGGCTTAAGGTGGTTATCTCGGTCATGGGGTCGTCACTAAATCAAAGAAGTTGGATGGGTATTCAATGGGCTAAATGATATCATACTCCGACTTAGCCTTTATGTTGTCGTTCATTTTTATGCTTTATTTAGCCAGTCAAAATTATTTAGTTAAATTAGAACAATTGCTTAAGGAATTTCAGCTATGGTCTGATATCTCACCTCCTGCATCTGTTATGGCGAGTACTGCACCTTTTTGCTGTGATGTAATGGCATTCGAGCAATGGTTGCAGTTTATTTTTATTCCAAAGATGACCGAGCTTATTGCGCAACGACAACCTTTACCGACCAATATGGCATTAGCGCCTATGGCCGAGCATGTGTGGCAAGGTATGCACTATGGTGATGTTCTGATTGCTCAATTACAACAATTTGATACTTTGCTCAGTCAGCGTTAAGCGAATGACAAACACCACCACATTCCAACAAAAAAATTAAGCCAATACTGAGTTGGCCAATACAAAATAAGTAAAGTGATAACAAATGATCTTAAAAGATAACGATGCTGAATACTCATTAGATAACGATGACTTATGTGAACCAATAGGCTCAGAATACATGGATGAGACCTCTACTGCAGATACTGAATTAGACAGTGATTTACAACCTCCCCATATCGACATTCTATTTGAAGACGAGCACCTAGTTGCTATCCATAAGCCTGCTGGTTTGTTGGTTCATCGTAGTTATTTAGCCCGTAGAGAGCGTTTTTTTGCGATGCAGATGACTCGTGATTTAGTGGGCTGCCATGTTTTTCCGGTGCACCGCCTAGATAGACCAACATCCGGAGTATTGCTGTTTGCCAAGTCTAGTGAGGTGGCTCGGGCATTATGTGAGCAATTTGCTGATCACAGTATCAAAAAACACTACTTAGCCATAGTCCGTGGCAATATGCATGAGTCTGGCACGCTAGATTATGCCCTAAAACAGGAATTTGATGATTTAGGCGATAAGCATGTTGATCCCAACAAAGCCGCACAAGAAGCCGTGACGGATTATCAACCATTATTGAATACCGAAATACCGTTTAGTTCTGGTCGTTATCCTTCCAGCCGATACGGTTTGGTAAGATTAAGCCCTCATACAGGCCGCAAGCATCAATTACGTCGTCATATGGCACATTTACGTCATCCAATTGTTGGTGATACAACCCATGGCGATGGTAAACAAAATAAGTTCTTTCGCGAACATTTCGGTATTAACCGTTTGTGGTTGATTGCAAAAAGCCTGCAGTTTGTGCATCCGGTAACCCAGCAAGCAATGCATATTGAAACAGAGTTAGAAGCTGAATGGTTGAATGTTTTTAACGCATTTGGCTGGGATGATGATCAATTATCCTCAATGCCAAGTATATTGTTAAGTTAATTCATTCGGTCTGCAAGCAAGGCTTTAAGCTTTTCAAATTCGGGGATATGCGGTATAGGTTCGTGCTGCTTTTGTTCGATGTGGAAATAATAGTTACGACGAATGTGGGCGAATTTATGTTGTAGTTTTAGTCTTCGCTTTCTGCTCACTTGTCGCATCGTCTTGATTCCGTTATTGCGCTATTTCATTTGGGGCAACTGATGTTGACCATATCGATTTAAATTACTTTATAAAGACACTTGCGAGAGACTCAAACAATACAGTAAGGTAAGTCACTAAGACTCAAGGTCTTTTATATCGTATTACATTTAAGGGGAAAGTATACCATGAAAAAGGTCAATGTTGTTTTTGGTACCGTTTATGGTAGCGCACAATTTACAGCCGAAACAGTGACTAAAGCGATTGCAACATTAGGGTTTACAACTAAGCTTTGGCAACCCAATGAATTATCTGGTTTTATACCACCTCAAGATGAACTACTCATAGTAGTGTCATCAACCACAGGGCAAGGTGATATACCCGAGGATATGTCTCCTTGGTTTAATGAACTTAAATCCAGTGCACCGTATTTACCATTATTGCAATACAGCCTAATTGGGTTAGGCGATTCGAGCTATGACACTTTTTGTGGGGCGATAAAACAATTTGATGAGTTGTTAACCGAGTTGGGTGCCAAGCCGCTGACTGAACGATTAGAAATTGATGCCTGTGAAACAATGGAACCCGAAATAGAAGCTAAAACATGGATAGCCACTTGGCACAACGCCGTCATATCGGTAAACGTAGCGTAAGTTTTTTTACGCAACAATGGTTTAAATTCGCACAGCGCCTGAGTCAAGCACTGCTCATACCTATTGCTATTTTACCCGCTGCGGGGGTGATGTTAGGGTTGACGGTTAACCCGTTGCCATTTATCCCTGCAGAATTGAATACAGTATTTTCTGCTGTAGGCAATCTGGTTTTTACCATGATGCCTTTGCTGTTTAGTGTTGCTGTAGCGATTGGTTTTTGTCGAGACCAAGGCATTGCAGCATTTTCAGCTGTATTTGGTTTCGGGGTGTTTTTGTCCACGATGGGTGCCCTAACAAATATTTATGGTCTGGTATCGCGACCGCTATGGGGCATGCAAACGATTGACACTGGTATCGCTGGCGGAATGTTAGTCGGTGCGATGACATGTTTAGCTGTCAATCTTAGTCAACATGTTAAATTGCCTGCTATTTTTTCATTTTTCGAAGGTCGTCGCAGTGCACCAATAATTACTATACCCCTGTCTATGGCACTGGCTTATTTACTTGTGCATGTTTGGCCACCCTTGTCGCATATTATTGAACTCCTTTCTGATTGGGCTGTATATCAAGACCCCGCTATTGCTTTTGGGGTTTACGGAACGGTTGAACGCTTATTAATTCCACTAGGGTTGCATCATATTTGGAATGCGCCATTTTATCTTGAAGTAGGGCAGTACATTAATCAAGGTACAGTGGTTCGGGGTGAGGTGGCGCGTTATTTGGCCGGCGATCCATTGGCGGGAAATCTTGCTGGTGGCTATTTGATTAAAATGTGGGGCTTACCCGCGGCAGCATTAGCGATTTGGCGTTGTGCTGATAAATCCGAGCGTAACAGAGTTGCGGGGATTATGTTATCAGCGGCGACAGCTAGTTGGTTAACCGGGGTCACAGAGCCGATAGAATTTGCCTTTATGTTTGTCGCGCCAATTTTGTTTATTGTGCATGCATTACTCACGGGCATAGCTTATAGCGTGTGTATTTTACTAGAAGTTCATCACAGCATCGTGTTCTCTCATGGGCTGGTAGATTTCACCTTATTGTTTTCTCGCTCTGCTAATACTCATTGGATTTGGATATTGGGCCCGCTTACCGCAGTCATTTATTATGCCATTTTTAGGGCCAGTATTTTAGCGTTCAATTTAAAAACACCTGGCCGAATCGAGCAAAGTGATTTACCTGCAGAGCCTAAAGAGAGCTTGCGGGCTATGATTTCTGCATTGGGCGGACGCGAGAATATTGTTGAGATTAATGCCTGTTTAACCCGCTTACGTATAAGTGTTAATCAAGCCAATTTAATCGATAAAGCTAGACTAATGCGTTTAGGAGCTAAAGGCGTGGTTGTTATGGGCAAAGGTGTACAAGTTGTTTATGGCACTAAGGCTGAAACATTACGTAAATTGCTGCAAAAATATTTAGATTCTCGGCGTTAGTACGGACGGTTGTTTCATTAAGCCATAATAATTGTTGCTTAACTTGTCATACATATTTGAGAGTTTTGTATCTAAAGCAAGATTATTTCTCTTTTATGAGAATTTATCATTAAAAACATCACCCAAAAATCTTTTTAAATGGCACACTGTAAAACAGTATTTTAATAGGAGTTGTACGCGTGAGCCATCAAGATAAAACTATTTTTACCCCAGCTAATTTACAACGTAAAGTGCTAATAACCGATTGTGCTGATGCTCAGGGGTTGATAGCCAAAATCACCAACGTATGTTTTGCTCATCAATTAAACATTATTAAAAACACCGAATTTGTTGACCACACTCAAGGCCGCTTTTTTATGCGTGCGGAGCTTGAAGGGGTGTTTGATGATGAACGCCTACTGAATGAATTACGTGAAGTATTGCCAGCTAAAAATCACATGAAATTAGTGGATATGGGTAAAAAACGTATCGTGATCATGGTGACAAAAGAAGCTCATTGTTTAGGCGATATTTTGATGAAGTCTTATTATGGCGGTTTAGATGTTGAGATTGCCGCTGTGGTAGGCAATTATGATGTGTTGCAGCCATTAACTGAAAAGTTTGATATCCCATTTCATTATGTCAGTCATGAAGGCTTAAATCGTCAAGAACATGAACAAGCCATGCTTAAAGTGATAAAACCTTATGATCCGGACTTTGTTGTACTCGCTAAATATATGCGAGTATTAACACCTGAGTTTGTAACAGCATTTGCAGATAAAATTATTAATATTCATCATTCTTTTTTACCCGCATTCATTGGTGCATCACCTTATAAGCAAGCATGGGATCGTGGTGTTAAAATTATTGGTGCAACAGCACACTTTGTGAATAATCACTTGGATGAAGGACCTATTATTAAACAAGATGTCATTTCAGTTGATCACAGTTATAGCGCAGAAGAATTAGCCCATAATGGCCGTGATGTTGAAAAAAGCGTATTAAGTAAAGCCCTGCAATTGGTATTAAATGAACAAGTTGTGGTGTACGGTAATAAAACGGTCGTGTTTTAAAGTTTGTAGATATACATCATTTGACGTTAAATCAAATGGTGTTATCTTTAAAGATAAATAAAGATGAGTGGTTCCTGTAAGTTACTGTATCAACTTATCTATTAGAAATTTGCTATGCTGTATTCCATTGGAATTGATATTTTTAGTCTGTATAAGTAAGAAACGGGAAACTGGATGTTACAAAAAGCTAATTTTTTCTTAAAACCTTCAGAATTACCTAAAACAGTTGGGCTCTGTTGGGGCATTCTTAATGATAGGCTTGAATTAATTAAGCTAAGTGAACCGCTATACAAATTAGTCAATAAACCCATCTCGGCTATTCTAAAACAACCATTATCGAATGCTTTTTCAATGCTTACTCATGAGCAAATAGATCTTACCAATCATCTTTCTTCACAACTGATCAATTTTGTTGATGACAAAGGGCATGCATTACAAGCGACTGTCACCCCGATAGAAGAAAGCAGTGAGCATTGGTGTATTACCTTCATAGAAATCGAACTCGATAAAGCTTGGTTATCTGATTTACATCCTGATTATCATCAAGCGATCCAGTCTAGTGATGATTGGCTAAATCAAATCGAAGAAGTGATTAATGCCAGCGGTGATATGGTGTTTGCTACGTCATTAAAACAGGCACTTTCACTGACTCAATCTAATGTGGGTTATCTGCATATGTTTGATGAGAAAAACAATCAAATAGTGCGAACCACATGGAGTGAAAACGTCAGTGAATACTTTACGATTACAAAACAACAAACCTATAAAGCAGATTCTGGTATTTGGGCTGAAACCATCCAAACCCGTAAATCGATGGTGCATAATGAATTAGCCAGTATTTCTGAGAATCGTTCGCAACAACAAGGTTTTTTTGCCTTTAGTAATCATCTTTGTGTGCCGATTCATTATCGCAAAAAACTCGTTGGCATTATCGGCGTTGGCAATCGAGATAAACCTTATACCCAAGTAGATGCCAAATCGTTAAGTATTTTTGCGACTATTTTGTGGCACAGCGTCGAATTACCTCGCACCATGAAAGCGGTATCGAGACAATCTAGCATTATTAAAATGCAAAAAGAAAAGATGACCCTTATTTTGGTGCAGTTGATTGGTGCCATTTCAGAAGCGCTAGAGTTAAAAGATGCTTATACCGCGGGGCATCAAAAGTCGGTAGCGCAGTTAAGTTATCTTATTGGCGAGAAAATGGGCTTAACACCTGAAGTATTGGAAGGATTAAAACTGGGATCATTGATCCACGATATCGGTAAGTTGGCCATTCCAAGCCAGATTCTATCTAAACCCTCACGGTTAAGTGATGCTGAGTTTGGCTTGGTTAAACAACACCCTGAGCAAGGCGCTTTAATTGTTGATGAAGTGGAGTTTCCTTGGCCTATTAAGCAAATGATCCTTCAACATCATGAACGCTTAGACGGTTCAGGTTATCCAAAAGGGTTGAAAGCGGATGACATTATACTTGAAGCCAAGATCATTGCTGTAGCCGACGTTGCTGATTCGATTCTTAGCCATCGACCTTATCGGCCATCGCTCGGAATGGAGGTGTTAACCCAAGAGTTATTAAAAGGCAGAGGCATAATATTCGATGAGGTCGTTGTTGATACCTGTATTGATATTTTGGCTGTCGAAGACTTTAAACAAGAAGAATATGTTAGCACTTTGTCATTAGCCCCAGTTGTTTTTTTAGAGGAGTATCATACTCTTGAACATGCTGAGTCTATGATGAAAAAAGCTAAAATGGATGTGGCCGTGGTACTGTCAGAAAAAAATCGTAGCCCAATCGGCGTGGTTGATAATAACGTTTTAGCATTTTGGCACAGCCCATTTTTAAATACAGCAGCAGAACGTGCAGCGGATAGAAGCTTGCTGAATAAACGTGTACATCAAGTGATGGAACATAAAATAAATATGATTAACGATCGTACCATTTTGAACGATGCTCAACGGACGATGGAAAAAAGTAATGTTAATTATTTGATTGTTCAAAATGACAAGCAGTTGGTGATTGGAATGTTAACCTGGCGAATATTAGCCAATGCATTATTGGTGAATGCACAAGCCAGATCTAATTAGTTATACTATTGATTTGATGAGTTAATGTTATTTTTTGGAACTTATATTTTTTATTTAATGGATGATTTAACAGTAACAAAAAAGGCTCCTAGGAGCCTTTTGTAGATTATCGTTGGATAATAAAATTAATCTACGATACGTAATAGTTCATTGATACCCACTTTACCGCGGGTTTTAGCATCAACTTTTTTGACAATAATCGCTGCATACAAGCTGTATGTGCCACAAGCCGATGGTAGGTTACCTGATACGACAACCGATCCAGCAGGAACACGACCGTAATGTACTTCACCGGTTTCACGATCAAAAATTCGCGTGCTTTGGCCAATGTAAACGCCCATTGAAATGACGCTGCCTTCTTCAACCACAACACCTTCAACGATTTCGCTGCGAGCACCAATAAAACAGTTGTCTTCAATAATGGTTGGACCTGCTTGTAATGGCTCTAAAACACCGCCAATACCAACACCGCCAGATAAGTGTACGTTTTTACCAATCTGCGCACACGAACCAACGGTAGCCCATGTATCAACCATAGTACCTTCATCAACATAGGCACCAAGGTTAACGTAAGATGGCATCAATACGGTATTTTTACCGATAAATGAGCCTTTGCGAACCGTTGCGGGTGGCACAACACGAATACCTTCTGCTTTAAAACGAGCTTCGTCATAATCGGCAAATTTTTGTGGGACTTTGTCGAAATACTTGGTGTCGCCACCTTCAATCACGCCGTTATCAAAAATGCGAAAAGACAGTAGTACCGCCTTTTTAAGCCATTGGTGAACATGCCATTCACCGTCAATTTTTTCAGCAACGCGTACTTGGCCTTTATCGAGCATATTGATCACGGTTTCAACATCAGCGCGAACACTCGGTTCTACGGTTGCAGGTGAGATGTCTTGACGTGTTTCGAATGCTGCTTCAATGCGTTGGCGTAAAGCCTCCATTGTTTTCTCCCGGTATTAAATGATTAGTTGCACAAATTTATGGTTTAAATTAGTTAGATGATTTTAGCGCCAGTGTTAGCGCATCAGATAATTGTTGCTGTTGTGGCTCATCTAGGGCCGTTCCACTTTGGTTTTTTAATATGAAAAAGTCTTCTGCACGTTCACCAATAGTGGTAATTTTGGCTGCTAATAATGTCACATTACAACGGTAGAAGGTATCACCGACTTTGGCTAATAAGCCTGGGGTGTCGAGAGTGATTAATTCCATCATACTTGTACCATGGCGAGCACTGGGTAAGAAACTAACATGAGTCGCAACATTAAAAGGTTTCATGATCCGGGCTAGTTTTCTAAACTTCGGCAGTTTTGGATTTTCACTTGCCAAGGCTTTTTCAAGTGCTTTGCGGATACTTTGAATGCGTGATAATTGGATAATAGGCTCGCCATCTTGTTCTAAAATCACAAAGGTGTCGAGTGCATAGTTATCTTTTGATGTCATGATGTTAGCGTCATGCACATTGATATTTTTGTTATCTAAAACGGTCATAACGGTGGCGAACAGTTTTGGTTTATCTTTGCTATAGACAAAAAGCTCCGTACCACCACGTGTTGTATGCTTAGACATTAATACTAATGGTTCGTCGTGATGATGTTTTAGAATGGCCTCAGCATGCCAGGCCACTTGGGTTGGCTGATGACGTAAAAAATAGTCAGATTTGAACCGAGACCAGAGTTCATCCATGTCTTTTTCTTTCAGGCCACGACGAATAAGTTCTTTTTTAGCTTTGGCTTGGACCTCTTTAACACGCGCTTTAGCATCAATAGGTTTTTCTTTACCCCGAGCTAATACTCGTTGAGTTGAAAAATACAAATCACGTAATAACGAGCCTTTCCAGTTATTCCATGTTTTCTCATTGGTGGCACAAATATCTGCGACAGTGAGGCAATACAAATAACTTAAGTGTGCAGCATCGCGTACTTTTTCAGCAAATAGTGCAATCACTTCCGGGTCTGAAATATCTCTGCGCTGAGCGGTGATTGACATCACTAAGTGATTTTCAACTAACCAAGCCACTAAGCGACCGTCATGATCATTCATGCCATGCAATTTACAAAAGTCGATAGCGTCTTTTGAACCTAATTTGCTGTGATCGCCGCCACGGCCTTTAGCGATATCATGAAAAATAGCCCCGAGAACTAACAAACCTTTTTTCGGTAACTGATTAATTAAGATGGCACCGAGTGGAAATTCATCTTTTTGTTCAGCCTGTGAAAAACGATCAATATTGAGCAGTAATCTATGGGTGTGTTCGTCAACGGTATAAGCATGAAATAAATCAAACTGCATTTGGCCTTCAATCTTGCGCCAAGCCGGTAAGTAAGACGACAAAATACCGTGCTGGTGCATTAATGAAAATGCGGTAATACCTCGTGGATGTTTTAATATCTCCATAAACACTTTACGACATGCGGGGTTTTCTTGTAAGGGTGATGTTAATGCTCTACGAGCATTGCGCAGTAATCGTAACGTTGGCGCGTAAATTTCTTGAATGTTTGAGTTTTTAGCCACCAGTAAAAATAAGCGTAATATTTCTTCGTTTTGGCGGCTAAATAAATCGTCATCTAATACTTCAATGTAACGTCCACGCCGTTGATAAACATCGCTTATTGGCTGAATTTCCAGTGCTTGAGTGTGACCTAATGTCGCGCGCTTAAACAATTGCAACAGCATTTGATTAAGCTCCATCACTCGGCGTACCGTGCGATAATAGCGCTTCATCATTTGTTCGACGGCTAATTGGGTCGCATCCTCGTAACCTAATAAACTGGCAACTTGCCTCTGTAAATCAAACAACAAGCGGTTTTCGTTGCGATTAGCGGTGGTGTGAAGTGCAAAACGGATTTCCCACAGAAAATTTTGGCATTCAATTAATTCTGCTAATTCGGCTGGCGCTAGAAAATCGTGCTCGACTAAATCTTCTAATTTAGCGGCATCAAAGTGGCGCATTGCAACCCAAGCGATGGTTTGAATATCACGCAATCCGCCGGGACAGGTTTTGATGTTAGGTTCTAAATCAAAGGCACTGGCTTTACTATGACGAGTCGTTTGTTCATCTTTCTTGGCATTATAAAAGTCATAAGAGGGCCAAAAGTCTTGTTGACGAATAGCATCGTATAACACGTCAAATAGATATTCATTACCAGTGAGCAATCTGGCTTCAATCAGATTTGTGGCAATGGTGATGTCTGATTTACCTTGTTCAATGGTTTGCGCAACTGTGCGTACACTGTGGCCTATTTCAAGCCCAGTATCCCAAAGGTAGGTAATGAATTGCCCTAACTGAATTTCAGTTTCGGGCGATAATTGTTCATCGTTAACCAAAAAAAGTAAGTCAATGTCTGAATAGGGATGCAGTTCACCACGACCGTAGCCGCCAACGGCAACTAGGGCAAGCTGGCTATTATGTAAGCCAAAATCCTGCCAAGTTTGTATTAGTAAAGCATCAACAAATTGACTACGGTGTTTAACAATATCAGCAATAGGGTGTTTTGCAGTGTACTGCTCAACTAAGCGCTGGTTTAAGTCAATTAATGCGTTTTTGGCGGCCAGCGCAGTATTCATTGATGTCCTTACTAATTTGAGTCTTTAGTGGTTAATGATACGGGGAAAGTCTTCTTCTTCACGCAAAGTTAACACTTCTACACCGGTTTGGGTCACTAAAAGTGTATGTTCCCATTGTGCTGAGTTTTTACTATCAGAAGTTGTCACTGTCCAATTATCACTTTTATCCAACACAGTAGTATGACGACCTGCATTGATCATTGGTTCAATCGTAAAGCACATACCGGGTCTTAACACGGTTTTATCATTATTTTTATAATGAACAACTTGTGGTTCTTCGTGGAAGCCAGTGCCAATACCATGACCACAATAATCTTGTACGATGGAGTACTTATCAAGCCCTGTTTTACTTGTTTTGATGAATTTTTCGATGGTTGTGCCAATTTCGCCTAATTTTAAACCAGGACGCACTTTACGAATGGCTAAATACAAGCTTTCTTGGGCAATGCGGCTTAAACGTTTGTCTTTTGCTGATACTTCGCCAATTAAAAACATTTTCGAGGTATCACCATGATAACCGTCTTTGATGACCGTAATATCAAGGTTAATCATATCGCCTTCTTTTAACACGTACTCTGAAGGAATACCGTGGCACACGACTTCATTTACCGACGTACAAATAGACTTCGGAAATCCGTGATAATTTAACGGAGCTGAAATAGCACCTTGCTCTTCGGTGTATTTAGCACAGATTTCATCTAATTCATTTGTGGTCACTCCAGCCTTAATGTGTGGAGCTACCATTTCTAATACTTGCGCCGCTAATTTACCCGCTGCACGCATTTTTTCTATCTCGTCTGCATTTTTGATCACAATACTCATGAAAAACTCTCTATCTTTTTGACGGTCAAAATAGGCTTGTTTTATCCAAGGATTTTACGGCAAAAATTTGTATTTACATGCCGTTTATGGTATAAAGCGCGCCGTTATGTGTAAGATCGTTGTTGTACGGTTCGAGTTAATACAATGTCAATCGCTGTTTTTTTAGCAAGGTATACATTGTGTTCGGCAAATCGTAAAATATGGTGGTCATTATACATGGCAATTAACTTAAATACTAAATCACACACGTATCGACACATTTTTCGGGGTGCTTTCTCATTCTTAACGGAAGTTAGAAAGTCGAAACATGGGATGCGTGGAGGTCTAACCCCTTACATTAAGGTAAATACAATGACTACTGTTTCAATGCGCGACATGCTACAAGCTGGTGTTCACTTCGGTCACCAAACTCGTTACTGGAACCCTAAGATGAAGCCTTTCATCTTCGGCGCTCGTAATGGTGTACACATCATCAACCTTGAGCATACAGTACCAATGTTCAACGAAGCTTTAGCTTTCATTAGCAACATCGCTTCTAAGAAAGGTAAAGTATTATTCGTAGGTACTAAGCGCGCTGCTGGCGAAGCTATCAAAGCATCTGCACTTTCTTGTGATCAGTATTATGTTGATCATCGTTGGTTAGGCGGCATGTTAACTAACTGGAAAACTGTTCGTCAGTCAATCAAGCGTCTTAAAGAGCTAGAAAGCCAGTCTGTAGACGGTACTTTCGACAAGTTAACTAAGAAAGAAGCGTTAATGCGTTCACGCGAATTAGACAAGTTAGAAAAGTCTTTAGGCGGAATCAAGAACATGGGCGGTTTACCTGACGTATTATTCGTTATCGGTGCTGACCATGAGCATATCGCTATTAAAGAAGCAAACAACCTAGGTATTCCAGTTGTTGCAGTTGTTGATACCAACTCTGCACCAGACGGTGTTAACTACATCGTTCCTGGTAACGACGACGCGATGCGTGCTATCCGTTTGTACACTTCTTCTGTTGCTGCAGCTGCTAACGCTGGCCGTGGTCAAGATTTAGCTGTTCAAGCTGAGCAAGACGGTTTCGTAGAAGCTGTTTAATAAGGCGTGATGATTATCATCCCCCTTATTTGCCAATAAGATAATTGGTGAACAGGGGCCTTTTGGCCCCTGTTTTATAAATGCAATATTAGACGAATTAAATTAGAGGATTTAACAATGGCAATTACTGCTGCCCAAGTTAAAGAACTTCGTGACCGCACTGGCGCTGGCATGATGGACTGTAAGAATGCACTGACTGAAACTGACGGTGACATCGAACTAGCGATTGATAACATGCGTAAAAGCGGCGCCGCGAAGGCTGCTAAAAAAGCAGGTAACATCGCTGCTGACGGTACAATTCTAATCAAGAATGGCGAAGGTTTCGCTGCACTTTTAGAAGTTAACTGTCAAACTGATTTCGTTGCAAAAGACTCAAACTTCCTAGCATTTGCTAACGCAGTGCTTGATGTTGCTGCTGCATCTAAAGTGTCTATCGAAGAATTAAAAGCACAGTTTGAAGAAACTCGTGTTGCGCTTGTAACTAAAATCGGTGAAAACATCAACGTTCGTCGCGTTGAGTATATCGATGGTGCAAACCTTGCGTCTTACCGTCACGGTGATCGTATTGGTGTTGTGGTTGCGGGTGAAGCTGATGAAGAAACACTAAAGCATATCGCAATGCACGTAGCTGCTTCTAAGCCAGATTTCGTAAACCCTGAAGATGTGCCTGCTGAACTTGTAGAAAGAGAGCAAACGCTTCAAATCGAAATCGCGATGAATGAAGGCAAGCCTGCTGAAATCGCTGAGAAGATGGTTGTTGGTCGTATGAAGAAGTTCACTGGTGAGATCTCTCTTACTGGTCAAGCTTTCATCATGGAACCAAAGAAAACTGTTGGCGAAGTGCTTAAATCGAAAGGCGCTACAGTAACCAGCTTTATTCGTTTAGAAGTTGGTGAAGGTATCGAGAAGAAAGCAGAAGATTTCGCTGCTGAAGTAGCTGCGCAAATCGCTGCTACTAAAAAAGCGTAATCGCTTTAATCTAAATACCCTAAGACCGCAGCAACCGCTGCGGTTTTGTTATGATCAGGATGAAAATTATGAGCACCAATCCAAAACCAGCGTTTAGACGTATTCTGCTTAAATTAAGCGGTGAAGCATTAATGGGTGAAGAAGGCTTCGGCATTGACCCTAAAGTACTTGATCGTATGGCACAAGAAGTGAAAGAGCTTGTTGAACTTGGTATTCAAGTTGGCGTGGTTATTGGTGGTGGTAATCTATTTCGTGGTGAAGGCTTAGCAAAAGCTGGTATGAACCGCGTGGTGGGCGATCACATGGGTATGTTAGCAACCGTAATGAATGGCTTAGCCATGCGTGATGCCTTGCACCGTGCATATGTTAATGCCCGCCTTATGTCTGCTATCCCACTTAAAGGTGTGTGCGATGATTACACTTGGACAGAAGCAATTAGCCTATTAAAGTCTGGTCGTGTGGTTATTTTTGCTGCGGGTACGGGCAATCCTTTTTGTACAACAGACTCAGCAGCATGTTTACGTGGTATTGAGATTGAAGCTGAAGTAGTACTAAAAGGCACTAAAGTAGATGGTGTATACTCAGCAGACCCAATGAAAAACCCTGAAGCGGTTAAATATGACACGCTTAGTTTTGCCGAAGTCCTTGAATCAGAATTAAAAGTAATGGATCTCGCTGCATTTACTATGGCACGTGATCATAATATGCCGATTCTTGTATTCAATATGAACAAGCCAGGTGCACTTCGCCGCGTTATTATGGGTGAGAAAGAAGGTACGATTATTAGCAGTAAACAACCTGCTTAATCACAGACACAGAAAATATTTATATTATATAATTTAACTGTTTGAGCGGTTTTATTGCATGTGTCATTCTTAGGCTAATGCTCAAACACACATGAATTTGTGACAAAAAGGAAATTATTGTGATTGATACTATTATGTTAGATGCGCAAGAGCGCATGGGTAAATGCGTAGATGCAACTAAAAACCAAATGGCGAAAGTTCGTACTGGTCGTGCACACCCAAGTTTATTAGATTCTATTCAAGTGTCTTGCTACGGTTCTATGTCACCGCTTAATCAAGTGGCTAATGTCGGAGTTGAAGACTCTCGTACACTAACAGTGAACGTATTTGATAGATCGATAGTTCAAGCGGTAGAAAAGGCGATTATGAGTTCAGATTTAGGCTTAAACCCTATGTCTGCAGGTGCAACTTTGCGTATTCCGTTGCCTTCGTTAACTGAAGAACGTCGTAAAGACTTTATCAAAGTGGTACGTAACGAAGCGGAAAATGGTCGTATTGCCATTCGTAACGTTCGTCGCGACGCAATCAGTGAAGTCAAGAAGCTTGAAAAAGCAAAAGCATGTACTGAAGATGATGTTCGCCGTAGTGAAGATGAAGTGCAGAAGCACACTGATTCATCAATCAAAAACATTGATCAAATACTAGCAGCGAAAGAAAAAGAGTTGATGGAAGTATAATCTGTCAATTTAGACGCTAGAGTTAACACGCCGTGTAAGGGTATACTACACGGCGTTTGTTTTTATAAAGGATTGTCGTAGATGTCGTCTACAGTTGAGTTTGAATCAGACCCTAAAGCCGATTCGGAGCAAATGACTTCGCAATTGTTGCCGGGACAATTATCTGATGTAGTAAAACAATCTCTGCCCAAACATGTTGCGATTATTATGGATGGTAATGGCCGTTGGGCACAACTGCAGGGTAAAGCCCGGGTTTTCGGTCATAAAGCTGGTGTTAAAGCTGTGCGCCGTGCGGTAAGTACTGCAAGTCAACTTGGTATTGAATCATTAACCCTATTTGCATTTTCGAGCGAAAATTGGCGCCGACCAGATAAAGAAGTCAGTTTGTTGATGGAATTGTTTTTTACGGTGTTACAACGTGAATTGAAACTGCTCGATAAAAACCAAGTTAAGCTCAATATTATTGGTGATACCAGCAGGTTTTCTAATCGTTTGCAGAAACAAATTGCCGGTGCTCAAGAGAAAACAGCAAGCAATACTGGTTTGATATTAAATGTGGCGGCGAACTATGGCGGACGTTGGGATATCTTACAGGCTGCACAAAAATTAGCCGAAAAAGTAGAAAGTGGCGAAATCACCAGCAGTCAGATGACCGAAGAAGCATTAAATGAACATTTGTGCATGCAAAACCAGAGCGAAGTTGATTTAATGATCCGTACTGGCGGTGACTACCGCATTAGTAATTTTGTTTTATGGCAGGCCGCTTATGCCGAGTTGGTGTTTACTGACACCCTATGGCCTGACTTTGATGAGCTAGCATTCCGTGATGCTATTGCCATTTTTGCCAGTCGGCAGCGCCGTTTTGGTTTGACGGGTAGTCAAATTGAAGAGATACGCGCAATATAAATATTAAGAGGATTAGTTTTTGCTAAAACAACGAATAATAACAGCATTGTGGTTAATCCCAATTGTACTCGGGGCAATATTTTTACTTCCAGCAAACTGGTTTGCTTGGGTGTTAGTGCCAGTGTTTTTAATTGCAGCAAAAGAGTGGGGCAGTTTCATTGACCCAAGCTGTAATGTCACCCAGTGGTCTTTTACTGCTACCCTGGGTCTGTTAATGATAGCGCTTAACTTATCAGTACCCTTAGATGTGTTGTGGTTTAAAGGCCAATTACACCCTATTTATTTGGCCATCATCACTATTGGTGTATTTTGGTGGATAGTCAGTAGTGCATTGGTGTTCAGTTTTCCTAAAAGTGCCAAAATTTGGAAAGACAGCCCTATGCTGAAATCCATGTTTGGTCAGTTAACACTCATCCCGTGTTTTGCTTCTTTAATCGCTCTCAAATCGTTAAGCAGTAACGTTCATCCCTATTATGGTGGTGCATTAGTGTTTATCGTTATGTTAGTGGTTTGGGCGACTGACACCGGTGCTTATTTTGCTGGACGTAAGTTAGGCAAGCATAAATTGATGCCGAGTGTGAGTCCTGCTAAAACGCTTGAGGGCTTAGCCGGTGGTTTAATTACTACTATGGTCGTAGTTGCGGGCATTATGTATGTTGCGCCAGAACAAGAGTTAGGCTTACTCATTGTGGTGACACTCGTTACTGCTCTGGCTTCTGCTTTTGGTGACTTGTCTGAAAGTATGTTCAAACGTGCTGCAAATATTAAAGACTCTGGCACCATTTTACCTGGTCATGGTGGTATTTTAGACCGTATCGACAGTCTAACGGCTGCATTGCCAGTGTTTACCTTTATCTACATAGCCATGTGGATGTGATGCCAATGCAAAATATGGTGATTTTAGGGGCTACAGGCTCAATTGGCGCTAGCACCTTAAGTGTGATGGTAAATAACCCTGCCGATTTTCATGTCTATGGATTAGTGGCCAATGCCAGTGTTCAAAAAATGCTGGCCTTGTGTATCACTCATCAGCCTGAGTATGCTCATATGGTGGATGAGAGCGCCGCCATGGAGCTTAAATCGTTATTGCCTAATGATTGTGTTACTCAAGTGACGACAGGTGCTGAGGCGTTAAATGCGTTAGTGACCGACAGTCGCACTGATACCGTTATGGCGTCTATTGTTGGCGCAGCAGGTTTAGTACCGACATTTGACGCTGTTAAAGCGGGTAAACGCGTGTTGCTAGCCAACAAAGAAGCATTGGTTATGTCGGGTGAGTTATTTATGCACACGGCTAGAGCATCTGGTGCGACAGTACTACCTGTCGACAGCGAGCACAATGCCATATTTCAATGTTTACCAACCAATGTCCAAGCGCAACTCGGTTATTGTGACTTAAGTGCTAATGGCATATCACATATTTTATTAACCGGTTCAGGTGGACCGTTTTTAAACACTGATTTAGCCACTCTGAGTGCGATGACACCTGTTCAAGCTTGCAATCACCCTAATTGGTCCATGGGGCCTAAAATCTCTGTCGATTCAGCCACCATGATGAATAAAGGCTTAGAGTTTATCGAAGCTCGCTGGTTGTTTAATACGCAAGCTGAACAGCTCAAAGTAGTGATACATCCTCAAAGCGTGATTCATTCAATGGTGCAATACCGCGATGGTTCTGTTATTGCACAAATGGGCAACCCCGATATGCGTACACCGATTGCTCATTGTATGAGCTATCCGCAAAGAATTGGCGCTGGCGTTGAACCTTTAGATTTTTTCAAAGTCGGACAGTTAAGCTTTTGTGAACCTGACTTTGACCGTTTTCCATGTTTACGCTTAGCAATGCAAGCCTGTGAGCAAGGTCAGGAAGCGACCACAGTGTTGAATGCGGCCAATGAAATTGCTGTCGATTCATTTTTAAAAGGTCTAATTCGTTTTACTGATATTGCTAACGTTAATTATCGCTGTTTAGACTCGGTGCAACAAACACGTTTAGACAGTATTGAAGATATAATACAGCTTGATGAGCAAGCACGTGCCACGGCAGTGTCCGTTATCAGCAGACTAAATTAATTCAGGGAAATAATGATAGATTTTTTTTGGAGCTTAGGTTCTTTTATCGTCGCGTTGGGTATTTTAATTACCGCTCATGAGTATGGCCACTTTTGGGTTGCCCGTCGTTGTGGTGTTAAAGTCGAGCGTTTCTCTATCGGATTTGGCAAAGCGATTTGGCGTAAAGTGGGTAAAGATGGCACTGAATATGTCGTCGCTATGATCCCACTAGGTGGCTATGTCAAAATGCTTGATGAGCGCGTTGAAGACGTGCCGGAGCATTTACTTGACCAGGCCTTTAACCGTAAAACGGTATGGCAACGTATTGCGATTGTATCAGCCGGCCCGATAGCTAACTTTATTTTTGCAATTGTAGCGTTATATGTCATGTACCTTATTGGTACTCCGTCGATTAAGCCGGTAATAGACAGTACTAAGTTAAATAGTCCTGCCAGTGTTATTCAGTTGGTTGAACCACAACAAATTATAGCGGTATCAGGACAGCCAGTACGTACTTGGGAAGAAGTTAATTTAGCCTTAGTGGGTCATATTGGTGATGACAGTATTGAGTTATCCCTAGCACCATTACCAGCGTTGTCGGGCATGGATATGCCCGTTCGCACCGTAAAACTCGATACGCGAAATTGGGTTTTCGATCCAGAAAAAGAGTCGCCGATTACCGCACTCGGTTTAGGGATATTTCGCCCAGGGATAGATCCAACGATTGCGGCAGTGAGTAAAGACAGTGCGGCAGAGCAAGCGGGCATTAAGATTGGCGATAAACTCGTCAATATCAATGGCACTCAATACAGCGATTGGAATGCGTTTGTTGATGTGGTACAAAGCTCTGCTAACAAAAATATTAATATGACATTGATACGTCAAGGCGAACAAATCAATGTTGATGTTGTGCCAAAAGCACAACAAAATTCTGATGGTAAAACTATCGGAATTGTCGGAATTAGCCCAACCCAAGCACAGTGGCCTGATAATATGCGCTTTGAGCTTGAGTATGGCATAGTAGATTCTGTTATCGCTGCAGCTGATAAAACATGGCAACTCGTTGTCGTCAGCTTTAAGATGATTGGAAAATTATTTACCGGCGATGTGTCGGTGAAAAACCTTAGTGGTCCTATTTCGATTGCACAAGGCGCAGGCGCCAGTGCAAGTTACGGTTTAGTGTACTTTCTAGGGTTTATCGCGCTCATCAGCGTTAACTTAGGTATTATTAATTTAATGCCTCTGCCAGTGCTCGATGGGGGACACTTGCTGTATTACTTTATAGAAGTGATTACTGGTAAGCCTGTACCCGAAAAGGTACAGGAAATAGGATTCAGGTTTGGCGCAGCTTTGCTGCTAATGTTGATGGGCGTAGCCTTATTCAACGATTTTGCCCGACTCTGAGCAAGGACAGACTAATAATTAGAAGTGCTCTATGAGATTTAATAAAATTTTTGCCTCGATGTTATTCGTCGGCGCGTCTTTTTCAGGGAATGGTTGGGCAGAGTCTTTCCAACCTTTTGAAGTGACCGACATCCAAGTAGAAGGTTTGCAACGAGTTGCTCTCGGTGCAGCACTATTGAGTTTACCTGTGAAAGTAGGTGACACGGTAGATGAAGTTAAATTACAGCAAGCGATTAAGAGCCTTTACGGTTCAACCAATTTTGAAAACATCAGTGTCAGTCATGAAGACGGTATACTCTATGTAACGGTTAAAGAACGTCCAACTATCAGTATTATCTCGTTTGACGGTAATAAAGATATCAAAGACGAGCAGTTACAAGAAAGCCTTGACGGTTCTGGTGTTAAAGCTGGCGAATCACTTGATAGAACAATGTTGTCTGGTATTGAAAAAGGCCTGCAAGATTTCTATTACGGTGTGGGTAAATACGGTGCCAAAGTTGAAGCGCAAATCATCAACTTGCCGCGTAACCGTGTTGAGCTTAAATTTAAGTTTACCGAAGGTTTAGCGGCTGAAATCCGTCAAATCAACGTAGTAGGTAATACTGTGTTCTCAGACTCTGAGCTCATCAGTATGCTTGAGCTTAAAGACTATGTGGCATGGTGGGATTTATTTGGTGAACGTCGCTACCAAAAGCAAAAGCTACAAGCTGACTTAGAAACCATTAAAACTTATTACCATAATCAAGGCTATATTCGCTTTGAAGTGACTTCAACGCAAGTGGCGATGACACCAGACCGTAAAGGTTTGTACATCACTATTAACGTGAATGAAGGTGAAAAGTACAAGGTGAAAGAAGTTAACTTAATTGGTGACCTAATGGGTCGCGAAGAGTTAATGAGATCTATTTTACCAATTAAAGCGGGTAACATGTACAACGGTGCCGACGTGACATTCACCGAAGAAATGTACAGCAAATACCTTGGCCGCTTTGGTTATGCTTATCCTGAAGTTAAAACCTATCCTGAAATTGATGATGAAACCAAAGAAGTGGTACTCAACATCAATGTTAAGCCGGGTAAGCGCGTGTATGTTCGCTCAATTAACTTCACTGGTAACACGGTTACCAAAGATGAGGTAATGCGCCGCGAATTACGCCAAATGGAAGGTGCGTGGTTGAATTCTGCTCAAATTGAACAGTCTAAACTACGTCTTAACCGTTTAGGTTATTTCGAAACTGTTGATGCAGAAACCATTCAAGTACCGGGCAGTGACGATTTAGTTGATGTCGCAGTGACTGTGAAAGAGCAACCGTCAGGTTCGTTCAACGCAGGTGTCGGTTATGGTACTGAATCTGGTGTGAGTTTGCAGTTTGGCGTTGAGCAAAATAACTTCCTTGGCACTGGTAACCAAGCTGGTTTTAGCGTAAACACTAACAAATATTCTAAAAGTGCTAACTTGTCTTATACCGACCCATACTTTACTAAGGATGGTGTCAGTTTAGGTGGTAGCGTTTACTGGAACGAGTTTGATGCCAACGAGGCTAACCTTGAGCGCTATAAGAATAAATCTTATGGTGTAGCGTTAAACTCTGGATTCCCGATTAACGAATCTAACCGTTTGAACGGTGGTATTGGTTATCGTCATAATACTATTTCAGAAATCTCTGCTTATGAACAAGCGTTGCGTTTCTATAATGTGTATCGTGAAACTGATGATCCTAATTCAGACTTAAGTTTTGATAACTTTGAATTGAATGCCGGTTGGTACCGCAGCACACTTAACCGTGGTACGTTCCCGACAGATGGTTCGTCGCAACGTTTAAGCGGTAAAATGACCGTGCCAGGTTCTGACTTACAGTACTTTAAAACGGATTTCGATACCAACTTCTACTTCCCTTTGACACCTCAGCATGGGTTTGTATTATTGGCTCGCGCCCGTTTAGGTTATTCAAACGGTTATGGTCAGTTTAACGACAACGATCAAATCTTACCGTTCTGGGAAAACTATTATTCTGGTGGTAGCAGTTCGTTACGTGGCTTTAAGTCTAACTCAGTAGGCCCTCGTTCGTTCTATTTATACCGTGGTAGTGAGCAATGTGCGCCTGATGTTTCTGGTGATGGTTGTAGTTTGCCTGGTGACCCAAATACCATTCAGGTGAGTTCTGGCCGTTCAATTGGTGGTAACGCCATTGCAACAGCAAGCTTTGAAATGATTGTTCCGACACCATTCCTTGATGAAGCTTACACTAACTCAGTGCGAACCAGTTTCTTCGTTGATGCGGGTAACGTATGGGATACTGAGTTTGATTATGACTCATATCGGACTTTACCAGCGGATCAGTTCTCTAAGTTAGAAGACTATAGCGATCCAGAACGCTTACGTGCCTCATGGGGTATGAGCGTGCAGTGGTTATCACCAATGGGCCCTATGGTATTTAGTTTAGCTTGGCCGCTGAAAGAATATGAAGATGACGAGACAGAGATTTTCTCATTCAATATTGGCAAAACGTTCTAAAACAAATACACTCGGCAGGTTTTGCTGATAACAACAAGTTTAACAAGGAGTCTACTTTGAAAAAGATGGTAAATCGCGCATTAATTACATTGGCATTGTTTGCTACCCCTATGCTAGCCCAAGCGGAAAAACTCGCTGTGGTTGATATGGGTGAAGTGTTCGAGCAGTTGCCACAGCGCGAACAAATTTCTAAATCATTAAAAGCTGAGTTTGGTGACCGTGTTGCTGAAGTCCAAAAAATGCAAGAAGAAATGCGTTCTTTGGTTGAGAAACAACAACGTGACGGCGCCTTAATGAGCGATTCACAAAAGACTGAATTAGTACGTAAAATGGAATCATTAAAGTCTGAATTCCAGTTGAAAGGCAAAGCATTAGATGAAGACATGCGTCGTCGTCAAGGTGAAGAGCAAAACAAACTATTAGTTCAAGTTCAAAAAGCGATTAATACCATCGCTGGTAAAGAAAAATACGACATGGTGCTACAACGTGGCGCAGTTATTTTTGTTAAGCCAGAAGCTGACATCAGCAGCAAAGTGGTAGAAGCCTTAAGCAAAGGCAAATAATAAGTATGCAAAAAGTGACTTTAAAAGAGCTTAGCCAACTATTAGGGGCAACGATTAAAGGCGACGCCACGCTGGAAATAACCAGTGTCGCTACCCTTGAAAGTGCAACTAAAGGCCAACTCTCTTTTTTAGCCAATAGTAAGTACCGTGCTCAGCTTGAGGCAACTCAAGCTAGTGCGGTATTGCTGAGCGAAAAAGAAGCAAGTGGTTATCATGGTAACGCCCTGATTGTTAGCGATCCTTACATAGGGTTTGCTCGAGTAGCGCAATTACTTGATACCACCCCAAAAGAAACACCTGGTATTCATCCTTCGGCTCAAATAGATGCATCAGCCATTTTAGGTGACGGTGTGGCTATTGGTGCAAATGCAGTGATAGGTGCCAATGTTATTTTGGGTGAAAATGTCCAGATTGGTCCAGGTTGTGTGGTGGGTGAAACCAGTATTATTGGTTCAAACACGCGTCTTTGGGCGAACGTGAGCGTTTATCATAATGTCCATATTGGCCATCATTGCATCGTCCATTCAGGGACTGTTATTGGCTCTGATGGTTTTGGTTATGCCAATGAGCGCGGTAACTGGATTAAAATTCCACAAACCGGCGGCGTTCGGATTGGCAATCATGTCGAAATTGGCGCATGTACTTCCATTGACCGTGGTGCGTTGTCGCATACCGAGATCCACGATGGTGTGATTATCGACAACCAAGTTCAAATTGCTCATAATGTCATTATCGGCCAAAATACTGCAATGGCTGGCGGCTCTATTATTGCCGGCAGTTCTACCATTGGTAAATATTGTATCCTCGGTGGCGGTAGTGCTGTTGCTGGACACCTGAGTGTCGCTGATGGTGTACACATATCAGGCGGAACAAACGTGACCAGCATTATCCGTGAAAAAGGTGTGTATTCGTCTGCTACCATCGCAATGGAAAATAAATTATGGCGTCGAAACACTGTTCGTTTCCGTCAATTAGATGAATTATTTAGCCGAGTGAAAACCCTCGAGAAAAGTGCTAAGGGCACAGAATAATTGTAATTCTGCCTTATTTAAGGAATGTAGTGTGTCAAACCAATTAAACACCATGGATATTAAAGAGATACTTAAATATCTGCCTCATAGATATCCATTTTTGTTGATCGATCGTGTATTGGACTTTACTGTAGGTGAGCACTTACATGCGATTAAAAATGTCACCATTAATGAGCCTTTTTTTCAGGGACATTTTCCGATACAGCCTGTTATGCCTGGCGTGCTCATTTTAGAAGCCATGGCACAAGCAACGGGTTTACTTGCCTTTAAAACCATGAGTACAGAGCCGTCTCCAGAGGTACTGTATTATTTTGCTGGTATTGATAAAGCGCGTTTCAAACGTGTTGTTGAGCCAGGCGACCAAATACATTTTCACGTTAAAATGATTAAAGAGCGTCGCGGTATTGGTGTGTTTGTTGGTGAAGCCTTGGTTGATGGTGAACTGGTTTGTTCTGCTGAAATCATGTGTGCACGTAGAGAGATTAAGAAGTGATAGATAAATTAGCGTTTGTTCACCCAACAGCCAAAATTGGTAATAACGTCACTATTGGTCCTTGGACCTACATTGGTGAAAACGTTGAAATCGGCGACGACACATGGATAAGTTCTCATGTTGTGGTTAAAGGTCCAACGGTTATCGGTAAAGGTAATCGTATTTTTCAATTCTCTTCAGTTGGTGAAGAGTGTCAAGATAAAAAGTACGCAGGCGAACAAACTCGCTTAATTATCGGCGACAATAACATCATTCGTGAGTCGGTTACCATTCACCGTGGTACGACCCAAGATAAAGGTGAAACTCGCATCGGTTCTAACTGTCTGTTTATGGCGTATGTTCATATTGCCCACGACTGTTTTGTCGGTGATAACGTTATTATGGCCAATAATGCTTCAATTGCGGGTCATGTACATGTTGGCGATTGGGTTATTTTGGGCGGCATGACTGGTGTGCATCAGTTTGTACATATTGGCGCGCATGCCTTTACCGCGGGTGCTTCACTTATTTTGCAAGATGTTCCTCCATTTGTGATGGCTGCTGGTTCTCCTGCAGTACCGCGTGGATTAAACTTAGAAGGCTTAAAACGCCGTGGTTTTACCAAAGAAAACCAACGAGCAATCTTGAGTGCGTACAAAGCGGTTTTCCGTAAGAGTTTAACCATTGAAGAAGCTAACGCTGAATTAATCGAGGCCGCTGAAAAAGACATCAATGTGAAAGCATTTATGGAATTTATCAACCACTCTGCTCGTGGCATTATTCGATAGACGGAAACGATGACCAACTCTCCTTCAAAAGTATTCGCCATTGTCGCCGGAGAAATCTCCGGCGATATTTTAGGTGCCGGTTTAGTTAATTCACTCAAAAAACGCTACCCTGATGCACGCTTTATTGGCATTGGTGGCCCTCGAATGCAAGCTCTAGGGTTTGAGAGTTTATTCCCAATGGAAGAACTGTCGATCATGGGCTTAGTCGAAGTGTTATCACATTTACCTCGACTGCTTCATATTCGTTCAAGTCTCGTGAAACAAATTACTGAATTAGCGCCAGACTGTTTTATTGGTATTGATGCGCCCGATTTTAATATTGGCGTAGAGCTTAAATTAAAAGCCAAAGGGATTAAAACAGTCCATTATGTCAGCCCGTCAGTATGGGCTTGGCGTCCAAAACGTATATTTAAAATTGCTAAAGCCACTAATATGGTGTTGTCGTTATTGCCGTTTGAGAAAGCGTTTTACGACCAACATCAAGTACCTTGTACCTTTGTGGGGCACACACTTGCGGACGATATTCCGATGCACAGTGATAAGCTGGCTGCGCGGCAGTTATTAGGATTAGATCCTAATGCTGAATACTTGGCAGTATTGCCAGGGTCCAGAGGCGGAGAGCTAAAGCAATTAGCTGAACCATTTATAAAAGCTGCTCAGTTAGTTAAGCAAACCTTTCCAGACATCAAATTTGTCACCCCAGTGGTTAATGATGCTCGTCGACAACAATTTCTTGCTGCACTGGAGGAGTTTGCTCCCGATCTAGAAGTCACTATTGTTGAAGGTCAATCTCGCGAAGTCATGGCTGCTGCAGATTGTATTTTATTAGCATCTGGCACCGCGACATTAGAGGCCATGCTGGTTAAACGTCCTATGGTTGTGTCGTATCGGGTTAGCCCAATTACATACGCCATCGCGATTAAAATGATGAAAATCAAAAATTATTCGTTGCCTAATTTACTCGCAAACGACACCATCGTGCCAGAACTGATGCAAGCTAATTGCCAACCACAGTTAATTGCCGATGCGATAATCAACCAGCTTAATCAAGATTTTGCACCGCTAAATACCCGCTTTGAAGAATTACATCAATTGCTAAAGTGTAATGCCAGCGAGCGAGCTGCAGATGCTGTAGTAGCATTATTACCAGCGCCGTAACCTGACTAGGATAAGCTAATATGTCGACATTATCGGTTGTGATAAAAGGTATTACCCCTGAACAAGTAGCCATTATTTCACAAGGGCTTGTTGCTGGTGTTGACGAAGTTGGACGTGGTCCATTGGTTGGCGATGTGGTCACTGCCGCGGTGATATTAGATCCGAATAAACCGATTGTTGGCCTTAATGATTCTAAGAAGCTTAGCGAGAAACGTCGTAATTCCTTATATCAACAGATTATGGATAATGCGCTAAGTGTCAGTATTGGCCGTGCCAGCCCTGCTGAAATCGATGAGCTGAATATTTTGCATGCCACCATGTTGGCCATGCAGCGCGCAGTAGCCGGGTTATCCATTTTACCAGAACGAGTGCTGGTTGATGGTAATCGGGTACCGGATTTTGGTATTGCCAGTCATGCGATAATTAAAGGCGACGGCTTAGTGGCTGCTATTAGTGCGGCATCCATTATTGCCAAAGTCACTCGTGATGCCGAGATGGACGCGTTAGACAATCTGCACCCGCAGTATGGCTTTGCTAAGCATAAAGGGTACCCAACCAAAGCGCACTTTGAAGCGCTAGCCTTGTATGGTGTGTTGCCTGAGCATCGTAGAAGTTTTAAACCTGTTGCGGAGCGTATATTGCTTCAGGATACATTTTGATAATAGCCAAATTAAGCGAGTTTATCGTTGGATAACATCGCGTAGTTTGGTAGTCTAAATCCCGCATTTTCGTGTTGTTTCATTCATCTTTTTCGAAGAAAAAATATTCTATGTCCGATCCTCGTTTTGTTCATTTGCGCGTCCACAGTGATTATTCAATGTCAGATGGCGTTGCTAAAGTTAAACCTATTATTGCAGCTGCTGAAAATCAGGGGATGGCAGCAATAGCGTTAACTGATCAAAACAACTTTTGTGGTTTGGTTAAGTTTTATGGTGCTTGTAATGGTGCGGGGATCAAACCGATCATTGGCGCAGATTTTTGGGTGCAAACACCTGGTTTTGAAAAAGAATTTTGCGCCTTAACCATTATTGCGATGAACAATGAAGGTTACCAAAATCTGACTCAGTTGATCAGTGAAGCTTATCTTCGTGGTCATGTCGATAACCGAGTGGTGATCGACCAAGATTGGTTAGTCAAATATAACAGTGGCTTGATCATTATCTCAGGTGCCAAAGATGGCGACGTCGGTAAGGCATTATTAAAAGGTAATCAAAACCAAGTAGAGTCGCTGATTGCCTTTTATCAACAACACTTTGAAGATCGCTATTACCTCGAGCTTATCCGCACTGGTCGTGCCCATGAAGAACGCTATTTACACATGGCGGTTGAGCTAGCATCAACCAAAGGTTTACCTGTAGTTGCCACTAACCAAGTGGTGTTTTTAAAACAAGATGACTTTGAAGCACATGAAATCCGGGTGGCTATTCATGATGGTTTTACCTTAGTCGATCCTCGTCGCCCTAAAACCTATAGCGATCAACAATATCTGCGCACCGAAGATGAAATGATTGCATTATTTGCCGATATTCCGTCAGCAATTCAAAACAGCGTTGAAATTGCGAAACGCTGTAATGTCACCATTCGCCTAAATGAATACTTTTTGCCTAATTTCCCTACTGGCGACTTATCCATTGAAGATTTCTTGGTTAACGTGTCCGTTAAAGGCTTAGAAGAACGTCTTGAGTTTTTATTTCCAGCTCCACAAGTTCGCGCCGAAAAACGTGTCGAATATGACGAACGCCTCGAGATTGAACTGAAAGTCATTAACCAGATGGGTTTCCCTGGTTACTTCCTTATCGTGATGGAGTTTATTCAGTGGGGCAAAGACAACGGCATTCCAGTTGGTCCCGGCCGTGGTTCGGGTGCGGGTTCATTAGTCGCATACGCGCTTAAAATTACCGACTTAGATCCACTAGAATACGATTTACTGTTCGAACGATTCTTGAACCCTGAACGTGTATCCATGCCCGATTTCGACGTCGACTTTTGTATGGACCGACGCGACGAAGTCATTGATCACGTTGCCGAGTTATACGGCCGAGAAGCGGTATCACAGATTATTACCTTTGGTACTATGGCGGCCAAAGCCGTTGTGCGCGATGTAGGCCGCGTATTAGGTCATCCTTACGGCTTTGTTGAACGGTTAACTAAATTAATCCCCGCAGAACCAGGGATGACATTGGCGAAAGCCTTTGAAGTTGAACCCGCGCTTCCTGAAGCCTATGACGGCGATGAAGACGTTAAAGAGCTTATCGATATGTGTCGCCGCTTAGAAGGCGTAACACGTAACGCGGGTAAGCATGCCGGTGGTGTGGTTATCGCACCGACTCGAATTACCGATTTTGCACCGCTATATTGCGATGCCGAAGGCTTAAACCCAGTAACACAATTTGATAAAAATGACGTTGAAACTGCTGGTCTGGTTAAGTTCGATTTCTTGGGCTTACGTACCTTAACCATTATTGATTGGGCATTGCAGATGATTAATCCGCGCCTGATTAAAGAAGGTAAAGACCCCGTTAGTATCGAAGCCATTCCGCTTGCCGATCCTGCCTGTTTTAGATTACTGCAACGCTACGAAACAACCGCGGTATTCCAGCTGGAATCTCGCGGTATGAAAGACCTGATTAAACGTCTGCAGCCCGACTGTTTTGAAGACATGATTGCACTCGTGGCACTTTTCCGCCCAGGTCCTTTGCAATCAGGCATGGTTGACAACTTTATTGAACGTAAGCATGGCCGTGAAGAAGTGTCATACCCAGATGCAGAATATCAGCATGAGTCACTAAGAGAGTTATTGTCACCGACCTACGGCATCATTTTGTACCAAGAGCAGGTCATGCAGATTGCTCAGGTATTGTCGGGTTACACCCTAGGCGGCGCGGATATGCTCCGTCGTGCAATGGGTAAGAAAAAACCTGAAGAAATGGCAAAGCAGCGCGGCACGTTTAAAGAAGGGGCGATTAATAACGGCGTCGACGGCGACTTGTCGATGAAAATCTTCGACTTAGTGGAAAAGTTCGCCGGTTACGGTTTTAACAAATCGCATTCTGCCGCTTATGCACTGGTGTCGTATCAAACCTTATGGCTAAAAACCCATTTCCCATCGCAGTTTATGGCCGCGGTAATGTCTGCCGACATGGACAACACCGACAAAATCGTCACCTTGGTTGACGAATGTGAACGCATGGGCTTGCCGCTAATTCCGCCCGATGTCAACAAAGGCTTATTCAAGTTTACGGTCGATGACGACCTTAATATTGTTTATGGTATCGGCGCGATTAAAGGCGTCGGTGAAGGCCCGGTAGATTCTATTTTAACAGCCCGTAAAAATGGACCGTTTACCGACCTGTTCGATTTTTGTGCTCGAATTGATTTAAAAAAACTCAATAAGCGAGTAATTGAAAAGCTTATCCTTGCAGGCGCCTTAGACACATTAGGCCCGCATCGAGCATCAATGATGGCGACCTTGCCTCAAGCGATTAGTGCCGCGGCGCAACATGCTAAAGCAGAAGCTACTGGCCAAAATGACATGTTTGGTTTACTCAATAGTGAACCTGAAGACAGTAAGCAAAACTTTGTCCATTGTACTCCGTGGCCAGACAAAATCTGGTTGGAAGGTGAGCGCGAAACATTAGGACTTTACCTTACTGGTCACCCTATTAATCAGTATTTAAAAGAACTGAAGCAATACACTAATGGCCGCTTAAAAGACATTCACCCAACCGAGCGCGGTAAAACCGTAAAAGCAGCTGGTCTAGTGGTGGCAACACGGGTGATGATCACTAAGCGTGGCTCTAAAATGGGCTTAGTCACATTAGATGATAAAAGTGCCCGTTTAGAAGTCATGCTATTTACCGAACCGTTTGAAAAGTTTGGCCACATGCTCGAAAAAGATCGCATTCTTATTTGTGAAGGTGATGTCAGCTTTGATGATTTCTCTGGCGGCAATCGCATGAACGCCCGTAATATCATTGAAATTGGCGAAGCGCGCAGTCACTTTGCCAAAGCGGTTGAAATCAATGTTCATGGCGATGATGTCACGCCTGAGTGGTTACAAACCTTTGAGCAAACATTAACACCGTGGCGTAAGGGCGCTGTGCCTGTGGTGATTAACTACACCAAACAGCAAGCCAGCGGCAAAATCGTGTTAGGTGAAGAGTGGCGAGTTAATCCCAGTGATGAGTTAATGTTAGCCCTCGAAAGCATGCTTGGTTCAACTAACGTCAAAATCGTGTTTAATTAGGCGCGCATCATGATTGAAAAGTCTTCGTTAACAGAGCAAATGAGTGCACCACAACTGCTAAGTTTGCTCGAACAAGCGATATTACCCCTTTATCAAATGAATGTAGTTAAAGGTGAATCATCGCCTAAGTTAGTACTGGCTTACAGTGGCGGCGTTGACTCAGAGGTGCTCGCGTGTGGATTAAGTGCCTTGGCACACAAACATCCGCATATTGCTTGCCTGCTTATTCATGTTCATCATGGGCTAAGTGCCAATGCTGACATTTGGGTACAGCACTGTATCACTCGGGCTAATCATTATCAGCTGCCAGTGCAGATTGAGCGAGTTAAGGTTGAAAAGGGCCCTCGGCAGAGTTTAGAGGCGCAAGCCCGCGATGCTCGTTACCAAGCATTTGACCGTTATCTTAATCCCGGTGACATTTTACTGACCGCCCATCATCAAGATGATCAACTTGAAACCTTATTACTCGCGTTAAAACGTGGTCAAGGCCCAAAAGGGTTGGCGGCAATGGGGGCGATACAAGCTTACAAACAAGCTTGGCTAGTTAGACCGTTATTGGATATCAGCCGCGATCAAATCGAGCAATTTGCGGCGCAAAAACAACTATCCCATATTGAAGATGAAAGTAACCAAGACGACAGCTTTGATAGAAATTTTTTACGCCTGGATATCATTCCAAGATTAAAACAGCGTTGGCCAAGTATTGCGACCACCGCAGGGCGTAGCGCCGCATTATGTGCCGAGCAGCAACAGGTTATTGACGACGAAGTGAGTCATCGCTTACCCGAGTGGTTAATAGTGCCCGGCGATACAAATGCATTAATGACCGAATCAACCGGGTTTAAACTCACCGGGTTTGGTAAATTGAGTGCCGCTTGGCAAGCATTACTGTTTCGCGGTTATTTAATTCATTGTGGCGTTAGTTTACCTTCGCAAGCGCAATTACAGCAGATCCTGTCACAACTGTTAGCGGCTAAAGACGACGCTAACATGTCGATTCAGTGGGGCGATTATCAAGTTAAACGTTTTGCTGGTATCGCTTATGTGGTTAGCCATAAAGAGCTCGACGCTATTGATGCAAGTACAGTTCAACAACCATTTGAGCAACTGCTTAAAGGCGAGCTGCAACAGATAGTGTGCCGAGTTGGGCACAAGCAATGCCAGCTGGGCCTGCAAATCGCCACAGACAATACGCCGCTACTTGCTTTACCCAATAATACCGCCGTGAGCATACGCTTTGGCGCGGCAGGTTCAATTAAATGTCAGCCACAATTTGCCACATCACAACGGCAAAAACCGCGCGAATTAAAGAAACTGTGGCAAGAATGCAATATCCCGCCATGGCGTAGACCACAAATCCCGTTAGTTTTTTATGGTGACACCTTAGTCGCCGCCGTTGGTTTATGGGTCGACAAACGCTATTTAGCGCAAACGGGTGATCAAGGGATTTGTATACCGCTTTTTGACGCACGATGAAGAGTGATTACGGCAGGTCAAGACGATAACAAGCGATAGAAACAGGCAAAAGCGGTAACAGTCGGCCAAGATGATAACAAGCGGTTACAACAAGCAAAAGCGGTAACAGTCTGCCAAGATGATAACAAGCGATAACAACGGATAAATCGCTAGGTGCTAGGCCGCTTCGCGACTAGATGCTATAAAAGCGGTAGTACTGCTGATGGCTTCAGACTATATTATTGAATTCGGCCTTTATTGCCGCGAAGCGTTCTAGCAGGACGAAGTCCGCTCTAGTCCCTAGCATCTGTTACAATAAATTTTCTTAATACTCAACAGAGGATGTTGTCTGTGAATACCTTTCGTTTATTAGCCGTGTTTGGTGCGTTTTTGCTGCCAAGCGTAAATGCTACGCCGTTTCAATTTGATCAAAAAACCTATCGTCAAGATGTGCAAACCTTAGCAAGTGATGAATTTGAAGGTCGTGGACCATTGTCCCATGGTGAAAAACTGACGGTTGAGTATTTAGAAAACGCCTACAAAGCAATGGGACTCGCTCCAGGTTTTGGTGACAGTTATCGTCAAGCTGTGCCAATGGCTAAAATTACTGCCGATCAAACAATGCAGCTGAGTATGGGGGATTTAGTGTTTAACAACGGCACTGACTTCACCGCACGTACTGAACAAGTTCAGCCTCAAGTGAATGTAGATAACAGCGATGTAGTGTTTGTTGGCTATGGTATTAATGCGCCAGAATATCAATGGAATGATTACGCCAACATTGACGTTAAAGGCAAAACCGTGATTATGCTGGTCAATGACCCAGGCTTTGCGACTCAAGATCCTGCCATCTTTAAAGGCAATGCCATGACCTATTATGGCCGCTGGACTTATAAGTATGAAGAAGCAGCAAGGCAGGGCGCCAAAGCGGTGTTTATTGTCCACGAAACTGCACCCGCAGCCTACGGTTGGAACGTCGTTGAAAACAGCAACACTAATACTAAATACACCTTAGTTGATGATCAAAATAATCAATCACACATTGGCGTCATGGGTTGGATCCAGCACCAAACCGCGCAAAAAGTGTTTCAAGCAGCAGGCTTAGACTTTGATAAAGTCAAACTCACCGCAGCAAAAGCGGGTTTTCAGTCTATACCACTTAAACTCAAAGCCAATTTAGCAGTAAAAAATACCATTGAATTAGCCACCTCATATAACGTAGCAGGGCTGATACCAGGTACCAGCCAAGCCGACGAATGGTTAGTCATGCATGCCCATTGGGATCATTTAGGTAAAACCTTGCAAGATGGTAAAACGGTTATTTTAAACGGCGCCGTCGACAATGCCTCTGGCGTTGCTGGTGTATTGCAATTAGCGCGTCATTTTAAAGCGCAAAATAAAGCACCTAAACGCTCTATTCTGTTTACTGCATTTACCGCAGAAGAAACAGGACTCATTGGCGCGCAATACTTTGCTGCCAATCCTCCGGTACCGACTAAACAACTGGTATCGTTTTTAAACATAGACGGCATGAATGTAGGCAATGGTGTTAATTACATCCTGCGTTATGGCCAAGGCGTATCAGAACTTGAAACCTATTTAGATGATGCCGCCAAAGCACAAGGCCGCACTGTAAAGGCTGATCCTCGTCCACAAAATGGCTTAATGTTCCGTTCAGACCACTTTGCCTTAGCCCAACAAGGCGTCCCCGGGTTAATGTTCATGAGCTTAGGCGACACCGACCCAGACTACATTGCCCATAAGTACCATCAAGGCGCAGACGATTACGATGCCAGCTGGAATTTAGGCGGGGTAGAGCAAGACCTCGCTTTAATCAGCTACATCATTGAAAAGCTTGCCAACAACAACGACTGGCCAAAATGGATCGAAGATTCAGACTTTAAAAAACGCAGAGCGATGGACGGTAAATAACCGTAGTGTATTTTTATTTGAAATGGCCTGCGGCCACTAAGGTCGTGGCGCTTCGCCCACACCAGACTTTTTCAAACTTCGTTTGAATTGAGATCGCAAGGTTCCACCCTACATGGGCTGATACATATGGCCTGCGGCCACCAACGTCGTGGCGCTTCACCCACACCAGACCAAGAGGAAACCAACGGCTGTTCCCTCTTGGAACTCCCAGCCGCCCCGCAACATTTTCGCTATTTACAAAACAACAGCTGCGAAAAGGTCGCCATGGGGATTGATCCAGCTTTGGGCTTTATTTGGAATCGGCTTCGGACTTATTCGAAAATGCTAACGCTTCCGATGGTACATCCTGTACCGCGAAAGCTAGCCTGACGTCCTGTCAGGCTCACGCTATTTTCTTCAACGTCCTCAAGTTCAGAGTTGAGACCCATTACAAGCAAGGCATATAACTCGTTTCTGCCGCGAAACTAGTTGAAGAGTATTGCCAATGATACAAAAATATAGAGCAAGTTTTGTTTAATGAAATATCGTGGTTAACACTATTTCTTTGCAATATGACTTAATTTTTAAATATTAGAATGCGTTACATAAATATATGAAGTATCTTCGTGTAACAAAATAAAATGGAGAAGCTTATGTTCAAGGATGTCGAACTCTATCAAATTACTTTATTAGTTTTAGCTGTTCTATCTTGTGTGACATTTTTTATGGTTTACTCAACATCACGTAAACGTAAAGAACTAACTATTGAAATTGAACGTAAAGAAAAAGCGCTGAAAAGTAAACCGATTGATCAACTTATACTTGATTTACAGAAATCATATCAAAACATCGAACATAAGCTATCTACAGGGATGCTTGTATATAATGAGTTAAATAAAAAACTAGCTCATATTAATGGACAATTAAAATTTATCGATGTTGGATTGTTTCCTCCTACATTCAATTTTGATGATAGTGAATCACTGAAAAAGCATATTGAAGATTGTTTAGAAGTACAATTCGAATCAATCAGGAATAGTAGAGCGACAACTGCATATTCTAACTGGGAGTGGTTTGGCAGTAAAAGTGAAGGTGCTAAGATGGTTAGTTCTTATCGAAACCTTTTGTTAAAAGCATTTAATGCTGAGTTTGATTTCATTCGAAAGCAAATGCGTCATTCAAGTTATGATATAGCACTGAAAAAACTATATAAGCTTGAAGAGCAATTATCAAAACTTGGTGAAACAGCAAGAGTTGCTATTTCAAGTGATTATTTAAAGCTTAAAGTAAATGAGCTTTCAGTTTGGCATCGTGAGCTCCAACACAAAGAAAACCTTAAACAGCAAAAGAAAGAGCAACAGGCTTTAATTAGAGCGCAAGGTAATCAATCAGGTGATCAAGCAGAGGAAATAGGGGATGAACTTTATTATCGTAAATCTGATTTGATAAAAGCTCAGAAGCTTGCCAGTCAATTACACGGTGCTAATGCCGCAGAAATAGAATTAAAAATTTCCCATATTAAGAGTGAAATTAATCAGTTAGAGCGTAAGTTTGAAAGAGCAACATCACAAGCTCAGTTAACAAGAGTTGGTTACATCTATGTCATTTCTAATATTGGTAGCTTTGGTGAAGGAGTTGTGAAGATAGGCATGACAAGGCGCTTAGAACCTATGGATAGAGTAAATGAGTTGGGTGATGCAAGTGTTCCCTTTAAATTTGATGTTCATACACTCACATTCGTTGGTGATGCTCCTGAGATTGAAAGGAAGTTGCATCAAAAGTTTAATGATAGACGTGTGAATGCCGACAATTATCGTAAAGAGTTCTTCAGAGTATCGTTACAACAAGTAACGGAAGCCATGGAAGAATTAGGTATTGAATGTGATTGGTATTTTGATGCAGAAGCAAAAGAATATCGAGAAAGCTTACTCATGCGAAAAGCTCTTAAACATGATGCCTCACAAGCTCAGACTTCATCATATCAGTTACCAGCTTCCATATAGGGGGAATAGCATATGTACATAATTATGTTATTAGCATGTTTATTATCTTATTCAATTTATTTACTTTTGTCATCTCGAACTAAGTTTCTGGCGCTAAAAGAAAAATCTGCTCAGATTCAAATAATGTATCAACCAGTGACGATTGAAGAACAAAAATTAAATGATTTAAACAATAAGTACAGCTCTCTTCAATCAAGTTATCAAGATAATTTAACACTTCTCCGTAAACGTGAAGAATTGTTTTCTAAGTACCATATAAGTATTGGTACATCAGACTCTACGGTATATTCAAAATTGGTTAATAGTAGGGAGCTGAAAGATATAGAAAGTAAATTACACCAGTCCAAAGCTAGACTAAAAGAGATGGTAGGTAAAAAGACTGCTTGTATTTGTAGCATAGGTTCAGATGTTAGAGTTAACGGTAAGAAATCAGAAGCCACTAAATTGTTTAATAGAGAAGTTAAGCTACGACTTCGTTGTTTAGACAATGAATTTAAGGCAGCATCAGCGCTGGTAGCATGGAATAACATAAATCGTTTAATTCAGCGTACTACAGATACATTCAATGAGATTAATGTTTCTGGTACCACAGTTAAAACATATCTGAGTAATGAATACTTAAAGTTAAAAACTGAGGAGTTTCGGTTAAGTTATGAACTAAATCAATTGAATCTAGAAATTAAAGACATTGAACGTGAAGAGGCAAAAATTCTCCGTGAAGCAGAGCGCGAAGAAGGGCGAATAATCGCTGCTGCAGAAAAAGCAGAAAAAGAACGAATTATAATGGAAAAGCTAGTCGCTGAAGAATTGGCTAAATTAGAGTCGAGTACGGAAGAGCAGAAAGCGTTATATAAATTGCATCAGCAGGAATTAGAAATTCTTCGTGAAAAAGAAAGACGAGCTATATCTTTAGCCCAACTGACTCGAGCTGGGTATGTATATGTCATATCGAATGAAATGTCATTTGGCAAAGGAGTCTGTAAAATTGGGATGACTAGAAGGGCTGATCCTAATGATAGGGTAAAAGAGCTTGGTGATGCTTCGGTACCTGAGTTATTCGATGTTCATGCTTTCGTTTTTACCGAAGATGCACCCACCCTTGAAAAATATTTGCACAATAGCTTTGCAGAACAAAGAGTTAATTTAGTTAATAATCGTAAAGAATTCTTCTATGTGATGCCCGCAGACGTGATTGAGCAATTAGAACGGTATGATAAATCAATTAATATCAATTACTTTGACGTTAATTTAAATAAATAGACTGGCTATTGTGTAGTCGTATTACTCTAAACCTAAATGTCAGAGTCATAAACAGTCAGTTAGATTTTTTCCATAAACGAGTTAGTTTTTTATGAAAATGCATAGATTCAACTCTGAACTTGAGGCCGTTGAAGAAAATAGCGTGAAGCTCACATGGATGTGAGCTTAGCTTTCGCGGTACAGGATGTACCATCGGAAGCGTTAGCATTTTCGAATAAGGCCGAAGCAGATTCCGAATGCAGGTCAAAGTTAAATCAATCTCCATGGCGACCTTTTCGTTTTTTGAAAATGTTGCGGGGCGGCTGGGAGTTCCAAGAGGGAATAGCCGTTAATTTCCTCTTGGTCTGGTGTGGGCGAAGCGCCACGACGTTGGTGGCCGCAGGCCATAAGAACAAAGCTGGATTCCAGTTCAACAGCACTACCAGAACGACAGTAAATTTGACCTGATTAAGGTGCAACCTTGCGATCTCAATTCAAACGAAGTTTGAAACTCTGGTGTGGGTGAAGCGCCACGACGTTAGTGCCCGCTGGCCATAAAAAGCTTAACCATCTTAAGCCAAAGATGATTTAACCACTAAACAAGAAACCTGTTTCTGCTTCCCATACTGCATCACTTGCGCCAGCTCTGACTGACTAATCGGTACATACGCTGCATTAATCGCATCTTTTTGTGCTTCAACAAATGGGTCGTGAATAAACATGAACTGCTCGTTGTAACCGCTTAATACCACCCAATGTGGGCCTTTCTCGCCATTAAAGCGATAAGTACTTATCATCAGCAAAACGGCATAACCGCTGTCAATCCAATGTTTAATTTGAACCAGTGTAGGTGCCGCGTTGTGTATCTCAACACCTTGCGAAATCAATTGTTGGCAAAAGTCGTCATGCACAATCGTGATGACGGCTTTTTTATTGCTATCACGGACGCTATCAATAAAAGGAACCGAGGTTGATTGACTGTACATTTCAATTTGTAAGCCGCGCTTAATCGCTGCTAAGGCTAAGCCATGAACACTGCAACCGCCGTGGCCGCTGGTCATAAAAATAGTGGTGGCTTCGCGCCAAATGCTCAGCTCATCAACTCGACTTGGATTATATTGCGGCTTTACCGCACTCATGGCCATCATTAAGCAGGCTGCGCCACAGGTAAATGGGGTGGTTTGTACATACAAAGGCATCTTGATGACTTTGCTTGGCCCTGGTGGGTCTAGGCGTTTGTGCATGCGCACGCCATCAGCCAAGTCGTCATAATAATGCACTAAGGTTTTTAGGACTTTATAACCCATTTTTAAATAAAGATTTTTGGCAGCGATATTGTCGTTTCGCACTTCTAGGCGTAATGTAATGAAACCACGCTCGACTACTGTGTGCTCACATTGTGTGACCAGTTCGAAGGCAATGTTGCGACCTCTAAATTCGCTTGCAACGGCAATAGAGTACAGCCTGGCTAGCCGAGTGCCTCGATGAAATAGCACCAGAGCATAGCCTGCAAGTGTGCCGTCTATTTCGGCCACTAATAAGCTGTCCAGAGGTGAATTGAGAAAGCGTTTCATCTGCCGAGAACTGATTTTATCGCCACTAAATGCATTGTTTTCGATGTGGTTTAGTTGGAGCAAATCGCTGGGGGTCGCTTGACGAATAAGCATGAGTCGGCTCGAGTTGGCAAAACATGATAGTGGCTTAATTTACGCGCTAAACCGCACAAGAGGCAACAGATATTTATGGCTCATTTTTTAATTGTCACCGACGATGTTAATGATTGGCGTCCCTATTTGCCCAGTGACCATATGGTCACGGTTCATGATTATTTAGAAATGGGTGCATTTGCAGATCAAAGCGCCATGCAAGTGATTAACTTGTGTCGTAGTTATGACTATTTAAGCACAGGTTATTACTGCTCGTTAATGGCGGAAGCCCGTGGGCATCGCGTGATCCCTCGGGTAATGACCATTAATGATTTATCTCAGGACCGTTTTTTTAGTTTGCCGCAATCAGGCTTAGATAAGCTGCCAGAGACGGTGAATGAAATCAGCATGAAGCTGTATTTTGGCTATTGTGATAATCCGTTGCTAGACAAGCTTGCGCGTAAAATATTTGAACGCTTTACTGTGCCTGTATTGCAGGTGAATTTGTTAAAAATGTCAGGTAAATGGCAAGTTAACACCATTGAGCCTGCTGCGTTTCAAGATTTAACCGAGCCTGAACAAGATTTATTTGCCAAGTATCTTGAAGTGTTTTCACAAAAAGTATGGCGTTTACCGAAACCGTCGAAACGTTATCGTTACGAAATTGCCATGCTGGTGGATGAGCATGAGAAAATGCCGCCATCAGATAAAGCCGCGTTAAAGTTATTTACTAAGTCGGCTAATCGTATTGGCATGGATTTAGTCCAAATTGGTTCTCATGATCTGGCTCGGTTAAGTGAATTTGATGGTTTGTTTATTCGCTCAACCACCAATATCAGCAACTTTACCTATCGGTTCGCTAAAGCGGCTGAGCAACTTGGGCTAGTGGTAATGGATGATCCTGAATCCATTATGAAGTGTACTAATAAGGTGTTTTTAACCGAACTATTAAACAAACATAAAGTGCCCGTACCCAAAAGTTTAATCTTTAAAGCCTCAGATAAAAACTGGGCCGATAATGTTATTAACACCATAGGGTTACCGATTGTACTTAAAGTACCCGATGGCGCATTTTCGCTCGGGGTGGTTAAAGTTAAAGACCGTGAAACTTTACTTGAACAAGCAGCGATAATCTTTGAGCACAGCGCGCTAATTTTAGCGCAGGCGTTTATGCCAACCGATTATGACTGGCGTATCGGCGTGTTAAATCGCCAACCTATTTATGCCTGTCGTTACTTTATGAGTCGTGGTCATTGGCAGATTTACCAACATCATCAAAGTGGTCGCGTCAGTAGTGGTGATTTTGACTGTATCGATTTGAAGATGGTGCCACAAAATATTGTCGATGCTGCGGTTAAAGCGTCTAATTTAATTGGTGCTGGCTTGTATGGCGTCGACTTAAAAGAAATCGACGGTAAAGCTTATGTGATTGAAGTTAATGACAATCCGAGTATCGACCATGGCGTCGAGGATTTGTTTTTAGGTGATTTAGTGTATGACCGAGTGATGACTGAGTTTTTAAGGCGTATTCAGCTTCGCGGCATGTAATTACCAGACAATAATCAACCAATAAAAAAGACCTGTTAAGGTCTTTTTTTATTAATTAGTTGTTACTACATAAGTATAAGGTTGTGCTAATTAGCGCAAATTCGGTAGCAGTTACGTCCGGCAGCTTTCGCGGAATACATGGCTTTATCGGCACGCTCATATATATTTTCTGCTTGTTGCTGCGGTTTGGACTCCGCAATACCTAAACTGCACTGAATGTTATATTCGGTGAGCTCAGAATGTTTTGGCATCATATCAATGATACGTTGGCATACTATTGCAGCGGCCTGGGCATCCCCTTGGGTAACGATCACAAACTCATCACCGCCAATTCTAAAGGCTTGGTCTGTATTACGAATGGCTTCATTAATTAATGCGGCAAAGCCTACTAATACAAAATCACCGACTTTATGGCCATGCGCATCGTTAAGTTGTTTAAATTTATCTAAATCTAATACAATTAAAGACACTTGGCCTTGCTGGCGATTAGCTCGTGCTAATGCGATGTCGATTGCCTGGCGGTAATAATAACGATTACCTAATTGGGTTAGTGCATCAAACATGGCTTGATTAGACATATTTTGATACTTCAACGCATTATTCAACGGTTGAATTAATATGCCTTCAAGTTGCTCTAAAGTGTGTTTTTGCGCCGAACTAAGTGCTACAGACAACTGATAGGTTATGATAAACGTATCTTGGTTATCGTTAATAGTACGTTGCAGTTCAATACCGTAGTGACGTCCCCAAACAAACTTTTGTTTGTCTAGGTTCAATTGTAGTCCTTTAATCGGCAAATGTTGTCCTAGGATCTTGCCGAAGCAGGCAAAAACTGTCCGAGGATCTAAACTTCCATGTAGTTGTTGAATCACTTGAATAAGGTCCAGTTCGGGTTCCATATTCAAGTAAGCGTCTGAACGGTACCAGTAATCTTCAGGATATAATTCTGTCGCTATTGAAAAATCCATAATATTGGTTCCAGTACGTTACAACTAATTACCATATTGTTAGCAATAATCGTGCCTATGAAAAATTTTCTATAGTTATTAATTGGTTGTTGTTTTACTGTAGTGCTAACAAACGTTTTATTTCCCTTTCGACAGTTTTTTGACAAGGAGCCAAAGCCACAATGGAACACAGTATTTTTATCCATATTTTGTTGATGCTTGTGATTGCTATTGTGGCGATTGCATTGTTACGTCGACTCGGCTTACCGGCCATTTTAGCTTATTTACTCACCGGGGTTGTTAGCGGCCCCAGCGGTTTTCATTGGTTTACCCAATTACAAATGCAATCTGTGGCTGAGTTAGGCGTAGTGCTACTGATGTTTACCCTAGGACTTGAGTTTTCGGTACCGAGGTTGTGGGCAATGCGCCGAACTGTTTTTGGCCTGGGTAGCGCCCAAATGCTGGTAACAGCCTTTGTGGCTGGCGGCATTGCTATGTTGGTTGGGCAAAATTTAGTGGCTGCGGTGGTGATCGGTTCGGCTATTGCGCTGTCGTCAACGGCCATAGTGTTAAAGCTGCTTAATGAACAAAACTGGTTAAGGCGCAGACACGGCGAGCTGTCGGTCAGTGTATTGTTATTTCAAGATTTAGCGGTGGTGCCGCTATTGATTTTAATGCCGCTATTAGCCAAAGGCGGTGCTGAAATGAGCTTCAATAGTATCGCGTGGGGATTACTCACCGGTATTTTGGCCTTTTTAGGATTAATGTCATTTGGTAAATGGATATTGCCACGTATTTTTGACGAAGTAGCTCGCTCACGTTCAAATGAATTATTTGTATTATCTACCTTAGTTGTCGCTTTAGTGACGGGCGCGTTTACTCAATGGCTTGGATTATCGATGGCGTTAGGGGCATTTATTGCTGGGATGTTACTTGGCGAAAGCCAGTATCGACGCCAGTTAGAGGCTGACATAAGGCCATTTCGTGATTTATTAATGGGTTTGTTTTTTATTTCCATCGGCATGCTACTGAATTTCGATTTAGTGATGCAATATTGGTGGCAAGTGTTATTGATTTTGGCAGGTGTGGTGCTCACCAAAATATTAATCGTGCACGGTTTGCTCAAACTTGTGGGTGAAAATACTAAGGTATCACTCAGTACCGCAATCAGTTTAGGTCAAGTCGGTGAGTTTAGTTTTGTGTTACTGGCATTAGCAGTAAATTATCAATTACTCGATACCGAAGTAAGCACTGTGTTAGTCGCCGTGGCGGTCATATCTATGTCAATGGCGCCTTGGCTGATCCGTCACAGTGTTGATATTGCCAAAAAGGTTAGCGGCAATAAGCTGCCACCTAAAAATGAACCGATAGAAATTGTATTGCCTCATTCTGACGAAAGTGATGTGGTACTGATTTTAGGTTACGGCCGCGTAGGGCAAACGATTGCACGCTTTTTGAAAACAGAAGCGGTGCCTTATATGGTGCTTGATTTAGATCCCACCAGAGTGACAGAAGCGAGAGCCGCAGGCGAAAATATTCATTTTGGTGATGCTTGCAGAATGGCGCTATTGAAGAAGATGGGCATTCGTCAAGCGAGCTTAGTGGTGGTGACATTTTGCGAACCAAGGCAATCTGAAGAGTGTTTAGCCGTGGCGCGTAAACTGGCTCCCGATGTAAAAATATTGGTGCGCACTCGCGATGATGCGAATCTACATGAGCTTAAAGAAGCGGGGGCGACCCAAGTTATCCCTGAATCACTTGAGGGCAGCTTAATGCTGGTGTCGCAAGTGTTGTTTAAATGTGGCGTCCCCTTAGCGCGGATTATTAAACGCTTGGAATCTGAACGTCGTAATCATTATCAATATTTACACGGTTTCTTTTCCGGCACAGAAACTGATTTTACCTTAGATTTACTCCATGCTGTGTCACTGGCTTCAGGTGCTAGTGCGGTGGGTAAAACCGTTGCAGATATTCCATGGCAAGCTTTGGATGTTGAGCTTAGAGCGGTGCGGCGTAAAGGCGAGGAGATCGATCCACCCCCCCCTGAGTGGATATTAAGGCGTAACGATATTTTAATGCTGGTGGGTAAACCGCGCAGTATCGAGAAAGCTGAAGAGTATTTACTGCAAGGTTAAATATAGCTTCATATTATTGCTACCAAGCACCATGCTGAAAAGTGATGGTGCTTTTTTATTTTATTTTATTTTATTTTATTTATTTTGCATCCAATATTAACTTTGGTTCGTATAAACACTATTGGGGCTTTTTTATCAATATATGCGCAATTAGCCTGTATCAACTATATCGAACCATCATAGGGAAACGTGGCAGATTATGGATCAAGACACCTTACTTAACTTATTAAGTGCTAGTGCAGATGGAGATAAACAAGCGTTTGCTGATTTATATCAATCTACCAGTGGCCAGTTATTCGCAGTTAGCTTAAAAATGCTCGGTCGACGTGAGTTAGCCGAAGAGGTATTACAAGAAGCCTACGTAAAAATTTGGCATAACGCGACAGAATATCAACACGGAAAAGGATCGGTTCTCACGTGGATGATCAGTATTGTTCGTTACCGAGCCTTAGACATGTTGCGTTATCAAAAGGTCAGAAAGGAAGATCCACTTGAAGATGGCCAAGAAGCCATTTTTGAAGAGCATATCAATGATGACGGGCCTCAAGTTCATAAAAATAAACTCGACCAGTGTATGGGAGAACTCGAGCCTCAGCAGAAACAAGCAATTCATCTCGCTTATTATAATGGTTTATCGCATCACGAAGTTGTGGGGCACTTAGATTTACCATTAGGCACTATTAAGAGTTGGATCCGTCGTGGTTTACAACAATTACAGAGGTGTTTATCGTTATGAATTATCGTGATCCTCAATTAAAAGACGCATTAGCAGCAGAATATGTGCTGGGTACATTGCGTGGCCAAGCTAGACGTCGGTTTCAAAAATTAATGATGCAAATTCCCAGTCTGCGTGAAAGCACTTGGTTATGGGAGCAACATTTACATGGCATGAATCAATTGTTAACGCCGATAACCCCAGATGAACGGGTTTGGCAACAAATCAGTATGTCGCTAGGGTTTGTTGATAATGTGGCCCAAGCACCATCGCCAGAAACCTCAAATGTGGTGCCTATGGCAACACGTAACCGTTTATGGAAGGGATTGGCTTCAATGGCAAGCGCAGCAGCCATTGTTATGGCTGTTTTAGTTGTGAATAATCAGCCTGTACCAGTTGCTACATCGCAGCAAGTTGCGGTAGTGCAAAGTGCACAATCTAAAGCATTATGGCTGATTGAAGTCACCTCCAATACGATTGAAGTGCGCTCTACTAGTAACCTTAAGCCACTGGCGAATAAAGACTATGAGTTATGGATGGTGGCTAAAGGTGTCGAAAATCCAATTTCATTAGGCTTACTGCCTAAGTCAGGCAAGTTAACATTGGTGAAAAACAGTCAATTTGATGACATGGATATTGTGGCTCTGGCGGTGAGTTTAGAGCCTTTGAACGGCTCACCAAATGGCTTACCAACAGAGGTATTGTATACCGCAGAGCTAGCAATTTTATAAAGCCTTGATGATAGGGTGATGCTTCAAAGCATTGATGTGTTACCACGCTAACATTTAAGCGGCCAATAGTGAGACTATTGGCCGCTTTTTTATGGTTGCAACTATCTATTGGCGATCGATGAATCACCGGTTAACGGGAAATTGTTAACGACTCATTTCTGAGCGATCACATACTAAAGGATTGTATTGAAGAAATTGTATAGAGGGGGCTGTATTGAAAGGACCATATTGATAGTTCATTATGCAGAAATTAACATTTTCATTAAATTAGTAAAAATAGTTTATTTATAAATTCATTTAAATTCAGTGTGTTAATTTTTTATTTAATTTATTTCAACAAAAGTTACTAAAACCTGCATCCAAAATGGAACCTGAGCCGTTTACTGATATGACTCTACTACATAACAAGGAAATGGTCATGAAAGTACTAAAAATATCCCTAATCGCCAGTATCGTATGCAGCACTTTATTAGGCGCTAATGCATTTGCGTCAAGTCACCGAGAAGCACCCAATATCACTCGTTTTCCAACATTAGACTCTACCGACTTCTACGCTTTTAATAGCTACGAAGCTGGACGTGAAGATTACGTCACTCTTATCGCCAACTATATTCCACTGCAAGATGCCTACGGCGGACCTAACTATTATGCGATGGATCCTGCTGCGGTATACAGCATTCATATCGATAATGATGGTGATGCTATAGAAGATTTAACCTTCCAATTTAACTTTACCAATGAGCTTGCCAATAATAATCAAGGTATTGCGCTAACGGTTGGTCCTGCTGACAATCAACGTAGTGTGTCAGTACCGCTTAAAAATATTGGTGGCATTACTGCTGCGGATCAAAGTGCAGCAAACTTTAGCGAGTCGTATGAGTTAACACTTGTTAAAGGACCACAAAATAGTGGTAGCGCAACAGCGTTAACCAATACTTCAGGGGCGATGTTCCATAAGCCACTGGATTACATTGGTAATAAGAGTTTCGGTGATAGCAGCGCGTATGCAAGTTATGCGGGTCAATTCATCTACGAATTTAATCTCGATGGTTGTGCAAGTCCTGGCAAAGTGTTTGTTGGCCAACGTAAAGATCCTTTCGTGGTTAACTTAGGCAAAACCTTTGATTTGGTCAACTATGTGCCTGTAGAAGGTGATAGTGCACCGGGCGCTGGCGACCAAGGTGGATTTCCAGGTGGCATCACTCAATCTGTTGATAATGATGATTTGATGGATAAAAATGTCACAGCCATTTCAATTGAAGTGCCAAAGTCTTGTTTAACGACTCAAGGCAACGGCACCATTGGTGCATGGACTACCGCCAGTTTACCGCAAGCGCGTATATTAAATCCAAATGCCAAAGTGGGTAAAACTGAAGTCAACGGCGGCGCATTAACTCAGGTATCTCGTCTGGGTAATCCACTGGTTAACGAGTTAGTGATTGGCTTAAAGGATAAAGACACCTTTTCGACTTCACATCCTAAAGATGACACTCAGTTTGCTGACTATGTGACGCACCCGAGCTTACCAGAGTTGCTTAACATTCTGTTCAAAGACGCGGTTAATCAAACGTTGGGAACAAACATTGAAACGTTAGCGCCAACTAACTTCCCTCGTACCGATCTTGTTACTGCATTTCTCACTGGTTTTGCTGGTGTTAACCAACTTGAAATGGTGACTCCTTCAGAAATGTTGCGTCTTAATACCGGCATTCCGGCAAAATCACGTGATATGCAGTCAGCTTTTGGTGTGGCTGGTGATGATTTAGCCGGTTTCCCAAATGGTCGTCGTCCGGGTGATGATGTGGTTGATATTGCACTGCGCGTGGTAATGGGACGTTTATGTTACCCCATCCCAGTCAATGGTACTGACACGGATTTAGGCCTTTGTACCAGTGATGATGCCAGCGTTGGTAACGTGCCATTTACTGATGGGGCACCCGTTGACGCGACCATGATGATGGATCACTTCCCTTACTTAGCGACGCCGCTTTCGGGCTCAAAATAAGGAACATAAGATGAATATTTCTATTCGATATGCGACGCGTCAAGCGCTTAATAATCTCGCTAAACCAGTGGTATTAATCAGTGTGCTCAGTGGCGGTTTTTTAGCTGGTTGTAACTCAGATGATGATGCGATGACCATGGTTAAAAACAGTGCGCCAATGGTGAGCAGTGTCATGCTATCCACCGTGACTGAAACGCCAGTGACAGATCAAGTGATAGCCACCGATAAAGATGGTGATGCATTAACGTTTACTGTGATGAGTGAACCGACGCTTGGTACGGTTAGTTTAAAGCCAAATGGCGAGTTTACTTATACTCCTGCCAATGAAGTGACTGGCATGGACAGTTTTACTGTTGCTGTGAGTGATGGCGTAAACGACCCTGTGGTAGCGATGGTGAACATTACTATTGATGCACAGCAAGTGATGTTTTCAAGCTTAAGTCGTCAGGCATTTTTACAACCAAGCCAAGCTGCACCTTTACGTGTTAATGGCCGCATGGTTGAGAACGATGTTTCAACGGCTGATTTTTACGACGACTTATTACTGGATTAATAGTGAGAGTTCTATTCGCTAGCTTAAGTTTATAACACAGGACCAAATATCTATCTTATTCATCCAATGAATGATTATCTCAGCTGAGAAGTAATGATTAATTAGATCGATATTCATAGCCAAGGATGGCATTAAGGAGGCGTTATGCAAGTGATATCAGGGCGATTAACACCAATGATAAAGTACCCTCAATTTAGCCTCAATATTCAATTTTACATCAATATTGTAATGGTTGTCAGTGCATGTTTGTTGATGGTAGGCAACAGTACTGCGGCGCCATATACACCAAAAGATACCAGTGAAGTTATTGCGACCTGGAAAGTGTTTAATGATACCGACAAGCAAATGAGCTTAGACGACATCAGTGATTTTATTGAACAAGGACAATATCCCGGTGAAGCTGACTATCGCTACGGTCGTGCAAAAGCTTGGTTACAAGCCAAAATGGCCAATGCCAGCCCCGATGCGCAGACCTATTATTTATATGCTCGAGTATTACAGCATCAACACCAATTTGATCGGGCGATAAAGGCGTTAGAGCGCTCCATTGAATTAAAACCGACTGCGATAAATAGTTGGTTATTAAAAGCCAATATTCATCTGGTACAGGGGGATATTGTCGGTGCAAGGCAAGCGTGTTTAACCCTAATCGGTAAAGCCGATATTTTGTTGATTTCTACCTGTGCTTTAGAAGTGACCAGTCAAAATGGCAAACTGGCCGAAAGTTATCAAGAGTTAGCTCGGTTGTACCAGTTGTATCAACCTAATAATGAACCAGAAAAACGTTGGATAGTGCAAATTCTTGCTGACATGGCATTTAAGCAAGGTATGGCAGAAGAAGCATTGAGTTATTTAAATCAGTTAGATATGGACAATGCTCCGGTTAGTTTATTAGCGCTATGGTCTGATATTGAGTTGGCATTAAATCAACATCAACAGGTGTACGATATGCTCTCCAGTGTCGTCAATAATAACGCTGTTCAAGACGACGCACTATTATTGCGCTTAGCGATAGCGGAAAAATCCCTTGGCAATACTGTTAAATGGCAATGGACTTTTGCCCAAAGAGTTAAACTGCGCGAGCAAAGACAAGACAGCTTGCATGCATCCGATCTGGCAAAATATTATTTAACTATTGATATTCAGCCCCAAAAAGCACTTTACTGGGCCAAAATCAACTGGCAGGTAGCACGTCAAGACAATGATCGGATACTTTTAGAACAGGCTAAAGCATTGTTGAGGAAGACTAAAAATGATAAAAAGTCAGTACAAGTCAGTCAGAACCTCGTTGTCGATCATGTAGCAAGTTAAGGATAAACCAGTGAAGGCATTTACACGTTTTTTTTCGGTGATGAAAGGTGGATTATTACTGCTAATGTTACTGTTTAGTCATGGCAGTTTAGCCCATCAAATGAGCACCAGTTATTTGTCTGTTAACCTCGATAAGCACGGGCAAATTCAAGGTGATTGGCAAGTGCGTTTTTTTGACATAAACCAAGTTGTCCCTATTGATGATAACCAAGATGGTGAGCTTACTTGGGGAGAGTTACAAGCTCATCAAATTGCGATAGTAGATTATTTACGTTCATCTTTGGCAATAAGCCGAGAGCAAGATTGCCCACTGAGTTTTAATCCAACACAGCAAGTTGACCAACACTTTAGTGAAGGTTATCTAGTCAGTTCATTTCAGGCTGAATGTGATAGCCCTGGAGTGTTGACTATTAATTATCAAGCTTTCTTCAATATAGACACTGATCATAAAGTGATTACCACCATTGCAACGCCCGATCATCAATACGCTCGAGTGATCAGTAACGATAACCCGATAATATTGATTAACTTAGCTGAAAGTCAGCTCAGCGATACATTTGCAGAATATGTTTATCAAGGGATTATTCATATTTGGAAGGGCACTGATCATATCTTATTTTTATTGGCGTTGTTATTAACCTGTGTGTTGGTGCGTGAACAACAAAAATGGCACCCGATAGATAAGCCTAAGCAAATATTTAAAGACACAGCATGGATTATTACTGCATTTACATTAGCGCATTCGGTAACGTTAACAGCCACCGCATTGGGACTGATTAATTTTAGTAGTCACTGGGTTGAACTGGGCATTGCATTGTCGGTGTTGTTTGCGGCGCTTAATAATGTCTGGCCGATTGTATTACGTTTAGGCTGGATTACGTTTGCGTTTGGCCTGTTACACGGCATGGGATTTGCTGGAGTATTAGGCGAGCTTGGCTTGCCTGAAAATCAAAAACTATTAGCGATTCTTGCGTTTAATGTTGGCGTTGAAATCGGCCAGCTGGCGATTTTAGCGCTAGTGCTGCCTGTATTGATGTTTCTACGCCATAGACTTTGGTATCGACATTGGGGCATGCAGCTCGGTTCAATTGCGATTGGCCTCATGGCGATTCAGTGGTCTGTAGAACGTTTTTAGTGTTTACCAATGAATAACTAGTCAGCTTTAAATAGTGGCTAGTTATTCATTGAGATTGTATTGCTTAAGTAACCTTGTATTCGACCGTGGCTAACTTATGCTCGGCTTACATTTGGCATATGTTCTATTTATGTTTGAGACGGGTACAAATAACCGACGTCAGTAGCCATTAGTCAGACATTCGCCCACCTTAAATTCCTCTTGGTAATATCTCCCAACGACTCAAGGTTAAAATTGGCTTTAGTGGTAAGCAAACTTTTGTGTATGTTAATTCGTATGATGATACAGATTATTGCTGTATCTGAGCTTTAGCGACCACCCAATATGTGTAATCGCAATAATATAGCGTGTTTGAACGAGTTTTTTGTTCGAAAGATCAGCAAAGCCTAGATATTGCCTGCTTTCTTCCATAGAATGGCAAGTTAACTTTTTTATCAGCAGCCATTGTTTATTTTGCTGCGGTTTTATTAGGTATATTGATGTCGGCGAAACTGTTTAATCTCCCCATTAAGCTTTCATTAGAGATGATTGCGAAACTGTTTTCGGCCACCCAAATTCAAAAAGCGCAAAACTATTTGATCCAAGGTCGAGTTCTAGAAGTTACTGCCAGCAGTAATAATCATGATATTGAGGCCTATGTTGAAGGATCTGCTGCTGAACCCTATCGTCAAGAAATCACCCTAGTTAATGTGAATCACAAAATTGTGATGCGTTCACATTGTACTTGCCCTGTTAGAACAAATTGTAAGCACGTTGCCGCAGCAATGCTGGCACTGGTCGATAAAAAGCCGGTTGAAGAGCAGCGTATCCACCAATGGTTACGCCAACTTGACGAGCAAAAAACGGTTGCCGAGTTTGAAGAAGAGGACGAAGAAAAAGACCGTATTATTTATGTGTTATCTAACGATCCTCATGGCATATTTGTCGAATTTAAACGCAGTAAATTTAATAAAAAAGGTCAATACAATAAAGGCAGCAAGCTAGCATTAGCCGATATTCGCTATAGCATGCCATGGTGGATTGACCCTGAAGATAAACAGATTATCAGCTTGTTATTGTCATCAAATAATCATGGTTCTAAAATTTATATTGAAGGTGAGATTTCATTTTTAGCACTGACTAAAATGCTCACCGCCGAAGTGTGTTTTTGGGAAGAAAATCGTATCCCCCTAACATGGGCTAAAGCCGTTGTGCCTGAGTTTGTCTGGTGTGAGATTGATAAAAAACATACCCAAATGCAAATGCGCATGCCTGGGCTGGATAATTGGGAGTTTATTGCTACCGAGCCACCTTTGTATGTTGAATTAGACTATCTGCATCTAGGTAGAATAGAAACTGATTTACCAGTTAAAAAGTTAAGTTTATTGCAACACATGCCGCCAGTGCCCTTGGCTCAAGTAGATGCCATTAGTCATAAAATGCTCCAGCATTTTTCGCCTAAAACGGTGCCTGTGCCGAGTGAAATTGATTTTTGCGAGATAACAGACTCACTGTTAACACGCTTAACCTTTACGCGTGAGCTCATTGCCAACAACCCGATTCTGCAACCGGTTATTCGAGTTGATCATTGTTACGGTGAAATTACCTTTAATGCATCGACTAAACCCGAACGCATAAGCTTAGTCAAAAAAAATCAAGTTCAGTATCAAGTGCATAGACATGTCGAGCAAGAACTCGCGGCATTACAGTCATTAGCGGATATAGGCTTAGTGACGCTTGAGCCAGACGCTACGCTGGCCAGTTCACAACAACCCTACTATGTCAGTGTCGGCTTATTACCAGAGTCGATTTTTGAATGGTCTGAATTGACCGACAATGGTCTTGATGCGTTAACTGCGCTGGGTATGGATATTCATTTTGATGATGACTTCGACTTACAAATTACCGATGCACAGTTAGATGTCGACTTAGTTGACGATGATGAGTCTGGCTGGTTTTCGTTATCGCTCAGTGCCGACATCGATGGTCAAAGTGTACCGTTATTAGCCTTAGTTGCCCGCTGGTTACAACAAAATGGTGAACCAGCAGACGATGATGAATTGCTATTACCTGGCCCTAATGGCGGTTTTATTAAAATCAAAGCCAAAACCATTAAGCCGCTGATTAGTATTATCCAAGAATTATTTAATCGTCATTCTGGCGATGTCATTTCGATACCACGCAACCGTGCGCATATTTTGAATGATTTATCTGCCAGTGACGTGCGTTTACTCAATGGCGAACGTGTGCGCAATTTAGCCACCAAACTCGCAGAGTTTAAAGGGGTGGTTCCGGTTGAGTTACCCGATGGCTTAAATGCGACATTACGTGATTATCAAAAACAAGGTTTTGACTGGTTGTGTTTTCTTAAAGAATATCAACTAGGTGGTATTTTAGCCGATGACATGGGCCTGGGTAAAACCGTTCAAGCATTGGCATTTTTACTCAAAGCCAAGCAAGACGCTACCGAGCGTCGTACCAGTTTAATTGTTTGTCCCACTAGCTTAGTGGGTAACTGGTTAAAAGAAGCCAATAAGTTTGCACCGTCGCTGAATGTAGTGGTGATCCACGGTAATAAACGCCAGCCGTTATTAGATCAAATTAACCAGTTTGATGTGGTCGTAACAACCTATCCATTAATGTTACGTGATGAAGCCATTTATTGTGAATATGTGTTTGAGCATATTATTTTGGATGAAGCACAACAGATTAAAAATGCCCAAGCAAAAGTCACCCAAGTGATTAAAACCCTTAGAGGTAGATTTCGCTTATGTTTATCGGGTACGCCGCTTGAAAACCATTTAGGCGAATTAAAATCATTGATGGATTTTTGCTTGCCAGGTTTATTAGGTCAGCATACTTACTTTAATAAACAGTTCCGTGGTCCGATTGAGAAGCAAGCTGATGTTGAAAAGTCGCAGTTACTGAGTCAGCGTATTGCTCCTTTTATGCTGCGCCGCACTAAAAAAGAAGTGGTATCAGAATTACCTGAAAAAACCGTGATTATTCAAACTCTGGAACTTGAAAGAGATCAACGTAATTTGTACGAGTCTATCCGTTTAGTGATGGAGAAAAAATTGCGTGAACTGTTTGCCAAGAAAGGAGTATCGAGTAGTCATATTGAGTTTTTAGATGCATTGTTAAAGTTGCGTCAAGCCTGTTGCGACCCGCGTTTAGTTAAGCTTGAACAAGCTCAACAGGTAAAAGACAACGCTAAAATGACTTGGTTAATCCAAAACCTGCCTGAAATGATTGAAGAAGGTCGTAAGATCCTTATCTTCAGCCAATTTACCGGCATGCTGGCACTCATTGAAGATGAACTAAAACGCTTAGCTATCAGTTATAGCAAGTTGACAGGCCAAACTCGTGACCGTCAGACCCAAATTGATTCGTTTCAAGAGGGTGATAACTCGGTGTTTTTGATCAGTTTAAAAGCCGGTGGAACCGGACTTAACCTTACTGCTGCGGACACGGTTATTCATTTTGACCCGTGGTGGAACCCTGCCGCTGAGCGCCAAGCGACCGATCGCGCTCATCGTATTGGCCAGTTAAATCCAGTGTTTGTTTATAAACTCATTGCCCAGGGCACCGTTGAAGAGAAAATTCAAGAAATGCAGCAGCACAAACAAGGTTTGGCAGACAGTATTTTATCCGATGGTACTCAAGGTCCATGGCAGGGCAGTGCGAACGATTTATTAGCATTGTTGAGTTAATCGTTGAGTTAATAACACCAAAATCACTTGAACTAGCGTGTAGATTCGCGAAACTCAAGTGATTTAGCGGTTATCAATTACCCTAGATGAACTCGATAACATTGGCTCAAAAACATTGACTCGATACATTTTTGGCTCAATAAGCTTTGGCTCGATAAGCTTTGGCTCGATAAATATGGGCTCGATACACGTTGGCTCGATAAACATTAACTCGAAAATGGAGATAAGCCTTGGTTGCAATGTACTTTAAACGTGGTTCATCAGCGCCAAGACAACGGCGTTCGTCTCGTGCGACGCCCGCTGAGCACACAGCTTATTTTGAACAGGTGTTTACCGTTCTTCGGCTTCATCCTGAGAAAATTGCCATAGTTAGACGTAATATTGCTGAGTTCCAAGCTCAACCTTATTTGAAAAAAGGCCTGCACACGGCAATTGATCGGTTACTGTTGGTGTTTGAAGACGATAACGACATTGAACTGCTATATAGGCAAGTGATGAGTGATGATATTGGCCAACGGGTAAGACGCTACCCGCTGATATTTAAAGGCATAATTTCAATAGATTCAGATGCTGTGTAATTTCATTCAGCGAGTGCCTTATCAAATATAAGCACTCATCGTTATGGGCGTTCAATCACGCTAACCGTCAGACGTTCCACAAGTGGATATGCCAAACCTTTTGCGCTATTCCCATTCACTTTGCCATCATCAATATCGATATTGTGTACTGCGCCAAATTAAACAACAATCATGTTGCTGCCACTCAATACCTAAACCGATTACCTATATTCGCCCATAACCTTATTGTCATTTATCTTTTAGCTTGAGTCCTTTGAACGCTTGTAGTGGTTCCCTCCAATACCGTGCTTATCTCAAATGGTCGTTAGATTAATTCACCAAATGGCACGCCTTGCTTATTCGCCCTTATTTATTTGCCCTTATTTAGTCGTATTTATTACTAATAGTCATTATTGGGTTAGATATTGGCCATATATTTCAGCGAAATAGGATTGAGCGTTAAACAATATTCATATTGTGGATAAAATACTCAAAATGTTTACGTTTAATGGTAATACTAGTTAAGTCGTAATGCTCAAGATGATTGGGGTTCATTTTTTTAAATAATTGAAGCTATGCTGATAGTGATCAATATTATCTAAACGAGGTCGTTTAAATGATCTTTGACTAAAATTATCTTCGGTCAACACCAGCCTCGATTAATACCAGCCTCGATTAACAGCACAGGGGCAGAACCGTTAGTGAGTACGATGTTGTGGAGCTATTTTGTGAATGTTCAATAAGGAGTTTCAATATGTTAAGGACTGTTAATATGTTTTACGATTCACCGCTAAAAAATATGCTTGATGAGCGCTTTTCTGTGCAAGCTTTGGTTCATCTCGTGGTATCACTCTTTTTAGTTTCATCGGTAAGTATTGCTTATGCAGAAACGCCAGTATCCAAAACTGATGGCAAGCCATTCTCCCATGACACAGTCGTAGAAGTTGCTCGAAAACTGTCCCAGACCCCCTTTGTTGAACCCAAACAAGCCCCCGAAGCACTGACTAAAATAGATTACTCAACCTATCGTCAAATTAATTTCCAACAACATGCTGCTATTTGGGGCAATGCGCCCACGCCTTTCTCGATACAACTATTTGCTCCTGGGTATATCTATAAACAGTTGATTGATATCGACGTGGTCGAGAATGGTAAATCATTTCCGGTAGCAGTATCTGAATCATCCTTCAGAGTGCCAGATGAATCAATTGGCAAATTACTGGAGCAAGTCGGTAAATATGCAGGTTTTCGTTTGCATTACCCGATCAATCGCGATGATTATAAAGATGAATTTCTTGTGTTTCAGGGCGCCAGTTATTTTCGTGGGGTCTCTAAAGGGCAAGCGTATGGCTTATCTACCCGCGGACTTGCCATCAATGTTGCCGATCCTAAAGGTGAAGAATATCCTTTATTTAAAAAGTTTTGGATTGAACGTCCATCCAGTCATCAAGAGGCGATTGTGGTCCATGCGTTACTAGACAGTGTGAGTGTAACAGGAGCCTATCGTTTTGCTATTTACCCTGGCGATCCGACCCGAATGGGTGTCGATGTTAAGCTTTTCCCAAGGCAGGATGTTAAGAATGTGGGTCTGGCTCCGTTAACGTCAATGTTTATGCATGGCGGCATCGATCGCGCTGATACTGCTGATTACCGTCCTGCGGTGCATGACTCTGAAGGCCTGCTAATGGAAAAAGGTAATAATGAGAAAATCTGGCGTCCGCTGAATAATCCTCGTGGATTACAGGTGAGTTCTTTTATGGATGAGAATCCTAAAGGATTTGGTTTGATCCAGCCACATCGAAAATTAGATTATTATCAGGACCTTGAAGCAAATTATCATCTTCGTCCATCTGCGTGGGTTGAACCAACGGGTGATTGGGGTAAAGGTAGAGTTGAACTGGTTGAAATTCCATCTGATTCTGAAGCCAATGACAATATTGTTGCCTATTGGAAGCCAGAACAAGGTTTGAAAAAAGGCCAGCCATTCGCCTATTCATATCAATTGACCTGGGTGGATCAGATCCCTAAAACCGAAGGCAAAGTAAAAGTGGTTCGAACTGCTGGTGGTCGCAAGTTATCGACGGATAAAAATGAGATTGTTATCGATTACAGTCACATTAATGCCAATGATATCAGCCATATTCGCGTCGATGCCAGTATCAGCAGCGGCGCTATTTTAGAATCACGTATTGAGTCTAATCCCAGTGTTGATGGTGCCAGAGTTTTTATCACGTTCGATCCGCAAGATGCTGAGGTTGCAGAATTACGTGTACAGCTAAGCAACAAAGATAAACCGCTTGGCATGACATGGCTGTATCGCTTTACTGCAGAGGACTGGCCTTTATGATAGACAATAATAATCCTCTGTCTGCTCACGTTAACAATACCTATCATGATGCACGTGCATTGCCAGAGGAATCGCCACTGCTGATGTCTCGTCATGAGGTTTCTGAACCAGGTCATAGATTAACTCCGAGTCAACAAACCGTGTGGTTTACGCTGCGCACATTTGTTGCACAGTTATTTGTGTTTATGGTTACAGCAGGCTTATCGACTTATGGCATAAGAGAAATGTATTTGGTGCTTAACACCAATGCCATTACCAGTTTGCAAATGGTTTTTTTGCTGTTGTTTAGCATTAACTTTCTGTGGGTTACTTTTGCTTTTTCACAGGCACTATTGGGTTTTCTGTTGCATCTAAAACCGCGCCTAATTAAAGAGAATGAGACAGAACCAGAGTTCAAAACGGCGGTATTGCTGCCTATTTATAATGAAGATCCGCTGCGTATTCGGGCCACAATAGAGGCGATGAGTGCAGATTTAATCGCTACCGCACCGGGTAAATATGCTTTCTTTATTCTCAGTGACACTAATCGAGCTGATGCATGGATTGCTGAGGAACAGACTTTTCTAGATCTTATCAATAACAGCCAACCACAGTGTCCGGTTTATTACCGTCGTCGTCACCAAAACAGTGAACGTAAAGCCGGTAATATCGGCGACTGGGTTCAGCGTTGGGGCGGTGATTATGAGGCAATGTTAGTGCTTGATGCTGACAGTATCATGAGTGCAAAGTCGATGGTGACATTATCACGTCGTTTAGCTGGCGCACCTGGCGTCGGTCTTATTCAAACCTTACCGACACTGGTGTTTGCCAATACGCTTTACAGCCGTTTGCAACAGTTTGCCAATCAATGCTTCGGTCCTATTTATGCCGAGGGTTTGTCGGCTTGGCATGGTTTGTCCTCAAATTTTTGGGGCCACAATGCCATTATTCGCACCAAAGCATTTGCTGAGTCCTGTCATCTGCCTATTCTGTCCGGTAAAGCACCTTTTGGCGGCCATGTATTAAGTCATGACTTTATCGAAGCGGCGTTGCTGCGTCGTGCAGGCTGGGGAGTTCGTTTTGATACCGATATTGAGGCTTCATTTGAAGAAGCTCCACCGTCGTTAATTGATGTGATGATCCGTGACCGACGCTGGTGTCAGGGTAATTTACAGCATTCAGCATTTATGTTTGCTCGCGGTTTCTCATTGCCGACGCGGTTGCATCTTTTGTCTGGGGTGATGTCTTACCTGAGCGCCATTTTTTGGTTAGCCCTGATTATGGTCGGGCTTGCTATTGCGGTTCAGGCGGCATTTATACGTCCAGAGTACTTTGCCAATCCATCGCTGTTTCCAACCTGGCCAGTGTTTGATTCTGAGCGCGCATTAAGCCTGTTTGTGGTGTCAATGGCCATTGTGCTGGCACCTAAAGCATTTGGCTGGTTTGCTGCCTTGATTAATATTCCGCGGTGTTTACGATTTGGCGGGCCAATATTGTTAACCTTGAGTACCTTGTTGGAAATGATCATGTCTGCTCTGTATGCACCTATTCTGATGGTGTCGCAGTTTGGCGTGGTGTTGTCTATATTTCGAGGCAAAGACAGTGGTTGGATGCCGCAATCTCGAGACGATGGTGCATTGAGCTGGATGTCAGTGATGCGTGCTCATCTTGGTCATACCGTGTTTGGGGTTGCGCTTGCTTTGACCGCACTATCGCTCAGTACAGAACTCTTTTACTGGTTATTACCGATTACAATAGGGTTGATGCTATCGATCCCTTTGTCTTGGTTAAGCGGCGGCGCGAGGCGAACTAAATGGATTAAAACAGTCGGATTACTGCGAGCGCCTGAAGAAAAAAAACCAGTTAACATTTTGGTTAAAGTGAAGGAAAACGAGGCTAATTTGCCCCATCTACGACACATGCATCCGTTCAGTCGGTTGGTTAATAATCCTTTATTATTTAAATGGCACCTTGCGCAGTTACCTGATTTAGGTGAGCAAAAGCCGACGTTTTATGCCCCGAGAATTATTGCGGAATGGAAATTAAACCATGCTGAAAGCTTATCGCAATTAGAATCATGGTTGGAACCCGCAGAGGTGATAGCATTATTAAGCAATGCGGATTATCTACAGAAATTGAAAACAATCGGTAATTAATTTCTATCACTCGTCTTTGTAACAAGTACTAAAAAAGCCGCTCAATAATGTGTTATTAAGCGGCTTTTTTAGTACTTAATACTCAGCAATTAAGATTAGATTTAGGCTCTAGATCATTATTTAGGCTGAGCCATTGCTGACGTTACAGCATTATTTATGTTGAGCCATCACTCGGGTTGCAAACTCACTTGGTCCGGCCAAAATAGCCCGGCCCACAGCCACTAAATCAACCTGTTCAGTGGCTAAAATGGTTTCGATGTAATCAATACTTTCAATGCCGCCGACACCAATCACTGCCGCTTTCGTTGTACCTGTCAGCGGCGCTGCATCTTCAACTAAAAAGCCCTCGCCGCGTTTGTCTTTAGGGCGATTCCAGCCCCCAATGCCTGATGAAACATTAAGTATTTCAACGCCCGCATCAACTAGCCATTGGCTAACGTGGCCCATATCGTCATGAGACAAACCACCAGGGTAACCGTCTTGCCCAGGAATGCGGGTCATTACTGCTAATCTTGGCGCCGCTTGTTTTATTTTACTGACTATTTCGATCAATATTCTGGCGCGATTTTCAAGGCTGCCACCGTATTGGTCTTGGCGTTGATTAGTGAGCGGAGATAACCATTGATTAATACCGTAACCGTGGGCACAGTGCAGCTCGACTAAATCAAATCCGGCTTTGTCAGCACGAATGGCAGCACTAACAAAATCCTGCTGCCATTGATTGATATCATCCAATGTCATGGCTCTAGGGGTTGGTAATACACGATCATATGCTGGCACGGTAATGCCTGACGGCCCCATAATATCAGCGCTAATACCTGCACTGTCTTTGCCGCCGCAATGGGTAATTTGTAAGCCTGTTTTTACCCCTGCATTATGTAACGTCGTGGCAATTTGGCTTAAGCCGGGTAAGCAAACATCATCATGCGCCCCAAGCTGATTAGACTCACTTCGTCCTGCCAAATTTACATGGCTGTATTCTACCATCACCAACCCTGCACCCGACTGGGCTAAATGATGGTAATGATTGATGGTCGTTTCAGTTGCTAAGCCATTTAGGTCTGCGGTTTGTGACGCCATTGGCGGCACCACTAAACGGTTTTTAAAGGTCAGTCCGTTTGTGAGTGTGAGTGGGGTAAAGCGTAACGCGGTCATTGCAACATCCTATATATTTATGGCTATCAATATGCCAGCAATCAACATAATACTGCCTGCAGTACGATTCATTATCGTTGCCGCTTTAGGGGAGGTAAATACCTGTTTTGCACTTGATGCCAAATATGCATAAGTGAGGTTAACGGAACCAAAAGCCAAGGTTGCAGTGGCGAGTATAATCATCACATCGATAAGGTCAACATGGACCATAGGCACAAAAGCAGGAAAAAAGCTGACGTAAAATATCAATGCTTTAGGATTGCCAAGGGCAATAAGCAGGCCTGTGATTAAATTTTTAAATTGGCTCACTTTCGGTATGGTTGCTAATTGAACGCCTTTGGCCGTTGCACGCAACATACTGAAACCTAACCAGCATAAATAAAGCGCACTGGCGTACTTTATTAGTTCAAACGCTGGCCCCATCGCATTGGCAATGGCGGCCAAACCAAACAAGGCTAATAGGATATAAACAAAGTCGCCCATCAGTACGCCAAGGGTAATAAAAGCGCCATGCTTGAACCCATTTGAAAATGCTCTTGATACCACGGCAAACACTGCCGGTCCCGGTAGTATCGCCAAAATTAACATAGTGAAAAATAATGCAATAACTTGCTGTAGTATCATTAAATAACCTGAACTTGGGTTTATGGGTAGAATACGGTGGTTATAATCGATTAGGTCGCGACACTAAATCGATTTTTCGAGAGTATATCGTATTTTCATAGCGTTAATGTATCGGTCTATCGTAAGCAGTCGTTTCAGTTGGTTGAATACTGTTTTATCGACGTTATGTTTTATTACTTTGGTATTGCGGTATGTCATTACGGCGTTAAGCGGTTCATTTTATAGGTGTTATTTTTAAAATTATGTTGAAAATTATTTTACTAACGCATTCACGAGAAATGGATCGTGCTAATAATACCGGCCAATTAGTCAAACACGTTTTAGGCGATAGCGCGCGGGTGGTTGAGTGGCACCGCAAACAGCCCGATGCTGAATTATTGGCTGCGATTGAAGCGGGTAAAGTAGGCTTAGTGTTTCCAAGTGATGACACTACGCAAGAGGCTGGTTTGTCATTAGCGTCGCCTGAATATTTAGTGATTATCGATGCCACTTGGCAAGAAGCGCGCAAAATGTTTAATCAGAGCCCTTATCTAAAGGAATTGCCTAAAGTGTCTTTAGTGAATCCACCTAAATCGATATACCCACTTAGGCGCAATCAAATTGAAGGTGGTTTATGCACAGCAGAATGTGTGGCATTACTGCTTAATCATGCGGGTGAAAGCGCATTATCGACAAGGTTAACCGAGCAACTGATGACATTTATTGAGCGTTAACGTTTGGAGCTGCCTGCGCCAACAGAATAATGTGACGCAGGCAGTTGTTGGGTTATAAGAGACTAAGTTGAACCGCTAAGGTTTGGCTTTATGTTGATAGTCAAAGTGTTTACGCAAACGAATGTCGGCAACCGATGCGCCAATCATCACTTCAAACTGACCTGATTCGGCTAACCAATTATTAGTGTTAACGTCCCAAAACGATAAGTCGCGTTGGGTTAGCGTAAAGCTAGCTGTTTTGGTTTCACCTGCCTTTAACCATAACTTATCAAAGCCTTTTAGCTCTTTTGCTGGACGCGGTACGCTGGCTTTAACGTCGTGCAAATACAATTGCACTACCTCGGCACCATCGACTTTACTGGTGTTAGTGACATCGACAGTAACGGTGATAGTGTCATTGCCTGCAATGTCAGCGCTTGAAAGACGGATGTTGCTGTAATCAAATTGGCTGTAAGACAAGCCATGGCCAAAGGCAAATAACGGCGCAATATTTTGCTGTTCAAACCAGCGATAACCAATAAATACCCCTTCGCTATAAACTGATTCAGTGGCGTTGTAATCGTTTAACGCTATTGGCGCAGTGTCGGTGAGCTTTTTCGGTAAGGTAATTGGCATTTTACCGCTAGGGTTTTGATTGCCCAATAACATATCCGCGTAAGCATTACCGGCTTCCATACCGCCATACCAGCCCCACACAACCGCTTTAGCGTTATCTGCCCACGGCATTTCTACCGCAGAACCGCCAATCATAAACACCACAGTATTTGGATTCACTTTGAGCAGTTTGGCGATGACCTCATCTTGTTGGCCAGGCAATACCATGTCAGGTCTGTCGATAGACTCGCGGTCATCAGCATGACTTAAGCCGCCAAAGTAGATAACCGCATCGGCTTTTTTAGCTGCGGCTAAATACTCTTGTTCGGTATTGTACAAACTGTTGGGCGTTTCCCAGCCTAAGGTGGCTTGCTTGTCGCCTTGGTAACGTAAGCTCACCGCGTAAGTTTCACCAGCAGTTAAGGTCATGGCTTTACTGATAACATGTCCTTGGTTTGCTTGGGTGCTGGCGATCAGCTGTTTATCGTTAATGTACAATGCCACTTGGCCGTCAGCTTTTATGTTAAAACTGTGGCTGCCCGTTTCGATAGGTTTGATGTTGGCTTTAATATCGACAAACTGTTTTTGGCCTTTGGCATTAAATTGCGGATCGGCTATCCATGATTCACTGGCGAGCTGGGTCATTTTGTTGTCATTGTAATAATTAATTTGCCACGATGGCGTGCCTGTCCAATGACGAGTGGTGAGATAGTCATTGGGTATCGGCATAAACTGGCTGCTGGCTGGACACATTAGTTGAATGTCGACCTTGTCACCCAGTTTGGCTTTTAAACCGGCTAATGGGCTGATTTCGTAGAGTGCTTTAACTTCTGATGAGCCGCCACCAAATCCATGGCGTTTATCGGCATTGGGACCAAGTACCAAGACATGTTTAAGTTTGTCAGCGTGAAGCGGTAATACCTTGTTATCGTTTTTAAGTAATACAATGCCATTGGCGGCAAGTGTGCGAGCATCATCACGGTGAGCTTGAGTGTTACGCTCGCCGGATAAACGGTGTTTATCCATCATGCCGATGCTGAGTTGCACCCGTAAAATACGGCGGACTTTATCATCAAGTACCGATACTGGTACTTTACCAGCGTTAAGCATCTCGAGTAGCGGTTTTGCCATAAAGTAATCGTCAAAATCAGCGACATCTGTGCCCATTTCAATATCAAGGCCGTTCATGGCGGCATCATAAGTGTTGATGTCGACGTTCCAGTCGGTAAGTAGCACCCCTTGAAAGCCCCATTCGCCTTTTAAGATAGTATTGACTAAGTGCTTGCTCTGATTGGCGTTAGTGCCTCTAAATTCGTTATAGGCGCCCATAATGGCATGTACGTTGGCTTGTTTTACCGCCGCTTCAAACGCTGGTAAATACACTTCACGCAAGGTGCGCTCATCAGGTTTTGCATTTACTTTTGTGCGGTTGAGTTCTTGGGTATTAAGGGCATAATGCTTTACGGTGGCGCCGACATCATTGGCCTGAATCGCTTTAATTTCAGGCACTACTAAGCTAGCTGCTAAAAATGGGTCTTCACCCATGTATTCAAAGTTACGCCCATATAACGGTAGGCGCGCGAGGTTTACACCAGGGCCCAAAATAAGATCTTTATTGCGATGACGTGCTTCGGCGCCAAGCACATTGCCGTGCAGCGTGGCCATGTTGAGATCCCAACTGGCGGCGATGGCAGTTAATGGCGGTAAATAGGTCGAGTAATCATTAGTCCATCCTGCGGGTGCCCATGAGTTGCGATCGATTTCGTAGCGCACACCGTGTGGGCCGTCTGACATCCACATTTCATGTATGCCTAAGCGCTCAATAGCAGGTATGTGAAACTTGCCCGCAGCATGCACTAATGACACTTTTTCCTCTAAGGTTAATTGAGGTAATAAGCGGTTAATGTCATCTTCGACTTGGCTGATACGATTGCCAATACGCAGCTTTTCATTATCTGGTAACACCGTTAATGCATGTAAGGTTTGTGGGGTAATCGTTGGGTGTGCCGCCAGTGCAGCGTGGCTGACACCTAAGCATATAAGTGATGAAACACATGCTGTAAGCGCTTTCTTTTTATGATTTGACGAGATGTTGCCGTGCTGTGGCTTAGCCATAACGAGGTCCCTGTGTTATTTGAAATTGATAAAGATATTCGCGGTAAGTCGTCCTGTTTTAGGACTGCTATCGATGTCTGTTGCTGAGTTGACTAACGTCGAGTGGAGTAGGTTGCCGGGATAAATGACTAAACGATTTGGCCGATATTGAACCTGATGATAAAGGGTGTAGTGATCATTACTATCGACCACATAATCAGGCGTCAGCGTTTGTTGTGCATCGACAACCGGCTGTGCCTGACTAAAGTAATGGTCGATGTTATGTGGTGTTATCTGTTCATATTGCGTGGTGTTATGGCGAAAAAATCCGGTATCACCATGGTCGCCATTATTGAGATAGTGCAGAATCGCAAAATAGTGCGGCTCTGGGGTGTCAAAATGTGGCATGCATTGCAGCGGCAATAAACGTTGAGCAGGCTTGTCGATAACCGAAAACACGCATTGTTGGGGCTTTAAGCGTAACGAGTGTGGCACCTTGTAGGTGTCATATATCAACTGATATACCGCATTAATTACGTCGATTACATATTGTTTGGGCAGCGGTGCGCGCTGCCCTGGATAGTATGAACCTTGGTCTTGATTAAATTGACTATCATCTATCGCAATATCGATTAGCGGCGACAGATCAGCGCCAAAGTCATCAATGATAATCACCGGCGTTTGCTGTAGGCCAATAAACTCAATCTGGGGCGTAAATGGCCCCACCTTGATAATACTCTTGCTTGATAGAGTATTCTTGCTTGATATCGTTTGGTTGTTCGATGAGTCGGTTGTCATGTTACAACCTTACATGCTGGCTGATTTACAGTAATGCTGCACAAAATCATGGTGCGCTGGCAAGGTATCAACTTTACGTTTTACCGTTGCTTTAATGCTGTTTAAAAAGCTGGTTAATTCCGCTTCGTCCATCATGTCGACAATAGGATGATATTCTTTCGGCATTAAGCCTTGGCCCATCATCACTTGTATCCACGAGCTTTCACCAAACAATTCATTGCCGTATTTATAGACTTTGCCTGATTGGCTGAACATGTCGATACGATGTTGTAATGAGGCTGGAATTGGCATGTTTTTACAGTAACGCCAAAAGCGACTGTCTTCGCGATCAGTGACCTTGTAATGCAAAATAATAAAGTCGCGAATGTTATCCATTTCAACTTTAGTTTGTTGATTGAATTCAGCAATATCGGTATCTATAATGCCTTGCGACGGGAACAGCTGTAATAGGCGCACTATGCTGCGTTGGATCATATGAATGCTGGTGGACTCTAATGGCTCTAAAAAGCCGGCAGCTAACCCTATTGCTATACAGTTTTTGTTCCAATGTTGACGACGAGTACCCGTTTTAAACTTAATCACCCGAGGTTGATTGATCGGCGCGCCTTCAATGTTATTGAGCAATAATTCAGTCGCATCAGCATCAGAAATGTATTTACTGCAAAACACTAAACCATTGCCGGTGCGGGTTTGTAACGGGATACGCCATTGCCAACCAGACTCTCGGGCAATCGAGCGGGTATATGGAATTGGTTTTTGAACCGCTTCAGTTTGTACTGCAATGGCACTGTCGCACGGTAACCAGTGGCTCCAATCTTCAAAGCCAGTGTTTAAGGTTTGCTCAATAAGCAACGCTTTAAATCCGGTGCAGTCGATAAATAAATCGCCTTCAATTAACTCACCATTTTCAAGCTTTAACGCGCGGATATTACCCGTGTCGTCGTGTTGTAATACGTCGGCGATTTTACCTTCGATGCGGGTCATGCCATGGTGTTCGGCAAATTTACGTAAAAATTTAGCGTAAAGGCTCGCATCCATATGGTAAGCATGGTTGTAGTCTTGATTAGGTAATACGGCAAATCGGCCTTGGCGAGCAGCTAAATGCTCGGTGCAATAGTCGCCAATGTCACTGACTAGGCCTTGTTGCTTGCCTTTAAGCCAAAAGTGCTGAAAGCCACAAGCCCAGCAGTCTTTACCTAAAAAGCCAAATGAATGCAGGTAGTCTTTGTTGACGTCATGCCAGTTTTCAAACTGGATACCGAGTTTGAAGGTGGCATTAGTGGCTGCCATAACGTCTTGCTCTTTTAACCCAAGTAAACGATGGAAAATATGCAAGGTTGGAATAGTGGCTTCACCGACACCAACAGTACCAATTTCGTCAGATTCTACTAATACAATTTCAAGATTTTTGCCCAACAGTTTGCTAAAGGCGGCTGCGGCCATCCAACCTGCGGTTCCACCACCGGCAATGACAACTTTTTTGATTGATTTATTCATCTTGGGCATCCTGTTTGGCTTGATATCTTGCTGTGTTCAGCATTATCGTTTTAATTTATTGATTAAGTCTGCACGTATTTTGCGGGCCGTTAATTCGTCTAATGGCTTAGTTTGCATGCCTTTCACATTGTCGGGAATATGACTGTCATCAACATCGTCATGATCGAAAATGTAGTGTTCGAATATCGATTTCCATGCTTGGCGCTGAGCTTTAGGCAGAGAGCGTAAGCTTAATATACTGTGCAATAAGGCATTGTTAGGGCGGCCTAAAAAGCCAGGAGTATCCCGCCACCAGTGGGTAATGAGTACGTTAAAGTCATCGACGCCACGAACATGGTGCCACCACATGCTGGGAATAAATAATACATCACCAGGGCTTAGCTCTGCTGTTAGGCTGGCGTCTAATGCCTGCTGAAAACGCGGGAAACGTTCAAAGTCGGGGTTCGCCATATCAACGAGACTGATGTCTTGGCCACCGGGTGCCAGTTCCATGGGGCCAACATACAAATTACTAATTTGCTCGGGTGGGAATAGGGTAAAGGTACGCTTACCAACCACGTTACACGCCAGATTTAGCGGAAAGTCATAATGAGCAGCCACCTTGGTTTGATTGCCCAGCCAGATGCTGGTTAACGGTTGCATGGGCGCTAAATCTAAACTGTTTTGTGCCCCTAAACCGGGTAAACATTGGTGGATATCGGTCGAGCCCATGTACATTCCCGCAGGCATGTCTTTAATCATTTCTTGGCTTAATCGGTCTAGCAGCTGATTAAAGTCCAATCGGCCGGCTTGATAATTAAAACCATCAAGTTTTTCATTGTAAAACACTCTACCCTGTTGCTCTGGCGGTAAATAATACGCAGTTACTGGCATGCCTTGATAAAACTGGCGCAGGTAAGTCATCGCACTTTGTGCCGACTCTAATCCTGCCTGGACCAACGGCCAATGGCGACACAGCCCTTTAAATACCATGGGTTTGTCGGCATCACGGATTAAGTCTATGACGTTCTCTAATGTACATTCATTGATACGTTCGACTTGCTGCAGTGTTTTGACCGTTGTCATCACTATTAACCTTGCGCATTCTTGAGGTTAAGTAAGTCTCTTACATTGCTTTGCGAGGCTAATGTCATGTAAATGGCTTGCAAGTAACCTTGCTGGTGCAGCTTTGCTAATGCGTCAGCAGACAATCCGGCTAAGGTTTCTTCATTGATGGTATAAAAACCGATCATCTGATTTTTTTGACCGTTGTCTAACTCAATATCTAAAGTGAATGATTCCAGCAATTGATGTTCAATCAAGGCATCGACAAAGCGTTGACCATCTTGTAAACCATGATGTATGACCTCAAGAATTTCGCCGACTTCATCGAGTAATGGCGTGTTACCGCCGTAAGGTAAAAATAATGCTTCACCTTCGGTTTCGCTGACTCTAGGGTGGTCTAAGTCCACATGAATAACGCGTTGCTGACGTTCTACACCGTCTTCAAGTACGGTTTGTTGACCGATTAAAAAAGGTTGGCGACGCACAGTAAGCGGCACGTATGATGCGCTCCAGCCTTGTTCACTTAAAAACACGTTATCATTTTGCTGAAAACCAAATAGTGCCACCGCGTAAAACTGACCTGTGGCAGTATCTTTATGAAAAAAGATCGGGTAGTGGGCTTGCACGCTGCGAAACTCTTGCGGAAATGTCACGCTATACCAAAGGTTATCGCCTAGTGCAGCAGAGCGATGAGTCATCACTTTTACGTCTTTATGTTCAATGCTGTTTAGTAATACATGTTGGCTCATTTTAATGTCCTATCTTATTCGTTCAAATACGTCGTATTTTTATGATTATTGTACGTGAATTTTGTCTGTAATCTTATTTGCGTTGTTATCGTGATTATTTATGTCATGTCTTAAAGCTTAGGGAAACCATATTGCGCAACTTTATCGAGTAACTCGCGATTACTCGGCAGGTTTTTAGCAAGCGCTTGGGTGCGCTGTTGATTGTCATTAAACAGTCGCTGTGCCAATTGTTGCATTGACGGTTTCACATGATTGGGCAATTGGGTGTTATAGCCCATGCCATAAAGTACATATTGAAAACTGGCTGCCGGAAATAAGGCTTCTTTATAACTAATATCTTGTTGGCTCGGTGTTTGATAACGCCATAATTCGAGCATGGCTTGTAAGCTGTCGGGGATTGAGTTTGACTCACGATGGTCACGCCAATAACCATCAACTTCACGTCGGCTTATCACATAATGCAGCTTTAAAAAGTCGATAATTTGTTGCCAGTGTAGTTGATAGCGCTCGTTAACTCGCGTAGCAATCGTGTCCATCACCATACGATTGGGTGGTAATTGTTGGGCTAAGGTAGACGCAGTCCATTCTATTAATGCCAAAGCCGACGCTTCTAATGGTTCGATAAAGCCTGCTGCCATCCCGATAGCAATACAGTTATTTTGCCAGCATTTAGCACGATACCCAGGGTTAATCGTCAGTTGTCTCGGTTCCAATTTGTCAGCTGCAGCGCCATCAACACCGAGATAATTAAACAATGTTTGCTGTGCATCTATGTCATTGGTATGGCTTGATGAATATACATAGCCGACACCTTTACGCGTTGGTAGGCCTATATCCCAAATCCAACCGTTTGACTGTGCAGTTGAGTGTGTGCAAGACGCAATAGGGCTATTTGCATCAGGGTAGGGGACTTGTATCGCTAGTGCGCGATCATTAAAAAGCACCGATTTTTGACATAAAAAAGGCACTTGCAAGTGTTCACCTAACAGTAGAGATTTTGCGCCGGTGCAGTCGATAAATAACTGGCCACTGATTTCGCCATGTTGTTTAGTGATCAGCTTGTCGATGTCGCCATGATCGTTATTAATAATTTGACTGACATGGTCGCGAATATGGGTGACGCCGAGTTTTTGAGTGCAATGCTCTGTGAGTAACTGACTAAACTTAGCGGCATTAAGGTGGTAGCCGTAGTTATTTTGAAAATGATACTGAGCAGTGGCAATGCTTTTGGGGGCTAAACCAAGCTGAGTTAATACTTGCTGGCTACAAACGGCTTCGGCAAAGCTGACTTGTTCGGCATGAGGCAGCCAATATTGGCATAAGTCGAGTTCTTGGTGACCGTGGGGCAAACTAAATGGATGTAAATAGCTGTCAGTGACCTTGCTTTGTGGGTCTGCACACCAATTGATAAACCGAGAGCCCTGTTTAAAGCTAGCATCACATTGGCGAATAAAGTCGTTCTCATCGATACCAATTTTGCTCAGGGTTGAGCGCATTGAAGGCCAAGTGCCTTCACCTACGCCAATAGTGGCCACATCCGGTGATTCGATTAAAGTAATATTGAGTTTGGGAGAGTGAGCTAAAACACCGTTATCAACATTATGTTCAGCGGCCAACAAACCGGCAGTTATCCAACCAGCTGTACCGCCTCCAACGATGACTATTTCGGTTATTGGTTTTTGCATCATCTTTACCTACGCTTTTGGCGTGATTATTATTTTTATTCTGATGAATCTAAAAATCTGATTGCTTAAAAAACACATTAACTAGCATTCAATAAAATGTCAGCACATTCAAGTAATAGTTTTTTTATGTTTTGCGTGTATGGTTTCAAACAACTAGGCGTAAAAAATAGTAACGTCCTTGTTACTCAATATGTTGCAATAAAAGGAGGTGACAAAGGCTGGCACCTCAACGACCTGAAAGGGAACTTGAGTGAATTCCGTCTAACACTGGGGTATTAGCCGAAATATCACTCAATGACTATTGCATTACGCTATAGGCTAGAAAGTGTAGCGAGCACCTAAACTATAACGAGCGCCGGTTTCGGTTAGGTTTAACACTTGCTCTTCTGCACGACCGTGAACACGGATGTACTCTTCAGTAATGTTAAGTCCTTCGAAAAACACGGTTAAGCCTTCAACAGATTCGACATCATAACTAACAGACAAATCGATTTGCGAGTAAGCTTCTGTGTACTGTGGGTTAGCGCCAGTACCTTGACCTGTAGAGTTTAAGAACTCATCACGCCAGTTGTATGCGATACGAGCTTGGAAACCATAATTCTCGTACACCAATACCGCATTAGCAGTGTCACTGATACCGATTAATGCTGACTGTGCATCAAATGAGAAGTTGTCGTAAGCCTGATCACTATCAACCAAGGTGTAGTTGGCTATTACACCAAATCCGCTTTCGCCGAAGAAGTGTTGAGCCGCAAACTCCCAACCATCAATGACTGAGTTATTAGAGCTATTTGATGGCGTTGAAATATTAAAGTTCAACAATTCATCATTATTAGCTGCACTGCCGCTAATAATTTGATTGGTGGCATCTACAGCAGCATTATCAGCATAATTTGCGAAAATATAATCACGAACAGCGCCAGCTTCAGTTGTCCCCGTTGCGGCCACAGCAGCTTTATATAAATCACCAGATGCTGGGTTATAAATGCCGTTAGTGGTTTTAACTGTTTCAGAACTGATAAAGTTCTTAGTGTCTTTACGGAAGTATCCTACCGACACGTAGCTCGATGGCGCGTAATACCACTCTGCCGAGAAGTCGATATTTTCAGACTCGAGCGGCAATAATGTAGGGTTACCAGCAGAACCACCACCATTACTACGATTGGCAAGGGTCGCTAATACCGTACCGCCTTGAATATCTGTGTAGCTAGGACGACCAATGGTTTCGCTGTATGCTGCACGAAGCATGACATCTTCTACCACTTCAATATTAAAGTTGAAGCTTGGAAGTAAATAGTCGTAATCACCGGTTTTGGTTTCAAAAACTTGCTCACCAGTACCCACTAATGCAATTTCAGTTTCAGCAATCCAATTTGCGCCATCATAACCAGCAACGGCTGCGGTCGAGGTGACATCAGTTTGCTCATAACGAAGTCCGAAATGCACGTCATATGGCATGCCGGCAATTTCATTATCGTAGTTGTACTGTACATAAACGGCTTGTGATTCTTCTTCAGTGTAACGGTCTGTTTCAGCGGCATAGTTTGTTGAAGGGCAGAAGCCATTACCACAATCACCACTGACAGCAGAGGCATAGTTTGCTGCTGCAAAATCACGTACTGACGCAAAGTCCCACATGAAAATGGTATCTAAAACATCGAAGCTACCGTCTGAAAGTGAGAAGTCACCACCATTGGCGTCAAATTTGTCATGAATGGTGTCAGCTGGGAACCATGCGTCTTCAAAGTCACCAGCAGAGCCTACTCCACCCCAATCGTTACGCTGAACGTTGACGCTTTGTGAGTGATTGTTTACGTTCGTTAACGCAACACCAAAGTCAATGCTGCCAGCATCTTCAAATAAGTATTCACCGTCAAATTGGTATTGATCAATTTCAGACTTATTACGTGCGTTACCAAAAACAGAACCGGTAAGCATCATGTCTGCAGGTGTCACTGCATTACCACCACCAACAGCAAGCACTGGTAAGTCACCGCTAAAGTCAGTTGCCGCGCTGGTACGCACAAACGCTGCAGTACTTAAATTGTTGTTTGAACCATAAAGGTTGTTTGGTTTGTTTTCCGCAACCGAGTTGTGCGCATCAAATGTCAGCTTTAAGTTATCTGTTGCTTGCCACTCAAGGTTAAAACCTAAAGAACCACTTTCGTTACGTACGCCATAATCACCAGCCGCCATAGATAAATCAGCAGGTGAACCATAAGTTTCAGAATAAATAAGTGGTGAGGCGATAGGGCCATCAGACCATACGTTTTCAGACGGAACGAAGTTAAACCATGCTGATACGTCATTCGATTGAGTGTCGATGTCGTTACGCATGTAGGTATAATCTAAGCTTGCGACTACGCTATCAACAGGGCTGTACTGTAATACTAACTGGCCGTTAGTACGGGTACGTTGTTGTTCTTCAAAACGATAAACAGTGGTTTGCGGAACTGAATAAATATCGCTATCACCAGGACGATTAACTTGGGTGCTGTCTTTAGCAACGCCGCCCCAATCACTGTTGTCAGCAGAACCTGGGAAGCTACGCCAGCCGGTCCCGACCTGTGCTTGTTGGTTGCCACTTTCACGCTCTTGATAACTGGCCGAGAGTGAAATACCAAATTTATCATCAGCAAACGTGTTTGAGTATAAACCTGATAACTCAGGGGTAACTGAGCCATTATCGGTTGATTGATCATCAACTGCTTTTACACCAAATGTGGCTTTTAAGCCCGGAGAGCTGAATGGCTTATGCGTTAAAATATCAATAGTAGAACCAATACCACCGGTTGAATCTGAAGCTTGGCTAGTTTTGTGTACTTCAACACCACTGATACTTTCAGAAGCGATGTTAGCAAAATCAAATGAGCGCGAACCTGTAGTCACAGGCATTTGACGACCATTGAGGGTGATCAAGTTGTAGTCTGGACCAAAACCACGCACGGATACTTTACTGCCTTCACCGTTAGAACGGTCAATCGATACACCAGTAATACGCTGTAACGATTCCGCTAGGTTGGTATCAGGAAACTTACCAATGTCTTCAGCTGAAATAGAGTCAACGACTCCACTTGATGAACGTTTCACATCCATTGATTTAATTAAACTGCCACGAATACCAGTAACCGATATTACTTCGATATTTTCTTCACTTGCTTCATCAGCAGCATAGGCTGGTAACATACTGCTCACACCAAGCACTAGCGATAAACTGGTCGCAAGCTTAGTTTTTGTAAATTTTGTTGTTTTCATCTAGGAAATCCCCATTGACTAGATTTTACTTCTCTCAATATTGCGGGTTAGGCGCAAATCGTTTTTTTAATTCTCTATCCACGCAGTAATCATTATTTATAATTGTAGGGTTATAAAACATCTAATGTAAGCGCTTACATAAAACTAGTGTAAAATGTGACCGCAGTCAACAAAAACAAGTTCGAATTATTACATTTCATTAACTCAGATGTAGATTTTTTTATACTAAATATTGTTATCCATTGTTTTTAAACATTTTTAATTTAATATTTATTTCCGCGCTAAAATGTAAGCGCTTTCTTTTGTGGGTTAGATTGTTACCAATTATATTTATGACTTATCTTACTATTGGGCTCGAATAAGGTGTGCTCAGAGGCAGAATCTAAGGTGTTGTCATGTATTTGGGTGGCATGGTTGTCAATCAATAGGGTTAACACTCACGCCTTTGACTTCATCCTATTACTATCATCAGCGCTGGCTCGTTCAATATAGATACCTTGTGAAAGCAACAATGGTGGTGAAGGTGTTACATTGAATGTTAGATACGTTGGACTATTATATTGTCTGGTGAAAAGGGGAGCTGATAAGTGACTTGAACATGCCAGTAATCACCTAGCTCAGGTAATCGTAATAATGTCAGTCGTGAGCAGGTATTGGAGTTTCACTTAAATACTGAGTGTTATGTTAGCGGTGAATATGTGAGAGGTTTGCTTTTTATTAGTGGGTCGTATCAAAAATCAAATGTTAATAGTTATTACACTCGTTGATAGTTGCTGTATTAGCTAATAGCGACTGCATTATGAGCCAATACCGTTGCTAAATAACATGAACAATTAATGATATATGCTCATGTTATCTGTCTTGTAAATTCAGGTTATTGACTTTTTAGGTTAACCGCTTTGGCTGAATCACGAATAAATAATTCTGGCTGAAATGAGCGTTCAATTACCACGTCTTTATTGTTGTAAACTTGTCGAAGTACCCAGCGAGCGGCCATTTTACCCATCTCGTTAATGGGGTTACTGACGGTAGATAATTTAGGTGAAATATATTGCGGGAAAGGGATATTATCGTAACCGATAAATGAAATATCTTCCGGAACACGCAATCCATGCTCTAAACACACTGCAATAGCGCCTGAGGCCATCTGATCATTAGCACACACTACAGCTGTGATCGGTTTGTTCATCGACAATAAACGTTCCATCGCTTCACAACCGCCAGCTTCTTTAAAGTCACTTTCAACGCAAAGGGTGTCATCAAAATCGATATTGTATTGTTGCAATGCTCGTTTATGTCCTTTTAGGCGATCTCTCACATCGAGCTTAAACAATGGCCCTGAAATGTATGCGATATCTTTATGGCCAAGTGATAAAATGTGCTCGGTAGCCATGAAGCCACCTTGTTCATTTTCAAGATAAACACAGCGTTCTTTGATAGCGTCTATATAGCGGTTAATAAATACCACCGGCGTTGAACCTTTACTGAGCTCGATTAGGTAATCGTCTGATACAGCCTCAATATCCAAAATAAGGGCATCACAGCCGCGACTCATTAAAAACTCAACCCCTTCTTTCTCTTGTTTCTCGTCACTATGACCAGCAGCAATAATCACGTGCTTGTTAGCTGTTCTAAGGGCTGTTTCAATTTCGGTCATCATGGGACCGTAAAAAGGACCGTCAAGCTGAGACACCAAAACCCCGACACTGTTTGAACAGTTCGAGGCGAGTGACTGTGCAATCGTATTAGGCCGGTAACCTAACGCTTTCATTGCATCGAGTACTTTTTGTTTGGTTTTATCGCTTACTTTGGTGTTGTTGTTCATGACTCGGGACACAGTCGCCAGAGACACACCAGCCATCACTGATACATCGTAAATAGTTGCCATATAATGAGTATTAAAAAGCCGTCTTGGAGCACATGGCTCCAAGATTAACATGCTTTTATTTTGCTTCTCTATTTAATTCTAAGTGAATTTGGTCCACTTTTTGATTATCTAAAGTGTACCAGCGCATTACAAAAGCCACGACTAAAGATCCAATCGCAGGGTAAATAGTGAATGATAATAATATACCTTGCTGAGTATGCTCCGTTTGCATGGTATCAGGCTGATAACCATAACCTGCTAATAACCACCCCGCAGAAGCACCACCAATGGCAACACCCAGTTTGATAAAGAAAATCACTGAAGAATAAATCATCCCGGTAATGCGTACGCCATTTTTATATTGGCCATAATCGACAACATCAGCCATTTTTGCCCAAAGTAATGGGGTGGCCATGTTGAAGGTAAAGCCCCAGATAATAAACATTCCAAAGGCGAGCACGACTTGATCGCTAGGTACAAAGTAGCTCACTACGCACATCGCTGCCGCAAGCAGTTGCAAAGTGATATAAGCTTTGACCTTACAAAAGCGTTTAGCCAAAGGCTCAGCTAAAATACAACCAAATATATTACCAACCATACCCAGAGTGATAAATAGGGTGATGGAGTCCGGCATGTTAAGGAAATATTTAACGTAGTAAATCGCTAAGCTAGTGCGTAACACCATGCCTGATAATAAACACACTGCCGCAATAGCTAACACACGCCATTGGTCATTTTTGAGCATATCGGTAAAGTCTTTCTTAAAGCTAGACTGTTGATCCGCTGGCGGGTGTAAACGCTCTTTAGTACCCCAAAAACAGGCAAGAAACATCGCAACACCCAAAACGCTCATGGCGGCAATAGTCAGTTGGTAACCTTTGGCTTGATCGCCTTGACCTAAAAATTCGACTAGGGGTAAGGTTAAACCTGACACCAATAAACCACCGAGCATTGCAAATACAAAACGGTAAGATTGTACTGACACTCGCTCTTTTGGGTCGGCTGTTAACACGCCGCCTAATGCACAATATGGGATATTAATGGCGGTGTAGACCATCATGAGTGCGGTATAAGTAACGAAGGCATAAATCATTTTGCCGTCTTCAGTTAAATCAGGAGTAGTAAAGGCTAAAACACTGATAAAACCAAAGGGTAGGGCAAACCATAATAGGTAGGGTCTAAACTTACCCCAACGGGTATTGGTTCTATCTGCCAACGCGCCCATCAATGGGTCGGTGACCGCATCAATTAAGCGTACAGCTAGAAACATGGTGCCGACAAATGCTGGCGAAATACCGAAAATGTCGGTATAGAAAAAGGTTAAAAACAGCATAACAGTTTGGAAAACAATATTACTGGCAGTGTCCCCGAGCCCGTAAGCTATTTTTTCTCTGGTGCTTATCATACATGCCTCAATTGTTGTTATTTGTTAAAATGATGCAACTGTTTGAATAGAACAAAGCCGTTTTATACAACGGCTTTATCTGGTTAACATATTATTTTCTTAAGTTTATAAATTCTCGATACGCATAGGCGCTGGCTTTCAGGGTGCGTTGTTGAGTTGTATAATCAACATAAACAATCCCAAAACGTTTTAAATAGCCTTCAGCCCATTCAAAATTATCCATTAAACTCCACGCAAAATATCCTACAACATTAACGCCTTGTTCAATGGCATTATTTACTGCATTTAAGTGAGCGTTATAGTATTCGAGTCTGTCTTGATCATCCACTTTACCGTCTTGCAATTTATCATCCATTGCCGCACCGTTTTCAGTAATGTAGATCGGCGGTAAAGGATAAAGTGCATGCAAAGAGGTTAATAAGTCGGTGAAGGATTGTGGGTATATTTCCCAGCCAATATCTGTTTTAGGTTTGTCGACCATATCGATTTGGCTAAAGCCATTTACTGGGTCTGCTTTATAGACCGCACGGGTGTAAAAGTTAATGCCTAAGAAGTCGATAGGTTGAGCAATAATATCAAAGTCGCCTTGTTCAATAACGGGCATATCTTCAGCGGCGAAGTCATTAATAATGTCAGGGTAGCAACGGTCAAACAGTGGTTTGATGTACCATTGATTAAAGTACTGATCGGCTTTACTTGCGGCGTTAACATCTGCTGCAGAGTCTGTCGCGCTATAGCAAGGCGTGAAGTTAAGTACGATACCATTTTGGCTATTAGGACTGTTTTTTTGCAATACTTTCATGGCTAAACCATGAGCCAATAATAAATGGTGTGCAGATTGACGACCGAACGCTTTGGTTGCTAATCCAGGCGCATGAACGCCAATTTCGTAACCTAAGTAAGAACTGCAAAATGGTTCGTTAAAGGTTGCATATGAATAGACTCTGTCACCGAATGCCTGAGTGATTTTGTCGGCGTAGTCTGCAAATAAATAGGCCGTTTCGCGATTTAACCAACCACCATTATCTTCAATATGTTGTGGTAAATCCCAATGGTATAAGGTCACAAAGGTTTTAATACCACGACGATTTAATTCATCGAGTAAGTCGGTATAAAACGTCACACCTTGCGGATTGAGGCTGCCATCTTTATGCATTACGCGTGGCCATGAAATCGATAAACGGTAGGCGTCAACGCCTAGCGATTCAATTAGATCGACATCTTCACGCCATAACTTTACATGCTCGCATGCTTGCGAACCGTCAGAACCATCACGAATTTTGCCTGGAGTCGCACAAAAGGTATCCCATATACAAGGAAGACGAGAATCCACTGCGCCTTCAATTTGAAAAGAAGCAGTCGCCACACCAAAGGTGAACGCTTTTGAATGCATTTTAGAATCGGCTGGTAACATAATTTTCATATTTAAATTCACTTAGTATTATTTAATTGTGTCTATTTTTATAACTAACTTATTACGTTGAAATACCCTGATAAAAGGCCTTGCGCCGTGATAGATACGCAGTAAAAAATAAGCTCTCGCGTTTAAAAATCGTTGACATCAGTTATCGATATGTTAAAAATGAAAGCGCTTACATTGAGATTAGTGATTAATTATCCAAAGGTCAATAATTGATTTGGTTAATTATTGAATGCTTATCTGCTTGCTCAAGTGTGGAAATGATCACCAGTCAAATGTCTAGGGTTTACGGGGAATTAACTCTTGGCGTGAGATTATTGGTATCCATTCAATGGCGTTATGTACTGCAACCCAAGATAACTATTAACAACAATAAGGGAATGTCATGGCGACTTCACCGCTTCAACCTGAGTTGGCAAATGCCGATTCGACTCACCAGCAAGGCAACTTTCGTTTTGCTTTGATAGCGTTAACCTCGTTATTTTTTATGTGGGGCTTTTTAACCTGTTTAAATGATATTTTAATCCCTTATTTAAAAAACATGTTCGACCTTAATTACACCCAAGCAATGCTGGTACAGTTCTGCTTTTTCGGAGCCTATTTTATTGTGTCTATTCCGGCAGGAGCCCTAGTCGGTAAAATTGGTTATCAAAAAGGTATTATTACCGGATTGGTTATTGCATGTGTAGGGTGTTTACTGTTCTATCCATCGGCCAGTTATGGCTCTTACAATATGTTTTTATTTGCTTTTTTTGTACTGGCTTCGGGCATTACCATCTTGCAAGTATCAGCAAATCCATATGTGAGCGTATTAGGTCCAGCCGAAACCGCATCGTCTCGTTTAACCTTAACCCAAGCATTTAATTCATTAGGCACCACGGTGGCGCCATTTTTTGGTAGTTGGTTAATTTTATCGACCGTTGAACATGACAGCAAAGTCACTGAGGTTGGCGAAGTGATTGGCCAGCTATCGATTCAGCAACAAGCCTCTGCAGTACAAACGCCTTACCTTATTTTAGCGGGTGCGTTGTTTGTATTAGCATTCATTTTTATGTTGTTAAAACTGCCTTTACTGGGCAAACGAGACACTCAGTCTAATGCCGCTGTAAAAGGTAGCGCATGGCAATACCCGCATTTGGTGCTGGGTGCCGTGGGTATTTTTGTTTATGTGGGCGCTGAAGTAGGGATTGGCAGCTTTTTAATTAGTTTTTTAACTCAAGATGATATTGGCGGCGTGTCTGAATCGGAGGCTGCGCATTACATTGCTTACTACTTTGGTGGCGCGATGGTTGGGCGCTTTATTGGTGCTGCAGTCATGCAAAAAATTAACGCAGGCAAAGTACTCGCGTTTAATGCGCTATGTGCGTGTGTTTTAGTGGCAGCAGCCATGTTGAGTGCCGGTACCGTTGCCATGTGGGCATTGTTGCTAGTCGGCTTGTGTAATTCAATCATGTTCCCAACCATTTTCAGTTTAGCGCTACAAGATTTAAAACAGCACACCAGTCAGGGTTCGGGTATTTTATGCTTGGCCATTGTCGGAGGTGCTGTTTTACCATTATTACAAGGCATGTTAGCTGACAGTTTAGGCATTCAATTAGCCTTTATTCTACCTTTGTTATGTTACGTATTTATTGGTTATTACGGTTTGATTGGATGTGCTGCAAAACGTCCAGTATTCGCAGATAAGGTATAAGGGAAGACCATGAGATTAACTCAATTACAGTGCATGCATAAAGTCAGCACACCGACAAAAACAAGCTTGATAGCCTTAGGCGTATTGCTTGGCTTAAGTGGGTGCGGCGAGAACAACAACGCCACTCAACAAGATAAAAAAACTGCAGTTACCCCAGCCATGGTTGGTGATACAGCAGCTAAGTCGTCATTAGCCATTTGGCCGGATCTTAAGCCTGCTATCGCCAAAGATGATGCTTTAGAAGCCAAAATTGATGCGTTAGTGGCTAAAATGACTATAGATCAAAAAGTCGCGCAAATGATCCAACCTGAAATTCGCGATATTACCGTTGAAGATATGCGTAAATATGGTTTTGGCTCGTATCTCAATGGTGGTGGTGCATACCCTAACAATGACAAACATGCTACGCCTGCAGATTGGATTGCACTGGCGGAATCTTTGTATCAAGCATCGGTCGATGACAGTGTTGATGGGATTAATATTCCAACCATGTGGGGCACCGATGCCGTACACGGTCATAACAATGTTATCGGCGCGACTTTGTTCCCGCATAACATTGGTTTAGGGGCGGCTAATAACCCTAAGTTAATTGAAAAGATTGCCGCTATCACGGCAAAAGAAGTGATGGTGACCGGTATCGATTGGGTATTTGCTCCAACAGTCGCCGTAGTGAGAGACGATCGCTGGGGCCGGACTTATGAAGGTTATTCAGAAGATCCACAAATCGTCAAAGCCTATTCTTATGCCATCGTTGAGGGCCTGCAAGGTTCTGTTAATGGTGACTTTTTATCTGATCAACATGTGATTTCAACTGTTAAGCACTTTTTAGGCGATGGCGGCACTGAAAATGGCATCGATCAAGGCGATAATATTGCCAGCGAACAAGACTTATATGACATACATGCACAAGGCTATGTGGGGGGACTCAATGCTGGGGCACAAAGTGTTATGGCATCATTTAATAGCTGGCATGGGGTTAAAAATCATGGCAATAAATATCTATTAACAGATGTACTTAAAGATAAATTAAATTTCGATGGTTTTGTGGTAGGTGATTGGAACGGTCACGGACAAGTCGCTAACTGTACCAATGAGTCGTGTGCGCAAGCCGTTAATGCCGGTTTAGATATCTTTATGGTGCCAACTGCCGCTTGGAAACCGTTATATGAAAACACCATTGCACAGGTGAATAATGGCGAAATAAGCCAAGCGCGTATTGATGATGCGGTTAAACGTATTTTACGGGTTAAGTTCCGTGCAGGTTTGTTTGACAAACCTAGCCCTGCCAATCGGCCGTTATCGGGTAAAACTGAATTAATTGGCCAAGCAAGTCACCGTGATGTGGCACGTCAAGCTGTACGTGAATCTTTAGTACTGCTTAAAAACAATCAAGGTTTATTGCCTTTAGCGCCTAATGCAAAGGTGTTGGTTGCAGGTGATGCTGCGGATAATATCGGTAAACAATCGGGTGGCTGGACCATTACGTGGCAGGGTACTGATAACCAAAATAGTGACTTTCCTGGTGCTACGTCAATTTACGCTGGTATTGATAAATTGGTCACTCAAGCTGGTGGTACAACAACATTAAGTGTTGCGGGTGAATTTGAACCACAGCAAAAGCCAGATGTTGCGATTGTTGTGTTTGGTGAAGAGCCGTATGCAGAAGGTAACGGCGACATTGATAACTTAGAATATCAACGTGGAGACAAGCGTGATCTTGCTTTATTGCAGAAGTTAACAGCGCAAGGTATTCCAGTGGTATCTGTGTTTATTAGTGGCCGTCCTATGTGGGTTAATGCTGAGTTCAACAGCTCTGATGCATTTGTCGCAGCCTGGTTACCGGGTTCTGAAGGGCAAGGCGTTGCAGATGTGTTATTTACTCAGGCTGATGGCAAAGTTGCTCATGATTTTGTCGGTAAATTGTCATTCTCATGGCCTGCGACACCTCAGCAAACTCAGATTAATGTGCCATTAGCCCAATACAACACTAAACAAGCACAAGCTGATTATCAGCCGCTTATACCTTATGGCTATGGCTTAACTTACCAATCTACTGCCAGTGATGCGGTTGTGTTAGACAATTTGTCGGAAGACAATTTAGCTGCAACTCAAACACTAGAAGATTTACCTTTATTTGAGCGCGCAGTGAAATCGCCTTGGTCAATGTTCATCGCTAACGCTTCTGAGCGCCAAGGGTTAACCAGTAGCGTAGCGCAAAATAGCGCATTAACCATTCGTACTATGGATCGTGTGGTTCAAGAAGATGCGCGCTTAGTCTCTTTTAATGGTAATGAGCTGGGCACTGTCGGGTTAATTAGTAATTTCCCTCGTGATTTAAGGGCTTACAGTAATAGTGATGCCACGTTATCAGTGAGTATTAATGCAACACAAGCACTGCAAAAGCCGTTATGGCTAGGGTTGGCATGTGAAGGTGATTGTCGTAAGCAAATCGATATTGCCAAGCAGGTGAATACTCAATTAGGTGAATGGCAACGTTTAAGCTTTTCATTGGCATGTTTTGCTGATGAACCAATGGATTTTGCTAAAATTGTGATGCCATTTTACCTTGCCACCGACGCGGCAGTGGAAATTCGTTTCAGTGATGTGGTCATTCAAGCAGCATCAGCAGAAAACACCATACAATGTAACTAATTAAAAGCGAATTAGCCCTATCTGAGTCATTAGATAGGGCTAATTAAACTCAATTTTAAATAGTAATGGTTTGCGACGCTTGTTGTTTTACTACTGCGTGCGGCAAACAGAGAACGATAAATGGATAAGGACAAAAATGAACAAGCTCAATAAGCATCATTCATTTGTATCCTGCTTAACTGCGTTAACTTTGTCGGTCATATTTCTGTCTGGTTGTAATGCTGATGATGTAACAGAACAAGCAACAGATACAGTGATACCCAATACCGCAGGATCAGGTTGGCAACTGGTTTGGCAAGATGAGTTTGAGGGTAACCAAATAGACACTGCTAGGTGGAGCTTTGCCGTTGATTGTTATGGTGGTGGCAATGATGAGGCTCAGTGTTATACCGCACGGCCTGAAAATACTGCAGTTAGTGATGGTTTGTTAGCGATTACGGCATTAAGAGAAACTTTTTCTGGGCCTGCAGTAAATGATTCTGATCCAAGCTATGACGTAAACGATACATCGAAAACATTAGATTACACCTCTGCTCGTTTAGTATCGAAAAACAAAGGTGATTGGAAATACGGCCGTTTTGAAATTCGCGCCAAATTACCGCAAGGTCAGGGGACTTGGCCGGCGATATGGATGTTACCGACAGATTGGGTATACGGTCCTTGGGCTGGATCAGGTGAAATAGACATTATGGAGGCCGTAAACCTTAAGGTTGTTACCGACGATAAGGCGCCAGAGTCTGCAGTACATGGCACATTACATTACGGTAAACAATGGCCCAACAATGTTTATACGGGCACAGAATATCGTTTACCACATGACCTCAATCCTGCAGACGACTTCCATGTTTATGCTGTTGAATGGCAACAAGGTGAAATCCGTTGGTATGTCGATGATGTTCATTTTGCCACTCAACGAGCATCGGGTTGGTTTAGCCAGTATGTCGATGATAATGGTGATGTGGTCAACGCACCTGATGATGCACCGTTTAATCAGCCATTTCACATGTTACTTAATCTTGCTGTGGGTGGCGCATGGGCCGCGAATGTGAATAAAACTGGTATCGATGAGTCGATTTTTCCGCAGTCGATGTTAGTGGATTACGTGCGTGTATATGAATGTGCTAAATCACCTAAAACAGGTGCCGGATGCGAAACAATTGATGGCAGTGTTGACGTTACCTTAGGCAAAATAGCACCAGAAATTATGTCACTAGACTCAGCGCTTTAACAGTGGATTTTGTTTTATGTAGTCAATAATCATCAACTAGCACTGTGAGTGACGATGGTTTTTTACTGTGATATCCCAGCTAAATAGTGTCATTTTATGATGTTGATTTTTAACTGAATACGAATGCAAAGATGCACTGTTTGCTTTGAGTGGTGAGTGGTTTAGCTTAGTATCGAGCAAGTTTAGAGGTGTTGTCAGTATGTTGTAAGCATGTAATGGCATGATCAGAGTGTTTTGGTTTAAGTGCGATCAAATGATTATATAAATTTATGATGTCAACAATGGCATAATGGAGCAAATGCACCTTAATGGTATTGAAGCCGTTATAGATTTTAAGGAATTGATTTGTCGAACATTACATTTTCTCTAGCTGAGCTAGAACAGGTAGTCGCCATTGCTAAAGATGCAGGTACTGCGATTATGCAGGTTTATGCTCAAACTGATTTGCAGATTGAGGTTAAACAAGACGATAGCCCTGTTACTGCAGCCGATATTGCCAGCCATAATGTGATTGTCGCTGGCCTTAAACAGCATTTTGCTGATATTGCTGTAATGAGTGAAGAAGCGGCTGATATCAACTGGGCAGAGCGACAAACGTGGCAAACGTATTGGTTGATCGATCCGCTAGATGGCACCAAAGAATTTATTAAACGCAATGGCGAATTTACCGTCAACATAGCCCTTATTCACCAAGGCAAAGCCATTGCCGGTGTGGTATATGCACCAGTATTAGACAAATGTTATAGCGGTATTGTTGGTCAAGGGGCATGGCTTGAATATAATGGACAAATATCGTTATTAGATATTCGTGACAGAGCATTGCAATCGCCACCTATTGTAGTCGGAAGCCGCTCTCACGTTAGCCCTGATGTTGCCGCTTATTTACAGACTATTGGCGAACACCAAATGTTAAGCGTCGGCAGTTCATTAAAATTTTGTATGGTGGCCGAAGGGCAAGCAGATGTGTATCCAAGATTAGGCCTAACCAGTGAATGGGATACCGCCGCAGCGCAAGCAGTATTAGAAAGTGCTGGTGGTCAGGTGGTTGAATATCCAGCGCTTACACCGCTGCAATACAACCAAAAAGAAAATATTTTAAATCCGTATTTTATTGCTGCTTCATCGGCATGGTTTGCACGCAAATAGCGCTAATCGTTATCAGCTCTTGCAAGCCCAATATGGAACCCCAATTAATAATAAGCAAATGGAGTGACAAGTTATGATGCGCATGGGCGTCGATCTCGGTGGTACAAAAATTGAAATAGTGGCTTTAGCCGATGATGGATCTGAAATTTTCAGAAAGCGCATTCCTACGCCAAAAAACTATCCTGGTACCATTGAAGCCATTGTCAGCTTAGTGGCTGATGCAGAATCAGCAACGGGCCAAACCGGCTCTGTTGGGGTTGGCATTCCAGGTGTTGTGTCACCGTTTACTGGCTTGGTAAAAAACTCTAATTCAACCTGGATTAACGGTCATCCGCTGGATAAAGATTTAAGTGAAGTATTAAGCCGTGAAGTACGTGTAGCTAATGATGCGAACTGTTTTGCAGTATCAGAAGCCGTTGATGGCGCAGCTGCTGGTAAAGGGGTTGTATTTGGCGGCATTATTGGTACCGGTTGTGGTGCGGGTGTTGCGATTAACGGTCGTGTCCATGGCGGCGGTAATGGCATTGGCGGAGAGTGGGGACATAACCCATTACCGTGGATGACAGCAGATGAGTTTAATACCACTACTTGTTTTTGTGGTAATCGTGACTGTATTGAAACCTTTATTTCTGGCACAGGCTTTGTTCGTGATTTTCGTGAAGCGGGTGGTGATGCCACTAGCGGTATTCAAATTTCTGAGATGATGCAACAAGGCGATCCGTTAGCCACAGCCGCATTTGAACGTTATATCGATCGCTTAGCGCGTTCACTCGCACACGTGATTAATATGATGGACCCAGACATGATTGTACTTGGCGGCGGCGTCTCTAATATTGAAGCTATTTATACTGAATTACCTAAAGTGTTACCCAAATATGTTGTTGGCCGTGAATGTGGTACCCAAGTGGTTAAAAATAAGTTTGGGGCATCATCTGGTGTTCGTGGTGCAGCATGGTTGTGGGGCAAAGACGAGAAGTAATCACTTCTTACGCGATATGCAAATACATTAAGTATTACAGTAGATTAAACGGCACTTAAAGGTGCCGTTTTTGTTTTGAGTTTGTTTTAGTGCTCGATAACGATAAACTAGCCGCAATAATGATAAACGAAGTGAATAATTAATGTTTTGGCTTAAAAAACTGTTGTCACAATTGGTGATGCCAATTCCTTTTAGCATAATGTTGTTCGTTCTGGCTGCCATTTTATGGCGAACGAATCGTGTAACGTTACTGCAATTTGGCCGAGTGCTCTTGGTTACCGCTATCGTGGTGCTAACATTAACAAGCCAATCGCAAGTGAGCTATTTTTTAGCAGATTCATTAGAATCACAGCATAACGTTAATCATCAACCGATTACTGGTTCTTGTGTTGTGATGGTATTAGGTTCAGGCAATCGTGAGCAACAAGGCCATACTGCAGTGCAGCAACTATCATCAACAGCACTGGCTCGTTTAACCGAAGGCGTTCGTCAGTTTAGGTTGGGACAGCAATGCACTTTAATTGTGAGTGGTTGGAGTGGCGGATATCTGAAGACAGCTCATGCGACCATTATGGCTCAAGCTGCAGAAGAGTTAGGGATCCCCAAAGCCAGTATTGTGGCCTTTAATGAACCCAAAGATACCATTGAAGAGGCCTATGCTTTACAACAGCGAATTGGGCAGCAACCATTTCGATTAGTCACTTCAGCAACTCATATGCCGCGGGCGATGATGATATTCACCTCATTAGGGATGCAACCCCAGTCTGCACCGAGTGATTTTATTGCACATCAAGGTTTCTGGTGGCGTTTAGATGCAGATCAACTGTTGGCTTCGCAAAAATCTATCCATGAATATGTTGGCATGCTGTGGCTTAATATTAAAGGTATGACTGCTGATTAAATGTATTAGCTAAAAGACGCAAAGCGATATTAAAAACCTTATTTATTATATTTAGTTTAAAGGACAAACCGTGGTCAATGATGAGTTACTAATTAGCCCTTTTGCCAAACGAAATGGCATAACCTTAACGGTGGTTGGTGCCATTAGTTTAACGGCTAGCTTGATTATTTTTATCAGCCTTAACGGTTTTTTTGCCGTTGGAATGTTGTGCTTTGCATTAGGCTCAGTGGCACTCATTTTAGGTGTCGCTAAAGTGCATCAGCCGGCGGTTAGTTTTAAGCTAACTTCTGCAGGTGTGGCATTTTTTCATCGCCGCGGCCAAGTGTTTATTGAATGGCATAACATTCAACGAGTCGATTGTGCCCGAGTAAATCAAAACTTGCAGTTGATTGAGCTACCTTATATTGGCGTTAAGCTTAAACAGATTAATCCCATTTTAGACTGTATTTCACCCCGTCTTGCCACTGGTTTACTGACCGAACAGCGGCCATTACTCATGACTGCGGCCACCCAAGATGAAGATTTACAAAGTTTAGAAGGTTATTTGGGGGCTGAATTTACGCCGCTAGTGGTCAATGGTGAACGTTACCGTGGGGTATTGGCAATGTTTGGTCATCGCTGTCAAACGTTAAACGAACAGTTAGGTTACCATGTGTATTTATCGATTGATAATTTAGATCGAGAACCGAAAGAGTTTGTGACTTTGTTGCGTCAATGGCAACAGCAAGCCCAACTACAAACTCAGCAGCACACAACATCTGCGACAGATATCGAATGACACGACTAACAATTAAGTAGCAGGTTTTCAAATGGTATTACAAGGCGGTTGTTTATGTGGCGCGATACGTTATCAAGTTAACGGTATGCCATTTGAAGCCGATCATTGCCATTGTAATCAATGTCGTAAAAGCGTTGGTGCGGTAGTCATGAGCTGGATGGATTTTCATACAGACAAAGTGCAGTGGTTACAAGGACCGGTGACTGAATTTGCCTCTTCAGATAACATTCGACGTGGTTTTTGTCAGCGCTGTGGCTGTTCATTGACTTACCGACATTTAGATTATCCACAATACACTTCATTGTCGATAGCCTCTTTAGACCAACCAAACCTAGTACGACCGACTTATCATATACACACTGACGAGCAGGTTAGTTGGTTAAAGATAGATGATTCTTGCCCGCGCTATAAGGCAGGTAAAAAACCAGATTAACTTTCTGATGAAGTACTCGTAAGAGGCTCTCTGTGACGATAACCTAAAAACTGGCCACCATCTAAAATTTCAATATTTTCACAATAAGCATCGCCTTCAAAAATCCCTTGCTCATGGAGGGTGATTTTTTTACAACGCGCTTTACCTGCTAATTGGCCAGCAATCATTAACTCGCGACATAAAATATCACCATCGACAGTGCCACTAGTTTCAATGGTTACATTGCCCTGCGCTTTGATGTCACCACTCACATGACCTGCAATTAGGACATCACCACTAAAAATGAGTTTACCGGTTAAATGGCATTCTTGGGCGATAAAACTGAGTGGATTAGCCGGTTGCTTTTGACGAAACATCTTAGTGCTCTTAAGTTGGTATTATGTCGGTAATATAACGTGATAGGTTGATAAACAACACTAAAATCGCTGACTGTATTTATAACATCTTTCTACATTTTGGAGGATAAATCAGTTTGAATTGCCAATGAGTATCGCATCCGCGGGGCAAGGAGACACACAAGCGCCGCAACCAGTACAGGCCTCAGTATCTATCATAGGTTTAGGCACTTGTCCTATTGCCATAATAAAGCTAATTGCGCGAGGGTCGCAGGCATCTTTACAGCTCTGACACCAAACCCCTTCATGGGTTAAACAGTTATCTTTTATCGCAGCCGTAATTGACCAAGGTAAGGATTGGTCGCGATCAAATACAGGCTCTGGGCACACATCAACGCATTGCTTACAGAAGGTACATTCATCTATAGTGAAATCTATTTCAGGAAAACCACCTTCACCGCGTTTAATTATTTGGGTTTCGCAGGCGGTAATACACTTGTCACAGCGTGTGCAATTGTCAGTAAATTCCTGATCCGTTTTGCTCCACGGCGGGCGGGTAACATTGGATTTTCTGCGACTAAATAGATTACGGCGACTTTGATTAATACCTTGGTTCATTTCGGTTCCAATTGAGCTTAAATATATTTGCTGCAATCAATATTAGCATTAACTGCAGCATAAAATTGTTAAGCGCTTGGCAATTCATACCAATTCCAATAATTATCTGGTCATTCAAAGAGAATCGGCATCTTCTAGGCAAGCAATTCTTCTAGGCGAGCAATAGGATTGTAGGCATAGTTGCTCTCGGCAACAGCTCCTACGTTGCTCTATCTCGTGCATCTTGCCGCCATGGATGGTGGCAATGTCTTATTTTTTATAGAAAAAAATAGACCATGCAGTCGTACGTCAAAATACTATTAAGCAGCATAGTAGGTGCATAAATTCGTCCTGCGGGAGCCACTCAGGTTTTCCATTTTTTGTTGCATTGTTTCATAAGGGAATAACCATTCTTTCAACAATGCGCCTCACACTGAAAAACCTGAGTGACTCTGATAGATCACCTAATTAATGGCGTTGGTATTGTAACCATCAGGATTATTTGATTGCCATTTCCAACTGCTATTTGCCATATCTTCAACGGTATGGGTTGCACGCCAATCCAATTCTGTAGCGGCAAAGCTTGGGTCGGCATAACAGGCTGCAATATCACCAGGGCGGCGAGGACTAATTTGATAAGCAATGGTTTTGTCACAAGCTTTTTCAAATGCCTTGACCATGTCTAATACGCTGTAGCCTATGCCCGTACCGAGGTTATAAGTCACCAGTCCAGGTTTAGTTTGCAGCTTTTTAAGTGCTTGCAAGTGACCCATAGCTAAATCAACAACATGAATATAATCACGTACGCCTGTGCCATCTGGTGTGTTGTAATCATCACCAAAAACGCTTAATTGTTGGCGTTTACCAACAGCAACTTGGGCAATAAATGGCATCAAATTATTAGGAATATCGTTAGGGTCTTCGCCAATCAAGCCACTTTCGTGAGCGCCGACTGGATTAAAGTAACGTAAACGAGCTATATTCCAGCTGTTATCCGAGTTATGCAAGTCAGCTAAAATATTCTCAACCATCAATTTTGACTGGCCATAAGGGTTGGTTGCGCCAGTAGGAAAATCTTCTTTAATGGGTAAGCTAGCGGGATCGCCGTAAACCGTGGCAGATGAGCTAAAAACTAAGTTTTTGACGTTATTTTCAGCCATGACTTGGCATAAAATGATGGAACCGGTGACGTTGTTTTCGTAATATTTCAATGGTTTTTCGACCGATTCACCGACAGCTTTTAATCCTGCAAAATGAATGACGGATTCGATGCTGTGATCTGCAAAAACTTTTTGCAGTAAGGCTTTGTTTAGAATGTCGCCTTGATAAAACGTAACATCTTTACCGGTAATGGTTCTAACTCGAGCCAACGCTTCAACACTTGAGTTTGATAGATTGTCTACGATGACCACTTTCTGTCCGGCCTTTAATAGCTCTACTACGGTATGTGTACCAATATAGCCTGCGCCGCCGGTTACCAAAATTGTCATAGTTTAATCGTCCTGTGAATTAATGAGTCAAGTTATAGGGCTGGTTGATTTTTGGCGATCAACTTTTATCAGGTCAGTTAGATAAATAGCCTCTCATGTATTGTAAATTATCACAGTTCAATTGCCATTTAAATTATTGATGGCACGTTCAAATTAATACCGGTCAGCTTTCCTATAAAGTGAGTCAAAAGTAGTTATAAAAATGGGCGCTGAGTGAGAGCTAAATCAGTAGTTGTATTTATTTGTTTACGATTAGCACTACATTATGGCAAGACAATAAACTGTGAAGGAGTTAACAAAACATCACCCTTAGCACACTATGTAGGGAGTGAAGTTGACGTAAAGTGGAACCTATGAGTACAGCAACAAAGTATATTGCACACCAACCTGATGCCCAAGGTTACATTGATTACTCAGAGCATGAGAATCAATTATGGCAACAATTGTATCAGCGCCAAGTGACGAATATGCCGGGCCGCGCATGCCAAGCCTATTTACAAGGCTTAGATGCATTAGGCATGTCAGTTGATCGCATTCCACAATTGCCTGAAATCGATAAAGTGTTACTTGATGCAACGGGTTGGAAAACTGCTGCAGTGCCTGCACTGATTTCATTTGGGCGTTTCTTTGAGTTACTGGCCAATAAAGAGTTTCCAGTCGCGACGTTTATTCGTAGCAAAGAAGAGTTTGATTACCTGCAAGAACCTGACATTTTTCATGAGATATTTGGCCATTGTCCGTTATTAACCAATCCATCATTTGGACATTTTTCACATATGTATGGACAGTTAGGCCTGGCGGCATCAAAAGAAGAGCGCGTGTTTCTGGCGCGATTATATTGGTTTACTATTGAGTTCGGTTTGGTTCAGGCGAAAAATGAATCACTGCAAATATACGGCGGCGGCATTTTAAGTTCACCGGGTGAAACCATGTATGCATTAAGTGACAGCCCTGAACGTAAGCCGTTTGATTTACTCGACGTACTGCGCACACCGTATCGTATTGATATCATGCAACCTATTTATTATGTTATCGATCATATTGACTATTTAGACGAAATTGCCCGTATGGACATTATGAGCATGGTGACAAAAGCACGTCATTTAGGCATGTTTGAGCCTAAATTTGCTCTAAAAGTCAAAGCCAGTTAACGATTTATTGCAGATGAGCAACCAATAAGTTAGCTCAACAACCTGCAAGTGAGACACTATTTAATTAAGCCAAGGAGTACAAATGAACGCATTAACCGAGATGAAATGTGAAGCATGCCAAGCAGATGCACCAAAAGTAACGGATGCAGAGTTAGCAGAGCTTGTCGGTATGATCCCTGATTGGGGCGTTGAAGTTCGTGACGGCATTATGCAGTTAGAGCGGGTATATAAATTTAAAAACTTTAAGTTAGCGATGGCCTTTACCAATAAGTTGGCCGATTTAGCTGAAGCAGAGTTCCATCACCCAGGTATCTTAACCGAATGGGGCAAAGTCACAGTGACGTGGTGGTCACACTCAATTAAAGGCTTACACAAAAACGATTTCATTATGGCTGCCAAGACAGACCAGTTGTTAGACTAGTTACTATCGTCATCCATTTCAGCATGTTACGTTAACGTAATGTGCTGAAATAGTTTCTCTGTTACAATTCTGCTGTAAACTTCACTTGCCACTGAAGCCATATCCCTCTAACGTTATGCCAAATTTCCGCAATAAAACATTAATAAATAGGGAATCGTTACATTATGCGTTTGGAAGTCAGCTGTATCGATCGCGTGGGTTTAGCGAAAGACATCCTCGTCGTGCTTGAAAAACATGGTATTAACTTAATTGCCATTGATGCCAGTAATAAAGGTTTCCTGTTTTTGCAGTTTGCAGAAATCAGTTTCGAAACCCTGCGTGAGCTAATGCCACAAATTCGTAAAGTCGAAAGTGTGCACGATGTCCGTACCGTATCTTTTATGCCGTCAGAGCAAGAACATTACGCCCTAAAAACCTTACTTAAAACCTTACCCGATTCGGTGTTTTCAACAGACGCGAAAGGGCGGATTCGCATAGCCAATGAGTCGGCATTATTGACGCTGGGTATGGCTGAACATGAAGTGGTGGGCGAGTCACTTAATCATTGGGTACAAGGGTTTAACTTTGCTCGTTGGATGAGTGAAATACCGGTGTTGGCGCAAGCCACACGAGTTCAAATTAACTCGAGCGAGTATTTGGCTGAAATGCTGCCAATTTACTTACCCGATGACGATGAAAAAACTATTTTGGCGGGTGCGGTTATCTCGCTGAAATCACCCGCTAGAGTGGGTAAACAGTTTAATGCTCTGCAAAATCAAACCACTGGTTTTGATAATGTATTGGCTATCAGTGACAAAATGAAAGACATACTAAAGCAAGCCAAGCGTATGGCGCAACTTGATGCACCGTTACTTATCACCGGTGAAACGGGAACGGGTAAAGAGTTGATGGCCCGTGCGAGTCATGATGCCAGCATGCGCCGTGAACATCCTTTTATCGCGATAAACTGTGCGGCTTTGCCCGATAGTGTCGCAGAGGAAGAGTTGTTTGGCTTTGTTAGTAATGGCACCGTCGTTAAACGCGGTCTATTTGAAGAAGCAAAAGGCGGTACGGTGTTTCTTGATGAAATTGCCGAGATGTCTAAAACCGCACAAGTTAAATTATTGCGTTTATTACAAGACGGAACTTTTAGACGGATTGGTGGCGATGAAGAAGTACGCGCCGATGTGCGGATTATTTGTTCAACCCAAAAACATTTGGCTGAACTTTGCCAATCCGGTGAGTTTAGAGAAGATTTGTACTATCGAATCCATGTCTTAAGCTATCACATGCCATCACTACGGGAGCGTCGTGTGGATGTGATTCCATTAACTGAGATGTTTTTAGAGCATTATAGTCAGCAGTTATCGAGTCCCTTAAGACGTATATCGGCAAGTTGTCGCGATTACCTATTTACCTACGCATGGCCGGGTAATGTGCGCCAATTGAAAAATGCGATTTTTAGAGCGGTATCAATGTGGGATGGCTCAACAGAATTGACCGTTGAACAACTTAAATTACCTTCATATGCTGAAGGGTTTGGTTATTTCGATGAAGAGTTTGAGGGCACGTTAGACGAGGCGATGAAAGAGTATGAAGCCAGTTTATTACGTCGGTTATATCCCGCGTACCCAAGTACACGCCAATTAGCCAAAAAGTTAGGTGTGTCTCATACCGCTATTGCTAACAAGTTGCGTGATTACAGTATTAGTAAGAAAAAGTGATGTAACGATTTAATGCCAGCCAAGTGCTGGCATTTTGGTCATTTTAACGCTAACAATCAGTGTTGAAGTGGCCTTTTATGTTTTGTAACGAATAATTTACAAATCACGATTAGCACCGCAAAAATGTGATTTAGTACCTACTATAGGATTTTCCGTCACGATCGGTTATTTCTATGGTTAGATTGAGAGTCTTGTATCGAGTAGGACGCAGATCTCACCCAGAATTTAGGAGCAGTAATGAAACTTGCAAGTTATCACAATGGACGTCGCGACGGCCAATTGATGTTAGTCAGTAAAGATTTGACCAAAACAGTCGCGGTACCCGCTATTGCCCATACTATGCAGCAATTATTAGATGCTTGGGATTTGTTATACCCACAACTCAATGAGTTGTATGAAGCACTAAACGCCGGCCAGATGAACAATGCAGTAGATTTTGATGAAACACGTTGTTTATCTCCTTTACCAAGAGCCTACCAATGGGCCGATGGCAGTGCGTATGTTAACCATGTTGAGTTAGTACGCAAAGCACGTGGCGCTGAAATGCCAGCATCGTTTTGGACTGATCCTTTAGTGTATCAAGGTGGTTCTGACTGTTTTATCGCCCCTAAAGCGGATATTCAAATGGCCAGTGAAGAATACGGTATCGATTTCGAATCAGAAATCGCTATTGTTACTGATGATGTTGCCATGGGTGTTAACAGCGAAGATGCAACTAAGCACATCAAATTATTGATGTTAGTTAACGACGTATCACTGCGTAACTTAATCCCAGGTGAATTAGGCAAAGGCTTTGGCTTTTTCCAATCTAAGCCATCGAGTGCCTTTTCACCCATTGCGATTACCCCAGACGAGTTAGGTGACAAATGGCAAGACAGCAAAGTACATTTGCCGTTAGTGACTCATTTAAACAGTGAGTTGTTTGGCCGCCCTAATGCCGGTGTCGACATGACGTTTAACTTTAGCCAGTTAGTCGAACATGTGGCTAAAACACGTCCATTAGGCGCAGGTGCAATTATTGGTTCTGGTACTATTTCTAATTACGATCGCAGTGCTGGTTCAAGTTGTTTAGCTGAAAAACGCATGCTTGAAATCATTGCCGACGGTAAAGCATCAACACCCTTTATGCATTTTGGTGACACTGTTCGCATTGAAATGTTTGATGATAACGGTGTGAGTATCTTTGGTTCTATCGATCAAAAAGTGGTTGAATACACAGCTTAAGATTATGAAAACGATATAAATCGAAATATAAAGGCAATAGCGATTAATCGTTATTGCCTTTTTGTTAGGCAAATTAAAATAAAAATAAGGGAATTGACATGAAACTCTATGGCTACTGGCGTTCAAGTGCGGCATATCGCGTGCGTATTGCGTTAAATTTAAAGCAGTTAACGGCTGAACATATTTCAGTTCATTTGGTTAATAATGGTGGAGAGCAACATTCTGAGGCTTACCATCAACTCAACCCCTCGGATCTTGTGCCGACGTTTATCGACAATAATGAGTCAGGCGAGATTAACTTATCGCAATCGTTAGCCATTATAGAATACCTCGACGAAAAACACCCTCAGCAACCGTTACTTCCCAGCAATATTGAGCAGCGAGCTATTGTTCGCAGCATGGCTCAAGCCATAGCATGTGAAATTCATCCTTTAGATAATCTTCGAGTATTACAATATTTAGTTAAGGAAATGGGTGTCTCAGAAGCTGATAAAATGCGTTGGTATCACCATTGGATACACCTTGGCTTTGCTGCTTTAGAACAGCAGTTAAGCCGATATTCTGGACGTTTCTGCTTTGGTGATACTCCTTCGCTGGCCGATATTTGTCTGATCCCGCAAGTGTATAATGCCAAGCGCTTTAATTTAGAGCTTGCTGCGTATCCTAATATTGTCAGAATTTGGGATGAGTGCCATAAGTTACCTGCATTTGCTGATGCCGCGCCAGAACAACAGCATGACGCGACGTAATCAAACCTTGTTTAATCAGCACCAGTTAAATCCGCCCCTGTTAAACCAAGTGGCCATTGATCAGTTGCAACATGGGCAGGCTAAGCCATTGTTTTTGTTGTGGCAGTGGTTACAACAAGATGAACTTAGAATGGCAGCCTTAATGACGTGTCAGAAAGTGATGCAACAACAAGGGATCACAGATTGGTTAATTAGTGCGGGTTTTATACGCAATTTGATCTGGGATAATTTGCACAGCATGACCTCACAGCCCTTAAACGACATTGATGTCATTTACTGGTGTGATAACACCCCATCTTCTGCAGAAGACCAGGCGATTGAAGCTTTACTCGTTAAGCAGATAGCTCTGCCATGGTCGGCGAAAAACCAAGCCAGAATGCATCTTAGAAATGGTGATATGCCCTATAGTTCTTGTGTTGATGCCATGTCATTTTGGCCAGAAAAACAAACGGCGATAGGGGTTAAATTAGTCCCCTCTGATGACCATACAACAGCTGAGTTTCAATTACACGTGACGAGTGTGTTTGGTTTAGGCTGTTTGTTTGACTTGTCATTAAGTCCAAACCCAAAGCATGACAAAGCTATTTTTAACCATCGCGTGTCCCAAAAGGGATGGTTAATGCATTACTGCAAACTATCTGTAACAGATTAATCATCAATAATAATTCACCTGTTCAACCTCACAAAACCTAACTGTTAAATACATCTTTCATCTCTTTACCGCCTAACTTTGTGATCTAAATCATGTGTCTGGGATCTAATTAGGTACCTCTATAGGGGTACTGCTGTTTTGTTGATCTGAATCAATGATGTTAACGATTAACTTCAGTAGGTTAACCGCAAATGTTAAGGATGCACAGAATTGCATCTAGTTGTCATTGCCAAGGAGTGTTAAAAAATGAATAAGAAAATTACCCTAAGTTTAGTTGCTGCTTCTTTATTAACTGCTGGTTTTTCATTTGGTGCTGCGGCCCATCAAGCAGGAGATATTATTGTTCGTGCTGGTGTGGCAATGGTTGCTCCAAATGAGTCAAGCCCAGTAGTCGCAAATATTGCTGAATTTAGCGTAGATAACGATGTCCAATTAGGGCTAAATTTTGGTTATATGCTAACTGATAATATCGGCATTGAATTATTAGCGGCATCGCCTTTTAGTCACGATGTGTCACTGGGTGAACTCGGTAAAATTGCTGACTCAAAGCAATTACCTCCAACACTGGTCGCACAATATTACTTTGGCGATTCACAGTCTGCTTTACGTCCCTATATTGGTTTAGGGATTAACTTTACCAACTTTTATGACAGTGAATTTACTCAAGAGGCGAAAGATCTTGGCTTAGATAATTTGAGCCTATCGAACTCTTGGGGCGTGGCGGCTCAAGTTGGGCTTGATTATCAAATTGACAAGAAATGGTTGGTTAATGCGTCTGTTTGGTATGCTCAAATTGCAACGGATGTGAGCTTTGATATGGGGGCAGATCATGTTGTGGTTGATACAGACATTGATCCTTGGGTTTACATGATCAGCGTCGGTTATACTTATTAAGCTAGGGTAGAATACGTTAGTGAAAAACGAACATATGAAACAGGAACCTACGGGTTCCTGTTTTTGTTGATGGCACTTATGGAGACTTTTTACGCGGTTTCCAATGGCGAGTATTGTAAATGTACTCTGGTAATAAACGATTTATCCACGCGACAATGCGCCAGCGTTTAGTGACATACACTCGGCGTTTACCTTTTTGCAAGGCTGAGATGATTTGTGTAGCCACTTTATCGAGAGGCGACAACAGCAATTGTGTATTCAAATGAACGGCTTTATCAAATAACCCTAATTGAATATCACTAATGGTAATAGGCAGCTTTAATCGTTGTGCATGCATACTCAAGCCTTGCAGGTAATTTTCAGCAAAGGCTTTGGAGGCATGATAAGCCACATTAGGCCCTCCACGTTGACCGGCTATTGAGTTAATGGCGGCTAGTTGGCCGTAACCTTGCTCGCACATTAATTTAAAAATACAGTTATTTGCCGCAGCAAAGCCCATTACGTTAATATCGATAGTGTGCTTATCAATTGCCCAAGGCAGGGTAGAATCGTAGTCATTAACACCGGTATTAACAATCACCAAATGGGCGCCATTATGTTTGCTCCAAGCGGCATTCAGCTGTGCTATTAGTGTGTCAGGTTGATTAATTACTAACGGATATACGCTGACATCGCCAGGCAGACTTTGACTAAACTCGTTAAGTGATTCAGGGTCGTTAACAAAAAGCACCAGCGAAACTTGCTGTGCAGATAACTGTCTGGCTAAGGCTTGGCTCAGTTGAGAGCTGGCGCCAATAATCATCGCTGTCGCTGTAGACATGATTCATCTCATCAAAAATAATGACTCATAATAGAAATAACATCAGTTGATAACAAGTAAGAAAAAAATTCAACTTGAGACGTGTAGACTTCTAGCCATCCAAGTGTATGATGGTTATCTAACAGATTGACCGCTATTAACGTTAGCAATAAGCCATTCTGTCGCGGTTTAGACTGGGTGAGTAGGTTAGTTATGTTTGCAAACGACATTTGACAATCGATGATGACCGCTGTTTTTAGCGCTAAACTGAATGTTGAAACTGTGACATAACAGACATTAACGTTATTGTGAAAAGGCTGGTTGGTTAATCGAGCGCTGGTTAATCAAGTACATGTGTTTAATTAATCTAAAGGTGAGACGTATGCCGGTTCGAATTCCAGATAACCTGCCTGCAGCAGGTATTTTAGAGTCAGAAAATATCTTTGTGATGTCTGAAACCCGAGCTGCTAATCAGGACATTCGTCCAATGCGGGTATTAATCTTGAATCTAATGCCTAATAAAATCGAAACTGAAACCCAGTTGTTGCGATTACTGGGCAATACGCCCTTGCAAGTTGGGGTCGATTTATTACGCATTCATGATAAGGAATCTAAGCATACATCAGTGGATCACATGAATACTTTTTATCGTGATTTTGAAGACATTAGAAATAACAATTACGATGGTTTGATTATTACAGGTGCACCGTTAGGAAAAATTGATTTTAAAGATGTGGTGTATTGGGACCACATTCGCGAAATTATTGACTGGTCACAACAACATGTCACTTCAGTACTGTTTTTGTGTTGGGCAGCTCATGCTGGTTTGTATCATCTTTATGATTTACATCGTCAGTTATTAGCGAATAAACGTTCAGGTGTATTTAATCATCGAAGAACCAGCGACCCACATCCACTATTGCGCGGTTTTGATGATGAGTTTTTTGCACCGCACTCACGATTTGCTGAAATGGATATTGAACAAATTCGTCAACATCCAGATTTAGAAGTGTTGGCTGAATCAGACGAGGCTGGCGCGTATATTGTGCTCAGTCGTGATAATCATAATGTGTTTGTTATGGGTCACCCTGAGTATCAAAAAGACACCTTGAATGAAGAATATGTGCGCGATGTTGGCGAAGGCCTCAAGCCAGATATTCCGCAAAACTATTACCGACAAGATGACCCAACACAAGATACTATTGTTCGTTGGCATAGTCATGGCAGCTTGTTAGTCAGTAATTGGCTTAATTATTATGTTTACCAGTTAACGCCATATGACTTGTCTGACATGAATGCGAAAACACCATGGGAAAGTAAAAAGTAAACTTGAATATAGTTATACCGGCGTTTTAACGTTGACTTCGTTTCGATAAAAGCTATTGTTAAACTTAGATGTTTTTATTGTAAGGTCGAGTTTAAATGGTTAGAACCAAGTTGATGATATTATTGGTGTGTGCAGTAAGCTGGCCGCTAACTACTTGGGGGGCCGGTGACATTTTTAGTGACGCTAATGGCACTATTATGAATGGCGCCAATGTTAGCGACAATACCGTTAGCAACAATACCGTTAGCGATAATACTGAAAGCACAGAAATTACTGAGATCAAACAACAGTTAGTCACATTAAGCTCACCACAACAACGCATTGACTTTTTACAACAACAGCGACCACAAAGTGCTCAATGGCCGATTGAACAGCAAGGCCAGTTATTGCATTTACTGGCAATAGAGCAAGAAGTTAACAGTGATCTTGTTGCTGCAATTAACAGCTATAGCCATGCCATTAAATTACTTACACCACATCCTCTTAGCAAAGAATTGGTCAAAAGCTATCTCGAGCGTTCATTCATACTTTACCTTCAAACTAACGACACCCAAATTTATTGCCCAGATCGTGAAGTGGCGGTTACATTAGCTCGTCAACTTGGACAAGTAGATATCTTGGCCGAAGTGTTAGCGCAAAGTGCGTATTGCCATAATAAACCAAGTGATTTTGGCGAAGGTCTCAAAAGGTTAAATGAAGCTTTAGCGTTAGCACAACAGCATCAATTAGGACTGAGTCGTCAAGCGATGATATTCAATGCCACGGCTGCTATCTATCGTGACAATGGTTTAAACCGTAAAGCCTACGAATACTTTAACAAAGCCTATGACTTTTGGGAGCAAGCCCAAGATAAGCAAGACATGTTTAATATGTTACATAACATGGTGGGCGAATCGATTAAATTGGCCTTGTGGGGGGAAAATAAAGCTCATTTAGCCCAAATGCAGCAACTGGTAGAGCAATCGCCAGAGTTTGCTGATTTTGATTTTTTCTATCAATTTAATACGGGTATTAGCTGTTGGGCTCAAGGTTTATTTCAAGAAGGTATAGATCATTTTTTGCGCGCACTTGAAGTGCAAGATACAACCCAAGAAAAATACTTTGTCGACGCTACGCATGCATGGTTGGCATTGAGTTATTTTCGCCAACAACAACCAGATAAAGCTTTTAAGTATGCTGAAATATTTTCTGGTTCGGCGACTTATGACGGCCATTCCAATGAACTGAAATTGATGATTGCGGCCATTATTGATTACGCCAATGGGTCGAGTAATCTGGGCATGAATAAGCTTTTGGATACCATCGATTTACAAAAAAAGCACTTTGCTAACATCATAAATAACGATGTGGTTAATTCATCATTAGACCATAATCTTACCGTGGCTGAGTTTAATAACCGCCTGCTCGAAAAGCAATTGGCCATCAATAAGCTGAATTTGGAAGCCGAAATCGATACTCAAAAAATCACTAACTTATCAATGGCAATCGCGGTGCTAATTGCTTTGGTGTTATTAGTGCTGGTCATTTTCTTGTGGCAATCTCGCCGACAATTTAAACGTCGCTCTCAAACGGATTATCTGACTGGCATTGCTAATCGACGTCATACTTTTGAGCAGGGCAAAAAGCGCTTTAATCAGGCTAAAAAACATCATCGACCACTCGCCGTTATTATGTTCGATATAGATAACTTTAAAGTCATTAATGATCATTATGGCCATGACGTTGGTGATTTAGCCATAAAAGCGTGTGGTAGACGTGCACGTAATTGGCTCAAGAAAAACGATATATTAGGCCGCATAGGTGGCGAAGAGTTTTTAATTATTTTACCCGATACAGAGCAAGCACAAGCCGTTGACATAGCCGAGCGATTGCGAACCAGTATCGAGTCAAACCAGTTTGTGTTTAACGAGGTTAAAATGAATTTCACCATCAGTGTGGCTGTTGCGATGTTAACCCCGCAAACTCATGAGCTTGTCGACATTATTAAGCAAGCCGATTTAGGCTTATATCAAGCAAAAGACAACGGTCGCAATCAAGTCGTGGTTGTCGATCATTAACCCTGCCTAAGTGCCGATGCAGTTGTTTGGTCACTACGGCTATTTTGTGCTTAGACTAAAGTTTTACGCTCAATAAATCACTCAACAGTAATCATGTTACTGATAAATAGATATTGATATGTCTTATAAAAAACAACATCTTACATCAAATTTAAATGTGACATTCTTCAAGTGTAAATCTTCACTGACAATTCCAATCAATTAACATCAACATTTAGACCATTTTTTACTTGCTTTACGTTCGCGTCAACGTCAAAGTGATATGCATATTGTTGATGTTATTTTTTAAGCGCAGTAAATTGGAGTGGTCATGAGTACAGAGCAAACAGGTCAAGATATCGTTATTGTTGCCGCGAAACGTACACCAATGGGTGGGTTTCAAGGGGCATTGTCTGAGGTAGCTTCTCCAGTATTAGCAGCAACCGCTATCAAAGGTCTTATCGCCCAAACGGGGATCAGCGTTAATGCTGTTGACGAAGTATTGATGGGTTGTGTATTGCCAGCCGGTCTGGGCCAAGCGCCTGCTCGCCAAGCGACTCTAGGTGCAGGTTTACCGTTAAGTGTTGGTGCAACAACAGTCAATAAAGTTTGTGGTTCAGGCATGAAAACCGTCATGTTAGCGCACGATTTAATTAAAGCGGGTAGCAGTCAAGTTGTGGTTGCGGGTGGCATGGAAAGCATGAGCCAAGCACCATATTTACTCGACAAAGCGCGCAGCGGTATGCGCATGGGCCACGGCAAAGTAATGGACCACATGTTTTTAGACGGCCTTGAAGACGCTTATACCGGTGGTGCAATGGGCACATTTGCCCAAAAAACCGCAGATGACTTTGGCTTAACTCGTGAGCAAATGGATGCTTTTGCATTAAGTTCGCTGGAAAAAGCCAATGCAGCGATTAACTCTGGCGCATTTAAAGACGAAGTCGTGCCAGTTACGATGAGCACGCGTCGTGGCGACGTGACGGTTGAGATAGACGAGCAGCCTGGTAACGCCCGCCCTGAAAAAATCCCGACATTACGTCCTGCATTTACCAAAGACGGCACAATTACAGCTGCCAACTCAAGTTCAATATCAGACGGCGCAGCAGCGTTAATGTTAATGACACGCGAAAAAGCCCAGCAATTGGGCTTAAGCGTATTAGCGACCATTAAAGGCCACACCACTCATTCACAAGAACCGTCAATGTTCACCACCGCACCTGTTGGCGCGATGCAAAAACTGTTCGATAAAGTGCAGTGGAACAAAGATGACGTCGATTTATACGAAATCAACGAAGCGTTTGCCATGGTCACTATGTTAGCGATTTCTGAGTTGAACTTAGATGCCAGCAAGGTCAACGTTAATGGCGGCGCATGTGCAATGGGACACCCAATTGGTTGTTCTGGAGCGCGTTTGCTAGTTACATTGATTTATGCCCTAAAAGCACGCGGCCTTAAGCGCGGCGTGGCATCGTTATGTATTGGTGGCGGCGAAGCCACAGCAATGGCGATAGAAGTGTAAATAGACAATACAAGTTAAGTTCGACAAGACCACCGCACAGGTAAATGTATACGCAGCCACTTAATATGTGCGACTGACAAACATAATAAATCGCATTACCTGCGCAGTAACTCAATACGAGTGATGTTATTCACTCATAAGATGTTCAAGGATCGAGGAAAACAACATGATCACACAAGTTAAGCATTATATTGATGGCGAATTCACTTATGGCAGCGGCGATCGCAATATTGATGTGACCAATCCAGCCAATAATAGCGTTATTGCTAAAATTAACTGCGCTACTACTGCCGAAGTAGAGCAGGCCATTCACAGTGCCAAAGAAGCGTTTAAAACCTGGAAAGAAGTCCCCGTGTCTGAACGTGCGCGCGTCATGTTGCGTTATCAACATTTGCTCAAAGAGCATCACGATGAACTAGCAACTATTTTAGCTCACGAGACCGGTAAAACTTTTGAAGATGCTAAAGGTGATGTATGGCGCGGCATTGAAGTTGCTGAACATGCTTGTGGCGTTGCCTCGTTAATGATGGGCGAAACCGTTGAAAACGTCGCTCGTAATATCGATACCTATAGCTACACTCAACCTTTAGGTGTGTGTGCCGGTATTACTCCGTTTAATTTCCCTGCGATGATCCCATTATGGATGTTCCCGTTATCTATCGCTTGTGGTAATACGTTTATTTTAAAACCGTCAGAACAAGATCCAATGACGCCACAGCGTTTAGTGGAGTTATTTGTTGAAGCAGGCGCGCCAAAAGGCGTGTTGCAACTTATTCATGGCGACAAAACAGCAGTCGACATTTTGCTAAGAGACCCAGCCATTAAAGCGATTTCGTTTGTTGGTTCTGTGGGGGTTGGTCAATACATTTATAAAACCGGTACCGACAACCTAAAACGTGTGCAAGCGTTTGCAGGTGCTAAAAACCATTGTGTGATCATGTCTGATGCGAACAAGCAGCAAGTGATCAATAACATGGTTGGTGCCTCTGTTGGAGCCGCTGGTCAACGTTGTATGGCGATTTCAGTCGCGATTTTTGTCGGTAAAGCCAAAGAGTGGATCCCTGAATTAAAAGAAGCGTTAGCTAAGGTTCGTCCTGGTTTATGGGATGACAAAGATGCTGCTTACGGCCCTGTTATCAGTCCAGCAGCAAAAGAGCGCGTACTCAAATTGATTGCTCAAGGTAAAGCTGAAGGTGCTGATTGCTTACTCGATGGAACCGATTTCACCGTTGCAGGTTACGAGTCGGGTAACTGGGTTGGCCCAACCATGTTTACCAATGTCACCACCGACATGAGCATTTACAAAGAAGAGATTTTTGGTCCGGTACTGTGTTGTATGGAAGCGGATAACTTAGACGATGCTATCGAACTGGTTAACAACAGCCCTTACGGTAACGGTACCTCAATCTTTACTGCATCAGGCGGAGCTGCACGTAAATATCAACATGAAATTGAAGTAGGCCAAGTGGGTATTAACGTGCCAATTCCGGTGCCATTACCATTCTTCTCATTCACAGGTTGGAAAGGCAGTTTCTATGGTGACCAACACGCCTACGGCAAGCAAGCGGTACGTTTCTGCACAGAAACCAAAACCATCACCACCCGTTGGTTTGACTCAGAAGCCGTTAGCGGTCCTAACATGAGTATTGATCTTAAATAGAAATGATGTTTATTGCCGTGACGCTGTCACGGTAATATTTTTCGTTAAACAACAAGACCACCTTACCTCCCATTGCAGCTAGTAATGAGTTAACCGCTTAAAGCGGTATGCGGCTAAGGCAATAAATGACCCAAGAGTCATCCAAGACAATATTAGGAGTCCAGCATGGATTTTAATTTAAACGAAGATCAGCGTCAGTTTGCTGATTTAGCCCGTCAATTCGCTGCCGAAGAACTCGCGCCATTCGCCGCCAAGTGGGACGAAGAACATCATTTTCCTAAAGACGTAATTCAAAAAGCCGGTGAACTGGGTTTCTGTTCTTTGTACTCGCCAGAATCAGAAGGCGGCATGGGCTTATCCCGGTTAGACGCTTCAATTATTTTTGAAGAATTAGCCCATGGTTGTACAGCCACCACAGCAATGTTGACTATTCATAATATGGCAACCTGGATGGTGACTACGTGGGGTACAGAAACCTTGCGTAAGCAGTGGTCAGAAGGCTTAACCACAGGGCAGTTATTAGCATCTTATTGTTTAACAGAACCTGGTGCTGGCAGCGATGCCGCTTCATTGCAAACTAAAGCTGTGCGTGATGGTGATGATTACTTGATCACTGGTTCAAAAATGTTTATCTCTGGTGCCGGTGAAACTGAGTTACTCGTAGTGATGTGCCGTACTGGTGAATCTGGCCCTAAAGGGATTTCAGCGATTGCCGTACCAGCAGATGCAGTAGGCGTCACTTACGGAAAAGCAGAAGATAAAATGGGTTGGAATGCACAGCCAACAAGAATGATCAGTTTTGAAAACGTGCGTGTACCGGCTGCCAATTTACTTGGTGAAGAAGGCCAAGGTTTTACTTTTGCCATGAAAGGCCTAGACGGCGGACGTATTAACATTGCCACCTGTTCAATTGGCACCGCGCAAGCTGCACTGACTCGCGCAACTCAATACATGAATGAGCGTAAGCAATTTGGTAAACCGCTGGCGGCATTCCAAGCATTGCAGTTTAAACTGGCTGACATGGCAACCGAATTAGTGGCTGCCCGTCAAATGGTACGTTTAGCAGCGTTTAAATTAGACACTCAAGACCCTGAAGCCAGCGCTTATTGTGCTATGGCGAAACGTTTTGCGACCGATGTAGGTTTCCAAGTGTGTGACGGTGCGCTGCAAATTCACGGCGGTTACGGTTATATCCGTGAATACCCTTTAGAACGTCATTTCAGAGATGTGCGCGTGCACCAGATTTTAGAAGGCACTAATGAAATTATGCGCCTGATTATTGCTCGCCGTTTGCTCGCTAGCGATGCTCATCCGATCCTGTAATTAGCGGTTCCACTCGTGACTCACTAGCTTTAGCATAAGGACATAGCATTATGACTACACACCCTGCAATTCTAAAACATATAGTCGGCCACACGGCCATTTTGACTCTGAATAATCCGCCAGCTAATACTTGGACCGCTGACAGTTTGCAAGCGCTGAAACATATCGTGCTCGAACTGAATCAAAACAAAGATGTTTATGCGCTTGTGATCACCGGTCAAGGTGACAAGTTTTTCTCAGCAGGTGCTGATTTGAATTTGTTTGCTGACGGCGATAAAGACAATGCAGCTTCCATGGCAACACATTTCGGCGAAGCGTTTGAAGCCTTAAGTGCGTTTAGAGGTGTATCTATTGCGGCCATTAATGGTTACGCCATGGGCGGCGGGTTAGAAGTGGCATTAGCTTGTGATTTACGAATTGCAGAAGCGCAAGCCCAATTGGCATTGCCTGAAGCCTCAGTGGGTTTACTGCCTTGTGCTGGTGGCACCCAAAACTTAACCGCATTAGTGGGTGAAGGTTGGGCAAAACTGATGATTTTATGTGGCGAGCGTATTGATGCTGCGAAGGCTGAAAAAATTGGCTTAGTGGAAGAAGTCGTTGAACAAGGCCATGTCTTAGATGCCGCAGTGGCGTTAGCAGCGAAAGTGGCTAAGCAATCACCTAGCAGTGTCAGCGTATGTAAAACCCTTATTCAAGCTGGACGAACTATGCCGCGAACTCAAGCATTACCGCTTGAGCGTGAACTGTTTGTTGGCTTATTTAATACCGAAGATCAGGCTGAAGGTGTGAAGGCCTTTTTACAAAAACGCGCCCCAAACTGGAAGAACTGCTAATGACTCAAGATGTAATATTTCAAACCTTAGGCACGTTATCAGGTCAATCTATTGGCGTGGTAACTCTGAATATTGAAAAAGCACTTAATGCATTAACCCTCGACATGGTTGCAGCAATGCAAGCACAACTCACTAAATGGCAACAAGACGACAGTATTGCGTGTGTTGTGCTTGATGGCGCCGGCGAAAAAGCCTTTTGCGCTGGTGGAGATGTACGTGCCATTTACCATGCATCCATAGCCAATCCGAACAACATGACCACAGAGGCGTGTGAGTTCTTTACCCAAGAATACCAACTTGATTATTTACTGCATCAATTCGGCAAACCCGTTTTAGTGTGGGGTGACGGCATTGTTATGGGCGGTGGACTCGGGCTAATGGCGGGCGGGAGCCATCGTGTTGTTACCGAGCGTAGCCGTATTGCAATGCCTGAAGTGACCATTGGTTTATACCCAGACGTTGGCGGCAGCTACTTTTTAAACCGTATGCCGGGAAAAACAGGGTTGTTTTTAGGCTTAACCGCTTACAACATGAACTGTGCAGATGCGCTGTATGTCGGTTTAGGAAATCATATTCTTAATAGCGATGAAAAAGAGCCGTTATTCGATGCCATGGCTGAACTGGCTTGGAGTCAAGATAGTGAGATAAACCATCAACTGCTGAGCGGATTGTTGACCAATATGAGTCAGCCACACTTAGCGGCATTATCCGTTAGCCCACTGCAACAATTCCAAGCACAAATTGATTTGTTGATGGCGGGTGACATCCTTGATGTGCATCATCAATTATCGACATTAAACACTGAGCTTGATTGGCTAAAACGAGCCCAAAAGACCGCGTTAGCTGGCAGTCCTATTAGCTGGCACTTGATTTTTGCTCAGGCAGAACTTGGCACAGAACTTAGCTTAGCTGATTGCTTTAAGTGGGAGTTAGGTGTGAGTGTCAATTGTTGCTCTATGGGTGATTTTTGCGAAGGTGTTCGCGCCTTACTGATTGATAAAGATCGCCAACCTAAATGGTTATTTGCAGATGTAGACGCAGTGGATGCGAATAAAGTGACCCAATTGGTTACCTCGCCTTGGGCTGAAGATAGACACCCATTAGCAGACTTTACTTAAAAAGGATTAACGAAATGGCAACAGTAGCATTTATTGGTTTAGGTAACATGGGTGGCCCAATGGCGGCCAATTTAGTTAACGCGGGTATGACAGTCACTGTGTTTGACTTAAACCCTGTCGCAGTAGAAGCGTTAACGGCGCAAGGCGCACTCAGTGCTAAAACCGCGTGCGGCGCAGCGGCAGCCGCCGATTTTGTGATTACCATGCTGCCAGCAGGCAAGCATGTTCGCAGCTTGTACCTAGGCGATGACAATAATAAAGGTTTGTTAGATGTCGTGTCTAAACAGGCATTACTGATAGATTGCTCAACCATCGATGCCGACAGTGCCCGTTTAGTGGGAGCAAAAGCCGCTGAGAAGGGTATCGAATTTATGGATGCGCCAGTATCAGGCGGCACAGCAGGCGCGGCAGCCGGAACCTTAACCTTTATTTGTGGTGGTAGTGAAGCAGCCTATCAACAAGCGCAAACGGTATTAACGGTTATGGGCGGCAATATTTTTCACGCTGGTGTAGTAGGTGCAGGTCAAATTGCTAAAATTTGTAATAACATGCTGTTGTCTGTGTTAATGGTGGGTACTAGCGAGTCATTACAACTTGGTTTGGATAATGGTTTAGATCCTAAAGTGTTGTCTGATATCATGAAAGTCAGCAGCGGCGGTAACTGGACGTTAGAAAAGTACAATCCATGCCCAGATGTGATGGAAAATGTGCCGTCGTCAAAAGATTACCAAGGTGGCTTTATGGTTGACTTGATGGTTAAAGATTTAGGGTTGTCGCAAGAAGCGGCGGTCGCCTCTAATTCAAGCACACCAATGGGTTCTCTGGCTCGCAGTTTATATGTTAATCATGCTCGCCAAGGCCATGGTCGTCGCGATTTTTCGAGTATTTTTGAACAATTTTCAAAGAAAAAATAAAGGATTCAGTTGATGGAATTAAAAGATAAGGTTGTCGTCATTACTGGCGGAGCTGGTGGGTTAGGTCTCGCTATGGCGCATGATTTAGCTGCCCAAGGTGCTAAGTTGGCGCTTATCGATGTTGATCAGGCTAAACTTGAACAAGCTTGTGCTGATTTAGGTTCTGTAACTGAAGTTCAAGGTTACGCCCTAGACATTACTGATGAAGAAGATGTGGTCTCTGGCTTTAAATTTATCGTTGAAGACTTTGGTAAAGTGAATGTGTTAATTAACAATGCCGGTATTTTACGTGATGGGCTAATGATTAAAGCCAAAGATGGCGTTGTCACCGATCGCATGTCGTATCAGCAGTTTCAGTCTGTCATCAATGTTAACTTAACCGGCACTTTTTTATGTGGCCGTGAAGCCGCAGCAGCGATGATTGAAACCAAGCAAGCAGGGGTAATTATTAATATCTCTAGCGTTGCTAAAGCCGGTAACATGGGACAATCTAACTACTCAGCGTCTAAAGCGGGCGTTGCTGCAATGTCGGTTGGGTGGGCAAAAGAGTTAGCCCGTCATAATATTCGCAGTGCTGCCGTGGCTCCTGGTGTTATTGCTACCGAAATGACCGCAGCGATGAAACCTGAAGCATTAGAGCGTTTAGAAAAAATGGTCCCAGTAGGGCGCTTAGGTCAGCCTGAAGAAGTGGCTGCAACCGTACGTTTTATTATTGAAAACGATTACGTTAACGGCCGTGTATTTGAAATTGACGGCGGTATTCGCTTATAAGCGATAGAGTATATTCATTGTGCTCATTATCTGTTCGCTCAGTGCAATATAACGCGTTGCGCACTTTCATATAATGAATGTGATTGGTGTTACCCACATTTAGTTTGTTATGATGTTGTCACGCCGAGCTTATGCTCGGCGTGGCTTTTTTACTTTTAAGGATTAATGACGTGGCGAAGTTAGAATACCTGCTTAAAAAAATCATGCTAATCGTAGGCATTCTGGGCGTGATTATTATCTATGGCGGTTTTTTGTATTTATTGTTTTCAGGTCGCTCGACTGCGGCGCTCCCGTGGTTTTTACTCATTTCACCGTGGATTTGTGTTTACTTTGGCTTAACCCACGTACAGCAAGTGGCTGTAATACAGTGGTTTACTCATAAATTCAGTTTCAAAAAATCGACTAAGTAGCTCTGTTATGTCTAGCTTATCCGCATTTTTATCAAGGTTTTCTATCGCTTTGTATACCTTAATTGCCTTGGTCGCATTTGCTGCCAATTCAGTTTTGTGTCGTATGGCATTATCGACCCAACAAACTCCTGCACTTATAGATCCCAGTAGTTTTACTGCGATTCGTTTAGCTGCTGGTGCCTTAGTGTTGGGGCTATTAATGTTATTGCGTAACACTAAAGCAGGGACAAGCCGACCCACTAGCCGTGGCAGCATGTTTGCTGCGGCATTATTGTTTATTTACGCGGTGACTTTTTCATACGCCTATGTGCTACTCGATACCGCGACCGGGGCACTGATTTTGTTTGCAGCGGTGCAAATTAGCATGATGTTAATCAGCTATTTTCAAGGCCAACGCTTAACCCTACTTGAATGGATTGGCGCATTATTGGCTTTTAGTGGTTTTGCTTATTTAGTGCTGCCCGGCGTGAGTGCGCCTTCGATGACCGGCTTAGTACTAATGGCGATCAGCGGCTGTGCTTGGGGTGGATATACTTTGCTTGGCAAAAAGTCAGTTAACCCATTATTTGATACAGGTTATAACTTTATTCGCAGTTTACCTCTGGTCGCGGTGATGATATTGGTGGTGTGGCTCTTACCTCAATTAACCTCAGCGTCGCAATTAGTCTCAATACCACAAGCAACGGTATTGTCTGCCAAAGGAGTGTTGTTAGCCGTCTTATCAGGTGCAATTGCTTCGGGTATTGGTTATGCGTTGTGGTATCAAGCATTGCGTGGACTTACATCAACCCATGCTGCTGTTTTACAACTAACCGTGCCTGTTATTGCCGCTGTGGGTGGCATTCTCTTTTTAGATGAAATGATCAGTTTTCATCTTAGTGTATCGGCGGGCATTATTTTTGTTGGGATTGCATTGGTTATCTTTGCTAAATCCCATCCAGTTAGCCAGCGAAATGGTCAGTAAAACGGTATATAAGTAAACAAATAGTTGAGCAATAAACATCGGTTAAAACCAAGTGACTTACACATACATAACTCAATAAAATAAATGATTAACGAGGTAATATGAGCAATTCAACACCGTATCCAATTGGTACTCCAGGTCAAAAATGGACCGATGCAGATAAAGCACAATGGTTAGCACAAGTTGCCATAAAACGCTCATATCAAGATGAAGTGGTGAGTAAACTGGCTCAGATTACTGGTCCGTTTGAACAAGTACAATACGGCGCATTATCTTATGACGCTGATAAGTATCCACTGTTTGCATTTAAATCTCAGCAGTGGGATAGCAATAAAAAAACCATTCTTGTGACCGGTGGCGTACACGGTTATGAAACCAGCGGCGTACATGGCGCGATTCAGTTTTTAACCACCAAAGCACAAACTTATACCGAGTATTTTAATGTTGCTGTAGCGCCTTGCATTAGCCCTTGGGGTTATGAAACCGTTAACCGCTGGAACCCGAAAGCCATCGATCCTAATCGCTCTTTTTATGCCGATAGCCCAGCAGAAGAGTCTGCTGCATTGATAGCATTTGTCGCGAGTTTAGGTGAGGTGTATGCCCACATTGATTTGCATGAAACCACCGACACCGATGAGTTAGAGTTTAGACCTTTGCTGTCTGCACGTGATGGCGTTGAATACGATAAAGGCATTATTCCAGACGGTTTCTATTTAGTCGGCGACAGTGATAACCCAACTCCAGCGTTCCAAAAAGCAGTGATTGATTCAGTGGCTAAAGTGACTCATATCGCGCCTGACGATAATGGACAATTAATTGAAGTACCGATTGAGCAATTTGGGGTGATTAACTATCCGGTCAAAAAACTCAGCTTATGTGCTGGTATTACTGACAATCACTTCAATACCACCACAGAGGTTTATCCAGACAGTCCAAATGTGACAGCGCAAGAATGTAACGATGCTCAAGTCGCCGCTATCACTGGTGGATTGGATTATCTTATTGGTTATTTGAAGCTCTAAAAAACGTTAAGTGATATAGACGATTACAAGCGATGCCGTTGTCGTCTAGACATATTTTAGTATAATGGCGGTGAGTCGCTGTTTGAATGGAATCTAAAAGACTCATTGCTGTTAAAACCTGTGGTTCCTCGGTTATTGATTAGCCTCCTCGCTAGTCGCCTATTTTTTATTAATAAAGGATTAAAATGAAAAATACTCTGTTGCTATGTCTATTCTGTTTATTGATGACGCCCCATCTTGCACACGCCAAAGCGGGTTTAATCTCTTTTGGTGGTGAAAACATTGTACCTGTTGTGGCACTTCCTGATGACCCACGCTTTCAAACACAAGATGGTGAATTCATTGATGTAGGTTATATCTATAAATCTGTTGATATATTGTTTCTACCACTGTGGAATTATGATGGCCGTTTTGCTGGAATGTTGTCACAACAAGACTTGTATATAGACTTAACCCCCTTGGAAGTCACTGGACTCGTTTTAGAGGCTGGCGTGGTATTACCTAAAGCTCCATACCTCGATTTCTGGCATCGTATCGGTGGGAAAATAGTTTTTTTACTGCTTTGTGGCTCATTAGCACTTTACGTTAGACAGCGCATGCAAAAAAAGGCGGCTTATTTTAGCTCGTTAGCGACTGGGCGTGAGCGATTGAAAGATATCTTAATCAATAGCAATGACTTTACTGAGTTAGACCTATCTGTTATCGAGACAGAAGGTAAACCCAAAGTTGAAGGCATAGCATTTATTGCGGCGAAAAAGTATTTTAACAATATTATTTCAATATCTGTAATTGATATGGGTAAGGTGTCAATTGAGCAAGTTCAAGCTCAGCATGAGCAGTTATTTACTGCGTTACTTGGGTTGAAGAAAACCCTAGGGATGACGTCTCAAAGTACGATCCATTATCTGTATTTTACTTTCGACAGCACTCCTTCAAAAGTAGACATCAATATATTGAAAGCATTGAGAAAACGTCAAATCACCAAAGCAACTAATTTAATTCCAATTATTATCGATTTTGATGCGCAGATGATTGATAGCACTGTGGGCGTATATCCGTCTAAAAAAATTCTACAAAACTGCTTTACCCAAGCTGAAACTCTCTCAGATGATGTGGCTGAACCTGCAAAGGTATAATGTAATTAAGATTTTTACTAAACGGTTCACAAGGTTATGGTTGATGCCGAAAGCGGCTCTAGGTTTTCGGCATTAAATCAACACTGACGCATTATCGCTATTTAGACATTTATAATGACGCGCAAATACTCCTTTCATCACCGTCACATCTCAAAACGGGCAGTATTTGTATCATTGCTAGGTTGATAATTAGGCCAAAAATCCTTACACTGTCGCGCTTCGTATTTACCTCGGCTCTGCCGTATGCCAGTTTCAATATCATTTTTGTTTGCTTGAGTCATATAGATGTCAACTCGAGCAATTAGACTACAATTTGATATGGGCTTTAACACACAACACGATTTGGAATTTCATTTTGATTACAACAGCTAACATCACGATGCAGTTTGGCGCTAAGCCACTGTTTGAAAATCTCTCAGTAAAATTTGGTGGCGGTAATCGCTACGGTTTAATTGGCGCGAATGGTTGTGGTAAATCCACCTTTATGAAAATCCTTGCCGGTGATTTAGAGCCATCAAGCGGTAACGTCTCTATAGATGTTAACGAACGCATGGGTAAATTAAACCAGGACCAGTTTGCCTACGAAAACTTTTCAGTAGTCGATACTGTGATCATGGGCCACAGAGAACTGTGGAAAGTAAAGCAAGAACGTGACCGTATTTATTCTTTACCTGAAATGAGCGAAGAAGACGGCATCAAAGTGTCTGAGCTTGAGATGGAATTTGCTGAAATGGACGGTTACACTGCTGAATCTCGCGCAGGTGACTTACTACTAGGTGTTGGTATTTCCATTGAGCAACACTTTGGTTTAATGAGTGAAATTGCTCCAGGTTTTAAATTGCGTGTGTTATTGGCGCAAGCACTATTCTCAAATCCAGATTTACTGCTACTTGATGAACCTACCAACAACTTGGACATCGATACTATTCGTTGGTTACAAGACATGTTGAATCAACGTAACAGCACCATGATTATTATTTCGCATGACCGTTATTTCTTAAACTCAGTGTGTACTCACATGGCTGACTTAGATTACGGTGAGCTACGAGTGTTCCCTGGCAACTACGACGAATACATGATGGCTGCACAGCAATCACGTGAACGTTTAATGAGTGACAACGCCAAGAAGAAAGCGCAAATTGCTGAATTACAAACCTTCGTCGCCCGTTTCTCTGCTAACGCATCTAAAGCGAAACAAGCTACATCACGCGCTAAGCAAATTGATAAAATTAAGCTAGATGACATCAAAGCATCAAGCCGCGTCAATCCGTTTATTCGTTTTGAACAAGAAAAGAAATTGTTCCGTAATGCATTAGTGGTTGAAAACTTAGCCAAAGGTTACGACACACCATTGTTCAGCAAACTTAACCTAATGGTTGAAGTGGGTGAACGTATTGCTATCTTGGGTCAAAACGGTGTGGGTAAAACCACCTTGTTACGTACTTTAGTACATGATATCCCGCAAGACGATGGCACCATTAATTGGTCTGAAAATGCCAATATTGGTTACTACGCCCAGGACCATGAAGCAGATTTTGCTAATGAAATGACCTTGTTCGAGTGGATGAGCCAATGGCGCAAAGAAAATGACGATGATCAATCTGTACGCGGTATTTTAGGCCGTATGTTGTTTGGTGCAGATGACATTAAAAAATCAGTTAAAGTATTATCTGGTGGTGAGAAAGGCCGTATGTATTTCGGTAAACTTATCATGCAAAAGCCGAACATTTTATTACTCGATGAGCCAACCAACCACATGGACATGGAATCTATTGAGTCGTTAAACAACGCGCTTGAAAAATACGAAGGGACGTTAATGTTCGTGTCTCATGACCGTGCATTTGTATCGTCACTAGCCACTCGTATTCTTGAAGTGACTCCTAACGGAATTAATGACTTTAAAGGCACTTACGACGAATTCTTAGTGAGTAAAGGTATTGACGCGTAATTCTGGTTTTATAACCAGTACTGTCAGTAACCAGCATTGTTTGTAACCAATGCTCACTGATTAACACCATTAGCCCTGAACAATTGTTCGGGGCTTTTTGTTTTTATTTATTCGGCTAGGCCATATACTCTAGTGATATAAATCAATGACATTCTCCAGCACAGGCATCTACTTTATGAGCATCACCCTTGAACAAGTCGCATCAACCTTGAATGAACTGCAATGTCGTACTAATTTTAATATTAAGAATGTCACCGAATACATGCTACCTGAGTTAAAAGAGCCGGTTTATTTGCATGTAGAAGGAAAAACGCCATTACTGATCATTCGTCCGGCATTTGAAGTTTTTTCCACTGAGCTGGCTACGATTGACGGGGTACACGCGAAATATGATTACTATCACAATGCTCAAATGACCCGATTTCCAACTCGTCGCAACAAAGGCTTAAGTGAAATTCATTACGGTTTAGCATTTCGGTTTGATACCACAGATGCAATCAAATTATTTATTAATAGGTTGATTGAAATAGTAAGAGGATAAATAACCTCATTAGGAGTGCCGCATCATGACAGAGCAATTTAATATCAATCAATTTAATTGTTCCATTAATGGTAAAGGACAAACTTTGATTTGGGCTCATGGGTCAACCGGCAGTATCCAAAGTGAAGATGCGATTGGTTTATATGCCTGGCATCGGTTTCCTAAAAAATTACAGCTTATTCGCTATGATGCTGTTGGCCATGGCTTATCTTCTGCCGGTAAGTGCGTAGAAGACTATTTATGGCCAGAACTGGCCAATGACATGATAAGTATCGCGACGCACTTTAACGCAACGCCATCGCTTATTTTAGGTGGCCAATCAATGGGCAGTGCTACGTGTTTGTTCGCAGCATTAAAACATCCGCATAAGGTAAAAGGGTTAATCTTGATGAACCCGCCCACAGCATGGCATGCTCGTGCAGTACAAGTAGGCGAATATCATAAAATGGCCAAAGCAGCGCGCATTTTTGGTGGTAAAGGTTTAGCTAAAATAAACGCTAAACATTGGGATAAATTACTTCCAAGTTGGCTGATTAATGGTCATGAACATAGTGTATTAGGCATGCTCGACGGATTAAAACTAATGACACGTCAAACGCTAGATCATTTGTTTCGCGCTGCCGCCCTTAACGACCTGCCCAGTAAGCAGCAACTTGCCGAACTGACCATGCCAACCCTGATTTTAGCGTGGCACGGCGACAAGACCCATCCCATAGAAACTGCCATTCAATTACATGCCACAATACCTAATTCGACCTTACACATTGCAGCCTCGATAGATGAGGTTAATGAATGGCCTGAATTGATCAGTGAGTTTTGCCTCAGTTTATAAGTTGTTATTGATGGTCTAAAAATAGTGTTTAGTTTGTTTATCGCTGCAACCATTCACGATAAAAACATTCATTGATTTTATTGTCCGACAATGTCGTAAGTATGGCGTTAACGCAGGTGGAATAACTTTCACTACTCAATTATATGTATTTAAAGCATTATTAAATTAAAAGAAACTAAATTAGCTGTGAGCAAGATCTGAGTTTGTTGTAAATAACTTACCAAAATCTATTAATCTAGTTTATGGTTCAGTGAAGAAAAATTTACTTATCGCAAGTGTTTTAAAAAGGATGATGTATGAATTGGCAATGGATTAGCAACCTCAATATTTCGCGTAAACTGGCCTTACTTGTCATTCCCCCTTTATTAACCAGTATTTTATTCGGTGGTATGTACCTTAATAATGAGTACAAAACTCAGCATCAGTTAGCACTGGTTATTGATTTAACCCAGGTTGCCATTATCAATAGCTCCTTAGTACATGAACTGCAAAAAGAGCGAGGTATGAGTGCCGGTTTCCTCGGCTCTAAAGGACAAGCATTTAAAGACAATTTAGTGACTCAACGTGCTCAAACAGACATACAAATTCAACGTTTTAATCTTGTTGCTCAGCAAGACGATTTTCCGCAACAATTACAATCCACATATAATGAAGTTGCTTCAGCATTTAATCAGCTAAGCCAAATGCGTAATAATGTCACGGCCCTTAACATCAGTGTCGCAGAGCAAGTTAGTTATTATACCCGCATTAACACCCTATTATTATCTATGGTTGATAATGCAGCTAGTCAGAGTGTTGATAGCCAAATAGGTATAACACTCAAAGCGTTCGCAGCATTTTTACAATTAAAAGAACGCGCAGGAATAGAGCGAGCAGTACTCAGCACAACTTTTGGTCGCAGTGAGTTCCCCCCTGGGTTATATCGAAAGTTTGTCACTTTGGTGGCGGAACAACAAACTTATGCCGAACGGTTTATTGCCGCAGCTAGCCCAGAAAACATTCGCATTTTTAAACAAGCCCAACAAGACAGTGCTATGGCAAATGTTAGTCAACTTCGTGAAATTGCTTTTGCACAAGACAGCGCTGCAATGGCGCAGCAAAGCCCTGAAGATTGGTTTAAAATAGCAACGGTACGTATTGAGCTGTTAACTCAGCTTGAAAAACAATTCAGCCAAGATTTGTCGCAATTAAGCCAAGACAAATTGTCACAAGCAACTGAGCATATGTATCTCACAGGCGCGGTGTTATTGCTGGCTCTGATTTTTGTTATTGTGATGAGCATGGTTGTTTCTCGCTATTTGCATCGTAGTTTAAGTCAGCTACACAAGCAGATATTGCATGCTGGTACTCAGTTTGATTTAACCACTCGCTTAAGCCATCAATCTGATGATGAGTTTGGCCAAATCTCGATAGCATTTAATCAAATGATGGCAGAATTTGAACACGTTATTACCCACGTACGTCGAAATGCATTGAGTTTGGTTCATGCCGTTGAACAAATGAATGGCTTTACTCGTTCAATGCAAGCCGATGTTGAACAAGGTTCGTCAGAAGCCGAACAAGTTGCATCTGCTATGACAGAAATGAGCGCAACCGTCCATGAAATTGCTGCCAATGCGGTACAGGTTTCAGAAGCTTCAGCCAATGCCAATATCGAAGTGCAGAGTGGCAACAATGATGTCAGTAAAACTAGCGATGCGATTCAATTGTTGGCTAAAGAGATAGCTAATGCCGCACAAAGTATTGAACGTTTAGATAAAGATGTACAAGATATTGTGACCATTTTAGCGGTCATCAGCTCTATTGCTGACCAAACTAATTTACTCGCATTAAATGCGGCAATTGAAGCTGCTAGAGCGGGTGAGCAAGGAAGAGGTTTTGCCGTTGTTGCAGATGAGGTTCGTACTTTAGCTCAGCGATCACAACGTTCAACAGAAGACATTAAAGCGATGACCGAGCGCCTTAAAGCGGGTGCAGCCACTGCCGTCAGTGCTATGCAGCGAGGCCAAGTACAAGCACAACAAAGCGTTACAGAGTCACAACATGCAGGCAATGAGCTTAAATTGATTGCTCAACACGTTAGCGTGATTGACAGCATGAACCAACAAATTGCCGCTTCAACACATGAACAATCGGCCGTAGCAGAAGAAGTAAATCGTAATGCGATGAAAATCACCGATATCTATCACCATACACTGGAGATATCACAACAGATTGCTTTGCTCAATGACAACCTATTAAGTGATGCCAGTGACATGTCACAACAAGTCAGCAAATTTATCCTTTCTAAAAGCTAAGGCGATAAATCGATAACGAGCGGTAAGGGCGATGACAAGCGAACGAGCCTAGATGCTAGAACGCTTCGCTGCTAGAGGCTATAAAAGCTTGAGCGACTAAGTCTGAAGGTTTTTTGCTACACCACGGAGCCAACTATTGTCCGCTCTTATAGCCGCGCAGCGTCTAGCAGGACGAAGTCCGCCCTAGTCTCTAGGCTATAAATTGATAACAAGCGGTAAGGGCGATGACAAGCGAAAGAGCCTAGATGCTAGAACGCTTCGCGGCTAGAGGCTATAAAAGCTTGAGCGACTAAGTCTGAAGGTTTTTTGCTACACCACGGAGCCAACTATTGTCCGCTCTTATAGCCGCGCAGCGTCTAGCAGGACGAAGTCCGCCCTAGTCACTAGGCTATTAATCGTTTGTCATCGCTAGCCACCGCTCTTTATCGCCTGTGACCTTTCTCAACTCATTTAGTGCAATGTTGCAGTAATTGGACAAAGAAATCGCTGCCTTTACGTTCCGCAAAAGCTATATTTCGCTCAGGAATGGATTCAGGATCAGTATAGTTGGCTAATGCCATTTCCATGCTGGCTTCACGGATAATATGCAAACAAGGGTAGGGGGAGCGATTGGTAAAATTAGCCGCACTGTCTTGTGGTTCACCTTCAAAACAATAGTCCGGATGAAAGGTCGCTAATTGATAAACACCTTCATAGCCTTGCTCAATTAACTCATCGGTAGCGTAATCGACTAAATCTAAATAAGGGTAAAAACCTTCAAAACCTCGCGGCAAAATAAACAGCGTGGTTTCAGTTTCAGGATGATTATCTAAGTATTGGCACTCTTCAATTAGCGCCTTTAACACAGACTTTGTTTTAGTTTCTTCAATGGCAACATAACGAATGCTAGCGCGTTCGACTTCTCGACGGGCAAACGGACAAATGTTGTATTTCATAATGACATCTTTTACCCAATTTTCAGTATGAGTAAGACATTCATGTTGTTCCATTAGTTAACCTTTTAACGCTAAAAAATTGATTAGTGGGTTGCTGGCGGTAACATCATTGGAATGATCGATGCCACTAATAATAAAGCCATTGTGATATTAAAAATACGTTGCTGACGCTCATTTTTAAGTAAACGTTTAAGTGCCACGCCAAACCCTAACCAAACAATCGCACACGGAAATGCCACGCATAAAAATACGCTGGCAATGGTCACGACTTGGCTATTGATCTCTTGTTGTACTGAGGTAAATGTAGCAATGGCACCTACCGCCATAATCCATCCCTTTGGATTTACCCATTGAAATGCTGCCGCTTGTAAAAAGCTAAACGGTTTGCTTACTTTTTTACCTTCCATTTTACTGCTGCTATTGGCAATTAACCATGACAGATAAAGTAGGTAACTAATACCAATCACTTTAATCACAATATGAATAAAAGGATAAGCTTGAAATATTGCACTTAACCCAAGCCCGACCGCTAATATCATGGTCGGAAAACCCAAGCTAATACCCATTAAGTGCGGAATACTGCGCTTAATACCAAAATTAACCCCAGAGGTCATTAGCATAATGTTGTTAGGGCCAGGAGTAATACCGGCAGAAAAAGCAAATAAAGCAATGGCGAATACTAACTCCATGAAAGGGTCTCTGTAGTGAATTAATAAGATATTTTTATAAATCGAATTCTAGGGGAAATGAGTGATTCACCATAATGATTTTTTTAACGCTTGGTTAAATTTGTCATTTCAAGACTAAAAAAACACTCGTTTTACTGTTAACGGTTTGATATTTAGCAAATAAATTATTAGTTACTAAGTGTAATTCTGGTTGGTCATTTTTACTTAACAAGTTCAAATTTTACCTTTGAACTCGTTATTTCGGCATGTAGACGGTTTTTAGAGATTAAGTTACAAGTCATTAGCAAGTTAATCGCTAGATAATTTAATAACTAACGTCTACTTCATAAGATGAAAACTTGCGAATATTAATTACCCCAGTATCAAAAATAAGGTATTGACCTTTTATGCCTTGCAAAATACCAGTGACTTCAGCAATTTTATCAAAGTTGTGTGATTTAACTTTCACCGGAAACTGCGTAATTGGGTAGCTAATCGCTTGAATATTGGCATCAAGGCGTTCAATAACAATGTCTTGGTATTCGACTGCGAGCGCTTGCAGTTTATCTTCAATTAGCGGAATAAGTTGGGCTGCTTGTTCAACCAAATCGACATCATCATTATGGCCTTTTAGCATAGCTTGCCAATGGGTTTTGTCGTTAATGAATTTAGCTAATTCAATTTCGATTAAGCCCGACATTTTACGGGTCGACACTTTAAAAATCGGTAAGCCCTGAGTCGCCCCTTGGTCTATCCAACGGGTTGGGATTTGAGTATGGCGAGTAATGCCGACTTTAATGCCTGATGTATTCGATAAATACACGTAGTGGGGCACAAAGCAATTTGATATGCCCCATTCAGGTTCGCGGCAAGTGCCTTGATCAAAATGGCATGTTTCTGGTTTCATTATACACAAGTCGCAACTGGCCAGTTTTGTCATGCATACGTAGCAGTGACCTTGAGAATAACTTTTCTTGGTCTTTTTACCGCAGTTGCTGCAAAAAATATTACCTGTATGAGTCATGGTTAATGACTTACCAATAAGCGGGTTAAGCGCCAAACGCGCTTCACCAACAGGTAAATGATATTCCACCTCATGGTTATCATTGAGGTGGGTTTTCAGTTTTGATAGCGTTCCAAACATGGTTAATCCATTTTTATCATCATTATTTTGTGGCAGTTTAACAGAGGATCAAAACGGATTTTAGACTTAATTGGTTTTCAATGTCTAAATTAACTTATGCTGATTTACTCAGTTTATCTAATACAACATCATCACCCATTTCATATAGTGATGCTGTAATTTGCTCTTCTTGGCTCGGATCGGTTAATCCTAATGCCATAGTAGCTCTAAATAATGCAATGCCCGTGTGACTGGCGGTTTCATATTGGCTACTAAATTGTTCTATATTTACGCCTAGGGCATTCATTTTATTAGAGATATGCAACACAATCCCTGGGCGATCATATGCGACTAAGTTATAGTGCAAATGTTTAATCGGTTTAGCACTTAAGGTTGTTTTAGCGAAGGTTAAGGTTAAGCCGTCAATGCATTCCAAGGCGTCAATTAACTCATCCCATTTTAGCGCAGGCACTTCTAATTGTAATATTGCTGCAAAAATACCGTCTATATGGCGCATTTCAGAGTCTAGCCAGTTACCACCATGGCGACTAACTACATTAGCAATTTGTTCTACTAAGCCTTTTCTATCAGGTGCTTGAAGAGTAATAAGATAACGCATCATTCGATATTTCTCCTATAAATAATGTCTGTAACACAAATGTCATATTTACGTCATATAATCGCAGCCACTTAAGATTGTGTTATTGTTTTACTGCTGTTTACTTTCATATATTTAGTCATAAATATTTATTGTTAGCATAGTAGACTACACATTCAAAGCGCTAATTATGGCATCGATTAATTATTAGAGGTTCTTAATGGAAAGTCAGGTCAATAAACCTGGTTCTGCGGAAAAAAGTCTACTCGTTGATAGACATGCAACCCGCAGAGCATTTAAGGATAAAGCAGCAGAGATTGGGGTAACCGTTGGCGGCACATTAGTGTTTGTCACCCTGTTATTAATATTTTTCTATTTGCTGTATGTCATCAAGCCCATTTTTGATGGGGCACATATAGAACCTGTTACGAGTGTGAGTTATCAACATGCTGATGTTAAAACCTTAACTGTTGGCAGCGATGAACAAAACGAAGTGCTCTATCGCGTGACCGAATCGGGTGTAGTTGACTTTTATTCAGCCGCGAGCGGTGAATTAATTTCATCTTTTAAGCCAAAAATTCCTGAAGGCACAACGGTCACCAGCAGTGCTAAATCGAGCCCAAGTGAGCAACGTTTTGCATTAGGGCTGAGCAACGGCCAAGTGATTGTTGTCGGCATTGAGTTTGGATTAACCTACCCAGACAATAAACGCTTGATTACGCCGACTTTACGTTATCCGATGGGAGAAACGCCATTAACGATTAATAGTGAGGGCGCTGTTTATAATCTGGTGTTTGATTTTAGCGACAGCCGCATGAGCTTTGCTTACCAAAATGCCAATGGTGCTTGGAAGCTTAATCGCCAAGAAGGCGAAGAAAACATGATGACTGAAGAAGTTGAGTGGTCATCTGTTGAAGTGTTTATTGATGATGCACCTAATCATGTTATATCAGCGATAATGACTCCAGATCATCGTCAGCTTATTTTGAGTACCAATAATAAACTATTTATTTATAACACTCGCGATGCCGACTCTATTGAGTTACTACAAGTTGTCGATGTTAAAAAAGTGAATGCTGAAGTTAAGCAAGTAAATTTACTTGCCGGAGCAAGCTCTATATTGGTGAGTTATGACAGCGGTATTGTGAGTCAGTACTTCCAAGTTAATAGCGAAAAAGGTCGTTTATATCAGCAGATTCGTGAGTTTGATGACCTTGCTCCAGTCAGTGTAATGGCGACAGAGTTTTATCGTAAAAGCTTTGCAGTGTTGAGTGCAGATGGCGAATTAACCCTGCTTTATACAACCAGTGAACGTCAGTTATTCGACGAGAAATTTCAGTTAACTAACCCAGGTAAAATGGGCTTCAGCCCGCGTTCAAACGCCTTGGTGATTGAGGCCGATAACAAACTTAACCTTTTCTCTGTTGAAAATGATCATCCAGAAATATCCTGGAGCGCATTGTGGGAAAAAGTATGGTACGAAGGTTACCCTGAACCACAATATGTGTGGCAGTCCACTTCTGGTTCTGACGACTTTGAAGCCAAATTAAGCTTAATGCCACTGGCATTTGGTACCATGAAAGCGGCATTTTACGCCATGCTATTCGCTGCGCCATTGGCGATTGCGGGGGCGATATATACCGCTTACTTCATGACACCTAAAGTGCGTAATGTAGTAAAGCCTACCATTGAAATCATGGAAGCATTACCGACGGTTATTTTAGGTTTCTTAGCTGGTTTATGGTTAGCGCCACTGATTGAAGATCATTTGCCCGGCATTGTGGTGTTGTTGATGTTATTGCCCACATCAATACTTGCCACTGCATTTGCTTGGAGTAAATTGCCAGAAAAATGGAAGCAACGCTTACCTGAAACCTATCAAGAGCTAATGCTATTGCCAGTGATTCTATTTATTGGTTGGTTCTCCTTTGAAATCAGCCCAATAATTGAAGTGGCGTTATTTGACGGCAATACTCGTCAATTTATTACCAATGATTTAGGCATCACATTCGACCAACGTAATGCGCTGGTTGTGGGTATTGCCATGGGATTTGCGGTCATTCCAACCATATTCTCGATTGCTGAAGATGCGATTTTCTCTGTACCACGTCATTTATCAAACGGCAGTTTGGCACTGGGTGCAACAAACTGGCAAACCCTGACCAAGGTGGTATTGCTTACCGCCAGTCCGGGTATTTTCTCGGCTATCATGATGGGCTTAGGCCGTGCAGTGGGTGAAACCATGATTGTGTTAATGGCTACCGGTAATACTGCAATCCTTGAGTGGAGTGTATTTGAAGGTATGCGTACCTTAGCGGCAAACATTGCCGTAGAAATGCCTGAGTCGGCCATTGGCAGTACGCATTATCGCGTATTGTTCTTAGCTGCCTTTGTATTGTTCGTGTTCACCTTCTTCTTTAATACCATTGCTGAAGTTGTTCGCCAACGTTTACGCGAACGTTATAGCTCACTGTAAGGAAAGATGATGACTCAATTAATGATTAATTCGCCAATCGCCTTGAGAGGTTTGTGCAATGGGTAAGTGGTTTAAATCAGGTTCACCGTGGATTTGGATGACCGGTGGTGCCGTTAGTATCAGTTTGATTGCCGTTTTAGGCTTATTACTGTTAATCGCTTGGCGTGGCTTGAGTTACTTTTGGCCTGCTGATGTTTATGAATGGCAACTCGAAGACAACAATGGTGTTAAAAGTACCTTAATTGGTGAGATTTACGACCGTGAAGAGGTGCCTACAGAGCGCTTAATTTCAGCTGGTCATAAATTTGCCAAACACCCTGGTGAGTTTGTTACTCGTTACTTGGTAAAAACCGGTAACCGTGAGTTTGTTGGTTTAGATTTTCGTTGGATTTTAGGAACCGATATCGTTAGCCGCTCTATGCCTGCTGATGTCGCTAAACTTGAACGAACTAAAAACGGTAATTTTTACGGTTATCCTGTTGCGGTAATCGAAGACGGTAAACGTTTAGAGCTAACTAATGAAGCAGACATAGAAGCGTCTTTGTTTGACCATATCGACCGCGCAGTGGCAATTTCTGACGAAGCCTTGGAGTTGCAAAAAAGCGATATTGGCTCGATAAATTATCAAATGGAACGTCTACGTTTGAAAGAGCGTGGTTATGAGCTTGATGGTGAATTAACGGCTGAGCGTAAAGCGGATATCAAGGCGCAAATCGAACAGCTTAACCAAGACTACTTAGTGCTTGAAAAAGACTTGTTTGCCCTGCGTGATAAAGCGGCGCGTGATTCTGTGGTGATTAAAGACATGCGCGGTGTTGAAGTCACCTTGCAACTGGACTCAATTTTAGACGTAAGTTATGTCAATCACATGAGTTTGCTAGGTAAAGTGGGTCACTGGTTTGTGGGAATAGGTCGCTTTGTGAGTGATGACCCGCGTGAAGCCAATACTGAAGGTGGTGTTTTCCCCGCTATTTTTGGCACGGTATTTATGGTGATGCTCATGGCCGTTATCGTGACGCCATTTGGAGTTGTCGCTGCTATTTACTTGCACGAATACGCCAAGAAAGGCCCTATTACTAAGCTTATCCGTATTGCGGTGATTAACTTAGCCGGTGTACCGTCAATTGTTTATGGTGTGTTTGGTTTAGGTTTCTTTGTGTACATGATGGGCGGCTCAATTGACCAATTGTTCTTCCCAGAAGCGTTACCAGCACCGACATTTGGCTCTCCTGGGGTGATTTGGTCTGCATTAACTTTAGCCATTTTAACCTTGCCGGTGGTGATTGTATCAACCGAAGAGGGTTTAAGCCGAATTCCGAGTGCTGTGCGTCAAGGCAGCTTGGCATTAGGCGCGACTAAAGCCGAGACCTTATGGCGCATTGTTATTCCAATGGCAAGCCCAGCAATTATGACTGGTTTGATTTTAGCCGTGGCACGTGCTGCCGGCGAAGTGGCACCGTTGATGTTAGTGGGTGTAGTAAAATTAGCCCCAACATTACCGATTGATATGAACTTCCCGTTTGTGCATTTAGAACGTAAGTTCATGCACTTAGGTTTCCATATTTACGATGTAGGCTTCCAAAGCCCTAACGTAGAAGCCGCACGCCCATTGGTGTACGCAACTTCGTTCTTATTAGTATCTGTAATTGTTGCTCTTAATTTAACCGCTATCAGCGTGCGCAACCATTTACGTGAAAAATTCCGTTCGCTAGAACATTAATTAGCGATATCCTGAGGAAAGATAAAATGATTTCTATTGATAGTTCAGCAATGCAAACAGAAGCCGTTGATTTAGCTAATTTACCGGCACAGGATACCGCACTTGAAATCCGTAATCTTGATTTACGTTACGGTGACAAACAAGCGCTATTTGATGTGTCGATGAAGATCCCTAAAAAACAAGTTACGGCATTTATCGGCCCAAGTGGTTGCGGTAAATCAACGCTGTTACGTTGTATTAACCGCATGAATGATTTGGTTGATAGTTGTAAAATTGAAGGTGAAATCTTACTTCATGGGCAGAACATTTATGACAAGAAAGTCGATGTAGCGGCACTACGTCGTAACGTCGGTATGGTGTTTCAGCGTCCTAACCCGTTCCCTAAGTCAATTTACGAAAACGTGGTGTATGGTTTACGTTTGCAAGGGTTAAGTAATCGTCGTGATTTAGACGAAGCGGCAGAGCGTTCATTGCGTGGCGCAGCGATTTGGGACGAAGTGAAAGACCGTCTACACGACAATGCATTTGGCTTATCCGGTGGTCAGCAACAACGTTTGGTGATTGCCCGTGCCATTGCCATTGAGCCAGAAGTATTATTACTCGATGAGCCAACGTCAGCACTTGACCCAATCTCAACCTTAACTATTGAAGAATTGATTACTGAGTTAAAGCAAAAATATACCGTGGTGATTGTGACGCATAACATGCAACAAGCGGCACGAGTGTCAGATCAAACGGCCTTTATGTACATGGGTGAATTGGTTGAGTACGCTAATACCAACACCATTTTCACGACCCCTAAAAAGCGTAAAACAGAAGATTATATTACTGGTCGTTACGGTTAATCTTGCTTAAAACGCTTTTAATTAACATACAGAATTTAGGTGGGTATCATGGAAAAAATGAATTTAAGTAAACACATATCAGGTCAGTTTAATGCCGAGCTTGATGATATTCGTAATCGCGTATTAGCCATGGGCGGGCTTGTTGAGCGCCAGCTTGAGCAAGCATTGGATGCGCTAGCAACACTTGACTCAGAATTAGCGCAACAAGTGATTGAAGGCGACCACAAAGTCAATGGTATGGAAGTGGCTATTGATGAAGAGTGCACCCGTATTATTGCTAAGCGTCAACCTGCTGCCAGTGATTTACGCTTAATTTTGGCTATTTCTAAAACCATTACCGATCTTGAACGCATTGGTGATGCTTGTGTTCGTATCGCCAAAGCCGCGGTAGAAAAGCGCGCTAACAGTCAACAGCCTTTATTGGTGAGTATTGAAAACATGGGGCGTCATGCTACACGTATGTTGCACTCAACGTTAGATGCATTAGCACGTATGGATGCTGATCAAGCATTTGAGTTACACAAAGAAGATGCGAAATTAGACAAAGAGTATGAAGGTATTATTCGTCAATTAATGACTCATATGATGGAAGATCCTCGTTCAATCCCTGGTGTGTTAGACGTATTATGGGCTGCGCGTGCAGTTGAGCGTGTCGGCGACCGTTGTAAAAATATCTGTGAATACGTTATTTACTATGTGAAAGGTAAAGACGTTCGCCATATTTCTTACGAAGAAATGGAAAAAGAGCTGTAATAGGTCTTAGCGACTTTAGAAACGCCCTATGTTGCACTGTTTATCTAACAAACAGCCCCGCATAGGGCGTTTTTGTTTAGCGGTTTTGATGGATATTTGTTATCTTTGGCGCCTAAATCTGATGTAGAAGAAATCGTTCATGAAAAATACCCTTACTCGTGGTTTAACCAATTTATTACCTATGGTGTTGTCTATTTGGCTATTTTGGTCATTGTTTATCTCACTCGATGGCTTAGGTAAATTATTGCTTGATATTGTGGGGGTAAAATCGGCTTTTGTTGGCGCAGGATTTTGTTTGGTGGCGAGTTTAGTGTTTGTAGCGGGATTATTATTTTCCGTTAGTCCAATTGCTTGGGTGTACGGTTGGGTTGAAAACCAACTGATGAAGTTTCCTTTGTTTAAATCCGTCTATGGCAGTATTCGTGATATCGCCAGTTTAATGAACCGCGACGGCCAACCTAAAACTCAAAAAACGGTATTAGTCAAACAAGCCAATGGTAGTTTTGTCGTGGGCTTTATTATGAGTGACTCAGCACCACAACCCCTTGCCGATGCATTGCCAGAAGGTGATTGGGTGCCAGTATTATTCCAACTCAGTTACCAAATAGCTGGGGTGACCAGTCTGGTTAAACGCGACGACCTTATTTTTGTCGATTGGTCATTTGAAGATGCAATGCGCTTTAATTTAACCGCTGGAATATCGAACAGTAAAGCAGCTTAAATAGGCTGGAAGACGGTTTGAGCGATAACGCTGATAAAAGCGGTATTAAGCGGTATCAAGCGATAGCGGCGATAACAAGCGATAACGGTGCTAACAAGCGATAACAAACCTAGATGCTAGAGCGGACTGCGTCCTGCTAGTTCGCTTCGCTGCTATAAGAGCCTGTTTAAGCGGTAACGGCGATAACAAGCGATAACATGCCTAGATACTAGAGCGGACTGCGTCCTGCTAGTTCGCTTCGCTGCTATAAGAGCCTGTTGAAACGGTAACAATCGGTATCAAGCGATAACAGCGATAACAAACATAGATACTAGAGCGGACTGCGTCTTGCTAGTTTGCTTCGCTGCTATAATAGCCTGTTTAAGCGGTAACAATCGGTATCAAGCGATAGCTGCGATAACAAGCGATAACATGCCTAAATACTAGAGCGGACTGCTAGTTTGCTTCGCTGCTATAAGAGCCAGTTGAAGGGAAACAATCGGTATCAAGCGATAGCTGCGCTAACAAGCGATTACAAACCTAGAGACTAGAGCGGACTGCGTCCTGCTAGTTCGCTTCGCTGCTATAAGAAGCCTGTTGAAACGGTAACAATCGGTATCAAGCGATAGCTGCGCTAACAAGCGATAACAAACCTAGAGACTAGAGCGGACTGCGTCCTACTAGTTCGCTTCGCTGCTATAAGAGCCAGTTGAAGGGAAACAATCGGTATCAAGCGATAACGGCGCTAATAAACGATAATGGCGATAACAAACCTAGATATAAGAGCGGACAGGGTCCTGCTAGTTTGCTTCGCTGCTATAAGAGCCAGTTTGCGGTAACAATCGGTATCACGCGATAACGGCGAGCGATGCGCTTGTCATCTCATTTTATTGCTTATCATCGTTTGTTACTTTGCTTGTATAGTATCTAGGCTTTAGGTGATTAGAATAAGCTAAGTGATGTTTTATCATTGCTTTGTCATTGTTAATCAGTGCTAATCACACAAGAATCTTAAAATAAGATCTAGCAAACAATTGCCCCAAGCGATAACAGTGATTATCCTTGGGGTAATTTTTTTTACGAGTGATAAATTAATGTCAGCCAACGAAAGTAAATTAGATAAAGTATTAGCTGAAGCCAGAGACTACAAAGCCTCTCGTGAAAAAGGATATCGTGAGCAAGCGCTTAAGCTCTATCCTTGGGTATGTGGGCGTTGCACTAGAGAATTTACTCATAAAAATTTATCTGAATTAACTGTGCATCACCGTGATCATAATCATGACAATAACCCGTCAGATGGTACGAATTGGGAGTTGTTGTGCCTGTACTGTCACGACAATGAACATTCACGCTTTGAAGAGTTGATTCGTTACGGTAGCACTAAAGAAGCCAAACAAGATGCTGCCACTTTCAATCCGTTCGCAGACTTAAAAGCGATGATGAAGAAGTAGAGCTGAGACGGTAGAAGCGGTAAGAGCGATGAAACTCGATAACAGGCGATGGCGAGTGATATAAAGCCTAGGAACTAGGTCGCTTCGCGGCGAGATGCTATACAGGCAATGTCAAAGCTGGTAAGAACGATAAAAATCGATAACAGTCGATGGCGAGCGATAAAAAGCCTAGGAACTAGGACGCTTCGCGGCGAGATGCTATACAGGCAATGTCAAAAGCTGGTAAGAACGATAAAAATCGATAACAGGCGATGACAAGCGGGAAACAGCCTCGGAGCTAGGTCGCTTCGCGGCGAGATGCTATAAAATCAAATTCAAAAGATACAAGCTTAGGGCTAGGTCCCATCATGGAAATACTTCTGAGCTGGATCTGCTTGATGCTTTACCGTTGTTATAGAAGCGAAGCGCACTAGCTGGACGAAGTCCGCACTAGCATCTGGGCTCGTAATCGCTCGTAATCGCTCGTAATCGCTCGTTATCACCTATTACCGTTTAATCCGCTTTTCAGCTTCTAACCATTTTGCCCGTGACAACGTTTGGTTGTTGTTGTCGCCTAAATACAGCTGTTTTCTGCCTTCTAAACTATCAAAAATTTGTTTCTTACGTTCTTCACTGGCTTGTGACCACGTTACAATTTCATCAATGTGACGAAAACAGCCCATACAATAATCGTCAGCATTTAAGCCACAACGGGCGACACAAGGTGAGTGCATAGTTTACAATTCCAGTTCGGTGATTTAATGACTCGCATCCTATCATTTCAATCGGCTAAGGTTAACTACAAGTCTCAATATGTCCGTAATCAAATATCAACAGACCTTTAATGCCATAGACTCACTTCTTGAGGCTCTAAAACCCTTATGGCAGCTGGTCGCGTTTGAGTGTGACCACTTACCTTGGCAGCACGATTTCCCACAATTAGCCCAAAAGGTGTGGCAACTTGATGATGTAGAAATTGATACTATTGATATGGATCAGCAACAGCTTGTAGAGTCGTTGTTGCCAAGTCTGATTCGCGATATCAAGCAAAGCAAACTGCCGCAGGTTGATCAGTTAATTAGCCAATTAAGCTTGTTAGTCATCACTTTGCCTACAAGTACGATTAACAGTGACGATGCTCAAGCTGTTTCTGACACTGAAACACTCGTGAATGATCACCTAAATAGCGATTCAGCGCATTTTAGTGCCCATATTAAAGGTCGAAAGTGGCAACAGATTACCGCGTTCTCGGAGCAAGTTGATCCACAATCTCAACCCCAACTACCTCGGTTACCTATTTTAGAGTGGTGTGCTGGTAAAGGGCATTTGGGCCGCTTGGTGGCTAAGCAGCAAAATGTTGAGGTAACAAGTATTGAGTGGCAAGCGAGTTTATGCTCACAAGGCCAGGTTTTTGCAAAACAATGGCAATTACCGCAAACTTTTATTTGTGCCGATGCTTTTGCGCCAATCGACCCAGGTAAACCGCTTTTGTTAATTGATCAACATGCAATCGCATTGCACGCCTGTGGTGATTTACACATTCGTTTACTCCAACTCGCAGTATCGGCAGGCACTCGGGTGATGTCTATTTCACCCTGCTGTTATCATTTGATTGAACATACACATTATCAACCGCTATCGGCCTTAGCCAAAGTCAGTGCGGTCAAACTGTCAAAGCATGACTTACAGCTGCCATTGCAACAAAGCGTTATTGCAGGCACCAAAAAACAAACATTACGCAATCAAGAGATATCATGGCGCTTAGGTTTTGACAGTTTGCAACGAGAAATTCGCGGCATCGATGCTTATTTATCGGTGCCGACCATTAAAAAAAGCCAGCTTAGTGGCAGTTTTAGCGACTTTTGCCAATGGGCTGCAAATCAAAAGCATTTAGTTATATCCAGTGAGATTAATTTGAGCCATTATTTGCACCGCGGAATTGAGCGACAACGGCTTACTAAGCGAATAGATTTAGTGGCCCATCTATTTCGCCGAGCTTTGGAGCATTGGCTGTTGCTCGATCGAGTGTGTTTTTTACAAGAGCAGGGATATCAAGTGGCTTTGACTGAATTTTGTGCAAACAGTGTTACACCACGAAATGCGATGATCCAAGCAATTAAAACAAACTAATAGCAGCATTTGTCACAAAACTGTAAATTAAACCTTTGTTTATACTAGTCTATTTGCCCTAAAACTGTGAAAATCAACAAACTAGTTAATCAAATAATAAAATCTAACCACAATATATTATCCAAATTACCGCATTAGCTTGCTGTTTTTGATTGAATAATTAAGCCATTCTTGTTCAAATGGCGGGTTAATAACGAATAACAACTATTCTAGTGGCTTTTGTGCTTGCTAGAGCGAAGCGAATTATACGGTTTAATGAAATATTCACGCGTCTTTATCAATAGTCTGGCTTATGAGCTAGCACCCCAAGTAGTGTCGAGTAGCGATTTAGAATCTCGCTTGGCCCCGCTTTATCAAAAGTTTCGTATTCCTATGGGGCAACTTGCCGCATTAACCGGAATTACCGAGCGTCGTTGGTGGCCTAAAGGTCATCGTTTATCAGACGGCGCTATTGCTGCTGCACGTAAAGCCGTGAATGAAACCGGTATTAATGTCAGCGACTTAGGTGCTGTGGTTTACACGGGTGTGTGCCGTGACCAACACGAACCAGCAACCGCTTGCCGTATTGCTGCCGAACTTGGCGTGTCTAAAGACACAGCCATTTACGACATCAGCAATGCTTGTTTAGGGGTGTTGTCGGGTATTTTAGATATTGCCAATCGTATTGAACTTGGGCAAATCAAAGCCGGCATGGTTGTGTCGTGCGAATCTGCACGAGATATCGTTGATGCCACCATCGATCACATGCTAGCCGAACCGACAATGCAGAATTTTGCTCAGTCATTGGCTACGTTAACCGGTGGTTCAGGTGCGGTAGCAGTCATTTTAACCGATGGCACTTTGCCACTCACCACCACGCGTCAGCATCAGTTATTAGGCGCCAGTCATTTGTCTGCACCAGAGCACCACCAATTGTGTCAGTGGGGCCTACAAGAAGCAGGGCACTTATTGTATCGCGAGTTTATGCGTACCGATGCAGTTACCTTGCTCAAAGAAGGCGTAGAGCTTGCTAAGCACACTTGGGAGCATTTCCTAGAGCAGCGTGATTGGGTTGTTGAGCAAGTTGATAAAGTGATTTGTCACCAAGTGGGCGCATCAAACCGCCGACAAGTGCTAAATGCATTAAACATCCCCCACGAAAAAGAATATCCCACCTATCAAACCTTAGGCAACATGGGTACGGTTTCATTACCTGTTACTGCTGCAATTGCCCACGATGAAGGTTTTTTACGTGTTGGCGACCAAGTCAGCTTTTTAGGGATAGGCAGTGGTTTGAACTGCATGATGTTAGGAATTAAGTGGTAAGCCTTGGGCTGCACTGAATTTTTGCATATCATTATAAAAATAGTTAACAGGATGCATCATGCTAGACAACTTACTGCCATTTAAAAGTCATTATTTAGACCGTAACGGCAATAAACTACATTACATAAACGAAGGCCAAGGCGAGCCAGTCGTTATGGTGCACGGTAATCCTAGTTGGAGTTACTATTACCGTAATTTAGTGAGCGCGTTGAGCGATCAGCATCAGTGTATTGTGCCAGACCATATTGGTTGCGGCTTATCAGACAAACCCGATGATCCACAATACGATTACACCCTAAAAAACCGTATTGATGATTTAGAAGCCTTGCTAGACAGCCTTGATGTAAAACAAAACATCACCCTCGTGGTACACGACTGGGGCGGTATGATTGGAATGGGCTTTGCGGCTCGTCATCCTGAGCGCATCAAACGCATTGTGTGTTTAAACACGGCCGCGTTTCATCTTCCTAAAACTAAGCCTTTTCCCTGGGCATTATGGATTTGCCGCGAAACCTTACTCGGCACCTTGTTAGTCCGTGGGTTAAATGCATTTTCATCAGCAGCCTCGTATGTGGGGGTTAAACGTAAACCCATGTCTAAAGAAGTGCGTGAAGCTTATGTAGCGCCATTTGATTCTTGGAAAAACCGTATCTCGACACTACGCTTTGTTCAAGACATTCCACTTAAACCTGGCGACAGAAACTACGACTTAGTGACTAGCATTGGCGATAGCTTAAGCGAGTTTGCTGACATACCGACGTTGATTTGTTTTGGTTTACAAGATTTTGTGTTTGATAAGTATTTTTTAGAAGAATGGCGACAGCGAATGCCTCACGCCACGGTGCACGAGTTTGCTGACTGCGGTCATTACATTCTTGAAGATGCCAGCGACGAAGTGATTGGCTTAATTAAAGACTTCATCGAAAAAAATTAATTACACCCTAAAAGGCTCATTTGAGCCTTTTAGCTATTTAATCGTCTAAAATTATCTATATGTTGGCGTACTTGTTAACCAGCATATATGCGTTATTCACATTAGCCCAAAATGAAGCCACATGACCAAAACCTCTACACTTGCTAATGCCAATATCTGTCAGCACCTTAAAACGGCTGCGCAAGCTATGCCTGCCGGTCTTGCAGTTGCTGTGCAGCACGCTAAGCTGGGCCAGTTCAATTATCAAGAAATCGACTTTGCTACCTTACATCAACAATCAGACATGATTGCCAAAGGGCTTATTCAATACGGTATCAAGCGTGGCATGAAAGCCGTGTTGATGGTCACCCCAAGCATTGAGTTTTTCTCGTTAACGTTTGCCTTGTTCAAAGCAGGTATTATCCCCATTTTAGTCGACCCAGGCATGGGGATCAAAAATCTTAAACAGTGTTTTGCAGAGTCGCAACCAGATGCTTTTATCGGTATCCCGAAAGCGCATATCGCCAGACGTGTACTGGGTTGGGGCAAAAGCAGTGTTAAACAGGTAATTAATGTCGGTGGTTCAGGCATTGAACGTTGGTTAACAAATGCCACAAGTTTGGAAACCATTACCGAAATAGGCCGAAATGAGGCTTATCCTTTTGAAATGGCCCTGCTAAAGCCAGATGATATGGCCGCTATTTTGTTTACCAGTGGTAGCACCGGTACTCCCAAAGGCGTGGTGTACAGCCATGGGATGTTTGAAGCGCAAATAAGCGCACTTAAACACGATTACGGCATCGCTCCTGGTGAGCGAGACTTAGCGACTTTTCCGCTGTTTTCATTATTTGGCCCTGCATTAGGCATGGCATCCATTGTGCCAGACATGGATGCCAGCAAACCAATCACCGCCAACCCTGACAATTTGTTTGCTGCAATCGAGCAATATCAATGCAGCAACATGTTTGTTAATCCTGCCTTGTTAGAGCGATTAGGCCAAGCTGGTGAGCAGAGCCAACATAAACTCACTAGCGTTAAGCGAGTGATATCAGCGGGTGCTCCGGCAACGATTAGCTCAATCAAACGCTTTAGCAACATGCTTAACCCACAAGTTGAAGTGCTTAACTCTTATGGTGCGACAGAGTCATTACCCATCAGTATGATTGGTAGCCTCGCGTTATTTAATACCAGCGAACAGACCGATCAAGGTAAAGGCATTTGTGTCGGAAAACCGATATCGTCGGTGAGCGTTGATGTTATTGCCATTACAGATAAGCCTCAACCTCATTGGGTCGATGTTAAAAAACTTGTCGCTAACGAAATTGGTGAAATTGTAGTGAGCGGCCCTATGGTCAGCCAAGCCTATTATCAGCGTCAACATGCCACTGAGTTAGCTAAAATACACGACGGTGAACACGTTAAGCACCGCATGGGAGATGTGGGTTATCTTGATGATAATGGCTTATTGTGGATGTGTGGTCGTAAAGGCCATATTGTTGATGCCACGCGCGGTAAGCAAAAATTAAAGCGCTTTTATACACTGCCCTGTGAGCGAGTGTTTAATACTCACACTCAAGTCAAACGTTCTGCCATTGTTGGCGTTAATGTGGGTGGGGACGTTGTGCCAGTTATGTGTATCGAATTGCAAAAAGATATTGTTTGCTCAACGGCTAAAGCCCTTTATCAAGAGTTAATAGAATTAGCCGAGCAGTATCCACATACGCAAGGTATTGGTCGTTTTTTAATTCATCCCGACTTCCCTGTAGATGTACGCCATAATGCTAAAATCTTCAGAGAAAAGCTCGCTGTTTGGGCACAAAAGCAGTGGAAAGAATAAGGCCGTACTCAAGTAATTATTAAGTAAGAATAAGACCAGTCCTAAAGTTAGAGCAAGGTAATAATAATGAAGCTGACAGACTTACATCCCCTAGAGCAAGCCGCACTTAAACAATTAGCGCTATCGGTCAACAAAGTGTTTGTTACCGGTGCAGGCGGCTTTTTAGGGTTTGCTATTTGTCAGCGTTTATTGGCCGTAGGTATTGAGGTAGTGGGTTTTGCCAGAGGATATTATCCTAAGCTTGTTGAGCTTGGTGTTGATATGCGTCAAGGTGATATCAACGACTTTGACACGGTAAAAGAGGCAATGCAAGGCTGTGACGTAGTGTTTCATGTAGCATCAAAGGCAGGCGTGTGGGGCAGTAAGCAAAGTTATTATTCGCCTAATGTTGATGGTGCGGCTAATATTGTTAATGCTTGTAAAAGTCTTAATATTCAAAATCTTATTTATACCAGCACCCCAAGTGTGACCTTTGCAGGGCGTGACGAAAACGGCATTAACGAGTCAGCACCTTACGCTGCTGAGTACCTCAATTATTATGGTGAGTCTAAAGCCATTGCCGAACAAAATGTGCTTGCCGCTAATTCTGCTCAACTTCGAACTACCGCCTTACGGCCACATTTAATTTGGGGGCCAAACGATCCTCACCTGGTACCTCGAGTGATTGAACGTGCTAAAGCAGGGCGATTAAAGCTAGTGGGAAATGAAGATAAACTGGTCGATACCATTTATGTTGATAACGCCGCCTACGCCCATATTTTGGCTGCAGTAGACTTAATAGCAGACGCTAAATGCGCCGGTAAAGCGTATTTTTTAAGTAATGATCAACCTATTACCATGGCAGACATGCTTAATCGCATTTTAGCGTGTGTCGACTTACCGCCCGTGACCAAACGTGTACCAACGCGTGTCGCTTACACCGCAGGTGTTGTACTTGAATTTGTTTATGGTTTGTTTAATAAACAGCAAGAGCCCATTATGACTCGCTTTGTAGCAAGGCAACTGTCGACCAGCCATTACTTTGACATTGGCGCAGCAAAACAAGACTTAGGCTACCAGCCGCTGGTGAGTATCGACCAAGGAATGCTTAAACTGAAGCAATCTTTGTCGAACTAATTGCCTTGCTGTCACACATCTTCCGTGTGCATTTACTGGACTCACATATGTGATTTAAACGATGTAAACAGCTGTTTGTAAAGTTGTTTTTACATCACTTCGTGGGTTATTTTTCAACAATCACTTGGTTATATTTTATTCCACTGTATCTTAAATTCCGACCACCACAACAATAACCCCAAAGAGGGTAACAACTCATAACAAGGTGGCGCAGGGAGAAGCAATGCAAGATAACAATCAGGGTAAATGGAACTTAGCCACATTAGCCATTCATGGCGGACATCAACGCGAAGCCTTTGGCTCACTCACCACACCTTTGTATCAAACTGCCACCTTTGTATTTGATACAGCCGAGCAGGGCGGAGCACGTTTTGCCGGAGAAGAACCGGGTTATATTTATACTCGTCTCGGTAACCCAACCACCGGAGAGCTTGAGCGTAAAATGGCGCTGCTAGAAGGCGCAGAAGACGCAGCTGCAACCGCATCTGGCATGGCGGCAGTATCAAGTGCATTATTAACTCATTTGCATGCAGGCGATCACTTAATCGCATCAAAAGCTGTTTATGGTTGTACCTTCGCGCTGATGACCACTCAGCTAACCCGCTTAGGCATTACATCAACATTGGTCGATTTTTCCGACATAGCTGCAATCGAAGCCGCCATCAAACCAAACACCAAAGTGTTGTTTTGCGAAACACCAGTAAATCCACATTTACAAGTATTCGATCTTGCTGCTATGGCCAAAGTAGCTAAAGCACATAATCTAGTTTCAATCGTCGACAACACCTTTATGACACCACTATTGCAGCAACCACTAGCGTTAGGCATTGACATGGTGATCCACAGTGCCACCAAGTATTTAAATGGCCACGGTGATGTTATCGCAGGTATTGTGTGCGGCAATGCAGAGCACATGCACAGATTGAAATACGAAATCCTAAAAGACTTCGGTGGCGTGATTTCACCTCACGATGCATGGTTAATTTTACGCGGTTTAAAAACCCTAGACGTACGGTTAACTCGTCACTGCGACAATGCAGAAGTGTTAGCTGAATTTTTAGATAAACACCCTAAATTCAGCCAGGTCTTTTACCCAGGCTTAGAACACCACCAAGGTCATCGTTTCATCGGCAACCAAATGAAGCGCGCTGGCGGTGTCATCGCATTCGAATTGGCGGGTGATAAGCAAGACGCAATCAACTTTGTTAATCGTTTAAAGTTATTCACTATCGCCGTAAGCTTAGGTGACGCAGAATCGCTGATCCAACACCCTGCATCAATGACCCATTCCCCTTACACCCCAGAAGCCCGACTAGCTGCAGGCATTACCGACAACTTACTGCGTATCTCAGTCGGATTAGAGAATGTAGAAGATCTTATCGCGGATATAGAACAAGCGTTAGCTTAAAACTAAGGATTAAAATAATATGCTGCGCTTAAGTTAAGTTTGTAGCATTTTTTTGAAAAAATCTTATATAGGTCTCTAATACTTCGCTGTTAGTACCTATCAATCGTTAAAGATGAATATCGCTTTGGCTTTGAAGCTCTGAACTAATTTACCTTTTCCACTAAATGACATCAGCTTGAAGTTTTCCGTTATCGATACTCACATCAACGCTTTTCCTTTAAGCAGTTTACGCAGCCACATTCTGTTGGGGCTAAGCAGTGCTTGTAGCTCTATGCTTAATGGTGACAGTTCACCGCATAGGTTTGCTGCTAAGCATTCGGCAACTAGCGGACCTGAGCTTAGGCCGCGTGAGCCTAGTCCTCCTAACACATATAATCCGTCATAAATTGGTGCTGGTGTTATTTGCCAATAACGCTGCCATAGACTGGGTTTGTCTTTCGATTGCTGCTGAACAGCATAGCGTGTAAATAACGCTTCAACATCAGGTGCGCAACCCATTACTGGGAAGTGATCGCGACTGACCATCCTTACGCCGACTCTGGCATCGTTGTTTGAAACATCAATATCATTAGGCCAGTTTGAATTAGGAAAGCTTTGTTGCATTTTTAGGCTGTTTTCATGCTGCTCTATCGGGCAAAAATCAAGATGCTGTGGGTCTTTTACATAACTTGCTCCAACGCAATGTAATTGGTTATGTTGTGGCGTTAAATAACCATTGGCGCAGATAACAGTATTAAGCTGTGCCAGTTCACCTTGTGGCGGTACATGGCTTACTTGACCTCTAAAACCAGTGATTTGCAGGTTTTTTGTCTGTTTATACTGGGTAAGTTGAGCTCCAGAGGCGATGACGACCTGTTGGTGAGTTGCTATATGGGTATTATTCCCGGCACTAAACAGTTGCCAGCCTGATGAGTGTGATTCAAGTGAGCTAATGTCGCTATTATACATAACGCGAACCTTGGTTAATGTTTGTGCTTTGGCAATGCTAGCTTGTGCGAATTCAAACGGGCAAGCCCAGCCTCCTAATGGGTAGTAAAAGCCAGATTTATCAATCTCGACGCTAGCAAGTCGTGTGGCTTGGTTTGGACTTACTGCAAAAGCAATTTCAGTTGGCCATGCTTGGCCATCAATAATTTTATCTAATCTTGTTTGGCTACGTTGATCGAAACCTGTATGTAATACACCGCACCACTCATGTCCTATTTCATATCCATTATCAACTAATGCCTGAATTCTGCGTCGACTGTATAGGAAGGCTTGTTGGAAAAATTGGCTTAGCGATCCATTTTCTGGCGTAAGTAAGGGATAAATGGCACCTTGTTTGTTACCAGATGCGCCTTGTCCTAGAGTGTTATCTTTGCAATAAATAATCACATCTTTGCCGCGCTCAGCCAGAGATAAAGCAAGACTTGCAGAAGCGATACCGCCCCCTATAATAGCTATAGGGCTGTTGTTATTAGAATGTAACGGTGGCAATGGGTTATAAGCAAACTGTTGCTGTAGTTGTTGTCTTAGTGCGTTACGTTCTGCGATAGCAATGTCATCATTGGATTTTGATGATGTGGTTGATAAAAAACCGCATAGTGCTAGTTGCTTTTTGATAGCCGGAGCGACATCGGTATCATTTGTGCTGGCAGCTAAAAATGTTGCATTATCAACACTGAGCCGACCATATTGCCAAAGTGAACTTTGATTAAAATAATGATCTGAATAAGCCTCTTGGTTCGTATGGGGTAGGGCAAACCAATGTGTTATCCTTTGTTTACCAGGTGTGGCAATGACTTTGGCTTGCGCTAGTGGCGAGCCTTGATACAGGTCTATGATAAGTTGGTTTTGAAGTAGGCCTAGCCGCTGACAACCTTCAATGGCTGCAATTTCACCATTGAGTAGTGCTTGGGTAAAATCGAATAAATGATGGTCTGAATTAAGTAGCCCTTGTTGTTGCCATTTGTATTCTAGTTGCTTACGATTTACTGGGCTTTGTTCAAATACACTGATGTGAATTCGAGTTTTTTGCTGTTTCAAAGGGTTTTGCAGGTTAGCCTCTTGCAAGGCTGCCAGTAATAGTATTATTTCGTGGCCATCGCCAAAACCGAGTTGGCCTAGCGTTAATAAATGTGGTTTAGTATTTGTGGCTGCTATTTTATCGTCACCGCTTTGCAATACTTCGGCGATATACTGCTTAAAAATATGGAGATATCGGCTATTTTGATTGACGTTGTTGCCCAGTAATTCACAAATATGCAACTCGTGTAAATTCGGGGATACAGATAATAAAGGTGTTTTATTCAAAATATTTTACTCAGGGCCGATAACTTGGCATTATTTTACCTGCGTTTATGGAAAGCTGACCACTTAATTGCTTCAAAGCAGCTATGATTGCCGCAATTAAGTACCGACATGTACCAAATGGATAGCATAAAAATGAAAAGAGTCGTGATCACCGGAATGGGTGTTGTTTCAAGTATCGGTAATAACAAGCTAGAAGTGACTGATTCACTTAAAGCGGGTCGTAGCGGTATTACTCACTCGGCACAGTTTGAAGAAATGCAATTACGTAGCAAAGTTTGGGGTGACATTAAAATGAACCCAGCTGATCATATCGATCGTAAAGCACTACGCTTTATGGGCGATGCTGCTGCATATGCTTACATTGCTATGCAGGAAGCGATTGCTGACGCTAACTTAACAGAAGAGCAATATTCTAATTTCCGTGTCGGCTTGATTGCTGGAACGGGTGGCGCATCTTCAAAAAACCAAGTTCAGGCTGCTGATACACTTCGTGAAAAAGGTGTTAAGCGTGTAGGCCCTTATATAGTGCCTCGTATTATGTCGAGTACTGCAAGTGCTTGCTTGGCGACACCATTTAAAATTAAAGGCACGAGCTATTCAATCAGTTCAGCTTGTGCCACTTCAGCTCATTGTATTGGCCATGCCGTTGAACTTATCCAAATGGGTAAGCAAGATATGGTTTTTGCTGGCGGTGCTGAAGAAGTCGATTGGACACTCACTATGGGCTTTGATGCTATGGGAGCACTATCGACTAAGTACAATGACACGCCTGAAAAAGCGTCACGTACTTATGATGCCGATCGTGATGGTTTTGTTATTTCTGGTGGCGGCGGTATTGTTGTTGTTGAAGAATTAGAACATGCCTTAGCACGTGGTGCGAAGATTTATGCTGAGATTGTTGGTTATGGTGCCACATCTGATGGCTACGACATGGTTGCTCCGTCTGGAGAAGGTGCCGTACGTTGCATGCAGATGGCATTAGCTGACGTCGATACGCCAGTTGATTATATCAACACTCATGGTACTTCTACTCCTGTAGGTGACATGCGTGAACTTGAAGCATTGCGCGAAGTGTTTGGTGATAACATGCCTCCTATCGCATCAACTAAATCAATGACAGGCCATGCTTTAGGTGCTGCGGGTGTTCATGAAGCGATTTACAGCTTAATCATGATGGAAGACAGTTTTATTGCTCCAAGCATTAACATTGACAACCTAGATGAAAAAGCAACTGGCATGCCTGTCGTTCGTGAAATGCGCAAAGCAGAATTGAACACCATTATGAGCAATAGCTTTGGTTTTGGTGGCACTAACGCAACGTTAGTCATGCGTAAATATAAAGCGTAAAACCTCATTAGTGGGGCAACCCGCGAATGATTTGAAAGCCAGCATCGGAAACGATACTGGCTTTTTTGTTGCCTTTTGCATAGAGAAAAAGCGGTAACAAGCGATAACAAGCGATTACAAGCGAACGCTGCGCTTATGGAAAGACTAAATGCCTAGATGCTAGTTCGCTTTGCGGCTAGAAGCTATAAAAGCGAAAGCGATGTAAGCGTATATCGGAGTTATTTGTCGGTTGTTTCTGATGTTAACCGCTTAGCTTTTATAACCGCGAAGCGAACTAGCAGGACGAAGTCCGCTCTAGCATCAAGGTTTAGTCAGCGATAACATTCAGCGCTATTTGCCATGACGGAGTGGGTGAGTTTGGTATAAGATACTAGTGATAAAAAAACGCGATGTGATGTCGTTAAACTCGCAGTGAATAAGATACCCAAATGAAAATAATTGCCGATGAAAACATGCCTTATGTTGATGCCTTGTTTGGCTATTTAGGCAAGATTGAATATGTAAATGGCCGAACCTTGACGGCTAAACAAGTAGAAGATGCTGATGTGTTACTGGTGCGTTCGGTGACCAAAGTGAATGCTGCGTTAATTAAGAATGCGCATAAACTTAAATTTGTGGGTAGCGCGACAATTGGTACCGATCATATCGATGTTGATTATCTTTCGTTGCGCAATATTTATTTTACTAATGCCCCAGGCTGTAACGCGACTGCAGTAGGTGAGTATGCATTTATTGCCATGCTGGAGTTAGCGCAACGTTTCGGTGAGTCTCTAGCCGGTAAAGTGGTTGGGATTGTGGGCGCGGGTAATACCGGCACCGCAGCCGCGAAGTGTATGCAAGCTTATGGGCTAAAAGTATTGTTATGCGATCCCATTAAAGCATCGCAAGGTGATACCCGAGAGTTTGTGTCGCTAGACACTATTATTGAGCAAGCCGATATTATCAGTCTGCATGTGCCTATCACTAAAGACGGTGAGCACAAAACCTGGTACTTGTTTGATGAAACTCGACTGAATAAGCTAAAGCCCAATACTTGGTTACTAAATTGCTGTCGAGGCGAGGTTATTGATAACCGAGCGCTGATCAAGTTTAAACAACAACGTGATGATGTAAAGCTGGTGCTTGACGTGTGGGAAGGTGAGCCAAATCCAATGGCCGAATTAGTCGCCTTAGCAGAGTTTGCTACGCCGCATATTGCAGGTTATAGCCTTGAAGGCAAAGCCCGTGGTACGTTTATGTTGTATCAAAAGTGGTGTGAGTTACTTGATTTTCCGGTGAAAAAATCATTAGAAAGTTTATTACCGGCATTTCAATTTAACCAAATTGTAAATCAAGGTGATTTAACTGAAAGCCAATTGCTGAAATTGTCGCGTTTGGTCTATGATTTGCGTGATGATGACTTTAGTTTTAGAGGGTGTTTTTCAACAGCGACAGGTTTTGATTTAATGCGTAAAAACCACACTTATCGTCGTGAATATAGTGCTATCTCGTTAGCTCAATCTGTGGACTATTTATCTGATGGTACGATTAACCCACCGATGTTGAGTGCTTTAGGCTTTAATTAATTAGTGAAAGTATACAAGGCCGATATTGCCAATAGAACGACAGATTGAAGCTAAAAAACAGTAATTTTAACCAGTTGAGAAAAAATCACTTCAAAGTCGGCTTTTTTAGTACATTAACCCTAGTAAAGCATAACTAAACTAGGGTAGATTGATTGTTCAAACTGGATAATATGGAGTCGAGCGTTAATTATGTCTCAGGAATTTAATGTAGTCGTTTTAGGTGCATCGGGCGCAGTGGGTCAAACAATGATTGAGATCCTCGAGCAGCGTAATTTTCCGGTTGCTAAGTTGTTTCCATTAGCGAGCAGTCGCAGTGCTGGCGAAACAGTCAGTTTTCACGGTAAACAAGTTGAAATTCTTGACGTAGAAACGTTTGATTGGACCCAAGCACAAATTGGCTTTTTTTCTGCTGGTGGCGATGTGTCTGCTAAATGGGCGCCGATTGCGGGTGATGCGGGTTGTGTTGTTATCGATAACACCTCACATTTTCGTTACGACGTAGATGTGCCCCTGGTGATACCTGAAGTTAACCCAGAAGCCATTGCTGATTTTCGCAATCGTAATATCATCGCTAATCCGAATTGTTCAACGATTCAGATGTTAGTGGCTCTTAAGCCTATTTATGATGCTTTTGGTATTTCACGTATTAACGTAGCGACCTACCAGTCTGTGTCGGGAACCGGTAAAAAGGCGATTGATGAGCTAGCGGGTCAAAGTGCTAAATTATTGCAAGGTTTACCGTCAGAGCCGACAGTTTATCCAAAGCAAATTGCCTTTAACGTATTGCCTCAAATTGATGTGTTTATGGAAAATGGCTACACCAAAGAAGAAATGAAAATGGTGTGGGAAACGCAGAAAATTTTTGGTGATGACGAAATTGTGGTTAATCCAACCGCTGTGCGTGTGCCTGTTTTTTATGGTCATTCTGAAGCTATCCACATTGAAACTCGTCAACCTGTTGATGCAGAAGATGTTAAAGCCGTTTTACGTGATGCACCAGGCGTAGAATTGTTTGATGATGATAGCGAATATCCAACCGCGGTAACTGAAGCTGCAGGTAATGATCCTGTTTATGTTGGTCGTGTTCGTAAAGATATTTCACACTCTCACGGTATAAATTTATGGGTTACTGCCGATAACATTCGTAAGGGTGCAGCATTAAACAGCGTTCAAATTGCCGAAATTTTGATTAGAGATTACTATTAATTACGCTTTAACAATGTGTAATGACTTAATCAACAACGCGATTTAGTTTAAAAAGCCTGCAATGCGCAGGCTTTTTCTGTTTTACTGAGCCCAATAGTAGCAGGTGCGGTGAATCTAGTTTATAGTCGTAAACATATCATTTTTAACATCAATAACATCGAAATTGCCTGTAAAATTGGCTCACGATTGATGTGACTCGATACAGTTAACGACCATAATACTAACGATAAAAATTGCCTAAAGCCTGTTGCCAAATCGGTAACTCAATAGCGCTAAAAGGGAAGGATGGGATGACTTTGCGTACTTCATATATTGTGGGTTTGATTGCCTGCACAGCGGTTGGTTTAACCAGTGTACAAATTATTGAGTCTGCACAGGCAGAAACGCTCAAAATTACTGGGCCTAATGGCGAGGTTAAACAACAAGCGAAACGGCAATATGGTCCGACGACATCAAGAGATACGTTTTGGAGTATTGCGCAAAAAGTCAGACCCAGTGATAAGGTCAGTATTTATCAAGTGATGGCGGCGTTATTTGACGCGAATCCACATGCTTTTAGTGGTAATAATTACAATACACTAGAGCGAGGGATGATATTACTTGTTCCTTCTGTAGATGTGATAGCCGCTATACCCAATGATGTTGCTAAACGCCGTGCTGAACAAGATGACCGCCGCGCTAACAGACAAACCCAGCCTCGTCCCGTTATTAATAAACCTATTCAATCCCCTATAGTCGAAACGCCTAAAAAGCCTACTGCTGCAAAACCACTGCAAATAGTTCAGCAAACACCTGCTGTGGCGGTTCAAACCAAAGCGATTAATGAGGCTAATGCGGTTGTCGTAAATGATCTCAATAGCACCTTAGATAAAGCTAATGCAAAAACGTTGATGGTCACGGATGAGCTAGCGCGCGCGCAAGATGAATTAATGGTCAGTAATAATGACAATCAAGCGTTGAAAAACAAAATTGAACAAATGTCATTAAACATTTCCTCGCTTGAAGAAGATCTACAACTATTACGCGAGAAATATGAAGCTTTAAACTTAGAAAATAAAAAACTCGAAGATCAAACCGAAAATGCGGAACCCGTAGTAGAAGAACCCACTGACTTTTGGCGTAGCCTAATGGATAACACCATTTTGTTGATCCTTGCCGCCTCTATCCCTCTGTTAATTATCTTCGGGCTTATTTTCTGGTTGCTCAGTCGCCGAAATAAAAAGTCTCAACAATCTGAAGTGAAAACAGCAACCCAGTCTGAACAAGAGTCTGCAGCTGCAACAGGCAGTGATGACTTAGATGACTCTGATGATATTGTGGTCCATTTAGATTCAAGTGATGAAGATTCAATTGATGATTTATTGGATTTGGACAGCGTAGATTTACAGCCTGAAATCCAAATGGAAGATGATGCCGAGATGGATATGGCGTCTGATATGTTTGTTAGTGAAACAGAAATAGAAGATGAAGAAGGGACCTCATTAGACGATTTATGGGCAGAGGCTATGGAAGATCAAGATTCTGATCTTGAACCTCTTGAAGATGATGATGATCTCGATAGTCTACTTGCTGGATTAGATGATAAGCCTGCTGCAACCCTAAATTCTGCTGCACCAGAGGATGATTTAGACAGTTTGTTGGCGGGTTTAGATGAAGATACTGGAAAAGATGAAACTGATGATATAGATGCTTCAGCAGAAAATGATATTGATTCGCTATTAGCTGAGTTTGATATGCCTGCAGAGCCAGATGATGTGGCTGCGGCAGCAGTAAAATCAGCAGACACAAGCGCGGATGACGATATCGATGCATTGTTAGCTGAGTTTGATATGCCTGCAGAGTCGGATGATGTTGCCGCTGCCGCAGCAGTAAAATCAGCAGACACAAGCGCGGAAGATGATATCGATGCATTGTTAGCTGAGTTTGATATGCCAGCGGAGTCGGATGATGTTGCCGCTGCCGCAGCAGTAAAATCAGCAGACACAAGCGCGGAAGATGATATCGATGCATTGTTAGCTGAGTTTGATATGCCAGCAGAGCCAGATGATGTGGCCGCCGAAACACCGGTAAAATCAGCTGAAGCAAAAGCGGATGATGATATCGATGCATTGTTAGCAGAGTTTGATATGCCTGCAGAACCGGATGATGTGGCCGCCGAAACACCGGTAAAATCAGCTGAAGCAAAAGCGGATGACGATATCGATGCATTGTTAGCAGAGTTTGATATGCCTGCAGAACCGGATGATGTGGCCGCCGAAACGCCGGTAAAATCAGCAGACACAAGCGCGGATGACGATATCGATGCATTGTTAGCTGAGTTTGATATGCCAGCAGAGCCAGATGATGTGGCCGCCGAAACACAGATAAAATCAGCTGAAGCAAAAGCGGATGACGATATCGATGCATTGTTAGCTGAGTTTGATATGCCTGCAGAGCCAGATGATGTGGCCGCCGAAACACCGGTAAAATCAGCTGAAGCAAAAGCGGATGACGATATCGATGCATTGTTAGCAGAGTTTGATATGCCTGCAGAACCGGATGATGTGGCTGCCGAAACACCGGTAAAATCAGCTGAAACAAACGCGGAAGAGGACCTTGATTTATTACTATCAGAGCCTGATTCGGAACAAACTGATGTTGATGCTCCTACTGCAACGGACGAAGATATAGATCAACTCCTAGCCGGCTTATCTGCAACCAAGGATGAGAACGAAGAAGATAGCTCAACAGATGATGGGGATACAGACCTTCAGCCGCTAAACCGTGATTCAATTGACAACGATGATGACATAGCCGCGTTAATTGCAGCTGAGTTGCAAGATGATACTAACGAAGATATCCAAGATGTAGAGTCGAGTGATGATGACATTGATGCATTGCTGTCTAGCTTGAATGAGCCTGTTATTGAATCAGTGTTTGACGAAAAAAGTGATGAACTATCAACCGGTGAACAGCAAACTTCCGATAGTGATGATTTAGCGGCGCAAATTGCTGCAGAGTTAAGTGATGAGGATGTCGTAGATTCTATTGATGATAATGAAACCAGTGATGATGACATCGATGCATTATTAGCGAGTCTTAACGAGCCAGTGATTGAGTCAGATGCCGACATTCAGGAAAAGGCTGCCGTCCAAGCACAGATAGCTGCTGAATTAGATGATGATATTTCCGATGAAGAATCAATATCTGATGATGAGTCCCTCGATGATGACATTAATACTTTATTGGCAAGCTTTAAAGAAGATATAAAAGACGATACTCCATCAGAAAATGACACTGAAAACCCACAGTATGGCAGTGCTCCACAGGTTGACAGTACTCAGCCTGACAATGAAGGCATCGACGATAACGCATTATTCGATGAGTTTGATGAATATCTTAATGATACCGATTTAACTAACACAGATGATACCGCTGATATTGAAACGAACAAGTATATTGAGCCAGAAGTGGATGCTGATAAAGCAGCAGACAGCGATGACGAAGATAACAGCTGGTTAGATGCTGAACTTGAAGCCGCGTTAGCGTCAACGAGCAATAATGATGTTGAGTCTGATCAAGAAACTGCAGCTGCACAAGCTCCTACATCAGAAACGGATGATGGTCTTGATACCTTGTTAGCACAAATGGATGATGAAGCGGCTGCTTCGTCTAGTGCGAAAAGTAAAATCAATAAAGATTCAGGCTTCTTTAATGACCTAAAATCAAGTAAACCAAAACCTGAACTTTTAGATTGGGAAAGCGATTTACTTAAAGCTGCCGAGTCAGCCGCTGACGAGAGAGAAGTCGATGAAGCAGATGTGAGTGACGATGATCTACTGGCTGCATTTTCACAATCACTCAATGATGATGACAACGATGATGACTTTACCTCAGAAGATGAGTATATCCTTAGCGATGACAACTTAACTGTTGATGAAGCATTGGCTGCACTCGATCAAAAAGAACGAAGCCAATCAACAGAATATAAAGCCAGTGACGATGACTTAATGCGTTTTGAGCGTGAAAACGGTTATATCGATATTGATAAACTGTTGAACGATGCTGATGAAGATGACGATAAAACCGATCAGTATAAAGACGTTAATGTTGATATGGGCTCTGCAAGTTCATTAATGGGCAATCCGAATATGGTTGATGTTGATGATGAAGAAAACTCCGTTAATGCAAAACTTGATTTAGCCAGGGCGTATATTGAAATTGAAGATCAAGACAGTGCCCGAGCGTTATTAAAAGAAGTGCAAATGGACGGTAATGAACGTCAGCAATTAGAAGCCAAAAATTTACTAAAAAGTGTCAGTTAAGCCGATAATTCTTTGCCTGCATAGGTAAAGAAATAGGCTTATGTTAACCACATAAAAGCAAACGGCGCAGATACATGCGCCGTTTTTTTGTGATAAACTGCGCGCCATTATTGAGTAGAGGATATAGGCATGCGGGTCGCGTTAGGTGTTGAATATGATGGTAGTGGTTTTTGTGGGTGGCAGCGCCAACTCGAGGTCGATTCAGTGCAAGCCCAGATTGAAAAAGCGTTAAGTTATGTGGCTAATGAACCTATAACCGTTTTGTGTGCCGGCAGAACAGATACTGGTGTACACGGTACCGGGCAGGTGGTTCATTTTGACACCGATGTTCAACGTCCAATGACGGCGTGGACACAGGGCGTTAATGCTAATTTACCCGACAGTGTGGCGATACGCTGGGCAAAAGAAGTCGATGACAGTTTTCATGCTCGTTACAGTGCGACAGCCAGACGTTACCGCTATGTGATTTATAATCATAAACTGCGCCCGGGTATTTTAAGTGCCGGAGTGAGCCATTATCACGGTGATATTGATGAAACCTTGATGCATAAAGCGGCACAGCTTTTTGTTGGCGAACACGATTTTACCAGTTTTAGAGCATTGCATTGTCAATCTAAAACGCCGTTTCGAAACGTACATCAAGTCAATGTGACTCGCCAAGGCATGTATGTGATGGTCGATATTCAAGCTAATGCATTTTTACATCATATGGTGCGTAATATTGTTGGTTCATTACTGCAAATCGGCTTAGGTAATCAACCTATAGAGTGGATAACAGAATTGTTTGCACTGAAAAATCGTAAGTTAGCGGCACCTACCGCTAAACCGAATGGATTGTATTTGGTCGATGTGACTTACCCTGAACAATATCAATTGCCTAAGTTAGCGCTGGGTCCATTGTTTATGCTCGATTAAGTCTTGTAAGTTATCTTTATTGAAATGTAAAACCCATGTTCTGTATTCGCAGCGCCGAGTAAGGTTTGAATAAGTTAAATGGTATTGAATTATGTCAATCGTGTCTGAAATTACTGTACCCAATCAACAGTCAAGCTTAGCTCAATGGCTGGATTATTTGCTGGCAATTCATCCTAGCGAAATTGACATGGGCTTAACTCGAGTCAGCGTTGTTGCCGAGAAATTAAATGTGCTTGATTTAGCGCCAGCTAAAGTCATTACCGTAGCCGGTACCAATGGCAAAGGCACAACCTGCGCTATGCTGGCTTCGATTTTACATCAAGCTGATTTGTCTGTCGGCGTGTATAGCTCGCCTCATTTGCTGCATTACAATGAACGGGTACAAATAAATCAACAAGATGCCAGTGATGACTCCCTTATCGAAGCTTTTTGTGCGATAGAGACGGCGCGAGGTGATATTTCATTAACCTTTTTTGAATATGCCACCTTAGCAGGTTTATATTTGTTTAAAGCTGCTAAAGTCGATGTGATCATTCTTGAAGTGGGTTTAGGTGGGCGATTGGATGCAACCAATATTATCGATTCCACTGCCACTATTTTGACCTCTATCGATCTTGATCATCAAGAATATTTAGGCGATACCCGTGAACTGGTTGGCAGAGAAAAAGCTGGCGTGTTTCGCCCCGATTGTGTCGCTATTATCGGTGAGCCAGATTTACCGTTGAGCGTCACTGAATATGCTAATCAACTCAGTACAACGCTTTATCGTGTTGGGCATGAGTTTGATTACCATAAAGATCAGACTCAACCAGCATTATGGCACTTTGAATCTGCGCAGCAGTCATATACTGGCTTAACGGTGCCAAGGTTACCGTTAGCTAACGCTGCAAGTGTTGTTGCGCTGCTAAGCCATATTTGGCCGCAAATAAGCCAACAGCACATTAATCGAGGATTACAACAAGCTCAACTGGCTGGACGACTAGAGCAGGTGAGTCAGCAACCATTAGTACTATTAGATGTTGCACATAATCCCCATGCAGCCAGATATTTAGCACAACAATTACAGGCGTACCAAGGTCGGCGTATTGTAGCCTTGTGTGGCATGCTTAAAGATAAAGACATTAAGTCAGTATTGGCGACATTAGATCAACAAATTAGCCATTGGAACTTGGTGAGTTTAGATAATCCACGCGGCGCATCAGCACAAGCATTGCGTCAAGCATTGCCCAATGACAGTAGTCGTGAGCATGTTAGTGAGTTTGCTGATATCGCTAGCGCATGGCAAGCCATACAAACTACGGTAAATGCCGATGATGTGGTTATTGTCTTCGGTTCTTTTTATACTGTTGCAGGCTTTAAATCTTTATAAACACTATTTATGTCCGACGTCGGTTGTACAAGCCATCATTAACGTCATTTGGTTAAAAAAGGGAATTAGCTTTGAATCGTCAATTTCAAAATCGTTTGGTGGGTACCATCGTATTAGTGGCCTTAGGCGTGATTTTTTTACCCGACTTATTAGACGGTAAAAAAACGCAAGTGGTTGAGGAATTCACTGAAATTCCTTTACGTCAAACTCAGCCAAGTGCTTCCAATAAAGTTAATTCTGACAATACCGCTGAACCAGTAGAAGAATTTCAAGTGTTAACGATTGCTGAACCACAAGATCTCAGTAACGATATCGTTGCATTAGGGGGAGCTGAACCGAACAAAGAGCCGACCAAAGAAGTCAGCCAAGCTGTTAAGCCGCCAGCTCCAGTAGCAGTGGCAGTTAAAAAGCCTGAAACCCAGGTTGCAAATAAAGTGAAATCACCTATTACTGCTGGTTTTACATTGCAGTTAGGCGGGTTTAATAATATTACCAATGTAAAAGCGTTGATTGCTCAACTGCGAAAAGCGGGGTTTAACGCTTATACACTGCCTAAAGTACCCGTTGAAGGGAAACTAACCCGAGTGTTTGTTGGCCCTGAAGTTTCAGAAGAAAAACTTAAAGCTCGTCAGCAACCTATATTCAAATTAACCGGATTAAAAGGCAAAATCGTAGCCTATAATCCACAGGAACAATAACCTCTTCAGACGGTATTTTGCGTGCGTGATTAAGATTTACAATTTGATTGTTCTTAATCACGCAAGAATAATTTGTGCAATCAGAGGTGAGAAACATCTCTGTCTCTGTTAGAATCCCGCCGTCTTGAACCCTATACCGGATCCCCATCTCCATGGTTTGGATTGATTACGCAATAATTATTGTCATCGGGTTATCAACTATTATTAGTTTGATCCGCGGATTTGCCAAAGAAGCCATGTCTCTTGTGGTTTGGTTTGCCGCTTTCTTTATCGCTAGCCAGTTTTATCTTGATCTTGCAGCTCATTTAACCCAAATGCAGGACGAGTTAGTTAGAAATGGTGTGGCGATTGCTATTCTTTTTATCATTACCCTGATCATAGGGGCTCTCGTTAATTATTTATTAGGCCAGTTAGTGGCTAAAACCGGATTATCGGGCACAGACCGTGTTTTAGGCCTGTGTTTTGGTGCCATTCGTGGCGCGTTAATCGTTAGTGCATTACTGTTTTTTATGGATGCTTTTACGGCATTCCCTGACACTAAATGGTGGCAGGACTCTGTTCTTGTACCTGAATTTGGCGTGGTTATTCAGTGGTTTTTTAACTACCTTGAAAATACCTCTAGCTTTGTACCCAAAATATAAACATAAAACACTTTACAGTGAGGAACCTTACCCATGTGTGGTATCGTCGGAATAGTAGGAAAATCAACAGTTAATCAGACCATTTATGATGCGCTGACTGTGCTCCAACATCGTGGTCAAGACGCAGCAGGTATTGTGACGGTTGACATGAATGCGTTTCGTTTACGTAAAGCAAACGGCTTAGTCAAAGATGTGTTTGAACCTAAACATATGCAGCGTTTACAAGGCAATGCCGGTATTGGACATGTTCGTTATCCTACCGCTGGTAGCTCGAGTGCATCAGAGGCACAACCGTTTTATGTTAACTCGCCATTTGGTATTTCGTTAGCACATAACGGTAACTTGACTAATACGATTGAACTGGCTGCAAGCTTGGTCACAAAGCGTCGTCATGTTAACACCACCTCAGACTCAGAAATCTTGTTAAATCTGTTAGCCGATGAGTTACAAGAAACGCGCAGTTTAACCTTAAGTGCCGATGAAGTTTTTGATGCAGTTGCTAAAGTGCATGCGCAAACTCGTGGTGCTTATGCGGTAGTTGCGATGATTATTGGCCAAGGTTTAGTGGCATTTCGCGACCCATTTGGTATTCGTCCTTTGGTATTGGGTAAACACGAAACCGCAACGGGTACTGAATACATGGTTGCTTCTGAAAGTGTTGCTTTAGACGCTGTTGGTTTTGAAGTGATGCGTGACGTAGCACCTGGTGAGGCTGTTTATATTTCACTTGATGGGCAATTGTTTACCCGTCAATGTGCAGCAGACCCAAGCTATGCGCCATGTATTTTCGAATTCGTGTATTTTGCACGTCCCGATTCGAGCATTGATAAAGTGTCTGTTTATGCAAGCCGTGTAAACATGGGCGCTAAGTTAGGCGAAAAAATTAAGAAAGAATGGGAAGATCACGACATTGATGTTGTTATTCCTATTCCTGAGACCTCGTGTGATATCGCATTAGAAATTGCACGTTGCATGGATTTACCGTACCGCCAAGGTTTTGTGAAAAATCGTTATATTGGTCGTACATTTATTATGCCTGGTCAGCTAGAACGTAAAAAATCAGTACGTCGTAAACTGAATGCGATTAATACCGAGTTTAAAGGTAAAAACGTATTATTGGTTGATGATTCTATTGTACGTGGTACTACGTCTGAACAGATCATTGAAATGGCGCGAGAAGCCGGAGCAAAGAAAGTGTATTTTGCTTCAGCTGCACCTGAAATCCGTTTCCCGAATGTGTATGGTATTGATATGCCAACGTCTAATGAGCTTATCGCTCATGGTCGTGATGCTGACGAAATTGCCAAAATCATTGGTGCCGATGGCATTATTTTCCAAGACTTAAGCGACTTAATTGAAGCGGTAAGAATGGAAAATCCAGAGATTAAGCGTTTCGAAACATCTGTGTTCGACGGTCATTATATTACCAACGACGTTGACCAAGCTTACTTGGATCATTTAACGCAATTACGTAATGATGATGCTAAAGCCAATCGCTCAAAAGACATTGGTACTAACTTAGAAATGCACAACGAGTGTCATCCATAAGTTAACCGGCCTTGTTAGCAATATTTGTTAACAACAAAAAACCAGCATGAAAATGCTGGTTTTTTTATGGGTTTAAATCATTAAATCATTAAATCATTAAGTCAAAAGTCAAAAGTCAAAAGTCAAAAATGGATCCCTCCCAATAAGGCATTTAAGCCGGGATCTAAGCATGTGCGGATAATGAAGACGAAGGGCAAAAGCTAAAATAATGATGCTGACTACTACGTTATTCACCCTGTAATATTTTTAAGCAGGGACCTATATATTTTTTGGGCTTAGTGAGTATTACTCTTGAATAAAATCTTCCATAAACCAGGCGCATAGAGTGTGGCGGCCGTCAACTTGTGCTTTGCTGTAAATTGTTGATGCTTGTTGGCGGACCGTTTTTTCTTTGGTGAGTCGTACCTCGGCAATTTCTTTAAAGCTGAGGCCTTTCAACAGTAATAAAGCGACTTGTTGTTCACTTTTTGTAAACTGCCATGCATCGAATTGTGTTGCGATTGTTATGCTATATTCTTGTCTTGCAGATCGCATTTGTGCTGACATGTGATCGATTTCTTTATCCGCTTTTTTAAGTTTCGATTTGAGTGCTTTGACTTGGCGAGAACTGCGGATCAGGTCATAACCTAAAAAAATACTCGCTGCAATCGTTAACAATACCAGCATGGCTTCTTGGGCAATGTGCCAAGCGGGAATGTCCAGTTGAAAATCGGCAAATATGTCGAACAACTTAAACAAGGTGATTAGCAGTAGCAGTATAATAATGAATACATCTTTTCTCATGACAGCGGTCCAAAAATGAGTGTGTTACGTAAATAAAACTAAAAAGGGTAAGTGATTACGCATTAAAATCATGAGTTTACATTATGGTACATATGTACCATAGCGACATTTATGATACATACTCCCCATGTGTTCTCTACCTAAAGATAATAGTCTAACTATATCTTTTGGGTTAGTGAAATCACATATGTCTGCCGTGAAGTTTAGTATCAAAATATGTCTTATTATTGCGTTAGCGATTAGCTCTTATAGCTATGGCGCTACAAGCAATGACCTGTCACCACTGTTGCAGTTAAGTCAAACGCGATTAAACAAGACCACCTTTAATGCCATGCCACTCAACGATAACCGCTCAGTACAATTGAGCAGTTCGACTTGGTTGACGGGCTTACCGAGCATTAGTTTAAGTTACCTAGGCGATCTGGATAATAATAACATTTATGAACAAGAAGTATCACTTAACTTACCCATTAAATCTTTTAGTTTGCACCAAAGCGATAACAAATTAAAACGGTTAACAAGCTCTCTGCTTGAGCAACAGGTGGCACTTCAAAAATTATATTTATCTGGTTTGCTTAGACAAAGCATGTGGGATTTTCGCATCGCTTTAGTTAAGTCTAACCAACTGCAACGTAAAGCATCACTATTAGAACAGTTACATGTGCAGCAAAAACAACTGTCTGCAGCGGGTGAGTTTCCTAAAGTCAATTTATTGCTATTAGATCGTGAACGCGTGGATATTGATTTAGCGCAGATTGAACTAAAACAGCAACAAGATGAAGCAATGGCATTATTTCAATCACTCACTGGTTTGAGTGAGATCCCCGAAAATATAGAAGAAAGTGGCCATAATATGGCTGAATTAGACGTGCAATCTATTCATGGTGCTGATGTGGTATTGATGCAGCATCCTTTGTGGCAATTACAGTCGCTGCAACAACAGTTTCAAGACGTCATGATGACAAGCCAGCAAGCGGGTGAACAAGATCCGTGGACTGTGTCCTTAACCGCAAAGGAAACGGCTGGTGATCTCTCTAACGACCAGCATTTAGGTGTTGGGATCAGTATTCCACTCGGTTTTGGCTCTGCTTTATCTCAACGTGAGCTGTCGGTTTGGCAGAAAGATTATCAAGATCAACGCATCAATAGCGAAAGACTTTATCTGGAACTCAAAAATCAATCACAAAAGCTGTTATTACAGCAGCATAATCTCAGAAAACAGCAGGCCTTGTTACAACGAGGGGTATCACTGAGTCGCACCATCACTGAAGATTTGGCCAAGGTAAAAGACCAAAACCAAATGGGTTATGAAATTTGGTTACGCCGTTACATGGATGCATTAGATACCGAATCGCGTTTAGCACTTAACCAAGTGGCCCAGCAACAACTTCATTCTCAGCAACTGCAAGCTTTAGGGATTTCATTATGATGGCCAAATTTGGCACCAGCCTTTTATGTATCACAATCGGTTTATCATCGGCGTTTGTTCGTGCTGAAACCATATCTCTTAGCGAGTTAGGTCACTTAGACGTGAGTTATATGTCGCCTAAAAAAGTGGCCAGTTATGAAGGTAGTCCTCTTCCTGCACAAATAGCCCGTTTACCCGGTAACGATTATTGGGTTATGACGCCTGAAAATATTCAGCAAGTGACGTTTTTAGTGGGGCAGGGGCAAGTTGTCACCAAAGACCAAGCCATTGTCAGATTAACTGGACCAGAAGTGTTTCATTTTTTAGCTCAAATAGAGGCGGCCAAAAGCCTATACGACCTAGCTAAACAGCGTTATGACCGTAATCTGCCTTTATTAAAAAATGGCAGCATTGGCTCTGATAAGTGGCGCGAGATCAGCCAAGATTACTTTAGTGCTCACCTTGAATACGAACACATGCAGCACTTTATGGAGATGGTGCAAAGCATTGATGCAGATACTGAATCGCTGGTGGTCATGGCTCCTGTGGCGGGCATTGTTAATCTTAATTATCTAAATAGCCCCTACAGTGCTGGGGTGCAATTATTCTCGCTTATTCCTACCGAGAGTATTCGGGTGAAAGTCAGTGTGCCTATGAGTCAGTCAACCTCGTTATCTGCGGTGAACATTAATCAATGTCATATTGCCATTGATGAAGTGTCTGCAATTGCTGATGGGGTATTTTTAACAGCTTGGTCTACCCCTGTACCACAAACGTGCAATTTACTCTTAGGGCAACAAATTACTGTGATACCTGAATATCAAAAAGCCGTGTATTTGGTGCCTAAAATTAGTGTGTTCACTTGGCAACAAGATAGCCAGATTTTTACCCAAAAAGACCAAACATTGTCTTCATTGAGTATCGATGTATTAGGCTCTACTGCAGATGATTATATTGTCGCGAGTGATCAAGATTTGAGTCAAATTAAAGTATTGTCTCAATCTGTCGCGGCAGTGAAAGGTATACTGCTTGGTTTAGGAGGCGAATAATATGCTCGCTTCTGTGATTCGTTTTTCGCTAACTCAGCGCTTGTTTGTGCTGATCGTAGCGTTGATTTTAATGTTAGCAGGTACTCGTGCCTGGTTTAATATTCCTCTTGATGCTTTTCCTGATATTTCGCCTACGCAAGTTAAGATTATTTTAAAAGCACCGGGCATGACGCCTGAAGAAATTGAAGCGCAAATTACTGTACCGGTTGAAACAGAGCTTTTAGGGATCCCAAATCAAGCCATTTTACGCTCCACTACTAAGTATGCCATTAGTGATATTACCTTAGATTTTACTGAAGGAACTGATATCTATTGGGCTAGGCAGCAGGTCAGCGAGCGACTAGCGGCGGTATGGGACAGTTTTCCTGAAGGTGTCTCTGGTGGTGTGGCACCGATGAGTACGCCGTTAAGTGAAATCTTTATGTTTACACTTGAAAACCCTAACTTATCGTTAATGGAACGTCGGCAGTTGCTGGAATGGGAAGTCAGACCCTTGCTGCGTACCGTTGCTGGTGTGGCTGATGTGAATATTTTAGGCGGCTATGCCAAAAGTTTTAGTATTAGTCCTAATCCTTCAGCCATGGCTGCCGCTGGCGTCAGTTTTGCAGATTTGCAACAGGCGATTACTGACAATAATCATAATGAAGGTGCCGGTAAATTAACCATTGGTACTGATACCATTATTGTGCGTTCAGAAGGGCGAGTGGATGATATTGATGAACTAAAACAGTTAGTGATTAAGGCGGATGATGCGCAAGTTTATCGCTTGATAGATTTAGCTGACGTACAGATTGGCCATTTAGCCCGCTATGGCGCGGTATCAAAAGACGGTGAAGAGGCGGCTGAAGCCTTAATTATTGCACTTAAAGATGCCAATACTGCCCAAGTAGTCACCAATATTAAAGCAAAGTTAGCGCAAATTAATACTTCGTTGCCTGAAGGCAGCGAGCTTAACGTTTTTTATGATCGTGCTAATTTAATTAATACCGCGATTGATACCATTTCAAGTGCGTTATTTGAAGCCGTGTTGTTAGTGATTGTATTACTAGCGCTGTTTTTAGGTAATGTCAGGGCCGCTTTAGTTGTGTCATTGTCTTTGCCTCTTGCGGCATTAATGACGTTTTTGATGATGGATTTATTTAATCTGTCAGCAAATTTAATGAGTCTAGGTGGCTTAGTCATCGCGATTGGTATGTTGGTTGATTCATCTGTGGTAGTGGTTGAGAACATGGTCAATCTTATTGCGACTAAGCAACGTTTGCCGCGTTTACACCTTATTTATCGTGCGACTAAAGATGTGGCTATTCCAGTTGTATCTGGCACTGTCATTGTGATGATTGTGTTTTCTCCCTTACTGACATTAACCGGCTTAGAGGGCAAATTATTTACGCCCGTGGCTGTCACGATTGTCTTTGCCATGTTATCGGCATTGGTGTTGTCGCTTACGGTTATTCCAGTTATTGCATCTTATCTGGTTAACGAAAAGTCTGCACAAGAGCCTAAAGCGATAGAGAAACTAAAAGCGGCTTATTTGAGCAGTTTAAAAAAGACGTTTACCTATAAAAAGCCGTTTATCATCGTGTCGTTTACGCTGTTAGTGGTGAGTTTAGGGCTATTTAGTCTTGTGGGTAAAACCTTTATGCCGACATTGGATGAAGGCGATATTATTTTACAGCTAGAAAAATCACCTTCTATTTCGCTTGAAGCGTCGATTGCTATCGACAAGCAAATTCAAATTACCTTGCTTGATAAGGTGCCAGAAATTAAACAAATGGTTGCGCGGACCGGTTCTGATGAAATTGGTTTAGATCCTATGGGGCTAAATGAAACCGATGTATTTTTGGAGCTCGCACCGCGAGACGAGTGGCGCTTTGCTGACAAGACGCAACTGATTGATGCTATTCGCACTGAACTGCTTAATTTTCCTGGAGTAAATTTTAATTTTACTCAACCTATTCAGATGCGCGTCTCTGAAATGCTTACTGGCAGTATTGGTGATGTGGCCATTAAAGTCTTTGGCACCGATATTGATACTCTTGGGCAATTAACGGCCCAAATTGAGCAGCTTGTCAGTGACACCAGTGGCAGTATCGATGTGAAAATGGCCATGATTGAGGGCAGTCCATTTATTAACTTAACCCTAGATAATGAGCTGGCACGTGGCTTTGGCATGAGCACCATGGAGTTTTCGCGGTATTTAAAAAGCCAACTTGAAGGTGTTGTTGTGACCGAAGTGCTGCAAGGTAAAAAGCGTACCCCAGTATTGATCGCCAATAATCAAGGCGGGTTGAGTAGTATTAATGAGCTGCAGAATCAGTTGTTGGTGATGCCTGATCATTCATTAAAACGTCTTACCGATATCGCTAAATTAACCTACAAAGAAGGCCCTATTTTAATTGAACGCGAACAAGGTGATCGTTTCTCGGTGATTACGACCAACGTGCAGGGCCGAGACATAGTCAGTTTTGTTGAAGAACTCAACGCGAAAATTGACGCTGAGGTTAAGTTACCTAGCGGTTACAGTGTCAGTTTTGGTGGCGAGTTTGAAAATCAACAACGTGCCACTAATAACTTATTACTGGTTATTCCCGTCGCCATTGCGCTTATTACTCTCATTTTGTTTACCACTTTTGGTTCGCTTGCTAAAGCGGGCTTGATTTTGGCTAACGTCCCCTTTGCTATGATGGGCGGGATCGTGAGCTTGTATGTTTCGGGCGAGTATTTATCTGTGCCTGCTTCGGTTGGTTTTATTGCATTACTCGGCGTCGCGGTACTTAACGGTGTGGTGATGGTGAGTTATTACGAGCAGACCAAACATGTCTTTAGCAGTTTATTGGCGCGAGTCGAGCAAGGTGCAGCAAGACGTTTACGGCCTATTTTGATGACCGCCACGACAGCCATGTTTGGCTTAATGCCATTGGTGTTTGCATCGGGCCCTGGTGCTGAAATCCAAAAGCCATTAGCCATTGTTGTTATTGGCGGTTTGCTGACATCAACCATTACAACCCTTTATTTGTTACCAATCCTTTATTACTGGCTGGAGAAACGTCAATGATCACGGAGCAATTGTTAGTGCTGATCGCCCAAAATGATATTAAGGACGACATCGTTGATACCTTGATTGAGCTTGAGTTTTTATCTGGTTTTAGCCTAGGTAATATTTGCGGTTTTAGCCGCGAACACAGCCATTTTAATATCAAAGAGCAAGTTGAAGGCTACAGGGAATTTTGTAAGTTTGAAATTATGCATCCTGTGGATCATCAAGATGCGTTATTAGGTGCCTTGTCTGCGGTTTGTAAACATAATCCGTGTCGATATTGGATTACACCCATCATTCATACAGGCACTTTGTGCTAGCCGCAAAAGAAAAGTACTAAGTCGATAAAGGAAATCGTTGCTGTGTTTGGACCATGCGGTCAGCTCATTAAATTTAGTTATAAGAAAGGATATTGAAATGAGAGTTTATCGTTGCCTAACCATGATCTTTTTCGCTTTGCTGGTATCAAATAATATATATGCTAGTGAGCTTTCTGCGAATAATAGCGATGTGACGATTGAGTTTACTATCGAGCCTACGCGATCTTTGAAGGTAACGTTTGAAAGTAGTGTGACTTTGCATTCAATAGTCATTAGAAATAATGATGGTTATTTACTTAACTTAGATGTTCAAGTGCCAAAAGATCCTGGGACTATTTTTTATTTTAATCTTCCTAAGTTACCTCCAGCTAAGTATCTTGTTAGATGGAAAAGTCAGCTTAATGGTGGCCCAATAAGCCTTGGTGAAGCAACGTTAACCTTAAATGATGACACCTATCCACGGCCTTCTACTAAAAAACCAAAGTACGATATTTTACATAGAAAACTACATGGGTAGTCATACTGCAATTACGTCATTCCTGAGATGCAGCTGATCGGGAATCCAGCTCTTTATTGCAGGACGAAGTCCGTCCTTGTCATTTACGGCGTAGCGTCCTTGATACTTTATATACCCAGAAATGGACTGCCAATTGAAGCGTTTTAGGCATTATTTTAAAGCGATGTTTACCTGTTGATACTCTTTTAGTGCTTGAGAGGTGTTTCCTGAACGAGATTGATTGATGCGACTGTAGTGCGCAATCGTTTTAGCTAAATAACGCATAGCAATGTCTTGCTGTACAGCATCACTCGCTTGCCAAATTACACTGCCTATAGGGTCAATGTCTGTAAGCGGATCATTAGCAACATTCGCGGGGAGTTTGGGATCACGTCTGATATAAAGGATTTCGTAGAAACGACGGTTTTCTTCAATCAGTTTTTCGTCAATTAATTCACAATCAAGCTTGATAAGTTGTTGGCGTAACTCATATTGATGATGAACTGGACACAAGATAAAATCGATTTTTCGGTTCGAATATTGCTGGCAAAGTGACCTAACAAACTCGATCATCAAATCTCCACCCACTCCGGCAATAATCACTAAGGGTGTATGCTCATCTTGATCCAAAGGGATCGCTGACACATCAACACAATGTACCTGCCATTTTGGTTGGTTTTGCTGTGGGTAAAAACGTTCGAGCTTGGCGGTTAACTGCTGCATCAATGCTGGCACAATGTCGACAAAATGAATCGTGGCAGCATGTCTGTCAAGCAACGCGGCGCCGAGTAATCCATGGTCGCAACAGCAATCCCAAATATGAGTGTAACCATTGGGGATCATCATGTTGATATGTGCTAAGCGGTGGCCGAGTTTCATCTGTTTGTCGTGTTTGGAAGTGAACCTGCGCATTGTAATGATTTAAGTGACTAAGTGGTTAATTATTTCATATTTGCAGCTTGGCGTATTTAACGCTAATCTATACTGTAAATTTATACAGTTAAGTGGCGCGGTTCATTTCATTGAATATTAGCGACCCAACAGTGGATTATGATTTTATATATTGCTGAAAAACCCAGTTTAGGTCGTGCTATTGCCGATGTTCTGCCAAAACCACATAAAAAAGGTGATGGCTTTATCACTGCTGCTAATGGTGATTGCGTGTCATGGTGTATTGGCCATTTGCTCGAACAAGCAGAACCGGACGCCTATGACGATGCATTTAAGTCATGGAAACTCGAACACCTTCCCATCGTGCCACAAACGTGGAAACTACAGCCAAAACCTAAAACACGCAGTCAACTTACGGTGTTACGAAAATTGGTCAAGCAAGCATCATCGATCATTAATGCTGGCGATCCAGACCGCGAAGGGCAGTTGCTGGTCGATGAAGTGATTTCTTATCTGGGTGTAAAAGGAGACAAGCTGAGTCAAGTTCAGCGCTTGTTAATCAGTGACTTAAACCCACAAGCGGTAAAACGTGCATTAGGGCAATTACGCAGTAACCGAGAGTTTATTCCATTATCGACCTCTGCATTGGCCCGCAGCCGTGCTGATTGGCTATATGGCATGAACATGACCCGAGCCTACACGATTCAAGGCCGTAAAGTCGGCTATCAAGGCGTGTTGTCGGTTGGTCGAGTACAAACACCGTTACTCGGGTTAGTGGTACGCCGCGATGATGAAATCGCTGATTTTACCCCTAAAGCATTTTACGAAGTATTAGCCCATTTATTGACAGACCAACAACAAGCATTCACCGCAAAATGGCAACCTAGCGAAGCATGTCAGCCATATATGGATGAAGACGGACGAGTATTAGCTAAAGGTTTAGCCGAAAATGTCGTTGCCCGTATCAATGGGAAACCAGCGGAAGTCACTAAAATTGAGGCTAAAGATAAGCGCCAAAACCCACCATTACCTTACAGCTTATCGGCACTGCAAATAGATGCAGCTAAACGTTTTGGCCTGTCAGCGAAAGAGGTACTGGATACTTGCCAAAGTTTGTATGAGCGCCACAAATTGATTACTTATCCGCGCTCAGACAGTCGCTATTTACCTAAAGATCAGCATGCTTTGGCGCCAAAAGTATTGGACGCCGTGCTCAAAGGCGCTTCAGGCTTAATTGAGGGTTGTGAGTCTCCTAATAGTAAACTTAAATCTAAAGCGTGGGATGACACTAAAGTAGATGCTCACCATGCGATAGTGCCAACTGAAAAGGTGGCTAATTTATCGACATTATCAAGCAACGAAGCTAAGTTATATCAACATGTGGCAAGGCAATATTTAGCCCAGTTCTATCCCGCTTATATCTATGCAGAAACCGCAGTTGAAGTGACCATTGCCGGTGGATTATTTACCACTAAAGCACGTCAAGATAAAACCTTAGGCTGGAAACAACTGTTTAAACGTTCTGCCACTGCAAATCAATCTAGTTCTAATTCAACTAGCAGCGACGACGACAATGAAGACGCGGTACAGTCTTTACCGCCACTGGTTAAAGGTCAAATTTTGCATTGTCAGCGTGGTGAATTACTACAGAAAATGACCCAAGCGCCGAAGCATTTTACCGATGCGACATTATTGGGCGCGATGACGGGTATTAGCCGTTATGTGACAAACAGCGAGATTAAAAAAATCCTTAAAGAAACCGATGGTTTAGGTACAGAGGCCACACGTGCAGGAATTATTGAATTGCTGTTTAAACGCGGTTATTTAATTCGCCAGGGTAAATCGATATTGGCCACCCCTGTGGGTACTGGCTTAATCCGCAGTTTACCCGAATCAGCAACCACGCCCGACATGACCGCATTATGGGAAAATAGCTTGGATGCTATCAGCCAAAAACGTTTAAAGTATGATGCTTTTATGCAGCCATTGTTGAGCCAATTAGATGGCCTCATCACTCAAGCATCGAGCCAGTTACCCTCAGCATTACAAGGTGTTGCCAGTAGCGCGCCAAAGCGCAGTTTTAAAAAAACGTATAAAAAGAAGGCTAAAGCGAAAAGCTAAATTGGCAAGAGTTACTTGCATTACAGTCTAGGTATTTCGGAAATATAACTGTGTTAACTCACCATTAGGAACTTTGTAAATGTCATTGTGAACTTTTAAACCATTAAGTTCATATAGTAGATATTTACAGACAAACATACTAATAACCTAGGAAAATAAAGGAGAGTGTTATGAAAAGCACACTAGTGTTAACGATATTTGCAGCAAGTTTATTGTCTTATGCATCTAATGCCACAGCAGATAAAACCATTTTAGCTGGTGGATGTTTTTGGTGTATGGAATCAGATTTTGAAAAGCTTGATGGCGTAACCGATGTGGTCTCAGGATTTACTGGCGGAAACATCAAAGACCCTACCTATAATGGTAACCACAGTGGTCATTATGAAGCGGTTGAAATAACATACGATCCTAGCAAAGTGAGTTACACCGAGCTGTTAGAACATTACTGGGTGAACATTGACCCTTTTGATGCAAGCGGACAGTTTTGCGATAAAGGTTCTAGCTATTTAAGCGCGATTTTTGTGGCAAACGACACAGAAAGAGAAATTGCACAACAGTCTAAAAGCAATGTTGAAAAGCAATTTCCTAATAGTAAAGTTGTGACGCCTATTTTAAATGCTTCAATTTTTTATCCTATAAAAGGCGATGAAAGTTATCATCAGGATTACTATAAGAACAACCCAATTCGCTATAATGCTTATCGCTGGAATTGTGGCAGAGACAAAAGATTAAATGAAATTTGGGGTGATAAAGCGACACATTAGGCTTAATTTATGGCAGTCGCTACTTGTATTTTGGCGCTTCAGGTACCCCCCATACAAAAGCAAAGGGGTATGGGGGTTGCGAAGAATTTGATTGTGAAAAAGAATGTGAGTGTGAAAAAAAGTTAGAGTGTGAAAAAGAGTTAAACCCTTTAGAAAAAGCACTTTTTTGAATTAATCGTTTTTTAGGGTTATGTTGGCGTATAACAACATAACAAAAATATTATTTGCAGGCAGGCAGGCAGGCTTAGGCACCGACTTGCCGCAGCTCCGTGTATTATCACTATCAAATTGAATTATGATTTTATACTGAATAAAATAAAACAAGGAATAGGATTAATGAAAGATTCAAGGAATGAAATAGCGAAATATGGAATAACCTTTGGAACAGCGTTATCTATCGCTATTTCATGGAGTGTAAATAAGTCAGTTTTATGGGCAATTTTTCATGGTTTTTTATCTTGGTTTTATGTCATCTGGCACGTCGTTACGCGATAGTCTTTTGCTTTTCCAACGCTGGAGTTAGCGAACGTTAAAACGTTAATGCCGTAGGCCAGAATTGAATAAGGTTATCGGAATAATAATGAATAAGATGTCATAGTTAGTCTTGTCAATCCAACACGCTTTTATCGAGTATGCCTTTATCTATTAGTTGCAGTAAAATACTGCGAGTTTTGTCTTTAAGCATGTCACGCAGTAATCGCGCTGCGGGGGTAATAGATTGTCTGCTAGGAAATACCAACCAGAGTTCAGTGGATTTAACGGGATAGTCCGCCATTATCCTCACTAGGTTATTGGTCAGTAAGTCATGTGACATGTCTAAGCATGACTTAGCTGATATTCCTTTGCCATTAACGCACCAACGTCTAACTAAGTCTGCATCATTGGCAACCCGGTCACCGGATACTTTTACTTTAATACTGTTGTCAGCTTGGGTGAACTCCCAGATGTCGTGAGTTAAGTTTTGTAATTGATATAGCAGGGCATTATGTTCTGCCAATTCTTGTGGATGTGTTGGGGTGCCAAATTTATCAAGGTAAGTTTGTGATGCACAAATTAGCCTTGGCACATTACAAATTTTAAAGCCGTATAAATTAGCATCATTAGGTGAACCATAACGTAAAGCTAAATCGACAGCGTCGCGATAAAAGTCAACGTTGGCATCACTAATGCTGACTCTCAAACTCACTTTTGAATGAGTATCCATAAATTCATCAAGCCAAGGGATTACAATATTACGCCCCAGATCCGATGATATGGCTAAGCGTAAGTCACCATCAATAATGTCCAGCTCACCTTTCATGTTTTGCTTTGCTTGCTCCAGCATTAACATGGCTTGCTCACACTGCGGTATATACTTTTCGCCAGCGCTCGATAAACGAAGTTGCCGGGTGGTGCGAATAAAAAGTTCAACGCCTAAACTGGCTTCAACGCGTTTTAATGCAGCACTAGCGGTAGCGGTGCGCATGTCTAGATTGGTTGCCGCGGCAGTGATGCTGCGAAACTCTGCGACTTTAAGCACCACATAAAGGTCTTCTAATAACATGATTATCCATTTTTAATTGATAATGTTTCAATTATTATGCTGTTTATGGGAGATAAAACAAGCGCTAATATAGCTTCATCAAGTTTGAGCAACCTTATTTTATATATCACAGGAACAATCTTATGAAAGCTATTGGATATAAACAGTCTCTTGAAATTTCGAACCCAGAATCATTAATCGATGTGACATTGGATCAACCCATTGCAACAGGTCGTGATTTATTGATTAAAGTGAGTGCCATTGCCGTTAACCCTGCCGATTATAAAGTGCGCTTAAACATGCCACCGGCAGACGGTGAAGTAAAAGTGATTGGTTGGGACGCGGTTGGCGAAGTCATTGCAACGGGTGATAAGGCAAGTCAATTTAAACCGGGTGATGTGGTGTACTATGCTGGTGATATTACTCGCACAGGAAGTAACGCTGAATATCAGTTAGTAGATGAACGCTTAGTGGGCATGAAGCCTAAGAGTTTATCGAATGCAGAAGCTGCTGCACTACCTTTAACGGCGATAACAGCATGGGAATTGTTGTTTGAACATTTATCGATTAAGCAGCAAAGCCCTGGCGCTGTAGAGAAATCAAACGAAGTGATTTTGGTTGTTGGCGCAGCGGGTGGTGTGGGTTCTATATTTGTACAATTGGCTAAAGCCATTACGGGTGCAACCATTATTGGTACCGCATCACGTGCCAGTTCAAGTGAGTGGGTTAAGAAATTGGGTGCGGACTATGTTGTCGACCACACTAAACCGCTTGTTGCGCAAATAGCGGCATTAAACATTGGCCCTGTTACTCATGTTGCGAGTCTAAACAGCACCGATACTTATTTTGACAGTTACACAGAGTTATTAGCACCGTTTGGTAAGATTGCGATGATTGACGATCCAGTTGCGCTTGATGTGACTAAATTAAAGCTAAAGAGTTTGTCATTACATTGGGAGTTTATGTTTGCTCGTTCGATGTTTAACGCAGTCGATATGGATGAGCAGGGACGTTTACTTAACCGAGTAGCGGATCTTGTCGACCAAGGTTTTATTCAAACTACGTTAGGCCAGCACATGGGCGCAATAAATGCTGCAAATCTTCGTGCTGCACATGAGGCGTTAGAAGCTGGCCGTGCGATTGGTAAAATTGTGTTAGAAGGGTTTTAATTAAGACCTTAAATTATATTATTGAGTAATGTTAAATACTTATATTATCGAACACTTATATTATCGAACAGGAATCAACATGTCATATTTAACGATTGTAGCCAATATTAAAGCCAAAGCGGACAAAATTGAATTGGTGAAAACTGAGTTACTGAAGCTGATTGACGTTACACGCGCTGAAGAAGGGTGTATTAGCTATGAATTACACCGAGACAATGATAACTCTGCTCACTTTATGTTTTATGAGACTTGGCAGACCCGTGAATTATGGCGTGTGCATATGGAAAATCAACATTTAGCCGATTTTGTGGCTGCAACACAAGGCGCTGTTGATGAATTTACGTTGAATGAAATGACCGTTATCGACTAGTTTTATTCAAGTTAGCTATTCAATTGAATGACATCCAAAAGCAGAACATAAAATGTTCTGCTTTTTTGTCGATTTTTTTTAGTCTCTTATGAGACACTCAAGTGATAAATCGACTTGATTAAACCTAGTTCAGGTTAAATATTAGGATAAGTGGCAAGATGGAAATCAGATTTACGCAGTTGCAGTGTTGTTCATCGAGTGTCACTGTCGATATTGATGATTGGGTGATTGAATCACAACAATCTTGGGGGGTATTTAGCACCGAAGGTGATGTCGGTGCATTACTTGGTCAGTTATTAACCCAGCAAGTTGATGCACAAACCTTAACGTATAGTGGCGATATTACCGGTGTCACGCCAGCTTGTGTGGCATTAGTGTCATTGCTTGAGCAACAATCACTGCTTGAAGCTATTTTAGAGCAAGATGACAGCGAGTCACTGGGATATACCGATCCTAAAACGACCGTGTTTGGGGTTGTTTTTAATCAATGCCATGACAATGACTTAACCCATCAATTGCTGCAGCAATTAGATTTAACGCATTTAAGCTTAAGTCCTTTTGCTCAATTGTCTACCGGTGAAGGCCGCCGAGTAATGCTTGCCCGTGCAGTGGCAACTCAAGTGCCTTTTTTAGTGCTCGACGAACCTTATGCAGGCCTTGATGTTGCGCACAGACAGACTCTCACAGAATATTTACAACAATTATCTCAAACTAAACAGATACTGGTCGTGGTGTCGCGTGAAGAGGATATGCCAGATTGGATTGAACATGTTGCTATGTTTAGTCATGGTAAATTAGACAGTATGATGACCAAATTACAGTGGGATAACCATCCGGTTATAGCCCAGTTAACGGCGCAAGCGGGTCAACAAAGCGATGATATGTTAGCGCTTATTCGTCGTCACAGACACAAACCAGTATTTGCTAACCCGGTTTTTCAGTTAAACAATGGACGAGTGGCTTACAGCGATAAAGTGATTTTCTCGGGTGTGAACTGGCGTATTGATAATGGCGTGCATTGGCAGGTCAAAGGGCCAAATGGTTGCGGTAAGAGTACTTTGCTTGGGCTTATTTTTGGTGACCATCCACAATGTTACAGTAATGACATTGATATTTTTGGTAACAAAAGAGGTTCTGGCGAAAGTATTTGGGAAATTAAAAAACACATCGGTATGGTGTCTTCGGCATTACATCTTCAATACCGGGTTAATTGCAGTGCACTGGATGTGATTGTTTCTGGCTTTTATGATTCTATTGGTTTGTACCAAAAACCGACGGCACAACAAATATCTGTCGCTACAGAATGGTTGGCCATTTTACACATGGGCCATTTAAGTAAAACCGCTTTTCGACAATTAGAATATGGCCAACAACGCTTATTACTCATTGCTCGTGCCATAGTGAAACAACCCACCTTATTGATCCTCGATGAGCCTTATCAAGGTTTGGATTATTTGGGGCGCCGACTGATTAAAAATGCCCTTGAACTCATTGCCAAAGAACACTTAAGTCAATTGTTGTATGTCTCGCATTATCAAGAAGATAGCCTAGACAGTATTCAGCATTATATTGAGTTTGTGCAAGATGAAAACCAAGATGGTTATCGGGCGGTGGTTTCTCAGGGGTAATACCGTCGTGTTTAAAGAGTCTCTAAATAGCTAACTTAGGTTGGCTATTTTTGTTTGTGAGTTTATTTTCTAATAATAATTGATAATGTTTCAATTATTATGCTGTATATGGCGATTAAACTTTTGTATATCATAACCACATTAATGCAGATAGCCTTGAATATTGAGTGAATTGAGCTGTAATAGGGCTATAGACATACAGCGACACGCTAAAGGATACTGATGCTACTTGATACACCCATTTGCGATTATGGCTGGAAAGCCCCTGATTTCACCTTGAAAGATGCCAATGGTAATGCTTTTACCATGAGTGATCACTTAGGTGAAAAGGGCTTATTGATTATGTTTATTTGTAATCATTGTCCTTATGTTAAAGCCATTGCGATGCGTTTAGCTGCGGATACAAAGCAATTAATGGCTGAAGGCGTCAATGTGTTAGCGGTCATGTCTAATGATTATCATGATGTTGAGGCTGACTCGCCACAAAATATGCTGCGTTTTGCCAAGCAACATGGTTTTGAATTTGCTTATTTAGTGGACGAAGATCAGCAAGTGGCTAAGCAATATGGTGCAGTGTGCACTCCTGACTTTTTTGGTTTTAATCATTTCGGTGAATTGCAATATCGTGGCAGGTTAGATGATGCGCGTTTGCAAGATGCGCCGAACAGAGAACCTGAACTACTACAAGCCATGCAAATGATTGCTGCAATAGGCAAAGGGCCTAAACAACAAACAGCCAGCATGGGTTGCTCTATTAAATGGCGATAAGCCATTTTTGTTAGCGATAAATTTAATGAGCTATAAACCTTGAAAAATTGTTTTTAAGCACAATAATAATGCAAAGAAATTTTTAAGTTAACTGTGTTGTTAACTAATTGTATTTATTGTTATTTTGTATTTTGTTTTTTCTGTGTTTAGTTTGAGTTTTAGATGTTATTTACGACCAATGGTTGTGACTAACAAGGTTAGTTACTCGATGATATTAATCAACAGTATTAATCAATGTCGTTAACTGCCAGTCCTTTTAATGATTGTTAAAATCGAGATATCACATGACCAATGCCATTATTGCTGATTTAGAAAAACGCTACACCGCTAAACGCTACGATGCGACTAAACACGTGCCAAAAGAAGATTTAGCCGTGATTTATGATGCTATGGTGTTATCGCCGTCATCAATTAACTCTCAACCATGGAAGTTTATCGTGATTGAAAGTGACGAGGCCAAGCAACGTTTACATGACTCTTATGCTAATAAGTTTCAGTTTAATCAACCGCATGCTAAAACGGCTTCACATACTATATTGTTTGCATATAACCCTAAGTATACCCGTGAAGATTATGCCAAAGTGGTAGATCAAGGCATTATTGATGGCCGTACTAAGCCTGAAGATCGCGAAGCTGCGTTTGGTGGATACGCATTTGTTGACTTAAACACTGATGAAGCGGGTAACAATGCGGCTTGGACTAAGTCACAGACCTATTTAGCACTAGGTAACACTATGCATACGCTAGCGCGTCTTGGTATCGACTCTACGCCAATGGAAGGTGTTGATAGTGAAATGCTAGGTCAAATATTTGCTAAAGAGCTGGACGGTTATGTGTGTGAAGTTGCATTAGCATTTGGTTATCATCATTCAGATGAAGACTACAACGCCAAGTTACCAAAATCTCGTTTAAACATTGATCAAGTGTTACAGGTTTTATAATTAACAAGTCGCTATTTACGCGGCTGATGTTAATAAAAAAGGGGTATAAGAGTAATCTTATGCCCCTTTTTTATGTTATTGAAGCTGAACACGTTGACCAGTGTTGAGTCACTAGCGCAAACAGTGGCCACGATTGAGGCTGATCAATTTATCGAGTACGCGTTCGCCGTCCATACGAATACCATTGTGCTCATATTCTGATGTGAGCCAGTACTTAAGGTTAGCCACTTTTTTAGTGGTTTCTAAACTGTATTGCATTTCGACAAACATATCTTCGCTGTATATCGCGGCTGCAACCGGGACTTTATTATTCGCCAGTTTCTCTAGGTCATATAACGCAGGCCAGTCTTTTTTCGCTGCGATAAGTTCAGCGGCTTGTTGCAGTGGAATGAGTTGTTCAAATTGGGCAAACATCCACGGATAGACCATTTCGCCAGTGAACAATAATGGTTTGTCAGGACGATAGTTAAATTGGCTGTATTGAGCTCGTACTCTGTGTGCGGCCCAAGTTGATGCTTGTTGCTGACAATAAATAGACTCATGCATTAATGCAAAAATAGGGTTGGTGTTATAGTCGAGAAATTGACTGAACTGATGCAAAAACAGTGGATTAATGTCGATACCATGCGGCGTTTCAATTAAGGCTTGTTCAAGCAGATAGTAAACCGCTTCAGGGCCTTGTTCCATACCGATATTAATGCCTAGCAACTGCAACATTTCGACCGTGAGTTGCTCGCCAGTGGCTAAGTAGACTTTGTTTTCGTAAAGGTATTTTGCTAAGTCATCGACTAAGGTGCGTGCATCACTAAAACGCTTGAAAAAGTCATTGTTTTTAGCGATGACACGTTGATAAGTGGCTTGATAAACCTCTTCGGCAGGGCGGTCTAGTGAAGGAATACCACCAGTAATGTATGCCTCTTTGAGGCCTTCTGGCGCAGCAGACAAATAATGCAATACACAAAACCCACCAAAACTTTGGCCTAAAATACTCCAAGGTTGGTCTGGCGATAATTTTGCGCGAATATACTCCGCATCTCGAACAATATTGTCTGCACGGAAAAAGCTTAGGTAGTCCGCTTGGTCTGTTGAACTCATGTAGCTTAAGCTGGTGGCATTAACCGGGCTTGATAGTCCGGTGCCCCGTTGATCGAGTAATAATACTCTATATTCAGTTAACGCACGTTTTATCCAACCGTTATTGCTGATCGGTCTGACGGCACCAAATCCTGGCCCACCTTGAAAAAACACTAAATAAGGCAACTTTTTATGTTGGTTCTCAACGCTGACAATTTCCCGAGCGAAAACTGTAATCTGTTTACTTGGACTTTGTTGATAGTCTAACGGCACAGAGAAAAAGTGCTTACGAGCAACAATGTCTGCTAAGGTGAGTTCTGTGTGCATATAATGCCTATTCAGTGTTGATTAATGGGACAGCAAATTTCTTCAAACTCTGATGTACCGGTGCTATTTTTTGGTGTTAGAGGCGCATCTATATGGTTTGATTCATACGGTGTTTGGGCGCTTATTTAGGCGCGAATGGTACTATTTTATGAGCCATCTTAACGATTAACAATCGGTAACTCGATGGAAATCACATTAAATAGGTATCTAGATCAAATCTGCCTAGGTAAAATTAACTGATAATTAACCGAATGATCATAAAGAACGAGGTTGTCGATGAAGTATCAAATCATCCCCGTAACGCCTTTTCAGCAAAATTGTAGTGTTATATGGTGCGAAAAGACCTTAAAGGCTGCGGTTGTTGATCCTGGTGGCAATATTGACCGAATTTTAGCTGAGGTGGCTAAGTTAGGGTTAAGTGTTGAACAAATATTATTAACCCATGGTCATATAGATCATGTTGGTGGTGCAGCTGAATTAGCCAAAAAATTAGCTATTCCGATTATAGGCCCGCACATAGCGGATAAATTTTGGTTAGAAAATTTAGTTAAACAAAGTCAAAACTTTGGTTTTCCACGCGCTGAAGCTTTTGAGCCGAATCAGTACCTTAATGAAGGTGATGAAGTGAGTGTGGGAGAACAACATTTACAGGTGTTGCATTGTCCAGGGCATACACCCGGACACATTGTTTTTTATGATAAAATGGCTGATTTAGCTTGGGTTGGCGATGTGCTTTTTAGAGGCTCAATTGGTCGAACTGATTTTCCGCAATCTAATCATCAAGATTTACTTCACTCCATTACCACCAAATTATGGCCATTAGGGCTCAATGTCAGTTTTATTCCCGGTCATGGGCCTATGTCGACGTTCGCTGATGAGCGACAACATAACCCTTTTGTTGCCGATCAGTTATTTGATTAACAAATTGTTATGTGATCAGGTCATTGAGGTTATTTATTAATAAGTTGAAACCATTGATTCTTTGCATTGTAAACGCAGTCTGTTAGCTTAAGATAATGCGTTTACAAATGATGGACAGCCAACATGGTTCAACACCTCGTTGATTTACTCGATACCTGGTTACCTTCTTATCAAGAAGACTGGGTACTCGCCGTTCTTACCCAAGTACAAGGGTCTTCTTACCGCAAACCTGGCGCCATAATGCTATTTCATCCAATGGGTAAAAGCCTAGGGATGTTAAGTGGTGGTTGTCTTGAGGCGGATTTACGTCGTCACGCCCAACGTGCGATTCAAACTCAGCAAGTTATTCAGTTAACCTATGACGCAACCGATGAGTCTGATACCAGTTATCAGCTGGGCTGTGGTGGTATTGTTAATATCATGATGGTGTCGTTAAATAAATCGAACAATTATCTTGGTTTGGTGAGTGTTCATGACGCCTTAATGCGTGGTCATGCAGGTGTGTATCAAATTGATGTTGTTGCAGATGCCACGCCGGTCAATAAACTAAGTGGTCACTTTGTCGAACAAGACGCCGAGCTATCAACATCTGTCACTCTCAATAGTAAAACTCGCGCTGTAGTCGATCAAGATAATACTGTGTTGCATATTCCAGTTAGACCACCAGTTCACATTGGTATTTTTGGTGGTGGCTTAGATGCACAACCTATTGCACAAATGGCGCAAACACTTGGTTGGAAAGTCAGTGTGTTTGATGAACGTACTGCTTATGCGCGTACTTATGATTTTCCTGGATGTCAGATCATCAAGAAACCAACAGCAGAAGTGTCTACAACACTTTTGGCTAGTTTAGATGCCGCCTTTGTGATGAGCCATAATTTACAAATTGATGCTAAAACATTACAGGTACTCCAAACCATACCTTTGGCTTATATTTCGTTATTGGGTCCTACCCATCGTCGTGACAAGGTGTTGAGCATGGCTGAACTCAGTGTCGATGATTTTAGTGGCTATTTTTCGGCACCTGCAGGGTTAGCATTAGGCGGCGAGCTGCCTGGTTCGGTTGGGCTCAGTATATTATCCCAATGCCATGGCGTGCTGTATCAAAGTCAGTTAACCAGCCTTGATACGGTGATGTTGTCATAAACTCTCAGAGTACATGCATTCATGAAGCCTAAAATTGTTACTGTAATCTTAGCCGCTGGCGCTAGCAGTCGTTTTAACGGTGCTAAAATTGTCGCTAAAGTGCAAGGCGAACTAAGCTTACTTGAGCATTGCCTGCAGACTCTCGATCGCGTCACCACCGCAGTAGGTATCGCCCCAGCGGTGGTAATGTTAGGTGCACATCAAACGGATGAAGTATTGGCGATCACCGCGGATCATCATCGGCTCATCAATGATAATTGGCAGTTAGGCTTATCAACCTCGGTAAAACTTGCAGGGCGATATGCTCAAAGCCAACAAGCAGAAGCATTGTTAATCGTATTAGCCGACCAAGTGGCTTTGCAAGAGACAGAGTATTTGCAATTGATAGAAGCCTATATTCGTAATAACTTAACTACTTGCGCTTTTTACCTGCAAAATGTGGGTGTTCCAGCTATTTTTTTAGCTGAAGATATTAATGTTTTGATGTCGATTGATGGCGATAAAGGTGCTAAAAGCATTTTAAAACAACATGATAAAAATAATAGCTTGAACGTTGTTCAGATGGAACAAGCGCAATTTGATATTGATACACCAGCTGACTTAGCTCGTTGGTTAGATAATAAGGATTAATTATGACAACCCCAACACAAAAACTGATGGTAAATGGAAAGGATTTCACCCTCGATGCTGACCCTAATATGCCCGTTCTTTGGGCATTGCGTGACATATTAGGCCTAACTGGTACCAAATTTGGTTGTGGCGCAGGGCTCTGTGGGGCATGCACTATTCATGTTGACGGTAGTCCTATGCGCGGGTGTTTAACCAGTTTAAAACAAGTGCAAGGCAAGCAAGTTACCACTATTGAAGGTCTTGAGGCTGAAAAGTTAAAGCAAGCTTGGTTAGAACATAATGTACCGCAATGTGGTTATTGTCAGGCGGGGCAGTTGATGTCTGCTGCTGCGTTATTAACCTCGACGCCCAAACCTACTGAAACACAAATAGCCGATGCCATGTCGGGTAATATTTGTCGTTGTGGGACTTATCCACGGATAAAAGCCGCTATTCAATCGGCTTCGGAGGCGTGATCATGACCACATTCACAGCAGTTGAAAATATTAGTCGTCGTAACGTATTAAAGATATTTGGTGCAGTCGGTGGTGGATTAGCGTTAGGCGCAACAGGCTTAAGTTGGAGCCCAATGGCGTTAGCTCAAGACAAGCAAGCAATGATGAACTTGTTTGTGGCCATTGGGGAAGATAATAAGGTGTATTTGACCTGTCATCGCTCTGAGATGGGACAAGGGATCCGAACGGGCATACCACAAATTTTAGCTGATGAATTGGAAGCTGATTGGGATAAGGTTGTCGTGGTTCAAGGTTTAGCAGATAAACGTTACGGCAGCCAAAATACCGATGGTAGCCGCAGTATCCGTAAGCATTATCAACGTATGCGCCAAATGGGCGCAACCGCCAGAACCATGCTTGAACAAGCCGCAGCACAAATATGGCAAGTTCCAGTGACTGAAGTGTACGCTAAAGCTCATAAAGTCCATCACAAAGGCAGTAAAAAGAGTCTTACTTACGGTGAGTTAGCACTAGTTGCAGCGACATTAGCGATGCCAGAGTTAGATTCGGTTGTGCTCAAGCCCGAAAGTGAATTCACTCATATCGGTCAATCCCACACCATTGTCGACATGGATGCGATGCTAACGGGTAAAGCAATATACGGATATGATATTAAACTCGATGGAATGTTGTATGCCAGTATCACTCGTCCGCCAGTATTAGGCAGTGATGTGGTTAGTGTTGATGATGCAAAAGCCCGTAAGATTGCTGGGGTGGTTGATATTATTACTTTGCCAGTGCCTAAAGGTGCGCCATTATTCCAAGCTCTAGGTGGGGTTGCCGTGATTGCAACAAACAGCTGGAGTGCAATTGAAGCACGTAAAGCGTTAACCATTACCTGGTCTAAATCGATTAATGATAGTCATGACTCAGAGACATATTTGCAAGGCTTGGTCGAGCGAGTTAACCAACCGGGTAAAGTGATGCGTCAATTAGGTGAGTCTGTTACTGATTGGCCACAAGCTTCTACGGTTAAGGCCGTTTATACCGTTCCGTATTTAACTCATGCAATGATGGAGCCGCCAGTAGCAACGGCGAATGTGACGGCTGAAGGTTGTGAGTTGTGGGCATCGAGCCAAACACCACAAAGTACCCAGCAAAATGTGGCAGGTGCGTTAGGGCTTAAAGAAGAGCAAGTTACGGTTAATGTGACTTTGTTGGGCGGTGGTTTTGGACGTAAATCTAAGCCGGACTTTAGTGTTGAAGCTGCTATTTTATCGCAAAAACTCAATAAGCCGATCAAAGTCTGCTGGAGTCGAGAAGACGAAATTCAAAACGGTTATTACCATGCGATCAGTGCACAGATGTATCAAGTTGCATTAGACAGCAATAAGATGCCGACAGCATTGTTAGCGCGTACTGGTTTCCCTTCAATTAGTTCAACATTTGCCGAAGGTGTTGAATATCCTTCAGCTGGCGAACTTGATTTAGGTTTTAGCGATGTACCGCTAGCCCTTAAAAATATCCAACTTGAAGCCGTTAAAGCTCCTGCACACACTCGTATAGGTTGGATGCGATCAGTATGTAATATTCAACATGCTTTTGGTATTGGCAGTTTTGTCGACGAAATAGCGGTAAATGCTAACAAACCCTGTGTGCAAATGTGGCGTGATTTATTAGGTCCATCTCGAATTGAGCCGTTTGAAAATCAAGCTTTTACTTATGGTAATTACGGTGAGGAGTTAGCGGATCATCCCGTTGATGTGGGCCGTTATCATAAGGTGTTAGATAAGTTAGAAGCTGCAATGGCAGATGCGCCTAAAGCGGCTGAAAACCAAGGTTGGGGTATGGCTGTTCATCGCAGTTTTGTTAGCTATGTTGCGGTAGCAACATTAGTTGAAGTGGTGGATAAACAGCTTAAAGTATTGAAATCCATAGCGGTGATTGACGCCGGTAGAGTGGTTAATCCTGATCGGGTTAAATCACAACTAGAAGGCGCAATCATTTTTGGGCTAAGTTTAGCCATGATGGGCGAAATCAGCTTTAAAGATGGCAAGGTTGAACAATCTAACTTCCATGATTATCCGTTATTGCGTTTACCGCAATGCCCAGATATTGAGACCTATATTATTGAGTCTACGGCAAAACCTGCCGGTGTTGGTGAGCCAGGCGTACCGCCTGTTGCACCGAGTTTAACCAATGCAATTTTTGCGGCCACGGGGATCAGATATCGCGATTTACCGCTTAATAAGTTTTTATCGATCTAGCCATTTTCGTGAGCTATAGCACTTAAGTTTTATTATCTTAAGCCGATAATAAATAAGCCAAATGCCTAAGTGTATGCGCACTTAGGCATTATTATTGTGTGCAAACAAAAAAATTTAAAAATGTTGGTTATTGAATAGTAATTGAATCTGAATAATCAGACTCTTCTATAATATTAATTGGCGTTTGTGTGGGTGTTATTCGTTTATGTCGTTTTGTTCTCACTGTTGAGATAATGGCCAATTGCCTTAGGAAGCTTATATGAAGCAAATCCAGTTTAGAAAAATTGATGCAATTTTGATTAAATTCAGCCTAAATGGAAAATTTTGGGTGGTTTGTTCACTTGTGGCATTGATCACCAGTGTTGTAGCGCTAATGAATTACCAACAAACAAACGACTTAATTGAACAAACATCGTTACAACGTGTTAAAGCAAGTATTGAAAGTTATGCTTCGGTTGCTAATAATCAAGGTTTAGCAAATGATGCCCTTAAGCAATTTGCCCAAGAAAATCAATTGCAGCTATCTGGGCGCGACAATACGTTACGTAGTGGCGATGTAGTGACGGCATCGGCGAGTGTGGGCAACCAATTTTTAACGATGAGTCAAAATGTACAACCGTCGGAACAAGAGCCGTTAAGCCAAACTAGTTTTATGTTAATAATCGCATTGGTGGGTTTATTACCCTTATTTCAGTTGAGTTACTGGATCTCAACCTCATTAGGGGGAGGTTTATGGGAAATGTACATGGCAATCAAGCGTCTAGCTGACGGTGATTTAACCATGAGGTTAAATTTTTTTGGTACAGACGACTTCAGTTTAATCGCCAAAGATATTGATCGTTGCGCCGATAATATGAGTGAAATGGTCAGTGCTATCCGCAGTAATGCTGAAACCTTGGCTGTTGCCGCTAACGAGTTTAATCATCAAGCCAGTACCAACGACGAGCTGATTGATCAGCAACATCACTTTTTAGACTCAGTGGCACACGCCATGGATCAAATGACGGCCGCCATAGCCGATGTGTCACATCACGCGAGTGATACCTCATTAAATACTAAGCAAAATGCAACGCAAATGGATCAAAGCCAAAGTAAGATTAACGATGCCGTCAAACGTATTAGCTATTTGTCTGAGCGTATCGCTGAAGCGTTTTCATCTGTCGAGCAGCTCTCCCGCGATGCCACCCAAATTAATGATGCTGTTACTACCATTGATAGTATTTCTGAACAAACCAATTTATTGGCATTAAATGCTGCCATTGAAGCGGCGCGTGCCGGGGAGCAAGGTCGTGGTTTTGCTGTGGTGGCGGACGAAGTGCGAACCCTTGCGGGGCGTACCCAAAAAGCCACCGTAGAAATTCAAAACATGATTGAAGGGTTGCAACAAGGTTCTAAAAAACTGACCAGTATTACCAATGTGATTGTTGCTGAAGCAGACCAAGGGAGTGCGAGCATTAAGGCGGTCGGTGATGATATTACTCATATGGCTGAGTCTATTAATGCGGTGTTCGATATGAGCAGCCAAATAGCCGCATCCGCGGAACAACAAAGCATGTCTGCGAGGGATATCGCCTCACAACTTAATCAAATTCGTCATCAATCGGAAACGATTCGCAGTACTTCCAAACAAGCTGGTGTATTAGCTAAAGATTTGAATCAATCGTCTAAAGGTTTAGCTGCGATTTTAAGTCAATATAAAATCTAGCGCTTACAGCCTTATCATTAAAGAGGAGATCGTTGATATATTTTTGATTAGCTTGAAATAAAGTACTAAGGTATCTGGTCTGTTACTAAGTTGTTAAGTGGTGGTTTAAGTGTATTGACTCTAATTTAGTCGTCGAACACCACTTGAGTTAGTCGCACTATACTATTAGATATCTGTGAATAGCATGGTGTATGTGTCATCGCCACCTTATTGCGGCGCTTTATTGTGTTATTCGGCAAACATCATTAGGAGTATCAATGATTATTATCTCTACGCGCGTTGTTATCGCGCTGACCTTAAGCTGTGTATTATTGAGTACCTCTGCCGCGATCGCAGCACCGCAGAGTATTGCGGTGTTAAATGCCCAAGGCCAACCAGCACAAAACATGGTGGTGTATTTACTCCCCAGCGACCCTGCCAATATTGTTACCACCGTTGCTCCGCCAAAAGCTGAAGTTCATCAAAAAGATAAGCAGTTTTCTCCCTATATTACTGTTGTACAAAAAGGCAATGATGTGGCTTTTGTCAATGAAGATGATATTACTCATCATATTTTTTCTGCATTAGGGCCGAAGCGTTTTTCATTCAAACTTCGTCATCAGCAACAACAGCAAATATTGAGATTTGAGCAAACAGGGCATGTGTCTATGGGCTGCAATGTTCATGACTGGATGTCTGGACATTTATTGGTGGTCGACACCCCGTATTATGCTGTGACCAATTTAGAAGGGATAGTAACATTTGCGGATTTACCTGCTGATGACTTCAAGCTGGTTGTGTGGCATCCACAGCTAAAAATGCCTGATAATCAGCAAGTGAAAACTGTTCATTTCCCTAGAGATAACGCTATGACTATCACCTTACAGGCAGAATTTGATAATATTCCCAACCAGCAAAGTTTAGATGAATTTGAATTTTTAGAAGGATACTAGTATTGCTATTTTTTAATCGGTTGCAAACTCGGATTTTTGCTTTTTTTGTATTGCTAATCATTGCCGTACTGAGTTTGTCTTTTTGGTTAACGTATCAATCTAATCAAAGGTTAGAGCAACAGTATGTGGCCAATCAACTTGAAGTAGCGAGTTTAGTTTTCGAGTCGCAATATGATAACCGAAATTATTATTTGGCGGCATTTGCCGCGACGGCCGCAAAGGATTTTGGTTTAAAAGATATCTTTATTGATGGCGATAATCGTAGTTTTCTAGTGGCGTTAAATAATCATCGCAGTCGGATTAATGCATCTTTAGCAATGGCGGTGTCTGCTGAAGGTAAAGTTATTGGCCAGCTGGTGGCTTCACAAGGTGAATTAGGTCGTGAAGCCGTTGCTCTGGGCTCGGAGCAGAACGAGGTGTTTCGATACAAGTTAGGTTCTGAATTTGAAACACTAAGTCCATTCTATTTATTAGATAATAAACTGTATCAAATTAAGTTTTCACCACTCACTAGTGGCGGTAATAGCGTTATCGGTTGGGTGGGTTTTGGGTTTCTTATCGATGATACCTTAGCTAATTCGTTGCAGAAGCTCACCGGCTTAAACAGCGGTTTTATGTTAACAACTGAAAGTAAAGTCACTGAAATTGGTCATTCAGGTCTGTCGTTGCCTGAAGATGAAAGCTCATTATTATCGCGTTATATCATTGAAGAGAAAACCAACCACGATTATATTCTCTGGAAGCAATCTTTAGGTGAAGTCGATGGTCAGTCTCTACATGCCTATATGTATAAATCCCGCTCTGATTTATTGGCTTCAATAGAGTCACAGTGGTTACAACAAGTTGCGGTGTTAGTCATGATGTTACCGGTGTCCTTACTGTTGGCGTTTTGGATATCGGGCAGTATCACTCGACCTATTACACAGTTAATTGCCCAGGCACGTTTTATCGCACAAGGTAATTATGATTCTAATGTGAGTGTCGATTCCAGTATTGAGCTACAGCAATTAGCCAATGAATTTACCTCGATGCAGCAAGCTATTCTACAACGAGAAAAAGCCATTGCTCATCAAGCCTATCATGACCCATTAACCAATTTAGGCAATCGTAATGAATTACAGCGCATGATTGAACCTTGGTTAGTATCGGGGTCAACCATGGGGCTGTGTTTAATTAATATTCGCCGTATGACTGAAATTAATGTCACTTTAGGTCACGCTGTAGGTGATGAAGTAATTAAAGAAGTGGCTAAACGTTTATGTGAGGTTAATCCCGATGCCTTAGCTTATCGATTGTCGGGTGATGAGTTCGTTTTAGCATTTAAGCATTGTGAACATCAATCGTTTGATGTGCTTCTCAAAAAGCTCCAAGATCAGATTGGCCAAGATTATCACTATCAAGATGTAATGTTACATTTGCAGTTTACTGCTGGTGTCAGTTTTTATCAGCCAAACGTAGATATTGTTACCCTGCTAAGACAAGCTGACACGGCTTTGCAGCACGCTAAAATAAATAAGCGTGATTATCAAATCTACGATGCCAATATCGATAAAAATAGCATTGAACGTTTTCAACTCATTAACGAGCTTAAAGTGGCGATTGAGCAAAATCAGTTAGTGCTTTACTACCAACCAAAATTAAACTTAGCCAAACAAAAAATTACCCATGTTGAAGCGTTAGTTCGCTGGGATCATCCCGCTAGAGGCATTATTCCACCGGATACGTTTATTCCTATCGCTGAAAAAACCATGCAAATGGATGCATTGACCCGCTGGGTGATTACCGAAGCTATGGCTCAATATCATCGTTGGCAATTACTGGGCATTGATATGTGTATAGCAGTAAATATTTCGGCTGAAAATTTAAAAGACGAGCAGTTTTGCCACTGGGTCATTAATGCCCTCGCTGAGCATAATGTACCTGTTACCGCGATGACGTTAGAAATAACTGAAGATGCGGTGGTATCTGATCCCGAGCTGGCAATAAAACAGCTCACGTTATTGCGTCAAAATGGACTCACGTTATCAATAGATGACTATGGCACTGGCTATTCTTCATTGGCACAATTGAAACAGCTGCCGGTCGATGAACTTAAAATTGATAAGTCGTTTGTGCAAAAGTTACTTGAAAATGAAGCAGACCAAATCATTGTGCAATCGACGTTACAATTAGCTCATAATTTAGGCCTTAAAGTGGTTGCCGAAGGCATTGAAGACAAGGCTACTTTAGAATGGTTAACCAATCTAAACTGCGAAATGGGCCAAGGCTTTTATTTGTCGCGACCATTGCCTGAACAACAGTTTAATGACTGGTTAGGGCAATCTGATTACCTGTAGGAGAATTGATTATTTGCGGCTTACGTACAAGGATAGTGTGTTGCTTACTGTGTGTGAGTAGCAGTATTTATGCCGAACCATTGGATAATGACGTGATTGGTCATGCAGATGTTGAGCATGATTTCAGTGGCGTGATAGATGTCCGTGTTGGTTATGCCGATAGCATCGATTCTTATTTGGATGGTGGATTGGGCAAGTTTGGCGTTAATTATGGCGCGCACTTAGCCTTATCACAACTGGGGTTAAGTTATCACAGCCAATGGGGCGATGCCTGGTCGAGTCGTATTGTGGCTAATGGATATGTTGATGGTATCAATAATGGGTTAGGTATCACTGAAGCCATTTTACGTTATCGGGATATTCCGAGTGAGCAAGGTATTCGGTTTGATGTTCAGTTTGGCTTGATGTATCCGCAAATATCGTTAGAAAATGTTGCTACCGCATGGGCATCACCTTTCACCTTAAACTATTCAACCATGAATAGTTGGCTGGCCGAAGAGGTTAGGCACATTGGCCTGTCGACAACGGTTGAATCATTAGGGAAATATCGGCAATCAGAGCATGATTTTTCGTTAACTGCAGAAGCCTTTATGTTTAACGATACCACCGGCGCGATGCTGGCTTGGCACGGCTGGACTCAAACCTCAAGACAAACATTAGTGCAGCAAACCATTCCCATCGCTGCCATTCCTGCAATGGCAGAGGGGGGTATGTTAGAGGCCCAAGCCGCTAACTCAGACCCTTTTACTGAACTTGACGACCGCATTGGTGGGCATGTACTCGCAAAGTGGACTTGGCGTAATAAAGGCAGTGTTCAAGCCGGTTATTATGACAATAACGCCAATACGCATATTGTTAAGCAAGGTCAATATGTGTGGTTGACCCGATTTGGTCATGTTGGCGCAAAATGGCGTTTGCCTTTTGGTGTCAGTTTAATCAGTCAATTTATGCAAGGAACCACCTTAATGACCAACACTGATGGTTATCCTGTGGTCGATAATGATTTTCAGTCGGGTTACGTGTTATTGAGTAAACGTTGGGACAAGCACAGATTAAGTTTAAGAGTTGAAGACTTTTCTGTTACCGATAATGATCTTACTCCTGAAGATAATAATAATGAAGATGGCCAATCATTGACCCTTGCATATCAATATCAACTCGATAGACCGTGGTTTATTCAATTTGAATACAATGCTGTCGATTCAACTAGACCTGCTAGAGCGTATCTTAATGAATCGGTCGAACTGCTTGAGCAACAATGGCAACTATCTAGCCGTTACTTTTTTTAGTTAAGCCTACTGCAAGTTAATTCAATAAAGTTAGCAAGATAAAGTTAGCAAGATAGGGGCAGTTTGAAAGGTGTTTATTATTCCAAGTTTAGGTTAGTTAACGGCTAATATGGGTTAACTACAAGCATGGGCTAATGGCTAACGCAGAGTCAACAATCATAAAAAAACGCTATGCTGTTAGGCATAGCGTTTTTGTTCAAGCATCATATCGTTTAATCTAAGGGTCAGTTAACATCCACTTCGATTAACTAAATGTGCTCCAAATTGGCGCATGGTCTGATGGTTTATCAATACCACGTAATTCGTAATCTACATCTGACTCAACTAAACGTGGCAACATTGACTCTGTGACCAGAATGACGTCAATTCGAAGTCCACGGTTATCATCAAAACCTTTACTACGATAATCAAACCATGAATAACGTTCAGTGCGAGTAGGGTGTAATTGACGGAAACTGTCGATAAAGCCCCATTGCTGTAAACGCGCTAACCATTCACGTTCTTCTGGTTGGAAACTACATTTACCGGTTTTTAACCAACGTTTGGCGTTAACCTCACCAATACCGATGTCTAAATCGGTTGGCGAAATATTAATGTCGCCAATAATCGCGATGTCTTCACTTGGATTGTGATGTTTATCTAAATGCAGCATTAAGTCTTGATAAAACTTGCGCTTAGCTGGATATTTCGTTTCGTGATGGATACTTTCACCTTGTGGGAAGTAACCATTAAAAACCGTTAATATACGGCCATTATCTTGTGTGAACTGACCAATAATAAGACGGCGTTGCGCGTCTTCATCATCGGTTTCATACCCTTTAATGATTTCAAGAGGTTCTGCTTTTGACAGCATAGCGACACCGTAATGTGCTTTGCCACCATGATAATGGACTTTGTACCCCATAGCCTCAACGTCAGCAACAGGAAAAGCTTCGTCATGTACTTTGGTTTCTTGTAAGCCAATTATATCGGGTGAATGACTGTCGATGAGAGCTTGCAGTTGATGCAAGCGAGCACGAATACCATTGATATTAAAAGAAACTATTTTCATTAAGGAAGCACTCGTTTAAATGGCTTAACGATAACGCTTTTGTACACGCCAGCACCAATATAAGGATCCACATCTGCCCAAGCTTGTGCATCTTCTAATGAAGGGAAATCAGCAACCACTAATGACCCTGTGAAACCCGCTTCACCAGGATTTTCATTATCAATAGCAGGATGTGGTCCAGCGGTTAATAAACGGCCTTCATCGGCTAAAACTTGTAAACGGGCTAAATGTTCAGCACGAACAGATAAACGTTTTTCTAAACTGTTTTCAATATCTTGAGATGAAATCATATACCACATATAGCTGCTTCCTTTATTTGATTTTACATAAACAATTATTGGTTATCAGTAGGTTGCGAGTTGTCATCTTGCATATTTTTATACAGATACACTACCGTTATCACTGTGTTAATTAAGGTAAGGGCGGTTAAGCCAAATACTTTGAAGTTAACCCAGGTTTCTAAAGGTAAATTAAACGCAATATATATATTGGCGAAACTACATAATACAAAAAATCCAACCCAATACCATGTGACTTGAGTCCATATTCTATCGTCTACTTTCATTTCTTTGCCTAACATGCTCTTAAGCGCTGATTTCCCCATGATTTGTGAGGTAATTAACCCTATAGCAAACAAGGCATAAACAATACTGACTTTCCATTTGATAAAAGCATCATCGTGGAAAAATAGGGTGAGTGAACCAAATACAGTCACCATGGCGAAGGTGGCTAAATGCATTTTTTCAATATGTTTATAAATCAGATACGTAATGACGAGTTGAATAGCCGTGGCAGCAATCAATACTCCTGTTGCGGCGTAGATATCATAGAATTTGTAAACGGCAAAAAAAATGACCAGTGGTAAAAAGTCTAACAGTTGTTTCATAAAAATCTCTTGCAGAAAAAGGACAACAAACAGCTGTCACTACGACAATATACGCCGATTGTAACATGATGAGATAGTGTTTATGAACCATAAGCAGTTGTGCAATTGCAACCTTAGTGATCATTGTTGTTTTAAGGTGAGCCATAACTGAGTTTCACTTAGTAGATCAGCACTTTTTTTAGATAAAAAGGGATTATGCAGCACAAATTCGGTGCGGTTATCTAATTCGGATTTACTGAGCATACCTTGAGTGATTGGGTGGTTATAGAATAAGTCATCGAAGCTACCGTCATCGATAGCTTTTCTGAGGCCGTATTCGATGCGCTGAGCTAAGGATGTGTTGTCTTTACTGACAAAAAAATAAATGGGTGCGGGATACTTTAATAAGATTTTTTGTTCAAGTGCTAGGTCTGGATAACGGTCCAAGTCTCGCCATGGTTCGTGTATTGAGCGGGGATAGTAGTCAAAGCGACCTTTCAGTAACATGGCTATTAAACGACTATCACTGCCAGATGTGACGGTAAAACCATTACTGTGCAAAATAGGTACATCTGGCCAATCAGCGCCTTGGCCAATTAAGGTCTTTTTGATGTCTTCTATGGCGTTTATGTTGTCAAATTTAGCTTGATCATTTTTACGGATTAGCCCAATTCGGTAACCCATTAGTCCTTTAAGTAATGGCACATAAATAGCTTGTAATTGATCTTCTCGTTCAATGCTGGTCATGGTCCAGACAACATCAATAATCGTGTTATCAGCCACCATTTTAAGTGCTCGACCCTGTGGCATTTGGATCATGGCGGCATTCATTTGAAAGTCGCCATATTTATCGCGACTTTTCTCTAACGCAAGTTCAAGTAACGACACAAAATATGCCTGTTTTGGATCAGTGCCTTGAATTGCAGCATTATAAGTGACAATAATTTTAGGTTGTTCAGACGTCGGCACAGTTTTAAAACTGCAGATAACAGATAGAATGGCAATCGTTAAAATCCCTATTAACGAACTTTTCATATAATACCGAATTGGTTGATATTTATCCTAGTATAACGGACATAAAAAAAGGAGCAATAAAATCGCTCCTTTTTCAACCTGAAATTGGTCGTTATGTAGCCGCTTTCATTGCTTCGGTAAATTCGGCGAGTTTGGCCAATAATGTCACTTCATCATGTTGATGCGCTTCAATGATTTTAACCACGGCAGAACCTGAAATAGCACCCGCGGCTCCAGCCTTGATGGCGGCGCGTACTTGCTCCGGTTCAGCAATACCAAAACCTAATAGTGGCGGTGGGGCATTAAATTCGACCAGTTGCGCCAGAATATTCTCAATTGGCTCACCCGCTTTGGATTCAGTGCCCGTTACGCCGGCACGAGATAATAGGTAGGTATAACCTTCACCTTGTTCACTAACCAGTTTTAAGGTGTCAGCATCAGCATTAGGCGGTGCAATAAAGATAGGCGCGATACCATGTGCTTTTGCAGCCAAACTAAAGGGTTTTGATTCTTCTACAGGCACATCGGCAATCAATACAGAATCAACACCAGCAGCTTGTGCTTTGGCATAAAATGAATCGATACCATTAGCAAATACTAAGTTGGCATATAGCAATAATCCGATAGGCAGCTCAGGATATTGCGCACGTATTTTAGCGATAATGTCAAAGCAATCACTTTGTTTAGTACCTGCCGCTAATGAGCGCAGGTTAGCACCTTGTATCACCGGGCCATCGGCTAATGGATCTGAAAAAGGAAAACCTAATTCAAGTGCATCAGCGCCATTATCAACTAAGGTCTGAATGATTTTCATCGATAATTCAGGACTTGGATCGCCAATGGTCACAAAGGGAACAAATGCGCCTTGATGTTGTGCTTTCAGTGCAGCAAATTTTGCTTGATAACGGTTACTCATTGCCGCTCTCCTGTTGTTTTTGTTTGGCCTCTAAAATATCTGCCACTGTGAAAATATCTTTGTCACCACGACCTGATAAATTAACCACTAAAATGGTTTCTTTAGTGGCTTCCTTTGCCATGCGAACGGCGTAAGCAAGTGCGTGGGCTGATTCTAATGCAGGAATAATGCCTTCACAACGAGCGAGTGTTTGGAACATTTCAAGTGCTTCATCATCGGTTGCAGACTCATAACGAGCACGACCAATAGCGTTTAAATGTGCATGTTGTGGGCCTACCGATGGAAAATCAAGTCCGGCAGAAACTGAATACGATTCTTCAATTTGTCCGTCACTGTTTTGCATTAACGGTGATTTCATGCCAAAGAATATACCTGTTTTACCGTGTTTAAGCGGCGCGCCGTGCATTGCCGTATCAAGGCCTTTACCTGCAGGTTCAACGCCAATCAACTCAACCGATGCTTCGTCAATAAAGTCAGCAAACATACCAATAGCATTTGAGCCTCCGCCAACACAGGCAATAACGGCGTCGGGTAAACGGCCTTCTTTTTCAAGAATTTGTTTTTTAGTTTCTTCACCAATAATGCGCTGAAACTCGCGCACAATTGTCGGGAATGGGTGCGGTCCAGCAGCGGTGCCTAATAAGTAATGTGCTTTATCATAGCTGCCCGACCAGTCGCGCATGGCTTCGTTACACGCATCTTTTAGGGTTGATGAACCTGAGGTAACCGGTATAACTTCAGCGCCCATTAATTTCATGCGGAACACATTTGGCGATTGACGTTCAATGTCTTTAGCGCCCATGTAGACTCTACATTTTAAGCCTAAAAGCGCACAGGCTAGAGCAGTGGCTACGCCGTGTTGACCCGCACCGGTTTCAGCGATGATTTCTTTTTTACCCATGCGTCTGGCTAACAACGCTTGTCCCAATACCTGGTTGGTTTTATGGGCGCCGCCATGAAGTAAGTCTTCACGTTTTAGGTAAATTTTTACCAACGGATTTGGACTTAAATTACGGGTCAGTGTTAGCGCTGTTGGGCGGCCAGCATAGTTCTTTAGCAGGTCGGTAAATTCAGCGATAAAGCTTTCATCTTGTTGTGCTTCAACAAAGGCCGTTTCGAGTTGTTTTAATGCAGGCACTAAAATCTGCGGTACGTACATCCCACCGTATTCGCCGAAATAAGGGTTAAGCTTGAGCTCGGTCATAAATATTCCCTTCGAGTAATCATGTTTTTAACTAAAAATGGTGTGGTAAATAGAAAATTAATTACGGCGTAATTGAGTAAATGCAGCAATCAGTTTTTGATGGTCTTTATGGCCAGGGGTAGATTCTACTCCTGAATTTAAGTCGACCCCATAAAATCCTTGTTGGCTTGCTAGATAAACATTGTCAGGGGTTAATCCACCGGCCAACATCGCATCTTGTTTATCATCAATATTGGCTTGCCAGTTGAATGTTTTTCCGGTGCCGCCAAATTGTTGTGCTGATTTGCTGTCGTATAAATAACGATCGGCGCCAGCAGGTTGTTGACTCACTTCGTCGCTGTTGCTGTCAATTGCAACGGCTTTCCAAATCTCGGTTTTTAGCTGCTGTTGATTCAATAACGCTTTTAATTCGGTGATTTCAAGTTCAGTTTCATTGCCGTGTAATTGCACTGCAAAAAGATTCAGTGTTTGGGCCAATGAAGCGATATCTGCAACGGGGTGATTAACAAACACACCCACCATATTTAAGCCAATATTACGTTGCTGCATTTGGGCGACTAATTCACTTGCTTGTGCTGGTGTTACGGCTCTAGGTGATTTGGGATGAAAAATTAGCCCACCAAATACCGCCCCAGCAGTTGCCACCGCCTCAATATCGTCAATTCGAGTCAAACCACAGACTTTATTGTTTCCAAAAATAAGTTGTCTGCACGCTAAATCAATATCGTCTTGCGCCATAATTGAACTGCCAACAAGATAACCGTCAACCAATGGATTTAGGCGGCAAACTTGTTGATGGTTATAAATACCTGATTCGCTAATAACGACTCTGTCTGCGGGGATCTGTGGCGCTAATAACTCAGTTGTCGCCAAATTAGTACTTAAGTCGCGTAAATTACGATTGTTAATACCAATTATTGGGGCAAGGAGATCAATCGCTCGGATCAATTCTTCTTGGTTACTCACTTCAGTTAAGGTATCTAATTGATACTTAGCCGCTTCGCTGGCTAATAAACGATATTGCTCATCATCAAGCACTGACAACATGAGTAAAATAGCATCAGCACCTTGATGGGCCGCCAATTTCACTTGATACGGGTCGACAAAAAAGTCTTTACAGATAATGGGCTGAGTCACTCTGGCGCGGACTTTTGGAATGTAGTCCATGTCACCTTGGAAAAATTGTTCATCGGTGAGTACAGAGATGCCTGCAGCGTAATTGACATAAATATCTGCGATGGCTTCAACATCAAATACAGGGCGAATAAGCCCTTTAGAAGGACTGGCCTTTTTACATTCAAAAATAAACTGAGCATTAGGTGCTTTCAGGGCATCGTATAAGCTACGGTCAGATATTTTAGGCTGTAGACTGGCTTCAGGGAAACGCAGTTTTAGCGCGGCGATATGTGCCACTTTAGTATCAACGATACGGGTTAATACATTACTTTCTGGCTTACTCATGGTGTTCTCCAGCTTGGCTCGCGGCAGCTAAATCGGTTAATAAGGTAAAAGCTGTACCGCTGGCGAGTGTCGTGAGCGCTAGCTGAGTACCGGCTTGAACTGAGTCGCAAATACCACTGATATACAAAGCACAACCTGCATTAATCGCCACCGCATCTCTATGTGCTGGTAGACCTTTACCTTGTAAAATGGCTTGGGTGATTAAGGCATTATCAGCTGGTTCTCCACCCGTTAACTGCGATATGTCTGCACGGTTAACGCCGAGATCTTCAGGGCTCAGTTGGTAAGTACGCACCACACCGTCTTTTAGTTCTGCCACATGAGTATTATCATGAAGCGCCACTTCATCTAAGCCACTGCCATACACCACCATTGCGCGTTTAACGCCAAGGGCATGTAACACTTGTGCAATAGGTTCGATGAGTTCAAGTGTATATACGCCCAACAGCATAAATTCTGGGCTTGCAGGGTTAATTAATGGGCCTAACACATTAAAAATAGTACGGGTTTTTAACGCTTGTCTTACAGGTACAGCATGTTTCACCCCGCCATGGTAATGCGGCGCAAATAGAAAACATAAGCCAAGCTTATCTAAACACTGGCTTGCTGCGTCTGGCGCCATGGTGAGCGCGATACCGCAATGTGACAGTAAGTCAGAAGAGCCAGACTTGCTTGAGACGCTGCGGTTACCGTGTTTAGCTACTTTTGCGCCTGCTGCTGCTGCAACAAAAGCGGCAGTAGTAGAAATGTTGATGGTGTTATGGCCATCGCCGCCAGTACCGACAATATCAACAATGCCAGTTTGCTTTGAGGCATCACTTCGTGGAAAGGGTTTAGCTGCTTGGCGCAATGCGTCAGCCGCTCCGGCTATTTCATCAATGGTTTCGCCACGCATTTTTAGCGCCACTAACATACCCGCCATGGTTGCAGGTTGCATATCACCTTGAATAATAGCGCTAAACACTTGTGCCATTTGTTCACGAGTTAATGGCTTACCTTGATACAGATGGTCGAATAACGTTTGCAGATTATCCATTATTCTCCTCCAGTAAAGGCATGGTCTTGGGTTAAATACGCTAATGTCTGCGTGAGTAACTGGCTGCCTAGGGTGGTTAAAATTGATTCTGGATGAAATTGAAAGCCCATAGCTTGATGTTGTGGATGTAATATTGCCATTGGCATGTCATCTGTGGTGGCAATAACGTCTAAGCAGTCAGGTACCTTAGTCGCAACTAAGCTGTGATAACGGGCCACCGGTAATGGTGAGGGTAAGTTTGCAAATACGCCTTGACCATTATGGAAGGTCGGGCTGGCTTTACCGTGGACAACAAACGGCGCTCGCTCTACTTTGCCGCCATAATATTCAACCATGGCTTGATGACCTAAACAAATGCCAAGCATCGGGACTTTACCAGCCACTTTGCCAATGAGTTCCATCATGCAGCCAGCCTCGTGAGGAGCTCCAGGTCCGGGTGATAGCACTAATGCCTTTTTACCCGTTTCATTCATGAGTTTTTCAGCAACATAATCGGCACTGACATCATTACGATAAATGACAACTTCACAGCCAAGGCTGCGGAATTGATCGACTAGATTGTAAGTAAACGAATCGAAGTTATCGAGTAAATATATTTTCATCCGTTGATCGTTTTGTGTGGTTGCGGTGCTCATAGCCCACCTCCCATTTTTATCGCAGAAATGACCGCTTGGGCTTTTTGACGTGTTTCATCTGCTTCGGCTTGTGGATCTGAGTCAAACACCACTCCAGCACCTGCTTGTATATGAGCAACATCATTTTTAACAAACGCTGAACGGATAACAATGCAGGTATCCATGTCGCCGAGACCATTGAGGTAACCCACTGCGCCACCATAACTGCCTCGACGAGCTTGCTCCGCTTGGCGAACTAATTGCGATGCACGCACTTTTGGCGCACCCACTAAGGTTCCCATGTTCATGCAAGCTTGATAAGCGTGCAGGGCATCTAAATCTAAACGTAATTGACCAGTGACGCGACTGACTAAATGCATCACGTGCGAGTAACGATCAACTTTTAGCAGTTCGGCCACTTTACGACTACCGCTTTGGCTGATGCGAGCAATGTCGTTACGGGCTAAATCGACCAGCATTAAATGTTCTGATAATTCTTTCTTATCTAAACGCAGCTCGAGCTCTATACGGCTGTCTAGGTCAAAATCAATCTCACCTTGAGCATTTTTACCGCGCTTACGCGTGCCAGCAATGGGATACACTTCAACTTGGTTACTGGCCGCATCGTATTTCAGGGCACTTTCTGGCGACGCACCAAATAAGGTGAAATCAGGACCTCTAAAATAGAACATATACGGACTTGGATTAGTTAAACGCAAAGCCCGATAAGCCCCGAGTGTATTTGGGCAAGGTAAGCTGAAACAACGAGATGGCACTACTTGGAAAATATCGCCGGCGACAATGTGTTCTTTTAAATCAATCACGGTTTGCTTAAATTGCTCGTCGGTGATGTTAACTTCTTCGTCGGTTGTCACTGGTGTTAATTGAGCTATATCACCTAGATCGGCACATTGTTCGATAACGTGTTGCAGTTGCTGAACTAATTGTTGTGCAATCATTTCATCTTGACCGAATTGGTGGCTAACAATCTCGGCTTGCTGAGTTTGATGGTCAATTAAAATAAGTGTTTCAGCAAGATAGAATAAATAATCTGGGCAATCATTGTGAGCGTTGGGCGCTGCAGGGAGTGGCTCGACAGTATCAATTAAGTCATAGGCTAATACACCACCTAAAAATAAATCTTCAAATTTAAGCGGATTATTGGTTTGAATGTGTTTAATAAACATTCTTAAACCATCAAGAGGAGATGTTGACTTTAAACGTGCATCTTCATCTTGTAACTCGGTGGCCTTTTGCAGCGTCACGATGAGAGTATTATTATCTCGTTGTTGCTGTGCATCGCTGAAGAAGTTGGCTATTGGCGTTAATAACGCTGCACCATTTTGAGTTAATGCGCTGAAGCTGAGCTGATAACCGTCGCAACGTATCATCATTGCCGCATGAGTGAGTACGATGCTTTTTAAATGGTCTTTACTTTCGACCTCTGCTGATTCTAACAGCATGGTATGAGGCGCATTATTAGTCACTTGCTGATACAGTTTTAATGGATCAGTATGGTAGGTTAATGCCTGCTTTTGCGTGCTAACCTGAGCGAGTTGGTTTGGTGTGGTCACTGTTGTCATCACTATGTCGCCGCTCCTTGTATCCTGTTTGTTTATCATCTGTTGGCCTTTAATATTATGTAACCCGAGTGACTAAAGTGAGTGGGCCAAATAACAAGAAAGCCCACATCTCTGCGGGCTTTTTGGTAAAATCTTGTCTCTTAAAAATGAGCACAACGCTTCACACCACCCGTTAATTTGGGAAGTGCCACCACCAAGTAATGTGTAATGAAGCTAAAGAGTGTGTCATTGTTAATCGCTATGTTGTGTCTGTGTTTAATGCCTATAGGAAAACCCAGCTGGAGATTAATGTCAATTGAATATTTCTCAAAAGCTAACAAAAAATGGCAATATGGACAAATCTAGTCTACTTATTGAGCCCTCTAACTAACTTATGCATAAATAATTCATCAATTGCCATCATTTATTCATAAATCCAAGCAGTATTTTAATCGCCACTCTAGTACAATAACCACATGATTACAGAGACTCTCTTGGCCGATCTTCACAGCCACACGACCGCATCAGACGGTCAATTAACACCAACAGAATTATTAACTCGCGCTATTGAAAAAGGCGTTGAGATGTTTGCTATTACTGACCATGACACTGTCGGAGGGTTAGCGGAAGCGCATCTTGCTAATCAAAACCATGCCACGCCATTAGTATTAATTAATGGTTGTGAGATTTCGACTCGTTGGAACAGTTTTGATATTCATATCGTCGGATTAAACTTGGATATCGCTCATACGGGATTATTGGATTTTTTAACTCATCAACGTGAGTTACGTGAAGTCCGAGCCCAAGAAATTGGTGAACGTTTAGCTAAAGCGGGGATAGAGGGTGCCTATGACGGTGCTAAAGCTATTGCCGGCGATGCAGCGCTGAGTCGTGGCCATTATGCTAGATGGTTAGCCGATAATGGTCATGCGACAGATATGCCTAGTGTGTTTAAACGCTTTTTAGCTCGTGGAAAAACAGGTTATGTACCCAATAATTGGGGCGATATGGCCAATGCGATAGCGCATATTCATCAAGCCGGTGGTGTTGCAGTATTAGCTCACCCTAGCGGTTATAAATTATCGGCCAAATGGCTTAAGCGCTTAGTGCGTGAATTTGCAGAGGCCGGTGGCGATGCGATGGAAGTTATTTTAGGCCAGCAAACATTAGACGACCGTAATAACCTTATCGCATTAAGTAAGCAAAATAACCTACTTGCTTCTGTGGGGAGCGATTTCCACTTCCCGAGTAATTGGATCGAGTTAGGTAAAAACTTATTCCAACCACAAGGTGTGGAATGGGTTTGGCAATCACAACATTGGACGAAAAGAGCATGAGTCAATTTTGGTATATTCATGATGAGAACCCACAGGCACGATTAATTAACCAAGCTGTGGCGATTCTTAAACAAGGTGGAGTCATTGTTTATCCCACTGACTCAGGTTATGCATTGGGTTGTATGATTGGCGAAAAAAATGCCATGACGCGTATGGCGCGCATTCGCCAGATTGAAAATGACACTAATTTTTCATTAATGTGTCGTGATCTCTCTGAGCTGGCCAATTTTGCCCGCGTTGATAACCAAGCATATCGTTTATTAAAAAGCTGTATGCCTGGTCCATATACGTTTATTTTCAAAGCCACTAAAGAAGTGCCACGTCGTTTACAGTGTGACAAAAAGCGCACTATTGGTATTCGCGTGCCTAATAATGTCATTGCGCTCGCGTTACTTGAAGCATTGGGTGAACCAATGATGACCACCAGTTTAGTGATGCCAAATGAGCAATTTGCTGAATCTGACCCTGAACATATTCGCGATATACTCGATAACTTGGTAGACGGTATTATTCACGGTGGTTATTTACCTGAAAATCAAACGACAGTGATTGATATGTCTGAAGATGAGATGGTGATATTACGTCATGGTGCTGGCGATACCAGTGCATTTGAATAAACCAACGTGATACCCGCAGACGAATCATCTAAGATAAACATGCCAGGCAGTCAGCAAAGCCTGCCATTAGCAATGGTTCGTGGCCAAGCGCTTAATAGCATGCCCCTAGACTTGTTTATTCCGCCTGAGGCCTTAGAAGTGTTTCTTGAAACCTTTGAAGGCCCATTAGATTTATTATTATATTTAATCCGCAAACAAAAATTAGATGTGGTTGATTTGCCTATTCAACAAATCACCCAACAATATTTACTCTATATTGAAATTCTCACTGAAGCGCGCATTGAACTGGCTGCCGACTACCTTGTGATGGCGGCAACATTAGCGGAGATTAAATCCCGATTATTGTTACCTAAAATGGCCAGTGAAGATGATGAGGAAGAAGATCCTCGCGTGGTGCTTATACGGCAATTAAAAGCCTATGAAGTGATCAAACAAGCTGCTGTGGATATTGATACGTTACCGCGGATTGAACGAGATGTGTTTCCAGCATCTGTTAGCGCAGCCCCAGACATTAAACCGGTGACGGTACCACCAGATGTTTCGCTGGTGGATATAGCTCGTGCGTTTGGCGAAGTGCTAAAACGCATTGATGCCAACGAAGATCATCATGTAAAGCGTGAACATTTATCTACCCGTGAACGCATGAGCCAAATTTTAGCTAAATTATCCAGTACAGAATACATTGGTTTTGAGTGTTTGTTTGATGTCAGTGAAGGTCGAGCCGGTGTAGTGGTGAGTTTTTTGGCACTCATGGAGCTGGTTAAAGAGTTACTCGTTGAGTTAGTGCAAAATGAACCGTTTTCACCCATCTATGTAAAAGCGTATTAATTAACGATATTCGAAGAGATCCATGAAGCCCATTAATCCTATTCAGTTAAAACAGCTTATTGAAGCCAGTTTGTTTGTCTTAGCTAAGCCGTTGTCGGTAAAAGCCATTAAAGAAACGGTGTTAGCTGACTTTAGTGTATCGCGCACGCGCATTCAGGAAACGCTTGATGAATTACAGCAAGATTATCAAGAGCGGGGCGTACAGCTAGTTAAAGTCGCTAGTGGTTATCGTTTTCAAACTCAAGAAATACTCAGCCCTTATTTACAACCTCTGTGGCAAGACAAATCCCCTAAGTATTCTCGTGCAACGCTTGAAACGTTGGCGGTGATTGCATATCGGCAACCAGTAACGCGTGGTGATATTGAATATATTAGAGGCGTTGCGATTAGCAGTAATATCATAAAAAGCTTAGCGGATCGGCAGTGGATTAAAGTGGTTGGCCATAAGGAAGTACCTGGTAAACCAGCATTGTATGCGACCACCCCTGCATTTCTGGATTATTTTAATTTAACAAAACTTGCCGATTTACCTGCATTAACCGATGCAGCATCACTGCAAGGGTTATTTGATAAAGTGCAAGTTGCTCTCGATGAGCCTACAGATGATGCCAGTAGTGATGATCACCAAGACGATGGTCAACAAGTTAATGACGAGCAAAACGATAGCGAAAACAGCAGTGATACAACCACAAATGAACTTGATGATGTAGACGACGAAGCCGATGATGTTGTTAAAAACAGCCAAAATCTAACCCATTAAATCCACACTTTAGTATTGTTTGCCGCCCCTTTGTCGCTAGTTTGAACAGGGAGCTGGGCGAGCATGTAATCGAGTAAGCGCTGACCCGTTAGGCTTAAAAATCGTCTTGACGGATACACTAGAAATACCACGCCAGTATAAGGCGCTAAATCATTAAATAAGCGCACTAACGCCCCTTGCTCTACGTCATCCTGACATAATTTTTTGGGTAAATAACCAATCCCTCGGCCTAATTTTGTAGCTTCATAAGCCAGTTGAATGCTATTGGTGCATAAATTGCCTTTTACGGCCTGCATAGCGTCATTGGCGAGTGGCACTTCACTGAAGGTTTTACCATTTGGGAAGCGAAATAAAATTGAGTTGTGTTGTTCAATATCACTCAAGGTGACAGGCATGCCAGCTTTGGCTAAGTATTCTGGGCTGGCAAAGAAACACATATCTTCACTGATAACCGGTTTGGCCACCATGTCGAGCTCACTAAACGTTTCATTCACCATAAATGCGATATCAATATTGTTACGCACCATGTCTAAGGGCTCGGTACTGGTAATGATCTCAAGCGAAAACTTAGGATTTTCATCCATAAAGGCAAATATTTTACTCACGATATCCATTATCTGCGGGATAGGAAATATCAAAATCCGTAAGTGGCCAGTCAACTCTGCTTTGTTGTCGGTAATATCTGCAAGAGTTCGATCTAAGTCAGCTAACATTACCAAGGTTTTTTCGTAGAAATGACTGCCTGCAGAGGTCAGTGTTATTGCGCGACTTTGGCGATGAAACAACTTTAAATTTAATGACTCTTCTAACGATTGTAAGCGTCTGCTGACCGTCGATTTAGGTAAATTCAACAAATTAGCGGCTTCAAGTATGCTGCCGGTTTCGACAATCCGGTGAAATAATGCAATGTCTTCGGTTTTCATGTGGATTGCTCTGATTATGGCAAATAAGTCAAACTCAAATAATGGGATTGATGTTCCCAAATAAACCCATTTATTGCAACTATAATTCAGGGTATTGTTCGGCCCAATTGTGAATTAACTGTTATCCCTGAAAAGGGGAATATTGTTGTCACCACGTCTTTTTAACGCTTAGTTCTCAAGGATCATAGTCGATGAAATATCACTCAACGTTGCCGTTGGCATTGCTTATTTCTCTTATTTTAGTCGGTTGTACGCCTGTTGAAAGCGCCGTACAAGATGTACTGGTGCGCCCAGTAAAATTGTTTGATGTGACACAGTCATCAGGCAATACCATTCGTCAGTTTCCTGCAAGAGTCGAAGCAAATAGCCGTGCAGAATTATCATTTAGGATTTCAGGCCAACTTGTCAGACTGGATCTTGTTGAAGGGCAACATGTTAAACAAGGTTTTTTACTGGCTCAATTAGACGATCGCGATGCGCATAATAATTTAATGACTCGTGAGGCCGAGTATGACTTGTTGCTCGCAGACTTTAGCCGTAATCAAACCTTATTAGAACGTAAATTAATTTCGCAAGCGCTATTTGACAGCAGTAAAGCCCAACTTAAATCGGCCAAAGCAGCGTTAGCTGCTGCCAATGATCAAGTCAGTTATACCCGTTTAGAAGCGCCATTTAGCGGCACCATTGCAAAACGTTTGGTAGATAACCACCAAATTGTTCAAGCAAACCAAGGTGTGATGACCCTGCAAAATAATCAGTTACTTGATGTCAGCATTCAGGTACCTGAAGCAATGGCGGCAGTATTAACTCAAGATATTGCCAATGGTTTAGCTGCAAAAGTTCGTTTTAGCGCATTAGATGACATGGTGTTTGATGCAAAATTTAAAGAATACTCAACTCAAGTGACACCAGGCACACAAGCTTACGAAGTAGTGTTTTCATTACCACAACCTGACAATGTACAACTATTGCCAGGCATGAGTGCCGAATTAACTTTAGCGACGCTAAATGACTCCCCAAAAGGCTTTAGTACCATAGTGCCTATTTCAGCCGTAGACAAACAAGACCAAAATGGTGATGTAACCGTGTGGCGTTATCAGCCAGAGAGTGGAGATGTTAGCCCGGTAAAAGTGACTCTCGGGCGGGTGAGTACTGACGGCGTAGAAGTGTTAACTGGGCTCCAAAAAGGCGATGCTATTGTTGCCGCAGGATTATCGCAATTATCTGAAGGCATGAAAGTAAAACCTTTACGCTGGCAACGAGGAGTGTAATTGATGAATGTTGCTGAGTATTCCATCAATCACAAAGTCATTAGCTGGATGTTCGCGTTTTTACTGCTTATTGGCGGCAGTGTTGCTTTTACTGGATTAGGACAATTAGAATTTCCTGAATTTACCATTAAGCAAGCGTTGGTGATCACCGCTTACCCTGGTGCGTCGCCTGAACAAGTAGAAGAAGAGGTGACATTACCGCTTGAAGATGCATTACAGCAGCTTGATGGTATTAAACATATCACCTCTATTAACAGTGCTGGACTATCACAAATTCAGGTTGAAATTAAAGACAGTTATGACAAACATCGCTTACCACAAGTGTGGGACGAGGTACGTCGAAAAGTTAATGACACTACAGGGCGTTTACCACCCGGCACCGCAAAGCCACAAGTGATTGATGACTTTGGTGATGTATACGGTATTTTACTTAACTTGTCAGGTAACGATTTTAGTAACCGAGAACTGAGCAACTATTCAGATTATTTACGCCGCGAACTGGTGCTTGTTCCCGGGGTAAAAAAAGTCTCTGTGGTGGGTGATGTGACAGAGCAAGTGGTGATTGAGATTTCACAACAAAAATTGTCAGCGCTAGGCTTAGATCAAAATTACATCTATGGATTAGTCAACAATCAGAACGTGGTGTCTAATGCTGGCAGTATTGTCATTGGTGATAATCGTATCCGTTTACATCCTACCGGTGAGTTTAGTTCGGTAGAGGAATTGTCTCGTTTAGTGGTGAGCTCACCTGGCAGCACTGAGCTTATTTATCTTGGGGATATTGCCAACATTGAAAAAGACTATGACGACACTCCCAATGTGCTTTATCACAATAGTGGTGAGGCGGCGTTATCGTTAGGTATTGCGTTTTCTGGCGGCGTAAACGTAGTCGATGTGGGTCAACGTGTTAGTGAACGCTTAGTTGAGCTTGAATCACAACGACCGTTAGGGATGAGCCTTGATACCGTTTATAACCAAAGCTCTGCTGTCGATAATACCGTAAAAGGTTTTTTGATTAACCTTTTAGAGTCGATTGCGATTGTTATCGCGGTATTATTATTGTTTATGGGCCTTCGTTCTGGATTATTGATGGGCCTAATTCTGCTACTCACTATTCTAGGTACTTTCATTGTGATGAAAGTATTAGACATTGAATTACAGCTTATTTCTCTGGGCGCGCTGATCATTGCCTTAGGCATGTTGGTCGACAACGCCATTGTGGTGACCGAAGGTATTTTGATTGGCTTACAACGCGGTAAAACCCGTCTTGAAGCGGCCAAGCAAGTGGTATCGCAAACGCAGTGGCCATTGTTAGGTGCCACTGTGATTGCCATTATTGCTTTTGCACCCATTGGTTTGTCACAAAATGCTGCCGGTGAATTTTGTCGTTCATTGTTCCAAGTGTTGATGATTTCACTGTTTATCAGTTGGATAACGGCAATCACCTTAACACCGTTTTTCTGTAATTTACTATTCAAAGAGACCTCGCCACAAGCTGAGCAGGTAGACCCTTATAAAGGTTGGTTATTTACCACTTATCGCAGTTTTTTGTACTTTGTATTGCGCTTTCGTCTCGTTACATTGTCAGTGGTGTTGGCGATGTTAGTCACAGCAGTAATAGGCTTTGGTCATATTAAAAACGTATTTTTTCCCGCATCTAATACGCCAATATTTTTTGTTGATGTATGGATGCCAGAAGGGACAGACATTAAAGCAACTGAACGTTTTACCGGCGAAATAGAGAAAAAGCTACTGCAAGAAAGTGAGCTTAATGACACAGGTTTAGTGCACCTGACATCTGTCATCGGCCAGGGTGCCCAGCGTTTTGTATTACCTTATCAGCCTGAAAAAGGTTATCCAGCTTTTGCTCAGCTTATCGTCGAAATGCGTGATTTAGCAGCCGTTAAGGCTTATATGCCGCAAGTTGAACAGCTGTTAAATAGCCATTTTCCCCAAGCACAATATCGCTTAAAAAATATGGAAAATGGTCCGTCTCCAGCGGCTAAAATCGAAGCCCGTTTTTATGGCGAAGATCCTCAAGTGCTGCGCAATTTGGCCGCACAAGCTGAAATTGTTTTTAGAAATGAGCCGACAATGGATGGTGTTCGCCATAATTGGCGCAATCAAGTGCCACTCATTCGCCCGCAACTGCAAAATGCTCAAGCGCGTGAAACTGGCATCAGTAAGCAAGATTTAGATAATGCCTTGCTGGTTAATTTTAGTGGTAAACAAATTGGCTTGTATCGTGAAACTAGCCATCTGTTACCGATTGTTGCTCGTGCACCTGCAGCCGAACGTCTTCAAGCTGATAGCTTGTGGAAAATGCAAATATGGAGCACAGAGAACAATATATTTGTACCCGCAACACAAGTTGTTAGTGAGTTCAGCACTGAATGGGAAAACCCTCTCGTGATGCGCCGTGACCGAATTCGTATGTTGGCAGTATTGGGCGATCCCAAATTGGGATCTAATGAAACCGCAGACTCGGTACATAAAAAAGTCAGAAGTAAAGTGGAGGACATTCAGCTGCCGGCAGGTTATCGCTTAGAGTGGGGCGGGGAGTTTGAATCAGCAGGAGAAGCTCAAACAGCCGTCTTTAGCTCGATTCCGATGGGTTATTTAGCCATGTTTTTAATCACGGTATTTTTGTTCAATTCAGTTAGGCAACCTTTAGTCATTTGGTTCACTGTACCATTAGCGGTCATCGGTGTTTCTGCGGGATTACTGTTGTTCGATGCCCCATTCAGCTTTATGGCGCTACTTGGGTTGTTGAGTCTCTCCGGGATGGTGATTAAAAATGGCATTGTATTAGTGGACCAGATCAATCTCGAACTTGAAGAAGGTAAAGAACCTGGATTCGCACTGGTTGATTCGTGTGTGAGCCGTGTTCGCCCGGTGATGATGGCGGCCATTACTACTATGTTAGGCATGATCCCATTAATTAGTGATGCTTTCTTTGGTTCTATGGCCATCACCATCATTTTTGGTTTGGGCTTTGCTTCTCTACTCACCTTAGTGGTGTTGCCGGTAATGTATAGTCTTGTGTTTAATCTTAACGTGACTCGCTAAGCGCTACGTTTTATATTTAATCGTAATATCGAATTGTTTATTAAATGATTAAGGCTGCTGACGGATAATGTTAGCAGCTTTTTTTATGGGCTGAATAAATCTATTGGCTTGGGTTAGGCAGGCTGATAAAAGTATTAAGCAATCGTAACTCGATGTATGGACTCCACCACTCTACGGTCGTAGATTGGTGGAGTCTAAAACAAAAGGAGTCCATACATCGAGTTCAGGTTAAACAGCCTGATTTCTAAGCGTTTATGGCATCTGTTATCCTGAGTTAAGCTTAGTGATGGTATTTTTTGCTCACAAGCCCCATTCAGCGTATAATCTACGCACTTTTCTAATTGTATGCGCCATTGGCGGGTACAATCCTAAAAAGACAATAAAGCAAGAGTAATTAACCTTTTGTTTTTTATAAAATTTCTTTAAAGAGTCCCCGCTAATGAGTGAAAAATTGCAGAAAGTCTTGGCCCGTGCAGGCCATGGCTCCCGTCGTGAGATGGAGGCATGGATTGCTGCAGGCCGAGTTAGTGTTGACGGTGAAATTTCTGGTTTAGGTGATCGTGTAGAGGTTGACGCCAAAATACGTATTGATGGCCGTGCTATTTCATTAAAATCAGCTGACGACATTATTTGTCGTGTACTGGCATACCATAAACCTGAAGGTGAGATTTGCTCGCGCAAAGATCCTGAAGGCCGTACTACCGTGTTTGAACGTTTACCTAAAGTGCGCGATGCTCGCTGGGTTGCGGTAGGGCGTTTAGATATTAATACTTCAGGGTTGCTGTTATTTACCTGTGATGGTGAATTAGCTAACCGTTTAATGCATCCTTCAAATGAAGTAGAGCGTGAATATGCTGTGCGTACATTTGGTGAAGTGCCAGAAGCAGCTGTACAGCGTTTACGTACCGGCGTGACTTTAGAAGATGGTCCAGCACAGTTTGATACCATTAAAGCTGCTGGTGGCGAAGGCATAAACCAGTGGTGGCATGTCACTCTTCGCGAAGGACGTAATCGTGAAGTTCGTCGTTTGTGGGAATCACAAGACGTGCAGGTCAGCCGTTTAATCCGCGTACGTTATGGCAAAGTTGAGTTACCAAAAACATTACCGCGTGGTGGTTGGATTGAGTTGCCAATGGACCAAGTTAACTATTTACGCCAACTTGCTGGTTTAGAAGCTGAAACACGATCTGTTTTAGGTTCGGATAAACACAGTGTTGCTCGTTCTAAAGTTAAAAGTGCTAAAATCCGCCGTGCAGTTCATAAGCATAAAGTGGTTGGTAATCACGGTAAACCAACTCGTCAGCGTAGCTAATATTGATATTTAGGTTACTTTATAGAAGGTCGCGGATGCGGCCTTTTTTGTTAGTTTTTTTCGATGAAAATTAATTATTGCTCACCTACTTGTCAAAAGTTTTTTCTCAGATATGATTCTCAAAATTTACGACTTATTGTGCTGTTTTTCGACGATTTATGCGCCGCAGCATTTACATTGGTTATTAGGACTGTATGAAAAAATTATTGTTAGGTTTGTTAGTATCGTTATTGGTAGCATGCGCGTCAGCTCCTAGCTGGCAAGGAATGTCTGAACGTGAGATCAGCCAATGGAAAGCAATAGGCTTTGATTCAACCCAAGCGCAAAATTGGCGCGTAAGAGGTTTTGGCCCTACAGAATCTGATGGTTGGATAAAAGCCAACTTCAATTTAGATACTGCGACCATTTGGGCTAAAGAATCGTTTAATGTTGAAGAAGCACAAGTGTGGAGCGAAGCAGGTTTTGAAATTGAGGAAGCTGTCACCAATCGCAGTAAAGGGTTAACCCCTGTTAGAGCTAATTAATCATTTTTGTGCTAAGCATCTTGTTTTGTTGGATTTTACATCGGATTGACGTTTTTTGAAGCGTTCAGTTCGATGTGATGAATATTTTAGTTGCTTGGCCAAAAAAAAACAGTAAAGTGTCACCAAGTTAAGCGGGACGCGAAAGTAACCCTGTTTATCTTATGCAAATATGAATTAAGTGATTTGATGTTTGTTATCAAGACACGCTCAGTTTGCCCGAGTGGTGGAATCGGTAGACACAAGGGATTTAAAATCCCTCGCTGAATAAGCGTGCCAGTTCAAGTCTGGCCTCGGGTACCATTATAATCTCTAGCAATAGAGAGTGGTGTAAAAAAGCCTCAACTTATGTTGGGGCTTTTTTACGTCTGAAATTTGGTTGTGAACGGTAACAAACGCTAAAAAAGGTGAGAGCGATAAGAGCGAACGAGCCTAGATGCTAGGGCGGACTTCGTCCTACTAGTTCGCTACGCGGCTATAAGAGCGGGTTATTGGGAAAGTCGTTGGCTAGTTTCAGTTAGGTAGAGTTAAACTGGATAACTGCAGGTATAGCCTCTAGCTACGATCGCTCTAGCACCTAGATTTTTAATCTCCAGACGTTGAGCCATCTACGCTCAGCATGCAACAATAATCCGCAAACCGTTTTCTCGTGACGCAGGTATAGTCTCTAGCCGCGAAGCGTTCTAGTACCTAGGTTTTTAATCTCCAGACGTTGAGCACTCTACGCTCAGCATGCAACAATAATCCGCAAACCGTTTTCTCGTGACGCAGTTATAGTCTCTAGCCGCGAAGCGTTCTAGTACCTAGGCTTTTAATCTCCAGACGTTGAGCACTCTACGCTCAGCATGCAACAATAATCCGCAAACCGTTTTCTCGTGACGCAGTTATAGTCTCTAGCCGCGAAGCGTTCTAGTACCTAGGCTTATAAGGTTTCTACCACTTTGGCTTAAGCGTTAATCAATGCTTTTAATGCGGGTGATACTTTAAAGCTGGGTTGATTAAATCCGTCAATTTCTATGGTTTCACCGGTTTGTGGATTACGACCTAGTTTTGGTAAGTAAAAACGTAATTCAAATGTACCAAATTGGGGGATGTAAATTTTTTCACCTTCTGCTAAACCTTGATGAATAACCGCTAGGATTTGTTCAAGTTGTTGCTTAGCTTGAACTTGAGGAATGTCCATTTTGTTGGCCATGGTTTGAGTGAGTTGTTTTTTATTCATGTGATTCTCTATTGCTTCAGTACTTCTTATTCACCTTATAACAATTCAGCATGGCCCTTCCTAGTTGTGTATTCATAAATTAATGTTAACTGGTTACTTTTCATCTAGATGATTAATTTTCACTGACTTAGGTAAGGCTTAGGTAGCGAATAGGTAACGCTTTGGTATTCACTTTTGTTGATTAATTGTTTCTTGCACCCAAGCACATTTATTATTAATCATAATGGCTATATTCATTTCACTTACGTGAAAAAACATGACAATATCATTGTGTGGGGCCAATGGGGAATAGCATGTTCAGCAAACTGAAACTGTCTGTAAACGTTAGCATAATGGGTATATTGCTTTTGTGTGTGTCGCCATTTGTGTTGGCTAACACTGAAGAGCAATACGGCAATTTGACTCAACATCTGCAATTACAGTATTTGGCTGAGCCCACAGCACAGCGGGCACAATATTTAGCGATATTACAGACAGGGTCCGCTGCTGAACAATTAGAATATATCGACAACATTCAACAGAGTGTGGCCGCTTTTTGGCATAATAAACAAGTACCCCTGCCATTTGATTCAATAGCTAACACCACTTCGTTACGTGATAAAAACATTGCACTGGAGCCTGCTGCAGATGATTACCTTGGGGTAATAAATGATCTGCGTAAGTTAATGTGGTTATCGAAAACGCAAGATTGGCCAACCATCACGCTTGAAGGGCTGTTGCGCCCTGGAGATAGTCACCCAAGCATTAAGCAAATTAATCAACGTTTGTGGTTGTTAGGTGATGCGTACGCATACCTTGCGGATGAAGATAAATATCAACCGGCTTTGGAGCAAAGTGTTAAACGCTTTCAGTCTCGGCATGGGTTAAAGGCCGACGCGGTTATTGGTCCTAAAACCTTGTTCTGGTTAAATCAAACTCCACAACAACGAGCCTCTTTATTAGCAAAAAGCTTTGTCGAAAAAACGACCTATTTAAGCCAGCTCCCTCAGTCTTATCTGTTGATTAATATTCCGGCTTTTCAAATGGTATTAGTCGATCAAAATGAAGTGGTGTTGACGTCGAAAGTGATTGTGGGTAAGCCATATCGACAGACTCCGGTGATGACGGGGCAAATTTCTAATATAGTTATCAATCCCACCTGGACAGTACCTCGACAACTTTTACGTAAGGATATTTTACCGCAAGTTAGATTAAATGGTGCTTACTTTACCGATAGACATTTTGATGTGTTTGATTATGAAGGTCATCGTGTCGATAAAACACCTCAACAGTGGCAACAGGCTGCAAAAGGGAAATTCCCGTACAGAGTGGTTCAGCGCCCCGGTAACGGTAATGCATTAGGCCGTTATAAATTCCACTTTAACAATGACCAGAGCGTGTATTTACATGATACGCCAACACCTGAAATGTTTGCACATGTGGAGCGGGATGTATCATCAGGTTGTGTGCGAATTGAAAAAGTACAACAGTTAGCCGACTGGTTTGCCAACCATTTAGTTATTGATAAGCGTACTTGGGCCCATTTGCAGTCTAATCACACTCAAACTCAATGGTTTGCCTTATCATCAACCTTGCCTGTTCACATGGTATATTGGCGCGCTTGGGTCGATGAACAGCATGTTGCGCAGTACCGAGATGACATTTATCAATTAACCCCAGTAGAGTCGATGAAGTTATTAAGCCATAAAGTCACCAGTAACGATATTGTGCAATAATCATAATTGATGAAACAAAGTTAATGAGGTTTTACTTCATCCCTAAGTACTTGAGCTATATCACACTCTTATGTAAGTTAGTGTGTTTAATGCACATCTCAACATAGGCATACTTGCATTTATCAGCATTAATGGTTAATTTATTCGCCAGTTGGATAAAAAAGCAACAACGCAATGAAAAGCGCTGTGAAGATGAAATCGTGCTTTTAAAGCCGATAAGTATCGTAATTTAGATAATTTAAGTGGTGTATAAATGACAATAGAGTGCCTAACTCGTCGGCAGTTATTATTAGGCTTAAGCGGTGCCGCAGTGGTAACTCTGTTACCGAATACCGCGCAAGCAAGTCGTTCTACTCTTGGTGTTAAAGATTTACGTTTTTATAATTTGCATACTGGTGAAAGAAGCCAAGGAAGTTTTTGGGTTGATGGTCAATATCAATCAGAAACGTTGACTGAATTTAATCAAGTATTACGGGATCATCGCCAAAATTTAGCCGCACCGATTGATAAAAGATTATTTGAATATTTGTATAAATTACAGGTTACATTAGATAATCAAGATGAAATCCATGTTATTTCAGCTTATCGTTCACCCAAAACAAATCAAATGCTCGCATCGCGAAGCAATGGGGTTGCCAAGAAAAGTTATCACATGAAAGGCATGGCGATGGATATTGCTTTACCCGGAGTGAAAACTAAACACTTACGCGATGCTGCTGAGTCGCTTAAGTTAGGTGGTGTAGGATTTTATCCTCGAGATGGGTTTGTGCATATTGATTGTGGGCCAGTGAGGCGTTGGGGTTAATTAATACCAATATCATTAAATATCTGGTCAGTTCAGAGTCTGTCAGGTTTTTCATTTCAAGGCGTATTGATGTAGAAATGGTTGTTCCCTTTTAAATCGATGCAACACAGAAGTGGCATACCTGAGAGACTCTATTCTGGCGGGTTTCAAAGTACTTTATGCTTTGTTAGATGCTTTCAAAATACGACTGCATGGTCTATTTCCATAAAAATAAGACATTCCCACTATTCATGGCGGTCAGATGCTAGCGGTTAGATGCTAGAGGTAGAGTAACGCATGAGCTTGTTACCGATCATCACTATTCGTTTCAATCATCTGCCTTGCCTACAGCACTTTGAACTCCCGCTGAAAGAGCACATATTTAATAGGATTGGTATATCTTCTTGTGGGTTGATAATGGCTGTGGTAATATCCGCGCGCTTTATTTGAGTCATCGTTGGTCGAAAATGATGACGCCTTCATACCTTATTAATTATTAAGTGAGTGACTAATGTCTTACACAATCAACGCAGTAACCCGCACAGAAATCGGGAAAGGTTCGAGCCGCCGCCTACGTCATGCCGGTAAAGTTCCTGCAGTAATTTATGGTCCAGGTAAAGAGCCTGTATCAATCAAGTTTGAACACAAAGACATCATTAACATCCAGTTAAATGATGACTTTTACACAACTGACTTAACCGTTTCTATTGAAGGTAAAGAAGTTAAAGTTCGTGTAAAAGCTATCCAACGTCACGCATTCAAGCAATTGGTTGAACACATTGACTTTATGTTTGCTTAATCGCAAATGTGAAAAAAAAGCGCCTTAGGGCGCTTTTTTTATGACTGAATGTTTATCGCTAAATTTATTCTTATAATGCCAAATGCCAAATGCCAAATGCCAAATGCCAAATGCTAATCGATTTCGAAGCTATAGTAGATATCCAGTGATTGACTTAAGGTGCTAGACACACTCTCTAAATATAATTGTGAAAACAAATAATATCGTACGGTCATTTCATAACCGGGGTTAAATACTCCCACGCCATACTTAATCATTAAGTCTTCACCTATATACCCACTCACGGCCACTTTTCCGTCATCATTAGTATCAAGTTGTACATTCGAAAATCCAAACTTTTCAATCAGTCCTGTCGCAGTACTGCCAATGCTATTCATTGCTCCACCATCAAATTGTGAACCTAAACTGAGCGCGGCTCCCATCATTAGTGAGTTACTTTGTTGGTTGGTTGTACTGGTAAAACCTTTACCCGTCAAAATATAAGAAAGCACCTCGGCTTGCTCTTTTGCTGGATTAGAGAATAAGGTGACCACTGGGCGCATTGGGGTACCAGTGACTCGAACACCGGCGGTGATATCGCTCTCTTTAATGTCTCTAGTTGCTTCTATATTTAGGTTTGGCAATTCTGTTGGACCAATAAATTGGACTTCACCAGTATTAATACTTAAGGTTTGCCCCATAAACTTATAAGTCCCTTTGTTGACTTTAATATCACCAAATAACATGGGCGGCTTAAAAGCTTGCTGTTTTAGTACCAGATCGCCTTCTAGCCTTCCCTTAAGACCCATACCATCAATAGTAAGGCGTTTACCGACACTGATATTCAAATCGGCTGTAACGGCGTAAGGACTGGTTTTAACGGTTTGTTCAGACACTGAATCGTTAAATACCACATCGTTCGATACCGCAACGCCTCCTTCAGCTAACTGAGTAATTTTTATTTGTCCTGATGGCACGTTGACGTTGCCTTTTATCGCAAACAGTTGCTCATCAAAGGTCATATTAATATCTGGAGAGACATTTAATATTGCCATTGGTGGTTGAATTACCGCTAAATTTTCACCCTTAATATCAATGTCACCACTAAATTTCCCTTGAGGCCAAGCAAGGGTACCTGTCGTGCTCACTTGCCCGTCACCCATATGCCATTGGCCATTGAGTTGTCCTTGCTGACCTTCTAGAGCCAGTGACAAGTACAGTTTATCGATTAATGTTGGGTTAGTGGATAAGGCAAATGCACCGTCACTGAGTTTGATATTACCCGAGACACTCGGGTCCATAAGGGTGCCGGATAAATTTAATCGACTGGATAACATGCCTTCTAAGGTTTCTAGCCTTGGAAAGAACTCTCCAAAAGGAGCGAGATTAAGTTCATTAACATTAATCGTACCTTGTAAGGTCCGATCGGGCGTGATGTTGACACTTAGTTGGCTTTGCCAACTGGCGATTCCGGATGAATCGAAACTCAATGAGCTAGTAATTTGTTTCTCATCAAGCGATGCTTGTAATAGTAACTGCTGGTAGTCGATGCTGATGGTGTTGTTTTTGGCGCGGCTTAGCTTAATATTGCCCGGTAAAAGCGTAAACTGAACATTAGCAGTGGGCTTTTTACCTTTAGCCCAATTAACTTGACTGGTTAGCGCTGCTTCACCGCTCCAGGTGATTTTTTTAGACAACACAGGTGCCAATGATTTTCCGGGATTACCGGTAAAGGTGATATTGGCCTGGCCGGTGTGACCTAGATTAACATCATTGATTAAGCACAATTTATTGTGGGGATGAACTAAGCAAAAACTGCTTACACTGCCACTATGATTGAGCTGATCCCAGCTGAAGGTAATGTGTTTATCTTGTTGCCATTGTCCAAGAGCATTACTGATATTGAATTCTGTTAATGTGGCATTGAACTGTTGTTTATCAATATTACTACTACTGGCCATTTGAGTATTGATGACCACATCACCTTGAGTATTAAGTGTGCTTTGTTGTTGATGTTGATTGCCTTCACTGATGAATGCGATATCTGTTAGCTTATAGCTGTCCCATACAAGATTATTATTATGCAGTTCTATCCGATATTGATGCTGCGAATAAGGACGATAATTAGCCAGTAAATCAAGGCTGTCAATTTTACTTCCTTGGTAACTGAATTGACTGATTTGCGCATTAATATCCACAATTGGGTCGGCACTATCACCCGTAACATCAACTTTTGCAAAAATATTGCCGCGGCCGCCTTTTAGCCACTGACTGACATCGGGAACGCTAAGTTCGGCATCGATGTCCCATGTTTTGTCGGCTTGGCCATTGATGATTAATTGAGCGCCAAGGGCATTGGCCTGCAGGTTTGTCGCGTTAATCGCAAAATCTTGATTTAATGAAATATCGCCTTGCAAGTTCAACGGGTACCCATTTAATCGACCGGTTAAATCGGCGTCTTGAATGGCCACTTGCCACTGCTTATCGGCAATGCTGCCCGTGCTATTAAAATGGCCACTGAATTTACTTTTGATCGGATTTTGCTGATTAATATAGTCAATATATTGCAACTGAATGTCGTTGGTAAGCACCTTGGTTTGCCAGGTTATGTCATCTTTATATGATAGCTGCCCAGTTAGATCTAGGTTGCCAGCGATTGACTGTAAATTGAGTGTATTGATGGCCAACTTTTGATTGTGGTTAACAACATCTGCAATAACCGCCAAAGTAGGGTGGTAAGGTGTTGTCAGTTGCCCTTCAAACCGCGCCACTTGGTCTTTTATATTACCTTTACTGGTAAAGTGGGTAATGTTGCTGGTGTACTGGGGATTTTTTAACGGCCATTGCAAAGCGGCATCGGTCAGTGTTACTTGGTATTCAAGCGCCGGCGTGGTGAGATTAATGTCGGCTGCAAGATTGAAATGGCTATCGCCTTTAGCGATGGCGTTGATATTTAATTGGCTTAAGTCTTGGGTAAGATCTACACGGAGTTGTTGCTGTTGAAGCCCTGGCAACTCAGGCAGATTTTCGACATTAGCAAGTAGTTTTAATGTCAGTGGGTAATGATCGTGTAAGCTAATATCACCGATAACACTCACATCACCATCATCATGTTGAATGTCTAGTTGGGTTATCCCAAGCTGAAATTGACGAAAACTGGCAGCTAATGCGATATGGCTAAAATGGTCGTTGCGCTGGCCGATAATGAGCTGACTGTCGGTGGCATTAAACTGTCTCACATTGACAGGAAAAGGCATAAACACCTGTGGTAAGTTAGCCAATGGCCATGAAGTTTCTTTGGGCGCGGCGGTTTGGTTTGTTGCTTTATTATTTGGCTGAGAACGTGTTTGGCTTGTTGATGTTGCATCTGGGATGTTGACGATTAGCCCTTGGCTGGTGAGTGATTCAACCACAAGGCCAGCGTTATTCCAGATAGCTTGAGTCGTTAAATTGTCGGCATAAAAAGTCATACCATTAACATCTACATTAATATTGGCCAATTGGGCGTGGCTGAGATTAATACTAATCGGTAATTTAAGCTCGGTAAAGGGATCGACGATATCCCCCGTTTCAACGGTATTTTTGGTTACTGGAATATCATCACTGATAATGTTCACATCAATACTTGATGCCAGCAGATTTGTGACACAAAGCTGTTTGTTAATCAGACATGTTGGCAGCCATTTTAAAGTTAAATCATCAGCTTCGACGCTAATCCCTGGCATTGACCATGACAAGTGATGCAACGTGATATCATCATTTAAGGTGCCTGAAGCATATTCAACATCGATATCACTGACAAATTGATTAACGAACATCACCCCCATTTTACTGCCAAATGGGGTGCCCATGATGATGGCAAACAGCATCAATAATACCAAAGGGACATAAATCAGTATTCGGGTAGATAGCTTAATACTGCGCCAAATTCTTGCAGATAGACGGGTTGATTTAGGTGCTTTTTTATTACTTGGCTTGAGTGATTCTTCTGACTGAGCGTTTTGCTCATTATGTTGCAAAGTACTTTGTTCAGTATGTTTATCTATCATAAGTCAGTTCCCATGGTTAAATGGAAACGATATGAACGTGCAACTGTCTCGGTTTCTTTTAAGCCAAAACCTAGGTCCATTCGAATCGGGCCAATAGGTGATATCCAGTGTAATCCTCCACCAACCGATACTACCGGTTCAAACTGTTGTGTATCAAAAGCATTACCAGCATCGACAAAGGTGGCAACTCGCCATGTCGGGGTAAGATAATATTGATATTCAACACTGCCAATCGCCAAGTAGCGCCCACCGACAACCTGTCGAGATAAGCCGCCTTCACTGTTGGTGTAGTCAATATAGGGACCTAATTCTTGGTAACTGTAACCTCGTATGCTTTGGTCGCCACCGGCAAAATATCGTAACGATGGCGGTATATTAGCCATATCGTTTTTATCAGCAATATTGGCTCCTAAATCGACTCGAGCAACAAAACGATGTTTATCGAATATAGTCTCTACCCATTTAAATCGGGCTTGTAAACGTGCTAGGCGGATGGTGGAGCCTAAGGACGGGTCGGCGTATTCAACACTGTAAGTTTGACGATACCCAGATTTGGGATCTAGCGTGTTGTCACCACGAACTGTTTTGGTGAGGTTGAAACCCAACAAATAAAAACGTGGATCGTAATCTGTATCGAGTTGATTATAAAACTCTCTAACGGATTCAATTGAATATCCATGTAACCAATTACTTTTAGATCGCCTTTGACGCGTTAAGCCAACGAGATACTTTTTAGACTCTAATTGCCCGGTATTATTAAATTGGCGTTTATCAGCGTCGTAATCTTGGGTGACACCATAGGTGTCGCGTAATAATCCGAGTTTTATTTTCAGTTGATCATCTAAGGGATGAGTTAACGGAATAGTATAAGTGGTTAAAATCTTAGGTCGCTCAGGTGACCATTCAGCAGTGGTTTCTTGATAATGGCCATAGCGATTGATTTGCGGCGTGCGCCAGGTGACTCGCACACGAGGATCAACACTGTTTTCTGTACTATTACCTATATCAGCACCTAAACCCACTTCAATAAGATGGCTAGGTCGAGGGCTTAGCTCAACTTTAATCGGAACTACCCCAGTATCTATTTTGTTTAGCTGTGGCAATACTTTGATATTACTAAAATAACCAGTATCTAATAAATTACGATTAAACTCAGTTAATAGCTGTGTGGCGTAAGGCGCATCAGCATCAAAAGGAATCAATGATTCAACAACGTCATCATTGAGAGTACTGCCTTCAAAGTCAACATCACCAAATAAATAGCGTTTACCAGAATTAAACTGTAGGTTAATTTGGGCGGTATTTAAGTCACGATTAATGTTGATTTCTGATTTGGTGTATTGACCATCAAAATATCCTCTTGCCAGCGCTAACGTGATTAACTGTGATTTTATCGAATCATATACACCGTGGTTTAAGGTATCACCAGGTTTTATTTTCAAGCTATTAAGCCACAGCGAAAAAGTATTATCTTGGAGCATGTCACCTTGAAAATTAATATCCACCCATTGAATAATGACCGGTTCACCTGGGGTTATATTGAGGCTTAACTCCCAAGGGCCTTTATCATTCTCTTTAACATCAATATCTAAAATTGCATGGTAATAGCCCATGGATTCAAGCGCATCATGGGTGTTATCGTCAACGGTAAATAAAAATGCTCGGCGCTGAACATCGTTATCTGGCAATGTGCCTAAATGAGCAAAAATGTTCTTTTCAATTTTTTTCGGCACGCCGGTAACGTTAATCGTTAACCAATTTTCGTCGGCCAGCACCAAGCCTGACATCAGTAATGTCAACGAAAGCAATAGGAATTGGCTAATTTTAAGGCGTTTTGTCGACAAGTTAAGCTAACTTTTCCAAAATTGATGATGATGACCATTGTCGCTACAAAGTATAAAAGTCGCAAGGATATGATTGAAATTACAAACAGAAATGGTTACAAAGATAAACCACCTTCAAGGATTTTTCTAACATGAATAAATTATATTTAACGATTGCGCTATGTTTAAGCTTAACGTCCAATAGCAGTTTTGCTAAAGACGATACACCTTTTGCTATAGCAATCCATGGTGGCGCCGGCACTATTTCAGTAGCCAGTCTAAGCCCTGAGCAAGAGAAAGCCATTCGCGACAAACTTAAACAGGCAGTTGATGCCGGATATAAAGTGTTAGATAAAGGCGGCGACAGCCTCGATGCGGTTCAAGCTGCGATAAATGTGTTAGAAAATAGCCCATTATTTAATGCAGGGGTTGGCGCTGTTTATACTTTTGATGGTGGCCATGAACTTGATGCCTCAGTCATGGACGGTAACACTATGAATGCAGGTGCCGTCGCTGGGGTTAAACATATTAAAAACCCGATTGATTTAGCAAGAAAGGTGATGGAAAAATCACCCCATGTGATGCTTTATGGACAAGGGGCGGAAGAATTTGCGCTAACCCAACAATTTAGTTTAGTGCCTAACAGTCATTTTGATACCCCACATCGTTATGCACAGTTGCTTGATGCTAAGGCGAGTATCATTGAAGCCGAGCAAAATAATGGCGGAGATTATCAGGCGTCAGTAGAACAGTTAAAAGCCAATTATAAATACGGCACCGTGGGTGCTGTTGCACTTGATAAGCAAGGTAACCTTGCTGCAGGGACATCAACTGGCGGCATGACAGCAAAACGTTTTGGCCGTATTGGTGATTCTCCGGTCATTGGCGCCGGAACGTATGCTGAAAATGGTGTCTGTGCGGTATCTGCAACAGGGCACGGTGAGTATTTTATCCGTTATCAAGTGGCGGGTGACATATGCGCTAGAGTTAAATACCAACAAGTATCGATTATTCAAGCGGCTGATGAAGTCATTAATCAACGTTTAATATCAGCTGGTGGAACTGGAGGCGTGATAGCAATTGATCCGCGTGGCAATATCGCAACGCCATTTAATACCGAAGGTATGTATCGTGCAACTCGAAGCAAAGGCCAAGCTGCCACAGTCATGATCTGGCGTGACAAGTAAGTCCTAGCTGTGATGATAAAGACCGATTAAAACAATCGGTTTTATTTTCTATCCACTGAGCCATTATTGACTAAACTTAAATTAAGTCAGTACTTGAATGTTGATTCATTTTGAATTGATTGACGAGATTTATTAAGCACGTAGTCAATTAGCGTGCATTTAGGGGGCAATATGGATTCAATAAAAATTAAAGATCACATGGATAGACGTCCGATACTGTTAACCGCAGATATGTCACTGGCAATAGCGGTTGAGAAACTACTCGAAAGTAATAAGAGCGGCGCGCCAGTTGTGGATAGTGTTGGAAAGTTAGTGGGGTTCTTATCCCAACAAGATTGCTTGTCAGTGATGTTAAAAAGTAGCTACCACTGTGATATGACCAGTACAGTGGCAGATTGTATGAAAAGCCCTGTATTATCAGTTGCTCCCGATGAAAGTATATTGGAATTAGCTGAACAAATGTTAGGCTCTAAACCAAAAATTTATCCTGTATTGAGTGCCGGAAAAGTCATTGGAACCATTAATCGGACCAATGTGCTTAAGGCGATGAATATTTATATGCAACAGTGTTACTTATCTCCAGCTTAACAATCGTTAAAATCAATACCATTCTGCTGTTTTCCTTGCTAGGATCGCTTTTTTTGATGTAAGCAAGGGAATCAGATTTGAATTCGGACCTTCACCCGCTATCTAAGGCGTATCTCAATCTTTGTTATCAAACCGATGCTGCTAAAATTCGTCGTCGTTTGTATCGTGTCAATAAAGAAGCCGAGTCTGAAAAAAAATCCCAAACGTTAGCGCAATTAACGGAAGCTGCGCAGCAAGCCTATCAAAAAGCGCAGCAGCGCTTGCAGTCTAGACCTATTATTAGTTATCCAGATGAACTGCCTGTGTCGCAAAAACGTGACGATATAGCCTCTGCTATTGCCAATAATCAAGTGGTGATTGTGGCGGGGGAGACAGGATCTGGTAAAACCACTCAGTTACCTAAAATCTGTCTTGAATTGGGATTAGGAACGAGAGGCTTAATTGGCCATACTCAGCCTCGTCGTCTTGCTGCTCGAAGTGTTGCGAACCGTATTGCTGATGAACTTAACAGCCCATTAGGCGAAGTTGTTGGCTTTAAAGTTCGTTTTGCTGATGCCATGAGCGACAACAGTTACATTAAACTGATGACCGACGGTATTTTGCTCGCCGAACTCACCTCGGACCGATTTTTAAACCAGTACGATGCGATTATTATTGATGAAGCGCATGAACGCAGCTTAAACATTGATTTTATATTGGGATATCTGAAGCAGGTATTAAAAAAACGTCCTGATTTAAAAGTTATTATTACTTCGGCTACCATAGATGTAGATCGTTTTTCAAAACACTTTAATAATGCACCTGTTATTGAAGTGTCTGGACGTACATTTGAAGTTGAAACGCGTTATCGTCCTTTAGTGCGCGACACTGATGAAGATTTAGATGTTAGTGATGGCATTTTTGCCGCCGTAGACGAGTTAATGGCCGCGGGTCCTGGCGACATATTGATATTTATGAATGGTGAGCGTGAAATTCGCGATACCGCTGATTTACTCAATAAACAGCAATATCGCGATACTGAAGTTTTACCACTATATGCGCGCCTTTCTTACGGTGAACAATCTAAAGTCTTTAAAAGCCATATTGGCCGTCGTATTGTATTAGCTACCAACGTTGCCGAAACGTCATTAACCGTGCCTGGGATCCGTTATGTTATCGACCCTGGTACCGCACGCATAAGCCGTTATAGTTACCGTACGAAAGTACAACGTTTACCGATAGAACCCATATCGCAAGCCAGTGCCAATCAACGTCAAGGACGTTGTGGTCGTGTAGGCCCAGGTATTTGTATTCGACTTTACGATGAAATGGATTTTATTCAGCGCCCCGAATTCACCGATCCTGAAATTTTGCGTACTAACCTTGCCTCGGTTATTTTACACATGCTGGCGATTGGATTAGGTGATATTGGCGGATTTCCATTTATTCAACCACCGGACCAAAAGCATATTCGAGACGGTTTTTTATTGCTTGAAGAATTACAAGCGGTTAAAAAATCCGGTAACGACCTAGTGTTAACGCCATTAGGCAAAGATTTAGCGAAAATCCCACTCGATCCGCGTTTAGCCCGAATGGTTATTGAAGCGAACAAATTGGGTTGTTTGCACGAAGCATTAGTGATTACTGCAGGTTTGTCGATTCAAGATCCGCGTGAACGTCCCGCAGAAAAGAAACAAGCTGCAGACGAGTTCCATCGCCGGTATGCGGATAAAGACTCAGACTTTGCCAGCTGGGTGAAGTTATGGGATCACGTTAAAGATCAAAAGCATGAGCTATCAGCCAGTCAGTTTAGAAAACAATGTCGTGACGAATATCTCGCCTATTTACGCGTACGTGAATGGCAAGATTTATACACTCAAGTGAAACAAGCCGTCCATGAATTGAAATGGCGTATTAATGACAGTGCAGCCAGTTATGAACAGTTACATCGAGCATTATTATCAGGCTTGTTAAGCCATGTTGGTTTTAAAGGCGAGAACAACGAGTATCTAGGGGCGCGTAACCGTAAATTCTTTGTGTTTCCGGGATCGCCTTTAGCGAAAAAAGGTCCTAAGTGGATAATGGCTGCTGAGCTGACTGAAACCTCACGTTTATTTGCGCGTTGTTGTGCCAAAATAGACCCTGAATGGTTAGAATCACTCGCATCTCATTTAGTGAAAAAGAATTATCTAGAACCGCATTTTGAAGCCAAAGCTGCAAGCGTTATAGCACTGGAGAACCAGGTACTTTATGGTTTGACCATAGTCAATCGCCGTCGAGTACAATATGGGCCGATTGACCCTATAGAAGCTCGAGAGATTTTTGTGCGTAGTGCTTTAGCCGAAGGGCAGTTACAGACGAAAGAAACGTTTTTTGTTAATAACCAAAAATTGCTTAATGACATAGAGTCGCTAGAACATAAATCTCGCCGCCGAGATATTTTGGTCGATGAACAAGTGTTGGTGGATTTTTATGAACCACTAATACCCGTTGGCATTTATAATGGGCCACTATTTTTTGCCTGGTGGAAAAAAGCGCGTCAACAAACGCCAGACTTGCTCGATTACAGCCAAGCCTTATTAATGCAGCGTAGTGCCGACCATATATCTGCGCTCGATTTTCCAGAAATATGGCATAAAGGTAATCTCGGCTTAACTGTCAGTTATCATTTTGAACCGGGTAGTATTGATGACGGCGTGTCAGTGCATATTCCTGTTGCACTGATTAATCAAATTGATGACAGTGACTTTGATTGGCTAGTGCCTGGGTTACGACAAGAAAAGTTGATTGCACTGATTAAATCTTTGCCTAAAAATTTGCGTCGTAATTTTGTTCCCGCCCCAGATTATGCTCGGGCATGTTATCAAGCGATGAAGCCGTTTGAGTTATCGATGCTTGCTACCATGTGTAAACAGTTACTGCGCATGAGCGGTGTACGCATTTCTGCTGACGACTTTGATGTAACTCAACTGACAGAACATCTTAAGATGAACTTTAAGATTGAGGATGACCATGGTCGTTTAGTTGCCCAAGGTCGTGATTTAGAGCTATTAAAAGGCCAACTGCAAGGTGTTGTGGCTAAAGCAATACGTAAAGTAGCTGACAAAGGCATTGAGCAAGAGGCAATAACCACATGGTCATTTGGTGATTTACCCGCTCAATATCAGCAGCGCAAAGGTAATTACGAAGTTAAAGCATATCCGGCATTGATTGATAATAAAACCGATGTGGCGATTAAGTTATTTGATGATGAACATGAAGCAAAGCGTCATCATCGAGTAGGCTTACGCCGATTACTGTTGATAAACATTCCTTCGCCAGTGAAACATTTGCAACAAGCTTTGCCTAATAAAGCAAAGCTAGCAATGTACTTTAATCCATTTGGACAAGTGCAGATATTAATCGAAGATATTATTAATGCAGCGGTACAGCAGTTGTTAGATCAAAAGCAACTAGACATTCGCAATGAGCAGCAGTTCGAGCAAGCAAAAGAGTGGGTTCGCCAAGAGCTTAACCCAACAGCAGAGAATATTGCGCTCAATGTAGAACAAATTTTGACAATTTATCAACGTATTAAAAAACGTCTTAAGGGCAAAATTAGCTTAGATATTGCATTTGCAATGAGTGATATTCAAACTCAGCTTGATAGCCTTGTGTATAAAGGATTTGTCGAAGACTGTGGCTGGCAACGGTTAACGGATGTTGTTCGTTATCTGAAAGCTATTGAAAATAGACTCGATAAGCTACCTGTTGACCCAACACGTGATCGATTACACATGCACAGTATTGCAAAAGTACAAGAGGCGTTAACGGCTCAATTAGCCAAAGTGCCGCGTTCACAACCGGTCCCAGAGGCACTCATTGAAGCTCGTTGGATGATAGAAGAGTACCGGGTATCTTGTTTTGCTCAGGTATTAGGTACCGCTTATCCTATTTCAGAAAAGCGAGTATTGAATTCCATCAGTCAAGTGTAACCTTGATGCGTTGCTCTATCGCATGACGATGCGAATAAAACCGATATCACTTAGGTGATGTCGGTTTTTTATTATCCCAAATTGATTCAATTTTTAGTTATGCCTGTAAGACCTGTCATTTCCTGGCAACTAATCCGTTTTAACGATTAATTTTAAACCAAAAGCTTAGCCATATTCGTTAAATGCTTTGATAGTGCAGGCTGAGTGCAGGGCATTATTTTTGAGTGAGGCACTCAGGTATTTCATCATGTTGTGGCCTCATCTTTTAAGGGCATTATTCTTTCAATAAATAATCAGAACTATAGAGTTTGAGTTGCCGTTATAGGGGCATAGTAATAGGTATTTAGCCTTAACAGCAGCAATGGAACCGTCGACTTGTATCGCAATGCGCTAGTATGTTGTCACGTCGATTACGTCTCAATTTCTGAAAGACTTTCTGTTTTTTTAGTGCAAAATCTCAATTTTAAGTCACATTTAGACTATCCGCAAAACAGAACTGAAAGTTTTTCGTAATTGTGGTTTGAAAGTGATCTGACTATTGATATACTCATCGCCAAGAAGAAAGTGATTGGTACTCTTCTCTCTGTAAGGCAAATGTCATCCCCCCAGCATTAACACGATGTCGTCAGTATTAAGGATTCAATATCGTGTTGTTGTTTATAAAAAGACAGGCCCACACCTACAAAACGACCTAAAAGATTGGAGTTATTATGGAAGTTCATGAATACGAAAACGCTTACTATCAAGTGAAAGATGACGTGTTAGAGTCTTTACCTTCTAACGAAGAATAAGACGATTGAACGAGCTTATTAATGCTTTGGCAACTCAGTTGATGCATTAAATACTCCGACAAAAAATAAAAATAGCAGCCTAGGCTGCTATTTTTATTGGTTATTGCTCATTGTTTATTTTATCAATTATTTATAATGCTTAAACATATCGCATAGTGGTGAGTATCTGAAATGAACGATAATTGTTTTTGATCTCCCATCATGATTAAACACTAAACTTAGCTAATTTTGGTAATCTGTTTTGACTCAATACTAACCTTCAATACGACCTTTTTCGGGTAGTATCTCAACAATAATCCAGGTATTGCCTTGTTTATGCAGACGAATGGTTCGATCATCAATCCATTGTCTTCCACCTTTTAATCCTTGCATTTTAACGATTACAGTCACGTCATCGGTAAATTTTCGGAAAAAATCGATATCAATTTCATCAATAGACATCGTCACTTGCTTCATGGATAAGCCTAATACGTGTCGTTGCACCGCTGATGCTATATGATAATGATCCATAACATCCTGTATATCAGGTGCGACAAACTTTTTAGCTTTCTCTACATCACGATCGACATAAATAGCTTCGAAGAAACCCAAAGAAACTTGTTCTGGTGTGAGTTGAGGTTGACCAAATTCATCTGATTGTCCGCAAGCAGTGAGAATGAACAGTAGAAATACAGAGAATATTTTAATGGAAGTCATTTTTAACATAAGGCTTTTTTACTGCTGATATTATAATTTTTATCTAGTATCTCGATTTATGCTATAGCTTACAAGGATAGGCTCGATTTAAATAATATCATTATCAATAATTGTAGCGTAAAGCCTTATATGCTCATATTTTGTAATATATTGAAAGTATCAATGGTTCATTTCAGTTTACTGATAAGCTATTATTTGTTCGATTAACTACAAATGAGGATACTTTTGTAGTTAATGGCTTGACGCAATCAAAATGACATGTCATAAGTTAATTGTATCAACGCACAAGACTTGTATAGAAACAACGATAGAGAGTGTTTGTTCATACCGATTTATTATTGCTAATAAACATAGTGATAAGGAATGTCTCACACAGTTATCCACAGATTCTGTGGACAACTGTGTTGACGAACGTAAGTTATTTTACTAACTCACTGTATTACTGCATTTTTTATGTGTGGTTAAAAAATAACGCAGTTTTTATATTAAATAGATTTTGCGTATAAAAAAACCAAGCCTCCTAAGGAGACCTGGTTTTTTAGTTAGCGAAGATAAAGATAATTACCATTTCTTTTTCGGTTGAAACAGCATATCAAGATCATCGCCTTCTTTTTTTGGTTTTGGAGCACTCGGTTCACTGTGTTTTTGAGCGCCCATTATTTCATCGAGTAACTGCTTAGCTTCATCGACTTTACGAGCAATAAAAGGATCATTTGGCGTTTGCGCTTTAATAGTGTGCAACGTGTTTAATGCTTTTGTGACCATTTGTTTACTGGAACCGTACTGCTTCATAAAGCATGCTGCACGAGCGCGGCTAATCATAGAATCAACATTAATCCTTAATTGCAGATTGTCGATACGCATTTCTTCTTCAGCAAAAATAGACGGATCAACTTTTCCCTTATTATGTTCTGCACGTAAAATAGCTTTAAGTTTCTTCAGTGTTTTTACTAATTCTAAAACTTGTCTATCATTATCAGGTAAACGAAAATTCTCAATTGCAGGGACTTGGCTTGGTGAATTCGATACTGTGGCTATTTGCATTTTAATGTCAGCTAGGCGACGCTCATAATCCGATTTTAATTGGCCTGATGCATGGATAACAGATTGTTCTAAAGCATCTTGAATGCGGCGATAGAGTACTAACATAATGTGGCTAGAAGACGGGGTCATACCTGTGTTGGATAATACTGCATCGGTTTCATCTATAATGGCGCGTTGGCGAGATACTTCTACTCGACGTTCAGCTTCAGCACGCTCTTTTTGTTGTTGGACAATACTAAAGCCGATAATCAGCAATAAGAGTGCACCAATAAGAATTAATACCAAAATTAAGGACATAAAGGTTCCATTTTATCTTTCATATCTCATGGTAAATATAGCCAAACGACAATGGCTAAAAGTTATTTTGATGCTGGAATAAATTGTTGCAATAAAACTGCATCAAAATGATTATATATCTTAGCGTATGTTATCGCGGCTGTCGTTGAATAATAAGTCGTTTTGTTGATAAATCATTAAACATTTGAGTAAGGATGTTTATCAAAAGCTAAGTCAATTAAATTGCAGGTGATTTTTACTTGCTCGTTATTCCTATTTATATTACATTTCAATTGTCATATAACGTTTTATTATAGTTGAACAACTGTTCTTGCCATGTGAAACATAGATCGATTTGTTCTTATTTGCATATTTTGCTGATGAGTGCTGGTTAAATAAAGGATAAAACCATGAAGCTGCAACAACTTAGATATATTGCAGAGGTTGTTAAACACAACCTAAATGTGTCATCAACGGCTGAGAACCTCTATACCTCACAACCCGGCATTAGTAAGCAAGTTAGAATGCTAGAAGATGAATTAGGTATTCAAATATTTGGTCGAAGTGGTAAGCACTTGACTCACGTGACTCCAGCAGGTCAGCAAGTTATTGATATTGCAAATGATATACTTGGCAAGGTCGATAGCATTAAAAAGGTATCTGAAGAATATACTCAGCCTAATCAGGGTGATTTAAATATTACCACCACTGATACTCAGGCTCGATATGCTCTGCCACAAATTATTAAAGAGTTTATTAAACGATATCCGAAAGTGAATTTGCATATGCATCAAGGTACGCCGTCACAAATTAGTGAACAAGCGGCTAGAGGTGATGCTGATTTTGCCATTGCTACTGAAGCAATGCACTTGTATACCGATTTAATTATGCTGCCTTGTTATCATTGGAATCGATCAATTGTTGTGACTCGTGACCATCCATTCGCGACTCAATCGACAAAAATTAGTATTGAAGATTTAGCCAAATTTCCGCTGGTGACTTATGTGTTTGGTTTTGATAAAGCCTCTGAAATTGAAAAGTCTTTTAAGCGGGCGGATCTTGATCCTCGGGTGGTGTTTAGTGCAACCAGTGCTGATGTACTTAAAACATACGTACGTTTAGGGTTAGGGGTAGGGGTTATTGCTTCAATGGCTATCGATCCAGCAGTAGATAAAGATCTAGTCGCGATTGATGCGAGTCATTTGTTTGCTCATAGTACAACCAAAATTGGTTTTAGACGTGGTAGCTTTTTACGCAGTTACATGTATGACTTTATGCGACATTTTGCACCGCATTTAACCCGAGATGTGGTAGAAAAAGCGGTCGCGCTTCGTGATCAACAACTGATTGATGAAATGTTTGCAGACATTACATTACCGGTACGTTAGCACTGTATATCGACAATGTTTATTGTATAAAAAAACCTCGCGAATTAGCGAGGTTTTTTGTTTTTAACATAAAGACTTAGTAACTTAGTAACTTAGTAACTTAGTAACTTAGTCATCGATATTAATCTGGTGCGTAACCAGATGGACCAATTAACTCGCCATCTAAGTAAGCTTTACCATCAGCCATCGCTAAACGACCTAAGCTGAACCATTTTACTACAAGAGGATAAATGGCATGTTCTTGTTCATGAACACGCTCAGCTAATACTTCAGCATTATCTTCAGGGTAAATAGGGACTTTAGCTTGTAATATTACCGGTCCGGCATCGAGCTCTGGAATAACAAAATGCACACTAGCGCCGTGCTTTTTATCGCCGGCATCAATAGCCCGTTGATGCGTGTGAAGCCCGGTATACTTAGGTAATAATGATGGATGAATATTAATCATCTTTCCAAGGAAGTGACTTACAAAATCATCTGTCAAAATACGCATAAAACCTGCAAGAATAATCAGATCCGGTTGGTATTTTTCAATTGATTTCAATAAACGCGCATCATAATCACTGCGTACTTCATTGGTATAAGGAATAACGCAACTGGTATCAATCTCGCTTTGATGAGCGCGAATTAACCCATAAGCATCCGGCTTGTTACTAATCACACCAACAATGTCAGCTTTTAGGTTATCGTCACAGCCATCAATGATAGCTTGAAGATTACTGCCATTACCGGAAATCAGTACCACAACACGACAGCTTTGGCTCATTAGATGATCTCCACTTGCTCTTCGTCACCTTGACGCGTAGCAATTTCACCTATCAACCAAGCATTTTCGCCTTCTGCTGTTAATAATGCCAATGCAGCATCGACTTTGTCTGTTGGCAGCGCAATAACCATACCCACACCACAGTTAAATGTTAGGAACATTTCGTGTTGTGCTATGTTACCGTTTGTCATTATCCAATCGAACACCACTGGCCATTGCCAAGAGTCACCCTTGATTACAGCTTTACAATCATCAGGAAGCACTCGTGGGATATTTTCCCAGAATCCACCACCGGTAATGTGCGCCATAGCGTGAATGTCTGATTGTTCAATCAGTTTCAACAAAGGCTTAACATATATTCTTGTTGGTTCTAATAAATGGTCAATCAATGGCTTACCAGCAAGATCTTGCTGAGGGTCTGCTTTGCTGACTTCTAATACCTTACGGATTAATGAGTAACCATTTGAATGAGGACCACTCGAACCAAGTGCTATGAGTGAGTCACCGGCTTTGACTTTGGTACCATCAATGATGTCTGCTTTTTCAACAACACCAACACAAAATCCGGCAAGGTCGTAATCTTCGCCTTCGTACATGCCCGGCATTTCAGCCGTTTCGCCACCGATTAATGCGCAACCAGATTGGAAACAACCTTCTGCAATGCCGCTAACAACTGAGGTTGCCGTTTCAACGTCAAGCTTACCAGTCGCGTAGTAATCGAGGAAGAAAAGCGGTTCAGCGCCAGAAACAATCAGGTCATTGACACACATAGCAACTAAATCAACACCGACGGTGTCATGCTTTTTGTAATCAATGGCTAATCTTAATTTAGTGCCAACACCATCAGTGCCCGAAACAAGCACTGGATGTTTGTATTTAGTTGGTAATTCGCATAATGCGCCAAAACCACCTAAATTGCCCATAACTTCTGGACGGCGAGTGCGTTTTACCGCAGATTTAATGTTGTTTACTAACGCATTACCTGCATCGATATCAACGCCGGCGTCTTTGTAACTTAGGGGGGTAGGAGTGGTCACGGAGGATCCTCTAGGGTACATCGTTTTATGGAATTTTATGCGGCAATATTCTACCAGTTTGTGCTGCTAGTCGGAAGCCATGTTTTTACTTTATCCTATAAAGAAAACGATGAATTGCCTATTTTTTATTGGTTTAGGTCACGATTTACTGCAATTTTGAAACTTTATGTTTTATAGAGAGGATAAATCGACTAACATTTGTCAAATTTGCCTGAAATAGTCAGAAATCTAGGAGAAAGAAATGAAAGTCGTTGAAGTAAAGCATCCACTGGTACGTCATAAAGTCGGTTTGATGCGTGAAGCTGATATCAGCACCAAACGATTTCGTGAACTTGCCACTGAAGTTGGCAGTTTATTAACCTACGAAGCTACCGCTGATTTTGAAACTGAAACGGTGACAATTGAAGGTTGGAATGGCCCTGTTACTATTGAGCAACTTAAAGGTAAGAAAGTGACCGTAGTGCCTATTCTTCGTGCGGGTTTAGGTATGATGGATGGCGTTCTTGAGCATCTTCCTAGTGCGCGTATTTCTGTAGTGGGTATTTATCGTGATGAAGAAACACTACAACCTATACCTTACTTTGAAAAAATAGTCAGTAATGTTGAAGAGCGTATTGCTTTAGTGGTTGACCCAATGTTAGCAACTGGTGGTTCAATGATTGCGACTATCGACCTGCTGAAAAAACGTGGTTGTACTTCAATTAAAGCGTTGGTTTTGGTTGCTGCACCAGAAGGTATTAAAGCACTTGAACTCGCGCATCCTGATATTGAATTGTATACCGCTGCGATTGATGATTGCTTAAACGAGCAAGGTTATATCTTGCCAGGTTTAGGTGATGCGGGCGATAAGATATTCGGTACCAAATAGTTCGTTATCCGAGATTATAGATACCCAGGCTCGATATGATTAATATCATGTACGAGACCATAAAAACGGGAGCCTTTAATGAGGCTCCCGTTTTTATTTTTTATCTTGATAAGCCGTAGATATCTGTTGAATGTTAAAGCACCATCGCAGCAATCCAACCAAAAACAAGCAGTGGAATATTATAGTGAATAAACGTTGGGATCACGCTGTCGCGAATATGATCATGTTGCCCATCGGCATTAAGACCAGCTGTGGGACCTAGTGTCGAATCTGATGCTGGCGAACCCGCGTCACCAAGCGCTGCAGCGGTACCCACTAGCGCAATTGTTGCAGCGACAGAAAAACCAAAACTGAGCGCTAAAGGCACGTAAATAGTGGCAATAATGGGAATGGTTGAGAACGAAGAGCCAATTCCCATGGTGATCAATAATCCAACAATAAGCATCAGTAATGCGGCTAACGCTTTGTTGTCACCAATGATGTCACCTAGAGAGGTCACTAGTGTGCCAACTTCCCCGGTAGATTTAACTACTGCAGCAAAGCCTGCTGCTGCAATCATAATAAAGCCGATGCTGGCCATCATGTGCACACCTTGATTAAACAGGTCTTTGCTTACTTCGTGTTTAATGATTCCAGAAAAACGAAAGATAATAAATCCACTTAATGCACCAAATATCATCGAATCAGTTTGTAATTGAACAATTAAAGTGACCACTATTGCTGAGAGTGATATCACTAGGCTTTTTCGACTTATCGTGGTTTCAATATTGTCGCTTACCACTGGTTCTTCAATCATATATTGTCTAGGTTTGCGGTAACTAATAAATATTGCGGTGAGTAAACCTACAACCATGCCCATAGCAGGTAATAGCATTGCGTTAGGAATTTGTTCACGGATTGCATTTAGCCCATTTGTATTTAAATTTGCCAACAGGATATCATTGAGGAAAATACCGCCAAAACCGATGGGTAGAATCATGTACGTGGTGACCAAGCCAAATGTGAGAATACAGGCTATAAGACGGCGGTCGATATGTAGCTTTGAAATGACATGCAGTAATGGTGGAATAAGAATGGGTATGAAAGCGATGTGAATAGGCAAAATATTTTGTGATGAAACCGCCATCAATAATATTGTGACCAATAACAACCAACGTACAACTTGAGTATTACTACTATTAGGTTCTTTACCGAGTTTCTTTATAATTGAATGAGAAATCAATGTTGTTAAGCCTGAATGTGACAAAGCTGCTGCAAATGCACCAAGCAATGCGTAGCTTAGGGCTATTTGAGCGCCGCCGCCTAGGCCATCATTAAAGGCTGCAATTGTTTGATGAATATCTAATCCACCGACTAAACCGGCGACAACAGCACTGATGGTTAGTGAGACCACAACGTTAATTCGAATAAAGCTTAAAAACAGCATTAAGCAAACCGCGATAACAACCGCATTCATAATCATTTTTCTTAAAAGTAAGTGAGGCCGCTATTCTTGACTGTCTAGTGTCTATTTGTCCAGCGCATATCGCTTTTTTAGGTATTTTTTGCTGATAGTTAGCTCAGAATTATTTGCTGTTTAACATATGGTTGTTGATAGTGATGAGTGAAATCTTGTTATCAAATCATTTTGTCATATTTGAAACTTATTATTTAATGGGTCATCATGTTTTATTTTTCAGCAAGTAAACCAACTTTCATCTGAAATGACTTATAAGTCCGTTAATTTAGATGTATGGTATACGACTGATATAAGTCCCAACGGTATGGGTAATTGCTTGGTGGATCATCATTTTGCGATACGCATATACCGTTGTTGAGTGTTTAAGCCATTAAATGGAGATAGATAATGAGCGTATTAGTAGGCCGTCCAGCCCCAGATTTTACCGCAGCAGCCGTTCTTGGTTCTGGTGAAATTGTTGACACATTTAACCTTGCTACCGCAATTAAAGGTAAGCCTGCAGTTATTTTCTTCTACCCACTCGATTTTACTTTTGTATGCCCATCAGAGCTAATTGCTTTTGATCACCGTATGGAAGAGTTCACTAAACGTGGTGTTGAAGTGATTGGTGTTTCTATTGATTCACAGTTTACTCATAACGCATGGCGTAACACTCCAGTAGACAAGGGTGGTATTGGCCAAGTTAAGTACACTCTAGTTGCTGATGTTAAGCACGAAATTTGTAAAGCATACGACGTAGAGCATCCAGAAGCTGGTGTGGCTTTCCGTGGTTCTTTCTTAGTAGACAAAGAAGGCCAAGTTCGTCACCAAGTGGTTAACGATTTACCACTAGGCCGTAACGTTGATGAAATGATCCGTATGATTGACGCACTTCAGTTCCATGAAGAGCACGGTGAAGTTTGTCCAGCGGGCTGGTCAAAAGGCGAAAAAGGTATGACTGCAAGCACTGAAGGTGTTGCTGCATATCTAAAAGATAATTCTGACAAGCTATAATCTAGCAAGTTAGAGATAATAAAAAAGCTGCTTCGGCAGCTTTTTTATTGGATAAAATTAATACTTTGTTATCGCACTAGCCAAGTGAAGATGGCTGGCATGAGATCAAAGGGCTGAGTATTCATTATTCGTTTGCTGAGTCGGTATCATCTTCCACAGCCGCTAATGGCCAACCACCCAATGCTTTCCATCGATTGACTATAAGGCAAAATAGTTCGGCGGTACGTTCGGTATCATATAATGCTGAATGGGCTTCATTGTTGTCGAAATCGATCCCTGCCATTTTACAGGCTTTAGCTAATACTGTGTGTCCAATAGCCAGGCCTGCAAGTGTCGCGGTATCAAAGCTAGCAAAAGGATGAAAAGGAGAACGTTTTAAACCATTTCGTTCAATAGCCTTGTTAACAAAACCTAAATCAAAAGCGGCATTGTGCGCGACAATGATACTGCGATGACAATCTGCTGCTTTTTGGGCTTTTTTTACTTCTTTAAAAATCTCTAAAAAAGCGACTTTTTCGTCTACTGCACCACGAAGTGGATTAGTGGGGTCTATACCATTAAAAGCTAAAGCTGCAGGCTCTAAGTTCGCACCTTCAAAAGGCTCAATATGAAAATGAAGGGTTCTATCAAGTACAATGATCCCATCACTATTCATTTTTAGTAAGCTGACGGCAATTTCAAGCAACGCATCGGTATTAGCATTAAACCCAGCAGTTTCGACATCGATAACAACAGGGAAATAACCACGAAATCGGTGTTTAAACTTATTAGCGTCGCAAATATCAGTCATTACAGTTTTTATCCTCAATAGCTATCATTCATCGGTGCAAATGATATAAGCCGAGTATTATGCGCAAACTCAAGCGCAGTGTCATGTTTGATTGTGGTTTTTATCATCGATTAAACATGATTGTTTACTAAAGGAACTGACTTTATGGCCGATAGAACAAATGTAATCGGGTATAAAGGGTGGTTTTATGTGGCGAAAACTGATGGTCCTCACAAGTTTGTGTCTTTGCTCAACGGCTAATGCCGATTTGAGGCACTACGTTGCGTCACTGGAAAACTCAGCATGGCGTATCGGTGAGAACAATCCGATAGAATGCCGTCTTGAACATGATATTCCTGACTATGGGCGTGCTGTGTTTACCAGTAATGCCGGTAAAGAGCTAAATTTACATTTTACGTTAGATATGTGGTTAAAACCTGATTCGGTGACCAACGCGACATTAATTAGTCGAGCCCCTAGTTGGCGTCCTGGACACAATTCTAAAGAAATCACTCAACTGACTTACAATAAGCAATTTAATGGTGAAGTACCCAAAAAAGCCGCTTGGTCGATGTTGAATGAATTGAGTCAAGGAATGGAGCCCACGTTTTATTATGCGGATTGGTATAATCACAACGCTAAAATTGCCGTGGGATTGTCGTCAGCTAATTTTGGCGGTAAATACCGTGAATTTCGCGCCTGCTTGGCTAATTTACTGCCTTACAGTTTTGATGATATTGCTTTTACAGTGTTAAATTACCAAGAAGGCGGGGTAGAGCTGACTCGTTTTTCTACCCAACAATTACAGAAAATACAGCGTTATTTGTCTTATGACCCTGAAGTCGAGCTTGTACTGATTGATGCTTACACCGACAGTTACGGTGGACGCTCGGTTAACCAAAAGGTGTCAGATAAACGTGCGGATTCAGTGAAAGATATTCTCATTGCTAGTGGTATTCCTAAAGATCGGATTCATACATCGGGTCATGGTGAAAAACGCCATGTAACAGGCAATGATCTTGCAGAAGAACGTAAGATGAACCGCAGAGTCGTGATTAAAATAACCAAGCCTATATAAACCCATTCATGTATCACTCACTGCTCAGCCATGGGCAGTAGTCCTTATTACTGGATATGATTGAGATATCAATTTACTTGAGTCAGCTATTTTTCTAATAAATAGTATTGATACGATAGCCAAAGTCTCCCTGTGTTTATCAGTCTGCTTTACTCGGCATTTATTCAACATTCGTAACACTAAATTGAGCCAAATCGACAATACTCTTTTATAAATGAACCATCGTTCCTTTAAGAGCCTAATCAATAAAACATGTAAGGGTATTTTGCGTGGTGATCATTTGAAAGGGTTCAACCTATCAGTAGCGCTCGAATTTACAATTTTTTTCGCAAAGCTTCTCATTTGGGTTTATAAAGATGCTAAAAAAAAGGTAAAAAAAACCCACTTAATCCAAGTGGGCTAAATAATTTGCAATCAACAAATTTAAGGAAGGAAGTCAAGCATAAGAACTAGGGATAACTGAGGTATTGGGTTACATCAGTTTGGAGTTCTTGGTTTTCAACATCTGAATCAGATGTGTCCTGAAAACAAGGCAATAATAGAATGTATACACTAATCTGACAAACTAGAAAAATTAAGCGTTATCATTAGTAAAGCTAATGCTTTGTGGCGGTGGTGATATGTTATTTATACTCTAATCGTCTTATATAGCGCTTTATTAGGTTATTACTTATTTTTTATGCATAACTATTCGGATTAGTTAATTAGGCGACAATAATATTTAACAAATAGTATATATCCCGTCATGCTGTAAAGTCTGCTTACTCCTTTTAATATGTTAAATATTACTCTACACCACTATGAATATGATTATTCTACCCATATTTAAGGTGGGATTTTACGGTTATCTCTTCTTGATGTTTAACACACAGCATATGGTCATCAAGACGAGTAAGATAATGCTATTAACTTAACAATTGATAATGTATTTGCTAAAAAGAGGTTGCTGAATTTTACCGGCTTAACATTTATTCACGTTTACATTTTGCAAAGTGTGCGATGGTAAGGGGGATTCGCAGTTTACTTTTACCTGATTATTGTCTTTTTGTGAGCTTTAGGCCGTAAAAGTAGGCTGTTGTTACCAGGAAAAATTCTATTTATATGGCATGTTTTGTTTAATAAATTGTTAAATTTTTGGGTAAACACATTAATAAAGCTTCATCTCTTACAGTTCCTGAGGTTTTTAGTGTGTTTTAGCGCATTTTGAGCAAAATAAAGTCTGCTTTTCCCTCGGTACAATATTCACAAGCGTGTTGGTACTCGGTATAGTAAGCCAACTTTTACAACCTAAAAATTGATGTTCAGATTATGTTTGTTTGGCCTATTTCAATCTATTACGAAGATACCGATGCCGGCGGTGTTGTGTACCATTCGAATTACTTAAAATTTTTTGAACGAGCCCGAACGCAATGGTTAAAAGCAATGGGTGTTCGCCAAGCTGAACTGTTGGCAGAAGATATTGCTTTTGTCGTCAAACATGCAGAATTAGATTTTCGTAAAGCTGCAAAATTTGAACAGGATTTCGTGGTTGAATCCAAGGTTATAGAATTAAAAAAAGTGTCGTTGGTATTTCACCAGCGCCTAGTTGATCATCAAGGTGATTGCTATTGTGAAGCGACTGTTGTTGTCGCGTGTATATCTTTATCACGTATGCGTCCCCGTGCTATTCCCCTAAATATTGTTCAGGAGTTTGACAGTGCACGCTGAAATTTCATTTATTGGTTTGTTTTTAGAAGCCAGTGTGTTGGTAAAGTTAGTTATGCTGACCTTGTTGGCATTATCGATTGCCTCATGGGCAGTGATCATTCAACGCAACAAATTATTAGGCTCTGCAAGAGTTAAGTCATTACGTTTTGAAGAAACGTTTTGGTCTGGTGTTGATTTAAATCGTCTTTACAAAGAATTAATTGCGCGTGGTAGTGCTATCTCTGGTTTAGAATCGATGTTTGTGGCTGGTTTCAAAGAATATACTCGTTTGAGCAAAGTAAACAGTAAAGCTCCTGAAGCGGTTATGGATGGAACGTCTCGAGCAATGCGAGTGAGTTTGTCGCGCGAAATGGAGAAACTTGAAAACCATTTACCGTTATTGGCAACGATTGGTTCAACCAGTCCATACATTGGCTTGTTTGGTACGGTATGGGGAATTATGAATTCCTTTATTGCACTGGGCGCGGTAGAAAATGCCACATTGGCAATGGTTGCACCTGGTATTGCAGAAGCATTGATTGCAACTGCAATGGGCTTGTTTGCTGCAATACCTGCCGTTATTGGTTATAACCGTTTTACAACGCAAGTTGATAAAATTGAAATGAGTTATGCTAACTTTATGGAAGAATTCTCCAACATATTGCAACGTCAAGCGTATAGCGAGAAGGAAGCTGTTTAATGTATCAGCGTAAACGTCGTCGTCCAGTTGCAGAAATCAACGTGGTACCTTACATCGACGTGATGTTGGTGTTGTTGATTATTTTTATGGTGACAGCGCCTATTGTATCGCAAGGAGTCAAAGTAGAATTGCCTCAAGGTAATGCGGAGTCGTTGCCACCTGATAGTAAGCCTCCTATCGTTGCATCGATTGATGCAGAGGGACAATATTTTTTGAATATCGGCAGTAGTTCTAACTCTGAAGTTATGGACTTAGAGCAAGTATCAACTGAAGTTGGAGCATTAATCCAACTTGAACCGTTAAGGCCAGTGGTTGTAAAAGCGGACCGCACGATACCTTATGAAAGCGTTATTCAATTAATGATTAGCTTGCAAGGTGCTGGTGTGCCTGCCGTAGGGCTAATGACCGATTCACCAAAGGAGAAATAGGTGGCTGGAAATTCAGATTTAACCGTACCAGTTTCTATTTCTGCTGGTATTCATATTGGATTTATCGTCATTCTTGCTTTAGGCATTAGTTTTGATGATAAGCCCAAGCAAATGCAAACGGCAGCAGCAAGTGCACCTGCCGTTCAAGCAATTGTAATTGATCAACAGAAAGTGAATGACAGAGTTGAGCAATTAAAGAAACAAAAGCAAGATGTGGCCCAGCAAGAAAAAGCCCGTCAAGCAGAACTAGAACGTAAAGCATCAGAAGCTCGCCGTGAGCGTGAACGTGAACAAGAAAAAATTAAAACTTTAGAGATCCAGCGTAAACAAAAAGAGCAGGAAACTCAAAAGGCTAATGATGCCGCTAAAGCCGCTCAGGCAAAGCAAGTGCTAGAAAAAGAGCGAGCAGATAAAGCTGAAGTAGTACGCAAGCAAAAAGAACAAGAGCAAAAAGCTTCTGAGGACGCAGCTAAGAAAGCCGCTGAAAAACGTAAGCAAGAAGAGGCTGCTGCGAAAAAAGCTCAAGAAGAGCGTCAACGTGCTGATGATGAACGTAAGCGTAAAGAAGATGCTGAGCGTAAACGTAAAGCAGAAGCTGATACTAAAGCGCGCCAAGAACGTGAAATGGCAGAGGCTATGGCTGCTGAACAAGATTCACTTTCTAAAACACGTAACAAGCAAGTGTTGTCAGAAGTTGATAAATATAAGGCCATGATTATTGCCACTATTCAACGAAATTTAGTTGTTGATGAGTCAATGCGTGGGAAAAGCTGCAGGGTCTTTATTCGTCTAGCGTCAGATGGTTTTGTCACAACAAGCCAAACGTTAGATGGTGATCAGGTAGTTTGTCGAGCAGCCAAAGCGTCGATAAATAAAGCGGGACGGTTACCAGTATCGCCTGAACCGGCTGTTTATCAGCAATTAAAAGAAATTAATTTAACCGTTTCACCGGAATTTAATTAATATCAATCGTATTTAATGATGGAATGGAGTTAAAAGGAGTCGCATGAATAATTTGGCTAAATGGCTAACACTGGTATTAATAGTGTTAACTACACCCGCTCGCGCAGCGTTAGATATTGTGATTACAGAAGGGGTTGATGCAGCAAGACCGATTGCTGTTGTACCTTTTGTATGGCAAGGTCAAGGTCCAGCTCCTGCATCTATTTCTGATGTGGTAGCATCTGATTTGTCTCGCAGTGGTACATTTAAGACACTTGATGTGCGTGCATTGCCACAATCAACTATTTCGTCTGTAAATGGATTTACTGCTCAAAATTGGGCTAATGTAGAAGCGGAAGCGCTTGTGGTTGGTACGGTTAAGCCATATGGCGCCGATCAATATTTAGTGAGTTTTGAGCTGATTGATTTAGTCAAAGCACAACTTCAAGCGGGTAAAGGGCCTCAGAATAACAATGAGTTATTACTTGAAAGCCGTGAAACGGTTATTAGCGCAAACCAATTTAGACAGTACAGCCACCGTATCAGTGATATTGTGTATGAAAAGCTCACCGGCATTCGTGGTGCATTTTTAACTCGTATTGCATATGTTGTGGTTAAACAAGGTCAAAAAGCGCCTTACCATCTAATGATTGCGGATTACGATGGCTACAATGAACAAATGTTACTACGTTCACCAGAGCCATTGATGTCACCAACGTGGTCTCCTGATGGTCGTCGTTTAGCTTATGTGAGTTTTGAAAATAGAAAAGCTGAAATCTTTGTTCAAGACATTTACAGCCAAACTCGTACATTAGTGAGTAGTTTTGACGGTATTAATGGTGCACCAGCATTTTCTCCTGATGGGAAAAAATTAGCTGTTACACTGTCAAAAGATGGCCAACCAGAAATTTATGTCGTCGATATTGCGACTAAAGCAACTCGACGTATTACAGAGCATTACGCAATCGATACTGAACCTTCTTGGTTCCCAGACGGTAAATCAATTTTATTTACCTCTGAACGTGGTGGGAAACCACAGTTATATCGCGTAAGTTTAGATACAAATAAAGTCTCGCGTATGACTTTTGAAGGTGAATGGAACCTAGGCGGTTCAATTAGCCCAGACGGTCGTAGTATGATTTTTGTAAACCGTACTAACGGTAAATTCCATATTGCTAGAATGGATCTTGCAACACGCTTTATGCAGGTGCTTTCATCAACTCAACTTGATGAATCACCAAGTGTTGCTCCAAATGGCACTATGGTTATCTACGGTACAACCCATCAAGGTAAACAAGTGTTAGCTGCTGTTTCTATGGACGGCAGATTTAAAGCAAGATTGCCTGTCGGCCAGGGCGAGGTGAAGTCACCAGCATGGTCTCCGTTTCTCTAAATAGATATTGATAAGGATTTAAAATGGATCTGAATAAGTTGTTTAAAGCTATGTTGGTTGCAGTTCCGCTTATGGCACTGGGTGCCTGTAGCTCAACTTCAGACTCTGAAACTGACGCTAACGGTTCTATGAGTGGTACTGGTAGTGAATACGGTAATGGTGGTATTGAAACTGGTGGTGTAGCTCCTGTACTGAGCTCTGCAGAACAGCAGCGTTTAAAAGAACAAGAATTACGTCGTCAAAATATCATTTACTTCGACTTTGATCGCAGTGAAGTTCAAAGTGAAAATGCTGAGATCATTCAAGCTCATGGTAACTATTTAGTTGAGCATCCAAATGTTCGAGTGTTGATTGAAGGTCATGCTGATGAACGTGGTACTCCAGAATACAACATCGCACTAGGCGAACGTCGTGCTAAAGCGGTTGCTAAGTATTTACAAGGTATGGGTGTACAACCTAGCCAAATGAGCATCGTGAGCTACGGCGAAGAAAAGCCATTAGATTATTCACGTAACGATACTGGTTTTGCTAAAAACCGTCGTGGTGTGTTAGTTTACTAAAGCGTAAGAAGTGTAAGGCCAACCGTTATCGGTTGGCCTTTTTTAGGAGATAAAAATGAAACTAGCCATATTAGTTGCGGCGATGTTCTTTACAACGGCCACGGCTTTTGCTGCACCAGCACCGGTTTCGGATGCATCTGGTGGTTCAAATGATGACAGAATTTCAAGATTAGAACGCATCATTAAAGCAAAGCAACAAGGCGAATTCGACATGCAACGTCGTATGGATGCATTGCAAAATGAAGTGTTAGATTTAAGAGGCATTACTGAGCAACAAAATTATCAAATGAATCAGATGTTACAGCGTCAACGACAGCTGTACGAGGAAATTGCTAATCTTACTGCTAAGTCATCAACCCCAGCAGCGCCAGCTCAAGCTGATGCCACTACGGTTGCCGCAGCCAGTTCAACGTTAGGTGAAACAGGAAGCTATGAGGCCGCCGTTAACTTGGTTCTTAAAGAACGCAAGTATGATGAAGCCATTCCTGCTTTTCGTAGTTTTATATCGACATACCCAGAATCTAATTATGCAGCTAATGCAAACTATTGGTTAGGCCAATTGTTGTACAATAAAAGTGAGTACAATGATGCGAAACAAGCTTTTAGTACAGTTGTCAGTAAATTTGCAGATTCAAATAAGCGTGGCGATAGTTTAGTTAAGCTTGGCATGATTGCAGAAAAAGAAAATGACTCTGCGGGTGCAAGAGCACTGTATAACAAAGTCTTAAAAGAGTACGCAGATAGTGCCTCCGCACGCCTTGCACAACAGCAATTATCAGCATTGAAAGGCTAATTAAGCCAAAAAACAGCCTCTTAGTCTGTTTTTCATGCAAACAACAAGAAATTATAAATTTGGGCTTGCATGAGAAATTGAAAAAGGTATTATAGGCGCCCTCAGAACGGCAGAGCCTTCTGGGGTGTGTTGATGTGATAATAACTTAGTCTACAGTTACTGTAATATGAGTTGTTATTAACAAACAACAAAATGGGATGATAATTTAACAAGACTTGAAATATAGGCAGTTTGTTTCATTCCAGTAAGAACCTTAAGTTCTTGCAAAACAAAGATGGGTCGTTAGCTTAGTTGGTCTTGAAATAGAGACAGTTGGCTTTTGTTCCAGTAAGAATATCAGTTCTTGCAAAACCAAGATGGGTCGTTAGCTCAGTTGGTAGAGCAGTTGGCTTTTAACCAATTGGTCGAAGGTTCGAATCCTTCACGACCCACCACTTTTTAAATCGTGGTTAAAGAATTTAAATGTTATAAAATGGGGCATTCACTCCAGTAAGAATATCAGTTCTTGCAAAACCAAGATGGGTCGTTAGCTCAGTTGGTAGAGCAGTTGGCTTTTAACCAATTGGTCGAAGGTTCGAATCCTTCACGACCCACCACTTTTTAAATCGTGGTTAAAGAATTTAAATGTTATAAAATGGGGCATTCACTCCAGTAAGAATATCAGTTCTTGCAAAACCAAGATGGGTCGTTAGCTCAGTTGGTCTTGAAATAGAGACAGTTGGCTTTTGTTCCAGCAAGAGTATGAATATCGCAACACCAAGATGGGTCGTTAGCTCAGTTGGTAGAGCAGTTGGCTTTTAACCAATTGGTCGAAGGTTCGAATCCTTCACGACCCACCACTTTTAAATCGTGGTTAAAGAATTTAAATGTTATATCAAGATGGGTCGTTAGCTCAGTTGGTAGAGCAGTTGGCTTTTAACCAATTGGTCGAAGGTTCGAATCCTTCACGACCCACCACTTTTTAAATCGTGGTTAAAGAATTTAAATGTCATATCAATATGGGTCGTTAGCTAAGTTGGTCTTGAAATAGAGACAGTTGGCTTTAGTTCCAGTAAGAATATCAGTTCTTGCAAAACCAAGATGGGTCGTTAGCTCAGTTGGTAGAGCAGTTGGCTTTTAACCAATTGGTCGAAGGTTCGAATCCTTCACGACCCACCACTTTTTAAATCGTGGTTAAAGAATTTAAATGTCATATCAAGATGGGTCGTTAGCTCAGTTGGTCTTGAAATAGAGACAGTTGGCTTTTGTTTCAGTAAGAATATCAGTTCTTGCAAAACCAAGATGGGTCGTTAGCTTAGTTGGTCTTGAAATAGAGACAGTTGGCTTTTGTTCCAGCAAGAGTATGAATATCGCAACACCAAGATGGGTCGTTAGCTCAGTTGGTAGAGCAGTTGGCTTTTAACCAATTGGTCGAAGGTTCGAATCCTTCACGACCCACCACTTTCTCTGTTATTCCCTCACTATTATTTCTAAATCATCACAGAATACCAGACTTATCATTGGCTAAAATAGCTCGGTATATTTTCAGATGTTTAAATCTGGATAGTTTGTTTTAATTAGGTTTTGCAAAATCAAGATGGATCGTCAGTTCAGTTACTCTGTGTGAAATCAACTGCTGCCGTTGACTTTTGAATCATTTCCCCAATGTTTAAACCTTTCATCACCCACTATTTTACTCCTTTAGTTATGTCCTCTAATAATCCCTTTTATCAACGTTAAATCTTATTATTACGTTACAAGATTTGTATAGCGTTCGATGATTATATTCCAGCGAGCCTAAGATGCTATACGAAACCAATCCAGGTCGTAACTGGTCGATGTATTTTGTTATCAGCTTATTTAGCGTTTAATTTCTTATAAATCTTTAGTGTCCAAACTCATCAAGATCTACATTGTATTAAACAACATCTTGTTTTCGAAGTAGTCTATTTATTAGTTTTTGCTTGTCTACTTTTGTCTCATAGACCTATTGCTAATGTTACATGACTGTTAATTGGCTCATATTGCTCAAGATTAGAACAATATCAATAGGGAGATAATAATGAAAAAGCAAAAACTCAGTCTTTATGTTGCAGGCGCGTTATTGGCGATGAGTGGGGGAGCTCAGGCTGCTACAGATATGACTTTTGGTGGTTACATTAAAGCCGATGTGATGTTTAGTGATTATGGCAATGGGGCGCCAGATTCAGGTTCGTTATCTCGTCAGTTTTATGTGCCAGGCACTATTTATGGTACGACGGGTAATGGTAAGCAAGTAGTCGACTTTCAAGCTCGTGAATCACGTTTTAATTTTAAGACGGTTACTGATGTTGAAGGGCATACACTGACTGGTTTTATTGAACTGGATTTTATGACGCATACAGATGGTAATGAACGAGTTTCTAATAGTTACTCTCCACGTATTCGCCATGCATTTGTAAGTTATGACAATTGGACTGTAGGGCAAACGTGGACTACTTTCCAAAACCCTGGTGCTTTACCGGAAAACCTAGACTTTGTCGGTGCGGCTGATGGAACACCGTTTGTGAGACAATCACAACTACGTTATACCAGTGGCAATTGGCAGTTCTCAATTGAGAATCCTGAAACAACTGTGACGCCATTGAGCGGCGGTGGTCGAATTACTAGTGGCAGTGGCGTTGTTCCTGATTTTGTTGGTCGCTATAACTTTAGTGCTGCCAGTGGTTCTGCATTTTCAGTTGCGGCGATTGTAAGGCAATTAGATCTAGAGCAAGTTGTTGGTACCACAACGTATGACACATCAGAACTAGGTTATGGTGTCAGTTTCGCGGGTGTTATTCCTGTCGGTAAAGATGACTTCAAATTTACTGCAACTTACGGGGAAGGGTTAGGTCGTTATATGGCGCTAAATTATGCCAACGCTGGCGTGCTTGATACCAATGGGGAAATTCAAGCGATTAAATCATTTGGTGGTTTTGTGTCATATCGTCACTGGTGGTCGGAGCAATGGCGTTCTAGTGTGACGTTCTCAGGTTTTAGCGCAGATAATGATGTGGCGCTTACCGGTGGTGCAGTTAATAAAGAGGCTTACTCTGGTTACGTTAACTTATTGTTTTCACCTTCAAAGCCACTAACATTTGGGGTTGAGTTTATGCATGCCTTAAATGAACGTGAAGACGGTTCTGATGGCGACCTAAATCGGATTATGTTTTCGGCGAAATATGCTCTTTAGTATTTGAGCAGATAACAAAAAGGCAACCAGATCGGTTGCCTTTTTAGTTTAAATTTAAGAAGCTTACTTAATTGAGTAAGTTGTTTTGACGAACATAAGCTTCAAATTCGGTGCAACCACCAATAGGTTGTTCATCAACAAAGATTTGTGGAACAGTTTCTACCGTTTTACCCACACTTTTTGATAAATCCGCTTTAGTGATGCCTTCGGCATGAATATCAATATATTTGAATTTAAAATCTTCACTTTGCGCCGCTAACTTTTCTGATAATTCAACAGCTCGAACACAATATGGGCAACCTGGGCGGCCAAAAATAACTACAAACATGGTGACTCCTGTTTAATGATATGGCCAATTTATACCATAAGTACTTTTCAAATCATAATTCAACGCAATTAATTTTGTTTTAACTCATATCGATTTTATATTTGCCTTGATAGTCAAAAAATGAATCAACTAAATCCCAACGATGTTTGTTTTTTTTCAGTAATAATAAATCGGGTTTTCTGAATCGAGTTTGATCCGCCAATACATCAGTGACTTTCTTATATTGAGGATGGGGAATACCTGGCGTGCGGGTATGACTGAGAACATATACCGCATAAAAAGCTTTTCGTTGTGCTGGTGTCGCGAAGTTAAACGTTTGCTTAAAATCATTACCTTCAATGTCAATGTATTGAATAAGCAACTTATTGTCTTGATCGTGCAACAACATTTGCTCACATTTAAATAAATGATGATGCTGAGCATTAAGTACTTGTTTTAGGCGTTTATCGGGATCAATTAAGGTCGATTGGCAGCTATGACAAATGCGAGCCGCGATATCATTCTCCGCTCCACAGTCTGGGCATGATTTTGATCGAAATCTAAAATCACACTGTTGTTGCTCATTGATTAATCCTTGGCAGCGTCTGCCATAATGTTCAACAATATCACCATCGCCATCCACTAGGCCCCAAAAAGTATTAGCAAATTGACACACAGGACAATGCACTTGTACTGGCACTGATTTGCTATTGGGTTTGGCTTGACCGACTTCTGGGTAAAATAAGTCGTAACCATTAGCCGCATAATCAATGACTAAACAATCTGCTTTATTGGGAGCTAAACGTAACCCTCGGCCAATCATTTGTTGGAATAGGCTCACCGATGCAGTGGGACGCAAAATTGCGATAAGGTCGACGTGAGGAGCATCGAAGCCTGTGGTTAATACGGCAACGTTAACAATGTATTTGAGGTTCTGGGCTTTAAAGCGATGGATGATGTCATCACGTTCGTTATGTGGCGTTTGAGCGGTAATTGAGGCGGCATCGTTGTCTAACAGAGTCATGATTTCATTGGCATGTCTGACCGTAGCTGCAAAAATTAAAATACCTTTTCGGCATTCGGCAAGTTGTTTTACTTGCTTGATAATTGCAGTGGTTGCTCGTCCCTGATGATGCAATAAAGAATCGATTTCCATTTGTGGGTATTCACCACTGTCATGCGCCACCAGTTCACTAAAATCATATTGCGCACTCAACCCGTCAAAAATGGTCGGTTTGGTTAGGTAACCTTTCTTGATTAATGGTCGCATTGGGAGTTCAAAAATGCATTTTTCGAATACAGGTTTATCAGTATTACCTACTTTCCCATGATAATGGTGCCGATAAATCCAGCCTAAACCTAAACGATAAGGCGTGGCGGTTAGCCCAAGCAGTTTAATGTCAGGATTACGCGCTTTAAGGTGCGTGAGCAGTTGTTGATATTGACTGGTAGACTCATTACTGACTCGATGACATTCATCAATGATCACTAATGAAAATGCTTGAGTGAATTTTTCTAGGGCGCGAGCGGCCGATTGAACACTGGCTACCACGGTTTTGCCATTAGCCTTTTTTTGATTTAATCCTGCTGAATAGATATTGGCCTCTTGGGTGAGCAAACCCACTTTTTCAGCATTTTGAGCGACTAATTCCTTTACATGGGTTAGCACCAGCACATTACCATTAGCAATACGTGCCAGTTCGGCAATGACAATACTTTTTCCCGCACCGGTAGGTAACACTAACACCGCTGATTGTTGGCTGTGCTTGAAATGAGCGATAGCCGCATCAACTGATTGCTGCTGATAGTCGCGTAAGGTGATATTTCCGGGTTGAGTAGATGAATGTTTCACGTTATCGAGTAGTGTTATTTTGGTTTATACAAAGCTTAACATAGCCAATGATTGATAGACCATGATGTTTTAAATGCGTTAAATAAATCAATTGGTCATGGTTAAAGATGATAAATACACTGGGATGGTACTTTTTGCGTGTTAAGCGCTGTTTTTTTATATCAGTTGGTGTAGATTCATCTATTGAAATAAGATGATATTGATACTAATAAAAATGAAATTTATCACCATCAGGAAGAACACATTATGAAATTTTTATCGTTAGCCGCTCTGTTAATGGTTAGCCACCTCGCCGTTGCCGAAGAAGGTCTTGTCATTGGTTTATCTATTGAAGAAACGGTTAAGCATTCAGATGATGCTACTGCATCGGCTTCAAAAATTGTGATGGGATTAAATGAATCTGTGTCACTTAGTGTCGAAGGAGACTATGGCGTGACCATAGTGTCGACAGCAAATAGTGATAATAAGGTTAATTTGTTGATAAGTTTACGTGATGAATCTAATGATGGTGCGGATCTATTAGGTGACAAAGCCATAACGATTAAAGTGGGCCAATCAACGAGCTATAAAATGACTCTAAATGATCATTCATATAATGTCACCATTGATACTGCTTATGGCCCACAGCCTAAGGTTTCAGATAAATAAAAACGTCAATGAATCTTAATTTTTAGATAAAAAAAGCCCCTCAATCGAGGGGCGAAAAGAGAAATTGGTCAGGATTTCTCAGGGTGGATAGAACATCATAAGTTGATTTTATTACTCTGTTTTGTTTAAGCGAGACTCAATCAAGGTATCAATCACTGCAGGATCTGCCAGAGTAGAAGAATCACCTAAGTTAGTGACTTCATTAGCCGCAATTTTACGTAAGAATCGACGCATAATTTTGCCTGAACGCGTTTTAGGTAAACCACTTGCCCATTGGATAAGATCCGGGGTTGCAAGTGCACCAATTTCTTTACGAACCCATTGACGAAGTTCTTGACGTAACTCTTCTGTTGGCTCAATGCCACGAGTTAGGGTGACGTATGCATAAATGCCTTGGCCTTTAATGTCATGGGGGTAACCCACAACGGCCGCTTCAGCAACGAGTTCATGCGACACTAAAGCGCTTTCCACTTCAGCAGTACCTAAGCGATGTCCCGAAACGTTGATGACATCATCGACACGGCCTGTAATCCAATAATAGCCATCTTCATCACGACGCGCGCCATCACCGGTAAAATACATACCGCGGAATGTTTTAAAATACGTCAGCGCAAATCTATCGTGGTCACCGTACACTGTTCGCATTTGGCCTGGCCACGAGTCAAGGATAACTAGGTTACCTTCACCAGTGCCTTCAACAATATCACCCATGTTATCAACCAGTGCTGGCTGTACCCCAAAAAATGGTCGAGTCGCTGAGCCAGGTTTGGTATCAGTTGCGCCAGGTAATGGACTAATCAGAATGCCACCAGTTTCAGTTTGCCACCAAGTATCGACGATAGGGCAGTTCTCATGACCAATCACTTCATGGTACCAACGCCAAGCTTCTGGGTTTATCGGTTCACCCACAGAACCCATAATGCGCAATGAATCGCCTTTATAGCTACTAAAAGGTTCTTTACCTTCAGCCATTAATGCGCGAATTAAGGTTGGCGCGGTATACAGGATATTGACCTTATGTCGATCAATCATTTCACCTAATCGAGCTGGAGTAGGGTGATTAGGTACGCCTTCATGAATTAATACCGTGGCGGCATTAGCAAAAGGTCCATATACCATATACGAATGGCCAGTAATCCAGCCTACGTCGGCTGTACACCAATATACTTCGTCTGCTTTATAGTCAAACACGTATTCGTGTGTCATCGAGGCATATACCATATAACCGCCAGTAGTATGCAGCACACCTTTAGGGTTACCTGTAGAACCTGAGGTATAAAGCAAAAATAATGGATCTTCGGCGTTCATCTCTGCTGGTTGGCAAAATTCTGAAGCAACTTCCATGAGTGAATGCCACCAAACATCTCGGCCTTCAACCCAATCTACATCTCCACCAGTGCGCTTAAATACAATGACTTTTTCGACGCACGTAACATCAGGATTTGATATTGCTTCATCGATACTGCGTTTTAGAGGAATTTTACGGCCACCACGAACACCTTCGTCGGCGGTAATTAAGACTTTTGATTTTCCATCAATTACTCTTGCCGCTATCGAGTCTGGTGAGAAGCCACCAAATACCACTGAATGAACAGCACCAATGCGAGCACAAGCCAGCATCGCTACTGCAGCTTCAGGCACCATAGGCATGTAGATAGTGACGATATCGCCCTTATTAACCCCTTGGCTACGTAGCGCATTGGCAAACTTACACACTTGCGTATGCAGTTCTGCGTAAGTTAATTTGCGTTGTTCGTTGGCGTCATCGCCTTCCCAAATAATAGCAATCTTATCGCCGTGTTCTTCAAGGTGACGATCTAAACAATTGGCCGAGGCATTGAGCGTGCCATCATAAAACCAATTAATCGAAAGATTATGATCATCAAAAGACGTTTTCTTAATTTTGGTATAAGGTTTAATCCAATCAATACGTTTGCCGTGTTCTCTCCAGAAACCTTCTGGATTAATAATGGACTCCTGGTACATTTTCTTATATTGATCGTTATTAACCAGTGCGTTTTCTGCAATGTCACTAGGAACTTTGTAAAGAGACTGCGGGGTCATGGGGCTTCCCTTTCTAAAAATGGCGTGGTTAAAGTATCATCTGCAACGGGCTGTTTGCACTATTAGACCTTGGTCTAGTTTTAAAATATCCTTAATATTTAGTCTGTTGCACGTGTTAATATGGTAATGATTGCTGCAGATTTGGTCGATTATTTATATCGATTCTCTTATGTAGGTTGTTTTCTGCTCAATACATGATGTTTTAGATGAAAATAAAACAGATTTTTAATAATAATAAAGTGATAGCGGACGTTTCATGAACTTAACCTTAATCGTGGCCGTGATTGCGGTGTGTTATGTGTCATTGCTGTTTATTTTGGCATGGGGTGCCGAGCGATGGTTTAGTAAAATAAACCAAAAAGCTCAAGTATGGATTTATGGGCTCAGCTTAGCGGTGTATTGCTCATCATGGAGTTTTTTAGGCACAGTAGGTCAGTCTGCCAATGATTTATGGTCATTTCTACCTATTTTTGTCGGCCCAATATTAGTGTTTACCCTTGGGTTTGGCATGCTACGAAAAATGGTTGTAGTGTCTAAAGCACAAAACATTACTTCAGTTGCCGACTTTATTGCTGCTCGTTATGGCAAGTCACAGTTATTAGCGGCTTTAGTCACGCTTATTGCATTGTTTGGCATCATGCCTTATATCGCACTACAGCTTAAAGCAATGGTGTTTAGCCTTAACTTATTTCAACCTGATGATACCCCCTTAAGCCCAGTGGCGGTGCCATTATTGATCACCATGTTACTGGCCATTTTTGCCATTTTATTTGGTACGCGTAAATTAGATGCGACTGAACATAATCCTGGAATGATGGTCGCGATTGCGTTTGAGTCATTGGTTAAACTTGCGGCATTTATCTCAGTCGGCGTGGTAATTAGTTTTGGTGTTTTTGATGGCTTTGGCGATATTTGGCAGCAGGCATCAGATAAAGCATTAATCGAAAATAGTCACATTCGTTTAGAGTCGTTTCTCCCTGAACTATTTGTTGGAATGGCCGCTTTTTTATGTATGCCAAGGCAGTTCCATGTGATGGTGGTCGAGTGTGGCGGCGAGCATATTTTAAATAAATCACGTTGGATATTTCCGATTTATTTAGCCTTGTTTGGCTTGTTTGTCGCGCCATTAGCATTAGCCGGTAAAATTATTTTGGGTGATTCGGTATCTGCTGATACCTATGTGATTAATTTGCCTTTGGCACTAGACCAACCAATATTAGCGGTTGTTGCCTTGTTAGGTAGTTTATCTGCAGCAACGGGGATGGTGATTGTTGCTGTGGTGACTATCAGTGTGATGGTCAGTAATGAGTGGCTGGTGCCATTTTTACTGCGAACGGGGCAAATAAGGGAAAAAAACTTCAGCCAATTTTCTCAATTATTGTTAAATGTACGCCGTTTATCGATTGTGGTTATTTTAGGCTTCGGCTATTTGAGTTACTTACTGTTTACCGACAGTGATTCACTTTCACATTTGGGGATGATGTCCTTTGGTGCATTTTCTCAACTAGCGCCCGCACTAGTCGGCGGATTATATTGGAAGCACGGCAATCGAGCTGGTGTCTATCTAGGCCTTGCTGTCGGTTTTAGCCTGTGGTGTTTTATTTTACTTCAAGGTGCCGGTGAAGCCCGTTTGATTGGTAGTGAGTCAGGCTTACTCAATTCGATAACCCCAAATGTTAGTGATACTTTGATTGCTTTGTTAGCGAATATATTTTGCTATGTACTAGGGTCTATTTGGTTTAGAGCGGGTGTTGCTGAGCGCATTCAAGCGAGTAATTTTGTTAAACCTTGGTCATCAAAAAAAGATTCAAAAAAACGTCAAGGGCCTATTTCGCAACAAGATTTGTTAATTTTGGCTAGCCGATTTGTGAGTCCTACTCGTGCTTATGAGAGTTTTAGTCGTTTTTCAGCCGATGCAGTAAAAAGTGATAGTTGGTACAAAGCTGCCCCAGAAGAATTAATTGCCCACACCGAACATATGTTGTCAGGGGTTTTAGGTGCATCAAGTGCATCATTAGTGATGGACTCAGTCCTGCAAGGCCGCGATTTGGCGCTGGATGAGGTATTCAGTCTCGTTGATGAAGCATCCTCTAAAATTATTTTAAGCCAAGATATGTTACGTGGCGCAATTGAACATGCTTATGAAGGCATGAGTGTGGTCGATAAAGATCTTAATTTAGTTGCCTGGAATTATCGCTATGTCGAGCTATACCAGTACCCTGAAAGCTTTTTAGTCCAAGGAATGCCTATTGCTGATGTGGTGCGATTTAATGCATTGCGCGGCTTTTGTGGTACTGGAGACATTGAAAACCAGGTTGCTGTGCGAGTTCAACATATGCGTAATGGAACACCGCACACATCTGAGCGTGAACGCCAAGATGGTAAAGTGATTAAAATTCAAGGAAACCCAATGCCTGATGGCGGTTTTGTAATGACATTTACTGACATTACCCAATATCGCTTACAAGAGAAGGCGTTACTGGAAGCCAATGAAACATTAGAAAGTCGGGTACAAGAACGAACCTATGAATTGGCAATGTTAAACAGTGAATTACTTGAAGCTAAAGCACAGGAAGAAATGGCACACGCGTCTAAAACTCGCTTTTTAGCCGCAGTGGGCCACGACTTAATGCAGCCACTAAATGCCGCGAGATTATTTACAGCATCGTTATCACAATATCCTAATCTGGATCTTGAAGCCCGCACCACCTTAACTCATGTGAATAGTTCGTTGAAAATAGCGGGAGAGTTATTGACCGATTTGCTCGATATTTCTAAGCTCGACTCTGGCATGGTGGACGTTAACCGCCGTGATTTTGCTATTGCTGAAGTGATTAATGGTTTATCGGTTGAATTTGATGCAATGGCAAGTGACAGCCAAATTTCTTTTTCGATGGTGCCCTCTACCGCGACGGTGAACTCCGACCCTTCATTGTTGCGGCGTATTTTACAAAACTTTTTAACCAACGCTTATCGTTATGCTCGAGGTGGTAAAGTGTTATTTGGTTGCCGACATCGAGGTGACTTTATCGAGATTCAAGTACTCGATACGGGTTGTGGGATTAATGAGTTTGATATACAAGAAATTTTTAAAGAGTTTAAACGTCTTAATCATCCCAGTAGTCGTAATGTCAGTGGTTTGGGGCTGGGGCTAGCGATTGCCGATCGGATTAGCAAAGTACTTGATCATCAAATTCATGTAAGTTCAACCTTAGGCCATGGTTCTCTATTCTCTATATTCGTGCCATTAGGTGAAACGGTCAGCCAAATAAGCATTAAGCCTTTACCAACATTATTACAGCCTTTAGCTGGCATTAAAGTATTGTGTATTGATAATGAAGATGCCATTCTCGCGGGGCTAGAGTCGTTATTAAGTCGTTGGCAATGCGAGGTTATTTGTGCCAAAGATCTTGCTGACGCTCGAATTAAGTTAGGGCTTAAAGGGGTTGCCCCTGACATCATGTTAGCTGATTATCATTTAGATGATGATCAAAATGGTATTGATGCGATGAATGGTATTCGCAGTCGTTATGGTGAACATTTACCTGGAATATTAATTACTGCCAATACCAATAAAGAGTTGGTTGATGATGTCGAAAGACGCGGCTATCACTATATGGCTAAGATGGTTAAACCTGCCGCATTACGCGCGTTAATTTCTAGTCTGGTCAAAAAGTAAGTGAGTTATTTAGCGTTGAGGACAACTAATGATCACAGCCTATGGCGATAGCATGTCAGGTAATTGTTATAAAGTGCAGCTGGTGCTGAATATGCTAGGTGTTGAGCATCTATGGCAAGAAATGAGTATCACGAAAGGTGAAACGCAGACACCAGAGTTTTTAGCTAAATATCCAGCAGGAAAAATACCATCAATTGAACTCGATGATGGCAGAGTGTTGTCTGAATCTAATGCCATTATGGGGTATCTTGCAGAGGGCTCTGAGTTGATCCCAACTGATGTCTTTAGTAAAGCGAAAATGTACCAGTGGATGTTTTTTGAACAATATAGTCATGAGCCATATATTGCCGTTGCACGCTTTATTCAGTTGTATTTAGGGTTGCCTGATGATCGTTTAGTTGAATATCACTCACTGCACGTTAAAGGCCATAAAGCGCTTGTGGTTATGGAGGCTGAACTTGCTAAGCAACCCTTTCTGTGTGGTTCGCAGCTTACCTTAGCGGACATTGCTTTGTTTGCGTACACTCATGTAGCTCATCAAGGTGGCTTTGAGTTAGCCCATTACCCAAAGATTAATCAATGGTTAATACGCATAAAACAGCAAGCTGGGTTTGTGCCGATGGAGAGTTAATTCTTTACTATTTTTATGAATATCTTTTGATTTTCATGTGTTGTCTGTCGCTATAAATTTGTTGGTATTATTAATAAAGTATTAAATACTGAATAGGCGATAAAAAGCATAATTGTGCCGACTAAGACATCAATCACGCGTTGAACTTTCGGCGCACCTAACCAAGGGGCAAGTTTAGCGGCGCCAAGTGCAATAGTATAAAACCGCAAAACCGACGCCAGTATGGTATCTATAGCAAATGCCCATTTTTCGTTACCATCAAAAGTGCCGCCCACGCTACCTAATATCATCACAGTATTTAAATACACATGAGGGTTAAGCAAGGTGACCGAAAATGTGGTGCCGATAATTTTTTTACGACTATTAGCTGCTGTAATATGTGTTGCAATTTGGTACTGATTTCGCCATACATTTTTGAACGATGTTGAAGGTAAAGATCGTACGATTAATAGGTTAAAGGATGGCCAAGCTTTTGGCGTCATTTCGGTGCTATCTACACCGATTAAAGGTTGTCAACTAACTCGATTAGGCTGTGTCGACTATCTGCTAGTGGCGTTACCTGAGTTTAGTCGTCATTACTTCCCTAATGGAATTAGTGCAGACAGTCTTAGAAAAGCTCGGGGTATTGCGTTTGATCACAAAGACAATATGCACACACGCTATATTCAACAGCATTTTAGTCTGATGCAAGGTGAATACCCATTACATGCTGTACGTTCATCAGATGCTTTTGTGACCATTGCTAAACATGGCGCTGCCCATTGTTTAGTGCCAAAAACGCAAATTAAACCAGAGCTAGCCTCAGGTGAGTTAGTGCACATATGTAAAGACCATGTCATCACTGAAACGCTCTACTGGCAACATTGGATTTTACTTAAAGGTGTCTATAAAGACGTTTCAGATGCCATCATTTCCCACGCTCAAGAGGTATTAGATTAAGCTAAACTTTGATCTACCTAAACTGAGAATGACCAAAATTGAGACCTGCCCATGCAGAGAAAAGCCTAGCGTTGATTATCCATGGCTAATCAACGTTTGATTCTCTTCGGTAGGAACAAGGGTATCGGCAACTAACAACATGGCAGAGGTTAGTTCGGATAACTGGGCAGCGCTAATAGTATAAGGCGGCATGATGTAGATATAGCGGCTAAATGGCCTTACCCACACACCTAAGTCAACAAAGGCTTTTTGTAAGGCTGCGGTATTCACTGGCGAGTGCATTTCTATTACGCCGACACTGCCAAGTACTCGTACATCTTTAACCTCTTTTGACGTCATGGCAGCAGGTAAGGTACGTATTAAATGCGCTTCAATGTCTTTTACCTGCTGTTGCCAATCGCCTGCAAGCAATAAATCTAAGCTGGCGGTCGCTGCTGCACATGCCAATGGATTACCCATAAAGGTAGGACCGTGCATAAATACACCTGCAGGTGAGTCACTAATACCATTAGCTACTTCGTCACTGCATAAGGTGGCCGCGAGGCTAATATATCCACCGGTTAAGGCCTTACCAACACACAAAATATCCGCTTCAATATTGGCATGTTCATAAGCGAATAGGGTGCCGGTGCGGCCAAATCCAGTCGCTATTTCATCTAAAATCAGTAGCACATCGTATTGGTCGCAAAGTTGACGAAGTTTAGTCAGATACGCTGGGGAGTAAAAACGCATTCCGCCAGCGCCTTGCATGATGGGCTCAATAATTACGGCTGCAATATCTTGGTGATGTTGAGCAAATGCAGCATCTAAAGCCAGTGAATCTGTTTGATTAAGGGGGTCATTAAACTTAGACGTTGGCGCAGGGATAAAGACTTGTTCAGTGACATTATTACCGAACATGGTGTGCATTCCACCATCAGGATCACATACGCTCATTGCGGCAAAGGTATCGCCATGATAACCACTTTTTACGGTCATAATCCGCTGCTTTTGTGGTTGATTTCGGCCTTGCCAATATTGCAGCGCCATTTTTAATGCAACTTCTACTGCAATTGAGCCCGAGTCGGCTAAAAAAACCTTAGTTAAATTATCACTCGTCATCTGCACTAAGCGTTTTGAGGTTTCAATGGCTGGCTGGTGGGTTATGCCACCAAACATCACATGACTCAGTTGTGATAACTGCTTTTGCATAGCCGCTAAAATGGTCGGATGACTATAACCATGCACACAAGACCACCACGAACTGGTGCCATCTATAAGTACCTTGCCATCGTCTAAAGTCAACTCGCAACCTTGAGCGGAAATGACTCCATATACAGGCAGAGACTGGGTCATAGAGGTATAAGGGTGCCATATATGTTGTGCATCGAAAGCGTAATCGATAGTGGTATTTGTGTCGGGAAGTGCCATAATTATAGGTGCTCATCATTTGACCACTAGTAAAGCGCAAAGTGGTTGTTGCGTTGACAGTTTACGGGCTCAGGGTATCCTAGCCAACATAAAATCAAAATAAAGGAATGAACCATGTCGTTAGCTGAAGTTCGTCACGATTGGCAAAAAGCACAAATTGAAGCATTGTTTGCGCTGCCTATGAATGATTTATTGTTTAAGGCTCACAGTATTCATCGTGAAACGTTTGACCCTAACGAAGTGCAGATAAGCCGTCTTTTATCAATTAAAACCGGTGCATGCCCTGAGGACTGTAAATATTGTCCACAAAGCGCACGCTATGACACAGGCCTTGAAAAAGAACGTTTGCTTGAAATTGATAAAGTATTAACCGAGGCTAAAAGTGCTAAAGCTGCTGGAGCATCGCGTTTTTGTATGGGGGCAGCCTGGCGTAACCCGCGTGACAAAGATATGCCATATTTAACGCAAATGGTAAAAGATGTTCGTGCCTTAGGCATGGAAACCTGTATGACATTAGGCATGTTGTCATCTGAGCAGGCCGGGAAATTAGCCGATGCTGGTTTGGATTACTACAACCATAACCTTGATACCTCACCAGAATATTACGGCGACGTTATTACCACTCGCACCTATCAAAGTCGCTTAGATACGCTAACAAACGTACGTGCATCTGGGATGAAAGTCTGTTCTGGCGGCATTGTTGGAATGGGCGAACAAGCCACAGATCGCGCCGGTTTATTGCAACAATTGGCCAATTTAGAACAACATCCAGATTCGGTGCCAATCAACATGTTAGTCAAAGTGGCCGGTACGCCGTTTGAGAATATAGATGATCTTGACCCGCTTGAATTTGTGCGCACCATTGCTGTAGCCCGCATTATTATGCCTAAGTCGCGGGTGCGTTTATCTGCAGGACGAGAAAGCATGAGTGATGAACTGCAATCTATGTGTTTCTTTGCTGGTGCTAACTCTATTTTCTACGGTTGTAAGCTATTAACTACAGCAAACCCAGAAGAAAACGATGATATGAATTTGTTCCGTCGTTTAGGTTTGCACCCGGAACAAGGCCCACAAGTCCACATCGAAACAGATAACGCATTATTAGCCAAAGCTAACGCCATACAAGATAAGTCGACCAAGCAGTTTTTTGACGCAGCAGCGCTGTAATTAAGCATGACGTCATTAGGCCTGCCTGCGATTGGGAAACACCCAATAGCTTTACGGATAAGTGAAAAGCTTGCTGAACTAAACGCAGCAGGTCTTTTACGCCAGCGACATGTGACAGCAACGTCGCAACAGTCAGTATTGATTGATTTTAGTCATAATGATTATTTGGGTTTAGCCCATGAACCAGCGTTAGCACAAGCACTTTACGACGGTGCAACAGTATATGGTGTGGGCAGTGGGGCATCACCGCTTGTAAGTGGTTATAGCCAAGCCCATGTGGCGCTGGAACAAGGTTTATGTGAGATTACCGGTCACCAAGCTTGTATGCTGTTTAGTTCAGGCTTTAGTGCCAATAGCGCGTTAATGAAAACCTTGTTTAACCCCGATGATACGGTCATTGCTGATAAATTGGTGCATGCCTCTGTCATTGACGGTTTAAAAGACAGCGGCAGCAAAATTAGCCGATTTTTGCATAACGAAATCAATAGCGCTGCACGCATTATTGAACGAAATCCCAATACCGCAGTGGTTACCGAGAGCGTATTCAGTATGGACGGCGACATAGCCCCCATTGTTGAGCTATCGGATTTATGTAAGCAACATGGCTGTTGGCTCATTGTCGATGATGCCCATGGTTTTGGGGTATTACCAAGCTCGTTTGTTAATGCCGATAATGTCGATATTCAAGTCGTCACCTTTGGTAAGGCGCTAGGCTGTCAAGGCGCCGCTATTTTAGCCTCCACAGAAGTGATTGATTACTTGGTTGCGACGTGTCGTGAGTATATTTACTCAACTGCTTTAGCGCCAGCCAATGCTCAATTAGCATTAGCGGCAATTAATTGGCAACAAACTCACCCAGAATTATTGGAACAATTAACGGCTAATATTGCATTGTTTAGGCAACTCGCATTAGTAAATAAATTGAGTATTATGTCTTCTACTACCGCAATTCAACCGATTATGATCGGTGATAATCATCAGGTTATCGCTATTGCGCAGCAGTTAAAACAACAAGGTTTTTTAGTTGGTGCTATTCGTTCACCAACCGTGCCAAAAGGTCAGGCGCGTTTGCGGATTACGTTAAATGCACAGCATAAAGCCGCTGATATTCAATCACTTGTGAGCACTTTAACTCAGCTTATTCACCAATATAGTGATACTGACGCAAAGCTAGGTGCATTAGCGTCACAAACAGTGGCTAAATAAATCGTATCGATGAGACTCTCATGACGTTAGATAATCCAGTGGCAAGCAAATTTTCAATCGCCGCATCTCATTACAAGCAACATGATGTATTACAACGTATTACCGCTAAGCAATTATTAGACAATGCGCATCTATTTGGCACCTTACTTGATGTGGGTGCCGGTCCTGGTACGAGTTTTCATGCCTTTGATGTTAAGCAGGTCGTTGCGGTTGATATCGCTCATGGCATGCTTAAGCAATTAACCAAACAACACCCTGATTATTTACCGATATGCAGCGACGCACAGGCGCTTGGATTACAGAGTGCTTCCATTGACAGTATCTATTCTAATTTAGCCTTGCAATGGTGCCAAACGTTACCACAAGCATTTGCTGAGTTTCATCGAGTATTGCGACAAAATGGTGAGTGTCATCTTAGTGTAGTTGTTGATGGCAGTTTGGCTGAATTACAAACATTAGGCTTTAGAGTTAACCCATTTTATTCCGTATCGGCACTTAATGCCGCATTGAGTGCATCTCATACGACTGTGGATGATTGGCACAGCATTGATATCCATGTTGAGAGTATTAGCGTGTATTTTGATGATTTGCGCAGCTTGCTGTACTCAATAAAGGGGGTGGGTGCGTCGTTTGCTCAACAAGACGAAAACAATTCAACACAGCATCAGCCACTCACAAAGCAACAATGGCAGCAACGCATCGTACTTGCAGAAACAATGCGTACCGATAAAGGCTTGCCATTAACTTATCAAATTGCGTATATCCGCGCCAAGCGAGGTTGAAACGATGTTGTACTTTGTGACAGGAACCGATACCGACAGCGGTAAAACCTTAGTTTCGGCTGCATTATTATCCAAGGCTCAAGGCCATAAATGTGGCTTTAAACCGATAGCATCAGGATGTATATCCACCGACGCGGGCTTACGCAACAGTGATGCCTTAATGCTAATAGCTCAGTCGAATATGGATTTACCGTATCAAGTGGTGAATCCTATTTGTTTTGAACCCGCTATAGCGCCGCACATTGCTGCCAAACAAACTAATCAAACATTAACGGCTCAACGTGTACTTGATACTATGTACCATCCCGCGATGTTAGATGCAGATTTTGCCTTGATAGAAGGTGCTGGTGGCTGGCGTTTACCACTAGGTAATGGTGAGTATTTATCTGAGACTGTTAAATTATTGCACGCCAAGCTACAACAAATTCAGCTGGTTCAAGGTCAACAGGCGATATCTCAGGTTGAGGTTATTTTAGTTGTAGGCATGAAACTAGGCTGTTTAAACCATGCGTTATTAACTCAAGAGGCTGTGTTGGCCGACGGATTGTCGATAGCGGGGTGGGTTGCTAATCAAGTGGACCCTGATATGGCTTTTATTGACGATAACCTCAACAGTTTACAGCAGATGATGCAGGGACCATTTTTAGGTTATGTGCCTCATTTAGCCAATGCAACAGCTGAACATGCCGCGAGTTATCTGCAATTACCGAAATAATTCGTAGTCGAAAATATTAAGCCCAACTTTGCCCGCAGTTAGCTTTTCAGTATGAGCAGGCAAAAGCGGGCGATCAATCAATTGATATTACCAGAATGATTAGTTTGCGATTGGCATCACTCTATTACGACCTAAGCGTTTTGCTTCGTACAGTAACTTATCGGTTGCTTCAATTAATTGCGATACATTTTGCTTAGGTTTCCATTCAGCAACACCAAAAGATGCGGTTATCGAATCAATAACCTTGTCACTGCGTCTGTCTTTGACACTGAGTTTTTCGAGCGCTCTGCGAATGCCTTCAGCTAATTGTCTAGCAACTCTAAACTGACTACTTGGCACAATAATGGCGAACTCTTCACCACCAAAACGGTACAATTTAATTCCGTCACGGCAGGCTTCTTGGATCCGTTTCGCAACGGTTTTTAGGACTAAATCACCAAGTTGATGACCAAAATTATCGTTGAAGGTTTTAAAGTGATCAATATCAATTAAAATCATGCAGGTACCCGCAGGGGCTGAACTTATTTGCGCTTCAATGTCAGTGTTAAATGCACGGCGATTTAACACATTGGTTAGGGCGTCAAATAGCATGTCTTTTTCAGATTCAGCTAAACGAGTTTTGAGAGTATCAATCTCTGATTGAGCTTTTTGGAGTTGTTCGGTAAAACTCACGGTACTAGAACGGATGCTGGAAGATTCTTTAACGATATTTCTAATAATACCAATCACTTGCTCGAGAGAGAAACCTTTATTTTCAAGCTCGCTTAATTTTTTAAAATCTTTATCAATTTGATTTTGAAATGTCTCAGTGTCCAAATTAGTATCTTTGAGTGACTGAGATAACTCACATACCATAGCATCAAGGTTCTTACGCATGTCGCGCACATCTAGCTCAACCGGATCAGCCACATGTTTACGATATAACAATTCGCTGGTCACTGGTGAACAGGTTTGATTTTGTTTTACTGCAGTATCTAACTCTTGATTAAGTAACGGGTTTTGTTCACCCACGTAAGCATACCAAAGCGCGTAGTTTGTTGGTGTTGTGGGTATTCTATATTTTAACATTAACGGAACAGCTTTTTTCAAATTGGCTGCAGCGGTTTGCAGTAGAGTGTTCGACATTAAGTGCCTCATGATCCGGGCTAAGGAAAGACTTTAAAAAATCTACAATTGAAGTAAATATAACAATAATAGCAGAGTTTGTACCATGATATTATAGTGATACAAATAACAAAAAAGCATCCGAAGATGCTTTTTTAGTGACTTGAATCATATTAAAAAACGTAAGAGACAGCAAACATTGGGCCAGTAAAGCTGTAGTTTATATTGTAATCAAAAGTACGCTGTTCAATATTACCGACATTACGTGTTTTTTCGATTGTGACATCAACATCATAATAGTTGTAAGCCAGTTTTAATGACCAATTATCGCAAACCTTAGCTTCAACACCTAAACGGATATCGATAAGTGATCCATCTACATCATCATATTTGATAGCAAAATATTGGGCGTGAGCATCAAATGTCCAACCAGGATAAAATTCGTAAGAGCCGTAAAGGCCAATGTCTGGTAGAGGCGCCGTTAGAGTGTCGTCTATCACTTCAGGTGTTGCTACTGCATCGTTGCATAAACTGGTTAAGGTTGAGTCTGGCACGCAAATACCGATAGTGCCTTTAAAAGCGGTTTCGATAAACATGGTATGTATACCAACGGATACTCCAACAGCGTAGTGAGTTCCTTGCCATATGTCATAACCATAGCCAATTCGCAGAATATCAATATTGAGTTCGGTATTCAGTTTGGCGCCAGTTTCAATCAGGTAGTCTTTTCCATCAATATCTTCAAGAATAAAATCTTCTGATACCGTTTCAGTGTCTGCTTTGCGATCCAACGACTTCCAATCAATATAAATACTATGGCGTTGGTTAAAAGAGAATGTGAATTCAAAGTAGGGTAAGTATTGCTCTTCAGCAAGTAGCAGTTCATCTTCAAAGTCTACCGGGAATGTTCCGCCTGTTTTAGGGTTTGTAGCGATGAAGTTTGAATCTGAATTAGCATAAAACATACCGATATCAAGGGTATATTTATCGGTAACTGTTGAGTTGTTAGTTGATAGTTCCGTTTCTGCCGCAGCAGTTCGAGTACCTAATATCAACAACACTATACAAATAAAAGATCTTATCATTGAAACTCCGCATTTATTATTTTTTCTATATCACAGGATATGCGTCTTCATATGATGCTTTTGTCGAATTTAATACCTAACCTATTCAGCGCTGATATCCCAAATAAGGATTATCAAAATGCGCAGCCATAAACATTAAGTTAAAATAAAAACGACAAACTGTTCAGTGCATATACTAGCACCTTGCTACTAAATGTGAAGTATTTGTATAGAATTATTGCGCTAAATCAAGTTTTCGTTAATAGCTTGAACTCAACGGTGTAAAAACAACCATTCCAGCGAAAAGTCAACACGGATAAAGGCGCCAGAGCATTGGCGTATCTGCGGTGGGTGACAAAAATGTGACAGAACAAGAAAAGTAGAGCAGGATGTTGACTCTACTTTTACTACTCATGCAACAAATATGTTACATGTTTAATGTGGCGACTTTAGCCGTTGAAAGATAGTTTATTCTGACTCATCGGTGTCAGAAGCATCTTCTTCTACATCGTCAAATTCAATTTCAACTTTAGAGCTTGCTGGCGCGTGAATTGTCCCAACAACAGCATAAAATGGTTTGCCTTTTGCTAGACGACAATATTTAGACCACAATAGCTCCATTGGTGTTGTTGCAGGTTTTTTACCCTGTAAAACGTTAACAAATTGGTCTTCGTCAACATGACAAGGTAACTGCGAGCCATCGGCTAAATTTTTCATTGCTTGACCGTGTTGTTCAAGCAACTCAGCTTCCTTATTGGTAAAATCACCACAACGTTTAAATCCTTTTGGGAAATTCACGTCATCATAGAAGCGTTTAGTAGATTGAAAACTGTTGCTATGACCATTGGTGTTAGCATCAATACCTTGTTTTGCATTGATAAATGATTGCTGAGACATGGCTAATACCTTCTAGATTATGAGATATAAAGATTTGCAACTGGAGTATTGGCTAGTATTATCATTTTTTAAATCAAAATATTTTGTCCTTAATGGTAAAGAATTTTTATGGATACAGATTTATTAAAAACCTTCTTAGAAGTGTCCCGTACTCGACACTTTGGTAAAGCGGCTGAAAATCTATACCTCACTCGAAGTGCTGTCAGTTTTAGGATAAAGCAATTAGAAAATATTCTGGGTATAGAGTTATTTGAACGCTTACGTAACAACATTCAACCAACTCCGGCAGGTGAAAGAATGCTCGGCCATGCTGAGGCCGTGCTTAACGCCTGGGAAAGAGCAAAACAAGATATTATTTTAAATCAGCAGCACAGTGCTCAGTTAGCGTTGTCGGCTGGCGATAATATTTGGGATGCTTTTTTACAAGGTTTTTTACAGCCATTACATTTAGGCTTGGAAGGAGTGGCTTTAAGAACGGATGTGTTACCTGCAGCAGTAATGACTCGTCAACTTATTGAACGAACCTTAGATATTGCGATTACGTTTGATCCTCCAAAGCTTGATGGCGTTATATTAGTTAAGCTTGCTGAAGTAAAATTGTATTTAGTCTGCAAACAAGCAGGCGTTAAGCTTACTCAAACACCTACTTTACCTTATATAAAAGTAGATTGGGGGACTGCCTTTAATATCACTCATGCTCAGGATTTTACCATGTTACCTTTGCCGGTATTACATACAAGTTCTGCTCGTATGGCGTTGGACTTTATACTTAATAACGGCGGATGTGCATTTTTGCCTGAGGCACTCATACAGCCTTATTTAGATAACGGGACTCTGTATGTTGTCGATGATGCAAAATGTATCCATCGGCATGTGTATGCTGCTTATTGGGCTGAAAATGAAAGACTTGCTTATATTGAACAAGCCATTTCAATTTTGACTACCGCTAAGCACACTAAATGATATTCGTCTGGCTGTTATTAAAACAGTAATGGCCAAATAACGATGCCCCAAGTGATGGCACATAATACTAAACTGATAAAGACTGCTGCAGAAGCAATGTCTTTTGCCTGACCACTGAGTGGATGGATCTCATCACCAATCCGATCAACTACCGCTTCAATAGCGGAGTTCAACAATTCTACAATCAATACAATTAACACCGTCATGATAAGCAAAATACGATCAGTACTACTGATATTGAGTAGTAGTGCAATAGGTAGCATTAGGCAAGCAAGCACGGTTTCTTGTCTGAATGCCGCTTCATTTTTCCACGCTGACTTTAGCCCTAGCATTGAAAATCCTGTCGCTCGAAATACGCGTTTTAGACCATGATTGTTCTCTGGTTTCATTTTGCTCATTATCTTTTTGATGTTCATTCCGTAGATTGTAACATTCTGTTCATATGCATCCAGCGGTTATTTCGGTCTTATGATGTGCTGTAGAGCAGAAAAAACATTTATCGTTGTGCTGATATCTGCCCTCATCATGCATCGATTTATATCAAAATAAGCCCGACCAATGAATGGATAATTCTTCTGTTTGTACTAGGCTCACTTAACATTACAGATAATCATTTTAAACAGGCGTAAGTCTTTCGTCACGAATGGCAGGTGTTATAACAGTGTTTTGAGCGGTATTGCTCGGAAGTGACTTGATGCCCAATACAGTAAACACTTGAGGCATTGAAATAAACTTTTGAACAAAAACGAAAACGAAAAGACACTAAATGGATTTTATTATTAGCAAGGATTGCATATGCGTAAGCTACCTTATATTTTAATTTTGGTCATTAGTTCACTGCATTGTTTTACGATAAAGAGTGAAGTGTTATCAATTCCTCCTATTCAGTTAGCAACAAAGTATCAACAAGATATCGACGTCACTGAATACTTAATCAGCGAGAAACTCGATGGCGTTCGAGGCTATTGGGATGGCAGTAATATGCTGACTCGCAGTGGCCGAAAAGTGACTCTACCTGCGTCGTTTACCCTTGGTTTTCCTAATACTGCTATTGACGGTGAACTTTGGTTAGGTCGTAATCGTTTCGAAGATATTTCTGCATTGGTTCGACGTCAGCAAGTACCTGATAAAGAGTGGCTGGAAGTCAAGTTTATGATGTTTGATTTGCCACGACATTCCGGCCCCTTTATTGATCGCTATTCAGCAATGAAAATGTTGGTAGAACAAACGGCCTCCATACATTTACAGGTCATTAAGCAGGGGCCAGTGGTTTCAACGGAAGCTTTGTTTACACTGCTTGATTCCGTCGTTAATGCTGGCGGTGAAGGATTGATGTTACATTATCAGCAAGCGCATTATGCTGTCGGCCGCAGTGAGTATATTGTTAAGCTCAAACCCAAATATGACGCTGAAGCTGTAGTGATTGGTCATACAGAAGGTAAAGGTAAATATAGAGGTAAGCTAGGTGCGTTAATCGTAAAAACACCTGCAGGGATCGTGTTTAATATAGGCAGTGGTTTAAGCGATAAACAACGAGAAAATCCACCTTTAGTTGGTTCGATAATTACTTATCAATATTTAGGCTTAACTCAAAAAGGGACACCAAGATTTGCTACTTTTCTACGCCAAAGGCCATCACAATAACGCTCAAACTTGCTGACATGTTGCGTGGTGTATTATTAAATAATAATGGTAAAACTAAATGTAGAACTAAATGTAAAACTACAATTAGTAATGATCATAACCCCGGTTAAGGTATCGGCAACATGATTAAGTGATGATATAAAACTGGAGAAAATGGCGGTTATCAATGATCGATGATAAATATCTTTTAAATGTTCGCTAGGTGTTGTTTGTCTGTATGGGCAATATTTGCCGTTCGCCGACGGCAGAGGCAGTGTTTAGGCAACAAATGAAACGTCACTCGCTTCAACTTGATATCGATTCTGCAGGGACTATTGCTTATCATCAAGGGCATGCTCCGGATAGTCGCAGTATTATTGCTGGCAACAAGCGCGGACTTGATTTTTCAGGAATGACAGCTCGGCAGGTTATCGATGCTGATTTTGAACGATTTGATTTGATTTTAGCGGCAGACTTTGCCAATTTAAATGATTTGAAAGACAGGTGTCCTGTCCATTTACGATATAAATTACAGTTGATATTAAGCTATGGTGATTCGTTAGTCGAAGAAGTACCTGACCCATATTATGGTGGTGAGCGAGGATTTGAGATGGTTATCGATTTGCTTGAGGCCAGTTTAATGGCATTGGCGATTAAGTTAGCTAAACGTTGAAATATAATCAATTAACTAAGGAGATTTAACTAAGGCTACTTATCTAGGTTAATTAATTATGGTTACTTAATTCAGGCTACTTAAGCATGGCAGTTCTTTCTGAATAATAAGTGCTAGGCCGGCATTGATGTTGACGACCTAGACTTTGTTCGGCTTAATCGTTATAACGTTTACCGGAGCGTTTAAGTTTCTCTTGCTCTATTTTCTGCTGTTTAATGAGTTCTTTCTCAGCTAATTTACGTGCAACTTCCTCTTTTTCTATTTCAGCCATCGCTGGAGTTTCAAGGCTTAATAGTCCGATTTTCCCTGAGCGGTATTCATGTAGTAAGAGTTCAGATACTTTATGGTAATCAACTCGTGCGCCAGGGCGAAGTGCTCCGCGGGAACGACTGATAGCTTCGAGTAATTCGATATCGCTGGCGGGTAGCGATTGAAGCTTATAACGTTCGCAAATTTCGTCGGGATAGGCTTTAAGGAAATAGCCAGCAGCAAACATTGCCACATCTTCGTATTCCATAGCGGTATCTTTAATTGCACCAGTGACAGCAAGGCGATAGCTACTGGCTTCATTGTCCACCTTTGGCCATAAAATGCCCGGAGTATCCGATAGTACTATTCCGTTACGTAAGTTAATACGTTGCTGACGTCTTGTGACAGCAGGTTCATTACCTGTTTTGGCTATAGTGCGACCCGCTAAGGTATTAATAATTGTAGATTTACCAACATTAGGAATACCCATGATCATGGTGCGGATGTCTTTTTCCATAATGTCACGGTGTGGCACCAGTTTACGGCAAAGATCAGGAATGCTTTTTACCATACTGGGTTGTAAACTTGTGATTGCTGATGCCTGAACGCCTTGTTCACGTTCTAGGTATTCAATCCATTGGGCGGTAACCTTAGGATCGGCTAAATCAGATTTATTCAGTAATTTAATGCAGGGTTTATCACCACGTAGTTGTGACACCATCGGATTTTCACTGCTGTATGGAATACGTGCATCGAGCACTTCAATAACGAGATCCACTTGAGGCATTGCCTCCTCGATCTCTTTACGTGCTTTGTGCATGTGTCCTGGATACCACTGAATTGCCATGATGTTGCCTTATAAACCGGAGAGTAAATACAATAAATACAAAAGTGATATTCTACCTCGTTAGCAGATTAAATGCATAAAAAAAGCGCCCGAAGGCGCTTAGTATCATTGCTAAATGAAGCATTAATGTTTAAATGACGCCTAATTCACGTAATCTTTCCTGTAAATAGCTGTCAGCGGTATAACGCTCTGATAACACGACTTCTGGATTAGGATGCAAAAACAGCGGTAATGAAATCCGTGATTTGGTTTTGTCTGTCCCTTCAGGGTTGATAACCCTATGTGATGTCGAAGGGAAATAGCCACCCGATGCTTCTTGCAACATGTCACCGATGTTAATAATGATGCTGCCAAAATCGCTAGGTACGTCAATCCATTCACCGGTTTTGGTTTTCACTTGTAGTCCAGGTTCATTTGCTGCAGGTAATATGGTGATGAGGTTAATGTCTTCATGCGCCGCGGCACGGATTGCGCCCATTTCCTCATCTCCGTTCACTGGAGGATAATGAAGAATGCGTAATAAGGTTTGCTGGCTTTGAGCAATCATGTCAGGTAATGGAATCGTATATTTTGCCGCAACATCTGCAGGTGTATATTTTTCAATCCAACTGAGTAATTCCGCAGCTAGGGTGTTGGCATGTTCATAATATGCAAGAATATTGGATCTAAGTGAATCAGGAATACGGCCCCAAGGATACACATGATAATATTCTTTGATATCTTTTACATTGTTACCTTTGGCTGTTTCAGAAATCGATGCAGGAAAAAATCCATCGTGTGTTTCTGACTTGAACAAAAAGTCATGTTTTTGTTCAGATTGGAAGAAGTTGTACCACTCTTTATAAATGTCTTCGACAAGTTGCTTTTGAATAGGGTGATTCGATAGTACCCCAAAACCTGTTTGTTGAAGCGATTCAACAAAGCGCTCAGCGCTATCTGGTGCTAAGTAATCAATTGTATTTAGTTTCATTATATTTTCTTATTAGTGTGTTGACCCACTGCTAATGGTAACCTTAGTCACACTTTGTCGCAATTCTTTGCGTGTCTTCATGTTGTATTGGTTGAACTGATGCTGCGGATCTCACGTATCCTTTGTTAATATTTGCGACAAACAACTCAATGAGAGCCGACAATGAATAATTTAACCGAATTTGAAAAATATGTAATTGAACAAAAAGGTACAGAACGGCCTTTCAGCGGTGAATATGTTGATCATGATGCGCAAGGCGTTTATTTATGTAAAAAGTGCCATGCACCTCTTTATAACAGTGAACATAAATTTAATGCACATTGTGGCTGGCCTGCATTTGATGATGAAATCGAGGGCGCAGTAGAACATACTCCTGATGCTGATGGTCATCGAACCGAAATCACCTGTGCACAATGTGGCGGTCATTTAGGTCATGTGTTTGAAGGCGAGCATTTAACGGATAATAATGTTCGTCATTGTGTTAATTCAGTATCGATGATTTTTAAATCCCGTGATGAGTTAGCGCAATCAAGTTCGGCGGTAGCTTCTTACCAAAAGGCCACTTTTGGCGCTGGGTGCTTTTGGTGTGTTGAGGCTATTTTTGCTCAACTTAATGGCGTGCACAGTGTTAAATCAGGTTATTGTGGCGGTGAAGCAAAAGATGCAAATTATGACGCAGTGTGTTCTGGTAAAACAGCTCATGCAGAAGTGGTTCATATTGAATTTGACCCTGCGGTTATTCAATTTGACACCTTACTTAGCGTACTATTTGAAAGCCACGATCCGACCACACTTAATCAACAGGGTAATGATAAAGGGCCACAGTATCGTTCAGCTATTTTTGCCCATAACAGTGAACAAGTAGATGCTGCAAACCGATTTATTCATGCGTTAACTGAACAACAACTTTGGCCTAGGCCGATAGTGACCGAAATCAGTGCGTTTGACACATTTTATCCTGCTGAAAATTATCATGATGACTACTTTGCAAAGCATGGTGAACAACCTTATTGCCAATTAGTGGTTAAGCCTAAATTTGATAAAGTCATGAGTAAGTTTGCAGATAAGCGTAAAGTGTAAACTAAATTTTTTGCTCTTGTATTAGGGCTAAGCATAATAAAAAAAGGGGTGATTGAATATTCAATCACCCCTTTTTTTATATCAATTCCATTAATTATGCGCTCAATCAGAGCCTCTCAGGTTCTCCAGTTTGAGGCGCATTGTTGAAAGAATGGTTGTTCCCTTGTAAAACAATGCAACAAAGAAATGGAAAGCCTGAGTAACTCCCGCTGAATGACCAGATAATTATTGGCATTGGTATTATGTCCGTTTAGTCTAATTTATCGTCGGCCACTTTGTAGTGGGGATCTTCGATAATATTAACTTCAATCAAGTCCCGTGCTTTATGCAGTAACGCTTTACAATCTTGGCTTAAGTGACGTAAATGCAGACGTTTCCCCGCAACCACATAACGTTCAGCTAAGGTATCGATAGCCTCTAACGCTGAATGATCTGCCACTCGTGAATTTTGAAAATCAATAATCACATCTTAGTTATTATTTTTAGCATCAAATAATTCAAGGAAATTAGCCACTGAGCCAAAGAATAATGGCCCATTTAAGCGATATATTTTCCAGCCATTTGTGTCTTCACTTATCTCTACGTTGATGTGTTTTGCATGTTGCCATGCAAACACCAAAGCAGATACGATAACACCAACAAACACAGCAAAAGCCAGATCGGTAAATGCCGCTACACCGTGTTCAATCACTAATGACACCATGACTACTGCCATAGCACCTGTAGCGCCGGAAATCATACCTGGTCGCCCGCCAATTAATGCGGTGATTAAACCCATAATGAAGGCAGCGTATAGTCCTACCATAGGTTCAACATGGGCGACGAACGCAAAGACAACTGCTTCTGGGATTAGGCTAACGCCACGGTTAATCCTGACAAAATATCGGCTTTACTACTACTTGTTTTATGGCGAATGAGATCGAACATTTAACCTCTGGTTTTGTTTGTAAGTTAATAAAAAGAGGGGTTATTTCAACAAAAAACATTTGTTTTTTGAACTATGATGATATCAATCCAATGAGACTGTTTTTTGAGTTTTCTATTAATATTGTCAATAAAAAAGCCATGCTATGCATGGCTTTATAAATAATGGGGGGCTAGTTAGCCCCTTATTATCGTTACTCTCCAGGGCGAGTCATATCAGCAGATGCACTGTTATTCTTTGCTACTTTGGGAGTGTTGCTTTCAGTTGCTTGGGCTTCATAAGTACGCCCTTGAGGTACAGCTTTCTGCTCACGTACATCAACCGTAGGTTTAGTCGTGTCAGATGACACCATAGAACCAAAGCGACTTGTTTTTACAGGTGCTTTTATCGACGGTGCAACTTCAGTTGCAACCGTGGCTGCTATTGCCGCCGTGACGTCTTTTACCACTTCAGGTTTAGCTTGGCGCACAATTGCAGCAGGCTTAGCCATTGGCGCTGATGAATTGGCCGCAACCGATTTATCTTGCTTGCTAGTTAACGCTGCGGTTTTTTCAGTTTCAATAGATGTTGTTTCGGTCAGTGTCGCTACCGGTGCTTGTTTAGCTTCAACATCAACCGTTGTTTTAGCAACTTCTACTTCAGCTTTAAGTTCAGGGGCCTCAGGTGCTTTTACTGCTTGAGGTGCCACCTTTATTTCTACTGGCGTTTCAGTTGTTTCAACATTAACCGCTACAGCATCAGCTTTGTTAGCTTCTGTCTCTAAGGCTTCAACTGGCTTAGTAACGGGTTCAACAGGTGTATTAACGACTTCAGCAATTGCTTCACCTTCAATATCTGGAGTCTTCGCTTGAGCTCTAGCTTGTTCAGCATCTAATTGCTTTTCTAGCTCATCATTAGGTGTGAAAACGGCTGGTTGAGTAGAGCCCGTTTCATCATCACGACGACGGCGTTGACCTGCTGCACGCAAGTGACGCGGGCTACGACGGCTACGACGTTGACCTTCACGGCCTTCAGCTTCGCTGTCTGATGTAGCATCGTCAGCGCTTGAGCTTGACTCATCCGTTTCAGTTACAACGCCAGCGTTAGCAACTACCGTTTCAGTGACAGTATCAACATCTGCTTGAGTTGTTTCTGTTTTTACTTCAACCACGGCAGTAGCGTCAGTTTCAACTGGAGCAGCAGTACTGGTAACATTTGCTACTTCAGTAACTGGATCAGTTGTTTGCTCTGTTCCATTTTCTGCTGGTGCTTCAACCGCCTGTTCAGTCTTCTCTTTACGAGGTTGACGACGACTGCGTGGCGCTCTCGTTTCTGATGTTTTTTCTTCAGCTACTTTTGACTCTACCGCTTTAGGTTCTGATGTCATTACCTCAACTGATTGCTCAGTTGATTTATTATCATTAACATCGGTTGTTGGTAATGTTTCACTCTGTTCGCTTTCAATACGCACTTTACGACGTAAATTACGACGCTGGCGACGCTCACGAGCAGCTTCTTGTTTTGGAGATTTTTCCGTAGCAACTTTAGACTCTGTTACTTTAGCCTCTGTTGCTTTGGTTTCATTGACAGGCAATGGCTTGTCAACTTTCTCAGTTCTCGGTTTGTTTTTGGCGTTGTCATCTTGAACCGTATTTCTGCTATTACGTTCATTACGCTTATTCTGAGGACGAGCTTCTGTGCTGTCTTTTGATTTATCGCTGTCATTTCGCTGACGACGACTATCATTGCGTTTGTCATTACGGTTAGTGCTGTCGTTACGAGTGTCATTACGACGGGTATTACGACGGGTGTTAGTTTGAGCCGTTTCTTTCGTTGGTTCAGCTGCTTTGGTATCTTTGGCCTCAGCTTCATTACCTGAAAATAAGGCGCTAATTGCTGAGATCATTCGAGTGAATAATCCTGGCTGATTAGACGTTGCCACCGGAGCGACATTTGCAGGTATTGCTTGTACTGTATCTTCAGCGGCTTTTTGTGGAGCAGTAAAGCCTTTTAATGCAGGCTCAGGAGACGCTGCACGCTCAAGCTTACGAGGCTCATACAATTTGGCGACTGGTTGTTCTACTCGCTTATAGCTAGATTCACTGACTTCATCATCACTCTTACGACGTACAACGCGGTAATCTGGTGTTTGCATGTGTGCATCTGGGATGATGTAAACTTCAACTTCGTGACGTTCTTCGGTAATACGAATTGCTTTACGTTTCTCGTTTAATAAGAACGCAGCAACATCAACCGGTACAATCGCTTCGATTTGTGTAGTGTTCTCTTTAATGGCTTCTTCTTCCATTAAACGTAAAATCGATAGCGCTAATGATTCAGTACTGCGAATAGTGCCTTGGCCATGACAACGTGGACACAAGTGAGCTGCTGATTCTTCTAACGATGGACGCAGACGCTGACGCGACATTTCCATTAAACCAAAGCGAGAAATACGACCTAATTGCACACGAGCACGGTCATGGTGTACTGCATCACGTAAACGGTTTTCTACTTCACGTTGATGACGAACAGGTGTCATATCGATAAAGTCGATAACCACTAAACCGCCTAAGTCACGTAGACGTAATTGACGAGCAATTTCATCCGCAGCTTCAAGGTTAGTGTTTAGCGCTGTTTCTTCAATATCGCCGCCTTTAGTTGCACGGGCTGAGTTGATATCGATCGACGTTAATGCTTCTGTCGGGTCAATAACAATTGATCCGCCTGAAGGTAAACGCACTTCGCGTTGGAACGCTGACTCGATTTGAGACTCAATTTGAAAGTGAGTAAACAACGGTACTTCAGAATCATATAGTTTTACACGTTCTACAAAATCGGGGCGAACTAAACCAATGTGCAATTTAGCTTCTTCGAAAATACGTGGGTGATCGATAAGGATCTCACCCACATCGCGACGTAAGTAGTCACGAATAGCGCGAACAATCACGTTGCTTTCTTGATGAATTAAGAATGGCGCGGCTTTACTTTGAGCAGCTTCTTGAATAGCGTCCCAATGATGTTGTAGTACTTTTAAGTCCCACTTTAGCTCTGTTGATTCTTTGCCTACACCAGCAGTTCGCACAATCAAGCCCATACCATTAGGTACTTCTAGCTCAGCCATTGCTTCTTTGAGTTCGGTACGTTCATCACCTTCGATGCGACGAGAAATACCGCCAGCACGAGGGTTATTTGGCATTAATACTAAATAAGAGCCAGCAAGGCTAATAAAGGTAGTTAGTGCAGCGCCTTTGTTGCCACGTTCTTCTTTATCGATTTGAACGATGACTTCTTGGCCTTCTTGTACCACTTCTTTAATGTTTGGGCGGCCTTGGAATGAATAACCTTTAGGGAAGTATTCGCGACCAATTTCTTTGAGGGGTAAAAAACCATGACGATCTGCACCGTAATCAACGAATGCGGCTTCAAGTGACGGTTCTACTCGAGTGATTTTACCTTTATAGATATTTGATTTTTTCTGTTCGTGACCTGGACTTTCAATGTCTAAATCATACAGTTCTTGCCCATCAACTAGGGCTACGCGCAACTCTTCTGATTGAGTTGCATTAATTAACATACGTTTCATGATGACGTGATTCTTCTAAATGAGGTCATCAAACAACACGATTTTTTCTGCATTACGGGCCTGAATTAATCGGTATAACCTCACGGCTAGATCCAGGCAATTAGGTGCTCATTACTGTAAAACGCAGTCACTGCGTGTCGCATCCTATTTATGGCTTATTTTCTAATGTTTACAAAAACAAGGAATTGGTTGACTAACAACCAACCCCATAAATTATGGTATTTTAATCCGTTAATGCCCAAGTCGAATCGGTTTGTTTGATAACAAGCTAAAATGTTGTTCGAATTTGGGGCGATTTACTACAGTTAAATTGAAATCTTTATTCAAAACTTACGGTTTAATTGCACAAACGGTTTTTGTCGTTTTTTAATTAATACAATTTGCAAATCAATGAGTTGCTACCGATTAGGTTCATTTTTTTAACTGCTAGTGTTTCGCATTTGGTCAAAGTTGTGAACACTTTATCCACTGTTTACTCTCAACCTGTGGGCAAATATAGCAACAAACGTTATTTTCAGCAATCAAAAGCCTATATTCTTTCATGTATTTATTTCAAGTCTGATGCAGCAATAGCCAATCATTTGCAAGATAAGGTACACTATTGGGGTTATCACTATATGGCGCATCATGAATACTGAAACTACCCCCCAAGTTGAATACATGACTATCGACGAAGATCATTTTGAACAACGAATCGATAATTTTCTGCTAACTAAATTAAAAGGTGTTCCTAAAAGCATGATCTATCGGATTGTGCGCAAAGGGGAAGTGCGGGTAAATAAAAAACGCATCAAGCCTGAATACAAATTACAAATTGGTGACATCGTAAGAGTACCGCCTGTTCGTGTTGCCGAAAAAGACAATCGCAAGGCACCATCTCCTAATTTATCCAGAGTGTCACAGCTTGAAGATCGTATTATCCATGAAGATAATCATCTTATCGTGTTAAACAAGCCTGCTGGTATTGCTGTACATGGTGGCAGCGGTGTCGATTATGGTGTGATTGAAGGATTACGCTCACTGCGACCACAGCAAAAGTTTTTAGAGCTAGTGCATCGATTAGATAAAGATACCTCGGGTGTGTTACTTGTGGCCAAGAAGCGAAGTGCACTAAAGCATTTACATGAGCAATTGCGCAGTAAAACCATGCAAAAAGATTATTTAGCGTTGGTGCGTGGTGAATGGCAAGCAAGTGATAAAGTGGTTAAAGCACCGCTATTAAAAATAACCTTAAAGTCGGGCGAGAGAATCGTTCGGGTTAACAAAGAGGGTAAAGAGTCAGAAACCCGTTATAAGATCATGCAGCGTTACCAAGGGTGTACTTTAGTTAAGGCGAGTCCTGTTACAGGGCGAACCCATCAAATACGAGTACATTGTCAGTATGCAGGCCATGCAATTGCTTGTGATGATAAATACAGCGAGCAACAATTTGACGACAGCATGCGTGCTTTAGGGTTAGACCGTCTGTTTTTACACGCGGCTGAACTTAAATTCACTCATCCAGAAAATGATGAAATCATGCAAGTTAAAGCGCCTTTAGATCCAGTGTTATTGAGCACTCTTGATAAATTGAAGAGAGTATAACACCCACAGATATGTGCAAATGAAGTAGGGCATGATATTGAACATTAAAGATAAAGCTTATGAACTAGTCATTTTCGATTGGGATGGCACGCTAATGGATACCGTAGGTAAAATAGTGTCTTGTATGCAAGATGTAGCACAAGAATTAATTTTACCTATACCCTCTGAGCAACAAATTAGAGATGTCATAGGCTTATCTTTACCTAAAATCATGCCGATTTTATTTGCTGGTCACCAAAACCATCAACAGATTATTGATTGTTATCGACGTCATCATTTTGCCAATGAGCAGCCTACACCTCTATTTGAGGGGGTAGAGTCGCTCATTATTAATCTACATGCGGCTGGTTATCAATTAGCTGTGGCGACGGGTAAAGGACGAGACGGTCTAGACAAGGTATTAGCATTAACAGGCTTAGGACAGTATTTTCATGCGACGCGTTGCGCTGATGACGCTAAGAGCAAGCCACATCCTGAGATGCTGCATTCATTATTGAGATATTTTGATGTTGCTGCCGATAGAGCCGTCATGATTGGTGATTCTATTCATGATTTAACCATGGCCAATAATGCTGGCATGGCGAGTATTGGTGTGAGTTACGGCGCACATAATGAAGCTAGATTAAAAACGTTAAATCCACGCGCGATTGTCGACCAACCATCGGCGATACATGACTATGTTTAATTATTGTGGGTGATGTATTGCCAGATGTGTAATGCAGCATCGAATATAAGTGTTCGATTCTGCATAGCATACGCTTTATATGTTGCTTAGCTTATCTCGGTGTTACACCTGTTATCGTTCCCACATCAAGCGGAAACACCATTACCTTCATCAATGCACCTTTTTAGATTCGGTATCGACCTTATATTCGATATTAGTATTCGATATTAATATTCGTTGATTGAGCATTCTGCTGCTGTACTAAGAACATCTACACCGTGTTGTGAGAGTAAATCAATCAGCTTAATTAATGGTAGTCCAATTAAGCTATTTGGGTCGTCACCTTCTAAACGGCTAAATAAGGCAATGCCTAACCCTTCGCATTTAAAACTCCCCGCGCAATATAGTGGCTGCTCTGCATCGACGTAATAGCGAATTTGCGCAGCAGATAAGTGTTTAAAATGAACCGTAAACGGTTCAACACAAGATATCATTTGTTGATTGGCACTATTGAATACAGCAAGACCTGTATAAAAAGTAATTGCTTGACCAGATGCTGAGCTTAATTGAGCTATCGCATTGTCTACAGTATAAGGCTTACCGATAATTTGACCGTTAATCAGCGCGACTTGATCGGAACCAATAATTAATTGCGGCACAGATGTTTGATCAATTAAGTTCGCGCCTGCTAATGCTTTTTGCTCGGCTAAGCGCTTAACCAATGCTAATGCTGTCTCATCTTTTATTGGGGTTTCATCAATATCTGGATTAACACAACTAAAAGGCAGCATTAATTTTTGCAATAGTTGTTGACGAAAAGGTGAGGTTGACGCAAGTACAAGATTGAATTTCATTGGTTTTGTTTCATTATTTATTGGCTAATAACAGAATATTAGTCAGTTTACTGTATTCATCTATGCAAATGGATCATTTTTCTCGAGTAATGCTTGTGTGATGGGGTTGGGTTCGGTAAAATTTACCAACTTTCAAATTCAATGCCGGATTTAAAGAGTACCTAAAGTTCCTTGTTAGGTGAGGTTACCGTATTTTTACGGAAATTTTCTTTGACTCCAGCGTTTTCAAACTATAATATGCGCGCCTTATGCAAACAGTAAAGATACCGGTTTCAATTGATCCTATACGCGCTGCCTCTAGCGGCCTTCGATATGAAGGTACCATTTTAGGTAAGCAACTTAAGCGATTAAGCGAGTTATGTGCCGGCGACTGTTCCGACGTAGTTGTGTCGTTGGAATGTGGCGTCGATTTACAGGGGATAGTCTACCTTCGCGGGAAGGCTGTGACGGAGCTCACTCTGCTATGTCAACGTTGCATGACACAATTTACTACTGAGGTTACGGTCGACTTTTGTTTTAGTCCTTGTAAGACTGAGGCAGAAATCGATGAGCTCCCGGATGCGTATGATCCAATTGAGTGTAATGAGATTGGTGAAGTACGTCTGCATCAATTGATTGAAGATGAATTGATAGTCGCTATGCCTATCATCCCGATGCACGATGATAATAGTTGTAAGTCTGGATCGAAAGATATAGTTGTAGGCGAGATCGAACCCGCTCATGAGGAGCGTCCAAATCCGTTTGCAGTGTTAGAAAAACTGAAGAGCAAGTAATCGTAGGAGACAGGTCCAATGGCTGTACAACAGAATAAAAAATCACGTTCAAAGCGCGGCATGCGTCGTTCACATGATTCATTGAGCACTGCTCAATTATCAGTAGACGCAACTAGCGGTGAATTACATCTACGTCACAACGTGACTGCTGATGGTTTTTACCGCGGTAAAAAGGTTATCAACAAGTAATTTGTTGATTATCTGATGACAAATCTGACGCTTGCGTTAGATGCGATGGGGGGCGATCACGGTCCCCACGTGACAGTGCCTGCAGCGATGCAGGCACTGAAATTTCATACCTCTTTAAATATTATTTTGGTTGGTAATAAAACCGAAATAGAAAAATACCTCCCCCAAGCTCACTCAGCTGATTTATCCAGAATTGAAATAATCCACACTACTGAAGTCGTGACAATGTGCGATAGGCCCATTCATGCTTTGCGTTCGCGTAAAAACAGTTCTATGAGAATAGCGCTTGAACTGGTACGTGACGGAAAAGCCGAGGCCTGCGTTAGCGCTGGTAATACTGGTGCGTTGATGGCGATGGCTAAGGTGCTATTAAAAACATTACCGGGTATTGATAGACCCGCACTGGTTTCTTGTTTACCTGCAATGACTGGCAAGCCCGTTTATCTGCTGGATTTAGGGGCTAATGTATCTTGTGATTCCGAGACCTTATTCCAGTTTGCTATTATGGGGTCTGTCTTATGTGAAGCTGTCCATAAGAAATCCCGTCCCAAAGTCGCTTTGCTTAATGTCGGTATTGAAGCCATTAAAGGTAACGACCAGGTTCAACAGGCCGGACAAATTTTACAACACACCGAACAAGTTAATTATATCGGCTTTGTTGAAGGCGATGAAATTTACACTGGTAATGTGGATGTCATTGTTTGTGATGGCTTTGTCGGTAATATCACCTTAAAGACTTCTGAAGGCATCGCAAAACTGTTAGTACATCAATTAAAACGCGGCTTAAATGACGGTTTTTTTGTTCGTTTACTCTCCAAACTCATCGCTCCACGCATACAAGCAGTACTCAGTAAGATGAACCCCGACCACTATAACGGTGCAAGTCTGATAGGATTGCGCGGAATAGTAGTAAAGAGTCATGGTAACGCGGATGAAGCTGCATTTTTACAAGCATTAAATTTAGCAGCAACAGAAGCAAAACGTCGTCTTCCTGAAATGATTAAAGATCGTTTGGAGTCGATTCTTTTAGACATCAATAGCTGATCTCATATATGCACACAAAAATTCTCGGAACAGGTAGCTATCTACCTGTGCAAGTTCGTAGCAATCAAGATCTCGAAAAAATGGTTGAAACCAGTGACCAATGGATTGTTGACCGAACCGGTATTTCTGAACGGCGCATTGCTGCATCAGATGAATCGGTTTCAACAATGGGTTATCAAGCGGCACTAAAAGCGCTTGAAATGGCAGGGATCGAAGCAAGCGATCTTGATATGATTGTTTGTGGAACCACCAGTGCATCAAACGCATTTCCTGCAGCTGCATGCGAAATTCAAGCCTTATTAGGCGTCAAAAATATCCCTGCCTTTGATATTGCTGCCGCGTGTTCTGGATTTATTTATGCACTATCGGTTGCGGATCAATTCGTAAAAACGGGTTCTGCTAAAAAAGTACTGGTTATAGGTTCTGACGTATTGTCACGGATGTGCGATCCTGCTGATCGCTCTACCGTCATTTTATTTGGCGATGGTGCCGGCGCCGCGATTATTGGTGTTAGTGATACTCCAGGTATCATTGCGACGCATATCTATGCTGATGGCAGCCAAGGGGATTTATTAAAATGCTCTTTCCCTCCTCGTGCTAATGAAAGTTCTGAAGCCGTTGGTTTTATGACGATGAAAGGCAACGATGTGTTTAAAGTTGCGGTTACGCAGTTGTCTAATGTGGTCACCGAAACTTTGCGTCTTAATAATGTCGATAAATCAGAAATTGATTGGCTAGTGCCGCATCAGGCTAATTTCCGCATTATTAATGCCACAGCTAAAAAGTTGCAAATGAGTCTAGATAAAGTCGTGCTGACTTTAGCGAGACACGGTAATACTTCTGCCGCATCGGTGCCTATCGCATTAGATGAAGCGGTGCGTGATGGTCGAATTCAGCGTGGACATTTATTACTACTCGAAGCATTTGGCGGTGGTTTTGCTTGGGGCAGTGCTTTAGTTCGTTTTTAATTTTCAAATTAATTTTATACAGGTAAGCGTTTATGGAAAATGTTGCTTTTGTATTTCCTGGCCAAGGTTCACAGGCTGTAGGAATGTTAGCTGAATTAGCTCAATCTAACGATGTTATCGAAAAAACCTTTGCTGAAGCGAGTGAAGCGTTAGGTTATGATTTATGGGATCTTGTTGCCAATGGTCCAGCTGAGACCTTGAATAAAACAGATAAAACCCAGCCTGCATTGCTTACGGCAAGCGTAGCTATTTGGCGTGCATATCAAGCATCTAACAAGCCCATGCCTTCTTTATTAGCAGGTCACAGTCTTGGAGAGTATTCTGCTTTAGTTTGCGCAGGTGTGATTGAATTTATTGATGCAGTTAAATTAGTTGAACTACGCGGAAAGTTAATGCAACAAGCTGTGCCAGCGGGCTCAGGTGCCATGTTTGCCATTATTGGTCTTGATGATGCTGCTATTGCTAAAGCATGCGCAGAGTCTGCTGAAGGTAGCGTGGTAAGCCCTGTTAACTACAACAGCCCAGGTCAAGTTGTGATAGCTGGTGAAAAAGCGGCTGTTGAACGCGCTGCAGCTGCATGTAAAGCTGCGGGGGCAAAAATGACAGTAGCATTACCTGTGAGTGTGCCGTCACATTGTGCACTAATGAAGCCAGCCGCTGATGAACTCGCTAAAGCGTTAATTGAAGTGACATTCTCAGAGCCTACCATTAATGTCGTTAACAATGTTGATGTGGCCATGCCGACAGATTCACAGGCAATTAAAGATGCATTAGTGCGTCAGTTATATTGCCCAGTGCGTTGGAGCGAGTCTGTTGAATTTATGGCGACACAAGGTGTTACAAAATTAATAGAGTGTGGACCGGGCAAAGTATTAACCGGTTTAACAAAAAGAATTAATAAATCGATATCCGCTCAAGCGGTCAATGATGTTGCTTCATTTGCAGCATTAGTCGAATAAAGGAGTTGATATGAGCTTTAGCATTAATTTAGACGGTAAAGTTGCTTTAGTGACAGGCGCTAGTCGCGGTATTGGGCGTGCAATTGCTGAATCATTGGTACAAGCTGGCGCGATGGTTATCGGTACGGCAACCAGTGAAAAAGGTGCTGCGGCGATTCAAGCATACCTAGGTGACAAAGGCTTTGGGATGGTGTTAAATGTCACTGACTCTCAATCTGTTGCTGATTTATATAGCCAGATCAAAGAAAAAGCAGGTGAAGTTGATATTCTTATCAACAATGCGGGTATTACCCGTGATAATTTATTAATGCGGATGAAAGATGATGAGTGGCAAGATATTATTGACACTAATTTGACTTCATTATTTAAATTGTCTAAACCAGTAATGCGATCTATGATGAAAAAACGTTTCGGACGTATTATCAGTATCGGTTCTGTAGTAGGTACAATGGGCAACGCTGGCCAAGTAAATTACTCGGCAGCTAAAGCTGGTTTGATCGGATTTACAAAATCTCTTGCAAGAGAGGTTGCATCTCGTCAAATAACAGTGAATGCTATTGCACCTGGATTTATTCAGACAGACATGACAGATGAGCTGACAGTTGAGCAGCAACAAGCTATTATGTCGCAAGTTCCGATGGAACGATTAGGGCAAGCACAAGAAATTGCCAATGCAGTATTGTTTTTGGCCTCGGATTCAGCCGCTTACATCACAGGCGAAACATTGCATGTGAATGGCGGTATGTACATGGTTTAAGGGCGATAGGTAGGTAACTACCTTCATTTGAGTCAGTGTTAGTGACAATTCAATGTTAATTTTTGTGGTTAGACCACAAAATCTAAGCTTGCATTGTTATCTAATTCGAATAAACTACTCGCAATCTTACGCAAGTGCGTAATTTGAATAGGAAAGAAAACTAATGAGCAACATCGAAGAACGTGTAAAGAAAATCATCATCGAACAACTTGGCGTTAAAGAAGAAGACGTTAAATCAGCTGCTTCTTTTGTAGACGATTTAGGCGCTGATTCTCTAGACACTGTTGAATTGGTTATGGCTCTAGAAGAAGAGTTTGATACCGAGATCCCTGACGAAGAAGCTGAAAAGATCACTACTGTTCAAGCAGCGATCGATTACGTTTCTAAGAATCAGTAATCAAGAATTCACAAAAACAGGCGGCATTTATGCCGCCTGTTTTTGTTTAAAGCATTTGTAAACGCTCGTTCCATTTAATTGCATTAGAACATCCCTCCTTATACTTCTTTAGCTAAATCGCAATAATGGCATCGTGGCAGATTTTATTTAAAGGTGAATATCATGTCTAAACGTCGTGTCGTCATCACAGGTCTTGGTCTTGTGACTCCTGTGGGTAATGATGTCGAGTCTACTTGGAATGCCTTATTGGCTGGTAAGAGTGGTATAGCTCCAATCACTAAGTTTGATGCTAGTGAATTTGGTACTCGTTTCAGTGGCTCTGTGAAAGATTTTGACGTCGAACAATACCTAACCAAAAAAGATGCTCGTAAAATGGATTTATTTATCCAATACGGCATGGCTGCGGGTATTCAAGCAGTAAAAGATTCAGGCTTAGATATGAGCCAAGAAAATCCAGCTCGTATAGGTACTGCTATTGGTTCTGGTATGGGTGGTATGTGGTTAATTGAACAAGGCCATTCTGCATTATTAAATGGTGGACCACGTAAAGTGTCGCCATTTTTTGTGCCAAGCACCATTATCAATATGATAGCCGGAAACTTGTCGATTATGTATGGCATGACAGGTCCTAATTTTGCGGTCACAACAGCCTGTACAACGGGTGTACACAATATTGGTTTTGCAGCACGTACCATTGCTTACGGTGATGCTGATGTGATGGTGGCTGGTGGCGCAGAAGATGTTACTAGCCCATTAGGTGTAGCAGGTTTTAGTGCTGCTAAAGCATTATCTACACGTAATGATGATCCAACAGCAGCAAGTCGCCCTTGGGATAAAGACCGTGATGGCTTTGTTATTGGCGATGGCGCGGGTGTGATTGTGATGGAAGAATACGAGCGTGCTAAAGCGCGTGGTGCAAAAATTTACGGTGAGTTAGTCGGTTTTGGCATGAGTGGTGATGCATTCCATATGACATCACCACCAAGTGACGGTGCAGGTGCTGCGGCTGCAATGGTTAATGCCATTAATGATGCCCAAATTGAAAAAGAACTTGTGGGTTATATTAACGCGCATGGCACCTCAACGCATGCGGGTGATAAAGCAGAAGCTGCTGCTGTTAAATCGGTGTTTGGGCCTCACGCTTACGATGTACTTGTGAGTTCGACTAAATCAATGACAGGGCATTTGTTGGGTGCAGCAGGCGCTGTTGAAGCCATTATTACTTTGCTTGCACTGCGTGATCAGCACGTACCGCCAACAATCAACTTAGATAACCCAGACGAAGGTTGCGATTTAGATTTTGTTGCCCACACTTCACGTCGTCATCAGTTTGACTATGCCTTATGTAATTCATTTGGTTTTGGTGGCACAAACGGTTCGTTATTGTTCAAGAGAATTTAATCGAGTTTATGCCAATAAGGGAAGATGAAAATCTTCCCTTTTTTATTTATTTGGTTTGTTTTTTTTGTCACATTAGTATTTATCAATTCCCGCTAAATGATGATTTAGCGTAGACTGATAAGTAATGACATTTATCTAATAGGATCTATTATGGCCGGTAAAGATAGACAACTTACATTACGTTTTTTGGCCGAACCTGCAGATGTCAATTTTGGCGGTAAGGTTCACGGCGGTGCAGTAATGAAATGGATCGATTTAGCCGCTTATGCAGCAGCAGCAGGCTGGAGCGGTAAATATTGTATTACTGTGTATGCTGGCGGCATTCGATTTGTTAAGCCTATCCATGTGGGTAATATTGTTGAAGTGACTGGTAAAGTTATTTATACCGGTACAACGTCTATGCATATTGCGATTGATGTAAAGGCGGGCGATCCTAAAGAGTCTGAACGTCATCTGACGACACACTGTATCGTTATCATGGTAGCCGTTGATGATGAAGGTCATCCCACATCGGTTCCTGAGTGGATACCAGCTACTGCCGATGATGTTCGCTTACGTGATAGTGCATTGAGACTAATGGATATGCGTAAGCGTATCGGTGCCGAAATGGAAGCTCACGTTAAACCTTCAGTTGAATAAATAAGGGGAAATCATGGCCAAGGTAGCATTTATTGGTTTAGGCGTTATGGGGTTCCCGATGGCGGGACATTTGGTTAAACAGGGTCATGACGTTACTGTGTATAACCGTACAGGGGCTAAAGCGGCTCAGTGGGTTGAACAATATGGTGGTAAGAAGGCCGATACACCAAAAGATGCCGCCAAAGGCCAAGACATTGTTTTTACCTGTGTGGGTAATGATGATGACTTACGTCAGGTCGTACTAGGTGAGCAAGGTGTTGTTCATGGTATGCATGCAGGTGCTATTTTGGTTGACCATACTACGGCTTCTGCTGATGTCGCGCGTGAAATTGCTGCGCACATAGAGCCACTTCAGATTGCCTTTTTAGATGCGCCTGTATCTGGTGGTCAAGCTGGAGCAGAAAATGGTGCGTTAACCGTGATGATGGGTGGCGAACAGACTCATTTTGATACCGTTAAACCTGTTATTGCGGCATACAGCCGCTGCGCTGAACTGTTAGGGCCAGTTGGTTCTGGGCAGTTGACTAAAATGGTTAATCAAATTTGTATTGCTGGTGTAGTGCAAGGTCTAGCTGAGGGACTTCATTTTGCTAAGAGTGCGGGCTTAGATGGCTTAAAAGTGATTGAAGTGATCAGCAAAGGTGCGGCACAAAGCTGGCAGATGGAAAATCGCTATCAAACTATGTGGCAAGGTCAATATGATTTCGGGTTTGCTATCGATTGGATGCGCAAAGATTTGGGTATTGCATTAGACGAAGCTCGTCGTAATGGTAGCCATTTACCGGTGGCCGCATTAGTTGATCAGTTTTATTCAGAAGTTCAAGCAATGAAAGGTAATCGCTGGGATACCTCTAGCTTACTTGCCCGCTTAGAAAAGTCGCGCAGTTAATATCAACACACAGTGGTTGTAACATATTATTGCGAGGATGTAGCCCCAATATAGATTGGGGCTTTTTTATTGGCTACAAATCCACAAACATTAGCCTTTGCTTTATTAGCTACTTTCTGACCTTAAGTTGATTTATTGACTAAAAACCATCGAGTTACATGATATAGCGCACATCTTCATCTAATTATCGCTGCTATTATTGTTTAATCTAAATTAATTTTGCTTAAAGTGGATTGATTAACTACGTTTATATTGTCAGTCAATTTGAGATTGTTTATAAATTTTTTGATAAACGGTCTATAAACAAAGTTGTTAAATAACCCTTAAGCAAAGTGTCGTGCTGCAGTGTGATGATCTGTGTCAGATAAAAGAATGCGGACACACACTAAAATTGGAGGAATGAATAGTGAGCAATAAACTACTGAGTGCATTGTTTGCGGCTGGTTTCGCGGTAATGATGATGTCTTCTGCATCATTTGCTGCTGATGAGACCCTCGCAGAGTTTCACGTTGAAATGGGTGGCTGTGAAAACTGTCACGCTGATGGCGAACCATCAAAAGATGGCGCTTATGAATTTGAACAATGTCAAAGTTGCCATGGTACACTTGCCGAAATGGATGATAACCATAAGCCGCATGATGGTATTTTAATGTGCGCAGATTGTCATGCACCACATGAAGCTAAAGTAGGCGAAATGCCAACATGTGATACATGCCACGATGATGGCCGTGTTGCTAAATAAAGTATTTTAGTAGCTGAAAAATACCGACGTAATGTCGGTATTTTGTTTTAATATCCCCATCATTCTTTACGATCTTCCGCATAAAGTGCACTAGTCAATTGAATCAATTTGTATACAAACTTGCTCTTATTAGATGATGCAGCGAATTTTAGTCAGTCTAATAAAATATCTCACCCTCGTGTATTAATTGTCTCTCCTCAACCTTTAACATGCTTTGAAGAAATTCATCACTTAACGTTAATTCGTCAAGTTAGAAAATCATGAGGCTGAGTGAAACACATATATAAAACGTTTTCACTTGCAGTGGTATACCTCTTTTTAGGTATTTAAATTCTTTTATTTTCAAGTAGATGCGCAACATAAGGGCGCAGGCTGCGCACTTTTGTTGCACAAATGTTGTTTTAAAATACTTAGGTATTTTCTATTTCTATTGTAAATCAGTAAGTTATTTTTTTGGCACATCTTTCGCAGTATTTCAATTATGTAATCGTTAATGTGAAAGGGTAGATGTATGTCAGCAATCCAATCTAGTTGTGCTTATTGTGGTGTCGGATGCGGCATTAGCGTGTCTTCAAATAAAGCGGATTGGACCGATATCGATGCTGTAGATTTAGAATTAGTCGGCGATAACAAGCATCCGGCTAACTACGGTCATTTATGTGCCAAAGGCGAACGCTTACTCGACAGTTTAGCCCAACCGAATGTACTGCGTTACCCTAAACTACGATCTGGTATGCCACTTGATTGGGACCGTGCTAGCACCTTGATTGCCGATACATTTGCACAAACCATTGCTGAGCACGGCCCAGACTCTGTTGCGCTTTATCTATCAGGGCAATTACTCACTGAAGATTATTATGTAGCCAACAAGTTTGCCAAAGGCTTTTTAAAGACAGCCAACGTCGATACTAATTCACGGTTATGCATGTCGTCAGCGGTGAGTGCGATGCAACGCGCCTTTGGTGAAGATGTTGTACCTGGTTGTTACGACGACCTAGAGCAAGCTGATGTGATTGTGCTTGTAGGGGCCAATACTGCTTGGACTCATCCCGTTCTTTTTCAACGGATTTTAGCCGCAAAAAAAATCAATAATGCTCGTTTAGTGGTAATCGACCCGTTATCAACAGCCACAGCAAAACAAGCAGATTTACATTTAGCCATTAAACCGGGCGCTGATTTAACCTTGTTTCATGGCTTACTCGGTTACCTAGCAGATCAAAATCGTGTCGACCACGCGTATATTGCCGCACACACAGAAGGCTTTGATACCGTGGGTTTGCAGGCGCAACAATTAAGTGTCAATTTAGCCGATCTTGCCACACAAGTCGGTGTTTCAGTCACTCAGCTGACGCAATTCTATCAACTTGTAGCCAACAATAAAAAAGTACTTACGGCATCTTGTCAGGGGGTTAATCAGTCAACCATTGGCACCGATGCAACCAATGCGATGATTAATTGTCACCTCGCGTTAGGACACATCGGTCAAGCTGGTTGTGGATTCTTTTCGTTAACAGGGCAGCCCAATGCCATGGGCGGCCGTGAGGTCGGTGGGTTAGCCACTCAGTTAGCGTGTCATATGGGGTTTTCACAATCGGAGCAGCAGTTATTAGCTGATTTTTGGCAAGTTGACAGTGTTGCAGATCAAAAAGGTTTAGCAGCAGTTGAGATGTTTGATGCCCTTGCCGAAGGTAAAATCAAAGCGATTTGGATTATGGGCACCAATCCTGTGGTGTCTTTGCCCAACAGTGAAAAAATAGCACAAGCATTAGCCGATTGTCCTTTTGTGGTGGTGTCTGAAATCAGTCCTGATTCTGATACCGCCAAATTTGCTGATGTATTACTCCCAGCTCAAGGCTGGTCAGAAAAGTGCGGTACCGTCACTAATAGTGAGCGCACTATTACGCGTCAACGTGGCTTTATCACAGCCAAAGGCCAAGCTAAACCTGATTGGTGGGCGGTTAGCCAAGTCGCGAACAAAATGGGCTTTGATGGTTTTAATTTTGATGACAATGCCAGTGTATTTAGCGAGTTTGCTGCTTTATCCGCTAGAGTTAAACAAGCTTTTCCGACTAAGGTGTTTGATCTCACTGGGCTAACAGATTTATCCAAAGCGCAATATGATGCACTAGCACCGACACAATGGCCCATTGCTTTGGCGACACAAATTGGTCAACAAAACGTGCGAGTTTTTAGCCAGGGAGAGTTTGCTACGGCGACGGGTAAAGCTCAGTTTGTTGCGCCTGCGGTTGTTAGTGTTCCGCAACAATCATTACCGAGTAACACCTTGTTATTAAACACTGGCCGCAGCCGAGATCAGTGGCATACCATGACTCGCACCGGACATATTGCTAGCTTACGAGCCAGTATTCCTGAGCCTGTCGTTCACCTGCATTCATCACAACTCAATGCATTGTCTTTAACCGAAGGTGGCTTGGTCCGCATTGAAGCTATTCAAAATCAAATTGAACAATACTCCACAGAGACCGCTAACCCCGACCTTTTTCCCCATGCCTCATTCACGATGGCTCGCGCTGTTGTCGATGATGACATACCGACAAATATGGCTTTGATGTCAATGCATTGGTCTGCGCAGTTTTCGCTGACCAAAGGCGTGAATCAGGCATTAGATGCTCGCGTCGACCCAATATCAAAACAACCAGGGTTTAAGTGTCAACCTGTGACATTAAGCTCTGTTGAACTGGCGCTGCAAGGGGTGGTTTTTGGTCAACACGACTCTTCTGCTCACGGGCTATGTTGGCAAGTTGCACAAACACTAGAGAACGGAGTGTGTCATCACATCGGTTTTACGGATACCGACGACGGCTTTGCGTATCAAGCGACTGTGCATTCACTTAAGTGGACTTTAACGGTAGATGGCCAGCCTTTATATATCCAATGCAATATGGATAAAGGATTACTTAAAGCATTAAAAGTCTTGTCTCATACTCAAGTCAATGTGGCCCTATATCAAATGAATGATTTCATTGGTAAGCCTGTCGATAAACAGTTAATTAAGCAGCTACATCAGCAAATAAAAGCCGGAAATAGTCCGTTAATCTGCGCTTGTACAGGGGTAATCGAAGCGAACATTAACGACGAAATCAATCAACAATTTAACGACCAAGTGATGAGTGACGGTTTAGCGAATATCAGTTTTGAGCAGGCGTTAGATAGCACCCAGTTATTACTCGGTTGCGGCCGTCAATGTGGCAGTTGTCATAGTGAAGTTAAGCAGTGTGCCAAGCAAAGTTGGCAAGACGCCTTATCTTATTCCGGCATTGACCATCAACCATCAGTAGCAGAGGACGTAGCCTAATGAATACCGTAGAAGCAATGATAAAAGGTCGTCAACCTATAAGTACTTTAGGACATGCGGCGAATGAATTACACGCGGGTGATGTGGCTATTGTTGGTGCGGGTTGTGGTCAATTAGAGTTAATGACACTTAAGGCCGCTAGAATAGTGGCACAAGCTGAAGCGTTGGTGTTCGACAGTCTGGTGAGTAGTGACATTTTGACGTTAGTGACGCCAACTTGTCAGCGTCATTTTGTGGGTAAACGCTGTGGTCAGCCGAGTAAAAAGCAAGACGACATTAATGCATTATTGCTGACATTAGCGCAGCAAGGATTAAAAGTGGTGCGATTAAAGGGCGGCGATCCGCATATTTTTGGTAGAGGTGCAGAAGAAGCGCTTTACCTTGCACAAAATGGTATCCGTTCGCAATTTATTGCTGGTGTTACCGCGGCGTTAGGTTGTGCATCAAGTACCGGAATTCCATTAACGTATCGTGGTATGGCTCGCAGTGTTACGCTGATCACCGGCACCAAAATGACCGATGCCGATAATGCAAATGCACCTACGCAGTGGCAAGCATTATTAGCAGCGCAATCAACCTTGGTGTTTTATATGGGTAAAGAACAAGCGGCAAGCATTTCAATTGGGTTACTCGATGCTCAAAGTGCCGCTAATCTGCCGGTAGCATTTGTTACCAATGGTGGAAGACCGAATCAAATTGTTACTTATGCCACAGTCGCTTCTATGGCCGATGCCGCGTTAACCATTAAAGACTCTGGGCCGACGTTAATCATCATTGGTGAAGTGGTGTCTGTTGGTCAACAGCTGAATGCTTTGCTTGCCGATATTGATGTAGCTGCAACACAAACCTCATTTGAATATGGGCGTGAGGCTTTATATGCCTAAAATTGGTGAGTTAACGCTGACATCCGTGGATGAGTTTGACTTTCGTTTGCTGATAAAAGCATTAGGTAAGGGCGAAAAAGGCTCACGTGCATTAACGTTTGATGAGGCTTGCTTGCTGCTTGAAGGTTTTGCCAAAGGAAAAGTATCGCGTGTGCAAATGGCCAGTGCCATGATGCTCATGCGCGTGCGCGGTGAAACGACTGAAGAAATAGCAGGGATGGTGGCGGGCTTACGTCGCACTGTCGATAAAGGTTGGCATTCGCTTGAGGTTGATATCGATTGGCCTGTGTATGCGGGCAAGCGCGAACAGTTACCTTGGCTTTTACTGGTTGCTAAGTTATTGGCGAAACAAGGTATTCGGGTGATGTTACACGGTGACAGTCAAGCGTTACCTCATCGCCGTCATGTTGAATCATGTTTAGCATCACTTAATATTGCGTGTTGTACATCATCACAAATGGCCAAAGTGGCATTGCAGTCAGATAATATTGTTTATGTTCGAGCGGGTGACTTAGCACCAGTGTTAGATGAGTGTCGTCAATTACATCAAGAATTAGGTCTACGCAGTTTGATTCAAACCGCAGCGCGTTGCATGAACCCAACTAATGCACCAATAAGCCTTCGCAGTTATTTTCACCCTGGGTTAGATGCGGTACACCAAGGAATATGCGAAATTTTATTTGAGAAAAGCGAATATCACGCCGGCAGTGTGGCTATTTTTAAAGGCTTACAAGGTGAAACCGAGTGTAATCCAAGAGTGGCTACCACGATAACTGTCGTCAACGGACAGACAGATAATATAGCGGTATCGAGCTTATCTATCCCTACGTTATTAGAAGGCTTTTCTGGTGCAAAAGTGGGTCAAGCTGAATTATCTAGCGACATTCTTGCGCTGTTATGGCGCGAAAAAGAGCCTTTTTCTGCTGATGCGCTGACATCATTAATGTCGCGCACCATGATTGAGCAGGCGCTTAGCAGTATGACGGCAACGTTGGCTGCAGTATTGTTATTACTTAACCACAAATTAAATACAGCGATTATTCCACAGGAATCAATTTCACCAGAATCAATTTCACAAAAATCAAATTCACAGAAGATTATGGCAGCGGAGCAAGCTGTTTACTTGAGTCAACAATGTTGGGCAAACCGCTTCAGTTCAACAAACAATCCATTAGCCAAATGGCTGAACGAGGAGTGGTTATGCGCAGTTTAATTTTTTGTGACCTGAGTTTTTCAGCTGTGCCAGTGGTCGATTGTGAAGTTGTAAAGTACCAAGCTTGTTTGGCAGCGTTTGGACATGTCACGGTGTTAACTTCTGTGAGCCAAATTGAGCAACGATTACATCAACAAACATTTGATACCTTGTTGATATTAACCGACACATTACACGCTCAAATCCAAGGACTTATTCAGCGTATATTAACCAGTAAGCCAATGGTGATAGTTGTCAATGCCAAAACATGGCAGCAGACAGCATTAACCGAGTTACTTGATTGCGGTCGCATCACTTTTATTCCTGAGATGTTAAGTGTTAATCGTTTAACCAGTGTCATTAGTTTGGCCCAAGCACGTTTTAATGCTGCGAGTAAAACACTCGCCGAGTTTAAGAAACTGGATGATGAAATCCGCAGTATAAAACTACTTAGTCAGGCTAAGCTTATCGTTATGCAGCAAGGGTTCGATGAAACCAAAGCGCACCAGATTATTCAACAACAAGCGATGCAAAAAGGTTTGTCATTAGCTCAAATGTCAGCGCAAATTATTGCTATTGTTACTCAGCATCATGGTAAGTCAAAATCACTAAACACCGCAGTGAACAACGATGGTGCGCCTCACTTTGGTGCGGTTGTGACCAAGATGGACAACAGTAGAGCGTTTAGTAAAGGTTGTTGATTTTTTAAGGTTAATAAATCAATGGTTTAAGTCTTTTTTGTAGTTGGCATAGAGCCTGCAAACAATACATATAATGAATAAAGTATCAGATTGACGATAGTGTGAATGGCAGCAATTAACGGGGTCGTTTACCTCAACAATTTATTTTAAAAATTTGGATCTCAACAGGCAATGGCGCCAACTCCTTAAGCGGAGTTGGCGCCATTTTGCTTTTTACGGTCCAAGGCATGAAGGAGTTGGATATGGCAGTCTCAAAACCCAAGTTAGTGGTCGTTGGTAATGGCATGGTTGGTCATCATTTTATTGAGCAAGTGTGCAGTTTAGGTCTCAATAAAACGTTTGATGTGCACGTGTTTGGTGAAGAGCCGCGTCCAGCTTATGACCGAGTGCAGCTGTCAAAATATTTCGAGACCGGTAGCGCCGATCCACTGATGTTAACCAGCGCGCAAGATTATCAAGATTGGGGCATTACGCTTCACTTAAACACACCTATTACGGCAATTGATATTGCCGCCAAAACGGTGACTAGCGCGCAAGGTGATCATTATTCTTATACCCGCTTAGTGCTTGCAACGGGATCATTTCCATTTGTGCCACCGATACAAGGTAACGATCGTGCTCAATGCTTAGTGTATCGCACCATTGAAGATCTTGAATCGATTCAGGCCGCAGCTCAAAACAGTCAAGTTGGGGTGGTTGTTGGTGGTGGACTATTAGGTTTAGAAGCCGCCAATGCCATGATGCAGCTCGGGGTAAAAACCCACGTTGTTGAGTTTGCACCACAATTGATGCCCGTTCAGCTAAATGATAAAGCGGGTGAATTACTGTGCAGTAAAATTGAACAGCTCGGCGTGAGTGTACATACTTCAAAAGCCACCACTGCGATTATTGACGGTGAAACGGCAATGCACCGAATGACCTTTAATGATGAGTCTTATCTTGAAACTGACATGATTGTGTTTTCTGCCGGTATTCGTCCACAAGATTCATTAGCTCGAGTTTCAAATATCTGTATCGGTGAACGTGGCGGCATTGAAATTGACGATTACTGTTTAACCTCAGCGCCCGATGTTTATGCCATCGGTGAGTGTGCGTTATGGCAACAAAAAATATTTGGTTTAGTTGCACCTGGTTACCAAATGGCCCGAGTGGTCGCTTCGCATATTGCTTCATTAACATCTAATAGCGTGTCGCAGTCATTTACCGGCGCAGACATGAGTACCAAACTTAAATTATTGGGTGTTGATGTGGCCGCTATTGGTGCTAGCCGTGGTTTTGATAACGCACAATTTGTTGAGTTATCTGATAACCAAGCGGGTATTTATAAAAAATTATGGTTAGACGAAACCGGTAAATTTTTAAAAGGTGCAGTGCTGATTGGTGATAACAGCGATTACAGCCGCTTGCTTGATAGCTATTTGTCTCAAGACGAGATTGAAGGTTCCGCAGTTGAGTTATTGCTAGCCGGTGCAGAAAACGAAGCCGATTTAAAAGACACTTCTATAGTGTGTTCTTGTCATCAAGTAACCAAGGGCGACATTGTTGAGGCCGTGACCGCCGGCAACCATAAAATAGCTGAGATTAAAGTATGTACTCGTGCGGCATCGGGTTGTGGTGGTTGTGCGCCGTTAGTTCAAAAAATTATTGATCAAACCTTGCAAGCTGCAGGGCTTGATTTTAATGCCGGAATTTGCGCCCATTTTGATCATGACCGACAAGCCTTGTATCACTTATGTCAAGTCGAAGGCATTAATGATTTTAATACCTTAATCACTCAGCATGGAAAACCTTCAGCTAGTGGTCATACATATGGCTGTGATATTTGTAAACCTGCCGCCGCATCAATATTTGCTAGCTTACAAAACCAATATGTGTTGAATCAAGATAGCAGTCATGTGCAATTGCAAGACACCAATGATGCTTACTTAGGCAACATCCAAAAAGACGGCACTTACTCTATTGTGCCGCGAGTCGCTGGTGGTGAAATTACCCCAACTAAGCTGATAGCCATGGGCCAAATTGCCCAAGAATATGACCTCTATACCAAAATAACCGGTGGCCAACGTATTGATATGTTTGGCGCAACGTTATCGCAGCTACCCGAAATTTGGAAAAAACTCATTGATGCTGGTTTTGAAACAGGCCATGCCTACGGTAAATCATTGCGCACGGTAAAATCCTGTGTTGGCAGCACTTGGTGTCGTTACGGGGTGCAAGACGCCGTTGGTTTCGCGATTGATTTAGAAAACCGTTACAAGGGCTTACGCAGTCCACATAAATTAAAATTTGCTGTTTCTGGATGTACTCGTGAATGTGCTGAAGCACAAAGCAAAGATATTGGCATTATCGCAACCGACAAAGGTTGGAACTTGTATGTTGCTGGCAATGGCGGTATGCGCCCCCGTCATGGTGATTTGTTTGCCACTGATTTATCCACTGAAGATCTCTATAAATATATCGATCGCATTTTGATGTTCTATGTCAAAACTGCAGACAAATTACAACGAACCTCGACTTGGATGGATTCATTAGAAGGTGGTCTAGCGTATTTAAAATCAGTTGTTATTGACGATGCGTTGGGGATTAACTCGACCTTAGAGCAGCAGATGGACCATATTGCCGCGACATACCAATGTGAGTGGAAAACCAGCCTTGAACAACCGGCCTTTTTGGCGCGCTTTAATGAGTTTGTTAATCCAAATGATGCGCCAGAAGCAGATACCAGTGCTTACCAACGAATTCGTGAGCAGCGTTTCCCGAGTATTAAAGACGCAGGGGCAGGAACGATAGCTATTAACGATATTACAGACGATGCAGCACAACTCGCTGTGGAGGAATTAGCATGATTTGGGTCAATGTGTGTAGCGAAGCAAGCATGCCAAAAGGCACCGGAATAGCGGCTTGGGTTGCAGGACGTGCGGTTGCCATTTTCAATTTAGGGGATGACGGTTTATTTGCCCTTGATAATGTAGATCCTGCCAGTGGTGTGAGTTTATTGTCCCGAGGACTTATTTGTGAAATCGATGGTGAGCTTTGTGTTGCTTCGCCGCTTTATAAACAACATTACCGCTTGGATAGTGGACGTTGTATTGAAAATGTTGATTTAGTGGTTAAACCATTCGAAATTAAAACTGAACAAGGCAATGTTTTTGTCTTGGCTCAGTCATAAAGGGGTGCAATATGAGTGCTGAAAAATTTAATATTTTCTGTTTCCACGGCAAGATGAAAATCATGCATTTAAGTTGGATGGCGTTTTTTATCACCTTTGTTGTGTGGTTTAACGCAGCGCCACTTGTTAGCGTGATCGCCGACAGTTTAGGGCTGACTAAATCACAAATTAAGACCTTGTTGATCCTCAATGTGGCATTAACAATCCCGGCGCGGATTATCATTGGTATGGTAACCGACAAATATGGTCCAAGGATCACCTATTCTGCCTTATTGGGTATCTGTTCAATCCCTTGTTTTATGTTTGCGGTAGCCGACACTTTTGAGCAGTTAGCCTTAGCCCGATTTCTGATTGGCTTTATTGGTGCTGGTTTTGTGGTTGGTATCCGTATGGTGAGTGAATGGTTTCCGGCAAAAGAGTTAGGTACAGCAGAAGGCATTTATGGCGGATGGGGTAACTTTGGTTCAGCTGCAGCAGCCTTTACGTTACCTGCCGTTGCACTTGCTTTTGGTGGCCCAGACGGATGGCGTTATGCCATTGGCATTACCGGCTTAATGAGTTTGTTGTTTGCATTTGTTTATTACTTCAATGTGACCGATACCCCAAAAGGTTCGACTTACTTTAAGCCCAAAAAGGGCGGCGGCTTAGAAGTGACCAGTAAAAGTGACTATGTGTTACTGATCATTATGAAGGTGCCAATGTATGCCACGCTAGCGCTGTTAGGTTGGAAACTGTCTCCAGCAGGTGTGAGTATGTTTACTCAAGATGCAACCTACCTTATTTATCTTGGGTTGGTGGTGGTGTTCTTGTTCGATTTTTACCAAACATACCAAGTGAATAAACATTTGTTTTCAATGGAAGTACCTGAGTTTGAACGCTATCAATTTAAGCAAGTTGCTGTATTGAATGTGCTGTATTTCACTACATTTGGCTCTGAGCTTGCCGTGGTATCGATGTTGCCACTCTTTTTTGCAGAAACGTTCGAGCTTGGCATGGCACAAGCGGGTATGTTGGCATCAAGCTATGCCTTTATGAATTTAATGTCTCGTCCTGGCGGTGGCTGGTTAAGTGATAAGTTTGGTCGTAAAACCACCCTGTTAATATTAACTGCAGGGTTAGCGATTGGTTATTTGTCGGTAGCACAAATCGACTCGTCATGGTCATTACCTTTGGCTGTCGCAGTCGTTATGGCATGTTCATTCTTTGTTCAAGGTGGCGAAGGGGCTGTGTTTGCTGCTGTGCCGCTGATTAAGCGTCGCTTAACAGGGCAAATAGCGGGTATGACAGGGGCTTATGGTAACGTCGGTGCAGTGTTTTTCTTAACCGTATATTCTATCGTATCCACTCAAATTTTCTTTTATGTGATTGCGATAAGTGCCGTATTTGGTTTTGTGACATTATTTTTTATGAAAGAACCCAAAGGTCATATTGCTGAAGTAAACGATCAAGGCGAAGTCACTTTAATCAGCGTAAGTTAGTGCTCGAGTAAAGTAGCCAGAGCAACATTGTGCCATAAAACTCAAATTGTTTATGTTTAAGCAATTTGAGTTTTTATATTGATAAAACAGCTTAATCTTAGAGTGAGAGGTTTTATGGCTTCAGAGTCATTAGAACAAACGATGGATAGTGTAGATGCCATGCTTCCTTTTGCTGCAACTTTGCAGCTTGTTGTAGGCCAAGCTTCTGAAAAAGGACGTAAACTGCAAAATGAAGATGCCATAGGTATTCGTATTCCTTCAGGGATACCACTTACGTCGAAAGGTGTTGTTAGTGTTATCAGTGATGGTGTCAGTACCGCTGAAGGTGGGGCTCATGCGTCTGCCATTAGTGTCAGTAATTTTCTTGCGGATTATTATTCCACCCCAGAAACTTGGAGTGTGCAAACATCGAGTACCAAAGTATTAACAGCATTAAACCGTTGGCTGTATGGGTTGGGGCAAGACTATCGCGATGCCAGACGTGGCTTTGTATGTACCTTTAGTGCATTGGTATTTAAGTCTTGTTCAGTGCACATGTTGCATGTGGGCGATTCACGTATTTATCGTTTTCGCCGAGGCGAATTACTGCAATTAACTCATGATCACAGTACTAATATTAACTCATCAAACCAATATCTTACTCGTGCTTTGGGGATGGATGTTAAATTAGATGTGGACTATAAAACCTTGTCAGTTGAAGTTGACGACCTCTATTTACTGACAACGGATGGAGTTCATGACGTACTCACTGAATTTGAAATACACCGAAAATTGACAGCTCTTTGTCAGCAACATCCAACGCTTAGCGATGATTTGTGTGAACAATTCTGCTTAGCGTTGAATAAAAAGGCGTTCGATTTAGGCAGTAAAGATAATCTCAGTGCGCAGTTATTAAGTGTCAGACAATTACCTAAACAAGCTATCGATGATGTGTACCAAAGCTTGTCGCGTCAACCATTCCCCCCCCCACTTAGCGTTGGAATGAAACTTGATGGATATCAGGTAACTCATATACTTCATCAATCACAACGCAGCCAAGTGTATAGAGTCGTCAATGGGCAAAACCAAGTCTTTTGCATGAAAACACCTTCCGTCAATTACATAGATGATGCCGCTTACATAGAGCGCTTTATGTTAGAAAGCTGGGTAGGGCAGCGTATTAGCAGTGCTCATGTCGTTAAGGTTGTAGAGCAACATAACATAAAGTCCGCTTTGTATTATGTCACCGAGTTTTTATCGGGGATAAGCTTAGGTGAATGGTTAACTCAACATAAAAAGGCCCCAGTAGAAGAGGTGTTACTGTTGCTAAAACAAATCGAATTAGGGATAAGAGCATTTCACCGTCGCGAAACGCTGCATCAAGATTTAAAACCGGATAATATTTTTATCACCCGAGAAGGGGTAGTTAAAATCATCGATTTTGGTTCTTGTTATATCAAAGGAGTGGCAGAAATTAGTAGTCCGTTAACTCGAGATCGTATTTTGGGTACGGCTGATTACACCGCCCCTGAAGTTATACTGGGTTATAAGGCCGATGGTCGTGCCGATTTATTTTCGCTTGCAGTGATTGCTTTTGAGATGTTGGCTGGGCAATTGCCTTTTAAAGGCAAACTCGAGAAATGCCGAACGCGGCAGGATTATCAACGTTTAGAATATATTAGTGTACATAAATTAAACCCAATGGTGCCAGAGTGGATTGACGTAGCATTAAAAAAAGCACTCAATGTAGAACCTAATTTACGCCAAGCGGATACCTGTGAGCTTATTCATCAATTAACCACTGCCAAAGCGAATCATACAGTAAATGATTATGTGCCCATTATAACTCGCAACCCAGTACGTTTTTGGCAAGTGATTTCAATCGTGTTGTTTATATGTTTAGTGGCTTCTTTGCTGAATAATTGATTATGAGGGGCTTTCTCAAATATATATTACTTAAAATATACAGACTATAAATATTTTCTGTTTATTATCAATAATTTATTTTTTTTAATTAGTAACTAATTAGTAATATCTACTTTTGAATTTTTTTCATCATCTTACTCTTTCAAAATACATACTTTAAGGGAAACTCTAATTTTTTTATTATTTGTATATATTTAATTTCTTGTTCTTTGGGAGAATCGGCTCTTCCTATAATTCTCATATTAATGTCTCACTAATTTATAGCTAGGTTAGAATTGCATATTTAAAAATATAAATATAAATCATCATCTTATATGTTTGTGTAGTAATAAAGTAGGGGGCTGAAATTAATATAACCTATAGGTCTATGTTGGTTTAATACTCGAGGATGATTCAAATACCATTTGACAGCGCCATAATATTGACACTATCAATAGAAACGTTATTAAGCCGATTGAATGTTATGACGTGAAATAACCAAGGGGCAGGGAGCATGATCTTTAACAAGCGTACTCATAAACTTCGCTTTAATGTAAGAACTGGAATTCTTGCTTTTTTATTATGTCTAATATCTTTTTCTAGCTTAGGACAACAAGATCTAAGCGACATAGATGAGCTCAATATTGGCATTAATAATAGAGCTAATGTGAGTCAAAATGGTGATGAGTTATCAATCAACGTAAATCAAAATGGATTCAATAATCGCTTCAATTCCATTCAATTAGGCAATAACAATCAAATATCTTCCACTCAACAAGGCATTCTCAATGGTGCTGCTGTACTCCAGTCTGGAAGTGATATTGAAGCCAATATTTACCAATCAGGGTTTAATAACCAAGTGATTGCAAGTCAGGTTGGTTTCAATTTATTGATGGACGTTAGCCAAATTGGAATTAGTAACTTAGCTATCATTAATCAGACTGGTAATGATAATACCATTCGGATCCAACAATACGGTTTTGGAAATGCTGTCGGTGTCACTCAATGGGGGACAACACAGAATGTGAACGTAACTCAAAGGAATTAATCTATTCAATAAAATGAAGGGAATACAAAGATGAAATATTCTAAATTAGCTTTATTAATATCTGCTGTTTTATTAACTTCAGTAAGTGCGTATGCAAGTAACAACGAAGCCGATGTTAGTCAAGAAGGAGATCTAAATACTGCAGTGGTTGTTCAACAAAATAATAGTGTTGCTAATGACGCAACTATTGTCCAAATTGGAGATAGTAATCTCTCAACGATTTCACAAGCTGAAACGTCAAATTCAAAAGCTATATCCTATCAAGAGGGGGATGGAAATACCTCTTTGATTGATCAACATAATGCAACAAGCACAGCTAATGCATCTGTTGAATCTATTGGTAATGATAACCAAGCAAATGTCGTACAGGAATTTTTTAACGGTGAGAATGCTCAAGCAACTGTTAACCAAAATGGCAATGGAAACATAGCAACCGTCACTCAAAATGACGGTGACGGTGCACAGTCTTCGATTAATCAAACCGGAAGTGAAGATACCGCCGAAATTTATAATCATTGGTCAGATTTTGCTGATGCAACCATTAATCAATCTGGAAACTCTAACAATAATGCTTATATTCAGCAGGAATCATCAGATGCTGCTAGTGCCACATTAACTCAAACTGGTTCAAATAATATTGGTGATATATTACAAAACACTCAAAATTATGGTGGAGCAACCAGTGACGATACCGTTGCAATATTAGAGCAGGAAGGTAATGACAACATTGGTTTAGTTGAACAAGTTGGTTTGTCTAACATGGCAAATGTATATCAAAATGGTGAATCTCATGATGCACATGTGACTCAAAGTGGCGGTAATCATGAAGCTCAAGTTAACCAATACGGTTTGAATCAAACCGCAACGGTAATGCAAATGGACTTTGATCATGTTGCAATCGTCAATCAGTCAAATGAAGGCAACACTGCAACAGTGACTCAAAGTGCGTTAACTCTTGGGAATGGTAACGGTAATTCAGGTTCTGGTAACAATGCTACTGTTGACCAAGAAGGTATGGGTGATACCGCTACGATTGCGCAAGCGGGTTTCTCAAACGAAGCAATAGTGTTCCAAGGGGAGTTCAGTTATGACAACACGATTGCGATTAACCAATCAGGTCATCATAACTATGCGGGTGCATCAACTGACTCTGGTGGATTCAGTACCGTTACAGTGAATCAAACTGGCCATCATAATGAAGTTAATAGCCGACCAAATGGTAGTAATTTTTATGGTGAAGGGATCGGTGCTGGTTCATGGGGTACGGATAACGTTGTTACCGTTGATCAGAATGGCCATCATAACAAAGCCTATGCCGATGCGGCTGATGTTTCAACAATCATTGATATAGATCAGACTGGTCATCATAACGAGGCCTATGCTGAATCTTGGTGGGGTGATACTAACGAAATTGTTATTAGTCAAACAGATGCTATGAACTTCGCAGATGTATACGTTGAAGGGCTAGGTAACAATACTGTTCATGTTACTCAAGCGGATATGCATAATTCAGCGATCGCTACCAGCACGGGTTATGGTAACACAGTGACGATAACTCAAGGTTTGTAGTACATAAGTATAATAAAGGGTGTGTAAGCACCCTTTTGACTAATTGTTAAATGATAAAAGCCTTGCTAATCTTGTTTCACATTGATGCAAATTCTGTTTAAAGAGCATCTAGTTCATCTTCACATGGAGTGTAAATGATGTTTAAAGTCGTAAATTGGATGATTGTTTCTCGGTCACAGTTATTGATCGATTTACTTGATTGCCGCTGGCCACAAGAGTTTTTAATCAAATTGACTAAAGCTCAGCCCAATGGAATGGCAAAAATGTTAGCAAGTGAGCCTATTTCAGTTGTTGTATTTGACTTGTCGACTATTGATTTACAACAAACTTACCAATTACAACGCCTCATTGAACGCGAATATTGCGCGATTCACACAGTGTTTTTAAATTTTCCTAAGCAGCTTGATACTAAATTTTTAATTCATCCTTCAACAACAATAGGTGTATTTTATTCTGATGCTAATTTAGCGGAAATAAGCCAAGGTTTGAATGAAATACTCAAAGGTCGAAGTGTTATGCCGCAAGGCTTGCAACGTTCAATATTAAACGATGAGCATGACGATGACAGTGAACAACTGACCATTCGTGAACGTGAGGTATTACAAACGTTATTGTCTGGTAGTACTAATCTCGATATCGCTAATCAACTATTTGTCAGTGAATCTACCATTAAAACGCATCTCTATCGTGCGTTTCGAAAAATTGGTGTGTCTAGTCGTGGTCAAGCCATTGCTTGGGCACAAACTCACATGCATGAGGTGAGAGTGTGAAATATCCATCAGTGATACTCATTTGCTTGATTGCGAGTCAAGCCGTTTTATTAAGTGATGCTATCGCTGATGATCGTAAAGATGTTGACGTTAATGTTCCAGAATTTACAAAAGCTAACATTGCCCCCACCACAGATGAAGTTATTCCAGAATCCACCGCCTCAAAAGCTCAAGAGAATTTATTGCAGTCAATTGAACCTGTAGCGAGTGTCAGTGATGCAAAGCCTAAGCGTGAAGCTGATTTAATTGACGGATTAATCTTAAATAGAGCCATGACAAGATTTGGCCACCGTTTTTATCGAGAATTTGTTAGCGCTTATCGTGATATCAATGGCATGAGCAACCACTCGGGGCTCACTGTTGTAGAACAAGCCACTGCAAGAAGTGGTAGTAAAATTTTAGTGTTGCATAATCGCAAGCCGGTTTTTGTGACGTTTTTATCCCCAGCATCGCGAAATATTGATGCACAAGCGAACATGGCAGCAAAGCGGGTCAATGCTTCCCTGTTGCAATATCAACAACAGGTAAGATGGGCGGCATTTTCAGACCCCGATCTTGCTCCTGATGAGTTTTAGCAGGGAATGCATATGAAAAAATTATTACTAATCTTATCAATAACATCATTTAGTTTTCCCTTAGTCGCGACGCAACTGGTATATACCCCAGTTAACCCTGCGTTTGGGGGCAGTTACCTTAATGGTAGTTATTTATTGGCAAATGCGTCAGCGCAAAATGAACATCAAGGTGGTTCCTCTTATGTAGCCCCTACAGCGCTGGACAGGCTTGCTAGTTCATTACAGTCACGCTTAATGAGTCAACTGTTTAATGATGCGGCAAATGGTGGTGAAGGTTATTTAAAAACCGATGACTTTGAGATAAATGTGGTCAATGAAGATGGATCGTTACTGGTTCACATTACTGACTTATTAACCGGCGAGACGACCATCATCGAAGTTGGTGGTATTGTCGGCGCATCAACAGGGGGCTAATCATGAAAAGACTACTGCTTAGCTTATTTATTCTATCTTTGAGTGGGTGTTCATCGATAAAAAGTGAATTCGACGGTATTGAAGCAACCACGAGTTTAATGCCAAAGGGCGAGACATATTATGATTTAGTCAGTTTGCCATCACCCCAAGGAAGTATGGTGGCAGCAGTGTATGATTTTCGTGATCAAACGGGTCAATACAAGCCGATACCTTCGAGTAACTTTTCAACTGCAGTACCTCAGTCTGGAACGGCTTTCTTAGCTCAGGCGCTCAATGATTCTGCTTGGTTTGTGCCTGTTGAGCGTGAAGGGTTACAAAATTTACTGACAGAACGAAAAATTGTTCGTGCAGGACTCAATGGTGATGCCAGTAAGTTGCCACAATTAAACAGTGCCCAAATTTTAATGGAAGGTGGCATAGTGGCTTACGACACCAATATTAAAACCGGTGGCGCAGGCGCTCGTTATTTGGGGATCGGCGTATCGGGTCAATACCGTGTCGATAGCATCACGGTTAATTTACGTGCGGTCGACATCCGTACAGGTCGATTATTAAGCAGTGTGACAACCACTAAGGCCGTTATTTCAAAAGAAATTACTGCTGGCGTATTTAAATTTATTGATGCGCAAGAATTATTAGAGTCTGAGGCGGGTTATACCTCAAACGAACCAGTGAGTTTATGTATTGCAGCTGCTATTGAAAGTGCGGTCGTACATATGATTGCCGACGGTATTTGGAAACGAGCTTGGAATTTACTTGATCCTGTATCAGGAGTAAAAAATCCAACATTACAAAAATACTGGTTAGAAGCACATACTGAAAATCAAGTATTAGAACGGATTAAGCAGAGCTAGTCATATTGGTACATTTGTATAGTAATAGAGAAGATTTATAAAAAAGGATATCAAATTGATATCCTTTTTTAATTCAAATTTTCGATTAATATTGATGGTACTCAGTAAATCAATTTTCAAACTTGATAATCGCTTCTTAGTCTTAACCAAGCCACAATTGTGTTTTAGTCGCATCAATGATGCTAAGCGAAATCGTGTCTAAAGCCGCTTCACTGATCGTTAATGTTCCTTGCATCAATTCATCACGTCTAAACCAATGCAAAGTGATTTGTTCGCCAAGGGGTCGACTTTGCAGTTGCTGTTCAAATTGACTGGTTACTTGCAAGTGGTCTGCTGCAATCAATAAATCACCCGCACTTAATCCCGCTTGATGTGCTGGACTGTGTTGGCTAACCGTTAGAATTTTTAACCCTAATGATTCCGCTTTTGTTTTTGCGCCAAAACCAATGTTATAACCTGTAGCTCCAGCACCACCCAAATCAGTTACACCTTCACAGGTCCGTAAACTCATATTCACGCCCACTTGAGCCAGTAATTCTTTTAGTGGCAAATCGTCTGTGTTGTCGAGATAAGTAAAGATATCGTCACAAGGGCGATTTAATAGCGCTTCAACAATCTGTTGATGGCTTGACGATTCAGTACCTACACCTGTTAAACCATATTGTTGCCAAAGTGTACGCATAACATCATCAAGGCTGTATTTACCTTGGGTTTCAATACGGATAGTTAAGTCTACATACAAGGCAAATAGTGCGCCTTTAGTGTAATAGCTGACAATTGCATTAGCGGCATTTTCATCTTGCTTATAAAACTTAGTCCAAGCATTAAAACTTGATTGCTTTAAGGTTTGTTTAAAGCGACCTTCGCCTCGGTATACTCGAGTCATAATTTGACTGAGTAAAGTAAGGTAACCTTTCTCATCAATACACTGAGATTTAAAGGTAATTAAATCATCGTAATATGACGTGATACCTTCGTACGCCCACAATTGAGAAGTATAAGACTCTTGTGATAAATCAAATGGCGTAAACTCAGCAGGTTTAATCCGTTTAACGTTCCATGAGTGGAAATATTCATGGCTGCACAGTGATAAATAAGTGCGATAACCTTTATCTACTGGCGCATCGAGTGACAAAGGTAAGTCGTTGCGAGAGCACATTAACGCTGTTGATGCTTTATGTTCTAAACCGCCAAAACCATTGTCCAAAACGGTGGTCATGAATACATAACGCTTAAAGGGTGCTGGAGTGCCAAATAAATTAATTTGATATTCGCAAATCGCTTGTAAATCTTTGGCTAATCGAGCCATATTTGCCCTGTGTTTGCCACTGAGTACGATATCGTGTGGCACACCAGCAGCGAAAAAGGTTTCGATGGCCAGTTCACCCATTTCAACGGGATGGTCAATTAAGTCATCGTAGTTTTCAGCGCTAAAATCACCAAAGCTAAATTGTTCACCTGATGCTCTAGTCATGCTGGTGGCTAGCGTCCAATGAGCTAATTCTGCAAGTGCAGGTTTGGCAATGGTGACGGTATGTGGTTGAGACTCAAGACCATTAGCCGCTAGAAACACGCTACTGCCATTAAAAAACCCATGATTAGTATCAAGGTGTGCAGTGCGAACAGACAAATCCCATGCATAAATTTGATAACACAGAGTGATATCACTGCCTTGGTTATTCAATTGCCATGTTTGTTTATCTAATTGAGTGACTGCAAGCGATTGTAGATTCTCTTTGGCATCAATTTCAATGATATTTTTGGCAAAATCTCGGATCATGTAGCTGCCAGGTAACCATGCTGGTAATGAAAAAATCTGAGATGGATTGGCGTTTTTTAGCGTAAAAGTCACTTCAAATAAATGAGCTTTTGGGTCGACCGCATGAATATGATAATGCATAAAGAATTCCGAATGAGTGGCAAGTCGCAATCAAAACGATTGAGCTATAATAACCAATGCTGCCAAAATTGACTCACTTAAGCAAACGAATCCCATTTTAGGCAAAATATTACCCATAAAAAGCGTTTTTACTGGAGTGATAGTTCAAAGAGTTGATAGTATTATCAATAGCATCAATGCAGTTATCTAATGAGGGCATCCAAATGGCCGAAGAAACCATATTTAGCAAAATTATCCGCCGTGAAATTCCAGCGGATATTTTATACCAAGATGAATTAGTCACCGCATTTCGGGATATTGCTCCGCAAGTTCCTACGCATATTCTGATTATTCCCAATCATTTAATCGCGACAGCAAATGATGTTAAAGCGTCTGATGAATTAGCATTAGGGCGGATGATAACAGTAGCGGCCAAACTTGCCGATGAAGCCGGTATAGCTGAAGATGGTTATCGCTTAATCATGAATTGCAATAAGCATGGTGGTCAAGAGGTGTACCATATTCATATGCATCTTTTAGGGGGTAAACCATTAGGCCCAATGCTGAGTCGTGGATAATGAAAATTAACAGTGATTTTTTTCCATTAACTGAAGTCGCCACCCGTTTTGTCAACCAGTTAGCTCAGTGCCGTCGTTTAGGGCTTTCAGTGCAAGAAGCCAGTGAGCATCATGTGTTAATTGAGTTACCTTACAGTCAAGATATTATTGGTTACCCCGACACCGGAGTCATTCATGGTGGGGTGATCACAACCTTGATAGATACCGCTTGTGGCACAGCCGTGGTATGCGCCATTTTGAAGAAGTACCAATCGTTAGAGTTGTCTCCAACATTGGATTTACGTGTCGATTACATGAAACCTGCAGAGCCTCATAAATCAGTTTATGCCTTTGCTGAATGCTATCGTTTATCGTCAAGCGTTGCTTTTACCCGTGCGATAGCATATCAAGACAGTATTGATGAACCTATCGCTCACGCGGTGGGTTCTTTTATGCGAATTAGTCCAGAAATGGTCGGCGAAGAGTTTCGTCAAGTGTTAATGGGGAATTTACCGGGGGCGAAATCATGAGTGAGCCAACCCAAATAGAGACACAAAAGGGTTTAGATGTTCAAGATGTGGTTAAACGTGCCATTGAACTGAATGATTATAGTTACCTACTTGAGAAAGTACCTTACTCACAATTTATTGGCATGTCAGTGGCCCGTTTTGGTGATGAAATGGTATTTAGACTGCCGGCTAAAGATGACAACATTGGTAATCCGATTTTACCTGCAATACATGGCGGAGTGATTGCTGGGTTTATGGAAATGTCGGCAATTGTGCAATTAATGGTATTTATGCAAGCCAAGAAAGTACCTAAAATTGTTGATTTCTCAATTGACTATTTACGCGCAGGTTTACATCAAGATACCTTTGCAGAATGTAAAATTACTCGCCAAGGCCGCCGTGTGGCTAACGTCAGTATGAACTGTTGGCAAACCAACCGTAAACAATTGATAGCCACTGCCAGAGCACATTTTTTGATAGATTAAGTCAACGCTTTACATTAACAGCAAATAAGGAGATAGCATGAAAATAACGTCAATATTTGTGTTCGCATTAGCATTGTTGCTTAGCGCCTGTGCGCATAACACGGCAGGTATTTCGGTAGACTCAAGCGGGCAGGTTAGAGTCGATAGCAGCTCTTTTGCCAGTGATGTCAATGTTGTGGATATTTCATCTGTCATGGTTGCTGACTTAATCAAAGCATCGGCGCTAATTCAAAGCAAATCGAGCACTGACCTACGTCTACAATATAAATTCACTTGGTACGATGCTAGCGGATTTACAGTTGAGGATGAAGCAAGCAGTTGGAAGTCGGTTAAATTACATGGTAAACAGCAGTTGCAAGTGGGTGCGGTAGCGCCCAATACACAAGCTATTCGATTTGAGATTTATGTGCGCGAAGCTTTCTCAAATTAAGCCACGCTACAGAGAACTTGAAGAGACATGATTACTGATATTTAATATAAAGTTAATCAATTATATTTTTGCGTTATCAAATTGTATCGCTGCTCGTGTATTCATGGTGAAGTTAGTTTATAATCGTGATCGCCAAGGGGTGTTCAGTAAAACCTGAACTGAGATGTCTGTATGACGAACCCTTAGAACCTGATCCGGCTTATACCGGCGTAGGAATGGGCCACACTATTTATGTGCACCTCTTATTCGCTACTCTTGCCGGATCTCAAAATCACTATTTGAGGTCCTATGTTTACGAAAAACTCTACTAGGTTACACCAAACACCTATTGCCTTAGCGGTAATGGTGGCATTAAGCTCGCCTGTGGTTATGGCTAAAACGGCCGATGTTGAAAATGTCACTCCCGAATATGAAAAAATGGAAGTGATTGTTGTTAATGCTGATTTTAGTAATATCAGCCTTGATAAAATGCCGTCAAGCGTGACGGTTATTGATGCCCAGCAATTAGAAGACGAAGGGGCGCAACATTTTGAAGATGTGCTCAATTCTATTGCCAACTTTAACTGGTCTGGTGGCAGTTCTCGTCCTAAATACTTCCAAATTCGTGGTGTCGGCGAACAAGAACAATATCAAGGTGCACCTAACTCATCGGTTGGCTTTGTGGTCGACGACATCGACCTATCAGGCCTTGGCATGGTGTCGAGTATGTACGACATGCAGCAAGTTGAAGTCTTGCGCGGTCCACAAGGTACTCAATATGGTGCTAATGCACTAGCTGGATTAATTTACTTAAAAAGTAATGACCCTACCGAATCATTTGAACATGGCGCAAAAGTCAGTTTAGGTGATGACAATCTTCGTACTCTTTCTGGTTTTAGCTCTGGTCCACTCAATGACTCAGGTAAATTGCTCTACCGTGTATCACTAGAACAGCACAATCAAAATGGTTACCGTGACAACCTTTATCTTAACCGTGATGATACCAATGAACGTGATGAGTTAACGGCTAGGGCTAAGTTCCGTTGGTACGCTACTGACGATCTTCAAGTTGATTTAACCTTATTGCATGCCAATTTTGATAATGGTTACGATGTGTGGACATTAGATAATAATCGCAGTAATACCTTAACTGACCAACCCGGTGTTGATACACAAAAAACGACTGGAGCAGGGGTTAAGTTCATATACACGGGTATGCAAGCATTTGACTTCACATCATTAACATCATTTGCGCAAACTGATCATCATAATGGATATGATGGTGATTGGGCCAATTCGGATTATTGGGCGAGTAAAGCATGTACTGTGTATGACGACGCAGGAGCGGCCTCAGGTACTGAGCCGTGTGTTTATGATTACACCTGGGACAAAAAGGGCGATCGTAAAACCTTTACCCAAGAGTTCCGTTTATCATCCAAAGATGCAGGACGCATCTTCGCCGGTAGTACCGACTGGTTATTGGGTGTATACGCGATGAATTTGAAAGAAGATAACGACTTATACTCGGAATACAACACCTGGCCAGATGAAGTGTTGCAGTCAAATTATGAGGCGACAAACTATGCCATATTTGGTCAATTAGACAGCCATTTAGGTGATGATTACTTATTGTCGACTGGGTTGCGTTTCGAGCGCCGCGATAGTGATTATAGTGACAGCAATAAAGATGACTTTGCCCCATCAGAAGATATGTGGGGCGGCCATATTGCGTTGTCAAAAGCCATTAATCCTAATCACAATGCTTATGCTCGTGTCGCCCGCGGTTATAAGGCGGGTGGTTTTAATATGACACTGCCTGCTGAATTGTCTGACAAGAAACAGTTCGACACTGAGATTTTATATAACTATGAAGTTGGCTTAAAATCGAGCTGGTTTGATGGAGAAGTGGATTCTACCTTGGCGCTATTTTATATGGACCGCCAAGACCAACAAGTTGCCGCCTCTTTACAAGACCCAGATAGCCCGCAGCGTTTTATTCTATTTACCGAAAATGCTGGCAGTTCAAGTAACTATGGCGCGGAACTCGATGCAAAATGGTATTTAACAGAAAATATTGAGTTCTACGGTAGTTTCGGTTGGTTGGAAACTGAATATGGCCAATATCAATACAGTGACAAATACGGTTCTACCGTCGATTTATCTGGGCGCGACTTAGCGCATTCACCTAAATTTACTTACAGTGCTGGTATGACTTATGTTGCTGATTCTGGTTGGTTTGCAAACGTGAATGCCAGTGGTAAAAGCCAGTTTTATTATTCTGACAGCAATGAATCTCAGTCAGAAGCCTATACCATTTATAACGCCCGTTTAGGCTATGAAACGCCAACATGGTCGGCATATTTATGGGGCCGCAATTTGTTTGATGAACAATATGGTGTGCGAGGCTTTTACTTTGGCAACGAACCAGATCAAGATTGGGTCGATAAACAATATATTCGTTACGGTGATCCGCGCCAAATTGGTGTGACATTAGAAGTTCAATTTATGTAATGACACAAAATCGCTGTAGCCTTTGTTGCAGCGGTTTTTATTAAGGAATAGAAATGAAGTTAACTGCAGAAATCAGTATGTATCCGTTCAATGAAAACTATCTCGATCCTATCCAATGGTTTATCGGCAGAGTGGATAGTTATGACAATATTCAACGAGTGACTAACGCGATGGCAACCCAAGTCTGTGGCGAGTATGCTGATGTAATGTCGATGCTAGCCGTTGAAATGCAAGCCGCACATCAAAAGTGGGGCAAAGCTGTTTTTGTGTGTAAATTTATCGGTGGTGAGCTCAACCTAGCTCATAGCGAATAACCACAATGAATGATCTATTTATAACGCTACAACAAGCCTTTAGTGAAGCGTCATTAATGACGTTTTGGGAGGCTGTTGCCGTTATGCTAGCGCTTGCTTACTTAATTCTTGCTATGCGGACTAATATCTGGTGTTGGTCGGCAGCATTTATTAGTACCGCCATTTACACTGTACTATTTTGGAATGTATCGTTATTGATGGAGTCAGTCCTTAATATTTATTATATGGGGATGGCGGTATATGGTTATTGGCTGTGGTTGCACGTGCCACCTTCTCAGCAAAGCAATTTGCACAATTCTGAGCTGCATAATGGTACTCAGCACAACATAGAAACCAATCACCTTAATATTACCAGTTGGTCTTGGAGTACTCACGCTCGGCTTATCGGCGCGACATCATTAGTGTCTATGCTGGTGGGATATTTAATGGCTCATTACACGTCGGCCGCATTTCCCTATATCGATGCGGCAACCACTTGTTTTGCTATCGTTACAACCTATCTAGTAGCGAAAAAAGTGCTGGAAAATTGGCTCTATTGGGTCGTCATTGATTTTGTGTCTATTTACCTTTACTTCCAAAAAGGCTTAATGCTGACATCGGGTTTGTTTGTTTTATACGTCGCAATGGCAGTTGGCGGATACATGATGTGGCGTAAGAAATATCGTCATCATATAATAACGCAACACAATACGAGTCAAGAGGTGGTTGGTGCATAACCAACCATAATATCATTTTATTAGAGTAAATATTTGATGTCCCAGCCGTTGTTATCTCTACCTATCGATGTGCTTAATATAATCAACAAAGCCATGCCAACCACATTATTTCAGCAGCTTGCTACGCAATGTACTGCGGTGTCTTTTCTTAACACAGGGATCAGTAATGTTAATATTAAGTTATCTTGTGAAGATGGCGATAAGGTCTTACGAGTAAATCAGCCTCACAGTAATTGGTGCGATAGAGCGCTTGAAGTTGAATGTTGGCAAGCTGCAATTGTGGCTAACATTGCACCTGCATTGATTTGGGTCAGTGATGATAAGCAAGTGTATCTGAGTGAGTTTATTGATCAACCAGAGACAGACTGGTCCATATTTGCCTCAATGCGCAGTCACTTATCGCTTGGGCAATCGACAAATCAATCCATTTCGGCTGTGGATGCCGTTCCTTTACTTAGTGCATTATTTTGTAAACTCAGTGTGTTGCCGGTGCCGGAGAAAAGCATTACCGTTAGTGAGCAATGGCAACAATATGCATACCAATTAGATTCATTAACGGGGTCGCAAAAAGATCCACAATGGCATGATGCGAGGCAGCAATTGTTACGCTTAAATGGGCTTGTTCGACATTGGTTATCGCAGTTAGAAGCCTGTGTGTTGCTGCCGACTTTTTGTCATAGAGATTTAACTCCACACAATTTACTGCTTAGCGGCAGTGCCCCTCAGCAACTGCTTTGTATAGACTATGAATATGCTGTGGCGAGCCATCCGTTGTTCGATTTAGCCAGCGTCGTGGCTAGTCATCAACTATCAACGATGCAAGCTAACCAATTAATCGATAACGTGATTATGCAATATTGTCAGGTTGCTAGCCTCACCGATGTGTCTGCGGCCAAAGCGGCATTACCCGCCGCAATAAATTGTTTTTGGTTATTCTCGGCAATGTGGGCGTTATTAATGGCAGCCAAAGAACCGCAAAAATCTACACAATACTTACAATACTTTACAAAGTATTTTACATTAATCACTTGCTAATATGCTCTGATAAAGTACAAGCTTCTGATAAAGTATAAGTGAAGTAATACCAGTTCTAATAAATATCTGGTCATTCAGCGCCTACTAGACAAGTAATAAGATTATAGACATAGTTTTTCTACGTCAAAATCATATTAAGCAGCATAGAAGGTTCTGAAACCCGTCCTGCGGGAGTCATTCAGACTTTCTATTTTTGTTGCATTGTTTCATAAGGGAACAACCATTCTTTCAACAATGCGTCTCAAACTGAAAAATCTGAGTGACTCTGATTGATCACATCATTACTGGATTTGATATAAATTTTGATAAAGGAATTATCTGTGTCTAAAAAATTGATTATCCTACTGTTAAGTAGCTTATTTTTTGTCGGCTGCTCAACCAAAGTAAGCTATTTCTTTCTGGATTGGGCGATAGAGTGGGAAGTTGAAGAGTACGTAGAGTTAACCTCAGAACAGCAAGATAAATTTGATATTATTATTGAATCGTTTTTAGTCTGGCATCGCCAACAAGAATTACCGCGTTATCGTGATCAACTGTCTTTATTATCGACATTGACTAATCAACAAACAATGACCCCAGAGCTATGGCTTAACCAAGTGTCAATGGCGAAGGCACATTGGTCCCGAATTTTCGATTTTGTTATGCCTGATCTGTTACCTATTATGGCGAGCTTATCTGATGGACAAGTTGATCAGATACTGGCGCAGCTAAAAAAAGAACAACAAGAATTAATCGAAGAATACGCCGGCAAAGATCAAGCTGAATTGATAAAAGACTCCGATAAAAGAATCGCCAAGCAATTATCTGAATGGACTGGCGATGCTACAGATGAACAAAAAAACATTATTCATCAAGCTAATACGCAGCGTTTAGCCACGTTAGACATGTGGCTTGAGTATCGCCATGAATGGCTAAGTCAATTTGAACAAGCACTGAAACGCCGTCAGCAAACTGATTATTTTACCCAACAAATGAAATTATTAATGATCTCGCCAGATGAACTGAAATCAGAGGTTTATCGCGATAATGTTACCGGAAATACCCGTAAGTTTGGCTCAATGTTGATTACGCTTAATCAAACATTTAGTCAAAAACAACGTAAGCACTTTGATAAAAAATTAGCTGAATTAGTAGAAGATTTAACTGAATTACACTTAGACAGATAATATCTATTTTTATCCGTTAGTCTCCAAAGCTGAAATAATTTTAATCTTTAGCGGGTCTATTACTACAACAACGATTTCAGCTAGGATTATTTATGCAGACACTAAGTGGATTTTATCAACAGTTTTTAAATGTGATTAAACATACAGAAGGCTTAGCCGCCTTACTGCTAAGGCTTTATCTTGCGCCAGTGCTAATGCAGGCAGGATACAACAAATTGTCACATTTTGAAGACACCGCAGCATGGTTCGGCAATCCCGACTGGGGACTCGGTTTACCTATGCCAGAAGTCATGACTGCGTTAGCTGCAGGCACTGAATTGTTCGGTGGTTTTTTACTGTTGATCGGTTTAGCCACTCGAATCGTGGCATTGCCAATGATGGTCACAATGCTAGTTGCTGTTTTTGCGGTGCATTTACCCAATGGTTGGTTGGCTATTGCCGACCCAAGTTCGTGGTTGGCGAATGAGCAAGTGTTGGCTGCAGCGGAAAAGCTAGCAGAGGCAAAATCTATTTTACAAGAGCATGGTAATTATGAATGGCTAACCAGTTCGGGTAATTTTGTTATTTTAAATAACGGTATTGAATTCGCGATGACGTATCTAATTATGTTATTGGCATTATTTGTGATTGGTGGCGGCCGTTACACCAGCGTTGATTACTTTATAGGACGCCGGTTGTTAAAGTAACCTTGTTTACATCACCTGATCTCAGTATAAAAAAGGGCTGTTTGAGAGGCGTTTGTTATTTCGAGTTTAGGTTACATAGAACAACCCTAAAAAATCCCACCTAATACGTGGGATTTTTGCTAATATCGGCAGCATAATTTACTCAAAAGGATTGTATCTTGGACGCCAAACAACTGTTATTGACTCGCCAATCGACGCCTCGCCTAGTTGCCCCAGCACCAAATGCCGAACAACTCACTTTTTTGCTTGATGCAGCAGCAAGAGTACCAGACCACGGTGCATTAACGCCTTGGGAATTTATTATTGCGGTAGATGATGGCTTAGCTAAGTTGGCAGATATTTTTGTTGATGCGGCTAAAAAAAGTGGTGCAGATGATACTTTTCTGACTAAAGTCGCTAACATGCCTTATCGTGCGCCTATGGTGATTACGGTCGTCGCCAAAACACAAACGCATGATAAAGTACCCGTTTTAGAACAGCATATAGCAGCGGGTTGCGCCACGATGGCAATGCAGCAGGCGGCATTTGCGATTGGGCTAGGTGCGGTATGGCGTACAGGCGATTTTGCTTTTGATGCTAATGTGAATAACGCATTAGGATTAGCCGCAGACGATCAAATTGTTGGCTTTTTATATGTTGGCACCCCAGCAGTGCTCGCTCCCACTAAACCGCTTAAAAGTGGCCAGCAATTTGCGCGATATTTGTAAGCATTGCAAGGTTGGGGTTATGACCAATGGGCCACGACGTTGGTGGCCGCAGGCCATAAGTACAAAGCAAAACAAACACCAAGATCTCGGCTTAAAAGCATTACCAGGACGACGAGAAGGGGGTTAACAAGCTCTTGTTCAATAATATATTAAGAAACAATCAGTCTTTATTCACTGAACTTCAAAGCAAAGCTCTAAAACAAATCTATTCGTAGAACTCGAGTGGGATCATATTTTGATAGACATAATAACCTAATGGTCCCATTAACAAACTCAGCATAGACCACACTACACGTTGACCATGTTTGATATGTGCTTTCGAGGTATAGGCTCGATAGCAAAAGTGAATATGTAAAATCAGTAATGCAATGAGCATTAATACTAACGTAATATCCATATTATTCATGTCATGTTCCTTTGCGTTCCAGCAATGACTTATCTAAGTGTAAGCTTAAAATTAAAATCTGCAGTAAAAATAATAGAAATCCATGTTCTTAAACGGCTATTCACTGCTAACACCTTTAATTTACGTTAAAAATTATCCGATTAATAGCCCGTAAACCATTAAATATTCATAATTTTTTAATTTTTGCACAAAGGTGTTACTTGTTCATCATTACGTACTGAATGTTTGAGGTCAATCATAGTTTTTTGTGGTAACCACAATGGATATTTGTACATGGTCACGTTAAATAGCGGGCTATTGATTAATGTGGTTAACCAAGCGTTAACTTTAGGGTATGGCATGGTGTTAAACCACGAAGGTTCAACATTAGCAAACTGTCGAATAAACGGAAAAATAGCAAAATCAGCTAGTGTTGGGCTGTCGGTACACAAATAGTTGTGTTGCAGCAACTGCCTTTCCAACAACTGAATAAACTGCTCTGCCTGTTGTCGATACCAAAGTTGACTGTATTCAGGGAACCTGTCGGCATACTTATATTTATCTAACCATGGTTTAAATTGATTATCATTGGCATTAATGAGCGATTCAGTCATTGATTTATCTAACCAGTATTGCAGGACTTGATACTCTTCTGTGGTTAAGTAATGGTTTTCTGGCGCTGGGTGTTCAGTTAATACAAAGCGCATAATATCTAGACTTTCACTGATCACTTGGCCGTTAGTAAACTCTAAAACCGGCACTGTGCCTTTGGCCGAAATGGCGATCAGCTCTGCGGGTTTATTCTTAAGCTCTATTTCACGCACTAACGGATTCAGTTGGCTCAAATGAAGACTAATACGTGCTCGCATAGCATAAGGGCAACGACGAAAGGTGTACAAAATGGCAGAATTCATTAGGTGTCTATAAAATGATGTCTTGCTAATAGAGTAACGTTTCTTGGCTGAAAACCCAAAATTAACCGCTACCAACATTGTAAAAAAGTACATCTGCTGGTTTTAGTATTTTTTTGACTGTGATTTAGGTATACTTTCGGCCGTTTTTTTGAGTCTGTGCACAGTGTGCAGACCTTATTTATATGCACAGTAATATGCACTGGAAATTAAGTTCCAGCCAGCGGAGACCTCATTTTTATGCAACAACCTAAACAAGCGTCTAAACAAGAGCCTAAACAAGAGCCTAAACAAGAACCTAAACAAGAACCTATTCAAAAAGCTATAACAGCTGCATCTCAAGCCCAAGTCGCTGTGTGCGCGTTATATAAATTCGTGGCATTACCGCATTTTGAGGCCGTTCGTCAGCCATTGCTGAGTGTCATGGAACAAAACGAAATCAAAGGCACTTTGTTGCTTGCTCAAGAAGGCATTAATGGCACTGTTGCAGGAACCTCATCAGCGATTGATATTTTATTGGCCTGGTTGGGCACTCAACCTGGTTTAGATAATATCGTGACTAAGCTATCTTTTGACGCTGAAATGCCGTTTTATCGCACCAAAGTGAAGCTGAAAAAAGAAATTGTGACTATGGGTATTGAAGGTATTGATCCTCGTAAAGTCGTCGGGACCTATGTGAAACCTAAAGACTGGAATGCACTTATTTCAGATCCAGATGTGGTGTTGGTTGATACCCGTAATGATTACGAAGTGAAGATTGGTACTTTTAAAAATGCTGTTAATCCAGTAACCGAGACTTTCCGTGAGTTTCCTGAATATGTGAAGCAAAATTTAGATCCGGCTAAACACAAAAAAGTGGCGATGTTTTGTACCGGTGGTATTCGCTGTGAAAAATCTACTGCATATTTGAAAGAGCAGGGCTTTGATGAGGTATATCATCTTGAAGGCGGCATATTAAAATATCTTGAAGAAGTCGAGCAAGAGCAAAGCTTATGGGAAGGTGAATGCTTTGTGTTTGATAACCGCGTAGCGGTAAATCACAGCTTAGAAAAAGGTCAATACGATCAGTGTAATGCTTGTCGTATGCCAATTACTGAAGCAGAAAAACAAACTGAAGCCTATGTTCAAGGAGTCAGCTGTCCACATTGCATTGATAAGGTGCCTGAAGAACAACGTCAGCGGTTTATTGAGCGTGAGCGTCAAGTACAATTAGCCAAGCAACGCGGTGAAGCGCATATTGGTAGCGATGTAAAGCAAGTGATTGATGCTCGTCGCCAACAAAAAGAAGCTCAGCGTAAAGCACAAGAAAAAATGAATAACAAAGGCTAATGAATACCTTTGCTAAAACGAAAGCCCAATCTACATAAGATTGGGCTTTTTTGTTATGGGCACAGTATTAACAGTTACCCTATTTCAGGTTAGTTAGATTTTTATCATTTTAAACGCCATATACAGCGTTGCCTTTTAAGATAAGGGACTCGCTTTACCCAAGCGGGAGATAAAACAGTGATAAAGGGTTTAGCAAGTGTCATAAGTGTGTTATTTTGAGCGCTTTTTTCGATTAGATGACAGAAGGTAAGTCAATGTTTGTTGGATTTGATTACGGCAGTGCCAACTGTGCGATTGGGGTAATGATTGATGATGCGGTATCGTTATTACCATTATCAACTCATTCGGATTTTATGCCTTCAACGTTGTACGCAATGGATCGCGAGCTTATTGCCGAGGCGGTATACCAAGGATTACCAGAACACTTAAAAGCAGAGTATTCTCATCTGCGCAGTTCTCAGTTAATGCGTGCAAAACAAATGCGTCATGAGCTTGATCTGTCGCCGAATGAACAAGCCGTATTTGTTGGCCAAGCTGCGATAGATGCTTATTTAGACATGCCTGAAGAAGGTTTCTATGTCCGTTCTCCAAAGTCTTTTTTAGGTGCCAACGGATTACGTGTTGAACAAATAGCCTTATTTGAAGACATTGTCACCTTGATGATGCAGCATGTTAAAACACTAGCCGATAAAGCGTTAAACGCAAAATCGCTTAGCGCAGCGAGCCATGCGGTGATAGGTCGGCCGGTTAATTTTCAAGGCATAGGTGGCCAAGACAGTAATCAACAAGCTGAAACCATTTTACGCCTGGCGGCTACTCGTTCAGGCTTTACTGATGTGAGGTTTTTATTTGAACCCTTAGCTGCAGGTATGGATTTTGAATCAAACCTTAGCGATGACAATACCGTGTTAGTGGTCGATGTTGGCGGTGGTACGACAGATTGTTCAGTGGTAAAGATGGGGCCGTCGTACATTAAGCAACAAGACCGCAGCCCAGACTGCTTTGGCCATTCAGGTCAACGGATTGGTGGTAACGATTTAGATATCGCGTTAGCGATGACTGGACTGATGCCAAGCTTTGGTGCAGACACGTTAATGATTAACGGTAAACCTATGCCAAGAACACCTTTTTGGAACGCGGTGGCCGTCAATGATATTAGTGCCCAACGTGACTTTGTTAGTTTACCTTCTCGTAAGTTAGTTGAGCAGCTAATCAAAGAAGCACAGCAGCCTGAACTATTAGTTCGTTTACAAAAAGTACAAAAGAATCAAATGAGTTATCAAGTGGTACGCCAAGCTGAAGCAGCGAAAATCAGTTTGTCAGACAATGACACCATTCTATGTTCGTTAGATTTTATTGAAAAGGGGCTGTTAGTCCCATTAACAGCAGCACAGTTTGAGCAAGCCATTAATGATCCCTTAGCGAAAGTTGAAGCATTAATGAAACAAGCGATGCAAACGGCTATCGCCAAAGCGGAGCAACAAGATTGCGATATGCCAACCAGTCCTGATATTGTATATGTAACAGGCGGTACGGCCCGAAGCCCAGCTATATACAATAAAATTGCTAGTGTGTACCCCAATGCCAAAGTGGTGGTGGGTGACCATTTCGGTTCGGTAACCGCAGGTTTAACCCGTTGTGCTCAAAGTGCATTTAACTAAAATTCATTGCACTTAGCTCGCGAAGGCTGATGGTTATGTTAAAGGCTGATGGTTATGCTAAAGGTTGATCATTGTGCTAATAGTAGAATGATCAACAAGCATGCTTTGTCTGCCATCAATATGGTCAATTAATATGATTATCGTGCTCACCAAAATGATGACAATGTTAGTTATTATTATGGCCTGCGGTGGCCGCGCGTCAGTGTGGACTTATTTGTCATTAAAGGCATAGCCATAATGGTTTACCTTTAATGACAGAACATCTCAATTTTTTATAACAACCTATTTTGATGATATAAACTCATAATATTAAAAGGTGTTACCGATGAAAAAAATGCTAATAGTGCTAGGGTTAACGGCACTTCTTACGGCTTGTTCTGACAATGAAGTCGGTGATGTATCACTTGGGATGTTTACGACACAAGACATAAAATTAAACATTTTAAAGGATGACATCGTAACAGGTGTCACTTGTCACATCGCCTCAATAGAAGAAAATCTTAGTTTTTCAGATCCAAGTGATAGCTCTATCTCTTGCAGACAAACAGGGGAAATCACCACCGATATGATTGCACAAATAGATAAAAGTAAATCTGGTGAAGTTGTGTTTAAAAAATCAAAAAGTATATTTTTCAAAACCATGAAAATCAGAAGAATATTTGATGCTGAAAATCAAACGTTAATGTATGTCTCTTACTCTACCAAAGAAACATCGGGAAGCTTCAAACACAGCCTTTCGACCGTTCCACTTTGGGGAACCAAAGCTTATGTTGACCTCGCACCAGCTCACTAAGGGCAACGGTCTGTCTTGCTTCGGGCATATTTAGTATGCATTTTCTACCATCTTGTTATCTGGTTTTGGTACAAGGGAAAATAGGTTGTTCGGTTAATTGATTTCACGATGAATCATTAACAGGTTAACTCGCCATTTAAGGCATACAAAAATGCCTGTTAGGTTCGCTAACAGGCATGTCGAATTGAGCAGATTAAATGAATACGTGAATTAACACTCGACGATATTCACCGCAAGACCGCCTTTTGCTGTTTCTTTGTATTTACTGCGCATGTCTTTACCGGTTTCCATCATCGTTTTAATGACTTTATCCAGTGACACTTTGTGATTACCGTCACCGCGAAGTGCCATGCGTGAAGCATTAATCGCTTTTACAGCACCCATAGCATTACGTTCAATACAAGGTACTTGGACTAGGCCGCCAACTGGATCGCAGGTTAAACCTAAGTTATGTTCCATGCCAATTTCAGCGGCGTTCTCAACCTGTTCTACGGTTCCGCCCATTATTTCAGTTAACGCACCGGCTGCCATTGAACAGGCTACGCCCACTTCACCTTGGCAACCCACTTCAGCGCCAGAAATCGAGGCATTTTTCTTGTACAAAATACCAATGGCAGCAGCGGTTAACAGATAGCGGCTGCACACATCGATATCGACTTCTTGCACAAACATATCGTAGTAACACAATACTGATGGGATAATCCCTGCTGCGCCGTTTGTTGGCGCTGTAACAACGCGGTCGCCTGCGGCATTTTGCTCGTTAACCGATAAAGCAAATAAATCGACCCAGTCCATAGCGGTCAATGGGTCAGTGTTATTTCGCCCTTCCGCTTTTAGACGACGGTAGAGTGCTGGCGCACGTCGGCGTAATTTTAAACCGCCTGGCAATATGCCTTCTTTGTGATAACCACGTTCAACGCAGTTTTTCATGGTTTGCCAAATTTTCCACAAACCTTGCTTGATATCATCTTCACTGGCAATGCTAAGTTCATTGGCCATCATTAATGATGAAATACTTAAGCCGTTGTCGCAGCACAATTGCAGCAATTGCAATGCACTATTAAAGTCGTAAGGTGCTTGTTCTATTGGCGTTGCTGGAGACGCATTACGTTGAGTGATTTCATCTTCATCAAGAATAAACCCGCCGCCAACTGAATAATAGGTACGCTGATATATGCATTCGCCTTTAGACAATGCATATAAGGTCATGGCATTAGCATGTGCAGGTAAGGTTTTACGTCTGTGGTAGGTTACCCCTTCTTCGCGAGTAAATTTCACCTGACGTCCGTCTGCTAAGGTAAGTTTTTGAGTCGTAGACACAATGTCTAAAATGGCATCAATCCCATCGGTATCTACGGTTTCTGGATCTTCACCCATCAGGCCTAAAATGACCGCTTTTCCTGTGCCGTGACCTTTACCTGTTTGGCCTAAAGATCCAAATAATTCTGCTTGTAACTCATCGGTATTCGCTAATAAATTATTATCAGCGACATGCTGTATAAAAATTTTACCTGCCTTCATAGGACCCACTGTATGTGAGCTAGAAGGACCGATACCAATTTTGAACATGTCAAATACGCTAATCATGTTGTTTAACCCTTGCTGAGTCGTTTATTGTTTTCGTTATAAGTGAGTATAATCGTCAAAAGTAATGTTGGCGGTTTATCTCTTATTCTTGGTAGAGTATCCCACACATTAATCAATGACAGTTCATTAGATTTTTTGATGCATTATTCTCACATTAGCCAGCCTTATACTTGATGCATAATGTGACTGGATTAACCTGGCATGATTGTCAGCTATATAGATAAGGGAAAGATTTGAGTTATTTAATGATGGATCTTGCAGGTTTAACTGTATCTGCAACAGAAACTGAGCAATTACAGCATCCGCAAGTGGGTGGTATTATATTGTTTAGTCGCAACTGTGAAAATAAAAGTCAATTAATTGAATTGGTTAAAAGTGTTCGCAGAATTCGCCCTGAATTATTAATTGCGGTCGATCATGAAGGTGGCCGAGTTCAACGTTTTCGTGAAGGTTTTAGTTTAATTCCTGCCATGGGTGATATTTTACCTGCCGCTAAAGGCGATTTAACATTAGCTAAACAATGGGCGAAAGAGTGTGGCTTTTTAATGGCAGTTGAGCTGTTAGCGTGTGATATTGATTTAAGTTTTGCGCCTGTTTTAGACGTAAATGGTATAAGTGAAGTGATTGGAAAGCGCAGTTTTAGTGCAAATCCTGATGAAGTCAGTGCATTAGCTCAGCAGTTTATCATTGGCATGAATGAGGCCGGTATGGCTGCGGTAGGAAAACATTTTCCTGGTCATGGCAGTGTTGCTGCCGATTCACATATTGCCATGCCAGTTGATCCAAGGACTAAAGAGCAAGTGGAAGCTTTTGATATGCAGCCATTTAAGCTCTTGATAGGTTCTCAGCAGCTACAAGGTGTGATGCCAGCACATGTGGTTTATTCAAATATTGATCCTAATCCCGCTGGCTTTTCATCTTACTGGCTACAAACTATTTTACGTCAACAATTAGGTTTTGATGGGGTGATTTTTTCTGACGACTTAGGCATGAAGGGCGCCAGTTTTGCTGGTAATTACCTTGGCCGTGCTAAAGCGGCATTAGATGCTGGTTGTGATATGATCTTGGTCTGTAATGATCCTGTTGGTGTTAATGCTTTATTAACCGAGTTTGATTGGCCTGCTGCAGAGCCTACACATACCGCATTATCGCTAAAGGGTAATACTGCACAATCCTTGCAGGCGCTTGAGCAACAATCGCGTTGGCAAGCTGCGCAGCAATTGACGATGGACATTACTCGCATTGCACAATCATTGTAGATTGTCTCAATAACCACAGCTCGAGTTAAGGGGGCGTATTTATTCTCCCGGGCAGAGGTTGTCGAGTAAATGAGCAGGCCATTAAGCAAAAAAACCGGATCAATTGATCCGGTTTTTTAGTCTTAAGCTATCGAGCTGTTAACCAGTATAAGGTGCTGGTTGGCTAGTGGTAGCACGCTCGGTTAAATCAATGGGTTTAACATTAGTCGGTTGAGACATTTTTCGAATTTGCATCACAACACCCAATTGCGGGTGATCAAAGTAGTGGATCTCGCCACTGCGCACACGACGATTCTGGATAAGCGGGATGCTTTCTAAATAAGGTGCTAGTTGCTTTTTACCTTCTATTTCTAGAGCGGCATATTCATTAAACTCTAAAGGACTTGATTCAAGCATTTTTTGAGTCGGTTTACGCAAAGCCAGATTATTTTCAATATACAGATAATGACTGAGATAAATGTTTATCGAGCCATCTAATTCCCATACAGGACCTATTTTTGGCGCTTCATAAGCGTTACCTAAGGCACCAAATTCTGTGCTTGGCATGGCTTCTGTTTGAGTTGCTTTTTTGACCGCTAAGCCATGATATTCAAAATTCTTTGAAAAATCCTTACCACCAAATATACGCACTGGTTTAGCGCGTCTACGCGACTGCATATTTTGTTGCCAGGTTAAATGCACTAGGCTTTTAACATAAGGTTCGCGACTGATCGTTCGAATTAAGTCATTAAACTTACCCTGGCTTTGAGCCAGCAGTAATGGGCCTTGACCTAAATATGCGGATTGCGGCTTGTTGGCTCCGATATTAAACGGAACTTCGCTTGGATGGGCCGCGATACTGTTACTGACTTTTGGGTCATTACAGTTACTGGCGCCATTGGTCCAGTCGGTTGAAGTACAACCATTTAAGCCAACTGCAACCCCGGTTATATCGGTACTGATCACTGGCGTAATGATATCCACAGTGTCTTTACTGAGCTTTGGTGGTGTGGCATTGAGCCATTTTTCAACAGACGGCTGTTGGCGTTCAAATACAAACACTTCAACTTCAAACCATGATTCTGCATGGGCTGAAAAGCTGTGGGATAGCGCTGTGATAGCGGCGATAGAAATCGCAAGTTTACGAAGCACTATTTGTCTCCAAAATTTGATGTTTAGCGAACTGTTCAAGCAGGGTGTTGATTAACTCAAGACGCTCTTTGCTTGTCTCAGCAGGAATGTTGAACTTTAACTTATTTGGCCCGTCCATTCGATAGATTTGTGGTTGGTTTTGCAACAAACCAATAATAAACATCGGATCGACGTGATTTTCTTGACCAAATTCGACACTGCCACCTTTGGCGTGCATTTCTATTTTGACAATACCTAACGCGGTTGCTTGATGTTTATACAGAGTAATCGCCATTAAATTTCGGGTTGGCACAGGTAACATACCAAATCGGTCAATAAATTCGACTTTAAGTTCATCGAGCATGGTGTCGGTTTCGCAGTTAGCGATACGTTTATACAATGATAAGCGCATATTAACATCACTGACGTAATCTTCTGGTAATAACGCCGGAATGCGTAAATCGATTTCTGCTTTGGCACTCATCATATAGGCTAAAGAAGGCTCTTTCCCTTCTTTGAGGGCTTTTACGGCAGATTCCAGCATTTCCATGTATAAGCTAAAACCAATTTTTGAGATATGGCCGCTTTGTTCATCGCCGAGCAATTCACCCGCACCGCGAATTTCTAAATCTTGGGTGGCGAGTAAAAATCCTGCGCCAAGATCTTCTAGGGCTTCAATGGCTGCAAGACGTTTGCGGGCATCTGGGGTCATACGTTTAGGATGAGGCGTCATCATATAAGCATAAGCTTGGTGATGCGATCGCCCAACACGGCCGCGAAGCTGGTGCAATTGTGCTAAACCAAACATGTCGGCTCGGTCGATAATGATGGTATTGGCACTAGGCACATCGATACCGGTTTCGATAATGGTAGTACATACCAACACGTTAAAACGTTGGTGATAAAAGTCGGTCATGACTTTTTCAAGATCGCGTTCTCGCATTTGCCCATGGGCGGTTATGACGCGGGCTTCAGGAAGTAAATCGCGAATGTTTTGCGCGGTTTTTTCAATGGTCTCAACATTGTTATGTAGATAATACACTTGGCCACCACGCAAAATTTCACGCAAGATGGCTTCTCGTGCCGTGGCTTTGTCATATTCACGCACAAAGGTTTTTACTGCCAAACGTTTAGCTGGTGGGGTGGCGATAATCGATAAATCTCGCATACCCGACATGGCCATGTTCAATGTCCGCGGAATCGGTGTGGCGGTGAGGGTTAAAATGTCGACATTGGCACGTAATGCTTTAATTTTTTCTTTTTGACGCACACCAAAGCGGTGTTCTTCGTCGATGACTAATAATCCGAGGTTGTCGAAGTTAGCTTCTGATGACAGTAATTTATGAGTGCCGATAACGATATCGACTTTACCTTCAGACAGTTGTTCAACAACACTGCTTTGTTCTTTAGCGGTTCTAAAGCGTGACATCACTTCAATAACGATAGGCCAATCAGCGAAACGGTCTTTAAAGTTTTCGTAGTGTTGCTGGGCAAGCAGGGTAGTCGGCACTAACACCACCACTTGTTTACCGGCATTCACGGCGACAAATGCTGCTCGCATGGCCACTTCTGTTTTGCCAAAACCTACGTCACCACAGACTAAGCGATCCATTGCGCGTGGTGCTTGCATGTCTTCAAGTACTGCGTGAATGGCACTTTCTTGGTCGACGGTCTCTTCAAATGGGAAACCTTGACTGAATTGGGCGTATTCTTCTTCATCAATACTCATTGCATCGCCAGGACGAGCTTGACGACGAGCATATACATCCAACAACTCAGCGGCCACATCACGAATACGTTCTATGGCTTTTTTCTTGGCCTTAGCCCAGGTTTCGTTACCTAACTTATTTAGGTGGGTATTACCATCGCCGCTGGCATTATAGCGACTGATAAGGTGCAGTGACGACACTGGCACATACAACTTGTCGCCACCTGAATATTCCAGTTTTAAATATTCTGCAACCAAACCGCCAGTATCAAGCGTTTCTAATCCTTGGTATAACGCAACACCGTGCTCTAGGTGGACAATAGGTTGACCGACTTTAAGTTCAGCTAGGTTTTTGACTAAAACATCGGTGCTAACTTGTTTTTGTTTTTCGCGGCGACGTTGCTGCGAAATACGCTGACCAAACAGTTCGGTTTCACAAATGATACTTACTGCACCTTTTGCGGTGTCGGTTAGCACACAACCTCGCGCTAAAGGCGACACGATTAAGCCTATATTGTCTTTGGCTGCGAGGTAGTCGTTAAGATGAGCAAACTGCTTGGGTTTAATGTCAATTTTGGCAAACAAGTCTAACAGGGCTTCTCGGCGGCCTTCCGATTCGGCACTAAACACTAATTTTGGATGCTGCTGACAATACTCTTGTAACGCAATGAGTGGCTGTTTGAGTTTATGGTTAGCATTGATGTCGGGCAGTGTTTCAACGTTAGCGATGAGGGTATGCGTTGGAAGTGCAACTTCAGCTAGCGGCTCGCCGGCATTATTGGTGTCGGTGGCAATATATTGCTGTAATAATTGGGTACGAGTAAAAGATTTAAATGCCGCGAATAATTCATCATTAAGCAAGTAAAGTTCTTTGGGCGCCAATAACGGCCTTAGTGGATCAACACGTCGGTCTTCGTAGCGAACATTGACTTCATGTAAGTGCGCTAAACTGGCTTTTTCAATATTGCCTAAGGTGATGAGTTGACTGTTTTGCGGCAAATAATCAAACAATGTGGCCGTGTCATCGAAAAATAACGGTAAGTAGTTTTCAATGCCTGCGGGCATTAAATTACGGCTGACGAGTTGATAAACTGATTCGGCCTCTTTTGAAATGACTTCAAAGCGACGACGATAACGTTGTCTAAAACCTTCAATAGCATTGCTGTCGGTGGGAAATTCTTTGGCTGGCAGCATGCGAATCGCATCGCGAGCCATGCCTGAACGCTGAGTATCAACATCAAAAAAACGTATCGATTCAACTTCATCATCAAACAATTCTATGCGTAATGGTTGTTTTGAGCCGGTAGGAAAAATATCGATAATAGAGCCACGAATAGCAAACTCACCATGTTCATATACTTGATCGACAATATGATAACCGGTATCAGTAAGGTGTTGTCTGGCTTGCTGTAAACTGTATGTGTCGCCTTTATTAAGCACCATGACATTGGCAGTCATAAATGATTTAGGAGGTAGGCGAACCATTAAGGTATTTACCGGTACGATGACCACATTGTGCTGGCTTTGACCAATATTGGCTAAGGTTTCAAGTCGCTGCGATATTAAGTCTTGGTGCGGCGAAAAGCTATCGTAAGGCAAGGTTTCACGATCGGGGAACAAACATACATTCACATTGATGTGGTTTAATAAATAACTCAGTTCGACCTCAAGCGATAACGCACTAGGCGTATCGTGAGTGACAATAATACTGGTGCCAGGATGGTTATTGATTAAGTTGGCGAGGGTGATGGCTTGCGACACGCCACCCAATGTTGCCAAAGTTTGCGTTTGTTGGCCTTTTTTTACACTCGGCGGCGTGAGTACACTAAATAGGTTCATTGAAATCGTTGTCAGTTCCGTTTGCGATCAAGTCGTATTGAATGAGGCGAGGCTTCAGCTACGCTGTTTATCGATATTCTGTTTACGTTTTTTTAGCATTTTTTGTTGTACATTCAAGCTTGCTTTAACTAATTGCTCAATATCATCTTCAAGTATTTGGCTAAATTCAAGTTCACAGCGCCAATATGCGGTTTCGATGGCGTCATCTGTTGATATTGGGGTGCAGCTTTGTATTTGGCACAGACACAGCAATGCCACTAATTCTGTATGCAAATAGATGTGGGTCTTAACGTATTCATTTACAACTAATGGACGTGATGAAATGATACTAATTCCACTGCCACCAAATTGATCACCTTTAAATAACTCACCATCTTGAACTTCTTTTTCCAACACGTGTTGCAATACTAAATCGACTTTACGCGATTGTAGCTTTAAAAAATCCACTACGGCTTTAGCATCATTGTCTAAATTGCGCAGTTGCAGTAAACAATTTGCTTCAAGACTTTTCACTTCGGTCAGTAGTTTTAACCCAACAGATTGCATGTCGCGGAGTTCATCATCTGTGGGTAAAGCTTGGTTTGCATCCCACGAAGTTAAGTAAACATTAAAGTGGTGAGGCACACTAAAATAAGAATTGCTGTCAGGTATCAAGGTTTGCCTCTTTATTTATCACACTAATAGCCCTATTATCGTGCCCAACTTAATGATTTAGCAAGTCATACACGCTGGCTTGTTGTTTTCATATTCACATTTTGCCTGATTGTCTGACTTATACGCCCCAATAGGCGCACAGGATTAGTATTTTTTTATGAATTTAGGATTTTCTTTTTTTATTGGCTACCGTTACTGGCGAGCCCGAAAAGCGAATGCTTTTGCCTCTTTTATTACCTTCTTTGCGGTATCGGGTATTTTTTTAGGTGTTGCAGCATTGATTGTGGTCAGTTCAGTGATGAATGGACTCGAAGGCCAACTGAAAAATCGCATTTTAGGGGCTGTGCCACAAATGACCCTTATCAGTGATATGGGGTTTAGGGATTGGCAACAAAGTAGCCAAAGCCTGTTGGCGGATAAATATTTACTACAAAATATTCGTGGCATTGTGCCTAGTGCGACCACTCAAGCCATGATCCAATCGAGCAGTAACATTCAAGCTATACAAATGTATGGAGTTTACCCAGAGCTTGAGCAATCATTGTCGAGCATTGCGGCTCATACTTATTCAGATGCTTTTTCAACGTTACAAGCTGGCAAGTATTCAATTGTGCTCGGCACTGATCTAGCTCGCAAATTAGACGTTAAAGCGGGCGATAAGGTTAGAGTGTTAAGCGGTGACGGGGTGGTCTATTCACCCATGGGCCCGGTGCCGAGTCAGCGTAAATTTACCGTTGCAGGTGTATTTGAAATGGGCTCGCAAGTCGATTCCAGTGTTGCCTATGTGCATTATAAAGATGCGCGTAAATTGATGCGCCAAGACAGTAATACCATTAATGAATTACGGGTCTATTTGAACGATCCATTTTCCGCGCCAGCGTTAGCACCCAAAGTGGTTGCTGGATTTGCTAAGCAAAATATTGAAATCCAAACCAGCGACTGGCGGCAAGACTTTGGCCACTTATTCTCGGCCGTTAAGATGGAAAAAAACATGATGTCGTTGATGTTAAGTTTAATCGTTGCTGTTGCCGCGTTTAATATGGTGTCGGCATTGGTGATGATGGTGGTCGATAAAACCACTGATGTTGCTGTACTCAAAACACAAGGTGTCACAACCTCGTCTGTGATGGGCATATTTATTGTGCAGGGATTATTAAATGCTTTGTTAGGTTTAATTCTAGGGACGGTTGTTGGTATTGCTGTCACCTTGAATTTAAATGAAATTCTATCTGGTCTTGGTGTATCTATTTTAGGTGTTGGGCAAACATTACCAGTGCAATTGTCGATAAATCAAATGAGTTATATTATTGTTGGCTCGCTATTAATTACCTTACTTGCCACTCTTTACCCTGCGCTATCGGCTGCAAGGGTTCAACCCGCTACTGCTTTGAGATACGAATAATGAGTCAAATACAAACCGCGTTATTACAAGTTAATCATGTCAGCAAGCAATATCATGATGGTGAAGTGACTACTCATGTATTGTCTGGAGTCGATTTAACGGTTTATAAAGGCGAACAATTGGCCATAGTGGGGAGTTCAGGTTCAGGTAAAAGTACCTTACTACACATTATGGGCACCTTAGATTCGCCAACGTCGGGTTCGGTATTACTTGATGGCGAAGACTTATATAAATTGTCTGCGGTACGCCAAGCACAAGTGCGTAATAACGATTTAGGCTTTATTTATCAGTTTCATCATTTATTACCCGAATTTACTGCGATTGAAAACGTCGCTATGCCTGCGTTTATCCAAGGTAGAGATAAAAAACAAGCTTTGGTTGATGCTAAAAGCTTACTAGATCGTGTTGGTTTGGGGCATCGATTACATCATATCCCAGCGCAATTGTCTGGTGGCGAACGTCAACGTGTTGCGATAGCACGGGCATTAATAAACAAGCCCAAGTTAGTGTTAGCCGATGAGCCAACGGGTAATTTAGATGCCAGTAGTGCAGATAATGTTTATGCGATGATCCGCGAGTTAGCACAGCAATTTGGTACGGCGTTCGTGGTGGTCACTCATGATCATAAATTAGCAGCCAAGATGGATCGTCAATTGACAATGAAAGACGGCATTTTGCAAGTTGTTGCTGCTTCATCTCCTGCAGGGCTAGCCGAATGAGTAAGTGGTTACCGTTAACAATTGGCTGGCGTTTTTTCCGTGCCAGGCAGTCTAATGGCTTTATCGGCTTTATCTCATTTGCATCAACTGCGGGTATTGCTTTAGGTGTGGGTGTACTGATTGTGGTGTTATCTGCCATGAATGGTTTTGAAAAAGAATTACAAGACCGTTTATTAGGCGTGGTGTCTCACGGCGAACTCGTCGGGGTTAACCAACCCATTGCCGATTGGCACGATATAGCCAAAAGTGCTTCAAATATGCCGCAAATTACTGGTGTTGCCCCTTTTGTGCGCTTGCAAGGATTAGTGCAAAAACCTGGCGGGTTTCAAGGGTTAATCGTCAACGGTATTGATATTAAACATGAATCTGACGTGTCCAGCATTGCTGATTATATGTCTGTCGATGCATGGCAGTCATTAAGCAGTGATGAAAATCATATCGTGCTTGGCCGCAGCTTATTAACTAAGTTGGGCTTGAAGGTAGGTGACACCTTGGCGATGTATACCCCAGATGCCAATAACAGTCAGTTAACGTCGGCCCAAAGCCATCGCTTTGTGGTGTCTGGCGTGTACGAGCTAGGTGGCGAAATTGAATCGACTCAAGCTTATGTGTCGCTTGATTATTTAGCCGATTTACTCGAGCTGGGTTCTGCCGTTTCTGGGGTACGAATTCAAGTCAATAATGTGTTTAATGCGGCGAGCATTACTCGTGATTTAGGTTTTGCCCAAGAGCAGTATTTATACATTAATGATTGGACTCGCACGCAAGGGCATTTATACCAAGATATTCAGCTGGTTCGTTTAGTGATGTATTTGGTGTTAGCGCTGGTTATTGCTGTGGCGTGTTTTAATATTGTGTCGACACTTGTTATGGCAGTGCGTGATAAAGCCTCTGAAATTGCGATTTTGATGACTATGGGGCTTCATCGTGGTGCCATTATGACGATATTTATTCTGCAAGGTGCTTTAAATGGACTGATGGGGTGTACTATCGGTGGCATATTAGGGGTTACTCTAGCGTATAATTTAAGTGCTATTGCCAGCAGTCTTGAGCAGATGTTAGGCATTCAACTACTAGCATCGGATATTTATTTTATTGATTTCCTTCCTTCTGAATTACATTATCAAGATGTATTAGTTGTATTGTTTATGGGCCTATTCATGAGCCTTATTGCAACTATTTACCCTGCGTGGAAAGCGACTAAAATCGCGCCAGCCACGGCATTAGCGGGCAGGTAAACTCTATAAACGAACGAGGTTGATATGGACAGTAATGCTAGTTTGGATTCACTAAAGTGTCCTACGTTAACCTCGGGTAGTTTAATCATCAGGCCATTTAGTCTTAATGATTTAACGGCATTTACCGCCTATAGAGCTGATCCTAGTGTTGCGCGATATCAGAGTTGGACCGATTATCACTATCAAGATGCGCTAAACTTATTCAATTCGACCCATTACCACGATTTTGCTAAAGCAGGGCAATGGTATCAATTAGCCATTAGTGATCAGCATGAGTTGTTAATGGGCGATCTGGCAGTACATTTTATTGATGACAACCAAGTTGAAGTCGGTTTTACGATCGCTCCTGCATTTCAAGGGCAGGGAATAGCAGCACAAGCGTTAACGCGTTTATTGCAATATTTGTTTGTGGAATTATCTCGCCATCGAGTTATTGCTCAAACTGACTGCCTCAATCTAGCCAGTGCAGCGCTTTTAGAAAAGTTGCAGTTTCGTCGTGAAGGCCATTTTATTAACAATGTGTTTTTTAAAGGTGCATGGGGTGATGAGTATCTATATGCCATGTTGGCGAGCGAGTTTGATAATCAATATCCTCAGCATAAATGATAAAGAAAGCTGTTATGTCCTGTAACCAATGTCCGACTCTGTTTTTAGACAAAAAATTGGCCGTTGTAAACGCTGCATGTGGCAATTAGCCCTACTGAGCATAATTGCATGGCCACTTTGGTGGTATTGCTATGCGGACACGCCTAAGACTGTAGAATCCATTGCATTACTTTTCTTTGCTCTTAGTTTCAGTGGATTACTTACACTGCATTTGGTGGTGTGGACTTATCGCAGTCTAAAGAGCCTCCGCTTGTAATCTACCGCGTCAAAACAGTCCTTTTACCGGCTAATTGTGTAGCATTTATTGGCAGTGGATATACTATTGACGCAGCAAGTCATCAGATACTGCACCTTGTTCAGCCAAATTATTTACATTCTCAAAAATAACAAGTTTGAATGAAAAGTGTCAAATTTTGATTGTTATTTCCCATCACTTAATCAGTGTTTTGCTTAACTGAACAAAAGTCACTACAGCGGCTGCATCTGTTTTTGTTTACCAAAGGTGTCAGCATCAGTATTTCGCTTCCAGTACCCTGTAGCACTGATTGCACTTAATGGTAATTGTTGTTGCTCAAGCAAGTATTGCTTTACTAATCTCACTTGGGTTGCTTCTAAGCCGACAAAAACGTGTATGTCTGACGGTAAATCACCAAACTGTTCAAGTTTATCTAACAACCAAGCTATCTGTTGTTCAGCAGTGATACCGTCATTAAGTACTAACCAATGGGTTTTCAATAATGGGTGCTGGCTGAGCAGTGTTTGCTCTTGCTGGCTATTCACCAACATAATGATATGCCCTTTAGCTGTAGCGGGGATCCGCTTTATCAATGCATCAACGGCATTGATAGACGTGGAATCCCCAAATAATAGGTAGTTACTAACATCAAATCGATTCATTTTTAATGGCCCTGGCCCTGCAATTGCCACAGTATCGCCAACGTTAGCTGATTTTGCCCAATCGGTTGCTGGCCCCGTGTGCTTATTTATCACAAAATCTAAGCTAAGTTGGCCAAGCACATGATCAAACTCCCTGATGGTATATGAGCGCTTAATCGCAGCATTAGGACCGGTTAATGTCATATTTACGCTTGTTGCACCGGGTTGCGGGATTAATACTTTTACATAGGCCCCTTGTTGATCGACAGGGAAATTGGCCAGTTGCTCACCACTTAACACCACTCTTCGTAAATAAGGGCTGATTTCAATGATGTCACTGATAAAAGTTAATCTGGCTGGTGATTTTTTGGCTGGTGGATTATTCATATTAACTGGCCTGTCGTATGGGTTAGCAAAACGTTGGGAGTAATTATTCGTTTGCTGTAACTGATAATTGCATTACCCTTGTCGTTAGTAGATAATATCAACTATATTGATAGTTGTTGATAAAGTCAACTAGTTGCTGTTTGTTGTAATTGAATTTGATGCTGTTTATGGGGTATTAAAATGAATTTGAGGATGTCTTATGTCTGAAAATATAAAAGAGCCGCTGTTTAATTTATTACACAGTGTAAAGCGTTCATTGCGTCATGCTATTGATAGTGCTGAATTTGGGTTAACGCCGTTACATTTGCGGGTATTAAAAATTATTGCTAATCAAGATAAAAAAGTAACAGCAAATGATATTGTGCAGAAAACATTGATTGATAAGGCGCAACTGGCGCGGTTGATCAAAGAGTTAATTAATCTGAAGTATGCTGAAAAGTCAAACAATCCTAACGATAAACGCAGCTATTTTTTAGGTTTAAGCCCTGCGGGAGTTAAGGTTGTTATGAAATTGTCTATTGCAGAATTACGTGTGAATGAGTTAATGAAAAGTGGATTAACAGACCAAGAAATTACGGATTTTACGCGTTTAGCAAAGAAGATGGCGCAAAATTTAAATCAACATCTTTAGCCCATAGAAAAGGCCGCTATACCGACCTTAATACGAGTACATGGGTAAAGTAGCCAATCAATCGAAGACTTTCTAACCTTTACGCTTTTGCCATTTAAACAAAACTGAATAGCGCCACATACTTTTAATGACAATAAACCCAACTAGCGCACTGATAATGCCAAGAGCTAAGCAACCAACGAGAAAGGGTGGGCCGATGGTTGATACAGATGCTTCAATCCATGCCCAGCTGGCTTCAAACTGAAATGCTTGTGCTTTATGACCTAGGATTTTAGCGCCTAACAAGTAGGCACCATAAAACATTATAGGCATCGTCAGTGGATTTGTTATCCATACCAGCGCCACAGCAACCGGAAGGTTGACGTTAAATATAATGGCAAATCCAGCAGCAACGACCATTTGAAATGGCATGGGGATCCAAGCCACAAATAGCCCAACAGCAAAGGCTCCTGGCGCTGATTTGCGATTTAATACCCATAAATTAGGTTTGTGCAATAGTGTGCCAAACATCCGTAAATACTTATGTTCACGAAGTGTTTCTGGTTTTGGCATAAATCTTTGTATTAATTTTTTTGGCATATTTGTCGATTAATGTCTTAACTAATTCATTATGAATCGATTTATCTATGGCTTTTGCGCCTGTTCTTTATCAGCGATGTTATGGCCTTCGCTGGCACCAATATGGTGTTTGCCCATTCTATTCTTGGCTATGCTTCTTTGCCTTCGCAAAGGGCCGCTTATGGCTGGCTGTTTATTCGCCGTCATTTGGCTGAGCCTGTTGTTTCATTGTCTATATATGCATCAATATGCTGAAAAGTCGCAACAAATCGAGTTTAAGGCGCAGATAGTATCACTAGTTAGCCAAAACAGCGACTGGATTAGTTTTGATGTGCGCGTCATGGCAAAACCTTATCAAGACGCTTTTTTAGAGACGTTGTCGCTTAATAATGTGCAGCGATATTACCGATTAACATGGCAAAAGCCAGATAAAATTGTTGTTGGCCAAATATGGCAATTTAGTGCAAAGGTTAAAGGGATTTCGAGTATCCAAAATCAAGGTGGTTTTAACCAGCAAAAGTACTTTATTAGTAAACATATTGTCGCCAAAGGTCGAGTTAAGCAAGCTGAGTTGCTTAGTCACAGTGGATCGATGCGTCAACAGATCATGGAAACATTATCGCCTTTATTGGCACACTTTTCTCAGGGCGATATTTTACAAGCGTTGATTTTTGGTGATAAAAGCGCGTTAACCTCTGAACGTTGGCAGCAGTTGCGGCAGACAGGGGCAGGGCATTTAGTCGCGATTTCAGGTTTACATCTGGCGGTGGTTTTCGGTTTATTCTATGGCATTTTGATTGGGGTAAGTCGTTATGCTTTCTCTTGGCAGCATTTGGCTAAAATCCAACTCGCAATGGTATTTGCGGCAGCATTTACCTTAGGTTATGGCTACTTATCTGGGTTTGCTATTGCCACTCAACGCGCATTGCTGATGCTATTTTTATTGATGATATTCAGCTTTATTAAACAATTTAGTCATCATTGGGATCGACTTGTATATGCATTATTTTTTGTATTGTTGGTCGATCCTTTTGCGTCACTAGGTGCAGGGTTGTGGTTATCTTTTGGTGCATTGGTGATTATTTTATTGTCGGTGAAACCTGATTCGGTAGATCAACGTTCTAGCTTAAGCACTGCTCTTGTTAACCCAGACATTGAAGTTTCTAAGTTCACTTTGAGGGACAAATGTATCCAAAAAGCTATACAGCTTAAGGATAAAATTTTACATGGACTTATTATATTGTGGTCTATTCAATGGCGTTTAGCGCTGTTACTCGGTGTTTTGCAAGGGATATTATTTGGTGGCATTGCACCTCATAGTATCTGGTTGAATATGCTGCTGGTACCTTGGTTTAGTTTGGTGGTTATTCCATTAACCATGCTGAGTTTTTGCATTTGGTTACTGGCGTTGTGCATCCTATGGTTGTTAGCGATTGATATTGTTTCATTGCAAAGCCTAAGCGTAATGATATTTCAGTGGGCTAATTTTAGTTTGGAGCCCTTTGCGTGGTTATTGCAGTTGAGTGATCGCTTGCCGTTAAAACAACTGGTGTTAACCGAACAAGAGTTAGCTGCGGGAGTCTTTTTTGTTTTTGCGCTGATATTGTTGATGTTACGCGGTTATGTGCCGAGTCAGCGCAAGTGGCGTTATCGCGTTATAGTGTCAGTGCTTATGCTGCCAGTCATCATGAACAAGTTAGTGACCCATGAGATATTGTTATCGCCAGCGTCTTCGTTAGGTTCAACACCATGGCAGCTTCATGCCATCGATGTGGCTCAAGGAATGGCTGTGGTTTTACAGCAAGGGCAGCACGGGGTTATTTACGACACTGGCGCTGCTTATGGCGAGTTCAGTTATGCTCAACGTGCGATATTGCCTTTTTTGGCGAGTAAGGGGATTCGTTATATTGATTATATTGTCGTGAGTCATGACGATAATGATCATGCTGGTGGATTAAACGTATTAGTCGAACAATTTCCACAGGCGACATTAATTGCTGATTTTTCAATGTCAGTCTCAGCCTTAACTGATTCATCACATGGCGTAAAAACTTGTGACGGTGAATTATTTTGGCGCGGTGTACAACTGAGTTTTATCCCAAATCTGTTAAGCGCCAATAGTAATGATAATAACCGCTCCTGCGTGGTTAAATTGTTTGACGGTCAATCTACAGTATTGTTAACCGGAGACATTGAAGCTCCACGAGAGCAAGTACTTCTCGCGGTAAATGCAGATATTCAAGCCGATATTTTATTCGTTCCGCACCACGGTAGTCGAACCTCATCTACCCAAGCCTTTATTGATAGTGTTAACCCCCAATTAGCTATTTTTACCGCAGGTTTCTCTAATCAATATGGTTTTCCTAAACCGGATATTGTGGCGCGGTATCAACAACAAGGCAGTAAAATATTACAAACTGGCCATGTCGGACAAATAAGCATCAACTTCACTGATGAAGGATACAAAGTGACCACTTATCGTCAGCAAATTGCCCCATTTTGGTATAACCGTTTGTTTAGATTTGGTGAGTCACTTAAAGCAGAGTAGAATGTTATTCATGTTTGCTAGTTAAGTATTGGATTCAATGTCAGCATCACCTAAAAATGAAATGTGGGTCGTTTTCAAACGTTTGATGGCCTATGTCGTACCGATGAAAGCCATGTTTATTATGGCTGTTCTAGGTCTTATTACTTATGGCGCTGTCGATGCAGCGTTTATCGCATTTATTAAGCCGTTTATTGATGAAGGCTTTAGTCAAACTCCAGCGATAGTCGCCGGTGTCGACTTACCAACACACGGTGGCTTTAACGCCAATAAAGACATTATGTTAATGGCCCCAATAGCGGTTATTTTAATGTTTAGTTTACGTGGTGTGGCTAACTTTGTGTCGACCTATTGTGTGTCATACATGAGTGCTCAGCTCATTATGGATATGCGTCAACAAGTGTTTGAGCATTACCTACGTTTACCGGTGAGTTATATTGACCGTGAAAATAGCGGTAATTTGATTTCGCGCGTTACGTTTGATACCGAACAAATTGCTCGAGCATCAGGCAGTGCGTTAATTTCAATCGTCCGAGACAGCATGACGGCCATCGGTATGTTAGGCATTATGTTCTACTATTCGTGGAAATTGTCGTTATGCATTTTGGTGATAGGCCCCATCATGGGCGTGGTTATTAGTGTTGTCAGCAAGCGCTTTCGCAAGGTTTCTAAGCAAATTCAATCTGCAATGGGCGGTGTAACCGCAACCACAGAGCAGATGATTAAGGGCCATAAAAACGTATTAGTGTTTGGTGGACAAAAAACTGAGGTTGAACGCTTTTTCCAAGTTAACGATCGTAACCGCTACCAAAACATGAAACTTGCGGTTGCGCAGTCAATCAGCCAGCCGCTCATTATGGTGATTGGTTCATTCGCATTGGCGTTTGTGTTGTATGCCGCTACTTGGGATAGCATGAGAACGGATTTAACCGCTGGTACTTTTGCTGCTATTTTAGGCGCCATGTTAGCCATGCTACAACCGATTAAAAACTTAACCCGTGTCAATGCTGAATTTCAGCGTGGTATTGCCGCTTGTACCACAGTATTTGAATTATTAGACACCCCGCCAGAACCTGATAATGGCGCATTTAGTATCGATAGAGTTGAAGGCAAGTTGACCTTTGATAATGTGACATTTGCATATCCTGGCCAAGAAAAGTCTGCACTTAATGGGATTAATTTTGAAGTTAAGCCGGGTAAAACGGTTGCATTAGTAGGCCGTTCAGGCTCTGGTAAATCGACCATTGCCAGTTTGATTACTCGCTTTTATGGTAATTTATCAACCGGTGATATCCGTCTTGATGACACCAGTATTTATGATTACCAACTAAAATCACTGCGTAATCAAGTCGCTCTAGTGTCGCAACAAGTTACCTTGTTTAACGACACTATCGCCAATAACATTGCTTATGCTTATCCAGGTGAAGTGACTCGCGAACAAATTGTGCATGCAGCAGAATTAGCCTATGCCATGGAATTTATTGATACTTTACCTGAAGGTCTTGATACCCAAGTCGGCGAAAATGGTGTGTTGCTTTCAGGCGGCCAGCGCCAACGTATTGCCATTGCTCGCGCCATGTTACGTGATGCGCCAGTGTTAATTTTAGATGAAGCAACATCGGCATTGGATACTGAGTCGGAAAAAGCGATTCAAAAAGGCCTCGATAATCTTCGTCATAATCGCACCTCTATTGTGATTGCCCATCGCTTATCAACCATAGAAAGCGCTGATGAAATTTTGGTTATCGATCAAGGGAAAATTGTTGAACGCGGTAATCACAGTGAGTTAATTGCCCAAGCAGGTATTTACGCTAATCTTTACCAGATGCAGTTCAGTCAATAATGATTAGGTGGTTGTGATGCAACAGCTTATTCATCGCATTTGGTATCAAGGTCATCAAGCTAAATGGTTATTACTGCCGTTATCTGGGGTATTTTGGTTAATATCCACTATTAGGCGGTTACTGTTTAGTTGTGGGCTAAAACAAGCGCAAGTATTACCTGTCCCCGTAATAGTGGTGGGTAATATCACCGCGGGAGGCAGTGGTAAAACTCCAACAGTAATTTATTTAATTGAACTGTTACGCCAACATGGTTACAAGCCAGGTGTGATAAGCCGAGGCTATGGAGTTAATATCGATGGTGTTGTTGCTGTCAATCCTAATGCAAAAGCTAATGATGTAGGGGATGAGCCTGCAATGATAGTGGCTCGTACTCAAGTACCTATGGTTGTCGGTGCCAAGAGAGTGAGCGCAGCGCATACATTATTAGCAGACTTTGATGTTGATGTGATTATTAGTGATGATGGCTTACAGCATTATGCCTTAGGCCGTGATATCGAAATTGCTTTAGTGGATGGTGAGCGTCGTTATGGCAATCACTGCTTGTTACCCGCAGGCCCTTTACGTGAAGGTTTGTGGCGGTTAAATTCAGTTGATTTTGTGATAAATAATGGCGGACCAGCTCAAACCGGTGAAGTGCTGATGGCACTAGAGCCCGCGCCGCTTTGTCAGGTTGACAATAACCTAGACGATAAGTTTAATCAGCAACATAGTGTCGTTGCTATGGCGGGTATTGGTAACCCACAACGTTTTTTTAATAGTATTAGCCAGTTAGGCTATAAAGTAGTACAAACAGTTGAGTTCGCAGATCACCAAGCTTTTGACCCAAAGCAATTAAGTGACTTATCCGTACAGCATTCATTATTAATGACTGAAAAAGATGCGGTTAAATGTCGCGATTTTGCACAATCAAACTGGTGGTATTTACCTGTAAATGCGAAGCTTAACTCAGAATTTGATCACGCATTGTTGAGCCAATTACAGCAAGTGGCTCAAACTAAAAAAGGATTGTCTCATGGCATTTGATAAAAAATTACTCGAAATTGTGGCCTGCCCAGTATGTAAAGGCAAGCTAGATTACGACAAAGAGTCGCAACAACTGATCTGCAAGTTTGATAAATTAGCGTACCCTATTACCGAAGGTATTCCGGTATTGTTAGAAAATCGTGCTACAGCGTTAGTGACTGAATAACGGTTCGATGATGTGAAAAATGATTGAATGATTAAGCGCCCAAAAGGGCGCTTTTTTTGTTTGAGGAAAGCCATTATATTGAGCTGCAACATTTTTCTTATTCAGCTATCAACAGTTTGCTCTTAGCTCCGTTTATCTAATCATTTTTACCTTAGTCATTAATCATGGTCATTTATCGTGTGTGCTATTTAATGATGAATTGATCGGATATTCATACTGATTAATATCGATGGTAACCAAATGTATCTTTTGTGTTTTTAGTTTGTATACAAGCTATGTATGAAGTTTTTATATAAAGCTAATATTCTATCAAAAAGCACTAAAAATCATTGATTTAATTGAGTTCTATAAACGTTAGTAAGATAATTTAGTCATCAGTAATAGTGAGTCGATGACTAGGTTGTTTTATGGCTGAGAATGATAGTTTTCAACAACATGTGGCTAAGGTTTATCGTGAACACCGTGGCGAACGTGTAGTGCCTTTCGAATACCAAGGTAAGCGATATTGGTTGAAGCAAGTAGAGCATCTTGCAGGGGCGATGCGTTTATTAAAGCAAAACTCCATAGCTGCATTGCATAAAGAAATTGGTGTATTAAATACGCTAAGTCATTTAGGTGCACCAGTGCCTGCGGTTGTCGATTTTGGTGACGGTTACATGGTTGTCGAAGACGCTGGAAGTACCATTAATCATCTGCTCGAGCGTACAAGCCAAACCTTATGGCAACCCATTTTAAATGATGTCAGCGTAGCATTAGCGAAACTACACTCTATGCAGCTTGCTCATGGTCGTCCAGCCTTACGTGACATTAGCTGGCATGCCGGTGAGGTTAAATTTATCGATTTTGAGGCGAATCAACAGCATAAATCAGTTGTCTCACAACAAATTCGAGACGTGTTGGTGTTTATCCATAGCTTATATCGCTATATTGGACCCAATAATAATGTGATTAATCAAGCTATTGCTTGTTATCGTTTAGCGGGTGGTGAAGCAATATGGCAAAAAGCCAAGCAATTTTTAGCTTCCTGGCAATGGTTATATTATTTCGCGAGACCTTTTCGAGATATTGGTGGAAAAGATTTGAAGCCAGTGTATTGGGTGTTGTGGCATTTCAGGCAAGCGCCTTTAACACTGGCATAGTGTCTGTAATACCTTTAACTACGTTGGTATTTTATACAAAAAGCTTGCCTAGACAGCAAGCTTTTTGTATGTAGACCGGCAGTGATCTTGATTGATATACCGAAATGGATTATCTAGTTAAGATTTTGCGGCTAGGTCTTGATATAAGGTTTCAATCCATTTATCTGCCGAGATAAATTCCCAAGCCCAATTAGCATATTTGGCTGGAACGCCCTGTTTTTTGATGGTGGCTAAATCATGGCCCATTTCAATTTCACCACGCATCCAATTAATACTGTCATCAAGCATATGCTTGAATTTTAGCAGTGCATTTTTATCGGCTAACTCGCCATGACCGGGTATTACCTTAGTTTTATTGTCTAAACGATCGAGGATCAAACTGACGTTTTCACGATAGCCTGTTACAGAGCCTCCCGCCGCTAAATCAATGTACGGAAAGCGGTCTTTAAAGTATAAATCGCCCATGTGAATAATATTGGCTTTTTGCCACATGACGACACTGTCACCATCGGTATGGCCTGGACCTAGGTGAATAACCTCTAAAGTATCTTGATTAAAATGAATTGAGATATTGTCTTCATAAGTGATAACGGGCAATGCTGACGCAGGAGTACTGCTATCCGCTTTGAGACGTTCGAGAACATTATGATGAGCTAAGATAGAGCCTGTTTCACCAAAGTGGGCGTTTCCACCCGTATGGTCACCATGGTAATGAGTATTAACGATGTATTTAGGCAAGCCAGGTTGAATATCATTAAGTGCGGCGGTAATTTTATCGGCTAAAGGTGCAAATTGATCATCAACAATTAATATGCCGTCATCTCCAGCAGAAACCGCAATATTGCCTCCGGCCCCGATAAACATGTAAGTATTATTGTCTAGTTTGTTGGATTTAATGACCACATCACTGAACTTATCATCAGCAATGGCTGACGTTTGAGCTAATGCAAGCATCGCTACTGCACTGAGTCCGATGATGTGACGTTGAAATGTTAGTTTCATGACGATCCCTCATTGCTGTCATAGCAATTATTTTATTGTTATTAATACTGCCTAGCGTAACAAGTTGATCACTTATCGTGCAACAACATCCAGTGAATTAGCATCTGATTAAATAAAATCACGCTTCTCCAATGTAGCTTGTTAAGCATTGACCGTAGCAAACATTGACCATAGCAAACATTGACTACTGTAAACAATAACGATGCACCAGCAGAACTGAAGTGTAGGACTATTTGGTCCAAGGCAGCAGTTTTTGAGCAAATGCATTGGCTAGCCCTAGTCTAATTGCGGCTTTATGTCGTACTAGATATAGCGCTTGGTAGCATAATGGTACCAAATACAAACTGGTGACGGTTGAAAAGGTTAACCCACCAATAATGGCAATGGCCATTGGCGAATACGGCGGTCCACCACCGCCTATCTGAGTATCTCCCATTGCTAATGGCACTAATCCCAGCACTGTGGTTGCAACCGTCATTAATACCGGACGTAAACGAGTAATACACACGTTAATGATGGTCTCACTTAGCTTATCCAAATCGGGTGTCATCTGATTAATTTGGTCTACCAGTACAATACCGTTATTAACCACAATGCCCATCAAAATAAGTATGCCAATCATCGACATTACCGACATTGGTGTACCTGTGAGCCACAATGCCCAGAACACGCCAGTAATTGAGAACATAATCGAAGTGATAATAGCTGTCGGTAGCAGCAGTGATTCAAATAACGCCGCCATGACGATATAAATCATTGCGATAGCCAAGATCATATTTACCGCCATGATGGACTGGTCTTCATCTTGGCGTTCAAAACCACCGCGTAACGAGTAACCGTACCCGTAAGGGAAGTTCACCGAGTCCATCACCTGAGTAATTTTGGTTTGCGCTTCTTCGGTTGTGATATCTTCAAGATTTGCACCAATGGATAAAGCCGTTTGGCGATTAAAATGACGGATAGTATCAAATCGAGGCACCACAGTTGCTTCAGCTAAACTGTCCAGGGTATAAACTCGGTCACCTTGGCGAATAATCGGCAGTTGCTTAAGCTTTTCTAAAGAGTTCTGCCAGCTTTTGTCGTAGGCCAGTTCGATACGTAGTTCGCCGCTAGGATCATGGCGAAACGAACGTAACTGCGACCCTCTTAAGGCAATGGCAATGTTCGATGCTATATCGCTTAAGGTTAAATCCAGACGGGCAGCCATTTCTCGGTTGATCACCACCACCACTTCTTGTTGGGCGCCATTCACTTCCGAGCGCACATCGACTAAGCCCTCTATATTGTCGAGCAATGGCATCACTTGTTCACTGATGCGGATTAGTTCGGTTGTTGAGCGTCCCGTTAAGGTTACACGAATGCCGTTATTTTCATTGCCCCAACCAAATTGTGGCGTAGCAATCGAAAATTTAGGAAATCCTTCGCGGATCATTTTCTTTAACTCACCAATGTCTATTGGGATGTCTTTTTGTAATAAAATGGTTGATTGTGCATCTTGCGGGGCGTAGTAACTGTAAACCGCATCAATATAAAACGTGTCTTTATTGCTGTATAAATACGTTTCCATGCTATTAATCATGGCTTCGGTCACCGCTAGATTATGGCGACCTTCTAGTTGGTAATTAATGTATAAACGGTCATTACCTTCGCCATCTCCCTGATCTTGTTGCACCATGCTTAATGGCAATGCTGTTGATACCAACAATGCCACTGCGATGACACCAGAACGTTTTGGTCGGGTTAATATCCACGTGAGGCTGCGTTGATAAAAACGCCCTAAGCGATTGTTGTCATTAGCGGCCTGCACTTCAAAGTGAAAGTGGTTGAGCATCAGTGGGATTAATGTTTTCGCTACCAATAATGAAGCCGCTAGCGAGATACAAATGGCCACAGCAACATGTTCTAAAAAGATGGTCAGTTGCACTTTTACGCCAAAAATATTCGGTAAAAATACAATGGCGGTGGTTAATGTACCTGCTAAAACCGCCAAAGATACTTTTTCAACGCCAGTTAACACGGCTTGTTGGTTGGCTTTTATCTGACAAGTGTCGTCAATGTGCCCAGCTTGTTTCTCTTGTAGCACGCTTTCGGTGACCACCACCGCATTATCAATCAACATGCCGACGGCTAATAACAATCCCATCATCGATAAAATATTTAAGCTGTAGCCTAAAAAATACATACCAGCCAATGTCATACATAATGAAATCGGTACCGATGAGATAACCACTAAGGTCATTTTAAGGTTACGCAAAAACAGAAACAGCACCCCAAATGACAGTACCGCACCCATTAAGCCAGACAGTAATAAGTCTTTGAGTGAGGACTTAACGCCATAGGCTTGGTCTTCCATGATAAACAGTTTGATGCCATTAAATTGCTGATCTTGCTTAACCTGTTCGATAACGCTTAGCACACGATCAGACACCTCTACTAAATTGGCACCAGATTCCTTAAATACATCAATACCCACCGCATATTTTTGATCTAAATGTCGGCCTTCAATTTTCTCGGGCAGGGCATAGCTCACCATCGCAATATCTTGCAGGCGAATACCCGGCACAATCACCAGATTATTGATATCATCAAGGCTGGTAAATTCACCTTTTGGTGAGACTTGATACACCCGTGAATTTTCTCTTAGGGTACCTGCACTGATGACAAAGTTTTCTGCCAGTAAACGCGATCGTAAATCGAGACTATTAAGGCTTGATGCGACTAATTTATCGGCATCAAGTCGGATTTCAATCTGTTTTTGTTCAACACCATAAAGGGTGACTTTTGATACGCCATCAACGCGTTCAAGTGGCTTGCGAAGCTGTTTGTCTAACAAATCAAATGCATTAGAGAGTTCGCGCTCGCTTGATATGCGAATGGTTAACACCGGCATATCGGCGGTTGAGAACTGTTGGATCATGACGCGCTCAACATCTTTTGGTAATAAATGCCTTACCGAGTCTATTTTCTCGCGCGCTTCTAGGCTTTTGGTGGCAACATCTTCACCCCATTTCATGTTGAGCTGAATAAACGCACCGTCTTGGGTTGAATCTGATCGCACCTCTTCTATGCCACTCATGGTAGCAAGTGACTCTTCCAGCACTTTAGTGATGTCGCGTTCAACTTCTGCAGGGCTGGAGCCTTTGTACGGAACTTGCACCACAATTTGTGGAATATCAATTCCTGGAAACATTTCTAATGGCAGCATTCTACTGGCCGCCATGCCAAACAACATAATGGCCAAGAAAAACATGCAGGTGGTGACGGGGCGCTTTATCGCCAGTTGAGTGATGTTCATGCTGGCGTCTCCGCTGTATTAAACTCAACGTCGCTTTGGGTATATTGTTTACGGTCAAATAGCGCATATAAAGCGGGAATAACTAACAATGTAAGCAAGGTTGACATGCTTAATCCGAAAATGACTGTAATAGCCATTGGCGCACGAACTTCACTGCCATCGCCAATGCCTATTGCCATTGGTAATAAACCGAGTGTAGTGGTTAGGGTTGTCATCATTATAGGACGTAAACGAGATTGCGCGGCATCATTAATTGCGGTCAGTTTATCAATACCTTCTTGGCGCAATTGATTAATACGGTCAACCAATACAATCGCATTGTTGACCACAATACCTGCTAGCATAATTAAGCCAATAAATACCACTACGCTCAAATGGGTCCCGGTAATGAATAAACCCACAATACTGCCGGCAACGGCCATTGGAACAGCGATTAAGATTAGCAGTGGATGCAACAATGATTCAAATTGGCTGGCCATCACTAAATACACTAGGAAGATAGCCAAAACGAGGGCTATTTTCAATGAGTCAAATGAGTGCTCCATTTCTTCATTTTGGCCGCCAAATCTGGCCTGAATCGAACTTGGTAGCTGCTGTTTAGCCAATATCTGCTGGGCTTCAATTACCGCTTCGCTTAAGTCACCGTAAGCCAAATTAGACGATACAATAGCGACTCGTTGTTGACTGATACGATTAATTGCTGAAGGGCCAATTTGCAAATCGATTGTGGCAATAGCACTTAAGGGGATCGGCTGGGTGCTATTAGGATTAATAATTAACGATTCAATGTCGCTAATTTGATCGCGTTCGCTTAATTCACTGCGCACCAAAATATCCACTTTACGATCGCGTACCGTAAACTGGCTGGCAATAGTGCCACCGACACGTTGGGCTATGCGGTTAGCGACTGTCGGAGCGTCCATTCCCAGCGAGGCTAAACGGGCATGGTCAAAGCGAATACTGATCTCTGGTTGGCCATCGCGCAAGGTAGTATTGATGTCACTAAAGCGGTCAGAATCAGACAAGGCATTAACCAGTTGGTCTGCACTTTGTTTGAGTTGAGCTAAATCATAACCCGATAGCTCAATTTCAAGCGGGGTTTTAAAACTGAATAATTCAGGGTGTTCAATTTGAGCCTCTAGTTCAGGAATGTTTTTTGCTGTGTTACGCAATACCTGGCTAACTGCATTAAAGGCTAAAGGGTCTGCGAGTACCACTTGTAATCGGCCCCAGTTTTCACCACCTCTTGCAGTATCCGATGTCATTAACCCACCACTACCAGCCTGACTATAGGCGTGTTTCACATCTTCACGGTCTTTAATCGACAGCGCTAGTTGTTGTAATACAGCATCAGTTTCACTGACTTCGGTGCCTGGCGGTAATAATACTTCGACATAAAACTCACCTTGATTCATCGGCGGGATTAGCTCGACACCTAACTTAGGCAGTAAACTGCTTGACGCTAGGGTTACCAAAAGTGCTAACACAATGGTTAACACTTGATAGCGTAGAGCGTGATGTAACACCCGGAAATAGATTGATTCGACGATGCGATATAGGTAGTTAAAGCCGGCACAGATGGGTTTGAGTAATAGCCCAAATACACTACTTACAAAACGGCTAATGACAATAATTGCGGTTAATAATCCTGAAGGCAAATAGCTAAACAAGAGTTTAAAGGGAAAACTCAACACTGCCAGTAAGTAGTAGGTGATTTTTCCTTTGCGGCTTGTTGGTTTCGGTTTTTGTGCTACTTCAACTGGTTGCGGCAGGCTGGTGAAGCCTTGTCGTGATGCCAACATGGGAATGGCTGTTAAGGCAACAAATAATGAGGCGAGTAGGGCGAACGTGACCGTGAGCGCTTGGTCGGCAAATAAGGCTCCTGCAATGCCGTCGACAAACACTAAAGGGACAAATACAGCTAGAGTGGTGAGTGTTGATGCAAAAATGGCGCCTGAGACTTCTTTACATCCTGTGACGGCAGCTTCAACTTTACTCATGCCTTGAGATTTATAACGGTCTATGTTTTCTAATACCACAATGGCATTGTCGACCAGTAAACCAATGGCTAACGCAATACCACCTAACGACATAATGTTTAAGCTGATATCGGCAAAGTACATCATGTTAAAGGTAGCAATAACCGAAAAGGGAATCGAGATAGAAATAATTAATGTGGCAATAATGTCCCGTAAAAACAGGTAAATTACCAGCATCGCCAGTAAGCTGCCAAATAACGCTGCCGATGTCACTTCATTGACAGCGCTTTCAATAAACTCAGATTGGTCGTAAATAACTTTTAACTTATTGTGCTCATTAGCTTGATTGATTTTTTCAAGTTCAGAGCGTAGCTTTTGCGCAACAGCAACGGTATTGGCATCACCTTCTTTGTATATGGCTAGTTCAATCGATTCTACTTCGCCGATGCGAGTAATATCACTGCGTTCTTTGTAGGCATCACTAATCACCGCAATATCAGATAATCTGACTAACGTTTGGCCATCGCGGTAGATAATCACTTGACCTAGTTCATCTAAAGAATTGAATTGATTTAAGGTTCTGACCAAGTATTCTTTATCACCCTGAATCACTTTACCTGCTGAAAGGTTGATATTTTCTTCATTTATTCGACGTTTAACCTGGTCGGCATTAAGGTTCAATTGGCTTAGTTTTTGTTGATTTAATTCAATATGAACTTCTTGCTCTAACCCGCCTGATAGCCTTACGGCGGCAACACCGGATAAGGCTTCTAAACGTCGTTTTAACTCCTCATCTGCAAAGGTTCGCATTTGCTTTAACTGCTCCGCATCTGCATTGGGTACAGAAAAAGCTAAGCGCATGATGGGATCAAGATTGGGGTTGAAACGCAGTAATAATGGCTTGTTAATGTCTAAGGGCAGCTCGATAGTGTCGATTTTTTCACGCACTTCAAGGCTAGCCATGTCCATATTTGTGCCCCATTCAAACTCGAGCACAACATCAGACATGCCAGAACGTGAAATTGAACTTATTTTCCGCAGTCCTTTTACCACCCCAACAGCTTCTTCAATTGGTTTTGATACCAGCTGCTCAATTTCAACCGGAGCAGCACCGTCATAGGCTGTGCGTATGGTCACGCTGGGATAGCTTAAATCGGGTAACAGTTTTACCGCGAGGCGAGAAAACCCTACCATGCCAAAAAGCATCACAGCTAACATGAACATCCATACAGTGACGGGGCGTTTAACCGAAGTGTTAATTATTGACATTATCCCGCTCCGTTATCGAATAGCTGCGAAGCTAAGTGGGGTAATAATTTCCACTAATGATTGATCTTTGAGGTTTTGTTGGCCCCTGATGACAATTTGTTCGCCATCTTCAACACCCGATAAAATTTCAACCGTGTTATTTTCACGATATCCCAAGGTGACTTCACGTCGTTGTGCCTTGGTGTCTTTTATCACATACAAAGCTTGAGTGTTGTCTTGGTTGATTAATGCGTTATAAGGCACGGTAAGTACATCAAGGTGGGTGTCGTATTTAAGTTCAACCCGAGTAAACATACCCGCTTTTAATGTTGCATCTTGATTTGGCACGGCTAACGTCACTTTAAACGTACCGCTTTGAGCATCCACTATCGGACTAATGCGCAGCACTTTTGCATCGATAATATGGGCCGCTGTACCTTGGTGTTGTTGAATAATACTGGCTTGTTGACCAACCCGTAAACTAGCAAGTTGTTGTTCTGGTAAGTGTAATATGCCGTGAAGTTGGTCTTGATTAACAATATAAAATAACTCTTGGAACTCTTTTGCCATATTGCCTGTTTTAACATAGCGTGAAGCAACGACACCATTAATGGGTGAGGTGATTTGGCTTTCTTTAACTTGTAGCTCTGCTAAGTCGCGCTGTGCTTTAGCAGCTTGTAGGTTGAACTCGAGCTTGGCCATTTGGTCTTGGCTAATAAACTCTTTGTTGTTCATTTTATTTAAACGATTTAACTCTTGCTGAATAATCTGCACTTCGGCTTCTGAACGATTGAAATCATAACGTTGACGCTTGGCATCAATTACCGCAAGTATTTGCCCTTTGGTAACCCGATCGCCTTCTTCAACGTTAATCTTTTCGATTATCCCAGCAATGCGGCTCATCACATGAGACTCTTCCGGTGCTTCAAGTGTGGCGGTGGTGCTGTAAAAAGACGATACATTGCCTGTGGTGACCAGTGCTGTTTCAACCGGAATAGCAAATTTTTCATCTTTTTTTGCTTGCTCTTCTTCGCCGCTGCAACCACTCAATACTGCAATACAAAGTAAAGGAATTGCCATTTTCTTCATGCTGATGAACCTATCCATGGGGTACCTGCTAGTGTTATATTTTTTGAATTAAATGACGCTAATGTACTTATTGTTATTCTTAAGCGAGTTAACGTCACGTTATCATTTGTAACTAATGTTAATTAAATACATCAAAGCACTAACTGTGCCACTTTTTATAGTGTATAAATAACAAAGGTTTATAGTATTTTTAGTTAAGGGTTAGCGAAATTAACAATGTTAATGTAGTGAAAATAATTAACATTTGGTGTGATTGGTTATTTATGTATTTTCGTGTTGTAGAAATAAACAGATTCATTGATATCAATAAATGGAAAATAATTTAAAAGGAAGCGTAAATGAAAACAACAACATGGTTGGGCATGATGGCATCAGTTTTTTTATTGTCCTCATGCAGTATGTTGGTGAGCCAGCAGTCGGGGAAACAGTCTGTTTCGAGCAGTCTGATGGACTTTTTGTATCCTAATAAAGAAGCCCGTGCAGTACATAGCGCCGAAGTTCCATTGCTCACATTACCGGTAAAAGTCGGTATTGCCTTTGTACCGTCAACAGGCTTTCAAAAAGAGGCTGTGCATAGTAAAGATCAATACGAATTACTTGAAAAAGTGAAAGCGGCTTTTGTTCAATATGATTATATTGACCGCATTGAAGTCATTCCGAGTACTTATCTTGCTGGTGGTGATGGTTTTAACACATTAGAACAAGTTGGGCGTTTATATGATGTCGATGTAATGGCGTTGGTGTCTTACGATCAAGTGACTCAGTCTGTAGAGAATAATGCCGCGTTATTGTATTGGACCATCGTGGGTATGTATGTGATTCCGGGCAATGAAAATACCGTACAAACCTTTGTTGATACCGCAGTGTTTGACATTAAAAGTAGAAAAATGCTTTTTAGAGCACCGGGGATCAGCAAGCTTGAAAAACGAACCACAGCCATAGGTATTGATGAAACCTTAGCAGAAAAATCGATGCAAGGTTTTGACCTGGCAGTTACTGATATGACTAAAAACTTAGATGATGAGTTAGCTCGATTTAAGGTGAGAGTTAAAGAGGAAAAAATTGCCAAGGTGGAACATAGCAATAATTACAGCGGCGGGACTATTGATATTCAGTTTGGTTTACTATTATTGATAATGTTATTGATTCGATTAAGACTCAGTAAGGATGTTGAACGCTAACCTCACTGTGGGCTATGTTCAATTGACTATGCTCAAGTATGTATTTTCAATGAGCAGTGATTAATCGATGAGTCACGTTGTTCGGTTAATCATTTTTATACTATCATTTTTTAGAAGTCGTTTTATCTGTGATGCGCGTTAACGCAGCACAATTATCTTCAGTATGGGCTCTGTCGTGTGACTAAAATTTCCAAATAAATTTAGAGAATCCATGTTTAGTCCAGATATTGACAATAATATAAGTAAGCAGGTTTTTTAGATGGAATAAGGAGCGATATAACTGAGGGTTTGTTGATAAATTATTGAATCTCAGCTTTGTAATAAGCTGAGATTCAATAATAAGTATAATAAATACACTTGAATTACAGTATTTTATTAATACTTTAATTCATTTTTTATGAAGATTTATTCGTAATGGAAAAGTTAACCCGACGAGTCTTAGAACGCTCAGAACTGGTTAATTTTACACCGTTATCTTCAATAACTTTAGTAGTCGAAATTAATTGGTCGTTAGATGTGCCCAAAGAGATTAAAAACTCCACTAAACCATCAGCACGACGCTGTGCCAACGCTTTATTGTATTTAACTGTGCCTTTGTCATCTGTAAAGCCCTGAACATTTAGTTCTTTATCAGAATTATTGGCGAGGTAAGTCGCAACGCAAGACATGTGAGTATCAAGCTTACTGTATGACTTATCACTATTAACTTCGAAATACACAGGTGTGAACCCAATAATCATTTCATTATCTGTTTGTAATGTATATTCAATACACTCTGGAGAAATAGAAAATGTTTTGATTGGTTCAGATACAACGACAGGTGCTGATTGACAACCCGCAAGTGTTAATAACGCAATAACAGGTAATGAAAGATTGACGCGTTTCATATTTGTTTAATCCTTTAAAAATGTGGTCCATTAAAAAGAAATCGTAAATTACCGATAATGTTTTATTGGGTCAATAGAAAAACTGTTTTTTAGTTAATTAGATGTTTATTTTCATATTAAAAACATACTTTTTAATGTTTTTAGATTTTAATACATACTAATGGGTGGTTTATTTTAATGAATTTATTTAAAAGTTATTAAGCAAGTTTTTAAATGTTGTTTTTTGCATTTTCTTGCTGCAACATATTGGGGTAATTTTGATTCACTAGGAAGATAGTTTACATACTTTAGGATAATATTAAGGGATTAACCTGTACTTATGGATAAGAGTAAAGCACCAAATCACTTTGCTGAAGATAAAACAGTTGTGGCAGGATTTGAACATTCTGGAAATAATAATAAAGTTAACTTGATTGGGAAGTGTTTCAAAAATCGCTATTTAATTGAGTCGAAAATTGGTCATGGTGGTATGAGTGATATATACCGCGCCAAAGATCTCTATTTGGAGTCATTAAACGTAACAGAACCTTTTGTTGCGATTAAAGTATTATTATCTCAGATATCGGATATACCCGAAGCTCAGCAAGTCCTTATCAAAGAGTCAGTACAAACTCAAAAACTATCTCATCCAAATATCATCAGAGTTTATGATGTAGATACCGATGATGGCTTTCACTTTATGGTGATGGAGTGGTTAGATGGCGAATCATTAGACCAAGTGATCAAACGTTCAAAACCATTAGGCATCAACTTCAAAGGATCAATGAAAATCATTGATCAGATTGCTTCTGCATTATCGTATGCTCATCAACAAGGTATTGTCCATACAGACTTAAAGCCATCAAATATCTTCCTCACTCGCCAAGGGAACATTAAAGTTTTTGATTTTGGCGTTGCGAAAAACTTACAGCAAAGAGAGGACCGATACGCATTTGCCGAAGTCGACCAAGACTCTCCTTTAACAGGTTATACCCCAGCTTATGCTAGTTTTGAGCAGTTATCTGGAGAAGATGCCTGCGCGGCAGACGATATTTTTGCTTTTTCGTGTATTAGCTATGAGCTAATAACAAGTAAACATCCTTATAACCGTGTAGCTGCAAATGAAGTTGATATCACCAACAATAAGTTGATTAAACCAAAAAATATTAGTTCACGATTATGGCCTATGTTGAAAAAAGGTCTCGCGCTTAAAAAAGTACAACGTGCGCCTTCCATCGAGCTAATTATCAATAAGTTCCACAGTAAAAGTTGGCCACTACTCACTGCTATTGCTGCGGGTGCAGTACTTGTTATCGGTGGATTTCAAATTCAACAATATTACCAGATTCAATTAGACGACTTACAAAATAAAGTCGCGCTGACAAATAAGGCCAAAAGCGAAGTTCAAGCATTTGAATTTATTCCTGCTTCAGCATTATTAGCCCAAATAGAAGATATTCCAGAAGATAAAAAGCTGATTAAGAATGGTTTGTTAAAGACACATCAATCTGAAGTGTTGGATATTGTGGAGCAACGTATAGCTTCCTTACCGAAAAGCGATAATGGTCTGTATCAAAATTATGAAAAAATAGCACAAATTATTAATGACATAGAACGTTTTTATCCTGATTCAGTTCGTTTGCTACAAATAAAAAACCAAGCAGAGAGAAGTAAACAATCAGTTGTAGATGCACTGTCTGAACGATTGAGCCTGTTATTATCTCAAGCCCGTTACAATGAACAGGGAAGTAATAATATTCAAGCCATTGTTGAAGGGTTAACATTTGTCGAGCCTGGATATATTTATACCGCGTCTAATGAAGAATATGCCCTCTATGCAAGCTCATTTGATAACGCCTTAAAGAAACATGATATTAATCAAATAAGTGCACTCATTACAACTGGCGAAAATATATTTTCAAACTATCCGCAGGCTAAGTTATTAATTACATATGGCGCCGAATTGAAAGTGGCTGTTAAAGGCTTAAATGACTATCACGATTTAACGGCAAAAGGTAAAACGGTCGTTTATCCATACGAAGCTGCTGAAGTTTATTATCGAGATACATTTAATCAATTAACCGTGAGGTTAGATGCAATAGATAACCCAAAAGATCTACACGAGTTTGATAAAGAAGTTAGGGGGCTCGCCACGAATTTACCCGATGATTTTGAGCCCCTGCTAACGCTTGATAAACGTTTAGCCGCCTCTTTTTTACGCCAAGCAAATGTGTATCTTGATAAGCAATATCTGAAAACAGCCAGAGAGTTATTTGCCAGAGGGAATGAAATGTATGAACGTCTAAATGGTGTTCAACGCTTATAACGCAATGGGTATGATGGCTAGTCAACAAGTTGATGAAGGAAGATGTAATAGAAATGGAATTATTGCTAGAGATTGTGAGTTATCACAGGTTATCCCCTGAGCAGGTCATAACAAAAGATGTCACAGAAACCTTAACGTTAGGGCGCTCTGATGTATGTGATTGGCATATGCCTGATCCAGAAAAAGTGGTTTCTGGTACTCATGCTCGGATCACCAAGCGCAGTGATGATTTTTTCATTGAGGATTTATCAACCAACGGATTATATGTCAATCGCGCAGTCGAAGCGTTAGGCACCAATCGTGAGCATAAAATTGAGCACGATGATCTGTTTACTTTTGGTGATTATGAGATCAGTGCGAAGTTACAAATGTTACATGTGGCCTCTAATAATCAACCTCAACAAGAGATACATGACGCACCGCCAGTAGCGACTTTGCAGCAAAATAAACTCATTCCAGCTTCTTCCTCATCAATGCTTGATACTGGGTTTGAATCTGATTTAGCAGGATTTGATTCTGCTATGTTACTGAACCAATCTCGACAACAATCAGCAGGTCTCTCGCAGATGAATGCTGATTTACAAGACCATTTTCAACCACCAGTAGCCATTCCAGAAGAATGGGATAAAGATATTTTTGGACAACATTTTCAAGCTCACGCAAAAACTGATATCCGATCTGTTGTTCCACAAGAGCCCGAGCTTCTGGTTGCTAAAGCTCCAGTTAACCCTATAAAAGTGCCTGAAACGGTAAAAGCGGAGGTGAAAAAAGTGGCCCCCGTGTCACCAAATACCAAAGTACCCGTTAGTACACAGGTAAGCCCTTCATCTGCATTAAGCAAAGCGTTTTTTCAGGGTATGGGAGTCAATGAACAAGATTATGTCAATGTGCTAACTGAAGAGTTGATGTTTGAACTGGGCCAAAGTATGCAGTTTATGTTGACTGGACTGATGGAATCACTACGTCAACGTTCAAAGCTGAAAACTGAGTTTAGGATCAATCAAACGACATTCCAGCAGCGTGAAAATAATCCATTGAAATTTTCGGCCAATATTGATGATGTATTTCAAAATTTATTTTTAAGGAAAAGTGCGAGTTTCTTGTCATCTCAACAAGCGATTACCGAAGCTTTTAATGACGGTCGAAAGCATGATACTGCGTTAACTGCAGGCACATTAGGCGCTATCCGTGGATTGCTAAATCAATTAGATCCTGAATTTATTGAAGCCAAAAGTCAAAACCAGTCGCTTACAGACATGTTAGTGCCGGGACAGAAACAGATGCGCCAATGGAAAGTATATAAAAGCTTACATTCCAATTTAAAAACAGAATTTATGCAAGACAGTGCTGCTGCATTATCAGATGATTTTGTTAAAGCATACGACAATAAAATTAAAACATTATAAATTATTAAGGGCTAATAAATGAAATTGAAGTTAGGTCTATATCAAATTGTATTAGTGAGCTTTTTATTACTTAATTCTGGCTGTAAAACGATTAATGCTGTCGTCCCGCCATCGACAGATCTTACCTTTAATGCCAGTGCAGACATCAATCCTGACATTAACGATCGGCCATCACCAGTGGTGGTGAAAATATTTGAATTATCATCAAGAACTATCTTTGATACTCAAGATTTTTTTACCCTTGATGAGTCAGCTGAAAGTGTACTTGGTCCAGATCTTATTCGTAAAGATGAGTTGGAATTACAGCCATCAGAAACGCGTGAATATGCCATGACACTGGGACAAAACACCCGATTTGTTGGTGTTATTGTCGCATACAGAGATATTGATTCATCTCGTTGGCGTTCAGTCGTCGCTGTCGATCCTACTGGTTATGATGATGTCGTTATCAACATCGAAAAAATAGCTGTGTATAACTCTGAAAAATAATTGTTGTGAATAAATAGGGAAATTATGAGCGATTTTAGCCCAATAGCATGGACAGAGGGCATGTTTCTTCGTCCGCAACATATGCAGCAGCAAGAACGTTTTTTGCAACATCAACAAGCGCGAACTGCCAAGAATAACAATCCACTTGCTTGGGGGGTTGTGAGCTATGAAGTCAATTATGGCCTACTTCCACTGGGGCAATTTGGATTAGACCGCATCGATTGTGTTTTTCCTGATAACACCTTGGCTTGTCTTCCTGAGCAGAGTCCGTTACCAACGGCTATTACTGTCCCAGCAGGTACATTGGATCAGCTTGTTTATCTTGTTCTTCCCGTTGCGAAAAGCAATGGGATGAATATTTCATCTTCTGAACAAAATCAAATTACTCGCTACAGCTATGAAGATCACAACATTGTTGACACAAGTGTTGGCTCTGATGCTATGGAAGTGCTGCAAGTTGCCAAATTAGATTGTCGGTTAAAGTTACAAACTGAAGATCGCTCAGGCTATGTCTCAATTGCGATCGCTCGGGTTATTGATGTGTCTGAAGAGGGCGTGATTCGATTAGATAAAAAGTTTATTCCGGCATGTATTGGCATTGAACACATTAAAACCTTAATGAATATGACAACTGAAGTCACTGGCATGATTAATCAGCGTGCAGAAGCCATTGCGGGTCGCTTAAGTCAATCCCAAGGGACTTCCAGTTCGATAGCAGACTTTTTAATGTTACAACTTTTGAATAAGTATCAACCTATTTTTGAACATTATGGGGTTGTTAGTCATATTCATCCAGAATTGCTATTTCGCACACTCATTAGTTTTTCTGGTGAGCTTTCAACGTTCAGTAGTCCCAACAAGCGACCGCCAAAATTTCCTGTCTATCAACATGATAATTTAACCTATGTGTTTAGTAACACTATGGTAATTGTTAATCATGGCTTAAGTAGTGTATTGGAACAAAGTGCCACAGAGCTGATCCTAGAGAAGACTAAATTTGGTGTGTATTTCTCGACGATTGCAGACAAAAGTATGCTTGATAATGCTGAATTCATTCTCGCTGTTAAAGCAAATGTTCCGCATGATGAGCTTCGTCAACGCCTACCTTCACAAATTAAAATAGGGTCAGTTGAAACCATTCGTGAACTGGTTAATAACCAATTACCCGGTATTGGAATATCCAACCTCCCAGTCGCGCCAAGACAGGTGCCATACCATGCGGGTTATCACTATTTTCAATTAGATAAAAATAATAGCCATTGGATAAAGCTTAAATCAAGTGGCGGTGTTGCAATGCATATTTCTGGAGCATATCCAGAGTTACAAATTGAACTTTGGGCCGTGAGTATTTAACGCCAAAACATTAAGGATAATTTTGTGAACGATAAAACCATCGTTAAACCTCGCCCAGGGAAAGGGTCGGGTATGGCTGGCAATAAAACAAAGGTCGATGATGATAGTCAGAAAACCTTGATTCAAGATCATCGTGCCGATAATCGCGACAACCGATCGCAACTAAGCTTATCGCAAAACCCAATCGTTGATTTTGCGGGTACGCTTTTATCTATTTGTACTCAGTTACGAAATAGTACCGAGCATGATGATGTCAATACTCTACGGGTGCATTGTGTCGAACTCATCAAGAATTATGAGCAACAATTACGTAATGCAAATTTAGCGTCAGATGACATTAAGTCTGCTCGATATTGCTTGTGTTGCTTTATAGATGAGGTGGTCCTCAATACGCCTTGGGGAGAGCAAAGCTATTGGGCGTCTGACAGTTTACTTTCTACTTTTCACAATGAAACCTTGGGTGGCGAATATTTCTATACCTTGCTTGACGCCTCACTTCGTCATCCTTCTGAAAAGTGTAATTTACTTGAGTTGATGTATTTATGTTTAACTCTTGGTTTTGTTGGCAAAATGAGAGTTGAGCCTCAAGGCGATCAAAAACTAGAAGCATTACGTGAAAAAACGTATTTAGCCATTCAATCTTGCAAAGGCGATTTTCATCGAGAATTATCACCAGGATGGCGACAGAATATTGTCCCTAATCTAACCTTCCAGCAGCCATTTCCTTTATGGGTTATCGGGGCATTATTTGGGGTGGTTATTTTATTTATCTATATGGGTTTTAGTTATAGCATCAACAATTACTCATCAGAGGCTTATAAAGAATTGACCTCGATTGTGCCTTGGGAGAAAACCATTGATGCGCAACAACAAATTAGTCGTGATGAAGCATTATTACTGCAACAACTATTGCAAACCGAAATTGGCAAAAATTTACTTGAAGTAGAACAATTAAGTGATCGTGTGAGGATCCGCATTGGGGCGACTGAACTGTTTGCTTCTGGTAACACTCAACCTCGTTCAGATTTTGAAGCTATTTTAGCTAAAATTGCTCTGACGCTAGAGAGCACAAATGGCAAAATATTGATCACCGGTCATACCGATGATGAGCCAATCTTTACGTCTAAATACCCATCAAATTGGCATCTTTCATTAGCAAGAGCAACGTCGATTGCGAACGTTCTCGCTAATAACGCATCGCTAAGTGGCCGCTTGTGGCCCGAAGGTCGTGGTGAGTCTGAGCCCCGTGTGGTGAACGACAGTGAACAGAACCGCGCGTTAAATCGTCGAATCGAAATCGACTTATTGTTTTAGTGTGACACAAAGGAATCGCATCAATGTCTTTAAAATCAATTGGCAAAGGAATTGTCGACACACTTAAGTCTAAATGGACAATTACCATAATAGGTTTTTTATGTTTGGCTTTACTTATTTGGTTTGGTGGCCCTTTAGTGGCTATAGCGGGGTATGAACCGTTAGCATCAGCAGCCACACGGATTATCTTACTACTGGTTATTGTTATTATTTTTGGTGCCATTCACTTTTCTCGACAACTCAAGAATAAAAAACAAAGCGAGAAAATGGTTGATAGCTTAATTAACGGTGAAGAGGGTAGCTCTGTGGCCAGTGATGACTTAGCAAAAAGTGAAATCACTGTTTTACAAAATAAAATGACCCAAGCGTTAGATATTCTTAAAAATACCAAGTTAACTAAAAATAAAAGTATTTACGAATTACCTTGGTACATCATGATTGGTCCACCTGGAAGTGGAAAAACCACAGCGATTCAACATTCTGGTCTTGAATACCCATTAAAAGAAAAAATGGGCGTAGATATGATTGAAGGCGTTGGAGGAACAAGACATTGTGATTGGTGGTTTACCAATAAGGCAGTATTAATTGATACGGCGGGTCGTTATACCACTCAAGATAGTCATGTAAAACAAGACTCTCGGGCATGGCAAGGTTTTCTGGGTTTATTGAAAAAATACCGCCCAGTTCGTCCTATTAATGGGGTGATAATCAGCATGGGCATGTCTGATTTGTTAAACCAAACCAAGACAGAGAGAAATTTACATGCACGCGCAATTAAGCAGCGTTTACAAGAACTGCAAAATCAACTGGGTATGACTTTTCCGGTATATGTTTTATTTTCGAAATCAGATTTAGTTGCCGGGTTTAATGAATTTTTTGATGATTTAACCAAAGAAGATTGTGAACAAATTTGGGGTATTACCTTCCCGCTCAATGCAGATACAGAAGACACTGATATTGTCAGTTCATTTAATAAAGAATTTCATGATTTATTATTAAATTTAAATGCAAGATTAAATAGCCGCCTAAAAAACGAACGCGACCTAGAGCGTCGTGCGGCCATTTATGAGTTTCCAAAGCAACTCCGATTATTACAGAGCTCAGCCGATGATTTTCTGAAAGAGATCTTCGCGCCTAATGCATACGAAGAAGCACCGCTATTGCGTGGTGTTTATTTAACCAGCGCAACTCAAGAAGGTACCCCAATTGATCATCTTTCTAGTCACTTATCCAGTGGCATTAAGAGTAAAACTAAAACCTTCGCCGCCAATAAGCAACGCAGCTACTTTATTAAACGCCTATTAGAAGATGTTATTTTTCCAGAGAAAAATTTAGCATCGACCAATCGCAAGCATACAAACCATAATAAACTTTTACGAAAAATATCAGTAGGCATTGCTGCAGGTGTCACTTTGTTTGCGAGTTATGTTTGGTGGCAAAGTTATGATTGGAATAGACAATTGATTGATGATACCTATCAAGGTGTCACAGCATATAAAACGGTTACCAGTGGTGGGTTAAATGCTAAGTCTGATGTCATTACATTAACCAAAGGCTTAACATTAATTCGTGATCTCCCTGTTGGTTTTGGTACTGACAAGCCTGAGGATGCATATACCTTTGGTTTGTATCAAGGAGATAAGCTTAAACAACCTGCTACAGCGGCTTATCACCGTGCTTTAGAAACACATTTAATGCCTTACCTACAAGGTGTGCTAAGTGCAGAAATGGACGCTAATGGTGGGCACCTTAACTACCTCTACGAGACATTGAAAACATACTTAATGTTGTATTTTCCCGAGCATTTTGACAAAAGTGATGTGCAAGTCTGGTTCTCGGCTTATATCGATAGAAATCTGGTTGGTGATGTCAATAGTGAGGTTAGAAAGGAGTTAAATAAGCATATAGATACATTACTGTCTTTAGGGATTAGAGGTCATCAATATGACAGTATGACAGTGGATAGTGCCCGGATTAATTTGACCATGTTACCTCTGGTTGAGCGCGCATATCAGCGTTTAAAAAGTGATTTTTCAAACAGCAGTATCCCAGATTTTAAACTGGTTGATATTCTGGGTGTAGACAGTTTAGATGGCCTGGTGTTCATCAGTGGTCGCCAATTTAATCAAGGTATTCCTGGTCTTTATACTTTTAATGGTTTTCATGGCATTTTTAGTATAGAAAAGAATAAGATAATAAAAAACCTAACCGCAGACAGTTGGGTTTATGGTGATGAGTTAGTTGATTTAGACGAACAAGCGAAAGCGCAGATTACCCAAGAGTTAGAAAACAGATACATTCGTGATTATATTTTCTATTGGGAAGATTTCTTAAGCGACCTTGCTATCAAACCATATTCAACACGTGAGGAAGCTGAGAGTGTTACTGCAGCGCTTGCGAGCCCAGATCAACCGATCAAAACCATTATTACAGCAGTGCAGAAAAATGTGAATTTAACTAAGCTTCCTGCCGATTCAAATAATTTAAAGGCCGCGGCGGAAGTGGCCGGTAATATTTCTGATGTTGCATTTCGGTCTAAAAAAGCACGATTAAATAGGCTGTTACCCGATACAGCAATAGAGTTAGATATTGATTTGCCGGGCAAAGATGTGGAATTTGCTTTTGCAGAATTGCTCAAAATAAATCCTGCTGACATTGATAAAATTCAAACGACGTTGCGGGCTCTTAATCGAAACTACAATAAATTATCAATGCAGTCAGAAGGACAAGGTAACGTTGTTAATCAAGCCACAGAAGAAAGCTTTGCTCAACTAGGTTCTAGTTTATCTGAGCAATTGATGGATCTACCTTATCCAGTAAAAAATTGGTTAAGTGAAGTGGCTTATCGTACTCGCTCGTTTGCTAAATCCAATCAAAGTCAGCGTTTCAATGGTATTTGGCGTTCGCAAGTGTTGGCTGAATTCAATCGAGCGATCGCAGGGCGTTACCCATTTGACCGAAAATCGTCAGAAGATGTCAGACTAAAAGACTTCAGTAAGTTTTTTGGTTATGGCGGCACCTTAGATAAATTTTGGGATCAATACCTCGCTTCACATGTCGATACCAGTAAAAAACCTTGGCGTTTTAAGCGTAATATCGGCATCCGTAATGACATTTTAGAAATGTATCAACGCGCAGAAATTATTAAAGAAGCATTTTTCGAACCGGGATCTAAGCAGCCTATTGTTAACTTTTCATTAGAACCGGAATTATTAGATAGAAGTGTGAGTATGTTTTTATTCGAAATAGACAGCCAACAGCTGAAGTATCGACACGGTCCTACTCGCAAAGAGTTATTTACCTGGCCTGGCCCTGGGGCAAATAACGAAACACGAATTGCATTTTCACCTCCTAACGGCGGGCGCTCTATCAATAAGAAATATGAAGGTGAATGGTCATTCTTCAAATTATTAGATGAATTAAGTAAAAAGCGTCCACAAACTAAAAAAGATGGCAAGTTACTCATCAATCTCAAAGGCTACAATGCTGTACTGAAATTGACCGCAAACAGTGTTAACAATCCATTTTGGATGGCAAATATGGAGAAGTTTAGATGTCCTGCGAATCTTTAACATCAGTAGGTTACTGTGGCAAAGTCCCCTCAAAAGGGGATTTTATTCAGCAGAACTTAAATGTTGATTTTCTTAAAAATTGGAATGACTGGTTACAAGCTGTTATTGCGGTGAGTAAAGAACAAACCGAACACAATTGGTTGGATTATTATCTGACGAGTCCCATATGGCATTTTTCGTTATCTGCCGGTGTGTGTTGCGACCAAGCTGTTGTCGGGACCGTCATACCAAGTGTTGACCATGTTGGTCGCCATTATCCATTCACATTAGCCGGATTACATAATCAATCGGCTTTAAGAGGTTGGAAAGACAATCAGTGGGTTGAGGTTTTTGAACAGAATATATTACAAGTGCTTGAAGATGATACTGTTCTTAGTAAATGGTTCGATGCCATTACAAAAGAGACTTTAACGGTTGCCGCCAATAACGACAAGCTACTCGAGAGCGAATCGTTGGATCGCAACAAGAAAGCGTGGGTATTTCAAGGCGACAATTCTCCTGATGTACTTTTATTACTGGACCAGCAATACAGAAAACGCTTTGATCTTTACAGCATTTGGTGGACAGAGGGCTCTGACGATGTTGAACCATGCACGATTATTACTGAAGGTTTACCACAGATCAGTCAATTTATTTCTATGTTAAATGGCCAATGGCAACAGCGTGGTTGGAATACTGCAGAGCTCATTAAGGATCAAACATCATGCACTTAAGTCATGCATTAACTCATCGAGGCACCGTAAGAGCAATCAACGAGGATGCATATCTTGAATTACCACATTTAGGTATTTGGGTGGTTGCAGATGGTATGGGTGGACATGCAGCAGGAGATGTCGCAAGTCAATTAGTGATTGATGGCATCCAGCAGGCCGTTGAACATTTACAACCAGAGACTATTACATTAGATATTTTAAAACAGTCGCTTATTGCGAGTAATCGTTTTTTGCAACAAATGAGTGAGCATGAATTTGATGGGAAGGTGGCTGGCAGTACTGTCGTTGTTTTGTGGTTATACCAAGATAACTATCACTTGTTATGGGTAGGCGATAGTCGAATTTACTTGTTACGAGATCAACAAATGAAGCAAGTCACTAAAGACCACAGTCAAGTTAATGACATGATTGATGAAGGGTTACTTCTACCTGAAGAGGCTGAATCTCATCCATTAGCGAATGTAATCACTCGGGCTGTCGGTGTTGACTCACAATTAGACATAGATTATCGCACCGATAATATGAAAGAGGGTGATGTCTTTTTACTTTGTAGCGATGGTTTAAATAAAGAATTAAATGATGTTGAAATTGAACGAACAATAAAGTCTGGCAACATCATTGATTCCGGTATGGCACTACTCCATGCCTCTTTAGTCAGGAATGCACGAGATAATGTCACCTGCATTCTTGTTAAAAATACACCTAAAAAAATAAATATCATTGATGATAGTGATAAAACAATTCCAATATTTGGTTAATGTTTTGATGAATTAAACTCATATAAGTGTTTTTGTTTGATGAGTTTAATTGTCGATAGTCATTAATTATAAATGTTGTATTTAGATGTGCTGTAACATTATTTAAAATGTAATTATATTGGGTGTAATCACATGGGGTGTGTTTGTTTTTTTGTGATTATCCATTGTAATTAGTTATTGGCATTATATTGTATTTTGCTTCTATTAAAGGGCAATAAGTATTGTTTTTGAAGTTCTATACTTTTATTATTATAAATTAATCGTTTTTATTCAGGGATTGAATTAGATTGAGTAAGCTAAAGAATTTAACAATTGATGAATTAATTCTTCCCATTACCATTGATGCGGAGTCAGGAGTTGATCCTCGTGAAGATATAAGTCCGACATCAACTTATTATCTACTTAAAGATGTGCGAAATATTGCACGTTCTAGAGAGCGTAAAGCACTAACTGACGAAGAAGATGTATTGTCCGTTGCAGCTGAATGGCGACCGATTTTCGAACAAGTTCCGGGTATCTTAAAACAACAATCAAAAGATATTGAATATGTAGCTTGGTTTATAGAGGCAGCTTGCAGGTTATATGGTTTTAAAGGACTTTGTTTTGGTTTCACTCTAGCTACAGAGCTCGTTGAGCGCTATTGGGACACTATTTACCCAACACCTGAACCAAATGATTTGGCAGAGCGCATTGCGCCGCTTATTGGTTTAAACGGTATCGAAAGCGAAGGTTCTTTAATTCATCCAATCAGAACGATTCCGATCACTGATGGTGGCGTCATTTATTCTACTTGGCAATATGAGCAAGCTTTAGACACCAGTCGTTTAGATAAAGACAAACAAGAAAAACGTTTTGATTCAGGTTCAGTGTCACTTGAAGATGTCGAACATAGCATAAGAGAAACCTCTGACAGTTTCTTTATTGAATTAGACCGTGATGTTCAAGATGCCATCGCTGCTTTTAGCAAACTATCTGCTGCCATGGATGCTGCCATGAGCGGTGAGCCACAGCCTACCAGTTACATTCGCAAGGCATTAGAAGCATGTGCGCTACAAATCAGCGCTATCACGGCTCCCATTATTGCAAAAAACAAAGCAAACCTTGAACAAGAACAACATAACGAAAAAGAGCAACACAGCGACCCTAATGACCACAGCACAACGTCATCAGGTGTTGATGGGCAGCTTAACTCGAGAGCACAAGCCATTAATAATCTTGAAACGATAGCGGACTTTTTTAGACGTACCGAACCACATTCGCCTATGTCTTATGCCATTGAACAAGTTATACGTTGGAGTGATCTCAGTTTGCCTGAGTTGTTACAAGAATTAATCCAAGATGGTGAAGCAAGGAATGGTTTCTTCAAGTTATCTGGAATAAAAACGGAAGATTAATCTGTAGTTGATTACTCAACATATTATTGAAAGGAGTTCATATGAGTGTACATGATAAATTAAAGCGAGTAAGAAAACCTCGTGTCCATATTACCTATGATGTCGAAACTGAAGGTACAGTTGTAAAAAAAGAACTGCCTTTTGTTATCGGTGTTACAGGTGATTTTACTGGACACAACACCGCAGATTTAAAACCATTGAAAGACCGCCGTTTTGTGCAAATCGATCGTGAAAATTTCAATGATGTATTAAAACGTATGAGTCCCCAATTAAACATTTCAGTGCCTAACACGCTTGCCGGTGACGATACTGAAATGAAGGTTGCATTACAATTTAGCAGCATCGAAGACTTTGAGCCTGCTGCCATTGTTAATCAGGTTGAACCATTAAAAAAATTAATGGAAACTCGTAACAAACTCCGTGATTTGATGACCAAAGTTGATCGTTCTGAGAATCTCGAAAATATCTTAGAAGAAGTGTTAAATAACACTACTAGCCTAGATAAATTAGCTGGTGAACTTAACCTCAAAGGAGCGGAATAATGAGCATGGAAGCCGCGTCATTAGATGCTGTATCTGAAGAACAAGCACAAAGTGTTTCTATTTTAGAGCAAGCAATTTTTGCAACCAAGCAAACCGATTCTTCGCGTGCTGAAGAGCTTATTCGTTCGTTAACGGAAGAAGCCTTGAAAGGCACTGTACAGTGGGATAAAAACCTCACAGTGACTTTTAACAAGGCGATTACTCGATTAGACGACATTATCTCTAAGCAATTAGCTGCCATCATGCACAATGAAGAACTGCAAAAACTGGAAGGCAGTTGGCGTGGATTGCATCATACAGTGAAAAATTCTGAAACAAATGAAACGCTTAAAATTCGTGTCATGAGTTTGTCTAAAAAAGAACTTCACAAAGATTTGAGTAAAGCAGTTGAGTTTGATCAGAGTCAAATGTTCAAAAAAATCTATGAAGCAGAATTTGGCACCCCGGGCGGAGAGCCTTATGGTTGTTTAGTCGGCGATTATGAGTTTAGTAATCATCCTGAAGACGTTGAAACATTATCATTGATATCTAATGTTGCAGCCGCTGGCTTCTGCCCATTTGTTTCTGCTGCTGGTTCTTCTTTATTTGGTTTTGATGAGTGGACTGAACTCAGTAAACCACGCGATCTTGAAAAAGTATTTGAATCTTTAGAATACACTCAATGGCGCTCTTTCCGTGACAGTGATGACTCTCGTTTTGTCACATTAACCATGCCACGAGTGCTTGCCCGTCTTCCATATGGTGAAGCAACAAAACCTGTTGAAGAGTTTTGCTATGAAGAATTCGAATTAGATTTAGAAAGTGGCCGTGCTAAAGTCGCTGATCATGATGACTATTGCTGGATGAATGCCGCGTATGTTATGGCAACTAATATGGGACAAGCATTTAGCAAATATGGTTTCTGTACCGCAATCCGTGGCGCCGAGGGTGGTGGTAAGGTTGAAGGATTACCTGCTCATGTATTTACCAGTGATGACGGTGATCCAGATTTAAAATGTCCAACAGAGATAGGCATTACCGATCGCCGCGAAGCTGAATTAAGTAAGTTGGGTTTCTTACCACTATGTCATTATAAGCATACTGATTATGCCGTGTTCTTTGGTTCTCAATCTTGCCAAAAACCTAAAATAATGTCTAACCATGATGCTACCGCGAATGCGGCCATTTCTGCACGTTTACCTTACCTAATGGCAACATCACGTTTTGCGCATTATCTTAAAGTGATGGCTCGAGACAAAATTGGTAGCTTTATGGAAGCTGAAGATGTCGAGTCTTGGTTAAATCGCTGGATTTTATCGTTTGTTAATGCTTCAGAAGGTGGTGGGCAAGAGATACGCGCCAAGTACCCATTAGCAGACGCAAAAGTTGAAGTTAAAGAGATCCCTGGTCAACCTGGTTCATACAATGCAGTTGCATGGTTACGTCCTTGGTTACAAATGGAAGAGCTTACAGCCTCTTTACGTTTAGTCGCGAAGATCCCTAAAGTAGGATAATCACGCGCTAATGCAGTGACCCTCATTTGTTTTCAAGGATAGAAACAAACGATGCCGCATGAAACCATTTCATTTGTAACAAGTGAAATTTTCAAAGAAGATACTGGTGTTAACAAACCAGTATCTTCGACGACACAGGCACTAAAAAATAAACACCTAGTCGAACGGTTCTTGCGAGAGTCGGACTCGACTAGGTCGTTATTGCTGTGGCTTGAAAACTCAAGCCATTCGCTTGAGCAATTCGATAAAACATCTGTTTTACCTTTCCTTCTTAAAGCCATTGATCGCATTGATAGACAATTAGAACAACAGCTTAACGCTATTATTCATCATGATGCATTTCAGGCGTTAGAAGCCAGCTGGCGCGGAGTACTTTATCTTGTTCAACAGCAAGATTTACATGATAAAGACCAGAAAGTGAAAGTAAAAATGCTCGATTGTTGTTGGACAACCCTGTCTAAAGACATTAATCGGGCTATTGAGTTTGATCAAAGCGATTTTTTTAAACTGATTTATAACAATGAATACGACATGTCTGGTGGCGAACCCTTCGGCACATTAATTGGTGATTATCAAATCACTCATAAAAGCCGTCCAGGTGTATCTACTAATGATATTGATATTTTAAAAGAAATCTCCCGCACTGCCGCGGCCGCTTTTGCGCCCTTTATTACCTCGGCCAGTCCTTCATTGTTCGGTGCTGATGATTTTTCCGATTTATCTGCTCATATGAATATAGCCCAAATTTTTGAACAACACGAGTACATTAAGTGGAATTCGTTACGTAAAATGGACGATTCTCGCTTCATTGGGTTAACAATGCCTAATATTCTCATGCGTTCTCCTTATCTCATTGATGGTACTCGTAGCGAAGGATTTAAGTTTAAAGAATCGATTAAAAACCCTAAAAAAGATCATTTATGGGGCAATGCTGCTTATGCATTCGGTGGGGTATTAATTCGTGCATTTAGTGAATCTGGCTGGTTTGGTCATATCCGTGGGCTAGAGCCTGGGGCTCGTAAGAAAGGATTAGTTTGCGATCTTGCTGTGAGTCAATATGAGCCTGATTTGTATCGGAAACGCATGAAGCCATCGGTGGACTTATTAATCAGTGATAGGGCGGAAAAATCTATTTCTGACCAAGGTTTTATTCCTTTATCTCCGGTATTAGGTTGTGAGCATTTAGTTTTTTACAGTAATGCTTCTGTTCAGAAACCACCTAAATATGAACTGTTGGAAGACAGTATTAATGCAAAGTTATCATCGATGTTGCAGTACATTTTGTGTGTTTCACGTTTTGCTCATTACATCAAAGTATTAGGTCGTGAAAAAATAGGCTCACTTCATTCTGCAGAGGCTTGCCAGCGAGAGCTACAGCTGTGGCTGCATAAATACACTACCGCTTCAGATGTGTCTTCAGATGATGTAAGAAGTAAATACCCACTGCGAAGTGCCCAAGTACAGGTAAAAGAAATTCGCGGCAAGCCTGGGCATTTCTATTCGATTATTCAGTTACAACCACATTTTCAATTAGATCAGATGGTGTCCAGTATTAAATTGGTCACTGAACTGACATCAAGAAATTAAGATAAAGGTATCAAATGAAACAAATTCAACAAATGCTGCAGAGCGGCCAACTACAAGATGCAATTCAGTTAGTTGAGGCACAGTTAAAAGACGACCCGATGAATATTGACTTAAAAGGTCAACATGTTGAGTTGTTGTGTATTAATGGTGAGCTTGAACGTGCAGACAAACAATTAAACTTTTTAGTGCAAAAGCATCCCGACTTTTTAATTGGCGCAGCAAATTTACGTCAGTTGATCCGTGCTGAACAAGCCCGACAAGATTTTATGGCAGGCAAAGCAGTGCCGCAACTTTTTGCTGAGTCCGATGCACATGTTGAAGCATTAATGAAATTACGCTTAGCAATGGTTGATGCTCAAGATGATGTGACTCAGTGTGCGAGCAGCCTTGAAACTCTGCGTCCCGAAGTTAACTTAGTGTTAAATGATATCACTCATCAAGAAATTCGTGATTTAGATGACACTTTAGGTGGTTTTATAGAAATTTTTGGTACTGACGGTAATTTCTATTTAGCGCAGTTATCTGAAATTGACTATATCAACTTTAAACCTGTGACCTCATTACTGGAAATGGTTTGGCGCCGGGTTGATCTAGCCATTAAAAATGGACCGAGTGGAGAAGCGCATATTCCAATGATTTATGGTGGCAGTGAAACTGATGCGCAAAAATTGGGACGAGAAACCGATTGGCATGAAATCGCAACTAATGTTGTTGCTGGCAAGGGCTTAAAAATGTGGTTTGTCGATGATAATGCTATTGCATTAAATCAAATTACTAAAGTTACCACTCCAGTGTTGCAGTAGGCCCTGTGTTGAGCAAAAACCAACAACCGATAATGGCGTCAATTCTAGATAGATTGATTGATGATGCGCCAAACGAGCAAGATGTCAAAGACAGCCATCGTGGTCTAAATCTACGTCAGTTAAGGTCTAATGTTCGGCGCGATTTAGAAAACCTACTCAATGCTAAATTGCAGTGGCAAACGTGGCCGGAACATTTAACTGAGCTTGATAATTCTTTGATGAATTATGGTTTGCGTGACTTTTCTTCTATGCCAGTCGCGAGCTTAGACGGGCGTCAGCTTTTATGTAAACAAGTTGCCGATACCATAAAACGATTCGAACCGAGATTTTTAGAAGTGATGGTTGAAACAGTCGATAATGAACAACCATTAGACCGGGTTTTAAGATTAAAAATCAATGCATTGTTGTATGCAGAACCTGAGCCTGAATATATTTCGTTTGACTCTGAAGTTGAGCCAGTCCACTTGGCGATGATAGTTAATGAGGGAATTCTGTGAATCAGGAATTATTGGAATATTACAATCGTGAGCTTGCTTTCATTCGTCATATGGGAGCGGAATTTGCTGAGCAATATCCTAAAGTTGCCGGGCGTTTACGCTTAAGTGATGAACACGTTGAAGACCCTCATGTTTCACGATTAATTGAAGCATTCTCTTTACTAACAGCACAAATTAGGCAAAAACTTGATGATAGTTTTCCTGAATTAACCGAGGCGTTATTAGGCCAGTTATATCCCGATTACCAAGCGCCAATACCGTCTATGTCAGTTATCAAAGTCACCACTGAAAACTTGTCGACGACTGGTGTGTTATTACCCAGATCAACTCAGGTAGACACTCAGGTGGAGGGGATGAAAACCTGCCATTTTCAAACGTCATATGACATGAAATTATGGCCAATTGAAGTGCAGAAAGCCCAGTTTCAAAATGCACCGTTTAATGCCCCAGAACCACAATGGCCAGAACGTGCTAAGGCTATTATTAAGCTTGATATCGCCTGTGAATTTGACGAAATTAGCATGCCAAGTCTTGGTGTTGATAAATTACGCTTTTTCTTGAATGGACAAGATCATCAAACGTTTCAACTTTATCAATTGTTATTTGAACACAGTCTAGGTTTTGCTTTAGTAAATGAGCAGCAAACTGTGTGTAAGTTTTTAACAAAAAGACATTTAAAAGCGGTTGGCTTTGAAGATGAACAACAAGTGATACCTTACAGTCAACGTACCAGTTCTGGTTATCGATTATTATTGGAAAATTTTATTTTTCCAGAAAAATTCTTGTTTTTTGACATCGATGATTTAGACGGCAGCTGGCAAGGGATCGACAATAAGTTTTCACTTTATATTTATTTAAAGGAAGGCTCTCAGGATTTAGAGAAGCAAGTTAGTGCCAATCATTTTCTGTTAGGTTGTACGCCGGTGATTAATTTGTTTGAACAAAAATTAGAACCGGTAAGCATTGATGCGTCTCAGTATGAATATAAATTGGCTGCCCGTTATTCTGACTCTGAAGTGACTGAAATCATCAGTATTGAAGATGTTATTGCTTATGACCCGAAGGACAATAAGGTAGAAGTCACCCCATTTTATGGCGAATCACATCCGCAATATTTAGGTCACAATAATTTATTTTGGCATGTTAGGCGTGAGTCTGCTAGTTGGTCTGGTGGTTATGCTGAATTAGGCACTGAATCGTTTTTATCGTTAGTCGACCATAATTTTAAAGGATTTAAGTCAGAAGAAGACTACGGCGCTTGGATATTAAGTATCACCGCTCAATGCAGCAACCGCAATTTACCGGCGCATCTTCCGTTTGGTACTAATGAGCCCAAAATGTTCGTACCAGAGCGTGCCGACATTATTAAGCACGTGAAATGTTTGCTTGCGCCTACGCTACCGGTGCGTGCATCGCTGAGTGATGCTTCGCGATGGCAGTTAGTCACCCATTTATCCATTGATAGTTTTAGTGGCAAAGATGCACTGTCTAACTTAAAAGAAACCCTTAAGTTATACGATTTTAAGTGTTCGCCAGAAAATAAGAATTTAATAGAGAATATTCATTCTGTTGAAGTGAGCCCAGACACAGCCAGGGTTAACCAGCATGGCCGGATTAGCTTTTGCAGCGGCAGTCATATTGAAATTACCTTCATTAAAGATCATTATTCTGGCAGTGGCGTGTTTTTCTTTTGCACTATTTTAGATCACTTCTTTGCGCAATTTGCTGCAATCAATAGTTTTACCCGCTTGAGTATGCGCTTTAAAGATCATAATTCGATAGCCTATACCTGGCCAGCACGAGCTGGACAAAGGCCGCTGCTATGACCCAGCAAGTAATGAATAATCAGTTGCAGGCGATAATCGATACGCCATCTGAATATGACTTTTATCAAGCCGTTTATCAGTTTCAACAACAATTATCTCAAGGGCGAGAGCAAGGTTATAAGGTGGGTTATGACGCCATTCCAAGCCAAGAGTTGTTACGTTTTAAGTCTGATCAACATCTTGGTTTTCCAGGACAAGCAATCAGCAACGTAGCGTCTACATCGACAAGTCAAACTGATAAAGTTGCCGCCGATATGCATATATCATTTATGGGATTAACCGGACCTAGTGGTGTATTGCCTTCACATTATACCGAGTTGCTACTAGAGCGCTTGCGACTTAAAGATAATGGGATGCGTGACTTTTATGATTTATTTAACCATCGGCTTATCTCACTATTCTATCGTTCATGGGAAAAGTATCGTTTTTCGGCAAATTATCAATCACCAGAAACAGGCGTTACCGACAGCTTTACCCATGTATTGAGTTTGCTTAGTGGTAACAAATCATTAAATCGCTATTACGCAGGTTTTTGTCACACTAAAACGCCGAGTGCTGAGTCATTACGAAGAATGTTAAATGATTTTACTGGCTGTAATGTACATATTTTATCTTTTCAAGGGCGTTGGCAGTCCTTAGCGAAAACAGAGCAAACCCGAATGGCGAGTAGAAGTATGCCAGAAGGGCAATACGCCAGTTTAGGTGTTGATGCCAGCATAGGCAGCCGGGTATGGGATATTAATTCTAGTGTCAGTATTCATATAAAGCCGAAGGAAGGTGCATCGGTTAACGCTTTTATGCCTGGCACAGCCAGTTATCAATCACTTAAAAAACTGGTTTCTAACTATTTAGGCCAGTCAGTGAAATACAAAATATTTCTAGAAATAAAACAACAAGATGCACCTACAGCTCAATTATCAAAGTCCGCAATCGGACTAGGGTTAGGTTGTGGCCTAATGAGCCGTGCAGAGAATGGACAACAAATAAAAAGCTTAATGATTTAATTAATAAAGGACTATGAATATGTCAGCGATGACTTTAAGTAAATTGGTAGGAAAACTTAACCCAGTATGTCGACAATCTTTAGAAACCGCTGCCAGCGTATGCCATAGCCGCAGCCAATTCAGCGTTGAGATTGAGCATTGGTTATTAGCGTTGCTAGAAAATGGTTCAGGTGATTTAGACATCATCATGGCCAGTTTTTCAGTACAAAAAGATCAGCTGATTAGTGATATCCGTCAGGGATTAGAAAAGTTTAAAACAGGCAACAGTGCAGCGCCAAGTTTGTCTCCACATATAGTGAGTTTGCTTCGTCAAACTTGGTTAAATACCAGTATTGAATTCAACGATAGTGAGATAAGAACTGCCTATCTGATTTTTACCTTACTGACTGACGATTCATTAAACTCTTTGGTTTCGCGCTCTGCAAAACAGCTTCTTAAAATAGATCCAGCACAGCTGAAACATGCATGGCCTCAGCTTGCTCGTCAATCTACCGAGCATAAAGTGTCAAGTAGCGATATTGAAGAAACTCAGGCGATGCAATCAGCGCCGAGCAAAACGCCAAATCTAGACCAATTTACCCAAAATTTAACCGAGCAAGCTGAACTGGGGAAAATAGATCCCATTCTCGGACGTGATAATGAAATTAGGCAGATGATCGACATTTTAACCCGTCGCCGTCAAAATAATCCTATTTTAACGGGTGAAGCCGGTGTCGGTAAAACCGCTGTTGTCGAAGGTTTAGCGCTTAAAATTGCCCAAAAAGAAGTTCCAACAGCATTACAAAATGTTCGTATTCACGTACTGGATTTAGCCTTACTACAAGCTGGAGCCGGAGTGAAAGGGGAATTTGAGAATCGGTTAAAAGCTTTAATTAAAGAAGTAAAACAGTCTGTTAAACCTATTATTTTATTTATAGATGAAGCTCACACCATGATTGGCAGCGGCGGACAAGCTGGACAAAATGACGCGGCAAATTTATTAAAACCTGCATTAGCGCGTGGTGAGTTACGTACCATTGCGGCAACAACATGGGCAGAATATAAAAAGTTCTTTGAAAAAGATGCCGCATTAACTCGTCGTTTTCAAGTGGTTAAAATTGAAGAGCCTTCTCCTGAACAAGCCATTGCAATGATGCGGGGCTTGTTACCTGTAATGGAAGGGCATCATAAAATTCTTGTTTCCGACCAAGCTTTATGTGCCGCAGTTAACTTATCTCATCGATATATTACTGGCCGACAACTGCCAGATAAAGCGGTAAGTTTATTAGATACTGCATGCGCGCGTGTCGCTATGAGTCAAGCTTCTACCCCTGGAATGGTTGAATCCTTACAACGACAAATTCAGCAACTAGACACACAAATTAGCATTCTTACTCGTGAGCAAAAAACCGGTTCAGATCATAAAAAGTCGATTACAGAGTTAACCAAAAAACATAAATTGCTTTCAAAAGAACTCGCTCCTTTGACAACACAATGGCAGGACGAATTAGTTACCGTTCAAAAAATTGCTGAATTAGTTGGCCAGATTCAAGCATCAGAAACAGATACCGCACCTTTGTTAGCGGAGTTAACGGCGTTTAAGGCAATATTGTCAGCCAATAAACAGCCTATGGTGCATTGGCAAGTTGATGAACAATTGATTGCTGAAGTCATTTCTGATTGGACTGGCATTCCGGCAGGTAAAATGCAGGATGATGAAATAAAAACAATTTTGAACTTAAAAGACACCATGGCCAAGCGCGTTATCGGCCAAGATCATGCCTTGGATTTAATCGCCAAAACAGTGCAAACATCCCGTGCACAGCTGGGTGATGAAAAACGTCCCATTGGTGTGTTTTTACTGACGGGCCCTAGCGGTGTAGGTAAAACAGAAACGGCATTAACATTGGCTGAGCAAGTTTATGGCAGTGAAGACAATGTGACAGTCATCAACATGTCCGAATTTAAAGAAGAACATAAAGTCTCATTACTTTTAGGTTCACCTCCAGGTTATGTTGGCTATGGTGAAGGTGGAGTGCTGACTGAAGCCGTTCGCCGTAAACCTTATAGTGTTATTTTGCTGGATGAAATGGAAAAGGCACATCCAGGCGTTCAAGATATTTTTTATCAAGTTTTTGATAAAGGCACCATTAAAGATGGTGAGGGGCGCGATATAGATTTCAAAAATACTATTATTATTATGACCTCAAATGCTGGTACAGAAACCACGATGGGCTTATTTGAAGATGAACAAATTGCGCCATCAATTAAAGGTTTACGTAAAGCACTTCAAGATGATTTATTGAGTTATTTCAAACCGGCATTTTTAGGCCGTTTGAATGTCATTCCTTATATTCCACTGACCCAACCTATGCTCAATGAAATCACTAAATTGCAATTACAGCGAGTTGCTAATCGTTTAGCTGAGCATTATCAAGCTAAGTTTACTTACAGTGATGATGTGGTGAGCCAAATTGTGTCTATGTGTCAGGATGCCGGTTCAGGCGCTCGCAATGTGCATAATATTTTACAAAATACGATGTTGCCTGATCTTTCGATCAAAATATTACACAATATGGCTAACAATAAGAAAACAACCAATGTAAAAGTAAACGTAGTAAACGACGAGTTTATTTATAAAATTTAAATGAATATAAAACCGTGACATTAATAACTAATTAGTAAGTATTAGTTTGGTTATTTATAACATCATATTTGAGGGGTATATAATAAAGTATATACCCTTTGTAATGTCGTATAGTTATTATTAATGTATAAATTATTAGTCTTGGTTGTATTTTTTTATTTATATAAACGATTAGTTGATTATCAAAAAACCTTTGATATAATCCGTTGGCTTAATTATGAGGACTCACTATATTTAAATGGATAATGCAGTTGAGTATTATTTGTTGGTAAGTGCATTTTTAATAAATTGAAATATTAAGTTTGATTATTGAACTTATAAAACTGTCCATTAATGGATGACATCCACGCAAAAGGAGCATTAATAATGCAAGCGAATACATATTTAAATTATGAAGGGATTAAAGGCGAAACCACTGCTGAAGAATTCAAAGATCTGATTACTGTGTTATCAGTCGATTGGAATATTAGCCGTGAGATCACTTCTTTCACTGGTACTGCAAAAGACCGTGAAGCTAGCTCAACTCGTTTAGGTGATGTGACCATTACTAAATTACAAGATAATTCTTCTACTGACTTGTTCAAAGAAGCGACTATCGGTAAAGGTAAAAAAGCGGTTTTCCACATCACTAAGCAAGGTGACAAAATCGAAGAAATCATGCAAATCGAATTAACAGATGCAATGATCTCTAGCTACAGTGTTTCAGTTCATGGTGACCGTCCTGTAGAGACAATCACTATTAGCTACACTGAAATGATGATGGCTGTTACGCCAACTGATGATAAAAACAACATTACTGCAGCGCTACGTTATGGCTACAGCGGTGTTAAAGGTCAACAAATGTAAGTTGTTTGTGATCTTATATCTTGGGGAACTTGTTCCCCAAGATCTTTACTCTTAAAGACTGAGGCAAGGAATGCTTAAGGCCACTCAAAAAAATAATATCATCAGTATCACAACGCCATTAGGTAAGGATACTCTGTACCTAACGCATTTTACTGCCACAGAAGCCATCTCTCAGCTTTTTTCAATCAGCGTCTCCATGTTCACTGTTGGCACCCAGATTAGTCTCGACAGTTTAGTGGGTAAAAATGTTTGTATTACTTTACGTAATGCCGAAAGTAATGGTGCAGTTCGATACTTTCATGGGGTGGTAAGTCATCTTGAGTCTGCTGGAATGCGGACCGCAGCGTCAGACGATGCACAGAATTATGTAGATTATCAAGCCGTTATAGTGCCTCAAATGGCATTAATGAAAAAACGCAGTAATTGTCGGATTTTTCAAAATAAGTCAGTCATCGATATTGTTAAAGACTTATTTGGTCAACATAAAGTTGAATTTCAAAATAAAACTACCAACACATACCCTCAGTATGAATACTGTGTGCAGTATTTAGAATCAGATGTCGATTTTGTTTGTCGTTTATTACAGCAAGAGGGTATTTTCTTCTTCTTCGAGCATAGTGTTGGTGCTCATACCTTAGTACTTGCTGATGATATTAACGCCTACAAACCTTGTGCAGAAGAGAAGGTTCGTTGTTTCTCAGGTCATTTAGCCGAGTCGCACGTGTCTCATTGGCAAGGCGGCATGAGCATGGTGAGCGGCGGTTTTATTCAAAAAGGTTACGACTACGAACAACCTAAATTATACCCTTCAGGTAATCATACTAACGCAAATCTTCCTGAACAAAGTGCACTTGAGGTGTACGATTATTTAGGCGAGTCTGAGTTCAACAAGCGTGCTCAACCGTTTGCCAATAATCAACTTGAAGCCCTGCAAAAAGACATGAATAAGTGCAGTGGCCAAGGCGATTGCCGTAGTTTTATGGTGGGTAAGTTTTTTACTTTCAAAGATCATGAAAACGCGAGTTATAAAGGTAAGAGCTTTGTTCTAAGCTCGCTGAGAACGTCGGCTACTCAGCCTAACCAGTCAGGCACAAGCCAATCAATGTCTGGCAGTGTTTATCAAAATGATTTTGAATGTGTGCCTAAAAGTACTCCTTATCGCTCACAGCTTCATTTACGTAAACCATTAATTAATGGCGTACAAACAGCGGTAGTGACTGGTGAACCTGGTGATGAACAACATATTGATAAATTTGGCCGTGTAAAAGTACAGTTTCATTGGGATCGTGAAGGCGAGTTTAATAGTAAAAGTTCATGTTGGATCCGTGTCGCTCAAAGCTGGGCTGGCAACAAGTGGGGTGCATTCTTCTTCCCTCGCGTAGGCCAGGAGGTGTTAGTTGAGTTTATCAATGGTGACCCTGATCAACCGATTATCAGCGGTGCTGTTTATAACGCCGACTTAATGCCTCCTTATGCATTACCGGCTAAAAAAACTCAGTCTGGGATTAAAACCCATAGCACTAAAGACGGTGGAGCCGACAATTTTAACGAGTTACGTTTTGATGATGAAAAAGGCAAAGAGTTATTATTCCTCCAAGCAGAAAAAGATCATCTATTGAATGTAAAACATGATCAAAAAGACACTATCGGCAACGACCGTTTCACTGACATCGTTAATAACGATAACGTTAAAATTGGTAATGATCGACTAGAAGACATAGCCAATAATGACAGCTTAAAAGTCGGTAAAGTGCTTAATATTGAAGCGGGTAATGAAATTGTCATTAAAACCGGCAGTGCATCAATCAAAATGAGCAGCGACGGTTCGATATCTATCGAAGGCACCAACATTACTATTAAAGGGACAAACGTTAAGGTTAATGGTACCAGTATTGCCTTAAAAGCTGCTCAAATTAAGTTGAACTAGCCATGTCATTATCTCGTTATCCTGGAGTCGGTTTAGCAGGGCCATTTTGTCGAGGCCATGAAATTGTCTGTCAATTTGGCTATCGACATTTAATCTGCAAACCGGTTGATAAGCCACATGACCCACTCCTTAATACACCCAATATGACGTTTTGGGTCAGTGCTACATTTGGAGAGCAGTTTTTGGTTAATAGGCATAGTTGGAAGAATTCTCCTGAACTGTTAAACCAAGTTTACTGTTATCTACATAATGATACCTACGCAGCCGTTCAACAAGCTGAAGCTGCAATGATATGCACTCTTGCGATGTCGTTTGAACAGCGTACTTTGCTGGTCATCCCGTTAGACAGCCAGTAAGCCACCGGTATCAATGCGCTACAACAAATAAAGGAATATTTGATGGGAATGCCAGCAGCAACCATTTCGTGTATGCATCTTTGTCCGAAAATGAATCCCGGTCCCGTTCCACATGTTGGTGGTCCCATTGTGATGGGCTCAGGTAATGTCCTTATTGGTTCGTTACCTGCAGCGCGCAAAGGTGACAAGTTAATTTGTGTCGGCCCGCCTGATACCATTAATGCGGGGTCGAGTTCGGTACTGATTAACGGAAAACCAGCCGCCAGAATGGGTGATGGTACCGCACATGGTGGAAAAATTATTGTGGGTAATCCAACAGTAATGATCGGCTAGTATAAACAAGGATTGTGGTAAATGAATTTGATTGATAGTTTTAATCTTCTGTTGGCACAACGACATGTCATGTTGTCGTCGTTTCAGTGTATGCCAAAAAATATTGAAGATAATACTCAATCGCTAATGGTCATTTTAAAGATGATCCAGCAAAAAAAAGATGCTGAATGGCCATTACTTAATGCCAACACCTGTGATGAAATTGTCGATGCATTTGAAACAGATGTGTTTTATTGCCCAACAGACAAAATGGTGATCTTATCTTTACTATTGCAACTGCACTATAAGGCTCAGCCAGTTAAGCAATCAGGTATCGTTCAAGCTTTGTTTGCCAGTACAATTATAGATGTTGGCCACTATAGCCCTGCATTTACATTAATGGCCAGCCAACTTAATCTTGATAAAGTTAATTTTACAGCCAGCAACAAAACGCCTGAACAAATCCAGCAATACATCTTATTCTGCATCTATCGAGGTAAACGTTTAAAGCGTGCCGACGGAATTGACTCCCTCAACATTTCTCGGTCATCACTGACGTCTTTGTATATTGAAATGTTGATGGTCAACATTAACGAACCGTTAAAACTCTATGGGGTATTTTGTCAATTAGACTATTGCCATAGTGCGCTTTTTGAAGTGTTTATTACTTCGTTAGACGAAGCAATATTGAGCCAAATATTTAATTTAATGAGTGAAAATGCAGATTTAATTCTAAGAGTCATTGAGTTAATGGGTTATTCAGGTTTTAGTAAATTCGTGCCTTTTTTAGCTCGAGCAATGCAGCAACCTAGTCAAACATTAATGGCTTTTCGAGCACTTCGAACTATTTTAGGGCCAGAGCTGGATCAAGCGGTGCCTTATCAATGGCAGTTTGAAGAAGATGAAGTCGAACGATGTGAATACCTACAGTTTTACAGTGCCAAATTATTACATCGGTGGATGTTATTGGCGCTTAAAATGCCAGATGTCAGATTGATTGATGGTGTTGAAGTTAATGGTACCAGTATTGATAAGATCATTAGTCATTCAAGCCCCGTGCACCAGCGTATTGCCTTTTTACATAAGCTGCGGCTGAATAATGTGGTTAGTTGCAGCCCACAACGTGTGAAAGTGGCCTTATGATTATGCATGCAGAGGCCATTAATATGGTCGTAGGGTCATACGAAAACCCACAGCAGTTAATTAACTTACCTTTATCCGAAGGGGTCGATTTCAACTATCAATTATCTGATGGTCAGCATGTGGCAGCCGTCATGGCGCACGAGCTTGCTACAGACTCTCAATTAAACCGCCTAATTGATATGTTGCAAAAATTACCTATTCAAAATGAAACTCAATGGCAACCTTACTCTCACCAAGCGATTTTTTGGATTTTACCTCACCTAGAAAAACAACAACTTGTTGATTGGGTCACTCGTTTACATGCACTTTTTCCGCATTGTTTTGTGCATCCCAATAGCCGGTTTTTTCCTATGGGCAGTGCCGGCGTTTTTTCTGCTTTGAGCGCATTAAAGGTAATGCCTGTCGACAATCAAAGTGCAATATTTATTGCCGTAGACAGCTTGTTCTTCGACCTTGTGGATTTTAATCATGACGAAGAGCTGATTACTCAACAACAAGACACCGGACGTTGTCCTGCCGAAGCGGTCATCATGGCCAGCATCAATGTTGCAAACGAAGGCATGGAAATAGTGGATTTATTTCAAGATTCATGTAGTGCGGTGCAACAAACCCAAACAATAAAAGCTTTGTTTAATCGTGCCTGCCAGATTGAAGACTTGGATGTATTTGCTCAATTGTATTTACCCGGCAACCATGCCGCTGTAACAGATAACTGGCTTAATGCTTACGAGCAATTAGCCGGCAGAATCGATCAAGAGACACAAATTTCCCAATCTAGTTATTTTACAGGCGATATCGGTTGTGTGGCGGGGTTATATAATTTGCTGCACATCTATAACCGTTACCAACAACAAAATGCTACTGGAACAAGCTTACAACTGGAAGTATCTCAACAACTTCACCTTGGTTTGGCAGTGTACTCATGGATAGAGAAGGCATAAACGAACATGACGGTCAGTAATTTCAATTTTAAAGGTCATAACCGTTATATCGTTATCGTGCCTACCAGTGCGTCAACGCCAGCTGGATTCCAGTTATTAACGTTTGAGCAAAACAATAATGTTAGTGAGATAATTAATGAAATCTCGCCTCATTTAGTCCGTGATCGTAATGCATTAATTTATGCGCGCAGTCTGGTGATGAATGCGGGTGTAAATGCTAGCTTAAATCCAAGAGATATTACCCGTAAACTCTGTGACATTATTGAGCGCAATTTACTCAGAGTGTATGGTGAAACACCCAAACAACAAATTCAGCATTCAACTGAAACAGGCTCTCTAGGCGCGAGCTCAACCAATACCAAAGCACCCAAAACCAATAAGGGTAAACAAACTTCTGCGTCAGTTCAATCCGGGACTGTGGCGAATCATTCCCCGACGGAAGTGGCTATTGATCAGCAAGAGTGCCGCAGCGATCCCGTATCAATGTTAAGTGGCGAAGAAATTTTACCGTTAGTCGATTTTGAGCTTAATGGCTTAATGCCGCTAACGTGGCGTCGTTTGTATCGTTCGAGCAAAATTCTTAGCAATGTTGGTTTGGGTTACGGCTGGCGACATAACTTTTGTGTGCAGCTGGATCATCAATATCAAGCGCCAGCGAAAGTTGGGCCTAAAAAACCCGGGAAATATTGGTTTGAATTAACCGACGATGAAGGCCGAGTGCATGTGTTCGACTCTGTTAAACGAGGGCAAACCAGTATCCAACTTTCAACAGGTTGGTCGTTAGTCCATCAAGCTGATGGCCGCCATGTGTTAATAAAGCCCGATGACAGCCACTGGGCATTTATACAAAAACAAGTTGCAGGTAAAGATGTTTGGCAACTTGAAACCATTAGTAATCATCAAGGCCAATATTTTCAGCTGTATTATGATCAGCAAGGGCGTTTAACCCAAATCACCACAGGCCCAAAACGTGGCGTATTGTTATTTTACAATGCACAAAGCAATTTGTTAAAAGTCGCTTCGTACATGTTAGATAACGAAGGCAACAAACAAATTCACCAAAATTTGTTAGCCAGTTATCAATATGATGACGCTCAAGCACTTATAGCCGCCACAGATAGTAATGGGCGAGTAGAGCGTTACAGTTATGTTAAGGTCAAGTCAGCCGACATAACATCTGACAGTGATCATCAATACAATCCTAAAAGTACCACCTATCTATTACAACGCAGAACTCGTGCATCAGGCTTTAGTCATCACTTTTCGTGGGACGGACAAGACCAGCGCGCTAAATGTATTGAGCAATGGGGTGATGATGATATTTATCATTATCACTTTGAATATACGGCACTCGTTAACGGTATAAAAAGCAGTTGTACAGACTCTTTAGGTCATCGCGAGACTTTTATTCACAATGCACAAGGGCTTTTGACTGAGCATCACAAGCCTAATGGCAGTGTGATACGTCATCAATATGACGCTGTTGGTCGCAAAGTGGCCACCGTTGATGCGTGTAATAATCCAATTCAATATACCTATAACGAGCAAGGGCAGTTACTGGCTGTTATTCAAGCGGATGGTGGTACCACAAGGTTTGAATATAATCGCTTAGGGCAAAGAATTGTCACCCGAGATGCGATAGGCCGAACGGCTAAAAGACATTACGATGCCACGGGACGATTATTGTCTGAGAGTGGTTTTGATGGCCGTCAAAGTCAATTTCAATACAATGATGCTGGGCAGTTAACTCAAAAAGTCGATGTTAATGGTGTTATTCATCGTTACCATTGGGACCGCGATGGCGAATTGTTGGCAACGCAAGTCGGTGATGCGTTAACCCGTTTTAGCCATGACAGACTGGGGCGAGTTAATGCCACGATTAATCCGCAAGGTTTGGTCACTGAATTTATTCGTGACAACAAAGGCCAAATTGTCGAAAGTAAATCCTATCCACAAGACAAACAAGATCACTCTGAAGAAGCCATTAGTCATTATTATCAATATGATGATGCCGGCCGTATTATTCGCCAGCGTCAACAGGCTGATGTAGCTGGCGAGCAAGAACTCAGTAACGATAGCGAGTACATTGAAAACATTATCGACTATGACGGTTTAGCCCAACCGCGCCAACAAACCTTTGCCGATGGTAGTTGGCTGAAGTTTTTTTATGATAAAGAACGTAACTTAAATCGCATTGAGCGAAGTGACGGGGCGCAGTACCGTATTGAATACACAGCAACAGAGCAACCTAAAACATTAATCGGTTTTGATGGCCGTGAACAACATTATCAATATGACGCCAATGATAACTTAGTGGCAGTGAACGACAGTGATATTCGTTTTGTTGAGTTAAAACGTGATTCAATGGGGCGCATTTGTCAGCAAAGTAGTCATGTCAAACTTGAGCTCAGTGCCACATCTGCATTACTGAATACTCAGAACTTTTATCAATATAATCCGATAGGTCAAATTACTCGAGCCCATAACCAACATCGCACCGTGCAGCAACACCTTGACGCTCAAGGGCGTATAAATCGGGTATTACAAAGCCAGTGGCAACTTGAATATCAATATGATGATTCAGGCAACCGCTGTGGCTTAACCTTGCCTGACGGGCAACAGATTGATTATCAATACAATAAAAACAGTCAATTAAGTGGCATTAGCGTTACAGACAATGGATTTACAGTCAATGGCCCATCGAAGCAGCGCATACCGCTGGCTCATTATCACTATCTGCCATCGGGTTTGTTGCACAAAACAATCCAGGGTAATCAGCTTGAACTCACTCATGCCTATGATGCTCATTCAAGGTTAATTGAGCAGACATGGCAACATGCACAAAATCAGACTCGATTCTTTGCATCAAGACGTTATCAATACGATAAACAGCATCAATTACAACGCTGCGAAAGTAAGTTTGGAAACGATAGTGCTGTGAATGGTCAATCTTCTGAGCATATTGAACATAAGCCAGAGGTTAAACAGTTTAGCTATAACAAAATCAGCCAGTTAATCAGTATTAGTGATACTGGCGTGTCTGGCGAAAACCCAAATATTGCTGACAATGCATCTAATGCTCGTCAGCAATACCAATGGGATGCTTTTGGTAACCCATTACAGGCTATTCGTGCTAGTGATACCCATACCCAAGGTATAAGTAGTAAACATGTTAGCGCTAATGAAACTGCTAGCAGTCAATCAGCTGAAACAGTAAGGCCAAATAAAAAAAATCATGATGTGGTGGTTAACAACGACCGCTTAATGAGTATGGCTGGAGTTGATTACCGCTATGACGCCAGTGGCAACCAAATCAGCCAAGTGGGCACTGGCGATAAACAACAGCGCAGCTTTAATGGTTTAAACCAGTTGGTGCAAATCAACGTTAATGGCAAGCTGACCCAATACGAATATGATGCCCTAGGCCGTCGCAGTGCAAAAATCACCGAACTAGGTCGCACCGACTTCATTTGGGACAATCATCAGCTTATTGGCGAATGCACTTTAGGTGAATACACTTGGTATATTTATCAGCCTGATACTTTTACACCTGTAGCACTGATTAAAGCAGGACAGGTTTATTATTATCACTTAGACCAACTCGGCACACCTATTTGCTTAACGGATGAAAATGCTAAAATTGTCTGGCGCAGTCAGCAAGACGTGTTCGGCCAGACAATTGAAAGCACATCTATTAAAGATAGAGACATTGAATATACAGATTTTAAAGATGCAGCCAAGCAAGACAAGATAACTAACCCAATCCGTTTTCAAGGGCAATACTTTGATGACGAATCAGGGTTACACTACAACCGTTTTAGGTACTACAGCCCTCAGCAAGCTCGATTTATTCATCAAGACCCAATAGGATTGGTAGGCGGCATAAACCATTATCAATATGCGCCGAATCCAGTGAATTGGGTAGATCCGTTTGGGTTGAGTTGTAAGGAAGGGATTGCACATATATATCATTATCAAGGGGCTGAGAGTCCTCACTTTGCAATAGTGATAGAATATAAAAGCAAAAAGTATGGAACTGAACAATGGGGAGGGAAAGGGACAAAAACTTTAGATATAGAATTTGATCCAAGTGAAGATAATGGTATGAATTTAGTTGATATATATAATGTAAGCATTCCTGATGCGCTTAATGCAATGCAATATCAAGAATCACTGGTTAGAAAGGGTGAATTTTCTTATGCTAAAGCAGGCGGGGATGCAGATAAGCTAGATACACCGGAATATGATGAAACAAATAAAAGTTGTTTAACACATGTTTTTGGTGTTCTTAATGCTGGTGGAAAAGATGCACCAGCTTCTTCACCTGTGAATAAAAAGACTGTTGGATATGTTGCGGGATTAAGAAAAGAGTCTAATACATCTAAAAAAGCAGGTAATGAATAGTTATGAAAGTTAAAAAACCGTCAATGTGTAATGTGCACACCTGTTATCAGAATTCTTTTGTGTGCAAACACATTAAAGAAGCTGCGAAGTCTAATAAAACTATTAATATTACACCTCTTTTTTATGAACGTTTTATGTTAGAAAAGTACTATGAAACAAAATGGTTCTGTGATGTTTGTGTAAAAAAATATAGTATCCCATTAGTTGGAGGTATTTTATATGATCCATCATTACGAGCTTTTGTAAACAGTGTAGATAAAGAAGTTTGTGTTGGGCATAAAGACCCATTTTATCAGGCACAAAATGATTTAGTTGGGTGGTGTCAACAATGCTTTTTTGAAAGGTATATTGAAAGAGTAAAATATTTCGAAATAAAAAGAGAAAACAAAAAAATGGAATTTTTTGCTATAGATTTTAACCTGTAAATTTTTAGGTGAGTATTAAGATAATCCCTCAAAAATAAAATGATAAATAATAATTTTCAAAAAGCTATAGAAAGCGGAAGTGTGCATGATTTTTTTAGGGGCAAAGGTTCATATTTTATACCAAGCCCTGATTATGATGGACATGTGTATGGTGCTCAAATGGTAGGCGCAGCAAGGGTTTACGCAGAAGAATCAAGAGAGCACTCAAAAGAATTTGATAAGTTTTTTTTAGAATTTTTAGAATTTTTAGAATTTTTAGATAGTTTGGAAGTATCTGAAGATGATCTTAACCATTTACTTGCTAACTTATCTTCGTATTGCGCTCAAAAAAGCAGGGGAGGCTTTACTTATAGTTTTCTTTTTGAAAATCAAAATGGGCCTGAATGGAATTCTGTAAATCGTTATCTCAATGAAGTATCTAAATCATCATTTTTTGGAAATGTTAAATCACAAATTGCAAGGCATGCTAATTTTATTAATAAAAAGGGATATAAATTCCTCTCGTATATTTTTGAAACTTTATAAAAATATAGGCATGTTCTGTGTGGGCTTTTTAACGATGAAAACATGTCGTGGAAATGTAATTATAACGCTAAATTGTCAAAAATTAATTCCCAAAAAATTAAAAAAGTTACAGATTCTATCTATTACTTAAATCAATAATGACAAGGATAATAAGATGTCATCAATAAAAATAACTCAAGCTGTCGGGCTGGGTGGAGCTAACAATGGAAACGATGTAAAAGCAGTACAAACTGGTTTAAACAAACTACTCAAATCCATTCCTCCTACAAAATCATTAATTGTTGATGGCCGTTTAGGCTCTAGGCCTGAAAGCGCTAAAACTGTTGCAGCGATAAAGCTATTTCAAAGTAAAGTACTCAACATGGTACGTCCAGATGGCAAAATTGACGTAAATGGTCGAACTCATCGAAAGCTAAATGAAAAGCTAATAGCGGTCTCAAGCAAAGCTCACTTTAAGTTGCCAGTAGCATCTAGCGAAATTCAAAAAATATCAGATTCTGATTATCTAGATATTGCGAATCAACTTGGTTGTAAAGTCGCTGCTGTTAAAGCTGTTGCGGACGTAGAGTCTTCTGGTGATGCATTTTTCTCAAACGGAAAGCCGAAAATATTATTTGAAGCCCATATTTTTGCTCGTTTGACAAATCACAAGTATGATCAGAGTCATCCATCTGTATCCAGCATAACCTGGAATCGAAGCTTATATACCGGTGGCTCCCAAGAGTATGCAAGGCTTGAAATTGCCATGAGTTTAGATACTTCAGAGGCTTTGAAGTCGACTTCATGGGGGCGCTTTCAAATTATGGGCTTTAATTATAGTGAGTCTGGTTTTACTAGCGTAGAAGCATTTGTTAAAGCAATGTTCAGCTCTGAAAGAAAACAGCTTGATGCTTTCGTTAGCTTTGTAAAGAATAAAGGCCTAGAAAAGTACCTAATAACGCTAGACTGGGCTTCATTTGCGAAAGGTTATAACGGTTCGCAGTACGAACAGAATAAGTATGATATTAAATTACAGAAGGCATTTGAAAAATATGACAAAAAGTAAACTCTCTAATTCTTTGTGGGTTTTACCCTTATTTTTAGTTGCATCGTGTAGTGCCTCTCAGCGTGATGTGGCAGAGATTATATTTAAATGCCACGCTGATCAGCCCAAATCGATTGATGTTGTTATTAGTAAAATGGATAACACGTTTAAATTAGAGCAATTTAATATTGAGAGTTCAAAGCTTGCTAATACAACGCTAATTAGTGATGTGAGTAAATCGAGCTACCACCGTTCTTTAGTTACAGAGCACAGTATGACTTTCACATACGACGATAGTGAAGTCATAGTGAGTGACTACTACAGCGAAGAACTTAATATGATTACTAAAGAAACATCAGTAACAATACAAAAAATTGGTAAAAAAGAATATTGGCTTTGTGATGATTCAGGTTTTAGTAAGTTGGGCTCTATTGAAGATTTCTAGTGAATTAAAAATGTTCATTATCTTGCTAAAATCAAAGTGATTAAAGTGGAATAAATGTACCAAGATGATGAATTAGAAAAGCAGGTCTATTTTGCTGAACAGGCTCATTCATACCTTCGCCTATGCTTTCTTTTACAGTTTATATTTCTCAAAAAAGAGTTTCTTCAGAAGGGACTTTGACATGGGGAAAACATTTTTGTTTGCTTTTTCTTTGTTATATCTTTCGCCAACGAAACAGGTCCTAGGTGGAATAATTCAATTTATATAGATGATCACAACTTAACAATTAATGTTGCCGCGGAGCAGTGCCAAAAAAGCTTAATTAATGCTCCTAAAAGCTGGAACTATGGTGTAAAAAAGCCATTAATATGGGTTCTTGGAGAGGTTTAGTACCTCTTAACTTGCACACCGGTAATGGTGATCCGGATTATAATAGAGTCATCAGCAAAGACTAATTTGAGTTTAACTACCACCAACTCAAAATTGATTACTGTCATACGACTTCAATCTGTTAAAAATTGTAAAATTAAATGTTCTATTAAACATCACCTCTAACCGATTATAAATCATTGAAGGTGTTTAGGACTGATTTATACACTACGTTGAATAGTCACTGATATCTAAATTTAAATAACAAAAAAGCGCCTTTCGGCGCTTTTTTAGTTTGGTTAATCAAAAGATTAACGCTTATCAACGCTCACAAATTCACGTGCAGACTCACCAGTGTATAACTGACGTGGACGGCTGATTTTGTGGCCTGGTTGATCTAACATTTCTTTCCAATGTGAAATCCAACCAACAGTACGTGACAATGCGAATAGCACTGTGAACATATCGTTAGGGATACCAATGGCTTTCATGATGATACCAGAGTAGAAATCAACGTTCGGGTATAGCTTCTTAGAGATGAAGTATTCATCTTCAAGAGCGATACGCTCAAGTTCCATTGCCACGTCTAATAATGGATCAACCACTTTAAGTTCTTTAAGGACTTCATGACAAGTTTCACGCATCACTTTAGCGCGAGGGTCGAAGTTCTTATAAACGCGATGGCCAAAGCCCATTAGACGGAATGGATCGTTTTTGTCTTTCGCTTTCTCGATAAATTCAGGAATGCGATCAACGCTGCCGATTTCTTCTAACATTTCTAAGCAAGCTTCGTTAGCACCACCATGAGCTGGGCCCCACAACGAAGCAATACCCGCTGCAATACATGCAAATGGGTTAGCACCTGAAGAGCCAGCTAAACGAACAGTAGATGTAGATGCATTTTGCTCATGATCAGCATGCAATACAAAAATACGGTCCATTGCTTTTTCTACAACAGGATTAACTTTGTACTCTTCACACGGAGTAGCAAACATCATCGACAAGAAGTTACCCGCATAACTTAAATCGTTACGTGGATAAACAAAAGGTTGCCCCATTGAGTACTTGTAGCACATCGCTGCTATTGTCGGCATTTTCGACACTAAGCGGTAAGCTGCAATTTCACGATGCTTTGGATTGTTAACATCAAGAGAATCTTGATAGAAAGCAGATAATGCACCTGTTACACCACATAGCATTGCCATTGGGTGTGCGTCACGGCGGAAACCTCTGAAAAAGAATGCAATTTGTTCATGAACCATAGTGTGTTCTTTCACTGTGGAAACAAATTGTTCGTAATCAGCTTTAGACGGTAATTCACCATATAATAGCAAGTAGCATAAATCTAAGTAGGTCGATTCAGTTGCAAGTTGTTCAATTGGATACCCACGGTGTAACAAGATACCTTGCTCACCATCGATATAAGTAATTGCTGACTCACAAGATGCAGTAGCTAAAAAGCCTGGATCAAAGGTGAAATACCCTTTTTTTCCAAGTGTACTGATGTCGATAACGTCAAAACCTTCAGTACCTTTCTTGATAGGTAGGTCGATTGATTCGTTTCCTGGTAACTCTAATTTGGCTATATTATCAGCCATACCCCGTTCTCCTTACTTCATTCTTCTATATGAGTGCGGCATGTTAAGCGGTCATTACTTTACAGTGGATCGGGATCACAGATCAATTTAAATAAGCGTTTAAATTTGTTAGACCATGGTATATGTGCCCTGTAAACCGCTCTGCGCTTGGATTAGAATAAAAAAATACTAAAAAAACTTATTTTGCATAATGTGAGGTTTGTATTTGACAATTCCCACGAGTATACTTGCCTGCGCCCCCAAGGGCGACGAACATCACAGTTTAGGAATGATGAATTTACGAACTAAATAGTGGTTTCTCAATTGATTAGATGTTTCAGAGTGGTCCGTTATTTGTTTTAAAACGTATGCCTAGTGTTAGCGTTAATAGTTAAACAAAAAACAGATAGATAACAAAAATAATGCTCGACGGAGCTGAGTGAGCAGAACGTGAAAAAGCAAAGACCTGTCCATCTAGACCTGCAGACGATAAGCTTTCCTGCGACAGCTATCGCGTCAATCCTACACCGTATTTCCGGTGTTATCATGCTATTCGCAATTGGTATTCTTCTATGGCTGTTAAATTCGACTTTAACATCACCAGAGGGGTTTGCTAGCGTACAATCCTTGTTCGATGGTTTCGTGATGAAGTTCATCATTTGGGGTATTCTAACTGCGTTGGGTTATCATTTATTAGGTGGCATTCGTCATTTGATTATGGATGCCGGACACTGGGAGGAATTAACTTCGGGTGTTGCATCAGCTAAGGCTACTTTTGTGTTAGCAGTAGTCTTTTCAATCATAGCGGGGATTTGGGTATGGTAACAAATGCAGCAAGTTTTGGACGCAGTGGTGTTCATGACTATATTCTATTACGCGCAAGTGCAGTGATCCTCGCTTGTTATACTATTTTCTTAGTAGGTTTTATCGCGTGTAGTGCCCCGTTAACTTTCGAAATTTGGAGTGGCTTATTTAGTTCACTTCCAATGAAAGTCTTTACCCTTATAACGTTAGTTGCTTTACTTATTCATGCGTGGATTGGTGTATGGCAAGTGTTGACTGATTATGTCAAACACACAGCGTTACGTGGTGTATTACAGTTTACCTTTGTTATGGTCGCGATCAGTTATTTAGCGTCAGGCATTGTAATAGTGTGGGGTGTTTAAGTGAGTATTCCAGTACGCGAATTTGATGTAATCGTAATCGGCGCCGGTGGCGCGGGTATGCGAGCAGCATTACAGATTTCTAAAGAAGGTAAGAGCTGTGCGCTGTTATCTAAAGTATTCCCAACTCGTTCACATACCGTTTCTGCTCAAGGTGGTATCACCGTAGCATTAGGTAATGCTCACGAGGACCATTGGGAACAACATATGTACGATACGGTTAAAGGTTCTGATTTTATCGGCGACCAAGAAGCTATTGAGTTTATGTGTAAAACGGGTCCGGAAGCGATTATTGAACTTGAGCAAATGGGTTTACCTTTTTCTCGTTTCGAAAATGGCACAATCTACCAACGTCCTTTTGGTGGCCAGTCTCGTAACTTTGGTGGCGAGCAAGCTGCTCGTACCGCTGCTGCTGCTGACCGTACAGGCCATGCATTGCTTCATTGTTTATACCAACAAAACGTTAAACATAAAACTAACGTTTATTCTGAGTGGTATGCCTTAGATTTGGTTAAAAATGAAGATGACGTTGTAGTGGGTTGTACCGCAATTGAAATTGAAACAGGCGATATTGTTTATTTCAAAGCCAAAGCAACGATACTAGCAACGGGTGGTGCAGGGCGTATTTATGCTTCGACTACTAATGCTCATATTAACACCGGTGACGGTGTAGGTATGGCAGCACGTGCTGGCATTCAATTACAAGACATGGAAATGTGGCAGTTCCACCCAACGGGTATTGCTGGTGCAGGTACCTTGGTAACTGAAGGTTGTCGTGGCGAAGGCGGTTACTTATTAAATAAAGATGGCGAACGCTTCATGGAGCGCTATGCACCGAATGCGAAGGATTTAGCTTCTCGTGACGTGGTAGCACGTTCAATGATGACTGAAATTCGCGAAGGTCGTGGTTTAGACGGTCCTTTAGGCCCGCATTTGTTACTAAAGCTTGATCATTTGGGCAAAGAAACCCTTGAAGCGCGTCTTCCTGGTGTGTGTGAATTATCACGTACTTTCGCTCATATCGATCCAGCAGACGGTCCTATTCCTGTATTGCCAACATGCCACTACATGATGGGCGGTTTACCGACTAAAGTGAGCGGTCAAGTTATTCGTCAGAATAAAGATGGCAGTGAGCAAGATGTATTAGGTTTATTTGCGGTTGGTGAAATCGCTTGTGTATCTGTACACGGTGCAAACCGCTTAGGCGGTAACTCATTACTCGATTTAGTGGTCTTTGGACGTGCTGCGGGTCAACATTTAGGTAAAGCGTTAGACGCTACACCTGATCCAAAAGCGGCATCAGACATAGAAATTAGTGCATCACTTGCTCGTCTTAATCGTTGGGAAAGCAACAAAGACGGCGAAGAACCTGCGGTTATTCGTAAAGCGCTTCAATTGTGTATGCAGTTAAATTTCTCTGTTTTCCGCAGTGGTGAAGCCATGGCTGAAGGTCTAGAGCAGCTACAAGCTATTCAAAAGCGACTTGATAATGCTAAGTTATCTGATAACTCAAATGAATTTAATACTCAGCGTATTGAATGTTTAGAATTAGATAATTTAATGGCAACAGCGCTGGCAACTGCTTATGCAGCTAACTTCCGTACTGAAAGCCGTGGTGCGCATTCTCGTGAAGATTATTTAGACCGTGATGATGACAATTGGTTGTGTCATAGCTTATTTGACCCAGTGACTAAGAATATGAGCAAACGTGATGTCAACATGACACCTAAATTACGTGATGCATTCCCACCAGTAAAACGTACCTATTAGGCAGGAGTTGCAAAAGATGAAATTAACATTTGCATTGTATCGTTATAATCCTGATGTAGATACCAAGCCTTACATGAAGGATTACACCCTAGAAGTGCCTGATGGTTCTGATATGATGGTGTTGGATGCGTTAATTAAGCTGAAAGAACAAGACTCAACGATTGCGTTTCGTCGCTCATGCCGTGAAGGCGTGTGTGGTTCTGACGGTGTTAACATGAATGGTAAAAATGGATTAGCGTGTATTACGCCAATATCTACCTTTAAAGGGAAGAAAATTGAAGTCCGTCCTTTACCAGGCATGCCAGTAGTTCGAGATTTGGTCGTTGACCTAACTCAGTTCTACAAGCAATACGAAAAAATTAAGCCTTATCTGATCAATGATGAAAAGGCGCCAGCTCGTGAACATATACAATCACCTGAAGAGCGTGCTCATTTAGATGGTTTATACGAATGTATTTTGTGTGCATGTTGTTCAACTTCGTGTCCATCTTTCTGGTGGAATCCGGATAAATTTATCGGTCCAGCCGGTTTATTGCATGCTTATCGTTTCTTGATTGACAGCCGCGACACGGCAACTGAGGAGCGTTTATCTGATCTAGATGATGCTTACAGTGTGTTCCGTTGTCATGGCATCATGAACTGTGTTGATGTTTGTCCTAAAGGATTAAACCCAACTAAAGCGATTGGTCATATCAAGTCGATGTTACTGAAGCGAGCTGTTTAATGCACGACGAAGAGCAAAATAGTCTGACTTATTAGCTCTGTTAAGAGTCATCTTCATTATTGGAGATGGCTCTTTTGCGTGTTTATGTAAGACCTCCTGCTACTATTTTGTAAAGATAGTTTCAGTCTACGTGTGATGTAACTTACGTTACTCACTGTTATGTTTATGGCTAGCACGTGTATCAAGTTTGAAAGGAATAACAATGCACCAAGGCATCATGAAAGCCTGGCTCGAGTCGTCACATTTAAGTGGTTCGAACTCGACCTACGTAGAAGAGATGTATGAAGCCTATCAAGAAGATCCGCAATCAGTGACCCCTGATTGGCAGCTTGTTTTTGATAATCTCCCTCCGGTTAACGGTGCCTCAGTAGAAGTACCCGAAACTGCTCACTCTAAAGTTCGTGACTATTTCCGCAGTTTAGCTCTACAAGGTCGTTTAAAAAACGCTACCAGCGTCGGCGATCCAGAGTTAGATGCGAAGCAAGTTAAGGTTCTGCAACTGATCAATGCTCACCGTTTCCGTGGCCATCAAAATGCCAATTTAGATCCATTAGGATTGTGGAAGCGCGAGGAAGTTCAGGAGTTAGATCCTGCTTATCACGGCTTAACCGTAGATGACATGCAGCGTCAGTTTAATACTGGTTCATTCGCCCTAGGTGGTGAGACCATGAAACTGGCTGATATTATTCACGCACTAAAGAGCACTTATTGTGGCTCGATTGGTGCTGAATACATGCATATTACTGATACCGATGAAAAGCGTTGGATCCAACAACGTCTTGAACCCACATTAGGTAAAGCCCAGTACGATAACAGCGTCAAAAAGCGTATTCTTGAAGGGTTGAATGCTGCAGAAGGTATCGAAAAATACCTTGGTGCTAAATTCCCTGGAGCTAAGCGATTCTCTTTAGAAGGTGGTGATTCGCTCGTTCCGATGATGCGTGAAATCATTTACCGTGCAGGCGAAGCGGGTACTAAAGAAATCGTGGTAGGTATGGCTCACCGTGGTCGTTTAAACTTGCTCATTAACGTGCTAGGTAAACGTCCTGCTGAACTTTTTGATGAGTTTGCGGGTAAGCATGCCGACACTCACGGTTCTGGCGATGTAAAATATCACCAAGGTTTCTCATCTGATTTTGAGACGCCAGGTGGAAACGTTCATTTAGCACTTGCCTTTAACCCATCTCATTTAGAGATCGTTAATCCAGTGGTTATTGGTTCTGTTCGTGCTCGTCAAGATCGTCGTGGTTGTAAAGACGGTCTGCAAGTCATGCCAATTACTATTCATGGTGATTCTGCTATAACTGGCCAAGGCATTGTGCAAGAGACGTTTAACATGTCTCAAACACGTGGTTTTACTGTTGGCGGTAGCATTCGAATAGTGGTCAATAACCAAGTTGGTTTTACCACATCTAATCAGGCTGACACACGTTCAACCGAATACTGTACTGACATCGCTAAGATGGTTCAGGCGCCAATTTTTCATGTTAATTCTGACGATCCTGAAGCGGTTGCGTTTATCTCTCAACTTGCAGTGGATTATCGTAATGAATTTAAACGTGATGTGGTTATTGATTTAGTGTGTTATCGCCGTCATGGCCATAACGAAGCTGACGAGCCTAGTGCTACACAGCCGCTGATGTACGCTAAAATCAAAAAGCACCCTACGCCACGTAAAATCTATGCAGATAAGTTAATCGCTGAAAATAGTATTCCAGCCGATGAAGTGACTGGTTTGATTAACCATTATCGTGATGCATTAGATGCTGGTGATTGTGTGGTTAAAGAATGGCGTCCTATGACGTTACATACTGTTGACTGGACACCGTATCTTAATCGCGAATGGGATGAAGATTACGCGGGTGCTATGTCAATGGAACGTCTACAAAACTTAGCCAATAAGTTAGTTGATATTCCTGAAAATCATACGCTTCAATCTCGTGTTGCCAAAATTTGTGCTGACCGTACTGCGATGGCTAAAGGCGAAAAGTTATTAGACTGGGGCTTCGCTGAAACCTTGGCCTATGCTTCTATCCTTGAAGATAACAAGCGTGTGCGGATTACTGGTCAAGACTCTGGTCGTGGTACGTTCTTCCATCGTCATGCTGTATTGCATAGCCAAAAAGACGGCACTACCTATTTACCTTTGCGCAATGTTGCTGATGAACAAGGGCCAATTGATATTATTGACTCAGTATTATCTGAAGCATCTGTGTTGGCATTTGAATACGGTTACGCTACGGCAGAACCCGGTGGCTTGACCATTTGGGAAGCGCAGTTTGGTGATTTCGTCAACTGTGCCCAAGTGGTGATTGATCAATTCTTATCATCTGGTGAGCAAAAGTGGGGCCGTTTATGTGGTCTAACGATGCTATTACCTCATGGTTATGAAGGCCAAGGTCCTGAACATTCAAGTGCGCGTCTAGAGCGCTTCTTGCAATTATGTGCTAACCACAACATGCAAGTGTGTGTGCCATCAACTCCGGCGCAGGTTTATCACATGTTGCGTCGCCAGGTTGTGCGTCCAATGCGTCGCCCGCTGGTAGTCATGTCACCTAAATCTTTGCTACGTCATCCATTAGCGGTGTCTACCTTAGAAGAGCTTGCTGAAGGGACTTTCCAAAATATTATTGGTGAGATTGATACCTTAGATGCAAGCCAAGTTGACCGCGTTGTATTCTGTAGCGGCAAGGTGTATTTCGAGTTACTTGAAAAACGTCGCAAAGAGAATGTTACCAACGTTGCCATTGTGCGTGTTGAGCAGCTATATCCGTTCCCTGACGTGGAATTGCGTGAGGCATTAGCAACATATCAACATGTTACTGATTTTGTTTGGTGTCAAGAAGAGCCACAAAACCAAGGTGCATGGTACTGTAGTCAGCATCATTTCTGGGCTAATATTCCTGCAGGTGCTCAACTAACTTATGCCGGTCGTGAAGCTTCTGCTGCACCAGCATGTGGTTATCCTGGGTTACACGTACAGCAGCAAGAATCATTAGTAAATAGCGCATTAAAACTGTCGTAATAGATAATTTATATAAGGGAAGCTTTCCATGAGTATCGAAATTAAGGTACCCGTATTACCAGAATCTGTTGCTGATGCAACTATTGCTACTTGGCATGTTAAACCTGGTGAACAGGTGACACGCGATCAAAACTTAGTTGATATCGAGACTGACAAAGTTGTATTAGAAGTGGTTGCACCAGAAGACGGTTCAATCTCTGAATTGTTATTCCAAGAAGGTGACACCGTTTTAGGTGAGCAAGTGATTGCTAATTTCGTCGCTGGTGCAGTGTCTGGCCAAGAAGTGACTAAAGCTGAAGCATCAGCGCCTTCTACTAATACAACGACTGAAGTCGCTACTGATGAATCTAACGATGCATTAAGTCCATCTGTTCGTCGTGTTATTGCTGAGCATAATCTTGATGCCAGTAAAATTAAAGGTTCTGGTGTTGGTGGACGTGTGACTAAGGATGATGTTGATGCATTCCTTAAGTCTGCTCCAGCTAAAGCAGCAGCGCCGGTAGCGCCTGTTGCAGTATTAGAAGGCCGTAGTGAGAAGCGTGTACCAATGTCACGTCTTCGTAAGACTATCGCTAAACGTCTTTTAGAAGCGAAAAATTCAACGGCAATGTTAACCACGTTTAACGAAGTGAACATGAAGCCAATCATGGATATTCGTAAACAGTACCAAGACATTTTCGAAAAACGTCATGGTATTCGTTTAGGCTTTATGTCTTTCTATATCAAAGCGGTGACTGAAGCGCTAAAACGTTTCCCTGAAGTTAACGCCTCTATCGATGGTGATGACATTGTTTATCACAACTATTTTGATATCAGCATTGCAGTATCGACTCCACGTGGCCTGGTGACACCAGTATTACGTGACACTGATACCATGAACCTAGCTGAGATTGAGAAAGCGGTACGTGAATTAGCCATTAAAGGCCGTGACGGAAAACTGTCTGTTGCAGACATGACTGGCGGTAACTTCACTGTGACAAACGGTGGTGTTTTCGGCTCGCTAATGTCTACACCCATTTTGAACCTACCACAAAGCGCAATCTTAGGCATGCATGCCATTAAAGATCGCCCAATGGCAGTCAATGGTCAGGTTGAAATCCTGCCTATGATGTACCTAGCACTCTCTTACGATCATCGTATTGTTGATGGTCGTGAGTCAGTTGGCTTCTTAGTCGCGATTAAAGACTTCCTAGAAGATCCAACTCGTCTGCTACTTGATCTATAAGTAGTTAGATAAAACCCTCGTCGCTGGCTCATATTGAGCCAGTTGGATTTGATTAGAAGTATATGGATAGATCATCATGAATTTGCATGAGTATCAGGCAAAATCTTTATTTGCCGAATATGGTTTACCAGTCTCTGAAGGCTTTGCATGTGATACCGCTCAAGAAGCAGTTGAAGCAGCTGGCCACATTGGCGGGAACCTATGGGTTGTTAAGTGTCAAGTACACGCTGGCGGCCGTGGTAAAGCAGGTGGCGTTAAAGTTACCGGAAGTAAAGACGAAATCAGAGCATTCGCTGAAAACTGGTTAGGTAAGAACTTAGTAACGTACCAGACTGACGCTAAAGGTCAGCCAGTTGCTAAAATTCTAGTTGAAAGCTGCACTGACATCGCCAATGAATTGTACTTAGGTGCAGTTGTTGACCGTAGCACACGTCGTGTAGTGTTCATGGCGTCGACTGAAGGTGGTGTTGATATTGAAACTGTGGCTGAACATACGCCAGAGCTTATTCACACAGCTATCATCGATCCGTTAACAGGTCCTCAGGCTTTCCAAGCTCGCGATCTTGGCTTCAAGTTAGGTTTAAACCCAACACAAATGAAGCAGTTTACTAAGATTTTTATGGGTCTAGCGAACATGTTTAACGACCATGATTTTGCGTTATTAGAAATCAATCCACTTGTTATCACCACTGAAGGCAACCTTCATTGTTTAGATGGCAAAATTGGTATTGATGGCAACGCATTATTCCGTCAGCCAAAAATCAAAGCGATGCATGATCCATCACAAGATGATGCACGTGAAGCACATGCTGCAAAATTTGAATTAAACTATGTTGCTTTAGACGGTAACGTAGGTTGTATGGTTAACGGTGCCGGCCTAGCAATGGGTACAATGGACATTGTAAACCTACACGGTGGCAAGCCAGCTAACTTCTTAGACGTTGGCGGTGGAGCAACTAAAGAACGTGTTGCTGAAGCCTTTAAGATCATTCTTTCTGACAGCAATGTTAAAGCAGTATTGGTTAACATCTTCGGTGGTATCGTGCGTTGCGATATGATCGCTGAAGGTATTATCGGTGCGGTTAAAGAAGTTGGCGTTAAAGTGCCAGTTGTTGTTCGTCTTGAAGGTACTAACGCCGAATTAGGTCGTGAAGTATTGGCTAAGTCTGGTCTTGATATCATCGCGGCTACAAGTCTAACTGACGCGGCTGAGCAAGTTGTTAAAGCTGCGGAGGGCAAATAATGTCTGTTTTAATTAACAAAGATACCAAGGTAATCTGTCAAGGTTTCACTGGTGGTCAGGGTACTTTTCACTCTGAACAGGCGATTGCTTATGGCACGCAAATGGTTGGTGGTGTTTCTCCTGGAAAAGGTGGTCAAACTCACCTAGGTCTTCCAGTCTTTAACACAGTTAAAGATGCTGTAGCGGCAACAGGTGCAACTGCAACTGTTATCTACGTACCAGCACCTTTTTGTAAAGATGCTATCCTTGAAGCAATCGATGCTGGCCTTGAGCTAATCGTTTGTATCACTGAAGGTATCCCAACACTTGATATGCTGCAAGTGAAAGTGAAGCTTGAAGAAACTGGCACTCGCATGATTGGTCCTAACTGCCCAGGTGTTATCACGCCTGGTGAATGTAAGATTGGTATCATGCCTGGTCACATCCATTTACCTGGTAAAGTTGGTATTGTTTCACGCTCTGGTACATTAACGTACGAAGCAGTTAAGCAAACTACTGATGAAGGTTTCGGCCAATCTACTTGTGTAGGTATCGGTGGTGATCCAATTCCTGGTACTAACTTCATTGACGTATTGGAAATGTTCCAAAACGATCCACAGACTGAAGCGATTGTAATGATCGGTGAAATCGGTGGTAATGCTGAAGAAGAAGCAGCTGAATATATCAAAGCACACGTAACTAAGCCTGTTGTATCTTACATTGCTGGTGTTACTGCACCAGAAGGTAAGCGCATGGGCCATGCTGGCGCAATTATCGCTGGTGGTAAAGGTACTGCTGAAGATAAGTTTGCTGCTCTTGAAGCTGCAGGCGTTACGACTGTTCGCTCTTTAGCTGACATTGGTAAAGCACTACGTATTCGTACTGGCTGGTAATATTTACTCAGCTTGAAAAAGGCGCTTAGGCGCCTTTTTTATTGGTTTTTTTACACTATTTTTCATACTGTTATATTTTTCATATTATTATAATAGACAATCAGTTGGCATTTTCGTTCGGTATTTGTAAGGTAAGTATGGCCATCATCAGTATTATATTTCCGTTAATTTTTATGGTGGTATTAGGTTTTGTATTAACCCGAGTGGGTTTCTTTAATAAAGAACACATTACCGGGATCAGCAAATTTACTTTTTATGTCAGTATTCCGGCATTTTTATTTATCAATATGCTGGCAGCACCATTAGCGCAAAGCATTGACCCATTTGCATTGCTGGCTTTTTATTTACCAGTGTTGTTAGTGTTTGCTATAGGTTACCGAATTAATCGACACTTTAGTCCAATAGCGCTGCAGGGGCATGATGCCAGTGCGGTATTCGCGTTGGGTGCCAGTTATTCCAATACGGTATTGGTAGGTTTACCCATTATTATCGCGGCATTAGGCCCAGCAATCATAGGGCAGGTATTTATGATCATTACTTTTCATAGCGCCACCCTGTTTGCACTGACTTTTATTTTAGCGGCACGATCGCAGCCTCAGGGTTTCTCGTGGCGACGGTTTGCTCGCTCTATGGTACTTAATCCGGTAGTAATGAGCATTGGGCTAGGCATTTTGGCGAATGCATTAAGTATTAACTTGGGACCACAATTAGATGATGGTTTAGCGCTATTAGCTAAGCCCGCTTTGGCGTGTGCATTGTTTGTGCTAGGTGCTAATTTAAGTTTTTATCGAGTAGGTGAACATTGGCGTTTAGCCTTAATGGCAAGTGGTTTAAAAATTATTCTATTGCCAGCATTAGTGTATATGATGGCGCATTTTGTGTTTGAGCTAGCAGCTTCAAGCACCGCGATGTTGGTCTTGCTCAGTGCCTCTCCTCTTGGCGTCAACGCTTATCTTATTGCCACAGAGCTTAAGCAACATGAATCAACTTTAGGTAGCACAGTGGTATTATCGACCTTGTTATCTGTGTTTAGTTTTAGCCTATGGCTGACATTGTTGCTTTAACTAAATTTTCAATCTTATGACAAATATTAACCAATAAAAAACCAGCAAATTTGCTGGTTTGTTTGTTGCTCACATACTGACTATTCGTCAGCGTGATCACAAGTATCATTGGTGCAATGGCCATAAAGGTACAAGCTATGGTGAGTCAGCTTGATGTTATGACGCATAGCGATTTCATCTTGGCGACGTTCAATTACGTCGTCAGTAAACTCAATCACTTTATCACAGGTTAAACACACTAAATGATCATGGTGTTGTTGAGTCGACATTTCAAACACCGCTTTACCACTTTCAAAATGATGACGATTTAGAATGCCCGCATCATCGAACTGGTTTAATACTCTGTATACAGTAGCGAGACCAATTTCCTCGCCTATTTCGAGTAACTTTTTATATAAGTCTTCTGCACTGATATGCTGGTTGTCTGGGGATTGCATCAGTTCTAGAATTTTAACTCGCGGCAGAGTTATTTTTAATCCGGCTTTTTTGAGTGCTTGATTTCCATCTGTCATTGCTAATCTCTTGATTGCAGAACCAATCGGTTCATCGGTGGATATTCTAATCATTATATGTCTTGAGTCTAAAAACATAAACCTCTTAAGCTGCTTTATCAACCTATATAGAGGATATTTAGTAAAACAGTCACTTAAGCTGATATTATTTGTTAAGGATCTCTCAATAAGCTTACTTATACTAAGGGATTATTGTACCTATTCGGATATCCGATATTATTATCAAATCTATAACATGAATTTTATGTGAATTTTTAGACCGTGTAGTGACAACATTTTGTAACCTGAGTACGTATTTTTGATATGGTATTAAAAGTCATTACATTTTATTTTACATCATCACAATAAAGGACAAACAATGTACCGGCAAATTGTAGTGCTGACCGGCGCAGGTATTTCAGCTGAGTCGGGTATGAGCACGTTTAGAGATCAGCATGGTTTATGGGAACAACATCATATTGAAGATGTTGCCACTCCTGAAGGCTATGCCAGAGATATCGAGTTAGTGGAGCGTTTTTATAATAGCCGCTGGCAACAATTACACAGTGATGATGTCATTCCAAATGCAGCACATTTAGCACTCGCGAAACTTGAAACAGAATTTACGGGTGAATTGCTAGTGATAACCCAAAATGTTGATGATTTACACGAGCGGGCAGGGTCTAAACGATTACTGCATATGCACGGCGAATTAGCAAAAGGTCGATGCCCACAATCATTACAAACCTTTGTATTACGTGAACCTTTTGGTGCTGAAAACTGTTGCACTTGTTGTATCCCGGGAAAACGCTTGCGGCCACATATTGTGTGGTTTGGGGAAATGCCTTTTGGTATGGACAGAATCCACGACGCTTTAGACCGCTGTGACTTATTTATTGCGATTGGCACATCTGGTACGGTTTATCCCGCGGCAGGCTTTGTCGATAGCGCGAATCACCACGGTGCTCAAACTGTGGAGGTTAACCTTGATCCTGCAGACCGTCATAGTCAGTTTCAATATCATTTTACCGGAAAAGCGGGTGATATTTTACCTAGGTTAGTTGATGATATTTTAGCGGGTAAGGTGGTTGGAAGTGAGTGAAACGTTAGTTGATAGAGTGGTAAATGACGTGATGCCGTCAAAGCTGGCGATTATAATGCGTGGCTTACCTGGCAGTGGTAAGTCTTATTGGGTTGAACAATTTATTATTTCTCAAGGCATTGAGCTGGCGATTCATATCCGACAGCATGGTCTATTCTCTACAGACCGCTATTTTTATCAACAGGGACAATATCGCTTTAATCCGCAAAAAATTGGCCAATATCATCAGGCTAATTTAACGGCTTTTATTCAGGCGTTGGCGCGAAATGAACCAATAGTTATTTGTGATAATACTAATATCGCGAAATGGGAATTTATGGCTTATGACGCAGCAGCAAAAGCGTTAGGCTATCAAGTTAAAGTGGTATTAGTAGGGAATCCAGATGATGACCAACATCAACAGCTTTGTGCACAACGAAATCAACATCACGTTTCATTAGTGCATATTCAAAAAATGGCGCAGTTGTTTGAAGAGTAATAGTTTGCAAACTCATTGTTTAAATAATGGTGACTGTATTTAAGTTGTGTGGCCATATTTCAGGCCAGAACTATAAAAATAAAAAAGGCGCATAAAGCGCCTTTTTGCATTTAGTCCGCGAGTAATTACTTCGCAGCTACAGGTGTCGTTAGGTCGATGCTATAAATCGCAAAGCCGGCTACAACATCAGCTGTTTTAGGTAACTTCACCATTTTACGTTGTTGATTATCAGCAACAAACTTGTCTGCAACATCGCTGTCTTGGGTTTCAAAACGAATGTCTAATGCAACAGTCGCATTATCAATAGTTTTAAAATCCCAGTTGTAATCAGCTGATGGATCAACCATAGCATCATATCCGCCAGTCGCATTTGGTCGTGATTGCTCAGTAATATAAGCTGATAATGCATCACGGTTGGTATCTGGCAGTTCTAGCACAACGTGGTCAGAACCGGTACCGGCAAATGAACCACCAAAAGCACGGTAGTTATTTGAAGCCACAACAAACGACATCGCTGCTAATTCATCACCCGTAATAACCGTTCCGTCAGGTGCTGTGTATGCTAAGTCAACAATACGATTTGCTTCAGCGTTAACGACAGCACAGCTTCGGTCAAACTTAGTTGGTTGAGTTACATCAATTTTGTAAGTTAAGCCATCAATAACGTCGAAGTTATAGGTTGGGTGGCCTGCGCGATTAATCAAATTTTGTGGAGCACTGACGCTTGGGTCAATTTGATTAAACTGGTTGGCAGAACATTCTAACCAATCTTTTAGTTCCGCACCGGTAGCTTTAACTGCAACCATAGTATTTGGGTATAGGTATAAGTCAGCAGCGTTCTTATACGAAAGGTCGCCAGCATCAACTTGTACATATTGGCTTGCATCTCCTTCAGCATAACGTCCACCGGCTTTAAATGGTGCCGATGCTGACAAGATTGGCAAATCTTTTAGATCATCAGTAATTAATGTTTTAACACGCGCTATTTGAGCATTAGATACAATCTGAACCGTTGGATCATCTTGAACTAACGTTAAGAAGCTGTACATGTTAGCGGCAGCAACCCCAATAGGTTGGCTAACATATTCGATAGTACCATTGTGTTCAATTTCTATTGCATCACGTAAGCTAGCTTCACCTTCAACTAATGCTACTTTATTAGCATTGTCGTAAATTGGGCGTGCTTTAGCAGTTGATTCTTCATGAATTACGGTCCATTTCCCTTCTACTTGGCGTACAACTAAGTCAACCACACCTAAGTTATCACCCCAACGACCAGGCATTACAGCTGGAATGCCGTTTAATAGCCCTTTTTCTACGTCGGTGTTCGGTAAATCGCTATAGCTTGCTGCTGGGAAAACTGAGTGGCTGTGGCCAAAGAATATTGCATCAATACCATCAACATTGGTGAGTGCATAAGTGGCGTTTTCTGCCCATGGATCGCCAGGGTTTTCACTTGAACCAATACCAGAATGCGGAATGGCTAAAATAATATCAGCACCTTCAGCTTTCATTTGCGGAATAAACTTATTAGCCGCTTGAACAATGCCTAAGACTTCAACTTTACCGTCTAAGTTAGCTTTATCCCATTGTAAAACCTGTGGTGGTACAAAACCGATATAACCGATTTTGATTGTGTGTTCATTACCGTCAACATCGATAACAACTTTGTCTTTAATTATATACGGTGTGAACATGTTTTCATTAAATAGCACATCACCCCAGCAACCATCTTTATCAGCACAAATTACGTTCGAGTTAATGTAGGGGAAATTTGCACCCGATATTGATTGCTCAAGAAATGTTAAGCCATAATTAAATTCATGGTTACCAATATTACCTACTTCATAATCTAGTGTATTCATTGCTTTGTACACTGGGTGTGTGTCGGTTAACATGTTGCTGTCAGTTTTGAATTTATTGGCAATGTAATCCCCCATAGGGCTACCTTGCAATAAATCACCGTTGTCTAATAAAACTGAGTTAGTGACTTCGGCGCGTGCTGCATTGATTAAACTTGCTGTACGTACCAGACCAATGGTCTTATCATCTTTCCCTGAGTAATAGTTGTAATCCATCATATTAGTATGAAGATCAGTCGTTTCCATTACACGTAACTTGATATCTGCAGTAACAGTATTTGTTTGATCGTCATTATCAGAGCCGCAACCGCCGAGTCCCAGTGCGCCAGCGATAACAACGGCAAGAAGTGTTTTATTTAACATATTCTACTCTCTATATTTATTTGACCCCGAGGCGTATTTTTTGTTTTTGCCTCTTACGTAGTGTTAACGTTCCTTAACTATTTTGATAATAAAATGAAAACACCGCGGTGATTATAAGCATAAGATATGAATAAATTGTGATGGAACGCTGAATTAATATGATTAATGAGTGCGTTCGCGCAATTAATAGCCATAAAAAGTGATAAAAAGCTGACTGGCTATCATTGTATTTTATATTAATTTTTCTGTTTACTTAATAAAGACTAAGACTAAGACTAAGACTAAGACTAAGACTAAGACTAAGACTAAGACTAAGACTGGAACTATGAACTTATTTCATGGTTTACTATGAATAACACTTATGTCACTAAATATATAAATTCTGCTTATTTAGACTAAATAGTCATTATAAATGTAATAATATTCACTGTGCTGGTTAAAATTAATACGACCAAAACCATAACGGGTATGGTTAATAATAGAATTAAAATCTTAATATATTAAGGTTTATCCTTTAATCAACCTTTGCTAGGTAACAGCGTTTTAATACTTGCATCTTTACCTTTTAGTTATCTGTACCATTTCATCGGTACATGATCTGTTAAATTAAAAATATGTATTTGACGCGAGTGAAATTAATATGATTATTCTATTGCTTCAATCATATGGCAAGGCAGATATTTAACGATTATCAATGCGAGTACTAACTCTCTGGTATAACTCATCAATCGTAGTCTCAATGGCCTGAATATCATATTGCTGGCAATATTTATTAGTTTATGGATATCAGCAAAGTACCATAAACATTAATAAACGGATTGTTGATATTTTTTGGTGCTATTTTGTTGCTATTAACTTAGTCGGCTCAATGTTTTATTGATGAGTTAGCAACAAAAAACCGAGCAATCGTGGTAATTGCTCGGTTTGTTTTTTGGTTACTGTCAAAACCATCGCTGGTTATGTTTCTACCCTATTTGGTGGGTATTAATCACAGTTTCATTATTATTTATGGCTTAATAATGATTTTTACTGTGGTATCAACGTCTGCTTCATCAATGTAGCCAATGGCATTTGGATTGCTTGCAATTGCTGATTTCATCGCACTTGCACCAGAAACCGCAGGAGGTGGAGTACCTTTACCTGTGAAGACTTGCTTAGACCAAAATGCTTTCAGTTGAGCATCTGACTTACCGGTAACAGCTTGATGAAACTCACTGCGAATAGGATTACCTTCTTCTAATTCGTAAACGACGACTGAAGAATCACCTTTTCCTAAAAAAGCTTTTTTTACATCATTAATTGAAATATCTGCAGCAGCAGGATTGCCAATAATCACTACAGCAGCATTAGCTGAGGTAACGGCAGTTAAACTTAGTGCTAAAATTGTTAATAATTTTTTCATTATCATACCCCTTAAAATACTGCGTCGAATTTAACGGTGTAAATCAAGGTGTCATCGTAAGTGAATTTACCTGTTGACGTGTCCAAGTTGTTGCCTAAGAATCCACCTGAAGTGTCACCAAAATCATCGGCGTAGGTGACATCAAATTTAATCGCAACGTTATCAATTGCATCCCATCGCAAACCAATACTGTAAGCCATACGTTCAGCATTAAAGGCGACCATCTGAATTGCAGCCGCTGTAGATAAAGGTAGACGTTCATCATTATCTTGAGTTTTCGTATAAGCAACAGTAGCGTAAGGCGTAAATTCCTTAATACGATAGCCTAATGTTAAGTAACCAGAATCAATATCAGGGTAAGCGTTATCAATTTCTGAACGAGTCCATTCTGTTATCGCAATGACTTCACCATTGTCGTAACTTGCACCCACTCCGACGAAAGAACCTTTATCATCATCAAGTTCTAATACCGTATAGTTCGCTTGGGTGTTCACTCCAGGCGCTAATGTTACGTCAACTTCATTAACAATAGGTCCGTCTAGTTGTGCTTGAGCGTATACGGCACGTAAAGTCCATATTTCGTCAGTCCAGCTCAGGTTAGCACCCATAAGGTTACTGAGTTCAACCGCTGAATTTTTAACATCTGACTCACCACCAAAGGCTTGCATTGTTAAGGTTGAGTCATCATATTCAACATCGTATGACACGCCAGCGCCTGTGTAAGACGAAAACGGAATAGCGCCGTATACTTCTTGTGGTGGACGAGCAAATGGCTGTGCGTAGCCAACATCTAAGTAATCAGAGTACATGAATAAAGGGACTCGCAGTTTACCACCACGAATCTTGACGCCGTTTTCAAAGCGATGAGATAAATAGGCCCATTCTGCTTCAACTTCCCAGTCGTATTTACCGCGCATCATTAACTGTAATACTGCTTGAGTATTGTCAGAAATGTTAAAGGTACCTTGTAGCCCTAATTTACTGTCTTCGTTAAAATCAGCACTTGAATTTGCATTATTATAACCAGCATCATTGTCAGAGCTGATATAGGCTCCACTAATAAAGCCGTTAAATTTTACTTTGTCAGTTAGGCTAGCATTTTGTTGTTTTTGCAGCGTTTGAACTTGCTGCTCTAACTTAGCTATTTTTGCATCAGCAGCTTCATCTGCTGTTGCTAGGTTAGGTATCATTGCCATTGATATTGCAACAGATAATACTTTTAAATTAAACTGCATGGTGTTACTCCTTGATCATCACTCAATATGCCTTTAGGGCTTATATTTTTGGTTTTCTGCTACTGCATTTACAATCAATCTCACACCTTAAATTGGTTAGTAATTGATTGTAGTCTTTCACTTATATTTTGAATATCAACACTGATCCCTCCCATATCAGCCGTCGTTACCCTGACTTTCTGTGAACCGGCTTCCATTTCAGCTACATATTGCTGAATCAACACCGAAGTTGTATGTTGTTCTTCGGTGGCAGCCGCAATTTGGTCATTAACCTCTGATATTGCACTCACTTTACCTGTGATACGTTGTAAGGCTTCACCGGCTAAAGAGGTTGATTTAACCCCTATTGCTGCAGTGTTAATACCACGAGCCATCGCGTCAACGGCTTGTTTAGACGTGGAGCGTAATTCTTGTAGCACTTGTTGGATTTCTTGGGTCGAGGTTTGTGTTCTAGAGGCCAATGTTCTGACTTCATCTGCAACTACCGCAAACCCGCGCCCATGTTCACCAGCACGCGCGGCTTCAATCGCAGCGTTAAGTGCGAGTAAATTAGTCTGATCTGCAATACTTCTTATCGTGTCTAATATGTCATTAACATTATGGGTATATGCGTCCAATTGATTAACGACAACCGCAGTTTGCTGTACTTCTTCAGCCAAGGTATTAATGGTAATAACAGCATCGTTAACAATAACAACGCCTTGTTTTGCCTCAGTGTTGGCATTCTCAGCATCAAGCGCTGCGCTTGATGCGTATTCAGCAATATGAGTAACACTGACAAACATTTCTTTCATGGCTTGTGAAATCTGCTCAATGGATTCATTTTGTTGCTGTACATTGAGTTCACTGTATTGACTACCACTGAGTAACGTTGCTGCAACTTCGGTTAAATTTTCAGTGGTATTCTTTGTATCGGCAATAGACGATTGAAGTTTAGACACAAATTGATTAAACCAATAAACAAGCTGTGCTATTTCATCTTTGCCTGCATACTGAATCCGTGATCGTAGATCGCCTTCACCTTGGGATATGTTACGAAGTGACTGGGTTACATTGTCGATAGTACTAATAATTGATTTATTAACTAAGACTCCTACTACAATCATGACGACTGTAGCCGCAATACCAATGAGCATTAGACTATTTTCTGCACGTTCAGTACTGGCTATGGTTAATTGGATCCGTTGCTCAAACTCTGTTGAATAATCTTTCTTCTTGGCCGCAAATTGTTTAACTAAAGTTTGATATCGCTTGGCATTATCTGTCGCTTGAGTTTGAATTTTACTAAAGTCAACATCATCCTTTATAAACTCGGCAGCAAGGCTTCTAGCATTTTCATGATAAAGGGTAATGTCACGAATCAATTGCTGTGTATTTATTTCTTCAGCTGGAAGTAAAATGGCTAACTCATTTAAATTATCCGTAATTTGCTTCACCATCGTTTTAGCTATGTCTAAGCTGTCTTCTTCGCCTGTGGTTATTGCTGACTGAATAGTTTGATCTAATTGCAGTAACAACCCTTGATTTATGGTTGCTAGATTAAGTGCGGGATAAAGTTGGTTCTGAAGTCCGTTTAACCGTTGTGCATTGTTTTCACCAGTTTGATTGTTAATAATTAAAGAAATCACAAACGACAAAATGGCGACAACAGTAAGTAGGGTAATTCTGTGCTTAATTTTTAAATTTGTCAGCAGCATATAACCTTATGTAATCAATTTATTTAACATGGTTACAATAATATCACTTTAAATAATGGGATAAAATCACTAACAAAAGCTAAAGCTTAATAAACAATCACATTGCGATGTTAGTATTGTTCAACTCGTTGGAAATACAATATTGATTTTGTTTTAATATAATAAAAATGTTATTTACCCCGAATAGGGTGTTAATTTAACATTATGATTATAAACAAGTTTTATTGGCGATGAATATGTTATTTTTTGTGAGTTAATATAGTTTATGTTTGATTTAACATATTTTAATTGTGAACCATCAAGATGAACTTTTTATGTATTCGAAATGATTTCGAATTAGGTAAGTACCGCTAGCGTGAGAACGATATCGTTAATGATTTTTGTTACTTTATTATCAATGATAGCGGCTTTAGATTATGTAAAGCCGCTATTGCTTTAAGGATAATGGTTAATGGTATTAATAGCCGATGGCGGCAGAACCCGCGCGTCTTGGATCTGAAGCGCCAAAAAGACCTTGCTCTGTCATCATTATCGATTGAGTACTGCCAATCGACTCTTGCACTTTCACTTTGTGACCTTTGGCTTCAAGTAATGAAATAGTATCGCGATTCAATGTATGTTCCACCCAAATAAAATCAGGTAACCATTGGTGATGCATACGTGCAGCAGCAGTTGCTTCGGCAATGTTTAAGTTATGATCAATCACATTCATGATCATTTGAAGCGTAATATTAATAATCCGCGAGCCACCAGGGCTGCCGGTAACAATGAAAGGTTTGCCATCTTTCATTACCATGGTTGGACTCATGGAGCTAAGAGGGCGCTTATTTCCTTGCACTGCATTTGCTTCCCCACCAATTAAGCCATAACCATTAGGGGTACCTGGTTTAACCGAAAAGTCATCCATTTCATTGTTTAATAAAATCCCAGTGCCTTTAGCGACTAAGCCTGAACCATAACTGAAGTTAAGGGTATAGGTGTTAGCAACAGCATTGCCCCATTTATCGATAATCGAGAAGTGGGTAGTTTGATCGCTCTCATATGGTGCTAGTTTCCCCGGCTTAATTTCGCTGCTAGGGGTGGTTTTATTGATGGCGATTTTACTGGCAATCTCTTTTGCGTATTGTTTGCTAGTCAATTGTTTTACAGGAACAGTAACAAAATCAGGGTCGCCTAAATACTCACTACGATCAGCATAGGCATATTTCATGGTTTCGGCCATAAGATGCAAAGTGTTTGCGCTATTGTGGCCTAATTTATCAATGGGGAATTGTTCGAGTACATTGAGCATTTCGATAATATGAATACCCCCTGAAGATGGCGGCGGCATAGATACCACTTCGTAGCCTCGATAATTACCTCGAACCGGTTCGCGCTCAACAACTTTGTAGTTAGCTAAATCAGTTAAACTCATTACCCCGCCAGCATTTTGGACCGCAGAGACAATTTTTTCAGCCGTTTCACCTTGATAAAACCCTTTACTACCTTTCTGGGCAATCAACGATAAAGACTGTGCTAACTCAGGTTGTTTGAGCAATTCATTGACTTGATAATTACTGCCGTCGGCATGGTAGAAAATTGCTGCTGAACTTGGCCATTGGGTTATGCGTGACTTAAGGCCCGCTAATGAGTTTGATAGATCTGAAGTAACAACTATACCGTCTTTGGCGAGCTTAATCGCAGGCTTGATCACTTGCGCCATTTTCATGGTGCCATATTGTTTTAAGGCCAGTTCCATCCCCATAACGGTTCCAGGTACGCCCACAGCTAGTCCATGCTCACGACTGAGTTTGTCAACTGCATTGCCTTGTTCATCAAGGAAGATATCTTTGTGCGCTTTAGCAGGGGCTGTTTCACGGTAATCGATAGCAATGGTTTTATTTTGCTCGGCTAAATGCACTAGCATAAAACCACCACCACCAATATTACCCGCGCGAGGTAAGGTTACTGCAAGTGCATATGCCACTGCTACGGCCGCATCGACCGCGTTGCCACCTTGTTTTAAAATATCAACACCAATTTGGCTAGCTATGGCTTCTTGGCTTGAAACCATGCCATGCTTAGCATAGATTGGCTGAGCCGTTGCCATTTCACTGAAGATTGAAGCTTCATTTGCTTGGCTGTCAGCAATATGAAGCGCAGGATAACAAAGTGTGAGTGTTAATGCGGTGCTCAAAAAAAGCGGTGTTAATTTAGGGAATCGTGTCACGATCAATCCTTGGTGTGTATTGAGAAGATACTGTGATAGAACATGCCACATGATAGCAATAATTGGTATGAGTTTTAGCGGTTGAGTGTTATTTATTATAGGGTAGGTGTGGGTGGAACAAACACAAACGCGAGTTTATCAATATAAATTTGTTAATAGTATTAGCAATATAGATTCTTCAGTATGGAATATTTTTTTTGGATCATCTCATCCTTTTACCCGGCATGAATATTTATCCGCTCTGGAAATGAGTCGCTGTGTTAGTGCTGAAACGGGTTGGACGCCGATGCACCTTATGGTGATGGATGGCGATAATATTATTGCATTGATGCCCTTGTACCTTAAAAGTCATTCTTGGGGGGAATATGTGTTTGATTGGGCATGGGCAGAAGCTTATGAGCGTCATAATATAGGCTATTACCCTAAGCTTGTGGGCAGTATACCTTTTACTCCTACAACTGGGCGACGTATTGGTATTGACCCAAGGTTACCAAAACCCGATCAACAGCCCTTGATTGACGGTATTCAAACCTATCTGTCACAAACTGTTATTAAACAGGGCTGGTCATCTTGGCATTGTTTATTTACCAATACCGAGCAACATCTACAGTTTGCACAAGCAGGGGTAATGGAGCGTGTTGGTTGTCAGTTTCATTGGCACAACCAAAATTATGCTGATTTTAATGACTTTCTGAGTACATTAACGTCACGTAAACGCAAAAACATCACTAAAGAACGAATTTCTGCAAGACAACAGCTACAATTCCGATTTATCGATGGCGATAAGGCGAGTGCAGAGCAATGGCAGGATTTTGTGCGTTGTTATCAAAATACTTATTTAAAGCGTTCGGGTCATAAAGGGTACTTGTCGGCAGCATTCTTTGAGCAGATAGCAGCAACAATGGGCTCAATGATCCGATTATTATTGATTGAAAATAGTGACGCACAATTAGTGGCATCAGCATTATATTTTGTGTCAGACACGCATTTATATGGTCGTTATTGGGGGGCGTTAACAGAATGCGACTATGTCCATTTTGAAGCATGTTATTACCAAGGCATTGAGTACGCTATCGCTAATCAATTATTAGTTTTTGATGCAGGAGCACAAGGCGAACATAAAGTGGCTCGAGGTTTTCGTCCTGTGAAAACCACCTCAAGCCATTTTGTTGCTCATGAAGGTTTTAATGATGCCATCGGTGCTTTTTGTCAACAAGAGCAAGCTCATATCGACATTTATATACAGCAAATGTGCGAACAACTGCCGTATAAATCGATTGAAAATACATAAAATAATATGAGGTTAATTACTCATCAAATGTGCTTTCTGGGTTAGCCTAGCGCTAGCCAAATACCAACCAGTATCATTAAACTTCCGGCGATACGATTCATCCAGCGGATATTATCGCCTCGACTTAAAAATAATCGTAAACTCTTACCGCCGCTGGCATAAGCCAGCATCGACACACTTTCGGTGACCATTATAATACTAAGCAAAACGGCGAGTTGTGGCCCAACGGCATTATCAACATTAATAAACGGCGGTAATAGCGAAATCATAAAAGCCCAACCTTTAGGGTTGGCAATCGCGGTAATAAATCCTTGGCTGATTAAGCTCATGCGACTGGCTTTAACTTCAATACCAGTGATGATGGCCATTTTGCCTTTAGCACGCCACATATTAATGCCAATGTAGCCAAGGTAAGCGCCACCCACCCACTTAAGAATATCGAACACCTGTGGGTAATTTAGCATGATGCTAGCAACCCCAAGTACTGCTGCAATGGCGACCAACGCCACGCCCACTAATTCACCTAACATCATCCATAAGGTTCTGCGTACACCAATACTCATGCCGAGTGTCATGGCTAAAGTCATGCACATACCGGGGGTGATAGACACAAAAAAGAACGTTGGAATAAACACAGCGAGTACGGCGTAATCTGGCATTAGAAAGGTCTTTGATTAGAATGTAGATGGCAGAGTGTAAAGGCCTAAAATGATAAAAACCAGCAATTTGCTGGTTTTTATGTATCACTTCGTGTCGATAAAATTACAGCACGCCGCGTTTCATTTGATCGCGTTCAATCGATTCAAACAACGCGGTAAAGTTACCTTCGCCAAAGCCAAGGTTATTTTTACGTTGAATGATTTCAATGAAGATAGGCCCAAATAGATTTTTGGTGAAAATTTGCAATAAATAACCGTCATCATCGCCATCAACCAAAATCTGGTGATGCTTGATACGGTCGTGATCTTCGGTCACTTGTGGCAACTTCTCGAAAATGGTGTCGTAATATTCAGGAATAATATCCAGTGTTTTGATTGAGGTGCCTTCCATAGCATCGAGTGAGGCCACAATGTCACGACTTCTGAATGCCAGATGTTGAACACCTGGGCCATTGTATTCACCTAAGTATTCATCAATCTGATTTTTGTTATTACCTTTACCTTCGTTAATCGGGATGCAGAAACTGCCGTCTGGAGAGCGTAGCGCATAAGATACCAAAGCAGTTTGAGCGCCGCTGATATCGAAATAACGCACTTCGGTAAAACCAAAAATGTCTTTATAAAAGTTAGCCCATTTTTCCATGGTGCCTTTGTAGACATTATTGGTTAAATGGTCGACTTCCATAAAGCCTTTCTCAGGCGTTACGATAGGCTGTTCTAAATCGACAAAGTCAGTTTGATAAATATTGTTTTGTTCACCAAAAGTGTCAATAAAATAAATCAGACTGTCGCCGATACCGTAAATAGCTGGGTAGGGCATGTCTTTATTGGCATCATCGGCTGGTTTTGCACCACGGGTAACGGCTTCTGTAAATGCAAACTGTGCATCTTCTACACGCCAACCCATTGAACAAATAGCCGGACCATGAGATTTGGCGAATTCTGCAGAAAAGCCTGCACGGCCTTTATTCAATAGAAAGTTAATGTCATTTTGTTTGTAGTAAACAATGTCATTATTTTTGGTTTTTTTTAACATCGAAAAACCAAAATCAATGAATACTTGGTGCATGTATTCTGTATCTGGGCTAGCAAATTCGGTGAATTCAATGCCTAAAAGGCCCAGTGGATTTAGTTCGCTTGCCATTTTGTTTTCCTTTATTTTATGTCAACACGCAATCACTCTTTGGTGACTTGGGTTAGCTATAAATGTGGTCTTAGTTTTCTAACCAAGAGCGGTTGTAATCATCACTCATGCAATTTTTGACATGAGCGGTTAAATTCAGTGGGGCGAAGGTATCAACCATCACCGCATATTCGTATGTTTCGGTTTTGCCGATAGAGGCTTCTGTACGACCAGGTTGAGGCCCATGCGGCACACCTTTTTGGTGTAACGTCATATAGCCCGCTTCAATACCTGTACGGCTCATAAAGTCACCATCGACGTAATACAAGACTTCATCGCTGTCGATGTTGTTGTGGTAATAAGGTGCTGGTATCGATTTCGGATGAAAATCGTATGGGCGTGGCACAAAGTTACAAATGACAAAATTGTGTGCAGTAAACACTAAATGCTCAGACGGTGGTAAATGAATCTTGCCGACTTTGGGTGCATATTCACTGATGTTAAATGCCCAAGGATAAACGCAACCATCCCAGCCTACTAAGTCAAATGGATGCCATTGCAGTGTCATTTTTTGATAGCGATCACCAAATTTACACATTAACGGAAACGCACCTTTTTCAACCACGGCATCAGCCAAGGTTGGCGTACGAATGTCTCGTTCACAGTAAGGTGCAGATTCAAGCATTTGGCCGTATTCGTTTCTGAAATGCTTTGGCACTTCGACCATTGAGGATGATTCAATAACAAACAAGCGTACATTTTGATAATCGTTAAATTTAAGTTGGTACGTGGTCCCGCGTGGAATAATTAAGTAATCCCATTTATTGGTTTCAATGACACCGTATTCACTCAATAATTGGCCTTCACCCTCGTGAATAAACACCACTTCGTCAGCATAGGCATTTCGATAAAATTCATTGGTGTCTTCAGTCACTTTCGCGGTGTACATGGCGACATCATTATTGAAAAATATTTTATTTCGGGCGCTAAAAAAGTTGCCTTGGCAGTCGGCTTGGCGCGAGTCTAATTTGTAATTTTGAATTAATGAGTCTTGCCATTGTTCACCATGAGATAACGAGTAAGGTTGAACGTCTATCGCTTTGGTTGGCATATTGTGATGATATTTATTGGAGTAGATATTCGAAAAGCCATGGGTTGAAAATAATTCTTCACGGTACAACTCGCCATTGTCTTTTTCGAAGGCAATGTGACGTTTGGTCGGGATCTGACCTTGTTTAACATAGAATGGCATCTGATTGTCCTATGGTGAATCGACTGCGAGTGTCGTGGCGTTTATGTTATTTGTTGTTATGGCCTAATCGCATTGGGCAAACCAATATGTGATCTAACTTACAATTTAGTGGTAAAGATCAACAAAAAAAAGAATAATAAATAACTCAACACAATCTATTTTTTAGATTGTTATGTTAACTTTACATTTGTGTATGGATAACGGGACAGTGGAAATCTTATGCGAATAGATATCGATGCCTTTAATGTACTGCAAGTACTTGTTGAAGAAGGAAGTTTTGCAAAAGCTTCAGAGCGATTACACAAGGCGCAATCGGCAGTAAGCTATCAGATTAAAAAACTAGAGCAACATCTCGGCGTGACATTATTTAATCGAGATCATTATCGAGCGGAATTAACACCCGAAGGGAAGGTTATTTTGGCAGAAGGGCAACGACTGTTACAGCATTTAGCCAATATTGAACATCTTGCCAGTCGCTTTAGTCAGGGTTGGGAGCCCAAACTTGAGTTAGTGATAGACGGTGCTTTACCGATGGAACCGATCATGACCGCGCTTAAGCGCATGTCAGAACACAACATACCGACTAAAGTGCAGCTTAATATGGAGTTTTTAGGCGGGGTACAGCATCGTTTTGAGCGCGACCAGGCCGACTTAATGCTGGTTAAGGATTATCGTACTGGCCCCTCTTATCATCCTAAACCGCTACCTGCTATTACCAGCGTGCTTGTCGCGTCATCACAACATCCCTTAAGTCAGCTTAAAGACATTAGTTTGCCTGAATTGCAACAACATGTTGAGTTAACCATCGAAGATTCATCTCCTGGTAAACGTGACCGCGATGAAATGCAATTTGGCGGCGATAAAGTCTTTTATTTGTCAGGCTTTATCATGAAAAAAAATGCCTTACTAAAAGGCCTGGGTTTTGGTTGGATGCCGGATTTTTTAATTGCCGAAGAATTACATCAAGGACTACTTATTGAAGTTGATTTTATTGGTGGTAATCGGTTTAGTTTTACACCGCAATTAGTCTCTACACTTGAACGTCCGCTTGGGCGAGCTGGGCAGTTATTTACCGAGCTTATTTTGCAAGAATTTGCTCAATATCAATTGCAACAACAATCAGGATTGAGCGGTGCGGGTTTAGGTTAACGATGGACACAATTGGTAAACAAATGCAGTGGCAACAGAACGCGGATATTTTATTGAAATGTTGTCATGTTAAATGGATGATCATTTTGTTACCTTAAATCATCCATAAGGAATAATGCCTTAATACTGAATTGGGCGACTGCAAACATTAAATAAATTTTTAAGGAATGAAAATGAGCATGAAAAGTCATGAAGTAGATTATGAAATTATAGGTTCTAGCATGCAGCTGGTTGAAGTTGAATTAGACCCAAATGAGTCTGTTATTGCTGAAGCGGGTGCGATGACTTACCTCGAAGAAGACATTATGTTTGAGGCCAGAATGGGTGATGGCTCTGAACCCGAATCCGGTTTTTTTGGCAAGCTACTTGGTGCCGGTAAACGCGCCATTTCGGGTGAGGGTATTTTTATGACCCACTTTACTAATGAAGGTCAACAAAAACGAAAAGTGGCATTTGCTGCGCCATTTCCTGGCACTATTTTGGCTATAGACTTAGCTCAACATCAAGGCGAACTTATCTGCCAAAAAGACAGCTTTTTAGCGGCAGCCTTAGGCACGCAAGTAAGCATGAAGTTTAATAAGCGATTAGGCACCGGTTTCTTTGGTGGTGAAGGATTTATTCTACAAAGCCTTAAAGGTGATGGCATGGCGTTTGTGCATGCTGGTGGGACACTGATTAAAAAAGAATTACACGGTGAGACATTGCGAGTCGATACAGGTTGTTTAGTTGGATTCACTCCCGGGATTGATTATGACATACAGCGTGCAGGCTCATTAAAGTCGATGGTATTTGGTGGTGAAGGTTTGTTCCTTGCAACCTTAAAAGGCCATGGGACTGTGTGGTTACAAAGCTTACCGTTTTCTCGTATGGCTGACAGAATTATTGCTCATGCACCATCAAGTGGTGGCAAAGACCAAGGTGAAGGTTCTGTACTTGGCGGAATAGGGCGAATGATTAACTAATATGGGCATTGCGTGATCTTATCACTGTGCCGTTAGTATTTGAGCTCAGACTATTTATAGCTAATAGTGTTTACGTAGTCTGAGCTGTCTTTAGGAGGCTGATTTAAAGAAGATGTTTACTGGCCTGCTGACAAGCTGGTCTGTTTTAATTCAAGGTTACCGATGCAAGGTCATCAATCTAACGTTATTATTCTAAGGTTGTTAGTTGCATAATGTGTTGGTATTGCAACTGTGTGACGGGCTGAATACTCAGGCGGGCACCTTTAGCCACTAATACCATATCTTGCAGCGCGGGATCGGCTTTCAATTGCTTCAAGCTCACAGGCTTAGAAAATTTGGCCATAAATTGAATATCGACTTGCCACCATCGAGGCCCATTAGCGTTAGATTTTGCATCAAAATACGGTGAACGGTTATCAAAAGCACTGCTATCAATTTGAGCTTCACTGCTAATTTTTGCTAAACCCACAATGGCAGGAACTTTACAGCTAGAGTGGTAAAACAACACTACATCGCCCAATGTAATTTGATCGCGAATATAATTACGTGCTTGATAGTTACGAATACCTTGCCAAGCAACAGTTTGCTGCTTACTCATCTGTAGATTATCAATACTAAAGTCGTCTGGTTCAGACTTCATTAACCAATAGTTCATGTGATCCCATTATTGTCTTTAAAGTGACTGAATAACCTTTCAGTGCTTAAGAATGGCAATGTACACGGTGCAGATACGATTAGGCAAATAAAAAGCCGACAGCATTATGCTATCGGCTTTTTACAACAGTGGTCATTCAGCGGTTATTAACGAATGTTAATAAGTCGGTTTGGCAATAACGGTTTGACCAATAGGGGTTAAACTTAATAAGGCTAACTTAAGATGTTGTAACGCGAACGGAATACCTATAATCGTTACAAAACAAGCCAGAGCATGGACTAGATGACCAATCGCGAGCCAAATACCAAAGCATAAAAACCATATTACATTACCCACCAAACCTAACGTGCCAGTGCCAATATCTTCTTGGCCTGAAATGTGTTTTCGGTTAACGGTCTCTTGTCCAAATGGCCAGAAAGCCAGTTCGCCAATAACAAAACAAGCACGACCAAATGGGATGCCAATGATACTGATAAAGCACAGTACTCCAACAAACCACCAAGCTAGGCCCATAACAAAACCACCCATTAAAAACCAAGCAATATTAAAGATTAAGCGTAAAAGAGACATTTTCATTCCTATCAATAGTCAATATTCTCAATATAATGCCATTTTCATGCCATGTTTTCAATTTGTTGATTATTAAGGGTTAAGTGTTGCTGTGGTATTGTATAAATAGAACAGTGCGAGGATTCACGCAAATGAATCGATGAGATTTATCATTTTTTAGTTAAAATGCTCATATTACAGTTGATTGAGACAAATCATGTTTTCGATAAGCCCAGTGCAAACGATGAACTTTGCTGGCCGCAGCATCTACATTAAAAGAGATGATTTATTACATGCTGATTTTAGTGGTAATAAAGCACGTAAATTTTATCATTTTTTACATCATGATTATTCACATATTACCCAACTAGTGGCATCGGGTTCGGCCCAAGCCAACTCATTATATTCCATGTCAGTATTGGCTAAGCGGCAAGGGTGGAAATTTGATTACTATGTAAGCCATATCAGCGAGTTTTTATTACAACATCCTCAAGGCAATTATGCCGTTGCGATACAAAATGGCGCCAATATTATTGATGTTAGTCATTTGACCGATGTTGAAAATCTTCAAAGTATGCATTTAGACGATGCGATGCAATATATTGTTTCATCGAATCCAAGCTACGCAGATAAAAAACAATTACTTTTTATTCCTGAAGGTGGGCGTTGTGAGTATGCCGAAACCGGGATAACACAACTTGCCTGTGAAATTATTCAATGGGCGCAAGATCAACAAAAAAATAAGCTAAAGGTATTTTTACCCTCAGGTACGGGGACCACTGCGGCTTATTTAAATAAACAACTTACTCAACAATTGGCTCATTTATCATTAACGAAAGTTTTTACCATTGAGGTGTTAACTTGCAGTACCGTGGGAGGGGATGAATATTTACGTCAACAATTCTCACAATTAGTCGATGAGGTTTATTTTCCTACAATTATTAATGATGGTCATAAATATCATTTTGGCAAACTATCACGACGTTGTTTTGATATGTGGAATACAGTATGCCAGTCGGGAATTGAATTTGAATTATTGTACGACCCGGTTGGATTTCTAGTGTTACAACATTATTTGAATAGTAAAACTGCCAATGCAACCGATATTCTCTATATACATCAGGGGGGAGTTTTGGGAAATAAAACAATGTTGCCAAGATACCAACGAAAATTTTCGCACACTGTTTAATTACAGGGTGAATGCAAGATGTTTTTTCTATAAGTTGTTGATATAAAATTAGATATTTTAGAGGGGTTAACTGGGATGTAACGCTGAAGAATAACTTAAAATGATGCGAGTGAGTTATTCATTTTGCCCTGTTTTAATAAACATCGGTAAGTGAGAGGAGGATACCGAGAAATGAGTTTATTAAATAACAGAGCAAATGATTAACGCAAAGCGTTAGGGGGTATTACTTATTGGCAGAGATTAACCATTTCATGAAGTTTAATGCTTCAATACGTTTTGAAAAGGTTTTTTTGTTTTTACCTAGGCTGTCGGTAAAAGCAATTGAATTCTTGTTTGACGAGATAGAGTTAACCGGAAAGCTAACTGAAATTTCGTGTCCATTCATGTTGTATGACATAGGTCACACTCCTTCTTATATATTCACCATTAGGTGAGAAAATTGTTCAATAAAATATCCTTGGCATTTTTTAGTGTTGCAAAAGATTAATGTTTCGAGATTTAACTTAACCTATCCTTTACTCACTAATCAAGTGTTGATATGTAAATAGTTGATTAAGGTCTATTTTATGCTTGCAACATTGATGTTGTCACATGACATATAGCCATAAAAAAATGAATACATATTTAGTACTTAACTTTGTAAGTTAAACATAGTTTTATGACAACAAGATGACGTGAATATAATTTAAATTATCATATCAACAGAAATCAATTGAAATCAAAAACGATGTACAGAAGCTTGTCTTGGGTTTATTTACGAAGTGAAGTTGAGCAGACTTACAGGTAGGTAACCAAAATTAACAAGAAAACTAAATCTGTGTGGATAATATACTGAGTGTTTGCATATGGCAATAGTCTTTTTCAATTTTTAATCAAATTAATGCAGTTTTCGATTAAAAAATAGCAATTAGTGACTAATTATCAACAATTCTCACCTTGCTCGGATGTCGATAGTGTTAAAAGGGATGACGAAAATCACTCATCATCCCTTATTGCTGGTACAACTTAATGATAAATAGCGGCCAAGTTGTCGATACACAAACCTTAGTAGTTAACATTTTAAGAAACTAACGTAATGGTTAGTAAAGTAAATCGCCAATTGGGTTTAATAGTTTGCTGAACCCTTTAGTGAAGTATAACGGGGCATCGACAATGGTATAGCACAAACAACCTTCAAGTGTTTTTGGTGAATGTTGGTGCTCTTTATCAAGCAACATAAAGTCACCAGGCTTGTAGGTGTTGTAACAGTCGCTGAACTCACCTGCGAGCAGTAATGTTAGCTCTGCACCTTTGTGTGTATGTTCAGGAATTTCACCATTGGCTGCGATATGCAACAAGCTTGCTCTTGCTTGTGGCTCTCCGGTATCGAGTCTCAAACGGCTGACTTTACCAATACCCTGCCAAGAAGCATTAATTTGCTTACGAAATACCTTAGGCAGCGGGTAATGCTGACCTTTAATACTAACGCTATTGTCTTCAATCGGATCAACTGTACTAGCTTGTTCAACCTCTAAAGTATCTAAGGTTGAATTTAATAGCTGCTCGAGTAGTGTGTCTAATTGATTATTGTTAGTGTCTACCGACTGTGTTTTTACGGCCGACTCAAACTGTTGCTCAGACAACGCAATTGTCACCTGGTCAAGTTGTTGCTGGCAATGAGGACACAATTCAGCATGAGCGGAGATAGCAATCGACATCGATAGCGGCAACTCGCCTTTAGCATGGAGAGACAACAAATGCTGGTCTGGGTGGTAATTAATCATAGTGTTTCTCCATAAAGCTTTTTAATTTTTCCAAGCCAAGTCTGAGTCGTGATTTAACCGTTCCAATTGGAATGTTAAGTTTGTCTGCTAACTCTTGTTGAGTAAGCTCTTGCATATAAATACCTTGTACTACTTGGCGTTGTAGAGGAGGTAATTCTTCTACATGCAGCAATAAAGTTGCCGATAATAAAAAATCATCGTCGTTGTTTTCAGCTTCATCAGACTCAAATAAAGGCCAAATATCATCACCGAAAGAATCTTCACGGTTATGTTGTACTTTACGGAGCATGTCAAAACATTGATTACGCATGATGGTAAATACCCAAGTACTTACCGCTGCTTTGTCTGCATTGTAAAGATGGGCTTTTGTCCATACTCGAGTCATTGTCTCTTGAACTAAATCCATGGCTAAGCCCTGTTGGCTTAAGCGCTGAACACCAAAAGAGTTAATTTTTGGGCCAAAATGCGAAAAAAGTTTTGCAAAAGATGCTTTGCATCGATCATTAGCCACCTGCATCATTAATGACGCAAGCTCATCAGCCATTGGATTGGGTTCGTTTGATTTCATAGCACCGCTTAGTTTAATTAGGGATCTTTGTGCAAGATGCCCCTTATCATAACGACTTTGTGTGCTTTGTGATTGAACATTTTCCATTATTTCACCCGCATCCAATAAATAACTCATTGAGCATAAGAGATTACGTCTTTATGCTGTGGCTATCCTGAGCTCAAACAAGCTGCAGTATCATTATCTTGTACGTGGCATTATTGGGTTCGGATCACAGTTCTGTATTATTTTATTATGTCGGCTAAGAATGATTTAGCTAATTGATGATCATGGCTATTGATACACTGATATTTTTCTTTGGAACTCAATGGGATAATTTCAAGCCATCGCTGACAAACCCACGCAATATCATTAAAATTTTCTTCAGAATAGTGGGCAAGATGCTGTGGGTATTGCTGTAAAATTTGCTTTAACGTATTGCTAAGTGCTTTATCTTTTTTACGCTCATCAGTGTGATCGTGGCTCTGTTCAGTTTGTCGTTCAATGATATCGCACGGCCAAGAATCAATTAAGCTGACATCGGCACGCTTTAAACCGTCACTATCAACACTTATTTTGTTAATAATGAACGTTTTTTGCCCTTGCACACTAATACCTAATAAGCCATCTTCAAGCGTTTCAAAGTCGATAATCTGGGTTAATGTGCCCATGGGTAATATGGTTTTTTTATCATCAGCCAACATACATAAGCCAAAACCAACACCACTTTTTAGCGATTCTGATACTAAGCGTTTATATCTAGGTTCAAAAATACGTAACTGGGTATATCCTTGAGGTAACAAGCAAATCGGTAATGGGAATAATGGGATGATCATAACGGCCCCTGAATGACTTTTAACGAATAATCTACACTGTTGTACGTACACAAACAGGTTAATGATCACCTTGATCTGTGGTTTAAACATGCCAAATTATATTGTGTTATGTGTGAAAAGTTATGCTCAAATGCATTATCAAGACGGGCTATTCATATGAACGTCTTAAGTATTAATTGAGTTAAATGGTTTTACAACAGTAACAGGCTTATCTATTAGGATAACAGCCGACAGACTTAACAAAGCAAAACCGAGGGTGAATTGATGCCGCGGTTTCAGGAGTCTTTTTATTGGTGTTAACTTTAGTAGAACGTTTGTGAGATGAAATAACTCGAGTTTCGAATTAAACATTTTACGTATTAGGGGTGTTTTTTGATCTTGTTTATATATATTTTTTATTTTTGCGGCATAAATCCTGATTCAACACTGTTTAATGATATTTTTTAAGTATAATTACCCTTGTTAATGATGACGCATCTTTGATGTTGCTTGTATGTTTTTAGGTGGAACCTGTTCATGAGAAAAGTGCTCGATACGGTAGATCAAAGAACTAAGTTAGTTGGCGAAAACCGTTTAGAATTGTTGTTGTTTCGCATTAACTCAACCCAGTTGTTTGCCATTAATGTATTTAAAATCAAAGAAGTGGTTAAGTTGCCACCCTTAAATAAGTTACCCGGCAGTAATCATAATGTTTATGGAGTAGCCAACATTAGAGGGATGTCGATCCCAGTGATTAATTTACGACAAGCGATTGGTTTCTCGCCGATGCCAGTGAATGACGATTGTAACTTGATTATTACCGAGTATAACCGCAGTGTGCAGGCTTTTTTAGTTGGTAAAGTCGAGAATATCGTTAACATGACCTGGAGTGATATTATGCCGCCGCCCAAAACCACTGGCGGACATAATTACTTAACCGCAATAACGAAAATTGAAGACCAAGGACACTTACGATTAGTGTCTATTATTGATGTTGAGAAGGTATTAGCTGAGATTATTGATTACGATGTGAAGTTATCTGACGGTGTGTTAGATGAAGCGCTCGTTTCTTACATGCCTGGTCGTAAGATATTAATTGTGGATGATTCGTCAACGGCGCGTAAACAAGTAAGGGACACTCTCAATCAACTTGGTATAGAGATTATTGAGGCGTCAGATGGATTACAAGCTTTGCGATTATTACAATCGTGGGCTGATGAAGGCAGACAGGTTGCCGATGAATTGCTAATGATGATTACTGATGCCGAAATGCCCGAAATGGATGGTTATAAGTTGACCTTTGAGGTGCGTAACGATCCTCGAATGGCGGCACTCTTTATTACTCTCAATACTTCTTTAAGCGGTAGCTTTAACCAAGCGATGGTGAAAAAAGTCGGCTGTAATGAGTTTATCTCTAAATTCCAGCCCGACTTATTAGTCAGCGTTGTTCAAGATCGTTTACGGAGTATTCTTAGTTAGGCCACAATTGAATGATTAAGTGGTTTTATTGATCCATATCTTCGATTAACTCGTCAAGAATACGACGTTGATGCCCTGGGGTGATACCAATATTGAGTCTCGCTATTTTGACAGCATGGCCAAATTGAGCTTTACCAAGTAAGGTAACCAGTTGCTGTAAAAAACCACTGTCTAAAGATAAGGTCTTGCTATAGTGGCTAATGGCTTTTGTTAGAGAGGTAAACATTATATCGTCAAACTCGAAACCGGTATGATATTGACTACTGTCACCCGCTATTTCGCCTTCAAGTAAAACCCCGTCCAGACTTAATGGCCAGCCCCGTGCATTCATGCGACTTTGGGCTATTTGATACATCATCCAGGCACTTTTTTTAAATCCACCAAAAATCATACAATCAAAATCTGATTCTTCGAGTTCTTGCTCAGTCCAATTAATGCCAATCGCCAAGTCTTTGCTATAAATATGCATTAAATTATCTTTAACCGCATCTCGACAATCCCAAATAGAGGTCAGCAGATTTTTCTTGGCTAACATATGGCATTCTTTACAAGCAGGAATGGCTAGAGAGGGGTGGGGAGTGTGAGTCATTCTATAGTAATCAAAAATATGATTACTGGGTTCGTTGCAAAACCAACAGGTGTGGCGTTTGTCAAAAGGAATATCAATCAGTGTAGGCATGGGCATAATAATATCAAAAAGCTGTTCAATGGCTGAACAGCTTGGGTAGTAAGATCAAATCAATTAATGATTATTCTTTTTCAAAATCAACTAATTCTTTAGCCAATACGATAGGGTCAATTTCTAGGCATTCTTGTTCAGCTTCCCAATCAACACCTATTAATACACCGTCATCATTTAAATCACTTACCCAGTATTCTAAAAACTCAGTCAGTGTAATAGTCACTGGGTTGTAGTCTGCCCACTCATCAGTGCAATGGCTTTTTGCAGCAGCTTCACTTGACCAAAGTGGCATAACATCAGTTTCTTCAAATTCTGATGAGTCACATACAACCCAACCTTCACCTGTTTCATCTTGTAAGCCCCATAAGACTTGATGTTGTTTTACGCTTTCGATAAAGCCTGTTAGTGCTGCTGTTTGTTCTGTCATGATAAATCGCTTAAATGAGTGAGAATTAACATCATTATACGGACTCAATGAATAAGGAAAAGGCTTAATTAATGACAATTTTGTTTATGAGGATCCTTGGTGGTCATTTAGAAACTAAATTGCCCCAGAATCTAGACGCAAATCGGGCATTTAGTCTCTTATTAGAAACTAACACGATTAAATGCGTCAATGTTGTAACTGTATTCGCTGTCGTTCGTTGGGTCATTTAAATCAATCGATAGTCTTGGCGTTATTGACCCGCTTATTTATCAAGCTGTTTGTATGACTCAAATCAAGTGCAGCGATTAAGACGAGTGTCTGTGGTTTTGAGTGACGGCTTCATTATTAATCACTTGTCATCGGTGTTGTTATTTTTCACTTGAATTTGGCATAAATAAACAGGGTTTAATGTTAACAGGTCTTGTTTACTGAAAGCCGATGCGTCACGATATTCAATATTGATTTTTTGTAAAATAAGTGTTGTTCATGGCTCATAAAAGACGTTTTTCTGTGTTTATTGCTTCAATGTTTGTATCTAGCACCTTATTGAGTGCCTGTGCTGTGTCGGCATCACCCGATCCTGTTGTTGATGTTACTCCAGTTCAAGAGCATCCCGATTTTGCTACCTGTGTGATTAATTTACAGCAAAAAGCAAAAACGGCAGGGATTTCACAGCAGATTATTGATACAACGGTGGCAAATTTAAAGTTTGTCCCTAGGGTGATTGAATTAGATAATCAGCAGCCAGAATTTACCACTAGCTTTGGTGATTACTTCGACAAACGCGTCACACCATGGCGGGTTGAACAAGGCAGAAAAATGATGGCTAAACATGGGTCATTATTAACTAAGCTAGCAAAAGAGTATGGCGTGCCTGGGCAATATATTGTTGCTTTTTGGGGCCTAGAAACCAACTTTGGTAGTTACAAAGGTAGCATGCCAGTGCTCGATTCATTGGCAACGCTAGCATGCGATCCAAGGCGTAGCGATTATTTCACTGGCGAGTTATTACAAGCGTTGAAGTTAAAGCAGCAATATAATTTCGCAGATAACAAAATGGTTGGATCGTGGGCTGGGGCGATGGGGCACACCCAATTTATGCCAACTAACTATCGTAAGTATGCAGTAGATGGTGACGGTGATGGTATTGCCGATTTATGGAATAGTGAAGTGGATGCATTAACTTCTGCAGCTAACTTTCTACAACACCTAGGTTGGAAAGCAGATGAGCGATGGGGACGAGAAGTATTATTACCTGTTGATTACCCGTTTGCTTACTTGGGCGGTAAACACCCGTTACCATTAGTAAAATGGCAAGCGCTTGATATTAAAAAATCTAATGGTCAGCCGTTATCGACACCAGATATGCAAGCCGCTTTATATTTACCAGCAGGGCATACGGGTCCAGCTTTCTTAGGGTATGACAACTTTAATGTGATTATGCGTTGGAACCGCTCTGAATTTTATGCCATAGCAGTCGGTCATTTAGCCGACAGAATTAATGGCGGTGCGGAATTAACACGTGCGGTACCTAAGCAGCCAAGGTTAAGCCGAGAAACGGTAAAGCAGTTACAACAAAAACTGAATGATGCTGGGTTTGATGTCGGTAAGCCAGATGGCATTTTAGGTCGTAATTCAGTGCTAGGTTTGCAAGCTTTTCAGCAGCAAAAAGGGCTAATTGCGGATGGATTTCCTGACGAACAAACATTTAATGCATTAGGCATCAAATTATAATGGCCACCTAAAAGGCTACTTTTTTGTGGATGCATTAGCACGCTTTTGCTAAGCTTCGGCAAATTTTAGAGTTAAGGAACGATAATGATCATTAAAGACGATATGGTAGTGCAGTTTAATTACACGCTACGTGATGAAAAAGGCGATGTGCTTGAATCAAATGAAGGTCGTGAGCCGATTGCATATCTGCATGGGCATGACAACATGATGCCTGGTATCGAAGCTGCTATTAATGGTAAAGAAATTGGCGAAAAGTTTACTATTACTCCGCCAGCCGCTGACACTTATGGTGAACGCCAAGAAGATTCAGAGCAGCGTGTATCAGTTAAACATCTTGTCGGCGCAAAAGTATGGAAACCCGGCATGGCTGCAGTGGTGAACACTGAACAAGGTCAACGTCAAGTTACCATCATTAAAGTGGGTAAATTCATGGCAACGGTTGATGTTAATCATCCACTTTCTGGCCGTGAATTAACATTCGACATCGAAATTGTCGGTGCTCGTGATGCATCAGATGAAGAAATTGCTCATGGCCACGCCCATGGTGCCGGTGGTCATCACCACTAATGAGATTGATTTGCTGTTAATTCTTAATTTAACAGCAACTTAATTCTTGTATAAATCCCAAGTGAATACTTGGGATTTTTGTTTTTACAGTGAGTTATTATGGTTATTGATTTTTCTTTGGGTAAAATTATTGTCACTGTGCATGAGATTCAATGCCGGTTTCATGATAGTCAACTGGTGCTTGCTGCGTCAGTAGATGATATTAGCTGTTTTCATCAAGGTTTAGTGATTGTTGCCGATGCGGGGACGGTGCGGTGGAGTCTCAAACTTGATAATCCAGCGCAATTAGAGGCGTTACTTGATCACACCGGGATCCACGCACAATAGCCATTAGTCATAAATCTATCTGAATACACTAGATTATTTATGATGTTTAAACGTGAATCGTTCGATGTTAAAAATCAATTAACGTAAGATAGCCACTAATATTGTGACTGTATTGATAGGATTAATAAATATGACTGCTCAGTTAGATAAAATCGTGATTGAACCGCAATCACCTGCAACATCTTGTGTCATTTGGTTACATGGTTTAGGCGATTCTGGTGCTGGTTTTGCACCAGTAGTACCAGTATTAGGCTTAAATAGTCAGCATAGTATTCGTTTTATTTTCCCTCATGCACCAGAGCAAGCTGTGACGATTAATGGCGGGTTTGTGATGCGTTCATGGTACGACATCAAAAGCATGGATTTGCATGACCGTGCAGATATCCAAGGTGTTATGGCGTCTGAGCAAGCAATACGTCAGCTAATCGTCGATCAAATCAGCAGCGGTATACCAGCAGATAAAATAGTCTTAGCGGGTTTTAGTCAAGGCGGAGTAATGAGTTTGTTTACCGGTCTGCGTTTTGAACAAAAACTGGCAGGTATTATGGCATTATCTTGTTATTTACCTGGTGGAGAAGCATTGCCAGAGCAACTTGCTGACGCCAATATTCATACTCCCATCTTCCAAAATCATGGTGAGCAAGATGATGTAGTCCCTATGTTTGCGGGGAAAATGGCACATGATGCTCTGATAACAGCAGGTTATCAGAGTGTTTGGAAAACCTATCCTATGGCTCACAGCGTATTACCTAATCAACTTGTTGATATTGGTCAATGGTTACAACAAGTTTTGAAATAATGCAAAATAAGTATTGTTCTTGTTTTGGGATAATCGATGGTGTTACGTAGTATTTAAAAAACCAATCTATTTAAATGGCTTAGCAGTAAAAATGCTTAAGCCATTTTTTTACTTTGCATTAACAAGCCCGTTAACATGGTTATTGTTTTTCTCAGGGAATTGTTAAAGGGTAAGCTGCTGTTAAATAGTGTATTTAAAATCACATTCTGTCATAAAAGTGACATCAAAATCCGTCAATCTTTGTTATCATTCTGGCCGTGAATAGGATAATTCACGGATTTAAAAATATAAATTATAACATCGGGGTAAATCATGACAAATATGTTAATTAAAGGATTAGTCGCAACGGCTGTACTAGCAGCGTTAACCGGTTGTGGCAGTGACGACGACAATACAGCAGTCGTAGCACCAACAACATGTGCCGAAGCAGGTGCAGATTGTAAAATATTCACAGTATTACACACCAATGATAACCATGGCCGTTTTTGGTCTAACAGTGATGGCGAATATGGTATGGCAGCGCGTAAGACGTTGATCGACCAAATTCGTGCTGAAGTCAGTTCAAACGGTGGCGAAACGTTATTGCTATCTGGCGGTGACATCAACACAGGTGTTCCAGAATCTGATTTACAAGATGCATTACCAGATTTTATCGGTATGAACGAAATTGCCTATGATGCAATGGCTGTCGGTAATCATGAATTTGATAACCCATTAGCAGTATTAGATTCTCAACGTTCAGTAGCAAACTTCCCAATGCTTGCGGCAAACATTTATAAAGCAGACGGTACTCGTTATTTTGATGCTTATAAAGTGTTTGACGTTAACGGTGTTCGTGTTGCTGTTATCGGTTTAACCACCGAAGACACGGCTAAAATCGGTAACCCAGAATTTATTAAAGATTTAACCTTTACTGACCCAACAACTGAAGCAGCTAAAGTGATTGCAGAAATTAAAGCTGCAGATACCGCTGATTTAATTTTCGCAACGACTCATATGGGTCACTATGCTGATGCGCAAAATGGTAGTAATGCTCCTGGCGATGTAACATTAGCTCGCGCACTAGCTGCAGGTGATTTAAGTGCCATTATTGGTGGTCACTCACAAAACCCTGTATGTATGGAACCAGATACTAACGACTATGCAGAGTTTGCTCCTGGTGACGCTTGTACTCCTGACATGCAAAATGGCACTTACATTATGCAAGCTCATGAATGGGGTAAGTATGTTGGCCGTGCTGATTTTGAATATTTCAACGGTGAGCTTCATCTTGCAAGCTACAAGTTAATTCCGGTTAATTTGAAGAAAACGGTTGAAGATGCTGAAGGTAACAAAACTAAAGTTTTAGTTGCTGATGAAATCACAGCCGATGCAGATTTAAAAGCACTACTTTCTTATTACCAAGAACGTGGTCAAGGCCAACTTGATGAGATTATTGCTACTACAGATGCATTATTAGACGGTGAGCGTGCAAATGTACGTAATATGCAAACTAACTTAGGTCGTTTAGTTGCTGAAGCACAGCGTACTAAAGTGGGTGCAGATATCGGCGTGATGAACTCTGGTGGCGTACGAGCTTCTATTCAAGCGGGTGATATTTCTTATCGTGACGTGTTAACTGTGCAGCCTTTTGGCAACATGGTAACGTTGAGCACTATGACAGGTGCAGAAGTCACTGAGTATCTTAATACTGTAGCATCTTTCCAACGTGGTTCTGGTGCTTATGCCCAAATCACTGGTGTGAAAATGACGGTTGATTGTACTGCGCAAACAGTAGCTATCAGTGAAATTAATGGTAAGGATTACAGTGCCACTGATTCATATAGCTTCACTGTACCAAGCTTTAATGCTGCTGGCGGTGACGGTTATCCAACATTAGACCCAATCCAAACAGGTTATGTTGATGCTGAAGTGTTATACACTTTCTTCAAAGACAAAGGCACTATTGCTGCCGCTGACTATGCGCCAATAGGTGACATTGTTTATGAAAACTCAAACAGCCCACTAGGTTGTGAAGTTACTGCAAACTAATTAAACTCAATTTAGGTTAATAGATGGGGTACCCATTTATTATTCCGAGCTAAGGTTAGATTGCAACAAAGGCAGCTTCGGCTGCCTTTTTTATTGGCGAGAGTTTAGTTGACTCGTGGTTTAATAAAGCGGTAATGTAATCAATAGGTTTTGTTACTATTGCTGAACAGTGCATGTATAGGATTGAGAGAAATTAATATGACAGGTACCTACAGATTATTGTTGTTAGTCACTTTAATTGTGCTTGCACTAACGTGTTATCTAGCCGGTAGCCAAACGGGAGCGGTGACTTTTTTTGTGGCAGGTGGATTGCTTGAAACAGCCTTTTGGTTTGGCTTGTTTAAAAAATCTAAAAATAGAAGCATTAGTTAATATTAACTTAAACAGTTATCGGTTATCAGAGGTTGCTTGTTGAATTGCTTATGATGGTATTGGGCAGAGTATTGAAATCGTAAATGGATATTTGAAAGTAACAAAGGCAACCTAGGTTGCCTTTTCTATTATAAAGCTATGACGTTCTCTGAATGGCTGTTTATCTCACTCAATTAGGTGTGTTATTTCCAGCCAATATGAGTGGTTAATGTATGACTTTGTCCAGGTGCTAACACCACGCAGTCTTCCAACACGTTAGCGGCTTCTAAGCACACCATGGTTAAGTAATCGTCTGCATTAAAGCGTGAAAGGCGCATCGACTTGTCTATCCAAGGGTTCCAAAGAACCGCTGATTGACTGTTTTCGCGACTGACTACAATGGTGCCATTTTGTGTATGTAACTCCTGAGTATCACCTAATAGGGTATAAACCCTGTCGGTTTCTCGTTCAAATTTAACGACATCATCGACTTGTTTAAATGGCCCTTCACCAAATTCAATGTATTGTGACCCGCTAAAGCCACTCGCTTGCAATTGATGAATATCTTCAATAGGAAAGTAGCTATGCAATGCTTGGGTAAGCTTCACGTTATCATTTCCATTATTAGTATTCACCAAGCTGACTGATAAGGTTTCGCCTAAGGTGAATAACACCTTTACTTGGGTATTATGGGGCCAATATTGTTTATCCATTTCACTGGCGGGCAGGGTGAAAACTAAATCTACTAATTGGTTACGCATTTTGACGGATTCAAGCGACCAGGTTTTGTTTCGAGCAAAACCATGCTGCGGAAACCCTGGAGTGTCGCTCATACCAAACCAAGGCCAACAAATGGGTATTCCTCCTCTGATACCATTACCAGGTTGGTAATCATCTGCACTTGAAACCCATAATAGTGGTGCTTTACCTACAGGTATAAATTGATCTATTTGTGCACCTTGCATAAAAATACGTGCTTGGCAAAGTGCTGTGTCAACAGCAACATAATCAAGACCATTGGGATGTCTTTTAGTGGTAACCGAACCCATAGTGTGTGTCCTTGTGTATTTTGACTCTAGTCGATAGCTTACAAGGTTTTTGGCAAGTAAGTCACTAATCGTTTGGATGATTTAGAGGTGTTAACGGTCAACTTTAGTCAATAAGTAAACATCAAACCGCTATTGATTCAGTACCAAGCATTGCATCACTTGCCATAGATAAGCGATTACGAGTTCAATTCGCCTTGTTAGCAAAATAACGCGTTTTGATATTACAGATTTGAAATCATCACACTGTATCGATTTAACCCATCTCTAATGTAGAGTTGAGGTTATTTACTAAAATGTAGCAGACGGTTATTGGCTGGCATGGCGATGTCTTCTTGAAGTATTAGCCCTTGTTGTTGTGCTAACTGGCAGATCCATTCAATATCACGGATACCACTATCAGGGTTGTTGTGTTGCAGCCATAAATTGAATTGTTGATTACTGTCACTGGTAAATTGGCCTTGATAATTAAAGGGACCATAAACTGCTAATGAGCCTGAATTAAGCAATACACTACCAACGCCAGCAAAGAACGCTTCAACCATTGGCTTACTCATAATGTGCAAGGTGTTAGCACTGAATATGGCATCTATATCAGATACAAGCAGGGGCCATGGTTGAGTGACATCAAGCCCGATTGCCTGTTGTAAGTTGGGTTGTGTTTGCAAATTGAGCCGAGCTTGTAGGGTAGGTAAATAATGTTGTTGGTCACTTGGTTGCCAGCGGACATGAGGAAGGTGTTCAGCGAAATAGACGCTGTGTTGGCCTGTACCACTGCCTATTTCGAGTATATGTTGCCTATTGGCAAACCACTCTGCCAATAGGGTTAAGATAGGCTGTTTATTATTTTCACACGCTTGTGAAAAAGGCAGCTGTTGTAGCGATAATGATTGAGGCATTACGAGATATCAATTCTGTCCATTTCTAAGTGCTGCAATGCTATCACCGCTTGAGTGCGATTGCGAACACCCAGTTTACGGAATATCGCCGTGGCATGCGCTTTGATGGTTGCTTCTGATACCCCAAAATCATAAGCAATTTGTTTGTTGAGTAACCCTTCTGCAAACATCTGTAACACGCGATATTGTTGCGGGGTTAAGTCTGATAATCGGCTGGCCATTTTATCGGTTGGGTCATCAGAAACTGGCACGATTTGAGTACCTTTTGGCAACCAAATATCACCGTATAACACCGCATTTAATGCTTCTGCCAACGCTTCCATTGACGCAGATTTAGGAATGAATCCGCTACTGCCATAATGTATCGCTCGGCTGATGGTATTGATGTCTTCATGGGCAGATATCACCACTACGGGGATATCTGGATAATGAGTTCTAAGGTGGATCAGGGTTGAGTAACCGTGCGATCCAGGCATTTGTAGGTCCAGCAGGATTAAGTCAAATGGGGTCTCTTTTTGATCAAGAACCCTTTGTAACGCTTCGGCACTATCGGCCTCAAACCATTGAGTTTGTTCAAACGCATTACTCAGCGCTAGCCTTAAGGCATTACGGAATAATGGATGATCATCTGCAATGATGATGTTTAAATTTTCGAGCTTCATGGCGTTTTTTATTCTATGTTGCACGTGAAGATAAACTCAATGTAACAGAAAAGTAATCGAGTATTCTATTGCTTTATGTCACATTGTGATTGATTTGAATAAAAACCGTAAAATTATAGACTTTAGTCGAGTAAATAAAGTGCTAATGCAGCCATCTATCTGACTACATTAGCAAGGATGTATTAATTGTGTGGCCACACTTGGGTTGGGTTTCTGTTTTCATCTACCGCAACAAAAGTAAATACTCCGCGTATTGCATGTTCTCGATGATCGTTGTACATATCTTCGACATAAATGTTCACTTCAACTTTGAGTGATGTATTACCAACATGAATCACATTAGCAATCAGCTCTGCTAAGCTGCCTGCGGGTATCGCTTTTTTAAAATCGATACGGTCAGAACTGACGGTCACTAATGATTTACGACAAAAACGGGTGGCGGCGATAAAGGCTGTTTCATCCATCCATGCTAAAGCATCACCACCAAATAAGGTGTTATGGTGATTGGTATTAGACGGGAAAATAGCCTTTATAACGCGCGCTTCTGATTGAGCAATACGTGCAGCAATGTCATCAGGGAAATGGTTTTGAGTTTGAGCAGGGTTTTGAGCAAGGGACATACAACTACCTAATGTTATGCAGATCAACAAAGAATTCAGCGAAAAAAGCCGCGTATTATACTGTATTGCGCGGATCTCTGTCGATGTTGTAGCGCCTGTTTAGTCACCCAAGGGCCAAATTTCGCGGGCCTTTAAGGTAAATGTTCCGATGAGTTGGGTAGAGTAAACTATTCGATTAACGAGATATGGCTAAATGAGGCATTTTGGCTGAGAACATCAATTGAAGTGATATCGGTTAATATCACTTCAATCGCTTGCTGTTGTTGATTAATACCCGCAATGGCTTCATGTTTTTGTTGATTGCGACTGACATACAATGTTCGATCAAATTGACCTTGAAGATGGGTTCCATCTGTTAATGTTAGTTTGACCCTATAGCGATACAAACAGATGATCTCAATATAATCGTAAATCTCACATTTAATTGGGTTCATGTCCGTCTCCTATTTGTCTGCTATGTCTTTTGCTAAAAACCATCACTCACTAACAATCATTTACCAGCTATCATTTACTCACTTTCAATGACCCGCTAATAGCGTAACAACACAGTAGAAACCATTTGCTTGTTGGCATTGAGGGTCACTATGTATAAGCGATCAAACTCACTTGCATCTGCAATGGGTATTTGTTTTTCTGCCCCGAGACCTTCAACTAAATCTGTCGAAGTATTACTGTGTCCGACCACTAAAATACTACCCTGTTGAGTTAATAGATGTTGGGTAAATGCCGCCATATCACGTGGATCATAAACACTTAAATCCACTTGCTGATCTTGCGTTACGGCGGTGGCTGTCTCACGGGTGCGATTATAATCCGTTGTGTACACTTTATCTAAATGCGTACTGGACAGTACTTTAGCTAAACGCAGGGCTCGTAATTGTCCTTGTGCAGATAAGCTAGGGTCTTTTCCAGCAAGTTTTTCTGCATGTCTGACAATAAAAATAACTTGATTGCTCTTAGTATTGTTATCGCTATTTACGGCGGTATTGTTAAGCGCAATCGGAGCAACGATTGGCGTCTGTGCCATTAATGATACGCTGATTAAACTCATACAGCCGAAAACGGCTCTAATGATTGATTGTTTCATGGTGTTAATCCGCTAAATAATATTCGATGGTAGATACGACCCGTACCTGTTTAATATATGGCGTGTTTTTATCTCTATTGTTAATGCTGAATTGTCCTTGAGTTGCTTTTTTTATCTTACCTAATCGGCTTTGTGAATCGGTAGCAAATTTTTCAGCAACTGAACGTGCATTAGTGGTCGACTCTTCGATCATTTTTGGTTTAACGTCATTTAATCGGCTGAAAATATATTCGACTTGGGCATCATAGTTATTTTGCGAGAAAACAATGCCCATTTTACCTAGCTCAGTTAATTGAGGCATAGCCCCGCGAACTTTATCTATGTCATTAGAATATACCGTAATGGTTTGCGACGCCGTATAGCGCAATTCTACTGGTTGATTTCCACCATACTGTTGCGCCAATTTATCGGTAATAGTGGGCGCGGCGAGAGTGATCTGTTTGGGATCGATATTTTGTTCGGCTAAAAAGTTAACCACTTGGTTGTTTTGTGTTTCAAGCTGTTTGTAGAGTTCATCGAGATTATTATTGGCTGCGGTGAATTGTATCGGCCAAATGACGATGTCGGCAGGATATTCATTTTCTGCCAGGCCTTTTACCGTGACGCTGCGGTCGAGTAACTTGTACTCGACAATGGCTTGTTTGAGTAATACGCCTAATGCGCCTAAGCCCAGTGCAATTAATATTCCGAAAATAGCAGCACTACGAGACGAACTTTGCATAACAACATCCTTATTATAGGTGGGGAGTGATGGAGTAGCGTTGGCTTTGTGGCTAACGTTACTTTTTGTTATAGCGTGTTAATTGTCGCATCACACCGTCATGGAACGTCATGGAACGTCATGAAACGTCAATATTTTCGCTAATATTATGGATTATTGGCAATGGTAAGCACCCAAATTAATGACAATCATAATCGAATATGAGTTGAATATTGGTTTTATGGATTAATTTTAATCCTAGTTTTGCTTAATGCTTGTCTAGCAACAATACTTAGGTTGGCGTATGACTGGCTCATGTTGTTATTTAAATCGATCTGACATTTATACGACTCGGTCATCTAAATAAGTCTGTTTGCGCGATTAATGGAATGTAATGGTGTTAGATTTACATCGTTTTAAAAGGAATTAATATGTCATCTCGGTTAACAGCACCGCTTATTCAACATGGTTTTGATGATGGCTTACCAATATGGCGTCGGATCATTTTCACGCGACTGTTTAGTGTGTTGGCTTTGTTATGTATCCCGATTTACATCACCAGCGTATATCTGTGTATTGTTCAAAACCTTTGGGGCATGGCACTATTTGATACTGTGGCTTACGGGGTATTATTATTCATTTTGTTTTATCCACGAATTAGCGATACACAAAAATTTACTATTGGGTGTTATCTTGCATTTGGTATCGGCATCGGTTTTTTACTCGCTATTGGCCCTTCTGGGGCAGGTTTTTTCTGGTTATTCGTTTTCCCTCCTTTGAGCAGTATTCTTCTTGGCGAAAAAATGGCGGTATGGGCCCAGGTGGCTAATGGTATATCGTTATTATTAATCGGTATCGCTTATCATTATGAGCTTGTTGTATGGCCTGATATAAACGGGTTTTCAACCTTAATTTGGTACGTAGTGGTGATTAACTTTCTCGTCACTAATGCAATAGTGACTCAGTCGACCTCTTATTTATTGGGTAAGTTAACTCACTCATTAGAGTCCACTTTAGCCTCTCGTACGGCAACGGTTATGGGCTTAGCTAAATTGGCAGAGTATCGTGATAATGAAACCGGTGCGCATCTGATTAGAATGCAGCAGTATGCCAATATGCTGGCAAAACAAAGATTAACCGATGAACATGTTCCAGAAGAGTTAACTGACGCTTTTATTCAAGAAATTAGCCTCTCAGCCATTTTGCATGATATTGGCAAAGTGGGTATCGCCGATCATATTTTGTTAAAACCAGGGCGCTTGTCGGTAGAAGAATTTGAGCAGATTAAGGCTCATCCTGTGATTGGAGAAAAAGTGCTTAACAGTTTATTAGCGTATGCCCCTCAGTGTACATTTATACGAATGGGACGTGACATCGCCGGCGCTCACCATGAAAAGTGGGATGGCAGTGGTTATCCTAATGGGTTAGCAGGCGAATCTATCCCGTTGTCAGCCAGAATTGTAGCTTTAGTCGATGTGTACGATGCATTAACCTCACCACGATGTTACAAAAGGCCTTTTAGTCATGAAGAAGCGATGGCGTTGATTCTTGAAGGAAAAGGCAAACACTTTGACCCTAAATTGGTCGATAGCTTTATGGTCATTAGTGAACAATTTTCTGTGTTGTCAAAAGCATCTTTGCTCGAAGAGGATTAACGTTATTGATAGAGACGTATAAACAACAATGCCAGTCCTGGGGACTGGCATTGTTAAACAATATTATACAGTGTCGATATCAGCCGATATATAAACAGGATTGAGTTAGCTTTGGTGTGCTAGCCCATTAACCGGTAGTAGGGCGATTACTGTGCTAGTAAGGCTTTGCGTTCTTTCGAAGCTTGAGCTAAATCTCGTAAAAGTTTTTCAGAATCAGCCCAATGCAAACACGCATCGGTAATACTTTGGCCATACACTAATGGTTCGTCTTTAACCACTTTCTGGTTGCCTTCAATCATAAAGCTTTCTGCCATAATACCAGCAATTGCGGTACTACCACTGCGCAGCTGCGCCATAATACTATCGGCAACATTTAACTGATTTTTATGCTGTTTCTCACTGTTACCATGGCTAAAATCAACCACCATACGTTGAGTTACGCCCACTTGTTCAAGCTGTGCGCGTGCAACTTCAATATCTTCAGCTGAATAATTTGGGGTTTTACCACCACGTAAAATAATATGTCCAAATGGGTTGCCGTGGGTACGGTAAACCGCCATAGCGCCATCTTTATCTGGAGAGTAAAAAATATGCGGCGCCTGTGCGGCACGTACCGCATCAACAGCGATATTGATGTTACCGTCAGTACCATTTTTAAAGCCAACAGGGCAAGACAATGCAGAAGCCATTTCGCGGTGAATTTGGCTTTCAGTAGTACGTGCACCAATAGCACCCCAGGTAATAAGGTCTGCGATGTACTGGCCGTTCACCATGTCTAAAAACTCTGTGGCGATAGGTAACTTGAGTTCAGTGATTTGTTGTAATAACTGACGTGCCATACGCAAGCCTTTATTCGGGCTAAAGCTGCCGTCCAAATCTGGATCTGAAATTAAGCCTTTCCAACCCACAATCGTGCGTGGCTTTTCAAAATACACCCGCATTAAAATGCACAAGTCATCTTTTAGTTCGTGATGTAAGGCCGACAAACGCTCTGCATATTCGAGTGCTGCTTTAGTGTCATGGATTGAGCAAGGGCCAATGATGACCAGTAAGCGCTGATCTTCTCCGGCAATAATTGCTTCTACTTCACGACGTTGCGCAACCAAGTAGTCTGCAGCATTTTGCGTTAATGGATATTCTGAAGCCAACTGAGCAGGAGAAATAACTTTGCTTAATAAGGTTGTTCTGAGTTCATCTGTTTTAATTGTCATGCATATTACCGAGAAATCGTGAGATGCATCTGCATCATATTGAACGGGATTATATACCCAAAGAAGTTCAAGATGCGAGGCTTAGCCTCGGATTCTAACGGTTAAAAAACAGATTGCCGTAAAAGGCAAAGACGAATCAACCTGGGTTAAGTTCGTCTTTTGCTGGTTTTTCATTCTATTTCATGCAAAAAATGATTGTTTATAAATTAGAACATATGACGTTCTAAACCGGTGATATCAAGAATTTTGGTGGCAATTTCTTCAACCGAATGGTTGGTGGTATTTACAAAGGGAATACGTTCTTTTTTATACAGCATTTCGACTTCTTTCACTTCTAGTCGACATTGTCTTAATGAAGAGTAGCGGCTATTTTCCATGCGGCTTTGACGTATCTCATGCAAACGATGAGGATCGATAGTTAAGCCAAAGAGCTTTGATTTGTTGCGTTTCAATGCTTCAGGTAACTTGAGGTTATCCATGTCATCTTCAGTAAACGGGTAGTTTGCAGCCTTTATACCAAACTGCATTGACAGATATAAGCTTGATGGCGTTTTACCACAACGAGACACGCCTAATAAAATAATGTCAGCTTTATCCATGTGTTTCATGGTTTGGCCGTCATCATTCTCCATGGTGTAATTAATCGCATCGATACGGGTTTCATAACCATGGTTACTTTTACCATGAGTTCGGTGTAATAAAGGTTTAGCTTGTACACCTAAGTGTTGTTCTAGTGGCGCAACAAAGGTGTTCAAAAAGTCATAATCGACACATTCACTCGAAAAAATCACATTGCGGATCTCAGGATTAATGATGGAGTGGAACACAAGCGGCCTTTCGCCTGTTGTAATAAAACAATCATTTATTTGTTGCTTAACTTTTTGAGCTCGCTGAATTGTTTCAACGAATGGAATCGTAAGTGCTTCAAATTCTATAGGAAATTGCGAAAGTACGGCATGTCCAAAAACCTCTGCTGTGATCGCGGTCCCATCTGAAATATAGAATACTTTTGGTGTCATTCTGACCTCTTGTAGTAATAAAATTACAAATAAAATTATAGATTTACGCTTGTTGTATGGGAGTGTAAGATGCTCTTGCCCTCGTGTGAAGTGGCCACTGAAATAAAAACTTGCGGAGATAAAACTGTGCAGCAATACGTACTCTGGTATCAAGAATTAGGCATGGGCGATGTAAACAAGGTTGGCGGTAAAAATGCATCCCTTGGAGAGATGATCAGCAATCTGGCTAATGCAGGGGTTCAAGTTCCTGGCGGTTTTGCAACGACCTCGCATGCGTTCAATGAGTTCCTTGAACAAAGTGGAGTTAACCAGAAGATTTTTGACATTCTGGCGACATTGGATGTTGATGATGTCAATAAACTGGCAAAAGTAGGTGCGCAGATCAGACAGTGGGTTATTGAAACCCCATTCCAGCCGGCATTAGAAGACGCTATTCGTGAAGCTTACGAGCAGTTGTCAAGCGAAACTCAAGAAGCGTCATTTGCAGTGCGTTCATCAGCTACCGCTGAAGACATGCCAGATGCCTCTTTTGCAGGCCAACAAGAAACATTCCTAAACGTTAAAGGTTTTGATGCGGTCATGCTAGCAATTAAGCATGTTTATGCCTCACTCTTTAACGACCGTGCAATTTCTTATCGTGTTCATCAAGGTTACGAACATCAAGGTGTGGCTTTATCTGCTGGCGTACAACGTATGGTACGTTCAGACAAAGCAGCTTCTGGTGTGATGTTTACCATGGACACTGAGTCAGGAAACAATGACGTTGTCTTTATCACTTCATCTTTTGGTTTAGGTGAAATGGTTGTACAAGGCGCGGTTAACCCAGACGAATTCTATGTGCACAAACCGATTTTAGCGCAAGGGCATAAAGCTGTTGTGCGCCGAAATATCGGCAGTAAGTTGATTCAGATGGTTTACTCTGATGATGCTGGCCATGGCAAGCAAGTTAAAATTGAAGATGTTTCTGCTGAACAGCGTCGTATTTTCTCGATTAACGATGACGAAGTCATGGAGCTTGCTAAGCAAGCAATGGTTATTGAAAAGCATTATGGCCGTGCGATGGACATTGAATGGGCAAAAGACGGTAACGACGGTAAGTTGTATATTGTTCAAGCTCGTCCAGAAACGGTTCGTAGTCGTGAAGATGTCCAGTTAATTGAACGTTATCACTTAAAAACGAAGGGTGACGTGATCTGTGAAGGTCGTGCAATTGGTCATAAAATTGGTACCGGTATCGCGAAGGTATTAACCTCGATTGATCAAATGGACCAAATTGAACCCGGTGACGTGTTAGTGACCGACATGACAGACCCAGATTGGGAACCTATCATGAAACGTGCTAGTGCGATTGTGACCAACCGTGGTGGTCGTACTTGCCATGCTGCAATTATTGCACGTGAATTAGGTGTACCCGCTGTAGTAGGTTGTGGTGATGTTACCGACCGTATCAAAACGGGCGACATCGTCACAGTATCTTGTGCAGAAGGCGATACCGGTTTAATTTATTCAGGTAAACAAGATTTTGAAATCATCACTAACCGTGTTGATACATTACCTCCTTTGCCAATGAAAATTATGATGAACGTGGGTAACCCAGATCGTGCATTTGATTTTGCACGTTTGCCTAACGAAGGTGTCGGTTTAGCGCGTTTAGAGTTCATCATTAACCGCATGATTGGTATTCACCCTAAAGCTTTGCTTGATTTCAACGGTCAGACTGCTGAACTGCAAAATGAAATCAACGAAATGATCGCGGGTTATGACTCGCCTGTTGAGTTTTATGTTGCGCGTTTAGTTGAAGGTATTGCCACTATTGCATCGGCTTTCTATCCGAAGAAAGTGATCGTACGTATGTCTGACTTTAAGTCCAACGAGTACGCAAACTTAGTGGGTGGTGACCGTTACGAGCCAGATGAAGAAAACCCAATGTTGGGCTTCCGTGGTGCTAGCCGTTATATTTCTGAATCATTCCGCGATTGTTTCGCGCTTGAATGTGAAGCGATTAAACGTGTTCGTAACCAAATGGGCTTAACCAACGTTGAAGTGATGATTCCATTTGTTCGTACCGTCAATGAAGCATCTCAAGTCATTGAGTTACTGAAAGAGCAAGGCTTAGAGCGCGGTAAAGATGGCTTACGCGTTATCATGATGTGTGAACTACCTTCAAATGCCTTGCTAGCTGACCAGTTCCTTGAGCATTTTGATGGTTTCTCTATCGGCTCAAATGACTTAACTCAGTTAACATTAGGGCTTGATCGTGACTCAGGAATCATCAGTCACTTGTTTGACGAGCGTAATGATGCAGTAAAAGCATTGCTTTCAATGGCCATTAAAGCGGCTAAAGCAAAAGGTGCTTATGTGGGAATTTGTGGCCAAGGCCCATCAGATCATTCCGACTTTGCTGCATGGTTAGTTGAACAAGGTATTGATTCTGTATCACTTAATCCTGATACGGTCATTGACACTTGGTTATATTTAGCCGAAGCACATGGCTAAATAATAGTAAAAATTACAGGTTTATTTATTCTCCAACCTGTATTTTTATCAAGTTGTAATAAAAGCCGCTTTTTAGCGGCTTTTTTTTGTTTATAATGGTTACAATATGCCAATAAATAATAAGTCCTCTATGTTACCTTTGCTATCACATAAACAAACATTAGAACCTATCTATCTTGAGTATCTTGACGCGCTTGAACAAAGCGAGTTTGAAGGTGAAATAGACAAGCGTTACAGTGCGCGGCTTATTCAGGCAACCGATAATTCGGTGTATCAATTTTTGCCCCAAGCGGTGATATATCCTCTACATCAACAAGATGTCGAGCTGGTATTATCGTTAGCGGCACAACCACAATATAAACAAGTGACCTTTAGTGCGCGTGGCGGCGGAACGGGGACAAATGGCCAATCGCTTACCCACGGATTAATTTTAGATGTGTCACGCCACTTAAACCAAGTGCTAGAAATTAATGCCGAGGAAGGTTGGGCTAGGGTACAAGCCGGTGTGGTTAAAGATGCGTTAAATGATGCTTTGCGCCCGCACGGCTTCTTTTTTAGTCCAGATTTATCTACGTCAAACCGCGCGACAGTTGGCGGCATGGTTAACACCGATGCCTCTGGTGCGGGGTCACTGGTTTACGGTAAAACATCGGATCATGTGTTAGGCATAACCAGTGTACTGATTGATGGCAGTGTATTAACCACCACACCAATCGACCAAGACAAACTGGCTGAGCAACCTTTTGGTGACAACCAACTAGGAAATCGCATTGCCAGTCAAGTCGCAGAAGTTTGTCGCGTAAAGCGTGACACCATCATTGAACGTTTTCCAAAATTGAATCGTTTTCTAACGGGCTATGATTTAAAGCATGTGTGGAACGATGATTTAAGCCAGTTTGATTTATCGCGTATTTTAACGGGCTCAGAAGGTACGCTTGCGGTGATCACCGAAACCAAGCTAAACCTGACCCCATTGCCGAAAACCCGCATGATGGTCAACATCAAATATGATTCATTTGAATCTGCGTTGCGTCATGCCCCATCGTTGGTACAAGCTAAAGCAACGGTAGTCGAAACGGTTGACTCAAAAGTACTAAACCTTGCCCGCGAAGACATTATTTGGCATTCAGTTGCCGAGCAAATTAAAGCGGTACCTAATAAGACCATTGAAGGGCTTAATATGGTCGAGTTTGCTGGCGAAGATGACGATGTGAAACAGAAAGTCGCTTTGCTAGAAGATATGCTCAGTGGGCAGCTCAGCCAACAACAATTTGGTTTAGTGGGTTTTCAAGTTATTACCGACAGAACGGATATTGACAGTATCTATGCCATGCGCAAAAAGGCCGTTGGCTTATTGGGTGCAACAAAAGGCAGTCGTAAACCATTAGCGTTTGCCGAAGATACCGCCGTACCACCTGAAAACTTAGCCGACTATATTATGGAGTTTCGTGCACTGCTCGATAGCCATAATTTACAATACGGTATGTTTGGTCATGTGGATGCAGGTGTACTGCACGTGCGACCAGCATTAGATATGTGTGATGTTGCCGACGAGCAATTACTGAAAGTGATATCTGATCAAGTTGCCGCCTTAACGCTTAAGTATGGCGGTTTAATGTGGGGCGAACACGGTAAAGGTGTCCGTGGTGAATATGGCCCTGCGGTATTTGGTGATGAGCTTTATGCTGTGCTTGAGCAAATCAAAGGCTTGTTTGATCCTGATAATCGCTTAAATCCAGGTAAATTAGTGGCGCCTCCTAAATCTGGCCCATTAATGTTTAACGTCGACAGCGCCAAACGCGGCAGTTTCGACAGACAAATCCCCGTTCAAGTGCGTGATGCTTTTCCAGATGTGATGAACTGTAACGGTAATGGCTTATGTTTTAATTACAGCAGTTACTCACCAATGTGTCCGTCATTTAAAGTCACTGGCGATAGAGTGCAATCACCTAAAGGCCGTGCTGGATTAATGCGCGAATGGTTACGTTTACTTGAAGCCGAAGGTGTTGATGTTGACGCGTTAGCAAAATCTAAACCACTAGGGTGGATGCAGCGTACTCAAAATACCCTCAATAACCAGCGCGACTATGATTACTCGCACGAAGTTATGGAGTCGCTTAAAGGTTGTTTAGCCTGTAAAGCCTGTTCGGGCCAATGTCCGGTTAAAGTTGATGTGCCTAAGTTTAGAGCCCAGTTCTTTAATATTTACTACAAACGCTATTTACGTCCAGCCAAAGATTATTTAGTTGCAGGTATCGAAGATTCCTTACCACTGATGGCCGCGATGCCTAAATTGACTAATTTGGCCTCGCAAAATCCGCTGAGCAAGTGGGTGATTAAAAAAGCCATTGGTTATGTAGATGCGCCTAAGTTATCCGTGCCGACACTAAAACAGCGTTTAGATGGTCATGCTAGCCGTGGTTACGATTTAGAAGCCTTGTGCGCAATTCCGCAAGCGCAGCGCAGTAAACATGTATTAGTAGTGCAAGATCCATTTAACAGTTTTTACGATGCAGGTTTGGTTTATCGGTTTATTCAATTAATCGAAAAGTTAGGCTTTAAACCCGTATTACTGCCATTCAAGCCCAATGGCAAACCGACTCATATTAAAGGCTTTTTAGACAAATTTGCTAAAACAGCGCAAAACAGTGCCGATTTCTTAAACCGCGTACATGCCCTTGGCATGCCGATGGTGGGGTTAGATCCTGCATTAGTGTTATGTTATCGCGACGAATACAAAGAGGTCTTAGGTCAGCGTCGTGGGCCATTTGAGGTGCTATTGGCCAATGAGTGGTTAACCGATGTAGTAGTAAACCGAAGTGAAGCATCTGCTTTAGCAACAGATGCACCGCAATTCACCTGGTTTAGTCATTGTACTGAATCGACAGCCAAACCTAATACGGCTAATGAATGGAAAGCGATATTTAGCCACTTTGGTGCCAAACTAAGCAGCGTTAATTTAGGTTGTTGTGGTATGGCGGGCACCTATGGCCATGAACTGGAAAACCTTGAACGCTCAGAGCAGTTATTTGAAATGTCTTGGCAACCAAGCATTGAGAAAATTGCTGAGCATAGCCAAGTATTAGTATCTGGTTATTCATGTCGTAGCCAAGTTAAACGCTTTGCTGGTTTTAAACCGCAACACCCTATAGAAGCGCTACTTAAATTACTCGGATAGGTAAGCATAATGACAGATGAAACAGCAGCATTAGGTTCGTATACTCACCCTCAAGGTGTGGCACTTTGCAGTGATGAAGCGCTGTTTCATATTCAAGCTAATGGCGATTGGCTTTACCTCAATAGTCCGTTGCCTGCAAAGTTTGCGGCTTTGTTCAGTAGTATTTTGCACTGTATCGACAATGAGTATTTATTAATCACCCCGGTCGAAAAAGTCAAAGTTACCGTTGAAGCCTATCCATTCCTGCTGGTGGACTATCATCAAGCCGCATTAACGGAAGTTCAGGTAAATGATAGTCAGTTGATATTTACCAGCAGCATAGGTACGCAGCTCTCAGCCATTAATATCGCAGATATTATCGTCACAGATGATGGCATATACGCGCCATTAATCAGAGGCTTGGTGGGGCAATTAAACCGAGCCTGTTATTATCGTTATATCAATGAATACTTATCTTTTGACTAAAAGAGCTTTTCTTAACGTATAGAGATGGTAATCTAAAATCTGTTCAAGTGTGGTTGAACTGCAGTGTAGGCATTAGTATTTGTCTTAACACAGTCAATTTATCTCACTGACGATGTAGGAGGTATCATTTGAAACGCTTTGAAAGTTTAAGTTACCTGATTTCTCATCTTAATATTGCCTTGCAGCAAGAAATTGATACGCGCTTAAAGCGCTACGACTTAGACAGTAAACTTTGGCCGGTATTATTTACCTTATGGCAAGAGGAAGGTTTAAGCCAAACTGAGTTATCTAAACGTTGTGATGTGGCTAATTACACCATGACTCGTCTGCTGGACCATCTGCAAGTCCAGGGATTTATCACCCGTCATCAAGAAGCGGATAACCGCCGCGCATTCCAAATATTTTTAACCGACAACGGTAAAGCGCTTCAACAAGATTTAATTCATGAAGCTGAGTGGGTCAATCAACGTTTTTTAGCGGCATTAGCTGATGACGAGCAAGATGAGTTTATGCGGCTGTTGAATAAAGTGAATCAGTTTAGTTAATAATTTTTAACGGTGACTAGCGCTCTTTATGGCCTAAGATCATGCAATTTGTCGTGTAAAGTTAGCAGGTTAAGTAAACCGTTACCTAATAATTTGGATGTGGCATCGGGCAAATCCAAGAAGCGATTTATGCCTTGTAAATAGCACAATGGATGAATACTGACTCTCTGGAAAATAAGGATCCAATGGAAAGGCCAACAAAGGAACAAATTCGTGATTTACCCATTTATAATGGTATTAGTCTAGATAATATAATCGTTGTCACAAACAAAGCAGACTCGATAAGTGCAATAGCGGAGTTAAGAACACACTCTTGTTTAGGGTTTGACACAGAGAGTAAACCTTGTTTTATAAAAGGTGAGGTCAGTGATGGACCTCATCTAATTCAGCTAGCCACAAAATCTAAAGTATTCTTATTTCCTACTAAATTTTATGAAAACTTTACTGCAATCGCAGAAATATTATCTGACCCAACAATTAGGAAGGTAGGTTTTGGGTTGAAAGAAGATAAAAAAATTCTTTTTAGAAAATTTGGAATTAAATTAGTCAATACAGAAGAACTATCTTCAAAAGTGATGCGTTTTACGCGAATTAAACAACGCGTTGGCGCTAGAGTTGCGGTTGCGATATTTTTTAATCAACGGCTCTCAAAGAGCGCACAACAATCAAATTGGTCAATATTTCCTCTACACGATCATCAAAAAAAATACGCAGCAAATGATGCACATACCGCACTATTAATAGAACTAGAAATTGAACTAGAAATAGAAAGACAGAGCCATTAATCTCCCTAAAGCATGTGAGTCTCTCACCAATCAATAGACAATATACAGTTATTTGGCCAAGTGAATATAGCTGATCGCGATGAGTTAGGTGCTTATAAACTGTCCGCTTTGGCTCTGCGCTTACCTACTCATTTATAAAACCTGCTATTTGATTTCTACTTGATTGCTTTCAAGCTTCTTTGCTGTGCTGAATCTGTCATATTAACTCTGGCTAAGCCATTACTTGATAAAACTTACTTTTTTGACCAATCAATTGTCATTAATTTTAGTTATTAATTTGATAATATTTGATAATTTTTATTTATTATTAGTTCACTGTAAGATTACTCCATCGAAACAAATGACGAATCAATCAATAGTTTTTAGGGGTAAGTTATGAAAATGAATCACGTAGGTTTGATGGTTGGCGACATGGATAAAGCGGTTGAGTTTTATACTAAAGCGCTGGGTCTAAGAGTGGTAATGGGTAACACTAAGGTTCAAGAAGAACGTGAAACGGCTATTGGCAGAATGTGTGTGGCAGTATTTGGTGAAGGCTTCAAAGGCTTTAACATTGCACATTTAGTCACGACTGACGGTATTGGTGTTGAGATGTTTGAAATGAAAGATCGTCAAGAACGTCATGAAGTTGATTTCACCCGTCTTGGTATCTTCCACTTTTGTTTGCAAACAGATGATTTTGAGGGGGCAATTGCACGTACTGTGCAATATGGCGGGAAAGCTCGTATGGATATCATGCGCTACCACCCAGAAGACGACAACAATCTAACCCAAATGGTGTACTTAGAAGATCCGTTTGGTAACTTGTTTGAACTTTACTCGCACACCTATGAAGAAACTTATTCTACTGATTACGAGTAATTTTTTAAGCTTCTCTGCGCAACATGAAAAAGTTACCAAAAGGTAGCTTTTTTATGTCTGGCGGTAAATTTTCTAAGCTACATTGGAGTATTTCAGGATTAGAAACTCCGTTCACATTAACCCATCAAGCAAGTGGTAAAGCTTAATTAAGGTAATGCTTAGCTTCTCATCGCATATAAACCGAAAACTAACATGATCAACGAAAGCTAGCCTGACTCTGATACGCAGGATGCGGTAATCTCCCCATTTTTAGCTGAGATCAAAAGTAGAGACTTAGGCTACTAGTGCCAGTTTTTGCTTTGGTGGGACACCACCAATTGCTGTATTGGGTCTTTCATTGTTATAAAACCATAGCCATTGTGTCGCATGTTCCTGTACCTCGGCAATACTATTCCAAAGATATTGGCTCAGCCATTCGTATCGCACAGTCCGATTATAGCGTTCTACATAGGCATTCTGCTGTGGGTTGCCAGGCTGAATAAATTTCAGTTCTACATTGTGTTTTTCAGCCCAGGCAGCCAGTACCGCACTTATATACTCTGGACCATTATCACTGCGTATTTGTTTTGGTTTTCCACGCCATTCGATGATTTGATCCAATGTTCTCACCACACGCTCCGCAGGTAAGGAGAAGTCGACCTCTATCGCCAAGCCTTCACGGTTGTAATCATCAATCACGTTCAATAACCTAATGCTGCGACCATCTTCCAGTTGGTCGTGCATAAAGTCCATGGACCAACATTCATTGATTGCCTCTGGCACCGCCAATGCGTCCGGTTTATCACGCTTCAAGCGTTTCCTCGGCTTAATTCGTAGATTTAGCTCCAATTCTCGGTAAATCCTATACACCCGCTTATGGTTCCATCGGTAGCGTTTCACGTTACGTAAAAAGTAATAACATAGCCCAAACCCCCAACTCCGATGGGTTGATGTCAGTTGCTGTAACCAGTCGGCTATTGCAGCGTTTTCATCACTGAGTTTTGCCTGATAGCGATAACAGCTCTCACTGAGTCCAAACAAGGCACACGCAAATGCGATCGAAATGGCTTTATCTTGCACCGCCTTTTGCGCCAGCTCCCGCCGCCGCGACGGCTTTACCACTTTTTTTCGATGGCCTCTTTGAGTATTTCAGCTTTGAGTCGCTCTTCGGCATACATTTTTTTGAGTCGTGAATTCTCAGCCTCTAACTCCTTCAATCGCGCCATCATAGAAGCGTCCATGCCACCGAATTTGGCGCGCCATTTGTAGAAGGTCGCAGAGCTCATGCCATGCTCACGGCAAAGCCCCGGAACTGGGGTGCCAGCTTCGGCTTGTTTAAGGATTGCTAGGATTTGGCTGTCGCTAAATTTTGATGTTTTCATGCAGAATCTCCCTGCGTATATATTACGAGAAAATTCTACTTTTGAAATCTACTATTTTTAGGGGGGATTACCATGCCTTGAAGCACAGGATCAATGATGTTTCCGATATCATAACGACATTTCCAATATCCATATAAGTCAGATGCGCGAGAAAGGCCTGTCCGGCTCATGCATTCTATTGTAAAGAGTCTTCAACGTCCTCAAATTCACAGTTGAATTTGTCCATTTCTAAGTCAAGCAAACTAACTCGTTTATGTGCAATTCTGAGTTTGATGGCTAACACATTTATGTCCCTAAACGTGTTTGGACTATGGCCTGCTATCACTATCGCCGTGGCGCTTCACCCACACCAGACCAAGAGGAAGCCCACAGTTGTCCTAAATACTTGCGTAGACGTGACACACTCATGCCTAAAACAAGTGACTAATTATTATAAACATCTTAAATCGGCCTAATGAATAAACACCGAGCGCATAAGCATTTGTCTTATTAATAGTGGCTAAAATTAATTAACCACTTTAATAAAACAGCTTAGCAAATAGCAGTTAGCATAGACTGGCCTAAGTCATAAAAAATATTAGCACCTTCTTCAATTCCTTTTGATTTAAGATGGTCGGCAAAACCAAGTCGTGCAGTCATTGCTAACCAAAAGATTGTGCTCAGTAAGCCGACAATACGCCACGGTGTTGACTTGGCCCACTTAAGTGCAAAAGTAATAGAGAGCACATACAGTACGAAACCACCTAATTTAGATGAAGCCCAACCATTCACAAAGGGGTACAGGTTAAGTGGATTTGCTACAACCAGATAAATAAAGGTGCAGATAAAGAGAGTATATAAAACATGCGGCCCGATTTTTAGTAATTTATGATTGACCTTGTCAGACCCTTTCATCGTTAACACAAAGTTAATCATAAAAAATATAAACGTAATCGCAATTATTGTTAGATGAGTGTGCTTAACTATCATGTACATATTGTTGTTTCCTAAAAGTAATTTTCATTTAAGACTTATACCGCCTCTAATTTAAAGCAAACCTTGTAACAAACAAGCGTTAGTAAGGTAGCGACTTTTTAAGCATCTTTACCTTTTTAATTAAAATTAATGCCATATGATTACGCAAAATACTGAACTTAAGATTAATCAGGTTGACTTGTCCTAATCAACATACCATGAGTATCGAATATGTGTATGTTTAGAATAGAGATTCTTTCATAAATGTTAGTTGTTTTTATCTATATTACTATGTTCTCAATTACTTATTGAGTAGAGTAGAGTTGATTTGATGTCGTATTCTGAACGATAGATAAAAGTCTAATGCGATTGTTTGAGTGTAGTAATCATCATCGCAATCACAACTAATTTAAAATGGAAAATCATCATGGCATTTAATGATTTATTTAGACTCAGTTCCCACGCTGTTATCACCAATGACGATGGGCAAGTGCTGTTGTTAAAAGCCAATTATGCTGACAAACATTGGGGCTTGCCGGGTGGTGGACTTGACCCTAATGAAACGATTCATCAGACATTACAGCGAGAATGTTTAGAGGAGTTGGGTTGTGAGGTTGATGTGCAATATCTGTCTGGAGTGTATTTTCACAGTGCATATCAGTCGCAAGCGTTTATCTTTCGTTGTCAGTTACCGCAAGGCGCGCAAATACAGCTTAGTGATGAACACAGCGAATATGCTTACGTTGCTGTTGCTGAATTATCGACGATTCAGCAACAGCGGGTGAACGAGTGTTTATCGTTCAGTGGTGTGGTTCGCAGCGCAGCTTTCTAACGCGGCGTTATGCCATGTTGTTAGCATTTGCATGACATCCACAGAGTCACTGAGCTGTACTAAGGGTCTTGGTACTGTGTATTGCTTAGTGTCTAATGCGTTAAGCACAGCTTCAACTTGATAGTAAAAACCATTGCCTTTGGCTTCAACGTCTACTACTTCAACATCTTGTTCATATAACCTAACGGTAAAATGATTACCCTGAGATTCTGGTAACCAAGGGTTTGAGGTGAACTCAATACATCCTAAGCTGCCCAAGATAGTAAAGCCTGCGTGCAGACCATAGTCTTCAGCGGTGTGAAGATGACATTGCACACCATTGCTGTAACCGACGATGGCAGTCGATTCGCAAATATTACCGTCTTGACCACGTCTTCCGGTCGCTTCTATGTGGTATTGCTGGCTCAGCTCGGTGCCAAATTGTTGCTGCATCACTAGCTGCATTAATGATGCAGGGTAACAACCTAGGTTAAATAATGCCCCAAGGCTGGCAGGGTTAACAAACTGGCTAATGGCAGCGCAATATTGGCCGCGGATACTTTTAACTTCACCTATTACACCACTTGCTAGCGTTTTGCTTAGCTGTTGCATAAATGGGTGAGCTAAATACATTAAGCCTTCAAGGAAAAACACCTTGTTTTGAGCTACTGCCGCAAGACTTTCGATGGTTTTTGGCATATCTACGGACAGTGATTTTTCACATAAAATCGCTTTGCCAGCATCAGCAGCTTTTACCACGTATTCATGATGTAAGTGATTTGGCAGGGCAATGTATATAACATCGACTTCAGGGTTGTTGATTAACGCATCAAAATTAGTAAATTGATGTGGAATTTGATACTGATTCGCAAACTCTGCCAATGTTGTGGTGTTGCGCCCTGCAACGCCATAAATTGTACTTTGACCTTGTGCTTTAATCGCATCGGCCATTACACCAGAGATAAAACTGGTGCCTAATATTGCCCACTTAATTGATCCAGACATTCATTATCCCTCAGTGGTTAATAGTTGATAGTCAAACGCTTGCTGTAGATCGGTTAATGCCGATTTGATAAATGCTTGGGTATGATCGGCTGCAAAGTGGGCATCAAACGCAGCTTGGTCATCATAACGTTCCCAAAAAACAAACTGTTTAGGGTTCGTTTTATTTTGCAGCGCCATTGCAAGCGAACAGCCTGGTTCGCTATTCATATCCACACAAAATTGACGGACAGCTGCGATTCCCTGTGCTAATGGCACTTGGTCTTTAATGTGAATTTCGGCGGTGATGAACACGCCTTGTTGATCCAGTTTGTTATCCATATCGACCCCTTAATAATAATGGGTCATCGTAAACCAGTTCGGCGCAAGGCAAAATGGTTTGATGGTGTTTACAGAAAACACCATAGGTTTATAATTAACACTGGTTTGATGCAGGATTAGGGATATTCAGTGGATAAATTAACCGCGATGCAGGTGTTTAGTCATGTGGCTGAGCAGGGCAACTATGGCACAGCTGCGCATAAATTTAATATCAGCCGGACTATGGTCAGTAAACACATTAATCAGTTAGAGGCCTACCTTGGAATTAAGCTGATTAACCGTACCACCCGCCAGCAAGAACTCACTGAGTCTGGGTTAGTGTATTATCAAGAATGTAAAACGATTTTAGCGTCTATTACAGAAGCTGAAAATACCTTACAGACGATGACAGGCACGCCGCGAGGTAGTATTAGAATTAATGCGCCTGTCAGCTTTGGTAATACCGTGTTAGCACCGATAGTGAATCAATTTTTACTGCAATATCCTCAAATTGATGTGGAATTACGCCTTGATAATCATCTCATCGATCCTATTCACAATAATGTGGATTTAGTGGTGAGAATAGGTGCGTTGGATGATTCGGCGTTAATTGGACGCCATATTATGAATTATGAAATGCAATTTTGTGCGTCATCGCAGTACTTAGCACAACATCCAGTAATACAATCGCGTGACGATTTACGCCACCATCAGTGTCTGGGCTTCAGCTATTCTACCAATGGGTCATTGTCTATTGCACATCAACAAATTTTTGGTAAACGTCATTTCAGATTATTATCAAACAGCGGTGTGGTACTCACACGGGCAGCCATTGATGGCTTAGGGGTTATTTTACAACCGACTATTGTCGTGAGTGAGGCGATAGCTGCGGGCTTACTGGTGAATATTGATTGTTTAATCCCGCCAGAAGCCATGCCAATTCACTTACTGTATAAAGACAAAAACCTGCCGCTTAAAACCAGAGCATTAATTGATTTTATTGTGGAGCAATTAGCCTAACGGTTGGTATCTAATGGCTCCTTTAATGGCATTATTAATCGTATTAATATTGTTTATAAGATCCAACAAAAATATGTTTGATGTTGCCTGTTTGTTAGACAAAAAGTACATCAGAGGCTAATCTAATATCAAACAATTCGATTGAGTATTTACTATTCGCTTCTTAATGATCTTTTTATTCTTTTATAGTTTTCACGTTACAAGTAAACCTATTGAATTATCAGATGTTGTTGAAGAGTTATTCATTAACGAACACGTCAGTATTCTGCAGGTTGCGAGTGATGATGTTTCGTTTGAGAATGCGTTTATCCAATACCAGCAAGGACAGTTTGCGCCAAATATTGACGGAAAAGTCAGTTTTGGTTTTACTCATGATGTACTTTGGGTGTCTGCGTTGATTAATAATTCAACAAAAAAACCACTGAAAAAGTTTTTTTATCTCGACTCTGCTTGGTTAGATCACGCAGATTTCTATTTTATTCGACAGAGTCAGGTAATAGACAAAGCATTTACGGGTGACGCCATCCCCTTTAGCCTGCGAACAAATCAAACTCGAATGGTAGCTCAACCGCATGTATTTAAACCCGGTATAACTCAGGTGTTAATGCGGTTTGAGTCAAAAGACCCTTTGTTGATCCCACTGTATTTAACGACCGAAGAAATCATTCAAAGTAATTTAGAAGTGACGAATTATTTTTATGGTTTTTTATACGGCGCTTTTTTTATCTTATTCGTTTATAACATTGTGCTTTCTGTAAGCTTAAAAGACAGTAGCTATATATATTATTCTTTGTATTTATTGTCATTTTTAAGTTTAAATATCGCTTACACGGGCCATGGTTTTAAAGTTATCTGGCCAGAAAATTTGTTTGTGCAGCGCTGGGCAATGATACTTTTTTTATATTGTTACATCATTTTCGGTATCGCGTTTTGCTTTGAGTTCCTTAAATTAAAAGTCTATTTACCTAACGTATATCGTTTTAATAAAACGATATACGCCTGTCTGGTGTTGTTAGTTGTGTCGCTGTTTATATACGCAGATCAATTACTCGCCGTTAATGTTGGTGTGGCATTGACTTCATTATTAGTCGTTATTTTTATTAGCTTAGGTTTTTTAGCCTTAAGAAATGGCCATGCAATGGTCAAATTTTTTATCCCTGCGGTATTTTTAGGTGCGGGTGGTGCAGCCCTTTCTGCCGCAACAACTTGGGGTGCTATTCCGTATAACACGATGTTATTTCACAGTATTGAAGTAGGCATGCTGATTGAAATGTTTATTTTAGCCTTGGCGTTAGCGTTTAATTTAAAACAAGTTGATAAAGCGCGGATTACAGCCGAAGTCATCGCGCAAGTAGATCATTTAACCGGGTTATATAATCGTCGTGCTTTTATTGTCAATGCCAGTCCTCTGTGGGATCTTGGCATGAGAGAACAAAAAACATTTTCGATGATCCTGTTAGATATCGATTGGTTTAAAACAATAAACGATGATTATGGTCATGCTGTAGGTGATGCCACCCTTAAAAGTATTGCCGATACACTAAAGCAACATATTAGAAATAGTGACGTGTTAGCGCGTTGGGGTGGAGAAGAATTTATTATTTTTTTACCTAATACCGACAAATTAGCGGCTATTCAACTGGCTAATTTTATTCGTAAAAAAATTGAAAAAATGGTTGTGTTACATGATGGCTGTTCGTTATCAATAACCGCAAGCTTTGGTGTTGCAGAGTGTAATAATCAAATGACAAAATTAGAAGACCTCACCAAAATTGCCGATATAGCATTATACAGAGCTAAAAATAGTGGACGTAATATTGTCTGTGAAATACCGGAAAATTTAACAAGCATAGATCGAGTTGTAGGGCAAAGTCAGCCAATCAGTTAGGTTGCGGTTAGGCTCACTGATCATGAAGTCTGTTTCGCTTCATCATGCTAAAATGCCCCGCTGTAGTATATTGATATTATTTTTTAATCATGCCCTTAAGTACAATATTGTCATAAGTGACAAAACCTAAAATCTCACCCGCTTCAATCACCGGCGCTTTATTGATATTAAAACGTTCAAAAAGTCGAGCCGTGTAGCGTACGTCCATATCAGCAGACAATGAAAGCACTGGCTTTATCATGATTTCGTAAATGTTGGTACGCTCTGGTGACTTGTCTTTGGCTAACACTTTGCGGGCGATATCGCTCATGAGTACCATGCCGAATTCGTCATGCTCATTGCGTTTATTTACCACTAATATATTCACGTTATTGCTAATGGCTTCTTGGATCGCTTCGGCCACTGTGTGCATACCATCAACCATGACGTACTGGTTATTCATGACGTCGCGGTTACGTATAGGGGTTGTGCTACTCATATTTGATCCTCAATGTCTTTACTCAACTTTTGAACCTGATGGGCCACACCAACGGCATCCTCAACATCAATTTGTATCGCAATACCTTTGCCTGAATTAGTGTCAAATTCACCTACATTTGAAATGGTTTCGAGAATGTTGCGGCTCATGTGTTCTTCTACCAACCATAAAATCACATCACGCTGAACATCTAAGGTAAGCCCCATAAAGGTTTTCTTTTTTTCTAAGCCTTCACCGCGAGCATGATTAATTACCGTGGCACCCGTTGCACCTGCAACACGCGCTGCATCAAGTACCTTATCGGTACAGTCATCGTCGACAAAGGCGACAATTAATTTAAAGCGCATAGGTTACTCCTTAGTGGCTTTTCGTTTGGATAAATAGTCAACCGCTTGGGCGTACCCCATTACAGTGATCATCGGAAATAAACTGGCAAAGGCAATCAAGCCAAAGCCATCAATTAATGGATTGCGGCCTTCAACATTGGTGGCAAGCCCAAGTCCTAATGCCGCGACTAACGGTACCGTTACCGTTGAGGTGGTTACGCCACCAGAGTCATAAGCTAAAGGGACAATCATTTTGGGGGCATAAAAGGTTTGAATGACCACCACAACATAGCCGGCCATAATGTAATAGTGAATGGGATCACCAACAACAATACGAAAACAGCCTAACGTAATCCCAATCGCCACGCCAAATGCCACTGACATTCGCAGACCTTGAATGCCAATGGTGCCACCAGAGACTTGGTTGGCTTTGATGGCCACTGCAATTAATGACGGTTCTGCGATGGTGGTGCTAAAACCGATTGCGGCGGCAAACACATAAACCCAAAAGTAGTCTTGCCAAATATACGGCTCATTGCCACCATCAGGGTGTAAAAACTCGCTGGTGGTCAATTGATTGGCCATGCTCTCACCGATAGGGAATAGCGCCAATTGTAAACCCACGAGAAAGAAGGTGAGGCCAATAATGACATAAACAAATCCAAGCAATACTTTACGCCATTGGTTTATTGGGCGTTTAAGCACTCCCAGCTGAAAGCCAAATAGAATTATCGCAATAGGTATGACATCACGAGCAGTCAGTAATAAAGTACTAATCAGTTCATTTAGCAAAACCACTCCTCATTTTATTGGCGATAGCGATCACTGCAAAAACACCATGCCGTATAGCAATACAAAAATCATTGGACTAAGACTGGCAAAAGCAATTAATCCAAAGCCATCTACCATTGGATTACGACCTTTAATGACGCTTGCCAGGCCGACCCCTAGTGCAGTGACTAAAGGCACAGTAATGGTCGATGTGGTGACGCCACCAGAATCATAAGCGATACCAATAATGTTGGCTGGTGCAAAGCTGGTGAGGATCATCACCAACACGTAACCGCCAATAATGAGGTAATGGATTGGCCATCCCTTAAGAATACGAATGACCCCAAGTAAAATGGCCAGACCAACCGAGATAGCGACGGTTAATCGTAAGCCCATTGCATAGGAGCTCATGGCTTGTTGGTTTGACTCTATCGCACCAGCATTCGCGGCAACCTGTGCCGCTTCGTTTGCAACAGCCGTAAGAGCAGGTTCCGCTAATGTGGTGCCAAAACCTAACGAGAATGAGAAAATAACTAACCAAAACACACTGCCTTTTCGTGCTAATGCTTCAGCCAGTGATTCGCCAATCGGAAATAAACCCATTTCCAAACCAAATACAAAAAAGGTCAGTCCCAATACAATAAACACCACACCCACAAGAATAGATCCAAGTTGTGCAGGCGCTTGATGAAGCACAAATATTTCAAAAAAACTGACCACTAAGATAATGGGTATAAGGTCTTTGAAGCTGCTTAACATCGCTTGGAGCAATTTGATGATGGCTGACATCTTAGCTCCTGTAATGGTTTCGCTGACATAAATAGCCAGCAACTAAATTAGTGTGCCTATGGAACAATATTTCACAACATATTGTTTACAATTATTTGCAGTAAGTTGACGTAGGTCATAAAAATGGGTAAAAGTGGAGGGCTGTTTATTAAAATATTACTCGACCAGTATTTTGCGAAGTGCGAGAAAAGGTTAAGGATAAAATCAAAAAGGATTTAGAACGTTATGAAGACACTTTTACGCTTATCGATAGCAGCGGCTTTTATGAGCCAACTTGCTTATGCTGAACCAGCAAATACAGAAGCTTTTTCACACGCTTACCAGCAATACAATGTTTCTGTTGAAAACCACAACAACCAAGATACGCTGAAATATGCGCAGCAAGCCTATGAGTTAGGTCAAATTAAATTCGGTCACGACAGCTTTGATAGCGCTAAGTTAGCCATTAATTATGCAAATGCGGTAATGGTTGAACCTAAGAAAAAGAATCAAGGCCGTGTTATTGAAGATGAAGCGACGCTTAAGGCGCATCAATTATTTACTTCTGCATTAGCTGTATACCGTGAAAACGTGACCGATAATGGTATCGAGTTAATCGATCCTTTGATTGGGTTAGCTGAATCGACAACAGATGATAAATACGCGAAAACGTTATTATTTGAAGCAATAGAGATTGCAGAAAAAGCTGACAATGAGTTAACGGTTGCCGAAGTAAAACTCATTACGTTTCATCGCTTATCGCATACCGAGTATTATACCCGCACAGTGAGAACTTTGGCGTTTGACGCTTACGATATTTATACCAGTAAGTTACCAGAAGATGCCATTAAACGAGTTGATGCTACTTACCTCGTTGCTGCGTTATATGATTCCATGGGTAAGCCAAGTCAAGCAATTACAAATTTAGTTGAAGTTATCAAACAATATCAGGCATTACCTTATAGTCATCCTTATGAACTTCGTGCGCATGCCTTGTTAGTGAAACTGTATGAGCAAAAAGGCCTAGGAGATAAAGCCACTGAGCATTGTATTGCGATTGGTAAAATGACGCCATGGAATGACCAACAAGAACAAACCCCGTTATTTAGAAAACCACCAAAATACCCGCAATCATATGCCCAAAGAAGAAAATCTGGTTGGGTGCAAGTTGAGTTTACAGTTGATGAAAATGGTTTTGTTAAATCACCTGAGATCATTGACTCTAAAGGTGGCACCCAGTTTGAAAAAGAATCGATAGAAGCGCTTAGTCAATGGCGTTATGCGCCTAAATTTGTTGATGGTAAGCCAACAGAAGCAAAATCTACCGTTCAGCTTGATTTCACCATAGGTTAATACCTAAGCCAGCTTGTGTTATACCAATCTCATTGGTTATGTTTAACTTAAGTTAACCAATACAAGCTGAGCATGCCAACACATACAACAACGAAGCTAGTTTCGATTAGGAACTGGCTTTTTTGTAGCTGTTTTTTACCTTGATTTAAAATAGTCACCAATTGGTTTTGTTTGTAAATACGGCAAGAGACTAATTCTGTTTGTGGATCGACTATTAATTGAAAACGACACTTTTTGCCATTATTAAGCAGTACATCATGCATGCTTTGTAAACCAAAGTTGAACTTGCGTGACACCACTTTGCCATTAATAAATACTCGTTCTAGTCCGCACCAATTACTCGCTTGCAACTCAATGTTGTCTTGATTGAGGTGGTATGTAAACTTAATCATAATGCTGTCCTTATCACATGATAGCCACGAGCCCTGTGTCTAATAAAAGCAGAGTAATGTGACATTTTCCAGCATATAAATATGAACAATTTACGAAATGAAGCTATCTAGTTGGCAAGCTTAGTAATATTTATTTTTTGGAAGAGCTATTGCCAAAATATGATTTTTCGGCATTTAAATATTAGCGGTTGATGATAAATGAAGCAGGGTTGTATTGTCGGAATATACGGATAATATACGGAACTTATACATGAGTATTCGATCAAAAGAACAGATCAAAAGAACAGTTCAAAAATACAGTAGTAACAGGCAGACTATTTTTTGTTAACGATTAAATAGATGAAAAGCAGACCATTTACTTCACGTAATAGGCCTTCAATAGATCTTTCCAAGTAATAATGCCCACGATGGTGTTGTTGTCTAATACCGGTAAACACCCTATATCGTGGTCTAAAATAAGTCTGGTTGCTTGGTTGATATCGCAATGAGGAGCAATAGTGAATGGATTGTGAGTCATGACTTGATGAACCCTTTTATGCAGGGTTTCAGTGTCTCTAATTAATTCAGCAGCGGTACCGATATTAGGACTGAGTGCCCGTAGAAAGTCCCGATGAGACAATATGCCACTCAATTGCTCGTTATCAACCACGAGTAGATGATGAAAGCTGACATTGTCAAAAATTTCTTTGGCCAGTGTCAGCCGGTCATCCATCTCTATGGTAACCACTCGCGTAGTCATGATGTCCGCGACACAGAGATGTTTAGTCGGGTTATCAGGTAATGTCTCTGTCAACAATTCAGTAGCAGTTGTCATAAGCGATTCTCCACGTATTTATTCTTTTATATCAGATAAATATCAGTGTAACAATCATTTAACGGCCAATGACAACGACTTACTCACGTTATAAGCTTGTATCTGGTCAAGATGCAATTTTGTTTTCAGGTAAATGACCAGCCAAGTATTTTTGATATTTTATCGGCTTTAACTGATGAATATCGACTAACACTAAACCATCGATACAGTCACCAAACTCTGCATCAATACCAAAGTCGAGAAACTGTACGCCATTGTTGTCGCACAATTCGCCATATTGCTTAAATAACGTCGGTACTGATACACCCATATTCGATAGCGTCCGTTTGAGTATTTTAAAGTTCTCAGCATAGTCATCGCCATTAAATAACTGATGCAATTGATGCTGACGTTCGTCGGTGAATTGATATGAATTAAATGAAGTCGCTAAAACGTGTTTGGTGGCAAAATGATTTTGGTAAAAAAACACCAGCATCTCTTTGGCGGGGACAGGTAGACTATCGCTTAGCGACACAGGCCCAAAGAGGTAACGATACTGTGGGTTTTTAATTAAAAATGCACCAATACCTTGCCACAAATATTCTAAACTACGGCGGCCCCAATATTTAGGTTGCACAAAGCTGCGGCCAAGTTCGAGTCCTTGGTCAAAATAGGGAGCAAACGCATCGTGGTATTCAAATAGTGATTGGCTATACAGCGCATTTTCACCAATGGATTCGTGGAGCATTTTGGCACTGGCAAAACGATAGGCACCCACAATCTCTAATTCGTCTTTATCCCATAATACTAAATGAAAATAGTGATTATCATATTTATCGGTATCGCGACGTTTACCGGTACCTTCGCCCACGGCTCTGAAGGCGATTTCACGAAGCCGGCCAATCTCACGCATAATAGGACTGCTGTGAGTATGCTTGTATAAATAGATTTGTTTATTGTCTTGGGTTTTACCGAGCAATTCGCATTGTTGTAATGCTTGTTGTAGCTCACTGCGTTTTTCAGGATGAGCAATGGCATTTTGGGTAATGAATAACGGACTGCGATTTTTACCAATGCGATATAAATGATTTTTAAGCAGATTCACTTTAGTTTTAAGCGGAAAGTCTTGAGTGCTGACAACTTCTTTTGCTATTAATTGGCCAATCCGCACTGGCATCACATGATCCATTTGTTTAAACATTTCTTTGACCAGCAATAACGTCGCTAATGGTTTGTAAATCATTGAAGCACCATAAAATGTAGCGGAGTTCTTTGCATCAACATACATAGGTAAAAGCGGCGCATTACAGGCGCGAGCCATTTTTAAAAATCCGCTGTGCCAATGTAAGTCAGTGACACCCGTAGGGCGTAAACGCGATACTTCACCTGAGGGGAAAATCAATACCGCACCTTCATTTTTGAGGTGATGATGAATTTCATTTAAGTGCTGTTTCGGTGTTCCACCAGTCATGTTACGTACTGGCAATAAAATGGAATGAAGCGGTTTAATGGCCATTAGTAATTCATTGGCAACGACCTTGATGTCTGGTCTCACCTGACTAATCAGTTTGATTAATGCCAGCGCATCAAGTGAACCGATAGGGTGATTGGCGTAGATCACCACTCGACCTTCAATGGGAATATTTTCAATTTCGTTATTGGGGACGCTGTAACTGAAATTCAAACAGGCAAGAATTTGTTCAACAAAATCGACCCCGGATAAATGCGCATGTTCGTTGGCAATGTCATTACACTGCTTTTCATGAAGCAAGTAACGCAACATGGCTTTAGTCGGCACGGCTAACCAAGGCTTGTTATGCACATTTGGCAGGTTTTTTTCGACCATATTATCAACAGTAAATATCATATTTTAGCCTTATTTATGCAACGTGCTGTTTTTGGGGCGTGATGATTGATGTAGCCTCTGAACTGCCAAAATCAATCGTGTTTACTGCTGTAGCTTGCAACGTTTGTTCATCCCACTTAAGCAACTGCACATCTCCAGATTCTGTCTCTGCTATGAGAGTACAATTTTCAACCCAATCACCATCATTTGCGTAAGTGATGATGTGGTTATTAATCGTATGCTGTGATAATTCTGGCTGATGAATATGGCCACATATCACCATGTCGACTTGTTTTTTAATGGCATAGCGCAGTACGGCATCTCGGTATTGGTTAATGGCTTGCTGAGCTTTGTTGACGCGGAGTTTTATGTAGCTGGCTAGTGACCAATATGGATATCCTAGGCGGCTTCTTACTCTGTGTAACTGACGATTTAGCCACAACAACACATCATATAAATGGTCGCCTAATTTTGCGTAGGTACGACTAACACATACTTGTGAGTCAAATTGATCGCCATGAAGTATTAAAAAACGTTTACCACTCAGAGACTGATGAATATGCTGTTTAACGAGGGTAATACCTCTGAAATGACTGTCGGCATAATCTTTGAAAGCCTCATCATGATTACCTGGTATGTAAATAACTTGGGTGCCACTACTGGCCAGTTCGAGGATTTTTTGTATCACTTTATTGTGGCTGTCGGGCCAATAAACACGTTTTTTCAGTGCCCAGATATCGACAATGTCACCGACTAAATACAAGTATTGGCATTGGCTATGATTGAGGAAATGTAATAAAAAGTCTGCTTTACAATCAATGCTGCCTAGATGAACATCCGATATCCACAACGCATGAAAATGCTGAATTTTGTCACTATGCGTTAAGTGAGATAAAGGTTGCCGTTGTTGATTGCTTTTTTTGCTGTGTGAGATCATCCGTCATTCACCCTAATACACAGATTGCGTCAGTGTTGATGTAGAGTAGGGCAGTTATTTGACGCTAAGGTGAACGATTTGTTGCAACTTGATGAACCCGTAACCAGCAATATCTGGAGGGAAGAGTAATAAAAAAGGAAATGCACAGGCATTTCCTTTTAGCTTTTTTTATAAAGTTATGTTTATAAATTGATTTTTATAAATGCATGTTTATAAAGTTATATTAAGGGATTCAAAAGCCTTAATATCAAGCTGATTAACTATCTTGCGGCATCAATAATTGCTTTAGCCATTTCATCGGCTACAGAACCGGTAGTGCGGTTCTCGCTATCAGCACGTTCAAAAATAGTCAGCAGGGTATTGTAAATCTGCTCAACCTTGGCGGTAGAGGCTGCAGCGTCATAGTTTTTCTCAAATGACACATTGATAATACCGCCAGCATTAATCACATAATCTGGCGCGTACAGAATACCCATTTGCTTGAGTTTTTCACCGTGGCGAACTTCAGCTAACTGGTTATTGGCACAACCGGCAACAATGGTCGCTTTTAGTAATGGCAAGGTTGTGTCGTTAAGTGTTGCACCTAATGCACAAGGCGCATAGACATCAACATCCTGGGTATAGATATCTTGTGGAGCAACAACGGTTGCACCAAATTCGGTTGCAACACGGTCAAGCGAGGCTTGATGAATGTCGGTAACAATGAGTTCAGCGCCTGCATCATGTAAATGCTTACACAAGTAATAACCAACGTGTCCCACGCCTTGCACAGAGACTTTAATTCCCTTTAGGCTATCAATGCCGCGTTGATGTTTTACGGCGGCTTTAATGCCAAGGTACGTGCCTAACGCGGTAAGTGGCGATGGATCGCCTGATTTACCTTCAAGTCCAGCAACAAATTCAGTTTCACGACTGGCTATCATGATGTCTGATGTCGATACGCCAACGTCTTCTGCAGAATAATATTTGCCACCTAAACTGTTCACAAAGCGCCCAAATGCAAGGAATAACGCTTCGCGGTCGGTTGTTTTAGGATCGGCGATGATCACTGCTTTACCGCCACCCATGGTGAGACCGGCTAACGCATTTTTATAAGTCATTCCACGAGAAAGACGTAATACGTCTGTTAAGGCTTCATCATCCGATTGATAGTTCCACATACGACAACCACCTACGGCAGGGCCTAGGTTAGTGTTATGGACTGCAATTATGGCTTTTAAACCACTTTGTTTATCATGACAAAAGACCACTTGTTCGTGTTCATCGAACGAAACATGATTAAAAACTGCCACGTGACATCTCCGCTTGCTAGCTTGTTAAAGTAAAGTTCTCACACCTTCTGTTAATTGAGTACAAAAGGCGCAAACGACTGCTTGTTATATTTATTGCAGCACGATAGCATTTAGCGATACTCTCAACAAAGCATGATTTAGTTATTTTTGTCATTGATGTGGAAATTTAGCTTGCCACCTTACGTAAACGTAAAGTAACGTATGTTGCATCAGTGTTTTTGAGATTGAATATCAGGTTGCATTTTTGTTCTAACCTGTAATATAACAATAAGATAGGAAGTATTATGACTGAAGAAGTAGCAGAGCCGGTTGCACAGCCAACACCAGAGCCTGAGGCATTAAGACAAGAGTGGGTTCGTACTCAATTTCAAAAGGCGAACCGTTTTTTGGCTGAGAAAGGGGTGATCCCAAGTAAAGTACTTGCTGACGAAAGCCGTTATCTTGCTCCTTATTTAGCCATTTGGAAGATGGAATCGAAGCAACCTAAAAAACAAACATTTTGGGTAATGTCTGGTGATTTACCTTCGGATTATGTTGATGTGAAAGTCGCGGCAACAGCTCGTGATGCGATTAGACATTTTTCAATGATGTGGCAACTTAAAGCAGAGAACTTGCACAAGTCGGGTGTAACCAAAGATCCTACTCAACTTAAGTTTGCACAATTATTGGTGTCGCGAGCAGAAAGCTTATATAAAATGAATCAAGATGAGAAACTGTGGGGGTAATGCCCTAAGCCACTAGTAACTTGACGTAATAAACATAAAAAAGGCACTCACAGTGCCTTTTTTTATTATCTTGAGCTTGATGGATCATATCGATGAGCTCTTGTTGATAGCCGCCATCAAGCTCAGTGACTTATATGCTAATGATTACTCGCAATCGTCTTCGGCTAAATAGAATAACCCTTGATTGAGTAATTCGGTTAGAACATCCATTGCCGCTGGGTTGGCTGTGAATAAACCAGCCTCTTCAGGCGTGATCCTTACCTGGTTAGCCAATAGTTGTAACATGTCATTTGTAACATTAGTAAAGGTGTACACTTCACCATTAATAAACAAACGCTGCTCATTATCATTTTCTAACTGCAATACTTTCAAACCACCAATGCGTTGAATTATCGCGCCTTGCTCAATCGCTTCCAATAACTCATCGGCCGTTAATGGCTCTTCGCCTTCACAGATATCAAGTTCGAAACGATTTTGACTCAGTAGCTTACCTAGCATGGTTTGATAGCTGGCTGGATCTTGAGCCAATTGGGTCAATAAATCCATAATACCCTGCTGGTGTGATTGGCTAATCATCCCTGGTGTTGCTGGCTCATCCACAGAATTAAAACGTTTTTGGCCTTGGTTGCTGTCGATTAAACTATCCGCGAGTTCAGTTAATAGTTCTTGTTGACTAGGCGCTCTAAAACCAATCGAATATGACAAGGCGAGCGATAGTGTTTCGCCGCAATGTGGGTATCCTGGTGGAATGTAGAGCACGTCGCCTTTTTGCAATACCACATCGATAATCGGTTCAAAGTCGTCAACTAGCGGTGAGTTAGGGTTATCGCCGCGACGTTTATGTTGACCCTTGTCGCCCACTTTCCAACGACGTTCGCCATCACCTTGAATGATAAACACATCGTAGTTATCGATATGCGGCCCAACACCACCACCTGGCGTGGCAAATGATGCCATTAGGTCATCAAAGCGCCAGTCTGGTAAAAATCGAAATGCTTCGACTAAAGCTTGTGAGTCAGGGTACCAATGGTTGACGGCTTGAACTAATAGCTGCCAGTTGTCTTCACCAAATTGGTCGTAGTCTTCAAATGGACCTTGAACCACGTCCCAGTCATCACCTTTTGTGACCACAACGCGTGATGATATTTCTTCTTCACAGGCTAGGCCGGCAAGTTCATCTGCTGCGATAGGATCTTCAAAGTCGACAAAAGCCTGTTTGATAACAAGTGGTTTTTGCTGCCAATGCTGTTTAATAAAGGCTTGGGTATCAATATTTAATGTGTACATCATTGACCTCAGGTCGAGATAATTAACGAGTGGTAATACAATAAAAAAGCGGCCACATATGCGACCGCTAATGTTATGTATAAGCTTATAAGACTATTTTAGCTCATCAACAAAGGCTTCTGCGCGGCCAATGTAGTTTGCTGGGGTCATCTTTTTCAATTCAATTTTTACGTGTTCTGGTAATTCAAGACCATCGATGAATACTGCAAGTTGTGCAGCATCAATACGTTTGCCACGCGTCAGTTCTTTTAACTTCTCATACGGTTTTTCAATACCGTAACGACGCATTACGGTTTGTACTGGCTCTGCCAATACTTCCCAGTTTTTGTCTAATTCAGCTAAAAGTTGTGCTTCATTCACTTCTAACTTGCTAATGCCTTTCAAGGTTGCTTGATATGCAATTAACGAGTGAGCCATACCAACGCCTAAGTTACGTAACACGGTTGAGTCAGTTAGGTCACGTTGCCATCTTGAAACGGGTAATTTAGCGGCTAAATGTTGCATTAGCGCGTTAGCGATACCTAAGTTACCTTCCGAGTTTTCAAAATCAATTGGATTGACTTTGTGCGGCATCGTTGATGAACCAATTTCGCCTGCGATAGTGCGCTGCTTAAAGTGGCCTAGTGCAACATAACCCCAAATATCACGATCAAAATCGATTAGGATGGTGTTGAAACGAGCAATGGCATCGAACAATTCAGCAATGTAATCATGTGGCTCAATCTGAGTGGTATACGCGTTCCAATTAATGCCAAGGCTGGTGACAAAACGCTGTGACAACTCATGCCAGTTTACTTCTGGGTATGCAGAGATGTGTGCGTTGTAGTTACCGACTGCACCGTTAATTTTACCCATAATTTCAACAGCGTTGATTTGGTTTAATTGACGATCTAAACGTACCGCAACGTTAGCCATCTCTTTACCAAGTGTAGATGGTGATGCTGGTTGGCCGTGGGTGCGTGACATTAACGGCACGCTTTTATTGTCATGCGCTAATTTTTTGATCGCATCAATAATCTGCTGACAATGCGGCACTAGCACTTGTTCACGCGCTTCTTTTAACATTAAGCCATGAGATAAGTTGTTAATGTCTTCAGAGGTACAGGCAAAATGGACAAATTCATCAATGGCGACTAACTCGGCATTATTGGCAATTTGTTCTTTAATAAAGTACTCAACCGCTTTAACGTCGTGATTGGTGGTGCTTTCAATCGCTTTAACGCGCAGGGCGTCTTGTTCGCTAAAGTTGTCCTTGATGCTGTCTAGCACGGCAAGGGCGGTTTCGCTAAAAGGGGGAACTTCTTCAATCTCTGGGCAGCTAGATAATAGCTTTAACCAGTTGATTTCAACTTGAACACGGTACTTAGTAAGACCGAACTCGCTGAAAATCCCTCGTAATGAGGCGGTTTTACTACCATAACGACCGTCTACCGGAGAGATAGCAGTTAGTGCGGAAAGATCCATTTGAAGCTCCTTGATGAACTTTGTTGTAGGGTGATTCGATTAATTGTTATTTTGGCTTTGTTTTGCTGTATCAAATATGGCCTTACGGGCAAACACTAAATGGCGGCGTTTGCCACCTAATTGGCGCCATAATACTGCACTGCGCATTGCAGCAAGCAGTAACGCACGAATTTTGTTTTGCACCTGAGGCTGTTTTAAGCAATCGGGATTACCTGATATTTGTAATTTAGGGCCTAATTCACTGATGATATCACTGTAAATACTGGCAAAATTGGCAAGTACTTGTTCATCGGTAATCGCAAAATGTGCCAGTTGGCGATGCACTTGATTGATGCGCTCTGCCAGCATACCCAAACCATTGGGCGAGCGGGCAAGCTTACGTTCAAGCGCTAATACGCCAACTAAGTAACGAGTGGTTTCGATATCTTTGTTACTGCCATCGCCGAGCTGATTTTGAATCAGTTGGTAGCCATTATCTAAAATGGCTTTATCTTGATAGACCTCAACTGTCGATTCAGGCTCTGTGACTAAAATAGTATTAAGCGTAGCAGCTAAGGCGTCTTTGTCACTTTCGCCGTGGCGTGCTAAATACTGCACTTGGCCAATCGCTTGTAAAATACCCGCGAAGGCCATAGTGCGTTCAAACAAGATGTTGTCTGGAGTTTGGCTCACGGATTATCCTCGAATTAAAGTATCGATTATGCCGCCACCTAAACAGATGTCACCATCATAAAACACGGCTGATTGCCCAGGGGTTACTGCGGCAACCGCCTCATCAAACATCACCGTAATATTGTCTGCGTCATCATAGGTGAGGGTACATCCAACATCACGTTGACGATAACGGGTCTTTACCGTAATCGTGCTGTTATTGGCTGGACCTTTACGATCAACCCAATGGAGCTGATTGACAGTCATACCTGTTGACATTAAACGAGGGTGATTGCCGCCTTGCGCCACAATAAGCACATTACGGACTAAATCTTTTTCGACCACATACCATGGGTCTTCATTGCTGTTTTTCAGTCCACCAATGCCAAGGCCTTTGCGTTGTCCAAGTGTGTGGTACATCAACCCTTGATGTGTACCAATCACTTCACCTTCCGATGTTTCGATATCACCAGGTTGTGCTGGTAAATACGTTGCTAAGAAGTCAGTAAATTTACGTTCACCAATAAAGCATATGCCAGTGCTGTCTTTTTTGTCGTGAGTAATGAGTCCCAATTTTTGGGCTATTTCGCGTACTTGATGTTTTTCAAGTTCACCGACAGGGAACAAGCTACGGGCAACTTGTTCGTGGCTTAAGGTGTATAAGAAGTAACTTTGATCTTTATTGCCATCAACCCCACGGAGCATTTCAACGCTGCCATCGCTATTGTCACGACGACGAACATAATGGCCCATGGCGATATAATCAGCATCTAAAATGTCGTCGGCAAATTCAAGAAATGCTTTAAATTTGATTTCTTTATTACACATGATATCGGGATTAGGCGTGCGGCCTGCTTTGTATTCTGCTAAGAAGTATTCGAATACGTTATCCCAGTATTCGGCAGCAAAATTGACGGTGTGCATTTTTATACCTAGCTTGTCGCAAACCGCTTGAGCATCTTTTAAATCATCTGCTGCAGCGCAATATTCATCAGTATCGTCTTCTTCCCAGTTCTTCATAAACAGACCTTCAACTTCGTAGCCTTGCTGCATTAACAAGTAAGCTGATACTGAAGAGTCCACACCGCCGGACATGCCGACAATGACTTTTTTTCCGTTTGAAGTAGGGCTGAGTGATGTCATAAATCCTAAAAACCTTGAAGAAAGATAATGTATATATTGTGCCGCAATGCCGATGTTTCAAGGCGATTGTGCTAGATTTTTGCTAGTCGTTAACTTGAATACTATTAGTTGCGAATATCGCAGAGATTATAGTTGCACATATCGAAGAGATTAATTGGTAAACGGTCAATTAATACGACATTTGTGCGGCGCGTATTCTATCACGCATTCGCTTAATGGGCTATCTTGAGGCACATACAAATAGCCTAATACAAGCCATTAAAAATAATCGACATTGAGCAACGATAACGGCGTGTGCTGTGCGGAATGGTTTTTATCCGTTTGTTGTAAAAAATCTTCAATACTTTTTAGCACTAATGGGCTACGAAGCTGGTTGCCAAGGGCGATGATGTCTGCAAGATTAAGCCAATGGGTAGCGGTAATGGCATTATCACCGGGTGTGGCGTGTTGTTGCTCGGCCAGCTCAATACAAAATGTATAACGAACAAAGGCTAAATCTGTAGTTGCCCGAAATTGATAGATCCCTACTAAGGCTTGTGGTGTCAGCTCAAGTCCCGTTTCTTCAACAATTTCACGAGCGCATGCTGCAATAATCGATTCATTAGCCTCTAAATGCCCCGCTGGTTGGTTAAATTTAACCTCACCGTTGATGCACTCTTCAACCAATAAAAATTTACCTTGGCAGTGGATCACGCAAGCTACAGTAGTATTAGGTTTATAGCGTTCAGTCATATTTCCCTCTTGTATAAAGCGTCTGCCAGCGATTACATTGCCGTGCTGATCACTTTGTATTCACCATTTGGTAAATCATCTAGACACCATTGACCTATTTTATAACGGATTAATCTTAAGGTTGGGTGACCTACATGTGCGGTCATTCTTCTGACTTGGCGATTTCGGCCTTCACAAATTTGCACTTCCAACCAGGTTGTTGGAATGGCTTTTCGCTCTCGCACCGGCGGGGTTCTTGGCCAAATATCAGGAGATGTCATTACGCAAACTTTAGCCGGTAATGTCATGCCGTCTTTTAATTCAACCCCATTACATAAGGCATTGATTGCCTCATCTGATGGTTCTCCTTCCACTTGAACCCAATAGGTTTTAAAGGTTTTTTGCGATGGCTGGGTAAGCTTTGCCTGCAATTGTCCGTCGTTGGTAAGCAATAGCAAACCTTCACTATCACGGTCTAAACGTCCTGCTGCGTAAACATCGGCTACTGGAATAAAGTCTTTTAATGTTTGTCGGCCTGCTTCATCGGTAAATTGGCACAACACGTCAAATGGCTTGTTAAATAATACGATGACGGGATTTTCAGGCCGTGGTTTTTGTGGCGGTCGCGATTTTGCCCTGCCACGATTGGCTGTCGCACTTGTTGCCTCTGAATTAACTGGTTTTGTAGACGCGCCAGTTCTGTAAGTAGATGTTTTTTTAAATTGACTGAATTTACCGATTTTTGACATAAAGGTATGGTTAACATCCTTTGCTAATACAAGTGAGTGAAAAGTGAACGAATATAAATTTATTTATGGTAGTTTACTGCGTATTCGCCCTTAGTGGAATTTGAAAATTACTAAGAATGATCTATGATGTCCGCCTAAAAATTGTGATCTGTACCTAATTTATCATTCTGAGATATCGGCTTTAACCGCTAAATCTCAGAGGTTTGAGAACAAAATATAATAATAAAGGGATAGGGGATTTCACATACTTGGCTTATAAAAAAGTGTGCCATGGTCGCTGACCACGGTTAACTTGTGCGAGTGTTATCCACCAAAGCCCGTCAAATGCTTACGCAATTTATTCTAATAAATTATAAATTTACAATAATGTAGGAAACAAAATGAAAGATAACACTCCAACGATCATATACACAGAAACCGACGAAGCACCGGCACTTGCCACGCTGTCTTTATTACCGATTATCCGCACTTTCACTAACGCTGCTGGCGTAAAAGTTGAAACGCGCGATATCTCTTTGTCAGGTCGTGTTATTGCTAACTTCCCTGAAAAGTTAACCGCAGAGCAAAAAATTGCTGATGCGCTAACCGAATTAGGCGAATTGGCTAATAAGCCAGAAGCTAACATCATTAAATTACCTAACGTTAGTGCATCCATTCCGCAGTTAAAAGCCTGTATTGCTGAACTTCAAGCAAAAGGTTATGACATTCCTAACTATCCTGATGAGCCTAAAAATGACGCAGAAGTTGAAGCTCAATCGCGTTATGATAAAATTAAAGGTAGCGCGGTAAACCCAGTATTACGTGAAGGTAACTCAGATCGTCGTGCACCAACGTCAGTGAAAAACTACGCCAAGAAAAACCCACATTCAATGGGTAAATGGGCCAGCGACTCTAAGTCTCACGTTGCTCATATGAACGAAGGCGACTTCTATGGCAGTGAGCAGTCTGTCACTCTAGCGGCAGCTGATAAAGTCAATATCGTGTTGACTCAACAAGACGGCAAAGACGTTGTATTGAAAAGCGGCTTAGCGTTATTAGCGGACGAAATTATTGACTCATCAGTGATGAGCAAAAAAGCGTTAGTGGATTTTTATGCTCGTGAAATCGAAGCGGCAAAATCTGAAGATGTTTTACTATCTTTACACCTTAAAGCGACCATGATGAAAGTGTCTGACCCAATATTATTTGGTCTTGCCGTTAAAGTGTTCTTTAAAGATGTGTTCGATAAGCACGGTAAATTATTTGCTGAGCTAGGCGTTGATGTAAACAATGGTTTTGGTGATGTTTATGCCAAAATTAGCACGTTACCAGAAGCTAAACGTAACGAAATTGAAGCAGATATTGCTGCTGTTTATGCTGCTCGTCCAGCACTTGCGATGGTTGATTCTGATAAAGGTATCACTAACTTACACGTACCTAGTGACATCATTATTGATGCATCAATGCCTGCAGCTATCCGTTCTTCGGGTAAAATGTGGGGTCCTGATGGCCAGTTACAAGACACCAAAGCAATGATCCCAGATCGTTGTTACGCTGGTGTTTATCAAGAAACGATTTCGTTCTGTAAAAAGCACGGTGCATTTGATCCAACTACGATGGGCAGCGTACCTAACGTGGGCTTAATGGCTCAAAAAGCAGAAGAATACGGTAGCCACGATAAAACCTTTGAAATTAAAGCTGCTGGTACGGTTAATGTGATTAACCAAGCCGGTGATGTGTTAATGAGCCATGACGTTGAAGCTGGCGACATTTATCGCATGTGCCAAGTGAAAGATGCGCCAATTCGCGACTGGGTAAAACTAGCCGTCAAGCGTGCACGTTTAAGCAATACGCCTGCGGTATTTTGGTTAGACAGTAACCGTGCTCACGATGCTGAGTTAATTAAGAAAGTGACTCAATATCTAGCTGAGCAAGATACTGCTGGTTTAGACATTCAAATAATGACGCCAGAGGATGCAACTCGCTTTACGCTAGAGCGCATCATCAAAGGTGAAGACACTATTTCGGTAACGGGTAACGTGTTACGTGACTACTTAACCGATTTATTCCCAATTCTTGAACTGGGTACCAGTGCTAAAATGTTGTCTATCGTGCCGTTAATGAATGGCGGTGGCTTATTTGAAACAGGTGCCGGTGGTTCAGCGCCTAAGCACGTGCAACAAGTCGAAAAAGAAGGTCACTTACGTTGGGATTCATTAGGTGAGTTTTTAGCACTTGCTGCGTCTTTAGAGCATTTAAGCCAAACGACCAATAATCCTAAGGCACAAGTGTTAGCAGACACCTTAGATGTGGCAATTGGTGTATTCCTTGATACCAATAAATCACCATCACGTCGTGTAGGTGAACTTGATAACCGCGGTAGTCACTTCTACCTAGCGATGTATTGGGCACAAGCATTAACTGAGCAAACGGCTGATGCAGAGCTTGCTGCACACTTTGCACCTCTAGCTAAGTCATTGGCTGCAAATGAAACGGTTATTCTTGCTGAATTGAACGGTGCACAAGGCCCAGCAGTTGATTTAGGTGGTTATTACCGTTTAGATGCAGCTAAAGCCGAACAAGCAATGCGCCCTAGTGCAACATTAAACCAGTTTGTCATTGGTTAATCTGCACAAGAACTCTCCTAACTAGGTGTGAGTTATTCTGTTAATGAATACATCTTCAATTGAAGGTGTATTAAATTGATTGAGTTGATGTTTTTTTAGGCAATAAAAAAGACAGGGATTAAAATCCCTGTCTTTTTGTTTTATAGTCTCACCAATTAGATTGTTGGCGAGATGGCTGAAGCATGCATTCCTTTGGGGCCTTCTTCAACTTCGAAGCACACAGGTTGACCTGCTTTTAAGGTACGATAACCTTCCATTTCGATAGTTGAATAGTGCGCAAATACATCTTCGCCACCCTGATCAGGGCAAATAAACCCGAATCCTTTGGCGTTGTTGAACCATTTAACAGTTCCGTTTGCCATACTTCCACTTCCTTCTGTTGTCTACTTACCAGTAAGATAGTAAAACTTATTATCCAGCGGTCTAGTATTCGCCGCCTACCAAACAGAATGAAATTTGTACGAAAATATGTCAAGTAGTAATTAACAAAAAAACAACATTTAATTAATTTAACGATATCAAGTGGTCGGGAACCAAACGAGAGGCTAGAATTAAACAATGGCTAAATTAGGCAATGTAGAACATATTGAAGGAAAGGTTGAATCTGAACTACAACCACCCCATATGTATAAAGTGGTGCTAAACAATGATGATTACACCCCGATGGACTTTGTGGTAGAAGTATTACAACGTTTTTTTGAGAAAAATGAACAGCAAGCTGTAGATATTATGTTAGCGATTCATAACCAAGGCAAAGGATTGTGTGGTGTATTTCCATTTGGGATTGCAGAAACAAAAGTTTTTCAAGTAAATCAGTTTGCAAGAGAAAACCAACATCCGTTACTGTGTACGTTAGAGAAAGTATAAAATCGATATCTCACAGTCTGTGGTTAAATTTAGGGGGTGCTTATGCTGAACAAAGACCTGGAAGTCACCTTGAACCTAGCGTTTCAGCAAGCTAGAGATTCACGTCATGAATACATGACGGTAGAACATTTATTATTAGCGCTGATTGATAATCCTTCTGCCTACGAAGCATTAATTGCTTGTGGGGCGGATGTTAATCGTTTACGAGAAGAAGTGGCTAATTTCATTCAACAAACCACGCCCATTATTGCAGAATCAACTGAAGAACGTGAAACCCAACCCACTTTGGGATTTCAACGTGTTTTGCAACGAGCTGTATTCCATGTGCAATCGTCTGGTCGTAACGAAGTTTCTGGTGCCAATGTACTCGTCGCTATTTTTAGTGAACAAGAATCGCAAGCAGTGTATTTGCTGCGTCGTTGTGATATTACCCGTTTAGATGTGGTTAATTTTATTTCTCATGGCATGTCAAAAGAAGATGATTCTGGCGAACCACAAGATCAAGAACGCATTGACGAACAATCTGAAAATCCAGAAGACCGCAGCATGTTGGCGCAGTTTGCTGCTAATTTAAATCAATTAGCCCAAGACGGCAGTATCGATCCATTAATTGGCCGTGATGCTGAAATTGAACGTGCTATTCAAACATTGTGCCGTCGCCGTAAGAATAACCCATTACTAGTGGGTGAAGCTGGGGTGGGGAAAACGGCTATTGCTGAAGGTTTGGCTTATCGTATTGTCAATAAGCAAGTGCCTGATGTTATGGCCAATGCAACGGTGTATTCGTTAGATTTAGGCTCATTATTAGCGGGCACTAAATACCGTGGTGATTTTGAAAAGCGTTTTAAAAGCTTATTAAAAGAACTCGCTGCTGATGAGCATGCCATTTTGTTTATTGATGAAATTCATACCATTATTGGTGCTGGTGCCGCTTCTGGCGGTGTGATGGATGCATCTAACTTACTTAAACCATTATTATCGAGTGGTAAGTTACGTTGCATGGGCTCAACCACATTCCAAGAATATCAAAGCATTTTCGAGAAAGACCGTGCTTTAGCGCGTCGCTTCCAAAAGATTGATATTAATGAGCCTTCAGTTGCCGAAACCACCAAAATTTTGATGGGACTTAAATCTAAGTACGAAGAATACCATGGGGTGCGTTATACCCAAGCTGCCATCAGCAGTGCGGCTATTTTATCGGCCAAACACATAAACGATCGTCATTTACCTGATAAAGCGATTGATGTGATTGACGAAGCCGGTGCGCGCATGGTGATGATGCCGCAAAGCAAACGTAAGAAGACCATTGGTCAAGCGGAAATAGAGGCCATCATTGCTAAGTTGGCGCGTATTCCTGAGAAGTCGGTATCGTCGACTGACAAGGATATGTTACGTAACCTTGAACGTAACCTTAAGATGGTAGTATTTGGTCAAGACAAAGCGATTGAGAGCCTTAGTGCTGCTATACGCTTATCGCGCAGCGGTTTAGGTTCTGAGAAAAAGCCAGTAGGCAGCTTTATGTTTGCAGGCCCGACTGGGGTAGGTAAAACAGAAGTCACTAATCAATTAGCTAATTGTCTTAACCTTAAACTGATTCGCTTTGATATGTCTGAGTACATGGAACGTCATACCGTGTCACGTTTAATCGGGGCGCCTCCAGGTTATGTGGGTTATGACCAAGGTGGTATGTTAACCGATGCTGTGATTAAAAATCCGCATTGTGTGGTGCTACTTGATGAAATTGAAAAGGCGCATCCTGATGTATTCAACTTGTTACTGCAAGTGATGGATCACGGTACTTTGACCGACAACAATGGTCGCAAAGCAGATTTTAGAAATGTCACCTTAGTGATGACCACCAACGCTGGCGTACAAGAAACTATTCGTAAATCGATTGGTTTTAGACAGCAAGATCACACTCAAGATGCCTTAGCTGAAATCAATAAAGTCTTTTCACCTGAGTTCCGTAATCGCTTAGATTCAATTGTATGGTTTAATCATTTGGATATGACCGTTATCGCCAAAGTAGTTGATAAGTTCTTAGTTGAGCTTCAGGCACAGCTAGATGATAAGCGTGTCACGCTAGATGTTAGTGATGAAGCGCGAACCTTGCTTGCAGAGAAAGGTTATGACAAGTCGATGGGCGCACGCCCAATGTCACGTGTCGTCACTGAATTGATTAAACGTCCGTTAGCGGATGAGATTTTGTTTGGTGTGCTTGAAAGAGGTGGTATTGCGCATATTGACGTTAAAGAAGGTGAGATCAATATCGATTGCGAGTCGTTAGAAAAAGTCTCGTAGGAATCAATCCATATACTTGAAAATATGCCATTAAAAAAGATGACCCATGGGTCATCTTTTTTTATGTATGTTAATTGCGCCCAATACCGTTACTTATAAATAAGCCTTCAACTCAAAGCATTTCTTACTGTTCAATTCAATGGGTATTGATAGCAAAATGGGTATTCCCTTTTTAAATCAATAAACATAGTAGTGGATCGTATGAGGTGCTTCTGCAAAACGGATTACAACCATCGCGATGCCTGGTTGAATGCTCTGATAAAGGGATACCCATTACGTTGAACATTCGTCTTGTTTGATGCGTGTTGCTTTACGTTGAATACACATTATTTATGCAGTTTGGTATAACAACAAAAAAACCGACAGGCAGTCGGTTTTTACATTGTTGAGGCTAGCGATTAACGTGCGCGGAAGACGATACGACCTTTTGATAGGTCATAAGGAGTCAACTGTACAGTGACTTTGTCACCCGTTAAAATACGGATGTAGTTTTTGCGCATTTTGCCAGAGATGTGGGCTATCACCACATGTCCATTTTCAAGCTCTACGCGGAACATTGTATTTGGCAAGGTCTCAAGGATAGTGCCCTGCATTTCAATGTTGTCTTCTTTCGCCATTAATTAGTTATCCCATTAGCCTTCAAATATGAAAAAATCGGGCGTATCATGCCCCAAAAACACTGAACTGTAAAGGGCGTTAACGAGAAAGAGCCGTAAGATTTTCACCAACTTGCCAACCGAGTGCTGTTAAAATTTGATACGGACGGTATTGACGTTTGTAGCTCATTTTCCGATTTTGATCAATTTGATAGCCTAAATATAAAAAACGTTTACCCAATGATTTTGCTAATTGGCATTGGATTAAAATCATCAGCGAACCTAATGAACGGTCAGCATAATCAGGATCAAAATAACTGTAAATTGCTGAGAAGCTGCTCATCATTTCATCGGTTACGGCTACCCCAATTAATCGCTCTTGATAAAACACCTCAATAAACATCGGCGGTAACCAATCTGATAATAAAAAATCATCATATTGGGTTGGCGATGCAGGAAACATTGGCCCATCGTTGTGACGTTCATTGATATAACGTTGATACAAATCATAGTGCTCTGGCCGTGAGGTATGAGTGACTTTCCAATGCAAATCTTGGTTGTTTTTTAAGGTTCTTTTTTGCCGTTTAGATAATATAAAATCATTAACATTCAATCTAATAGACTGACAAGCTTGGCAGGAGGGACAACGAGGTTTGTAAATAGCATTGCCGTTACGACGAAAGCCCATCGTCAGCAGTTGTTCAAACAGCGCTGCGTCTATTTGCGGCTCTTGGATCACCAGCAATTGCTCTTTATTACCTTCAATATAATTGCAATCAAAAGGCTGGCTTATTCCAACGCTGACAGATTTAGAATTCAATAAACACCTCTTGTTTGTTCCACATTGACGCTGAAGTTGTACGATCTCTGTACTGATGAAGCACCGTTAAAAACTCGCTTCTAGGTAAGGCTTTAGCCCCAAGGCTAACTAAGTGAGGATTCATAACTTGCGCATCAATCAATTGGAAATCGTGTTTCACCAAGTGTTGATTCAGTATAGCAAAGGCTGCTTTTGATGCATTTGTTTGACGATGAAACATCGATTCACCGCAAAAAATACCGCCCACCGGAATACCATACAATCCGCCCACTAGCTGTTCGCCATCCCATACTTCAATAGAATGAGCACGCCCTTGGAGATGCAGTTCATAGTAGGCCATTTGTATTTCGGCCGAAATCCAAGTGCCATCTTGGGTGTTACGGGGCCCAGCACAACCGGCAACAACATCTAAAAATGCATGATTAATGGTAAAGCGCCATGAAGACTTTTTAAGAAATTTAATTAAGCTTTTACTGCCAAAAGGATGGCTTGGTGTGAACACCGCTCGAGGATCGGGAGACCACCACAAAATGGGGTCATTAGCGTTAAACCAAGGGAAAATACCTTGGTAATAGGCTTGTGCTAGGCGGTCTGGCCGTAAGTCTCCTCCGATGGCTAATAGACCATTCGGATCAGTAAGAGCTTGCTCTGGCGGCGGGAAGCCGATGGATTGATTTAAATAAGACAGTGAGTTCACAATTGAGTATATTATTTGTAATACCTTATCGTTAACTTAGCGGAAAATGGCCATGTTTAAAATCATAACTGTAAGTGTGAAGAGTTTTTTTGCAGTATTGCTGACTATTTGTTTGTTTTGTGGTCAAAGCCAAGCTGCTTACGAACGTAATCAAGCCGTTCCAGTTGAAAAAGTGTTATACGGCCACATTGAATCTGTGAAGCATGTGACAGAGAAACAGCTGGTAGAAGACAGTCGAAGCGGTTGGAAAACCTTTGGCGGTGCATTAATCGGTGGTGTCATCGGTCATCAATTTGGTGGCGGTTCAGGTAAAGATGTTGCCACTGTTTTGGGGGCGTTGATTGGCGGTGGCATTGGCAGTCAGCACGGTAACCAACAATATTATCTTGAAACTAAGTTAGTTGAACTAATGATAAAGCAAGAAGATGGTAGCCAAGTTATGGTGATCCAAGATGCGGATCCGGGTATGAGTTTTACTGCCGGAGATGAGGTTAGGGTGGTTTACTTAACCGGTTATGTCAGGGTCGACCTAGCGATGTAAATATTCTCGATGTATTTATTGTCGATGTAATAATTCTCGATGTATTAATTCGCGATGTAATTATTCTCGATGTATTTATTCTCGATGTAATTATTCGCGATGTGAAAATGCAACTAAAACAAAAGGAGCCTAGGCTCCTTTTGTTTACACACTGTGGTCAATATTTGCTAACAATACTGTTTGATCTGTTGTTGCTAATAGAGATTAAAATCCACGCGGCAAAGTTTGATTACCGGTTGTGTTTTCGAGTTTTTTACGCCACAACTGCTTAGGCGTTAATCCGCCTGAGTTTGATTGCACTTTTTTACTCGGTTGTTTTTTCGCTGCAGTTTTTGTCGTTAACCTTGCAGCAGGCTTAATAGCTGCTTGGCTCGCAGTCGGTGCTTTTTTTACTGACGATGCAGTTAGTTGTGCATGCATGGATTCAAGTTCGCTAAAGCGCACTGATTTACCGCCGTTAATTTTGTACCAGCTGCCAGCTTGTTCAATAGAAACTGCTTGTCCAGACTGCTTTTCAAGAGCCATTTGTAGTTGGCCGATGACCTCTTCTTTAGTCAATGTTGTCATAGTTAATAACCTATTTGTTATCATGTTAAATGAAGGTTGTTACTAATTTTAATGTGTGAAGGCTACAAAAGTCCAATTAGTGGCTGTAATTGTCGGTTTATCCCTCATAAAGTCCGATTTATCAGCGTTTATGACTGCTGTTGTTGAAATATTCGACAGTGAGTTACATTGAATTATTAAACTCATCTCTAGTGAAGGTATTGAATAAATAAGCTAAAATTATCACGATACCGTTTATGATTCTGAGCAGAGGTTAATTAGTTAAATCCCTAAAAAATCGTACAACTCAGTGGCTGATTCGCTTGCAATTTAACAACGGATTGTAAGTGATAAACGGCCCATTATCTTCTGAGTTGACTTCAGAGGCTTCTATCCATTTTGTTAGGAAAATATTATGTCAACACATCATCAAGGCTCCTCTACCATTACTCGTCAAACGTTAGGGACATATTTAGACAGTTTTTTAAACGTGTCAGCCTTTAAAGACTATGCTCCTAATGGCTTACAAGTTGAAGGTAAGTCTGATATCCGCACGATTGTGACAGGCGTAACAGCATGCCAAGCATTAATTGAGCAAGCGGCGGCCGTTAATGCTGATGCTATTCTTGTTCATCACGGTTTTTTTTGGAAAAACGAGCCAGAAATTATCACTGGGATGAAGTATCGCCGAATTAAGGCATTAATGGACCATGATATGAGTTTATTCGGCTACCATTTACCGCTTGATGCCCATCACGGTATTGGAAATAATGCCCAACTAGCTTACCAGTTAGGGATTATTAGTCCTCGAGTATATGAACCAGTAGGGCAAGACTTACTCTGGCATGGTCATTTAGAGCATCCTTTAAGCGCCAGCGAATTGAGTCAATTACTGACTAAGGTACTTAAACGTGCACCATTACATATTGGTGATAACAGCAAGCCTATTTCAACCTTGGCTTGGTGTACTGGTGGTGCTCAAGACTATATTGATTATGCAGCCCAAATGGGGGTAGATGCGTTTATAAGCGGTGAAGTGTCAGAACGTACTTATCATTCTGCAATGGAGCAAGGGCTGCATTATTTTGCTGCAGGACATCATGCTACTGAACAATTTGGTATTCAGGCATTAGGGCAGCATTTAGCCAGTAAGTTTGATTTAACCCATCATTTTATTGATATCGTTAACCCAGTGTAGTGGATTAAAATACATCGCTGAATATTGGCCCGTACTTGCACTTGTAATTGCAGTGTAAAAGTCGATATTAATTATTTACCCGATAAGGACCCCCAATGACAGAGTACTTTTTACAGGCTTTTATTTATCTCACCGCTGCAGTCATTGCTGTTCCGTTAGCGAATAAATTAGGCTTGGGTTCCGTGTTGGGATATTTGATTGCGGGTGTGGTCATTGGTCCTATTGTTGGTTTAGTGGGCAGTGAAACCAATACCATTCAACACTTTGCCGAATTTGGTGTGGTGATGATGCTATTTTTGGTTGGCTTAGAACTGGAACCCAAAATGTTGTGGGCGATGCGTAATCGTTTACTGGGGCTTGGTGGCTTACAAGTTGTGGGGTCGGTTGTGGTGGTAATGGCTTGTGCAATTTATGCGGGCTACCAACTGAGTATTGCATTAACGATAGGATTAATTTTTTCACTATCCTCTACCGCAATTGTGTTGCAGACCTTATCTGAAAAACGCCTCAATAAAACCCACGCCGGAAAGAACGCATTTTCGGTATTGTTGTTTCAAGACATCGCGGTCATCCCCATGTTGGCCTTTATTCCGTTATTAGCCTTACCTGAGTTAGTTGAGAAAGCCCAAGCTGCAGTTAGTAGTATGAGTGAACAACACGAGCAGTTAAGCCTAGTGGCCTCATTACCTGGTTGGGCATATGCCATTGTACTGGTATTAGCTATTGGGGCTGTGGTGTTAGGTGGTCACTATCTCAGTAGACCATTATTTAAAATGGTCGCCGAATCAGGTGCTCGTGAAATCTCCACCGCAGCAGCACTTATGTTGGTCATCGGCATTGCGGCATTAATGAGTTTAGTGGGTATATCACCCGCATTAGGCACCTTTTTAGCAGGCGTTGTACTGGCAAACAGTGAATTTAAGCATGAGCTTGAAGCCAATATTGGTCCGTTTAAAGGCTTATTATTGGGATTGTTTTTTATCACTGTTGGCGCTGGAATCGACTTTACGATTCTATTTGCTGATTTTGGTGAAATAATTGCAATCACCTTAAGTGTTATGCTGATTAAAGCACTTGTGCTGTATTTATTAGCGTTGATTTTTAGGATTAAGGGCAGTGATCGTTGGTTGTTTGCGTTATGTTTGGCTCAAGCGGGGGAGTTTGGTTTTGTATTACTGAGTTTCAGTGTTCAACAGCATGTTATTCCAACTGATCTGGCGCAGACTTTATCTATCGTAGTCGCGTTATCGATGTTTTTAACCCCAGGGTTATTTATATTATTCGATAAAGTGATTTATCCACGCTTTCAAGTGAAAAAAAATCAACGAGAACAAGATAATATTGATGATGAGGGCACGGTGATTATTGCGGGTATTGGCCGTTTTGGCCAGGTGGTAAATCGCTTTTTAATTTCGAATAATATTAAAACCGTAGTGCTCGATTATCAGGTTTCACAGGTCGACGCTATCAGGCGCATTAATACTAAGGCCTATTTCGGTGATGCGACTCGTCCAGATTTATTAAAAACTGCTGGTATTGAACAAGCTTCGCTTTTTGTGGTGGCCATCGATAATAGAGAAAGTAGTGTGGAGTTAGTTAAATACTTACATCATACGTACCCTAAACTTAAGATTGTTGCTAGAGCATTTGACCGTGGTCATGGGCATTTATTAAAAGAGGCTGGCGCTGACGCGGTCGAGTCGGAAACGCATCATTCAGCTCTTGAACTCAGCTTGTCATCGTTACAGTTATTAGGTCATTCGGAAGAATATGTGTTGAGACGAAAGGCAACCTATAAGCGGGTTGAAAAAGAAGCCTCAAAACGTTTATACGATATGTGGTTGAAAGAATCAGTAGGTGAGCGTTTTGGTAACGATTTTATTAAACTGTTTATGTTATATGAAGAGCGATTAAAGCAGGCAATGGATGAAGATAATGCCACTCACCAACAAGATGTAGATATCCAGAACGAAGTTAATGCAAAGCAAAAACCAGACGTTGATGTTAATTCTAATCATTAATGCACTACTTTATACTTGTAGATTAATCACTGGTAGTGTTTTTCTGGATGTGTTTCTGTTGAAAAGACCGCCGAGGCGGTCTTTTTTCTATTTATTTAACAGTTACTTAACGCGCATGCCAGGTTGAGCACCTTCATGGGGTTCTAGTATAAACAGATCTTTACCGCCAGGACCTGCAGCTAATACCATACCTTCTGAATCACCAAACTTCATTGTACGTGGGGCAAGGTTTGCCACCATCACGGTGAGTTTGCCAACCAAATCTTCAGGAGCATAAGCAGATTTAATACCCGCAAATACTTGTTTGGTTTCGCCGCCTAAATCTAATTCAAGACGCAGTAATTTATTGGCTTTCTCGATATGTTCCGCTTTGCTGATACGCGCAATCCGTAAGTCAATTTTTGCGAAATCTTCAAAGCTTATTTCTGGGCTGATAGGATCTTGCTCTAATTGATTAACGGCTTGTGTCGGCGCATCGGTTTTAGGTGCGTCCGTATTACTGGCTTGCAAGTTCTCTTTAGAGGCATCGATGATAGCTTCAATGCTTTTGGGTTCGATACGCTGCATTAATGCTTTAAATGGCGCTATTTCATGACCTGATAAATCTTGGCCCAAATTGTCCCACGTTAAGGTTAACTGTAAAAAACCTTCAACATCACCGGCCAGTTTTGGTAATACAGGCTTGAGGTAAGTGACCAAGATTCTGAATAAGTTTAATGCATTACTGCAAACTTGATGTGCTTCATCTTGTTTATCGTCTTGCTTAACTAATTGCCAAGGTGCTGCGTCGGCAACATAGGCGTTAGCAATATCAGCTAATGCCATGATTTCACGCATCGCTTTGCCAAATTCGCGAGTTTCATATAATTCGGCAATCACTTCGCTTTTAGCTAAGAATATGTCGGTTAAGCTGCTGTCTGTTACCTTGGCTAACTTTCCGTCAAAACGTTTGCCGATAAAACCTGCCGTTCGTGAAGCAAGGTTAACTAATTTACCGACTAAATCTGAGTTAACTCGTTGAGCGAAATCTTCTAAATTTAAATCCAAATCATCAATACGACTATTTAATTTAGCCGCGTAATAATAACGTAGGTATTCCGGATCTAAATTATCTAAATAAGTACGCGCTTTAATAAACGTGCCTTTAGACTTAGACATTTTTGAACCGTTTACGGTGACATAGCCGTGAGCATAAACACTAGTCGGTTTACGAATACCTGCGCCTTCAAGCATTGCTGGCCAGAATAAACTGTGGAAATAAACAATGTCTTTACCGATGAAGTGATACACCTCAGCGGTAGAGTCTAAACTCCAAAAATCGTCAAAGTTCAAATCATCACGCTTGTCACATAGGTTTTTAAATGAACCCATATAACCAATAGGCGCATCTAACCAAACATAGAAAAATTTACCGGGAGCATCAGGGATTTCAAAACCAAAGTAGGGTGCATCACGTGAGATGTCCCATTGTTTTAGCCCTTGCTCAAACCATTCGTTAAGCTTGTTGGCCATTTCTTGTTGTAAAGAGCCTGATTGGATCCACTCTTTTAACATGCCTTCAAATGCTGGCAGGTCGAAAAAGAAGTGTTCGGTATCTTTCATTATTGGTGTAGCACCAGAGACTGCCGATTTAGGATTTATCAGATCGGTTGTACTATAAGTTGCACCACAGTTGTCACAGTTATCACCGTATTGATCTTCAGACTTACATTTTGGGCAGGTGCCTTTAACAAAACGGTCAGGCAAGAACATTAACTTTTCAGGGTCATATAATTGTGAAATGGTTTTGGTTTTGATGTAACCGCGATCACGGAGCTTTAGATAAATATCACTGGCCAAAATGCGGTTTTCGTCGCTATGAGTGCTGTGAAAGTTATCAAACTGGATATTGAAATCCGCGAAATCTTGCTGGTGCTCTTTTTGCACTTGGGCAATCATTTCTTCTGGCGTAATGCCCATTTGCTGCGCTTTAAGCATAATCGGCGTGCCGTGAGCATCGTCGGCACAAATGTAGTGGCATTCATGTCCACGTAACTTTTGAAAACGTGACCAAATATCCGTTTGGATATATTCAAGCATGTGGCCTAGATGGATTGGGCCATTGGCATAAGGAAGGGCACTTGTGACCAGTATTTTACGCTGTGATTTTGTCATTTTGTCTCGATATCAAATTACACCAAAAATATTGCTTGATACTAACTGATTAGCAGACTTTTTTCACCAAAACATGACTTAAAAAGGCTTATTAGTCGCTATTTTTTTACCAAGTTCTGATACACTTGTGCAAATTTCTGGTTCGGAGTTGCCGTTTTGGTCAATACGCATACAAATTATCAATTAAGTGATGAATTATTGTCACCAGTGTTAGATATTTTAGAAGCATTTGAAGATCCTTATTTGCATAAAGGTTTGGTCAGTGCAGGATGTGTTACAGCATTGTCGATAGAAGGAAAACGCCTACAATTAGGCTTAGTTTATCCTTATCCGTGTATGACACAATACCGTGACACCGTGATGGCAATAACCAATAAATTGGCTGTTCTTGACGCCATTGATGAAGTGGAATGTGAAATTGATTTCCAACCACGGGTTTATTCAGCGCTGCCAGCCATTGCACCTATTCCTAATGTAAAACAAGTTATTGCTGTGGCTTCTGGTAAAGGCGGTGTGGGTAAATCAACCACCGCAGTAAACCTCGCATTAGCGTTAAAAGCTGAAGGCGCCGAAGTGGGTATTTTAGATGCCGACATTTATGGCCCGTCTATTCCATTGATGTTGGGCATTCCTAATTTTCGTCCACAATCGCCAGATGGAAAGCACATGACACCTGCATTGGTGCATGGCATTTCTGCGCAATCAATTGGCTTTATGCTAAGTGGTGATGAAGCTGCAGTTTGGCGTGGTCCTATGGCCGCAGGTGCTTTAGCACAGTTACTTAATGAAACGCAGTGGCCTGAATTAGACTATTTAATCGTCGATATGCCACCAGGAACTGGTGATATTCAACTGACATTATCGCAAAAAGTACCGGTTAGTGGTGCGGTGATAGTGACAACGCCGCAAGATATTGCTTTAGCGGATGCCAAGAAAGGCATCACCATGTTCAACAAGGTCAACATTCCAGTACTTGGGATTATCGAGAACATGAGTTTTCATCTTTGTCCTGAATGTGGCCATAAAGAACACCCATTTGGTACTCATGGTGGTAGTCAAATAGCGGAACGTTATAACGTACCATTATTAGGCTCACTGCCATTACACATCAATATTCGTGAATCAATGGACAATGGTACGCCGAGCGTGATGAGCGAACCAGAAAGTGAAGTGTCAGGGATATATCGCGAAATTGCCCGCAAACTAGGGGCAGAATTAGCACTTCAACAAGTACAATCAACCGTAAAAATTAGCATATCAGAAGACGAGTAAGGTTAAGAGATGAATTCTCAGCAGTGTGTCATTATTGGGATTGCCGGTGCGTCGGCTTCAGGTAAAAGTTTAATTGCTAAAACAATTTTTGAAGAATTGTGTCGTGATTTAGGAACAAATCAAATTGGTGTGATCAATGAGGATGCTTATTATCATGATCAAAGCCATTTGACGATGGAAGATCGTGTCAAAACTAATTACGACCATCCAAAAGCGTTAGACCATCAGTTATTAGCGTCTCATTTATCTCAGCTTAAACAAGGTGAGCCAGTTAGCATTCCATGTTACAGCTATACTGAGCATACTCGTATTAGCGACACGTTGACCATGCAGCCTAAAAAAGTGATTATCTTAGAAGGCATTCTATTATTAACCAATCCTAAATTACGTGACTTAATGGATGCCAGTGTGTTTATGGATACGCCACTAGATATTTGCTTTTTACGTCGGTTAACTCGTGATGTTGCTGAACGTGGTAGAACAATGGAATCGGTTATTTCACAATATAAACGAACCGTACGCCCGATGTTTTTACAGTTTATTGAGCCGTCAAAACAATATGCCGATATTATCGTTCCACGGGGCGGTAAAAACCGTATCGCAACTGATATTTTAAAAGCTAGAATTCAGCATTTATTGGCGAAGTAGCCTTATCTAGAAGAGAGTGCAGCATGCGTTTAACTGATATAGAGATTGAGCAATGTTTAGATAATGGCACCATTATTATCGATCCTCGTCCTGGTATTGAAGCCATTTCGGGAGTGAGCGTGGATGTACGTTTAGGCAGCCAATTTCGTGTATTTAAAGACCATACTGCACCTTACATCGATTTAAGTGGCCCTAGTGCAGAAATGCAAATAGCACTTGATCGGATCATGAGCGATAAAATTGAAATAGCTGATGATCAAGCTTTTTTCCTTCATCCTGGCGAATTAGCATTAGCGGTAACCTATGAAAGTGTGACCTTACCTGCAGATGTTGTAGGTTGGTTAGATGGTCGTTCATCACTTGCCCGTTTAGGGTTGATGGTACATGTGACCGCACATCGTATTGATCCCGGTTGGCAAGGTAAAATCGTACTTGAGTTTTTTAACAGTGGCAAATTGCCGTTGGCTCTTCGCCCTGGTATGACGATTGGTGCGCTTAATTTCGAGCGCTTAAGCTCTGCGGTTGCTCGTCCATATAACACGCGTAAAAGCTCGAAGTACAAAGATCAACAAGAGGCTGTGGCAAGCCGGATCAGCCAGGATAAATAATGGCACCAGTTTGGGTTAATCACGTTGAAAACGGACTAATAAGTCCATTTGATCGTGGTGTTGCTTATGGTGATGGTGTGTTCGCAACCATGCGCACAGCATCAGCTGATATGCCCGCAGGGATCCTATTCCTTGACGGGCATATTTCTCGTTTGCAGCAAAGTTGCGAGCGCCTAAGTATTCAGTGGCATCCAAGCGACTTATTAATACAACAATTAATCCTACTCGCCCAACAATACCCACAACATTGTATAAAGCTATTGCTGACACGTGGAGTCGGTGGCCGTGGTTATCAGGCTCCTTTGAGCGCAAACGTTACAGAAGTCGTGTCAGTGCATCCCATTCCTGAGCATTACCTTGATTGGCAGCAAAGTGGTATCTCGCTAGCATCATCACCCATATGTCTTGGCAGGCAACCACTTCTAGCGGGAATGAAACACCTTAACCGATTGGAACAGGTGCTCATAAAGTCACAACCTCTACCGAGTACTCATCAAGATTGGTTAGTGTTTGACTGTGACGGTAATGTGATAGAGTCATCCATAGCCAATATTTTTGTAGTCAAAAATGGTCATGTGTTTACCCCAGCAATAACCCATGCAGGCGTAAGTGGTGTGATGCGTGAGACATTAATTGATACTCTGCTCTGTCAGGGTTTCTCAGTTATGGCTACACAATTAACACTTGGTGATATTCAGGCCGCGGACAATATATTTATAACGAACAGTTTATTTGGCATTGTTGATGTAACTGCCATTGACGATTTTCAATTTAGCCATTGGACGCAAACACCGCGATTCAGGCACATTTTGAGTGTGAATTTATCATCATGATTAAAACCATAAAAACCTTTTTTTTAGCCAGTCTTATTCCTCTATTTACAGTATTTTGTCTTGGAGGATATTGGCTTGTATCTGGCTTAATCGCTTACCAAAAACAGCCATTACAGTTAACTGAAATTCAAACATTAACGGTTGAACCTGGTACTAGTTTGATTAAGCTTGCGCAACAACTAGAGCAACAATCATTGATTACCGATAGCTGGAAAGTTAAATATCTGGTCAAACTTGAACCTAAGCTTGCCCATATTAAAACCGGTTTGTATCAATTGATCCCAGGCGATACATTAGAAGCGTTATTAAAACGGCTGTACTTGGGCCAACAAGTGGTTTTCAGCATCACCTTAATCGAAGGTAAAACCATTGCCGAGTGGCAGCAAGCACTGACCACGACTGAGCATTTAGCAAAAAATACCGACGACTTTAACCAAGTGCTATTACAAAATGGCGATACCTCTGGTTTGCCTGAGGGTAAGTTCTATCCAGAAACATTCCATTATCATGCAGATGATAACTTACAGACGATTTTAAACCGCAGCTACACCATGATGCAGTTAAGCTTAGCGCAAGCATGGGAAGGGCGCGACCCTGATTTAGCCCTATCATCACCTTACGAATTATTAATTATTGCGTCTATTATTGAAAAAGAAACGGGCAAACCTGAAGAGCGTGATTGGGTGTCTGCAGTGTTTAATAATAGACTTAAAAAAGGTATGCGTCTTCAGACCGACCCCACGGTAATTTATGGCATGGGTGAACGTTATAAAGGTAATATTACTCGTAAAGATTTACGCGAAGCAACGGCATTCAATACCTACAAGATTGATGGTTTACCGCCAACGCCTATCGCTGCACCCAGTCGCGCATCATTATTTGCCGCCGCTAATCCAGCCAAAGTAAATTACTTGTACTTTGTTTCACGCAATGATGGCAGTCATGTGTTTTCATCTACGTTGAAAGCCCATAATAATGCCGTAAACGAATTTCAGAGAAAAAGAAAATGACTCAACAGCAAGGCAAGTTTATTGTCATTGAAGGATTAGAAGGCGCGGGTAAATCAAGCGCGATAGCCCTTGTTAACGATATTATTAAGCGGCATATCGGTCAGGCTCCTGTGTGTACTCGTGAGCCGGGCGGAACTCCTTTGGCAGAAAAAATGCGCGATTTAGTTAAAATTGCCGATGAGACAGATCCATTATGCGATGAAGCAGAATGCTTACTTATTTATGCAGCGCGAACACAATTAATCGCCAATGTTATTAAGCCTGCTTTGTCTGCGGGTCAATGGGTACTTGGCGATAGACACAATCTGTCATCATTAGCTTATCAAGGTGGTGGCCGAGGGTTAATGCCATTAGTGAAAGCGGTCAGTGATGCTTGCTTACGTGGTTTTAAACCCGATCTCACTTTATATTTGGATATTGATCCTACGTTAGGCTTAAGCCGTGCAGCCAGTCGTGGCGAGCTTGATAGAATAGAGCAACAAGCGATTGATTTTTTTGAGCGAGCCAGACGAACCTACTTACAATTAGCGCATGAAGATGACAGCATTGTGGTGATTGATGCCAGTCAATCCATGGAACAAGTGCATAATGATATTGGTATACAATTACAACGCCATTTATCCACTCTTATGAGTGAGCTGTGATTATATTAAAAGGGATAATGTGCCGACATGAGTGATTATCAGATTGACCAGCTGCCTTGGTTAGCCGATCCACATCAGCGTTTTGTTGACCAGCATTATCGAGGCAAAAGCAGTCATGCGCATTTGTTCAACATCGATAAAGCATTAGGGGGCGATAAGCTTGCTAAGGCCGCAGCGCAAACTGTGCTTTGCCAGCAACTCACTCCGGTTGGTGCTTGTGGCCAGTGTAAAAGTTGTTTGTTATTGGCAGCAGGTAATCATCCTGATTTATATATAATCGAACCAGATGGCAACCAAATTAAAGTCGATCAAATTCGTCAGCTCTGCCAAGCGTTAACCCAAACGGCTCAGCAAGGTGGCGCACGTGTAGCTATAATCGTTAATGCCGAACGCTTAAATTTGGCAGCGGCTAATGCATTATTGAAAACCCTTGAAGAACCTGGCGATGATGTTGTACTCATTTTGCAAACCAATACATCAGCCCAGTTACTAGCGACCATTACCAGTCGTTGTCAAACGCTTAATTTTGTTGAGCCAACTAAGCATGAAATCCATCAGTGGTTAGCGGCGCAGCAGTTGTTACCGCCAGCCAATGCCGATGGCAAAATCCATGATGTTACATGGTGTCTTAGTGTTGTTGGTGGTCCTCTTGCGTTAGCAAATAGTTTAACCAGTCAGCATTATCAACAACTGCTGACATTTCGCCAAGATTGGGCCCAAAGTTTACAAACGGGTCATTTAAGCAACAGTTTGTTGAAGGTGTCTGAACAACAAATTGTTGATGCACTTAATGTTTTGTATTTGTACTTGCGCCAATATGTGTTAAAAAGTAATAAGCTAAAAACTGAAAACACGAGTCGTCAGTCATTAAATCCACTGGTTCAATCAAAAGTCATTGAACTTGCTGGGCGTGTGATGACCATGTGTCATAGACTTGAAACAATGCCGAGTGTGAACGCGCCAGCCTTGTGTCAACAATATGTGCTCACATTTAGACAGTTGACCCATTAAAACGTTTTTATATTGATTTTTAACCTGCTTATGGAAAGAAAATAATTATTTATGGTCGATCTTGTTGTTAATTACGATACATTACATAAACTTTATCGTGCTTATATGCCTTTTATTAAGCCTGCAGGTTTATTCGTTGCGACTACAGAAAGTCATTTTTTAGGCCAAGAGCTTACTATTGCTTATCGATTACCTAATGCCACCCAAACAAATGAATTTAAAGGCACAGTGGTATGGATTAATCCATTAGGTGCATCTGGTGGGCGCCCAGCGGGTATTGGGGTTAAAATTAAAACTGATGTTGAAAGTCATAAACATCATATTGAAAAATTATTATCAAGCGAACTTGCCTCTAGCGATTTGACCTGCACTATGTAGCTAGGTATTCTTGCGCATCTGTTTTATTTGTTAATGTAGTTGCGAAAGAATTCCCATGCTAATTGATTCACATTGCCACCTTGACCGCTTAAAAGCGGCCCCAGACTCAGCCAGTTTACAATTCATTATGGACAATGCCAAAGCTCAAGGCGTTGACTATCTATTGTGCGTCAACGTTCGTCAGCAAGGCTTTGAAGCCATGCGAGATAAAATGTCTGCCTTTAATAATGTGTTTTTGTCTTCTGGCGTACATCCTCTCGATGTACAAGAAGGGTTGAATATTGAAGACATTAAACGTTTTGCACAAGATCCCAGAGTGGTTGCCATTGGCGAAACAGGCTTAGATTATTTCTATTCAAATGACACAAAAACCTTGCAACAGCAGTGCTTTGAACAACAAATTGCGTTAGCTGTTGAGGTGAATAAACCATTAATTGTACATACTCGCGATGCCCGTGAAGATACCATTAATATGCTAAAAGCCGGTCATGCCGACAAAGTGGGTGGCGTGTTGCATTGCTTTACTGAAAACTGGGAAATGGCCAAAGCCGCCATTGATTTAGGCTTTTATATTTCTGTTTCAGGAATTGTAACGTTTAAAAATGCAGGTGAATTGCGCAGTGTTATTCGCCAAGTACCAAAAGACCGATTACTGGTCGAAACCGATTCACCTTATTTAGCTCCGGTGCCGCATCGTGGCCAAGAAAATCAGCCTGCTTATGTTCGAGATGTTGCCGAATTTGTCGCAGAATTGCGCGGTGAAAAATTCGAAGAGTTAGCTCAATATACCACGGATAACTTTTTTAATTTATTTAAAGATGCCGCTAAGTTAGTTGGCCGCTAATTCAAATCTGCAGCTAGTTCAAGATTGAAGCTAATTCAATCCTCAGACTAACAGCAAATTATCTAATTTGTGGCTTACTTCGCGGCAATAAAGTTCTGATATGCCTGCTGTGCAGGCAAATAAAATAACGTTAGCGCAGTTGCTTAAATAATTGCGCTAACGTGACTCAAATACCACCATGAACCTATGACTTAAGCACATTTTAGGGCGTACCGTTGGTTGAAAAGATAAAAAAAGGCCCAAAACTATCCAATTGTTTTGGGCCTAGGGAAAGGGCTCGATTAAGAGCCTTGCGCTACTGTTGTGGCATCTTAAGATAGCTTAAGACGCCAAATACTGAATTGAACATGAATTAATTATAGGCACTCAAATTGCGTTGTGCATAAAATTTAATTAATAATGTTGGTTTAGCACTCTGTTTTATCACTGTGTTTTATAGTAATTCATTGATAATTATGTTTTATATTCTTTATTCTTGCTCATCGAAATAGTGTAGCGTGCTATAGGCTCAAGTTAACGTTATCGCGGACCAAATCACGCGGTAAATTGTTTTTCAGTCTATGGCCTAAATGTTTTACAACCCCAAGCACGACTTTATGATAACTCACTAACATTTCGCCTTGTGGCATGATGGCTAACTGCTGCTGTGTCGGTTGATCAAAAGTGCTTGTAGCAATATCACGGCCCATTAAAAAAACTTGTGCTTGCGCCGCACTTAATTCCATGGTTTTTGCTGGATTATGCGCTGCTGCCGATAAAGCAATAACGGCTTCATGTTTAGCTTTGTAGCCTTTTTTCATCGCATCAGCGAGCTTAATGCCAATACGCTGAAAACGCATCTTGCCTATAAAAGGAATAAATTGGGCTGGAAACAACCAATATTCATCGTCACGCAACATGATCACGTCATCGCTGGGTAACTCGAGACAGAAGTTGTTTTGAAAGTATTGTGTTAATTCCACTTTTTGCTTTTCGTTTACGGGAGTAAAAGGAAAGTTTTTTTGTAATTTAGGCTGTTTTTTTACTCGCTCGACTGAGGCGGTTTTACGAATTTTAGCGACAAAAAATCCTTCGCTGTCGTAAATCTGTGGCCAAACATGTAAAAAACCATCTTCAGTGCATGCTTTATTTGCACCATCAAATAACTCAGCTAGTGACACAAACTCAACCGCATCGGGGTAAGTTTGCTGTAAGTGATAACAGATATGTTGGTTTTCTAACTGGCTTAGAGTACAAGTCGAATAGACTAACACTCCGCCTGGCTTTAACGCTAAAAATGCTGATTCGATAAGATCTTTTTGGGTTTCAGCAATCGCAGTAACATCTTCAATATCCCAGTGTTTTAATGCCAAGGGATCTTTACGGACGGTACCTTCGCCGCCACAAGGAGCATCCAATAAAATAGCATCAAACGATTCATATAAATATTCACCAAAGACTCGGCCATCAAAATGGGTTAGGGCGGTGTGGCTGGCCCCCATACGTAACACATTAGCGTGTAATACTTTAACGCGACTGGCAGAATATTCATTAGCGACTAATAAGCCACTGTTATTCATTAATGCTGCGATTTGAGTGGTCTTAGAACCTGGAGCTGAGGCGACATCCAAGATTATTTCGGCGGCGGTTTCATTGGAAAATAATGCGGTCGGCGGCAGCATTGAGCTGGCTTCTTGGATATAAAATAGCCCTTGAATATGTTCAATGGCATTACCCAGTTGGATATCATCTTTACCCTCAATCCAAAATCCGTCAGCACACCAAGGTACTGGAGACAGTTGCCAGCCGGCTTTAGTCATGATGCTGAAAAATTGTGCAGTACTGATTTTAAGCGTATTCACCCGAATGGATTTACGAAGTGGTTTATCACAATAGGCGATAAACTCTTCTAAAGCCAAGTGAGCGGGTAACTCTTTCTCAATGTGATTGATAAAGTTTATATTTAATTGGGCCATAATAAAAAACGATACATTATTGTTGCAGTAATTGAAGCGATCATATCACGGAATTGTACACCCTGTTTGGCAATGATTACTGTATATTGACGTTAATAAAACCGACTGGCTAATGGAGTGGTGTGTGCTAAATAGAGTGTGGTTATTATTTTTTATCATTGCTGCGTTGTCTATCTCGATTCAATTAGTGAATGGCAATGTCGATGTATTAAGCGAGTCGGTGACGGCATTGTTTGCCAGTGCTAAGTTAGCCGCTGACATCTCGCTTGGCTTAATCGGTGTGTTAGCGTTATGGATGGGCTTGATGCAAGTCGGTGAAAAGGCCGGTGTGGTAGGGTTGTTTGCCCGCATATTTGAACCTTTACTGTCTAAGTTGATGCCAGAAGTTCCTCGTGGACATGTCGCCTATGGCAGCATTAGCATGAATCTTACTGCTAATATGTTGGGACTGGACAATGCAGCAACGCCTTTAGGCTTAAAAGCGATGCATGATCTGCAATCTCTTAACCCTGTAAAATCAGTAGCAACCAACGCCCAAATTTTATTTTTAGTATTAAATACTTCATCAGTAACATTAGTCCCTGTAACAGTCTTTCTTTATCGTGCCCAACAAGGTGCGGCTAATCCTGCTGATATCTTTTTACCCATTTTATTGGCCACAAGTGTTTCCACCGTTGTGGGACTATTGGTTGTCGCGTTAGTGCAGCGTATCTCGTTAATCAATAGTGTTATTTTGGCTTATGCTGCAACCATTATGAGTGTATTCATGGCCGGGATTGCTTATTTGGTGACATTATCCGCTGATGCGATAGGCCAGGTGTCTATGGTGTTAGGTAACGGTATACTGTTGTTGCTGATTTTAAGTTTTATTTTAGTCGCAGGTTATCGCAAAATTGCCGTGTATGACGAGTTTGTTGATGGCGCAAAACTGGGTTTTAGCCAAGCAATTCAGCTAATCCCCTATTTACTGGCGATGTTATTAGCCATTGGGTTTCTTAGGGCTTCAGGGGCGTTAGATTATGCGTTACAGCTGTTAGCGAGTGGCGTGAGTGCATTAGGCGCCGATACGCGCTTTATCGATGCGATGCCAACCGCATTCATGAAACCCTTTAGTGGTTCTGGCGCGCGTGCGATGATGCTAGAAACCATGAGTCATCACGGAGTTGATTCTTTTGCGGGCCGACTAGCAGCTATTTTACAAGGCAGTACCGAAACGACATTTTATGTGTTGGCTGTGTACTTTGGTTCAGTGGGGATCCGTAATGGTCGTCATGCACTAGGGTGTGGTTTAGCAGCAGATTTTGCAGGTATTAGTGCCGCCATCGGTGTGTGTTATTGGTTTTATGGTTAAACATCAATTATCGAAATTAATAATATAAATAAAAAGGCCGATAAATATATCGGCCTTTGTTTTTGTACTAATTGTATTATCTCTAGCTGAGGTTACTTAGTTTGTGTAGGTCGCCATTGTGCCCATTCATCTTGCATATTCTCATGCAATGGGAAACGTTCGGTTGCATTGATACTGTTACTGTCTGATGTTGTATCTTGGGTCGCAAATGCTATACCACCGGCGAGTATCGTTTCTAATGAGCCTGTTTCTAACTGTGCACCCGAAAATAAACCGACGTCTAATTTAATACCAGAGGCATCCCAAAACTGGCTAGTCTGGTTGATTAAGTGACTATATTCAGCATTTACATGGGCAAACAACGTAATTTCAATTCCTGAGTCATCCAACCTGTATCCATCAATTTGTCCGACTTTAATTCCGCGGAAAAATAGCGGTGTACCGACCTTAATAGAACCTAGTTGATCGTCAACTAATTGGAATGCTAATGCATCTTTAGGTACGGTAGCCTCAAAGCTCGAGTGAGGTTGGGCAACAAAATTATCAATAATTTCTGTGCTGTTACCTGGGATAACACCAATATAAGGACCCGTTAACAGTGTTTCTGGGGCATTAATACCCGCTAAAGAAATTTGTGCATCGACGATAAAAAATTCAGTGTCACTGGCACTAAAATGGTTTACGTAATGGCCATAAATATAAGCTTGTGCATTCTGAGTGTTTAAATCTTGATTTAGTTTAACCTGTGACACTTCACCAATTTTATGCCCTTGATAGCGAATAGCGGCTTTTTCTGACACTTTAGTACTCACAGGCAGAGTGAGGTTGATGACTTTAGCCTGCATGAGTGCGAGTGACTTGTTATCATATAATCGTAGATTAGGTTGATTACTTTCAGTATCAACTCTGTCGTCTATATGTCCAAGGGTAATACTGCCATTTATTGCACCTTTTAATGGAGCAACATTGATATCGACACCGGCTAAACTGGCATTGATGGCTACAGCGTCATTACGCCAAAAAACCGTAGTCGGCTTAATTAACGGAACAAATTTATTGTCGATATTGATATCGATATTAAATTTATCCGTTTTAGCTAACCAATTGACTTTATTCACTGAGCCTATTTGCATTTTTTTGTAATAAATTGGCGAGCCTTCAGCTAAGTCGGCACCATCAATACTAGTTAAAGTAAAGGGTGTCAGCTGTTGTTGAGCGTAAAGCGTTTGGGCCGATTCAATTGATTCGTGCAGTGTTAAAGTACTATTAGCCGAAAGCAGCATTTCGCTGTTACCCGGAATTAAGCTAATAGCGCCTTCCAACATCGTAGTGAGGTCGCGAGTTTTAACATTAACGCCCTCTAGTGAAGCATTAATGGCTATGGCACTTTCAGGAACAAAGAAGCTTCCCTTAGTCAGCAAACTCTTAAACTCTGGTTGAATTTCAATGTTATATTCAACAGTTGAAAAGTCTTTACTTAAACCAATACTGGTTATCTGCCCAATAGGCAATTGTTTATATCGCACTTGCGCGCCATTACTGACACCTGTGTGAGTCGTGGCAACTACCGTAAATTTAAGTTTGTCTTGACTGAGCAAATCGGGAGCATGTGATGCCAATTCAAATTGCATCGCCTCTTCGGTTATTTGAGTGCCTGGTAAGACATTAATAACACTGCCAGTAACCAGTCTACTGACGTTTTTGACACCTTTTAATGATAACTCAGCCCCACTTATCCAAAATTGGCTATCACTGGTAATTAATGCTTTGTAATGATGCTCTACTCGAGCGATAAACTGCACCCCAGCATCAGTTAAGGTGACTTTTTCTATCTCACCGATAACAATGCCGCGGTAGGTGATGGCAGTGCCCTCATTAACATCTTCACTGCTAGATGCGGTTAAACTAAACTGAACGCCTCCAATTGCGGTGAGCTCATCTTCATAAAGGTTGTAAATATCACCATTTTGGGCTTTTTCAGTGTAGCTCCCGGTATCAAAGCTGATGCCGCCGGCCAAAATAGACGCGATACTTTCAGTGCTGACTTTTATCCCTGCTAAAGATGCATCGATTTTCAAGCCCGATACATTCCAAAAATGGGAGTCTTTATTGACTAAATGGGCATATTGTTCTTGAACAAATGCGCTGATAATTATTTGTTTATTTCCGTCGAGGCGATAACTGACAATGCTTCCGACAGGTGCTTGACGGTAAAATACAGGCGAGCCAACATCAATCGAACCCAGTTTAGGGGATTTTAGTTCGATCATCAGTCCTTCACTGCCGGGGAGTATTGCAGGCGCTTCACGTTGTGCTTCAAATACGGTAGCAGAGCGACCATCACCAGGTTGAAGGGCAATATAATTACCAGAAAATAACGTATCGAGCCCTTCAACTCCGGTAATACTTGCTTTAGGTTTTACTAACCAAAAAAGGGTATTTTTATTGAGGAAAGGGTCGGCACGGTAATCCATAATAACTTTAACGTTTACCCCTTTTAGATCATCGTCAATACCAATGTCAGTGACTTTACCAACAGTCAGCCCTTGGTATTTGACCAACGTTTTGCCGATATCAATACCCGTAGCACTAGGGAAATGTATTAATATTTCAATGCCGGATTCTTTAATGCTTTTGACCCCTAACCAGGCACCTAATATCAAAGCAACAACCGGTAATAACCATATTGGCGAAAATAACTTTTTCTTCACAATTTTAGGCGATTCAATTTGTGTCATCAGTGTTTTCCAAGCGGTCCCAAAGTAATCGAGTATCTAACACTTTTGCTGCGACTTGCGTTAGTAAGATAACTAACGCAAATGCTGTCGCGGCAGGTGCAGGTTTTGCGTCTAATAATTGCCCCATATTAACTAAGGCAACTGTTAATGAAATAACGAATAAATCGAGCATTGACCAGCGGCCGATCCATTCAATAATGTGAAACCCAACCATTAATTTTCTTTTTGATATTGGTAAGTTAAAACTAATAGCCGTCAAGTAAGTCGCTAAGCCAATAATTTTAAGCCAAGGTACTAAAATACTGGCAGTGAAAACAATGATAGCAATCGGAAACATACCGGTTTTGACTAAATGACTAATGCCACTAAAAATGGTGTCATTGGTGACCACTCCGCGATTAGTTAACAAGGTAATAGGGTAAATATTGGCGACAACAAGTAAAATTGTCGCGGTAACTAATAAAGCCCAACTTTGTTGGATGCTGGCATAACTACGGCTACTTAATTGACTAAAACAACGTCGACAATGACTGTTACTTGTGACGTTAAGTTTGCGACAAACAGGGCATAAACATAAGCCCATTTTCTTGCCCTGAATATGAGGTAAAACCTCAGTTTTCGGCTCGTTATCGGTATTCGCAGTTTGCTTAGGGCTGTCCACTATATGTTCATTGGATGGTGTAATTGGAGTACTAGGCATCTACATAACTCCACATGTGTTCTAGATTATATTCACGTTGTAAAAATAAGATGATGATAAACAACATTGTAAAACTGAATGTTCCCATACCAAAATACACATCGGAAAAGTCTGATAACTGAAAGGCCGACACGAGAAAACTGATGACATAAATTTCTAACATGGTCATTTGTGATATCAAACCATGATTTTTTAACAATGTAGTGTAGGTTCTTTGCCAAAATGAGTTGTGCAGTTTTAATTTTACAATTACAACTTGAGCCATAATTGACAAAATCAATAACCCAGGCGCGATAACTGCCGCAACCATTACCGCTAGGCCTACAACCCAATATCCTTCGGCCCAAACCGTCACAGCAGCTTGCAGCACCGTAGTGGTTCGTACACTGCCAAGGAAGTGGATTTCGAGTACTGGCAATAAATTAGCAGGAATAAAAATAATTAACGCCGCAACGCATAACGCTAGCATGCCATTAATGGAGCAATAAGGTGAATCATAGAGCGCCGTGTGGCAACGCGGACAAAGCGCACGGGCACTTGAAGGCAAAGCTCGTTTTCTCACTGCCAAATCACATGATTGGCATAGAATTATAGAATCATGATCATCAAATTCATGCATGAAGAATTAATCTAATCCATAGTAAAACACATTATTGGGTAGCGAAGAGTCAAACCTCTCTGCTTGGCCTTATATTGGCAGAAAAATGAGTTAATTGTTAAATAATCTCGATTTTCTTGTGCTTGATAATATCAGAATAATCAGAACACTTGCATCATAAGTTAACTATGTGAGATTCTATGCACTGTATATAAAAACAGTGAGGATTACATCATGGCAGTGATAACCCAATTTGTCGTGGTCAGAGAAGGGGTGGAAAAGATGACATTTATATCGAAGAAAGAGGCTGATGCCTACGATAAGATGCTTGATATTTCCGATAACCTAGTGCCATTTCTTATTAAGGCAGACCTCGGACTTGATGAAAATAAATGCGAACAGCTGGCATTTTATCTAGCAAACAATAAAGATGAGCTTTCTAACTTGCTAAAAGGCATCGTACAGGTTAAAAACGCTCCTACAGCGAAAACTAAAAAGACTACGGCTAAAACTACATCTGCAGAATAGTCGTATTCATCACTCATTCTTCGATTGAGTGTCAGCTTAAGGAATGGACATGAAAACCGAATTTTACCAAACATTAAATCGTCAAGCACAAGCTTTACTTGAAGGCGAAGATGATTTGATTGCTGCTATGGCAAATTTTTCAGCGTTGCTAAATGACAACCTAGAAGACCTAAACTGGGCAGGTTTTTATATTAAGCGTGGTGAACAATTAGTCCTTGGACCATTCCAAGGTAAAGTGGCTTGTACCCGTATCAATATCGGCAAAGGTGTTTGTGGCACTGCCGCAGCAGAAAATAAAACCCAACGAGTTGCCGACGTTCATCAATTTGATGGCCACATTGCATGCGATTCTGCCAGTAATTCAGAAATCGTGATCCCTGTTAGGCAGGGAAATGAGGTTGTGGCAGTGTTAGATATTGACAGCCCATTACTGAATCGATTCGATCAAGATGATCAAATTGGTTTAGAAAACATGGTAAAAAGTTTCGAAACTTGCCTATTTGGTTAAATAGCGAACAAATTAGATTAAATCATGGTCGCATTCGCTGTCGCGGGCTTTATAATATGCCGCTATACGCATTTGTGCTGGATTTACTGATGAGCGATGATTAAGCTGAGAGTAAGTTTGGTTAAATTGTTAAGGTTTGTTTCAATGACTTTAGCAAACTGGCGGATAGTGATATTTTGTACGTTAAGCCTTAACAGTAAGGTTTAACGAAAGATGAACGACTGCAAGGCAAATTGTATGCCGCATAATCAGTCCCTTTATTAACGTGGAAGTAAAAATGGAATCAACAGACAAGTTGACCGACACCAACGCAATTTTAGCGTATTTATATGAAACCTTTCCTTTATGCTTTATTGCAGAAGGTGAAACGAAGCCATTAAAAATTGGTTTGTTTCAAGATTTGGCTGAACGGTTAGCTGATGATTCTAAAGTCAGTAAAACACAATTACGTGTAGCGCTTCGTCGTTACACAAGCAGCTGGCGCTATTTGAAAGGCGTTAAAGCAGGTGCTAAACGTATAGATCTTGACGGTAATGAATGTGCTGAATTAGAACAAGAGCACATTGACCATGCTATTTTGACGCTTAAAGAAAGCCAAGATAAAGCCAAAGCAAAACGTCAAGCGTTAGCGCCTAAAAAGCCGGCAAAGAAAGTGGCACCTAAACGTGCTCCTGCCGTTAAAAAGGAACGTCCTGCACCGGTAGCGGCTCCAGTGATTAAACTTGTGCCGGCTAAGCTAGAAGATTTAAAACAAAAACAACGCGTTAATGTTAAATTAGGTGCCACACCTGTTCCTGGTGTTGTGACTGATATTAATAAAGAGGATGTGCTTGTTCAATTAGATTCTGGCTTATCCATCAAAGTACGTGCTGAGCACATACTATTATAGAAATTTAAGGAGTACTTGTTGATGCGAAAACTTACCTTGGCCGCGTCAATTGCCAGTTTATTTGTCGGCTTTTCGGCATGGGCAATTTCACCAACGATTCAAATCAGCGAGTTACCTAAACTAGCACAAGAGCCACAACATAAAGTGGCTAGCAAGCGAGTAACAACTTTGTTTACTCGCTCGCATTATCATCGTTTTGTACTTGACGATGCATTCTCTGAGCAAATATATACCCGTTTTCTTGAGCAACTTGATTATCGTCGTAATGTGCTGACTGCGGCAGACATTGCGAGCTTTAGTCAATATCAAAACCAGTTTGATAACATGGTTGAATCAGGCGATATTAGCCCTGCATTTACCATGTACGACCTAGTACAGAAACGTCGTTATGAGCGTTTTGCTTATGCGTTGTCTTTGCTTGATAAAGAGTTCGATTTTACTCAAGCTGGCGATGCGTATGAATTTGATCGCAAAGATGCGCAATGGCCAAAAGATGAAGCCGAAGTGAATGAACTTTGGCGTCAGCGCGTTAAATATGACGCGTTAAATCTTAAATTAACCGGTAAAAAGTGGCCTGAAATTGTTGAAGTGCTCGAGAAGCGTTACAACAATGCCATTAAGCGTTTAAGCCAAACACAAAGCGAAGACGTGTTTCAAACAGTCATGAATGCGTTTGCTCGTAGTGTTGAACCTCATACAAGTTATTTATCACCTCGTAATGCAGAACGTTTCCAAATGGAAATGAATTTAAGTCTTGAGGGTATTGGGGCCGTGTTGCAAATGGATGATGACTACACCGTCATCAAAAGTTTAGTGGCCGGAGGGCCTGCTGCCAATAGCGAGAAATTATCACCAGAAGATAAAATTGTTGGTGTTGGTCAAAAAACCGGTGACATTGTTGATGTCATAGGTTGGCGTTTAGATGATGTTGTTGATTTGATCAAAGGGCCAAAAGGAAGTGAAGTCGTATTACAGATTTTACCGAATAAAGGCGGGGCTAATGCTAAACCTTTTGAAGTGGTCATTACCCGAGATAAAATTCGTTTAGAAGACCGTGCCGCGACCTCAAAAGTGGTTGAGCCTAAAGAAGGCCAGTATGCCAATCGTAAAGTCGGGGTGATTCAAATCCCTGGATTTTATATGAATTTGTCACAAGATGTGGCTAAAGAAATCACTAAACTTGAAAAAGACAATGTTGAAGGGATTATTATTGACCTCCGTGGTAATGGCGGTGGAGCATTAACCGAAGCGACATTACTCACAGGCCTGTTTATTGACATGGGCCCAGTTGTTCAAATCCGTGATGCTAATGGTGGCATTAATCAAAATCGTGATAATGATGGCGCCAGTGCATATAATGGCCCATTGGCGGTGATGGTTGATCGTTATAGTGCATCGGCTTCAGAGATTTTTGCTGCGGCTTTACAAGATTATGACCGTGCACTTATCGTCGGTGAGTCTACCTTTGGTAAAGGGACTGTTCAGCAACATAAAAGCTTGGGTCGTATTTATGACATGTATGAAAAGCCAATTGGTCACGTACAATATACTATCGCTAAATTTTACCGTATTAATGGTGGCAGCACTCAATTAAAAGGCGTTACGCCTGATGTCCGTTTTCCAAGTGCTTTAGAGGCTGGCGAATACGGCGAGTCAGAGGAAGAGAATGCTCTGCCATGGGATAAGGTTCCCGTTGCTCAGTACTCTACTTTAGGGAATATCAACCCTATGCTGATCAACAATCTTGATGTTAAACATAAAGAGCGTATCAGCAAAGATGTAGAGTTCAGTTATATATACCAAGACATTACTGAGTTTAAAAAACATCATAAAGACAAAACAATATCACTTGTTGAGAGTGAACGAATTGCTTCTCGTGAAGACGATGATAAGCGTGCTTTAGACCGAGCAAACGCACGTCGAATCCATCAAGGTTTGGCTGCCGTGAAGTCTTTAGACGATATTGAAAAAACAGATGATAGCAAGTTACCTGATCCCTTTTTAGATGAAACGGCTTATATCACCCTCGATATGGCTGACGTAGAAAAAATAGCTAAAACTAACTCAAAGTAATTTTTTATTACTGTTAAAAAACGCGCTTAGGCGCGTTTTTTCTTAATCACAATCACTAAAAACAGTACCAATTCGATAAAGACCACGCCCATTTGATCATATTGGCATTAGTACCGTTCAAGAGGAACATGTATGAACCAAGCGCAAGAAAAACACCTAAAAGATTATACCAAGCCTTCATTCACCATTACCCATGTTGATTTGAACGTTATTCTGGATGGCAAAAACACTAAAGTGACAGCCATCAGTAAGGTGATCCGTAATGGTGAGCATCAGCATGATTTAGTGCTTGATGGCGAACAACTTTCGCTAAGTACAGTGAAACTTAATGGTGTAGCAGCTAACTATCGTCAACACGACAACCAATTAATAATTAGTACGGACCAAAATGAGTTTGAATTAGAAGTGGTCACTTTGCTTGACCCTGAGGCAAATTCGAGTCTTGAAGGGCTTTACATGTCAGACGGTGCTTATTGTACCCAATGTGAAGCAGAAGGATTTCGCCGGATCACCTATTTCTTAGATAGACCCGATGTTCTGGCTATTTATACCGTGCGCGTTGAAGCCGATAAACAGGCATTTCCATTTTTGTTAAGTAACGGCAATTTAATTGATAAAGGGGAGATGCCTCGTTCTGGTCGTCATTTTGTCAAATGGCATGATCCATTCCCTAAACCAAGTTACTTATTTGCCTTGGTCGCTGGAGACTTTGATTTACTTAATGACAGTTTTACGACTCAAACTGGTCGTGAAGTCAAACTGCAAGTTTTTGTTGATAAAGGCAACTTACATAAAGCTGATCACGCTATGGCATCATTGAAGAAATCAATGAAATGGGATGAAACTCGTTTCGGTCTTGAATATGATCTTGATATTTATATGATTGTTGCAGTTGATTTTTTCAATATGGGTGCGATGGAAAATAAAGGCTTGAATGTCTTTAATACCAAATACGTGCTCGCTGATAAAGCCAGTGCAACAGATGAAGATTATCATGGTATTGAGTCGGTTGTAGGCCATGAGTACTTCCATAACTGGACAGGTAACCGAGTCACGTGTCGTGATTGGTTTCAGTTAAGTTTAAAAGAAGGCTTAACGGTATTTCGTGATCAAGAATTTAGTTCCGATGTTGGGTCGCGCGCAGTTAACCGAATTCATGCTATTCGAGTGATGAAAAATCAACAGTTTGCTGAAGATACCGGTCCAATGTCACATCCTATTCGGCCTGAAAGTGTAATTGAAATGAATAATTTCTACACTGTGACGGTATATAATAAAGGCGCTGAAGTTATCCGCATGATGCACACCATTCTAGGCGAAGAAGGCTTTCAAGCTGGAATGAAGTGCTATTTTGAGCGTCATGATGGCCAAGCGGTAACCTGCGATGACTTTGTTAATGCTATGCAAGATGCTAGCGGTAAAGATTTAACCTTATTCCGTCGTTGGTATAGCCAAGCTGGTACACCCGTTGTGACGGTAAAAGACCGTTTTGATGCGGATAAAGGTGAGTACCATTTAACCGTTACTCAACAAGTGATGTCGCAAGGTGTGAAGGGCCAAACCTTGCATATTCCGTTCAGTGTTGAGCTGTTGGATAGTGTAGGGCAATCAATAGTCAATAAAGTGCTAGATGTGACTAAGGCCAACCAAACCTTTGTGTTTGATGGACTAGAAAGCGCACCTATAGCATCTTTACTACAAGATTTTTCAGCACCTGTTAAATTGGTTTACGATTTTAGCATTGATCAACTTGTGCATCTTATGCGCCATGCTTCTAGCGAAGTGGCGCGTTGGGAAGCATCTGTGCAGTTAGTGAGCCAAGCCATTTGGAATAACGTTGCTCAGTTGCAAAAGCAGCAAGTCATGATGGTTGATACTCGTGTTGTTGAAGCATTTAGAGGCGTCATTTTAGATGCGAATATAGACCAAGCTTTAGTGGCTGAAATTTTGTCTATTCCTACTGCTTCTGCATTAATTGAGCAGGTAGATAGTGTTGATTTAGATGCTTTGGCCAAAGCCAGAGAGTTTGTTGTTGAAGAACTTGCATCAGCTTGTGAAGATGAATTATTGGTACGTTATCGAGAGCTGATACTTTTAGATAACGCTGGTGCTCGTGCATTTAAAAACATTGCCTTGTCATTGTTATGTCAAGTGACCGATACTCATGAATCGTTAGTTGAAAAGCAATATTATTCAGCTAAAAATATGACTGATAGCTTAGGGGCTTTGAAAGCGGCAGCTACAGCCAAACTAGCCTGTTTACCTATGTTATTAAGTGACTTTGAGTCTACGTGGGAATCAACGCCATTAGTGATGGATAAATGGCTGACATTACAAGCGTTAGTGAATAGCGATGAAGTGATAGATCAAATTAAAACGCTGACAAAACACAGCAGTTTTAGTTTTTCTAACCCGAACCGAGTACGTTCATTGATTGGGGCTTTTGCCGCCGCAAACACTTATCAATTTCATCGTGCTGATGGCGAAGGCTACCGTTATTTGACTAAAATTTTAGTCAAATTGAATAAGTCGAATCCACAAGTCGCATCGCGAATGATCACACCATTAATTCAGTTTGCCAAATTCGATCAACATCGTCAGCAATTAATGAAACAGTATTTAGCAGAGTTAAAAGCTTTACCGGATTTATCGAAAGATTTATATGAAAAAGTCACTAAATCATTGGCCGAATAATAGCGTCAACGACTATTCATCTAGTATGAATAGTTAGACTGTTTAGTATGTTAAAAAGGAGAGCTTGCTCTCCTTTTTATGGAGTAAATTATGGAGTTATTATTTTCTCTTAACGTAAGTTATGAAGCATTTCTACCATATTACCAAGGACTTGCAGAGAAAGTGCAAGTAAGAGATCACCACGGTCGTGTGTTGCATATCAATGGTAAGTATTTTAGACCTTATTTAACCCCTCAAGGTATTCAAGGACAGTTCAAATTAGTCCTTAACCAAGATGGGAATTTCAAATCACTTAATAAATTATAGAGTATTTACTTCAAACGTTTGATTGATTAGTGGTGTGTGAAGTAGCACCCCGTTAATATATATAAGTCTATGAAAATAAACTTTTTTCGTTAATGGTTAAATGACTGTAATTATATCGTCTGTGTTAATTCAAATATAGGCTGGTTTTATTTTGTCGTTTTTACCCCGACATCGTTAATTTTCTTAAACATTTTCTTTTTTTTGACCTTGCTCAATATAGTTAAATGCTGTAACAATGGTGTTGCCTGTGGGCTAACAAGATGTTGGTTAAATTCCTATAACAACTAATCCAACAGGTTACGGAGATGAACTAAAATGAATATTGTTAAAAAAAGATTTAACAAGTCGGCTCTCGCTTTGGGGGTGGTGTCGGCATTATGTTTGGGGATGAGCACTTCAGCCTCAGCCGTTTCTTTTGATTGGGGTGATGTACGAGGTACATTTGACTCAACTTGGACTGCAGGTGCGAGTTGGCGTGTGTCAGACCGCGATTGGAATAATCAAATCGGAAAGGTAAACCAACCACAATTCGATTGGTCTGGTTATTCGGCATTTGGTGGTGCGTTTGGATCAACCAAATATACCTCAACAGAAATTTGGACTCAGCCTGGTTCTTATTCAAGCAACAATGACTTAAGTAATTTGTTGTATGCACAAGGTGATACCACGTCTGAGATTGTTAAAGGTCTCCACGAATTATCATTAAAGTATGAAAACTACGGTATCTTTTTACGTGGTATGTATTTTTACGATCGCAAATTAAATGATGGTGATTATGGCTTTAACGATCCATTAACCGGAAAAGAATTTGATCCTTGTGAAGATAGCAAAGCGTCAGAAGTGCAATGTAAAGATATTCGCTTACTAGATGCATTTGTTTACGGTAACTGGGATTTAAATGACGGCGCTAACCCATTAAGTGTTCGTGTCGGTAACCAAGTCGTTTCATGGGGCGAAAGCACCTTGATTTCTCACGGTATTGCTGAAATCAATGCTGTAGACTTAAATATTCTTAATGCACCCGGTGCGGAGCTCAAAGAAGCATTCCGTCCACAAGGCATGGTTTGGGCATCGTTAGGTTTATCTGAAAACTTAAACCTTGAAGCATTTTATCAATATGATTGGCAACCGATTTGGATCCCTACACCGGGTTCTAACTTTGCAACCAATGATTTTGCTGGATATGGTGGCTACAACCAAAATGCGCAATTGGGTTTCAACTCCAATCCAGATATCAACCAAGATTTCCTTATTTCAGAATATTCACGTTTATATGAAGCTGCAGCCGCTACTGGGTTTAACTCAGCATATGCCGCTTACATGACTGCTTATTCAACTAAGGTTGCTTTGGTTCAAGATGCTGCAGATCCTAGTGATGATGGTCAATTTGGGGTTAAATTAGGCTATTACTCTCCAGAACTGGGCGAAACTGAGTTTGGTTTTTATTACATGAATTACCACAGTCGTCGTCCAATTATTAGTGGTACTGCCTCTAACTTTACTGCAGAAGCTATTGGTCGTGATTATGGCCGTTTAGCACAAAGTGGTGGGAACATTGACCGCGAACTTTTGTTAAGTATGGAAACCTTTACCAAATCGCAAATTGTATATCCTGAAGATATCCAGTTGTATGGTTTTAGTTTTAACACTTTGGTAGGCGATACTTCTGTTGCTGGTGAAATTTCTCATCGTGTTGATGAGCCATTGCAAATTGACGACGTTGAATTACTTTTCTTAGCGATGCCTCAGCAGCTCGCTAATGCGGGTCTTCGTCCTGATTTAGATGGTATTTCACAAATGGATAATGTGGAGCCTGGCTCAAACGCTGAGGGGTATATACTTACCGATACGACCCAAGCACAGGTAACCTTTACCCACTTATTCGGCCCGACATTAGGTTTAGATAATCTAACCATGCTTGCTGAAGTCGGTGGTGTGTGGATCCATGATATGCCTGGTTTTGACGAATTACGTCTAAACGGTCCAGGAACAGCTCGTTCTGGTGGTAACCCAGAAATGACTGGTATTATTGCCGCATTACATAATGGTCCTGAAACCAATCCATTCCCAACAGATTTTGCGTGGGGTTATCGTTTAGTGGCGAAAGCTGACTTTAACAATGTGTTTGCTGGTGTGAACATGTACCCAAGAGTGATTTTCTCTCATGACGTTGATGGCATTACACCGGATCCAATGTTCTTATTCACCGAAGGCAGAAAATCTGTCGCTTTGGGTGTGAACTTTGATTATCAAAGTCGTTGGGGCGCAGATATTTCTTACAACAGCTTCTTTGGTGGCGTAGGAACAACAAATGCGATGACAGACAGAGATTACATCTCTTTCAACGTCAAGTATTCGATTTAGAAGGATAATTATAATGAAGAAACTGACGATATTATCGGCAGCAGTGATGCTAGCACTAAGTGCACCTGCTGCGCTGGCGAAAGTATCACAAGCTGATGCAGACAAATTGGGTACAACATTAACCCCTATGGGTGCAGAAAAAGCGGCTAATGCCGATGGTTCAATTCCTGTTTGGAGTGGTGGTATTAGCAAACCTATAGCGGGTTACACTAAGGGTATGCATCATCCAGATCCTTTCCCAACTGACAAAGTGCTATTTACGATCACTAATGAAAATAAAGCCCAGTATGCTGAGTTTTTAACCCCGGGTCAGAAACAATTATTTGAAGTATATCCAGATACTTACAAAATGAATGTCTATGAAAGTCGCCGTACTGCAGCCGTACCTCAATATGTTTATGATGCGACTAAAGCCAATGCCGTTAGAGCTGAGTTAGTTTCACAAGGTAACGGTATTACTGGGGCGACCATTGGTGTGCCATTTCCAATCCCTGCTAACGGTTTAGAAGTGATTTGGAATCATATTTTACGTTATCGTGGTGTTGATGTAGAAACCTATCGTAGCCAAGCTGCGCCGATGTCTAATGGTTCTTACACTTTGGTTGAAAACGCTGAGGAAATTCGTTTTGAATATTCTCGTCCAGAGGTGACATTAGAGAAACTTAAAGAAACAAATACATTGTTTTACTTTAAACAAGTTGTGACTCAACCAGCACGACTTGCTGGTACAGCATTACTTGTAAAAGAAACCATGGATCAAGAGGCTCTTCCACGCCAAGCTTGGACTTATAACACTGGACAACGCCGAGTTCGTAAAGCGCCTAACGTAGCTTTTGATACACCTGGTACTGTGTCTGATGGGTTAAGAACAACAGATGATTTCGATATGTTTAACGGCTCTCCAATGCGTTATAACTGGGAATTAGTCGGTAAGAAAGAGATTTACATTCCATACAATGATTATCGTTTACATTCAGATGCGTTGAAATATGACCAAATTTTAAAACCTGGCCATATTAACCCTGAATATCCACGTTATGAAAAACATCGCGTATGGGAAGTCAAAGCGACGTTAAAAGAAGGCATGCGTCATACATATAAAACTCGTGTGTTTTATATTGATGAAGATTCATGGCAAGTTGCAGTAACTGATATATATGATAATCGCGATGAGCTTTATCGTGTTGGTGTCGCTCATCTTATCAACTATTATGAAGTGCCTGCGCTTTGGAGTACCTTAGAAGTGTTCCACGATCTTCAATCTCGCCGTTATTTAGCAATGGGTCTAGACAACGAAGGTCGCATGTATAATTTTGATGCATCGCTTTCTGAAGCTAACTTTACCCCAGACGCCCTAAGACGTGCCGGTATTCGTTAACAAGCCATAAATAAAATGGGGCGCGGTTGCGCCCCTATAAATTGTAAAGGAAGTTTGTATGACGTTTAGCATGCTTCGCAGTGCAGTGGCGATTGGGATTAGTGCATGTTTATATACTACTTCAGTAGATGCTCAACTCGATCCACTCTCTGTTCAGATTCAACCCCTAGCTCAATCCTCTTTATTGCTTGATATTGCTAATGCTGGTGACAAACTTGTCGCGGTAGGCCAACGCGGTAATGTGTTGCTTTTGGACAATAATCAATGGCACCAAGTCGCGACCCCTGTATTGTCTCAATTAACCAAAGTGTTTTTTTTCGACGACAAACAAGGTTGGGCTGTCGGCCATGATGCCACCATCATCCACACTCAAGATGGTGGATTAACGTGGTCGGTGCAGATGCAATCTGCTGAAATAGAGAAACCTTTTCTAGATATTCGTTTTTATAGTCCCGTTGATGGTATTGCGGTGGGCGCTTATGGATTATTTTATCGCACCGCTGATGGCGGTAAAACATGGCAACAAGAATTTCATCAAGAATTATTATTTGAAGAAGATATTGCCTATTTAAATGAACTTAAAGCAGAAGATGAAGCATTGTATTTATCTGAGCGAGCTTCATTATTACCCCATTTCAACCGTTTAATTCGCCTGAAAGATAAACGATTGTTGCTTGTGGGTGAGCTTGGCTTGGTCGCGGTATCGAGTGATAACGGCCAAACATTTTCGAAAACTAACTTTGATTATGATGGTTCAATGTTTAATGCCATTGAAGTTGGCGAAGATGTTTATGTCATGGGCTTACGTGGTCATGTGTTTAAGTCAGACTTAACGCTATCCGCATGGCAAGAAGTTAATTTACCTGTCCAATCATCAATTAATAGCGCACTTATTACCGCTAGTAATGACCTATACCTGGTGGGAAATGCTGGGATTGTGTTGTCAGTAGATGATGATAAAGCAACAATTGTTGCCAGACGCCAAGGTGAAAATATAGTGGCAATTGCTAAAGACAGTAAAGGCCAGTTATGGTTTGCCGGTTCTAAGGGACTGTTCCAGCTTGATTAACCTTTTGGTTAAACTGGACAATTAAAACAACAATAATAGGGCCGAAAAGATGTTAGAAAAACTGGTCAATGGATTTGAATCTCATTTATTCCGCAATCGAAAATGGGTCATCATTTCGTTTATTTTTATTACTTTTTTCTTAGGGTATCAAGCCAGCCAATTAAAAATGGATGCTGCTTTTAGTAAAAATATCCCACTCAATCATTCGTACATGCAAACGTATACCAAACATCAAAAAGATTTTGGTGGTGCTAACAGTATTATGGTGGCGGTAGAAGATACCAGTGGCAATATATTTAACCCGGTATTTTTTGATGCGCTCAAAAATGTGCACGATCAATTATTTTTTATTCCGGGTGTAGAACGTTCTCAGGTTAAGTCGTTATTCTCACCTTCAACTCGTTTTACCGAAGTCGTAGAAGACGGCTTTGCCGGTGGTCCGGTGATCCCTGCTGATTTTAGTAATGATGATTACGGTCTTAAAATCGTTCGTGATAACATTGAAAAAGCTGGCATTGTAGGCCGACTTATCGGTAATGATTACACCTCTGCCATGGTGTCTGCGCAGTTAATGGAGTTTGACCCTCAAACGGGTGAGGCTATTGATACTATTGCGTTTGCAAATCAATTAGAGCAAGAGCTTCGTGGCAAGTTTGAAAACGATAAGATCAAAATTCATATTATCGGTTTTGCAAAAATGGCTGGGGATGTTGCTGAGGGCGCTAAAGGCGTACTGCTGTTCTTTTTAATCGCCATTGCGATTACTGCTGTAATGGTATACCTATTTTCAAAATCGATAGTGCTAACCGTCTTGCCACTAGTGTGTAGTTTGGTTGCAGTATTTTGGCAATTAGGATTATTAACCGTGGTTGGCTTTGGTTTGGACCCAATGTCGATTTTAGTGCCATTTTTGGTGTTTGCTATTGGTGTGAGTCACGGGGTACAGATGATCAATGCTGTACGTCGTCGTGTGCTTGATGGCCAAACAACTAAAGCCGCTGCAGCGTCCGCATTTCGTAGCTTATTAGTGCCCGGTGGTGTTGCATTATTATCTGATACGGTTGGTTTTTTAACCTTACTGTCAATTGATATTGGTATTATTCGTGAGTTGGCTATTTCTGCATCGTTAGGTGTCGCGGTTATTATTTTAACCAATCTGATTTTACTACCATTGGTGATTTCATATTTTGAATTACCGAGTAAGCAAGACAGTCCTGAAAAACGTCAAAAAATTGAAAATATTTGGCGTGGTTTGTCTAAATTTGCGACCCCTAAATATGCCATTGTCGTATTGATTTCGACTGCGATACTTTACGCGGTTGGTTTTCAACAAGCGTCCAAAATGCAAATTGGTGATTTACAGGGCGGGGCGCCTGCACTGCATCAAGACTCTCGTTATAACCAAGACACTTTCTTTATCACTAAACATTTTTCAATTACAACTGATGTAATGTCAGTGATTGTAGAAGCTACACCAGAAGCCTGTACTTATCATTCATTGTTATCTCAGATAGATCAGTTCGAATGGATGATGGCAAATACACCTGGGGTAGAGTCAACGGCAAGCCTGGCATCTATTGCTAAGAAAGTGAATGCAGGATTTAACGAAGGTAACCCTAAGTGGGAGATTTTACCGCGTACCACCGCGAGTTTAGTCCAAGCCGTTGGCCAAGTACCGACAACATCTGGTTTGCTCAATAGTAATTGCTCGGTTATGCCTGTGTACTTGTTCTTAAAAGATCACAAAGCTGAAACCATCGAGGTGGTTGTAGACAAAGTTAAAGCGGTTGCCGCACAACTTAACTCTGACACTTTGCAATTTAAGCTAGCATCAGGTCCTGTTGGTGTCATGGCCGCCACAAATGAAGCCGTGAGCGAAGCTCAGCTACCAATGATGCTATATGTATATGGCGCTGTGTTTGTACTGTGTTTAATTAGCTTTAAGTCACTCAAAGCGACGATTGCGGTAATTATTCCACTTTATGTGGTATCAACATTAGCGCAAGCATTAATGACCTTGCTTGATATTGGTTTAGCGGTGAGTACGTTACCGGTGATTGCATTAGGTGTGGGTATCGGCGTTGATTACGGGATTTATATCTTGTCGACGATGTCCAATAAACTCAGTAATGGCATGCCGGTGCAACAAGCGTATTTCGAAGCTCTCGTTGAACGTGGTAGTGCGGTTATCTTTACCGGCCTAACGTTAGCCATTGGAGTGAGCACTTGGTTCTTCTCAGACCTTAAATTCCAAATGGATATGGGAATTTTGCTGACATTTATGTTTTTAGTGAATATGTTGGGAGCAATTATTATTCTACCCGCACTTTCAGCGATGTTTTGGCGAAAAAAGTAACTAAAACATGTGATTAAATAAAAAAGGGAGCTTAGCTCCCTTTTTTATTTTGCATAGTTACTCTATGCAAACGACTTAAATGTCATTTTAAACGCTAATCTATGCTGCCGACTGGATTTATAGAGGATGTACCACTAAAATTTTCCTCGATATAGCAGCAATTTAGTAATAAACTTTGCACAAGATCTCAAATATGAGTTTCTTTTGTTAAACGAAAAACAGTTATTTACGTGCTACACACAAAATGACTCGGACCGACACAATCAACAAGCCGAAGCATCCATATAATGATAAGAGCGCTGCCATAGACGCTTAAGGAATCTGCAACATGGCCTTGAAAGATGCAATGCCTTCAGTACTACTGGAAAATGTAGTCAATTTAATTCACACAAAAATCCCTCATTCTCAAGCCAAACAAGTTGAGCAATTTGCCAATTGCCTCTACGCCCATATGTCAAAAGACGATCTCAATGCTCGTAATGACAGTGATTTATATGGTGCTGTAGTGAGCCTTTGGAATGCGCTGAATAAAACGGCCCAGGATCAAACCCACATCCGTGTATTTAATCCTAGCCAAGCAAAACATGGCTGGCAGTCAACTCACAGCATTATTGAGGTTATCCAACTTGATATGCCTTTCTTGGTTGACTCGCTCTCAATGGCGTTAAATCGAATGGGCATCACTGCCCATGTGATGTTACATACGCCATTAGCCGTTGTACGTGGTAATAACAACAATGTGTCAGATGTGTCATTTGTTAATGACACAACTGATAACAGCAATAATGTTGCTGTATTCTTGGTCGAAATTGATAAACAAAATAGTGATGCTGACATTAAAGCGATTGAAAAAGAAATTCAATCTGTACTTGCTGATGTCTCAGCGTCGGTCAATGATTGGCAATTAATGTCAGATACATTAACCGAGACTATTAAGCAATTACCTTCACGTCCATTCCCTGGTGATAAAACGGAATTGAAAGAGTCAGTTGATTTTTTAAACTACTTGAACAACCATCATTTCACTTTGCTTGGCTATCGTTATTACGATTTAAAACGTGTTGAAGGTGATGTTGAGCTTGTTCCTAATATTGAATCTAGCTTAGGGCTAATGAACCGTTCAAAAACCTCACACAGTGAGCGTGGTTTATTACTTTCAAGTTTATCTGATTCAGCCCGTAAAGAGGCATTAGATGAAAGCTTACTTGTTCTCACCAAGAGCTCTGCTAAAAGTCGTGTACATCGTCCGGCTTATGTAGATTATATTGGTGTTAAACGTTTCGATAAAAAAGGCAACGTAATCGGTGAAGATCGCTTCATTGGTTTATATGCTTCAAATCTTTATAACCGTAGCCCACGCGAAATTCCATTATTGGGCGAAAAGGTTCAGCGCATTCTTGATAATTCAGGGCTAACTCCGCGCTCGCATGATTATAAAGCGTTGATGAACATTCTTGAAAACTTACCTCGTGATGAGCTAATTCAAGCTAAAGATCCTGAGCTATCAAACATAGCTCATGGTGTTTTGGAAATGCAAGATCGCGATAAGTTAAAGCTGTTTGTGCGTAAAGACGGTTATGGTCGTTTCTTGTCGTGTTTAGTGTATGTGTCTAAAGACCGCTACAACACTAAGTTACGCCAAGACACTCAACGCATTTTGGCACAACATTTCCAAAGTAATGAAGATGTTGAGTTCACCACGTATTTTTCTGAGTCTACTCTGGCTCGCACTCACTATATTATCAAAGTTGATAATAACAATATGGATGTTGATGTGGCCGCCATTGAAAAAAATCTTATTGAAGCCGCTCGCTCGTGGGATGACAAACTGCACACTGCATTAAACAATGCCGTTGGTGAACAAGCTGGAACAGGACTGACAAAGCGTTATTTAAATGCGTTCCCACCTAGCTATAAAGATGATGTATTACCAAGTTCTGCTGTGGTTGATATGCAGCATTTAGAAGCTTTGGATGATGATCACAAGTTAGGCATGTTGTTCTATCAGCCACAAGAGTCGGCGTTAAATGACAATAAAGTTCGCTTAAAACTGTTTCATAAAGACGAGCCAATTCATTTGTCTGATGTTTTGCCAATGCTTGAAAACTTTGGCTTACGCGTGATCAATGAACGTCCGTACGAAGTGAAAACCAATGATGGCGCGACATTCTGGATTTTAGATTTCTTAATGACAGTGCAAGGCGCTGCCACAGAGAATCTAGCCGACAGTCAAGACCGTTTCCAAACGGCTTTATTGCAAGTGTGGCAGAAGAAGTTAGAAGATGACGGCTTTAACCGCATGGTACTGTCAACAGGCCTCAGTGGTCGTGAAGTGTCTATTTTGCGTGCTTATGCTAAGTATATGCGTCAAATTGATGCAACATTCAGTCAGTCGTACATCGAAGAAACGTTTAGCCGTTATCCTAAATTAGCGGACTTATTGGTGAAAATGTTCATCCGTAAGTTTAACCCTAAACTAAAAACGCGCACCTTAAGTAAGTTCCTTGAACAGGTGAACATACAACTTGATGACGTTTCAAGCTTAGATGATGACCGTATTATTCGTCGTTACTTAGATTTAATTAACGCCACATTACGAACTAACTTCTATCAAACTGCTATTGGCGGAAAAGCGAAAGACTATATCTCGTTTAAATTTGCACCGAGCTTAATCCCAGAAATGCCTAAGCCGATGCCTAAGTTTGAGATTTTCGTGTATTCGCCTCGTGTTGAAGGTGTGCATTTACGCGGTGGTAAAGTGGCCCGTGGTGGTTTACGTTGGTCTGATCGTCGTGAAGACTTCCGTACCGAAGTACTCGGTTTAGTAAAAGCACAACAAGTTAAAAACACCGTGATTGTGCCTGTAGGCGCAAAAGGTGGTTTTGTGTGTAAGCAACTGCCGACAGAAGGTGGCCGCGAAGCATTATTCACTGAAGGGCAAGAATGTTACCGTATCTTTATCCGTGCGTTATTGGATATTTCAGACAACATTGTTAATGGTGAAGTGGTTCCACCCGCAGATGTTGTACGTCACGATGAAGACGATCCATATTTGGTTGTTGCTGCTGACAAAGGCACGGCAACATTCTCAGATATTGCTAATGCGATTGCGATTGAATATAACTTCTGGTTAGGCGATGCGTTTGCTTCTGGTGGTAGTAACGGTTATGACCACAAGAAAATGGGTATTACTGCACGCGGTGCATGGGAGTCGGTTAAACGCCATTTCCGTGAAATTGGTGTAGATTGTCAAACTACTCCATTTAGTTGTGTTGCGATTGGCGACATGGCTGGTGACGTATTTGGTAACGGTATGCTGTTATCTGAGCAAACTCAATTGGTCGCTGCATTTAACCATATGCACATCTTTATTGACCCTACGCCCAAAATTGCAGAAAGCTATGCTGAGCGTCAGCGTTTATTTGTACTGCCACGCTCAAGCTGGGAAGACTATAACGCTAAACTGATTTCTAAAGGCGGCGGGATATTCTTACGCTCTGCTAAGTCAATTAAATTGACACCAGAAATCAAGAAAATGTTGGACACTGACAAAGACACCATGAACCCAACTGAACTGATGAAAGAACTACTGAAAATGCCAGTAGACTTGATTTGGAATGGTGGTATTGGTACCTACGTTAAGTCGAGCAAAGAATCGCATGCTGAAGTAGGCGACCGTGCCAACGACACCTTACGTGTTAATGGTAAAGAAGTACGTGCCAAAATCATCGGTGAAGGCGGTAACTTAGGTTGCACTCAATTAGGCCGTATTGAATACTGCGCTAATGGCGGCCGTATGAATACCGACTTCGTCGATAACGTTGGCGGTGTAGATTGTTCAGATAACGAAGTTAACATCAAAATCTTCTTAAACACGTTAGTGGCAGAAGGTGAGTTAACCGTTAAACAGCGTAACCGTTTACTTGAAGACATGACTGACGAAGTCAGTGAAATTGTGATTAAAGATTGTAAAGATCAAACCCGTACGATTTCGGTTACCCAAGTACATGGTGTGTCACAGCTTAAAGAGCAAATTCGTTTTATTCAGTATCTTGAAAAAGACGGTAAACTTGACCGCGCACTTGAGTTCTTACCAACTGATGACGATCTTGCCGAACGTTTAGCCAATGGCCGTGCTTTAACTCGTCCTGAGTTATCGGTATTAGTTGCTTACGCTAAAATGGTACTTAAAGAACAGCTCGTGACACCTGAAATCACTGAAGATGCATTTTTAAGCAAGTTATTAGTGGCTTATTTCCCTAAAAAGTTACAAGCAAAATACGCTGATAAAATGACCGCACATCCTCTACGTGGTGAAATTATTGCTACATCATTAGCTAATGAATTAGTTAATGATATGGGCTTTAATTTTGTACAACGTATGCAAGATGAGACCGGTGCAACAGTTGCTGAAGCGGCTATTAGTTATACTATGGCCCGAGAGATCTTTGGTCTTGATGAGTTAACCGCTTCTATTACTGAGTTAAATGGTGTTATTCCGGCACATGTGCAGGGTGAAATGCTACATCTGTTACGTCGTAATATGCGTCGAGCATGTCGTTGGTTTATTCGTCATCGCAATCGTGCTCATGATATTGATCAAACAGTGGCATTCTTTAAGCCTGTATTTGAACAGCTTAAAGCTAACGTTGACCAGTATATGATTGAAGCTGAAGTTAAAGTGATTTCTGCTGAAATTACTACTCTAGTAAAAGAAAATGTCCCTAAAGCAGTTGCACTAATTGTCGCTAAAATGAGTACATTATTCTCTGCGTTAGACATTGCACAAATTGCTCAAATCGAGAATAAGTCAGTTGATCTGGTATCAGAAACTTACTTCAAACTCGGTGCAAAAGTTGAATTACATTGGTTCTTAGAACAAATCAATGCTCAACCTGTAGCAAACCATTGGCAAGCACTTGCTCGTGCGGCATTCAGAGAAGAACTTGATTGGCAACAACGAGCATTAAGTTCTGCAGTATTACGTACTTGTACAGATACTTGTGATGCAGATAGTGTTATTAATCAATGGATTACATTAAACAAACCATTGCTTGAAAGATGGTATCACATGCTAGCCGACTTCAAGGTTTCTCAAACCCATGAATTTGCTAAGTTCTCAGTCGCCTTAAGAGAACTGAACTTGCTGATTTTGCATTGCGAAGGTCAGAAGTAGTTTTTATAATGTGAATAAGCCCTGGCGATTGCCGGGGTTTTTTTTAGGTCTAGGAGAAAACATGTTTTACAAACTCGCGCAAAAAGTAATGTTTCAGATGGACCCTGAGTTAGCCCACAATATCGCGATTGGCAGTTTGAAAATGACCGGAAACAATCTGTTAAATTGTTTCTATCGTCAACAGGTTAAATCTGCTCCTGTAACCTGTATGGGACTGACGTTCCCAAATCCTGTCGGCTTAGCTGCTGGATTAGATAAAGACGGCGAGTCAATTGATGCTTTTCATGCAATGGGTTTTGGCCATGTTGAAGTCGGGACAGTAACACCACGGCCACAAGCCGGTAACGATCAACCGCGTTTATTCCGATTAAAACCTGCCAAAGGTATTATTAATCGCATGGGTTTTAATAATAAAGGTGTCGATAATCTGGTTCGTAATTTAATGGCCAAAAAGTCTGACATTATGGTTGGCGTGAACATAGGTAAAAATAAAGACACTCCAGTAGAGCAGGGTAAAGATGACTACTTAATTTGTATGGAAAAGGTTTATCAATATGCGAGCTATATTGCAGTTAATATTTCCTCTCCTAACACTCCTGGTTTACGTTCAATGCAATACGGTGAGTTATTAGATGACTTACTTAGCTCAATTAAAGCCAAACAAACTGAATTAGCTGCTAAACACGGTAAATATGTGCCAGTGGCGCTAAAAATTGCGCCTGATTTAAGCTCAGAAGAAATTAGCGCCATAGCTGATTCATTGATGAGTAATCAGTTTGATGGTGTTATCGCTACCAACACCACCTTAAGCCGCGATAATGTGGTTGGATTAAAAAATGCTGAAGAAATGGGTGGATTAAGTGGCAAACCGTTGACGGATTTATCAACACAAGTGATCAAACAATTAGCGATCTGTTTACAAGGTAAGATCCCGATCATTGGTGTTGGTGGGATCAATAGTGCAGCAGATGCTTTAGCTAAATTTGACGCTGGCTCAACTATGGTGCAGATATACTCTGGTTTTATCTATCAAGGTCCTAAATTGGTTGATCAGATCGCTAGAGCTTATTGTAAAAAATAGTGACTAAAATATAACGTTATTGATCAAAAATCATGCCGCGATCGAATTTTAGATCATTCGATCGCGCTAACACTATGAAATTTATGTTATAATTTATAATTAAATTTTGATATTGGGTGAAAAATAAACTATTATGCACAAGTGTTCAACATTTAGGTGCAGATTGCCATGTTATTAATGCCAAACAAGGACTGGCATTGGGAATACAATGAAACTTGCAAGCAGCTAAGTATTTCATTGGGTTCCGAGATGGAGTTCTTAACCCCATACAAGACAAAACTATTAATTCCAGATGCGTTAACCGCAACTGAATTTAATCTTGAACACGCAAAATTCTACATTAAAATGCTCGAAACACTTCCTAAAGTGCTACACATCTCTGATGCAGGTATTGTACAAACCGCTTTAAATGCCACCGCTGCCCATTTTTTATTACAATCACAAATGCCCAAGTCTTGGTTTTTCGACGTGAGTGATGAGTGTGTTTATTGCGAAGTCGGTAAGTTATTTCAACTTAATTGTGGTTATTCAAAAGTATTAGCATTAGTGGTTGATAATGGCTTACAAGCCGCAACAGTGATGATTCTATCGCAATACTGTCAGTTATCAGACAGCAAATCGCTAGTACAATTCGATACCATTAAAGTGATGCATAATCGTTTGCACCCATTGCGTAAAGCCAGACAAGTCGTGGCAGCTTAATATCATTGAAGTTAATGTGCGTAATAAAATAATGCCAAACATAGAGTTTGGCATTTTTGTTTTAGCTCATTTTCTTAAAAACATTTAACTCATTTTACGCAGCACACTAAGCGGCGCAATACGTAATACCCAATGCAAAATAGCCCATGGATAACTCGGTACATAAGCATTAGCTTTCTCTTTTTGAATCGCTTTAACCATAGCTTTACAACCTGTCTCGGTGTCGACAATAAACGGAACCGTTTTAACTTTTTCATTAATCTCAGTGCGAATAAAGCCAGGGTGTATACACGTCACTTTTATTGGTGTGTTCATCACATCGATACGGATACCTTCAGATAACGACGTTAAGGCGGCTTTTGTAGCCGCATAAACGGTCATGGCACGTCTAAATCCACGCACTGCACTAATCGATGAAATAGTGACAAGATGGCCATTGTTTTGCTCACGAAAAATGGCCATCGCAGCTTCACACTGGGCTATTGCAGCAATAAAGTTAGTTTGCGCAGTTTGTAAGTTAGCTTCAAAAAAACCGCTACCAATTGCAGCACCTTTGCCCATTCCAGCATTAACAATGACGCGATCTAGTTGGCCTAATTCTTGTTTAAATTGACTAAATACTTCAAATACTTGTGGGTGGTCGTTCACATCAAGTGATTTAATTAACACCTGTATATTGGGATTAATCACCAATAATTCTTGCTTTAATTCTTCGAGGCGGTCTATTCGTCTAGCACACAAGGCTAGATTATGGTTTTGCTTAGCAAATTCAAGTGCCATACCGCGGCCTAAACCTGAACTCGCCCCAGTGATTAATATGTTTGTCCGTTTCATAATGTGCTCTTTATTTTTGTTTTAATTGTTTTGCTAAATGTGTTGAGCATCGTCACTTAACGATACTCACAAAGTGAATATAACTTAAATCAAGCTGCATAAATGGCGTAGCTCCCCATCAAAAAAGCTATGCTCATTTAAGGTAATTAAACTCAGTCGTTGTCGTTTTAACTGTAATTGGCTCACACCGCAATTAACTAGCTGTTTATTGATATTAAAAAATTGACCTTCTGGTACTGATAATATTTGCATTATCGCGGCACTAATTACGCCACCAGAGGTGAATACAAACACAGTGTCATTGTCATTTGTCTGCTCGATCAGTTGTTGTAATCCTTGGCTTACACGTTGAGTAAAGTGTTGCCAAGATTCGTTATAGTTATAGTTATAGTTATAGTTATCGTTAGCGTAATTTGATTGTTGTTGCCATTGCTCAATGGCTTGACTAAATAATTCGATAAAGGCCCTTGTGGGTGAAGTTTGTTGTTGAAGGTAATGCTTCATCGCTTCTGGATTGGCTAAGTCTGGTCGATAAACCGCAATCACATTTTCATGGTCAAACTCATTCCAAAGAGTACTTATCTGTAATGACTCATTCAATAAAAGTGGTGACAACGTCGATAAACAAGCATCACGAGTTTGTTGATGACGAGTCATGTTGCCGCAAATAACATGCTTAGGTTGAATTAAGCGTTGGTTAAAATACTCACCCAAATGCCTTGCTTGGCTATGGCCTAAACTTGATAAGTTGTCATAGTTATTTGCGCCAAAGCTTGCTTGCCCATGGCGGATTAAATAAATATTCGCCACGGTTATCCTTTTTGCTTCATTGCACGTTTACAGCGCCACAACAAATAATGTGAAAAAATCCAAAATTGTTTGAATGCAGGGTTGCGTGTTTGTTTATGGTGATAGCGATAATAAATTTGCTGCACTATGCCTGCTAAACGGAATAAACCAAATACTTCATAAAAGCGAAAATTTTCAATAGTGATGTCCATTTTGTCACAGTAATATTTCACCACTTGCTCGCGAGTGAGCATGCCATCAAGGTGTGTGGGTTGGCGGCGAGTCATTTGAGCTAAAAAGTCATCATCGGCTTCAACCCAATAGGCGAGGGTATTGCCCAAATCCATCAATGGATTACCGAGTGTTGCCAGTTCCCAGTCTAGTATTCCATTGACCTTACTGATGTCATCTGGATCTAACACCACGTTATCAAACCGAAAGTCATTGTGGGTTAGGCAAATGGTTTCTTGTGCTGGTTTATGTTGTTGTAGCCAAGTCATCACACTTTTACCAGAGGGCACATTCCAAGTTTTAGCTTGAGTGTAGCGCTGGCTCCAGCCATCAATCTGACGCTGAGTATAACCTTCGCCTTTGCCGATGTGGTTAAGGTTAGCGGCATCAATATCCACTTTGTGTAACTCGATTAAACAATCAATCACATTGGTGCAAAGGGTTCTGGCTTGTTGTTTATCGACTTTTAAGCCTTGAGGAAGATTTTGTCTTGGGATAATGCCATTGAGCTTTTCCATGACATAAAACTCAGTCCCTAAGACATTGTCATCATCGCAATGTACCAGCATTGCAGGCACATAAGGGTACACGGGTTTAAGTGCTTGCTGTAATCGATACTCGCGCCCCATGTCGTGAGCACCTTTGGCTTTGGTGCCTTTAGGTGCACGGCGTAAAATAAGCTCGCGATTAGCGTAGCTTAAACAGTAAGTCCAATTGGATGCACCGCCAGTGTACTGGGTTATGGTTAACTCACCTTCAAGCCCATTAATGTGCTGTTTTAACCACGGGTCGATAACCGCTGCGTCAAGCTCCTCGCCGGTACGAACCGTTTTAGCTTTATCAAGATATTGTTGGTTCATTAAGCTTGTTCCTCCCTTAACAATTGCCTAAGACGCTGTGTTTGTTTTAACACTAGTTTAAAATACCAATGTAAAGGCAATAAACGTTTTAACTGATAAAGCCGTTTGCCTTGTTGATGTGTCAGTAATAGAAATTGTTTGTTCTTTTCGCCTTGATAGGCGATGTCTGCCACTTGTGTTGCATTGATAGGTGACTTATCAAATAGCTTACCCATGAGTTTTTCCATGGTTGGTAATTGGGTGCGTAAGCTAGTACCAAGATTTGTTTTAAAAAAGCCAGGGCATAACACGCTAACATTAATATTGTCATCGGCAAGTTCTAAGCGCAACGTTTCTGACAACGATACCACAGCCGCTTTTGATGCATTATAACTGGACATAAATGGGATAGGGGTTAAACCCGCTTGTGATGCCACATTCACAATACTGCCAACACCTTGTTGTTTAAAAAGCGGTACAAATTGCTGACACATGTTAACGATACCAAATAAGTTGATTTCCATAATCCAACGCCATTGCAACATAGGTTCAGCTTCTATTTTATCTGCAGAAGCCACGCCGGCATTATTGATTAATACATCGATATGTTGCCAACGCTCATTCAGTACTTTTACGAGGGCTGTAATGCTGTCTGTGTTGGTGATATCGCAAGGCACGAAAAAAGCCTTGCCTCCTAACGCTTCGATTTCTTGGCACACTTGTTCGCCAGCTGGTTGATTAATATCTGCAACGCACACTTCGGCATGCTGACTCGCCCATTTAAGCGCAAGAGCTTTACCTAAGCCCGATGCCGCGCCGGTGATCACCACATGTTGTTGTTCTATTGGTTTCATTGTTATCACCATTATTGGTACTTTGCTAACTCAAGACGCGACACCATGGCCATATGCACTTCATCCGGTCCATCGGCTAAACGTAAACTGCGGGCCATTGCTGCAAAACCTGCTAATGGTGTGTCATGGTTCATGCCTGCACCACCATATATTTGAATCGCCATATCGACGACTTGGGTCAGCATATTCGGGACAACCACTTTAATTGCCGAAATATCGGTCATGGCGTGCTTGACGCCTAAGTTATCGATTTTCCACGCGGCATTAAGTGTCAATAATCGAGCTTGCTCTATTGCCATGCGCGCTTGGGCTATACGTTCAAGATTACCGCCTAATTTGATAATAGGCTGACCAAAGGCGATTCGAGATTTACCGCGCTCAATCGCTAATGATAAGGCTCGTTCTGCTGCGCCAATCGCGCGCATACAGTGATGAATACGACCGGGGCCTAATCGACCTTGAGCTATTTCAAAGCCTTTACCTAAACCCATAATGACATTACTTTTGGGTACTCGTACATTAACGAGTTCCATTTCTCCATGGCCATAAGGGGCATCATAATCACCATAGGCGGTTAACATACGTGTGATGCTGACCCCAGGCGTGTCCATCGGCACCAATACCATGCTATGACGTTGGTGTTTTGGTGCGTCGCTATGAGACAGTCCCATAAAGATCATGATCTTACTATTTGGATGGCCCAAACCCGTTGACCACCATTTGCGGCCATTGATGACAACATCATCACCGTCTTCAATAATAGTGGCTTGCATATTGGTGGCATCCGACGAAGCCACGTCAGGTTCTGTCATCGCAAATACTGATCGGATTTCGCCAGCTAGTAGAGGTGTTAACCATTGTTGCTGTTGTTGCTTATCACCAAAGTGATAAAGCACTTCCATGTTACCGGTATCTGGTGCATTACAATTGAAGATTTCTGGGGCCAGAAGCGATCGCCCCATTGCTTCAGCTAAGGGGGCGTATTCAACACAAGTCAGCCCTTTACCTAATGTGGCATCAGGTAGAAATAAATTCCATAATCCTAGTGCTTTTGCTTGAGCTTTAAGTGCTTCTATTTGCGGTAACAGTTGCCAACGTGTCCAATCGCAACTGTGATTGATTCGTCTATTTTCTGCGAGTAATTCAGCTTCAATTGGGAGGATATATTGATTAATAAACAACGTTACTTTCGCTAAATATTGTTGTGATTTTTCTGTAGCGTAGATATTCATTTAAGCATCCTGTGTGACGTAAGCCTCAGTTATTGTCAGTATGTGACCAAGCTATTGTTAAGGGTTCAGCATATCGCAGTATTTTGAGTGAATGAAATGAAATAACATGCTAGGTTGTAATGAATGCCATTCATAGATGTGTGTGGCAAATTCATTTAACAATAGAGATCAAGATGGCAGATACTAAAGCAATTCAGCAGCTTGACCTTAATTTGTTGAAAATATTTGAAGCGCTTTATTCTGAACAAAACATGACTTTAGCGTCAAAGTCGTTGTTTATAACGCCATCAGCAGTAAGCCATGCGATAAAACGATTACGTTTAGTGTTAAACGACCCGCTATTTGTACGCCAAGGCCTGCAAATGCAACCGACAGCTGCTTGTCAACGTATGGCTCCGCAACTTATAAGTGCGCTAAATCGAATAAGGCAAGTACTGCAGCAATGTGGGGAGTTTGACCCGCTTACTACGGAGCAAACTTTTAAAATAGCCATTCATGAAGCGCTAGAAAGCCAAATAATGCCGACGCTGATTAAGCAAGTTGCGCAGTTAATTCCGCATGCGAAAATAGCCAGTATGTCATTGTTTCGGGAAAATATAGCGCGCCAGTTGGCGAACGGAGAAGTGGATTTAGCCATTGATGTTGCGCGAGCGGTGAATGCCCCTTTAGCCCATAAAACTCTGTTGTCAGATCCATTTTGTGTGTTGATAGACCGTCGACAACATGCAATGTATTTAGAGCCTAGTACGAAGCTGACTCCAACCGACTATGCCAATGCTGAGCATGTAGCAGTATCGAGTAGGCCCACTGGCCGAGTAATGGAAGATATTTTGTTACAACAACAAGGTATTAATCGGCACATTAAATACCGATGCCAGAGTTACCAAACAGCCGCGAAAATTGTCATAGGGTCGCCTTTTATGTTGACCTTACCGCGCTCTTTAGCGGAGCAATTTACACATCCAGATTTACATGTGTGCACAATGCCATTTGAACTACCGGACATTGATACCCATTTATATTGGCACATGAATACTGAGACCGATCCCGCTTTTGTGTGGTTAAGAGCACAAATTGAGATGGTTATTGTTGCGAAGTAATCATCTTTATTGCGGAATAGAAACGCTATTGAGCAGAAATATCGATTGGCATATCGAACCAGATCAAGCTGCATTATTACGATAGATGCAGCATGGAATAATTAAGGGGCCCTTTTTAGCCATTATAATAAAGTCTACTATATTTGTCGGTTGCGAAGCACTATCGTGAACAACTCATCAACAAAACACAGCAGTGATAAAACAGTCCTGTTACTGAGTCTATTTTATACTATAACTAACATTGCTGAGTTCGTGTCAGTTTTCATCTCATAACCATTTTAATAATAATCATAATGTCATGGTGCCTGTATGAACCCAATTAATATGTTTTTTCGTAAAACGACAATTGCAAACCGTTTATTAGGAATGTTGGCATTAGCAATCATTGCTACTGTTATCGTTTTCTGGTTTTCATTAACACGAGTTGAAAACGTGTTAATTAATGAGAAAGAAGCCAAACTGAATGCTTTGGTAGACATCGCTACCACCATCGCGGATAAATATTATCAAGATGCTCAGTCTGGAAGCCTGAGCGAAGATGAGGCCAAAGTCATGGCTTTGGCGGCAATTGATAAATTACGCTATTCAGGCAATGAGTATTATTTCAGTATTGATACTCAAGGGACGATGATCCAACATGCTTTTGCTAAGCAATTAGTCAATACCAAGGTATTAGCAATGCAAGATCCAAATGGCGTTAAGCTGTTTGAACAAATGATCCAACGTACCGAACAGCAGGATTCAGCACGAGTAGATTACATGTGGAACAAACCACAACAGGAACAACCTAGTCCAAAAATGTCAGTGGTCAAGCGTTTTAGGCCCTGGGGATGGATTATCGGGACGGGTATCTATGTCGATGATATTCAAAATGATAAAAATCAATTTATTACGCAATACTTATTGTTATTGGCTCTGGTTTGGCTGCCTGTCATCTTATTGCTGTTTTTTATCATTCGCAGTATTTCAGGGCCGATGATTGAAACCATTAGCGCGTTTAAAAATATTGCCAAGGGCGAGGGGGACTTGACCTTACGTTTGTCTGAAGAGGGTAATGATGAACTCAAACAAATCGCACATCATTTCAATGCTTTTATTGATAAAATCCAGAAAGTCATTATATCTGTCAGCCACTCGGTTGATGAGTCGAGTCGCTTAGCACAAAATATGTCGACGATTGCACAGCAGGCCAATCAAATCTCATCTAATGTACAAGCCGAAACTGAGAATGTGGCAACCGCGATAAATGAAATGTCGATGACCGCATCAGAAGTGGCTTCTAATGCGCAACTGGCAGCAGACAGTACCCACCATGCTGATAAAGAGGCAGACAAATCTGCTAACGTTGTTGATAATGCGATGAAAAAAATATCTGAATTATCCAGTGAATTAGCCGCGACAGAAGAGGTTGCTAAAGGCTTACAAGTAAGTTCAAGTAAGATTGGTCAAATTCTGGATGTGATTGTGGGAATAGCAGATCAAACTAATTTGTTAGCGTTGAATGCTGCCATCGAAGCCGCTAGAGCGGGAGAAGCTGGTCGAGGTTTTGCTGTTGTTGCTGATGAAGTTCGAACGCTTGCTAGCCGAACTCAAGCTTCAACAAGTGAAATTAATCTTATCATCGACGCAATCAGAAGTGCCATTGACAGTGTTAATGCTTCTGTTGCTAGGGCTAAAGTCAAATCATCTGAAACGGTCAATGAAACTCAACAAGTTGTAGTTGCGCTTGAAAATATTAAGTCTTCAATTGAGCAAATATCGCAAATGAATGTTCAAATAGCAGCAGCCACAGAAGAGCAAAGCACTGTTATTGGCGAACTGAATATGAATATTACTCGCATCAATGACATGTCGTTAGAAAATCGAACTCAGAATGAGCTCATTAACAAAGGCAGTATGGATATAGAACAAGGTGCTATTCAGTTACATCAACTTGTAGACCAATTTAAAGTAAAATAACCCGCCGTTAGTCAGGTTGGTTCTATAAGCCTGACTAGCTTCCGTTCGAGATAATGAATGATGCCCAAACAGCTCTTTATCTCACAGACTCTATAACTTACTATCGATGGTGTTTTCACTTGAAATAGCCATGTTATTGATATAGTAACTGACTGATGAAAAAATCATTATGAGTTAAATACATCGCAAGTTTGCGATAGCAGACTTGAAATAAATCCATTTTAGCGATTTATTTCACCTGTTCACTCAAGTTGAGGTTAATTATTCTCTCAGAAATAGATTGAATTATTTCAGCAGTACTAGTGTGATATTTGCACCATAATGTTGATGACATCTTGATATGAGATATTGTACTGGCGTGAGAGGTTAATTATCTTAGTTTTATAAGTTTGAATATGCTCTTGTTTAAGCAGGTTTACTTGTTTCTGCTCAACAATAGTATTGACCGTGTCTTGCAAGATTAATAAACGGCGCAAACTGAAATCCAACGAGTCGATATACGCTGTCATTTGCTGCTTATTACGGGCATTTTCAAGGTTTGTGGTAGTGCGTTGTTCGAAGTCTAACTCATCAAACGCATCCATCATTTTCTGTAAATTTAAATCTTCACTCATAAGTATGATTTTTTACGTTATTTTTATAAATTATATTCATTTTTATTGAATAAGTCACTCTTTAACTTGATTTGTGGGTATGTTGATATACTAAGTTAACGGTACTTTTTGAGTGTAATAATATATCGTTAACAATACTTGTTGAATATACTCATTCTCGGTAACCTAAGATTTTGATCTACAAGGAGGAGTCATGTTAGATCTATTGCCAGACTTATTTGATCACTACCCTGAACAATTGACGTTGTTGTCAAATCCATGGAAAGCATTCGGCGCAAAATCGATATTCTATGGTGAAGTCGTGACCGTTAAATGTTTTGAAGACAATTCAAAAGTAAAATCTGAATTAGCTAAAAAGGGTCACGGTAAAGTATTGGTTGTTGACGGAGGTGGCTCAACAAGACGTGCATTGCTTGGCGACATGATAGCCTTAAGTGCATGTGACAATGGTTGGGAAGGTATTATCATTAATGGTTGTATTCGTGACGCTGGAACCATTAACACCATGTTAATTGGTGTGCAAGCTTTAGGCGCTAATCCCATTAAAACTGACAAAAAAGGCGTAGGAGAGGTCAATGTCACAATTGAGATTGCTGGCATCAGTATTTCTCCTGGAATGATGATCTACGCAGATTTAAATGGTGTTGCTGTCAGTAGGCAGGCACTGGATTTAGCTATTTTAACTTAAAATAGCGACAGACAAGGAAGCAAAAATGAAACTAATAAAGTGGTTGTTAGCAATAGTGCTAACGTTAGTGATAGGTGTAACTGTCTACCTCACAATGTTTTTCGATTTAAATAATTTTAAACCGCAAATTGTCGATGCGGTAAAAAAACAAACTGGCCGTGATTTACAAATCAGCCAAGATTTAAGTTGGAGCGTGTTTCCATCTTTAGGCATCAAGCTTGGGGGCATTTCGTTATCGAACCCAAATGGGTTTACCCCAGCTTCGATGCTTGATGTTAATGAGGCCGTGGCTAATGTGGCGTTGATGCCATTATTTAGCCAACAAATTGAAGTTGATTTATTAAAGCTTGATGGCTTAACACTCAACTTAGTCACTCAAAAAGACGGCAAGACCAGTTTTGATGGTTTGACTGCTGAAACATCGGCAGAAAAACCGCAATCAACCTCAAGCAATTCAGAAGCGATGTCTTTACAGACCTTAGATATTGGCGGCATTGAACTTACCAATACGAATATCAATATTATTGATATGGCCAGCAATACCACTCAAACCTTCAGTCTAAAAAGTTTTACTTTAGGACAGTTCAGCCTAGGACAATTCGCTGATTTTGCTTACGAGTTTTCAGCGACACTGCCTGATATGCAGTTAGCGTCATCTGGGCAAGGCAACGTTAAAGTCGACCAAGCATTGCAGAATGTCACGATTAATGATTTTGACATGGTGCATAAAGCCCAAGGCGATAGCTTGCCAGGCAAAGCGATTACCGCAGAGCTGAGTACACAAATGACGATGGCATTAGATGCAAAAACCATTGAGCTGCAATTGACTAAAATGTCAGCTATGGACTTAGCTGCCACTGGCGATATTAAGATTAATTATGGTAATAGCATTCCTAAAATTGCGATGAATCTTGATGTTGGCGATATTGATGTCGATGCATTACTGCCAAAGCAAGAAGGCGATGCGAAAGAAACTGAGGCAACATCTGAAGCTGCGTCAACTCAAGAACCTGATTTATCGGCATTAAAGAGTATAGATTTAACTCTAAACTTAACCGCTAAATCAATTAAAGTCAGTAATATGTTAACGCAAAATTGGCAAATGAAAATGGCCATAAATAAAGGTGTATTAACGTTATCGTCGCTGACTGCCGATTTATATGAAGGTAAGCTAGTACTTAGCGCTAAGCTTGATGGTCGTAAAGCGGTACCAACTTATGTGTTTGATAAAAAATTAACTGGTGTGCAAATTCGTCCGTTATTAATCGATGCTGCTGAAGTGGATTTACTTTCTGGAACAGCGAGTTTTGAAGTTAAAGGCAGCGGTGCCAGTTTGATTGCTGATAATCTAAAAAACAATCTTAATGCAGAGGGGCAGTTTGAAGTAGCAGATGGCTCGTTGTATGGGGTTAACATTCCACAGATGATCCGTAGCGCGCAGCAAAAATTGAAAGGTGATTTATCGGCAGATAAGAAAGAAGAGCTGAAAACCGATTTTACCAGTTTGACCGGTAGTTTCACGATGAAAGATGCTGTTGTGACTAACCCTGATTTAGCGATGGCTTCACCGTTAATTCGCTTAAATGGTAAAGGCACAGCAAACATTGCCACCGAAGCGTTGGATTACACCTTAACAACCAGTGTCGTTGGGTCATTATCAGGACAAGGCGAAGCTGCTGATGAGTCACTGAAAGGTATCGACATTCCGTTAACTATCAAAGGTACATTCCAAGAGCCTAAGTTTGGCATTGATACCAAAGCGTTATTGGAAGGCCAATTTAAAGATGAGGCTGATAAAGCTAAAGAAAAGCTAAAAGAAGGATTGTTTAAGAAGCTTGGAATTTAAATCATCCATTAATGACAAGGGCTGTAGGTGCTTCGATATGAATAATACTACAGCCTTATTCAAAGCGGCTTTGTTACTGCTATACGGTTTGCAGTTAACTAACCTCAACTCGGTGTAAGAAGTGGGATATGTGAGTCGAAATGACAATATTTAGCCTATTTTATATCAAACTTGTCATTTGTTTTGCTAACAAGGCGCATTGGTACGTCAATAGCTAACCTATTGCAAGTCAATGCAACACAGTTAGCGAGACAAAGGACTGTTTTATAACCGTTTATTATCCCGAGTCGAGGTTATCTAGGCTAAAAATGGATAGTAATGTACAGTAATAACAGTATGGTTAGCCTAATCAAATTATTGAACACTGTGAACCAGTGGATTTATTAATGCTAATGTTATGCCATAAAAAAACGGACAAGTGTTCACTTGTCCGTTTTTTTATGGCTGAAATTAACTGAGTGTTTAACTCATACCAATAGCTATTTTAGCCTTTGTTCATTAATTGTGCCTTATTGGCAAAGCTAACTAGCTATTGGTCATAATCAATTTCAGTATCTGTCCTGGTTGGATCAATTTACTGTTTTGTAAACTGTTCCATTCGATTAACTCTGCAACGGTAACCTTATATTTAAGTGCTATACGCGCTAAAGAGTCACCTGATTGTACGCGATAGCTAACCGTTTTATCATTGCTTGCAGTGAGAGAGGCGACTTCATTAGGAAAAATAACTAATGATTTGCCAATGGCTAACGTGGATTGTTTTTTAAGATTATTCCACTTCATTAGTTGTGCGACGGTCACTTGCTGTGACTGCGCTATCTTCCATAATGAATCACCAGATTTAATGGTATAAGCTTGCTTGTTCGAGCTTGATTTAACCACGGTTCTACGCGCGAGTACTTGGTCTGCGGTCATGGTGACGAGATCGGGATCTTTTGCCGCAACAGGAATAATTAAAAAACGACCAGCAACAATATTATTGCCTTTAATACCGTTACTGCTTCTTATTAATGTTGCAGTGGTTTCAAATTGGTCGGCAATTTCACTGATGCTGTCACCAGATTTAATTTTATACCGAACCCAGTTAATACGGGAGTTTGGTTCAATAGTGGCTAATGCTCGTTTAAAGGATGCCGCTTTTTCACTAGGTACAATCAATTGATGTGGACCTTGTGGGGCGGTTGCCCAGCGCTTTAAACCTGGATTAATCGCTTTTAAATCATTTATGTCAATTTGAGCCAAATCAGCAGCTAAGTTAATGTCGAGTTGGCTTTCAATATTGACTACCTCTATCTGAGGTGAATTATCAATAGGGATTAAATTGATACCGTACTTGTCTGCATGTTTAATGACATCGGCCAATGCTAATAACTGAGGCACATAATGAGCCGTTTCCCGAGGCAGCGATAGTGACCAGAAATCTGTCGATTTTCCACGGGCTTGGTTATGTTTTATTGCATTGAATATTCGGCCTTCACCTGAGTTATAAGCGGCAATGGTATATAACCAATTGTGATCCATTTTGGCGTAGAGGTATTCCATTAAATCTAAAGCAGCTTTTGTCGATGAGGCAACATCACGGCGTCCGTCATACCACCAATTTGTCTTTACACCGAACGACATGGCCGTTGGCGCGGTTAATTGCCATAACCCCGAGGCATCACTTGGTGAATAGGCGAGTGGGTCAAAGCCACTTTCAACAATAGGTAACAATGCTAGCTCTAAAGGTAAATTGCGCTTTTTTAACTGTTCGACAATGTAATACAGATATGGCTGAGCACGTTGAGTCACGATTTCTAAATGCGTAGGATTCTCGATGTACCATTGGCGGTATTGAGCCACTAAAGCATTATCGACAACAGGAAAGCGCATTTGATTGCCGATCATGAGCCATAAATCGTTAACTTGAGCAACTTGTTCTTCAATTTGATCAAGGGTTACGGTCGCTGATTTTTTGTTTTTAGCGTTAGCTGTAACAGTGTGGGTTGTACTATCAGAACTTGGCTCTGCAGTATGGAGTGTCTGGCACCCCGTTATAGCCAGCATACTGCCAGCTATAATAATCAAGTTTGCTTTCATTTGAAGATACACTTCCTCAAGTTCTCAGGGCGTTAAAAAAAGGGCGAACATACCAAATGCCTATGAGACTCTTTTGGTCATGCTTTAGTTCAGTTTGGCATTGTAGATTAAATTATTTTGCATGTCTTATTAAAGTGTTTTCATGTTAATCTAAAATTGATTTTTCCATTCCCTTAACAATGTAAATGTCTGAATATCATCTATATTTGTTATTTTGTATTCTGTTGATATTGCGACTTGAGTCTCATTTAGATGACAACGTAGGAACGGGTTTATGGCTTTTTCTGTCGCGATTGTGCTAGGTATCGTTGGTATGTTTTGTGAGCGTAATTGGCCAACTTTGTGGGCATAATCAATCAACTGTGAATTATTTGGTGTGACATGTAAGGCGAAATCGACATTGGATTGTGTGTATTCATGAGCACAAAAGACTTGGGTTTGGTCGGGTAAGTTTGCCAGCATAGTTAACGATTGCAGCATTTGTGTCGGTGTGCCTTCGAATAAACGTCCACATCCGCCACTGAATAAGGTATCGCCACAAAATAATTTATCATCAATATAATAGGCAATATGACCTAAAGTATGCCCAGGAACTGCCATCACTTGGGTAAGCCCTAAATGAGGTATCTCAATATTTATATCCGATGAAACGGTTAAAGGATGGGTTAAACCATCGATAGGTTCGTTACTCGGACCATAAACAATAAGACGGTTGTTGAAGTGCTGCAGCAGTTGTTTTATACCGCCAGTATGGTCGCTGTGATGATGAGTAATGAGTATGCCGACTAAATTAAGTTCCGTTGTAGCTAGGTAATCGATAACACTTTGGCCGCAGCCAGGGTCAACTACATAAGCATCAAGGCTACTTGTTTGATGAATTAACCAGAGGTAGTTGTCATTAAAAGCTGGAATGGTATGAACGTTAAGCATAATCTGACTCGAGTGATGATTGACTATCTGTTAGGGTAACGGATATCGTTAAATAACTTCAAGTGAAGTTATCCTGAAAGTATCAATGATGGTTAGCTGAATATTAAATGAGCTATGGTAAAGTTGATGGGTTGAGAGAATATGACATTTTTGCAAAGTAATCGTTGGCGGGCTCCATGTTAAAACCCCTTATTTGGCAAGATTTACCTTTTGGTGAATTATTGCAAGCTGAGATTGAAGCAAAATTAGCCCCATGGTGGCCGCGAATATTTGGCTATCATTTACTTAAAGCAGGGGCGTTAAGTAGCCAGTTAAACAGTTTACATTGCAGCATAGCACGGCATTTTTCTGTTTATGATGGCGTTGATGCGAGTATTCAAGCCGATCCGCATCATTTACCTGTACAACAAAGTGCAATTGATGCGGTGTTAAGTTGTTTTCTTTTAGAATTTGAATCAGACCCTTATCAAATTTTACGAGAGTTCGACAGAGTGCTCATTAGCAGTGGTTATATTTTTATTGTTGGTTTTAATCCCATCAGTCCGGCTTTTATAGGCAAAATATTGCCCAAATATCAAACTCAGTTACCTTGGAACGGGCAGTTTTTTATGCCATCAAGAGTTAAAGATTGGCTTGGGTTACTGGGATATAAAGTACTAGCAGATGAACGGTTAATGTACCATTCGTTATTAGGGCACCGCGGAGTCAATACGCCTAATCAACCGAGCAAACCTCAACAAGCACCATTGTGGCAAAAAAGTATCGCCAACTGGCTACCTAGTACTGGCAGTGTTTACTTAATCGTGGCTCGAAAAATGACGACTCCACTTACACCGATTAAAGATAAGTCGAAGGTCAAAGCGCCTAACTGGTCAACGGCGCCATCGGCAGGTCGTACCGGGTTAACTCACACTCCGAGTATTGAGACCCAGACATTAAACAATTCAAAATCATAAAAAGTAACCTCAACTCGGTTTAAGAGATGAGGTCCGTAAGCCAAAATCAGAAGAGTTGAGCTATTTCATAGCAAAATATTACTTTTGCTACCAGGGCTGATGGAAGCGGTAATATCTAGCTTATTGCAAGTCAATGCACCCCGTTAGCGTAGCAAAGGACTTTTTGATAACCAGTGATTATCCCGAGCTAGAGTTAAATAGCGATGACCTCACTATTCTGGGTTATAACCGGTATCAGCTTGTCGAGGCTTAGCTTCAGCCGCTTTGCGTGCTAATACATCACAACGTTCATTTTCAATGTGGCCGGCATGGCCTTTTACCCAGTGCCAGTCGATCTTGTGTAATTGACTTACCGCATCTAGACGCTTCCATAAATCGACATTTTTAACTGGTTGTTTAGTTGAGGTTATCCAGCCCTTTTTCTTCCAACCATGGATCCAAGTCATAATACCTTGGCGCATATACTGGCTATCGCTGGTTAAAATAATATTACAGGGTTCGTATAAGGTTTCTAACGCGATAATTGGGGCTAAAAGTTCCATACGATTATTGGTTGTTAATGAGAATCCATCGGCGATTTCATGTTGTTGATGTTTATATTTCATTACCACGCCATAACCGCCAGGTCCTGGATTTCCTAAGCAAGAGCCATCAGTAAAAATATACAGCTGTTTGAGTTCGGCCATCAAGTTGTTACCATAGCGAAATATTCGCGCCAGTATACTCAATTTATACAAAGGCGAGGGCTGAATGAGTAAAAAATATGAACATTATTTCTAGTGCAAGTCGTCAAGTGATCCTCGATACCGAAACTACCGGTATGAACCAAGCGGGTGGACCGATTTATGTAGGCCATCGCATTATTGAAATTGGTTGTGTTGAAGTGATTAATCGTCGCTTAACAGGTCGAACGTATCACCAATATATTAATCCTGGTCAAGCGATTGATGAAGAGGCAATTCAAGTTCACGGTATTACCAATGACCGTGTTGCCAACGAACCGCGTTTTCATCAAATAGCCAAAGATTTTATCGATTTTATCGATGGCGCTGAAATTGTCGCTCATAACGCCAACTTCGACGTGAGCTTTATGGACCATGAGTTTTCAAAACTCAATCCAATTGGGCCTAAAACCAAAGAGATTTGCAGTATTCTCGACAGTTTAGCCATTGCAAAGCGTCTGCATCCAGGCCAAAAAAATAACTTAGATGCGTTGTGTCGACGTTACGGTATCGATAATGGCCGCCGTACTTATCACGGCGCATTACTCGATGCGGAAATTCTTGCTGATGTTTACTTAATCATGACAGGTGGACAAATTAAGTTTAATTTGTCTAATGAAAAAGCGGGTCAAGAAGGTGGCGGAATTAAAAATATCGATCCGGCGGCGTTTAATCTTAAAGTCGTTGGTGCATCAGCCGATGAAATACTATTACACGAACAACGACTTGATCTCATTGCGAAGTCAGGTAAATGTCTCTGGAGAGGGTAAACCAACCTTTATGAGTGCCACTCGCGCCGGTTATCTTGCTATTTCATGTTTATTGTTGCTGAGTCTTATCTTCGCTTGGCAACCTAATGCCCAAGCTGCAATGGTCAATGCATCGCAAGCAGCAGAACTTAAAAATCGTTTTCGAATCGATTATATGGTTGATCATTTAACGTTGGTTATCCAACGAAGCTATGGTTCTGCGCCTGTCGTGGTGATTTTACCTGATGGCAGCAAATGGTACTCAAATCGTCATCCTCAAACGGTAAAATGGGTAGATGGTATTGCTGCCGATATGATTTATATCGAAAAACCGATGCCAGGGCCTTGGCAGTTATTAGGCAGTGTGGTTGAAGGGTCGACAATACAAAAAATCTCTGCATTAGACATTGCTGTGCAACCATTACCGCAACCACTTTATCAGGGTGAAAGGTTAAAAGTTACAGCAAGACTCTTGGGTGATAATTTAACCATGAGAATGCCGGGTTTGGAGTATATGGTCGAATGGACTGCACGTTTTACCAGTGCGCATCTTCCAACTGACGACAATTTCGCAACGGGTACCATTATTGTCGGTGCTTATAAAGACAATGGTGAATTGTTGGACGAAACACCTGACGATGGCATCTTTACCGGAAGCCATAATTTACAACAACCTACCGGTCATTATGTACTCAATGTCACTGCACGAAATAATGTCTTTGAGCGTGAATATGTGATGCCGTTTGAGCTCTTGCCACAACCAATCAAAGTCAAAATGGTACCCAATAGCGATCCATTAAAAGGCATATGGCAGATACAGTTAACGGTTGATGAATCTGTGGTGAAATTAGCAGAAACTCATTTTGAGTTTGACTTAGTCGGCCCTGCTGGGTTGTTGCTGCCTATTACCTTGCAAACCATGACCAGTGCAGATCAAATTCTATACTTACCTAAAGTGACTGAGTTTGGCAGTTATCGTGTTAAAGGCAGTGTGGTTTCTACTACGGTTGATGGCCGAGAAATTGTGCTCAATTTACCTGAAATGTTTTTTAATTTAGTAGAGCCCCCTGCTCCAGTCCCAACAGTTGAAGAACTTGCTGAAAAAGCGGCCATTCAAGCAGAAATTGAAGAGCAAGTCGCTAAAGACGATGCGATGTTCTGGATTGTTACCATTAATGGCATACTTTTTTTCGTTGGTATTATTGGTTTGGTGATATGGCGTAAAAAACAAACGCTGGCAAAGGCGATGGCTGCGGCGGAAGAAAGGTTAAAGCAAAATCCAGTGAATGAAGATAAACCTAAAGACAGTATTCTAGAAAGCGTCGACTTAGATGATATTGATTTGAGTATGCCAGATGATAAAAACTAAGCCACTGAAGTGAGTGGTTTTTGTACTAAAACTTGATAATTGTACATTTTTTAACTAAATGAGCGAAAACAATTAAAAAACTGTTGACGATTAATTATCACAACTTTATTATTCATCGCACTTGTGTGGAGCGGTAGTTCAGTTGGTTAGAATACCGGCCTGTCACGCCGGGGGTCGCGGGTTCGAGTCCCGTCCGCTCCGCCATTCAAGTGACTGTTTACACTTAATAAAACAGATAATTTTTATACTATTGTTAGTTTTATTAAGTGTATACAAACCGTTTTGGAGCGGTAGTTCAGTTGGTTAGAATACCGGCCTGTCACGCCGGGGGTCGCGGGTTCGAGTCCCGTCCGCTCCGCCAAATAAGAAAAAAGCCTCTACAGAAATGTAGGGGCTTTTTTCTGTTCAAAAATCAACAGAATGTGTTATTCAGCCTAGAATGCAATACCTGCTAGATTATCAAATGTCAGCGCATTAATGTTATTCCATCACATATCAATAAAAACCGGCCTGTCACGCCGGAGGTCGCGGGTTCACTGTTTCAACATCAGCGTCCGCTCCGCCAAATAAGAAAAAAGCCTCTACAGAAATGTAGGGGCTTTTTTCTGTTCAAAAATCAACAGAATGTGTTATTCAGCCTAGAATGCAATACCTGCTAGATTATCAAATGTCAGCTCATTAGTGTTATTCCATCGCAGATCAATAGAAACCGGCCTGTCACGCCGGGGGTCGCGGGTTCACTGTTTCAACATCAGCGTCCGCTCAGCCAAATAAGAAAAAGCCTCTACAGAAATGTAGGGGCTTTTTTCTGTTCAAAAATCAACAGAATGTGTTATTCAGCTTAGAATGCAATACCTGCTAGATTATCAAATGTCAGTGCATTAATGTTATTCCATCGCAGATTAATAGAAACTGGCCTGTCACGCCGGGGGTCGCGGGTTCACTGTTTCAACATCAGCGTCCGCTCCGCCAAATAAGAAAAAAGCCTCTACAGAAATGTAGGGGCCTTTTTCTGTCTTAACATCAGCAAAATTGCTGTTTTAGCCTAGCCAATAATGTGGTACACATTACTGGCCATATGTTTTATGACTTATAGCTGGTTAACTAGAACGCGTAACTGACATTTAATTCTAGTGAGCGACCCGCACCAGCGATTTGTTGAAAACGGTTACTGTTGTCAGCCTTATATTCAGCAATACTCACACCGCCAAGTGGCAGTTGATAATACTCATCCAGTAAATTTTTCACTGCTATAGTCATTGTGGCATTTTGCCATTGGATATTACTGCTTAAGTTAAGCAGTGTGTAACTGTCAGTTGTGTTTTCTAAACGCTGTTCATCCACGCGGTCTTTACTCGCAACCCATAGCCAACTGAGACTATTTTGCCAATCGCCTAGCTGTTGTTGTAAAGCTAGCTTAGTTTGCAAAGGTTTTATTTGATACAGCGCTTGGTCATTGTCATCTCTTTCGCCGCGTGTGGCACTGATATTAGCGTTAAGGAGCCATCTACCACTGCGGTTTTCTGTTATTTGATATTCAGCATCTATGCGTGCACCAAACAAGGTCGCGTCCACATTTGCAAACTGTAAAATATGACGACGATTACTATCGATGCTTGTGCGATTAAAGCTGCTGACCACATTAGCGTCAATATAATTATTGATGTCGCTATACCAAGCTGTTGCACTAAATGCTAAATCATCTTGTACTCGCTTGTAAGCCATACTCAATGTATGTGCAGTTTCTGCTCTAAGGTCAGGGTTGCCTATGTAGCCGTTTGCATCGCCGTACCAGCCAATCATAGTCGTCGACATGGTGCTTTGGCCCCAACTGTATCGCTCATATAAATTTGGGGCGCGGTTCTTTCGGGCTAAACCAAGTTCTATCACTTCAGTATCACTGAGTTGATAGCGAGCAAGAAGGGTGGCATCGATGTTATTGTCATTGTGCTTTCGATATAGGCTATTAAATTCATCTGCGGCCATGGCATTAACATTGGTCATGCCCATCATACTCATAGTGTTATAAGGTTGAACCTCACCTGTGCTGGTTGATACGTATTCATAACGAACACCTGCAGACAGCCACCAACGAGTATTAAGTGTTTGTTGCCACTCGCCATAAAGTGCAGCACGTTGGCGTTCGCCATCATTGATATTGACGTAGTCATTGGGGCCCATCATGGTAGAACCTTCAATCGCTGGCCATGTATCATCAAGCTGATAAACATAATATTCTTGGCCAATTAATAATGTACTGTCTGAACTGATTGGCAGCAGCCAATGCAGTTGGTAACTGTAATCTTTACCCTTAGTTTCCATTGGCATCATGCCGATTTTTTCATCGCTAAAGAAACCCATCTCATGCTCGACATTGTGCCAGTTCGCTTGGGCAGTGAACTCGCCTTCGTTTTCCAGCGTTCGTTGATAGCGCACTAATGCGCCATAACTGTCATTATTCGTCATGTCCATATACTGGTTAGCGAAACCTTGAAAGGGGATATGTTGATGGGTCAATTTGACAGCAATTTGTTGGTTGTCATCTTGCCAAGCAGCAATTAATGCATGATTTTGTGATTGGTATAAGGTGTCTAGTACTTTATCGCCGTGGCCGTCGGTATAGCTGTTAGCGTCTTCAAATGATCCTTGGTAACTAAAGCTTAATGTTTTGCTTGTAACAGTGGCATTTACACCTGCGAGAATAGCGTTGTTGGTACTTCGGTAACCACTAGATATGTTACCACTTTGCCATGTCACATTGTCGCTATCGGTAAATACAGGGGTTAAGCTATTGACGTTAATTACGCCAGCAATGTTATCGCCACCGGCGCTCACCGGAGAGACTCCAGCAACCACTTGGGTCGAACTAATGTGATTGGCTGACACATAAGAAAGTGGCGGGTTCATCTGGTTTGCACATGATGAGGTAATATCACTGCCATCAATGAGCACCTTAATGCGATCGCCCATCATGCCATTTAAAATCGGTAATGCCGATACGCCACCTGCTTCAGAAAAGTCTACTCCTTGCTTTTCAAGTAAGCTTTGGGCTGAGCCGAGTAAGTCTTTGTTAGTCGTGTTTTGTCCATGTACTTCAACCCGCTCAATGCCTTCACTATTTTGCTTATCGTACTGCTCAGCCATTACTTGAGGTGTAATAGCAAACATTATAGTCAATGAAATTGATGAGTAAACCCATGGGTAATTTGTATTTGATTTAATGGTTTGGATTGCTTTATTTGCCAACGTCATCACCTTTATTGTTATTTTTATCAACCTTTGATGAATATATTTCAAAGGTGTTTGTCAGTTTTTTGAAATTATAATCTACTAATAAATATGATGAATGCGACATAGTGTCGCACCTTGATAAATACCTGTCTGTGGTGATGGATGAACCATGGGGATATCAATAACCTCATATTAGTTTCTGGTATGTGGATTGATAACTTTTGTATGAAATGATTATTTTAGTGCTTGTTATTTAGCGACAAGCTTGCTTATACTGCGGGACATCTTGTCGGAGTGCCATTATGGCTGAGACCGTTTATTCGGGATCCGTTGAACCTGATCAGGCTAGAACCTGCGAAGGAAACAAGCGTAATAATCATGATAGTTGGGAAGATAAATAACGTATTAACAAGACCGTAAATGGACGTTTACCTCCGAGTTTTTTATCGGTTTATATATCCAGTTACGTTATTACTTTAGTATTTTTCTATGTGATTATTGACGTAAGCAATAGTATTTTTATCGTTTACTGCTGCTATCAACACCTCTCCAGACAAGCAACTCTACTCTTAATATTGAGGTTGCTAATGTCAAATCCAAACCGTCGTCAAACTCGAGCTAACGCTCAACAATTTATTGATACTCTTAAACCGTTACAACATCCTAATTCAGAAAAAGTCTATTTAACCGGTAGTCGTGCTGATATCAACGTCGCTATGCGCCAAGTGAATCAAACTGATACCGTCATTGGTGGTACTGACGCTGAACCCATTAAACAAGCCAATCCGCCGATAATGGTTTATGACTGTGCGGGTGCTTATTCTGATCCCCTTGCTGATATCAACGTGCGTGAAGGTTTACCTAAAATCCGTCAAGCATGGATTGATGAGCGACAAGATACTGAGCAATTAACGGGTGCAAGTTCGGGCTTTACCCAACAGCGGCTGGCCGATGATGGACTCGATCATTTACGCTTTGACGCCCTTGTCGCGCCTAAACGTGCCAAGTCTGGCAAATGCGTGACCCAAATGTATTATGCTCGTCAAGGTATTATTACCCCCGAAATGGAATACATTGCCATTCGTGAAAACATGGCTCGCGCTGAAGTAACCGATAGCGTATTGACTCAAAAAGCGCCAGGTGAGGCTTTTGGTGCGCATATTGGGCAACTTATCACTCCTGAGTTTGTCCGTGATGAAGTCGCTCGAGGTCGAGCGATTATTCCGTTGAATATTAACCATCCTGAAACCGAACCTATGATTATTGGGCGTAATTTTTTGGTGAAGGTGAATGCCAATATTGGTAATTCAGCGGTGACATCTTCGATTGAAGAAGAAGTTGAAAAACTGGTGTGGTCAACCCGTTGGGGTGCAGATACGGTCATGGACTTGTCGACCGGACGTTATATTCATGAAACGCGTGAGTGGCTTATCCGTAATTCGCCAGTGCCAATTGGTACCGTGCCGATTTATCAAGCATTAGAAAAGGTTAATGGCGTTGCCGAAGACCTCAGTTGGGCAGTATTTAGAGATACATTGATTGAACAAGCCGAGCAGGGCGTAGATTATTTTACGATTCATGCTGGGGTGTTATTGCGTTATGTACCCATGACCGCTAAACGCCTTACCGGCATTGTGTCACGTGGCGGTTCAATTATGGCTAAGTGGTGTTTAAGCCACCATCAAGAAAGTTTCTTATATGAACATTTTCGTGATATTTGCCAGATTTGCGCCCAATACGATGTGTCATTGTCGTTAGGCGATGGTATGCGCCCCGGTTCAATTGCCGATGCCAATGATGAAGCGCAATTTGCGGAATTAGAAACCTTAGGTGAATTGGTCAAAATTGCATGGGAATATGATGTGCAAACCATCATCGAAGGCCCTGGTCATGTGCCAATGCAATTGATTAAAGTCAATATGGAAAAGCAATTGGCCCTTTGTGACGAAGCACCATTTTATACCTTAGGCCCACAAACAACCGATATTGCGCCGGGCTATGATCACTTCACCTCTGGCATCGGCGCTGCCATGATGGCTTGGTACGGCGTGGCGATGTTGTGTTACGTCACCCCCAAAGAACACTTAGGTTTGCCAAATAAAGAAGATGTAAAACAAGGCTTAATTGCCTACAAGATTGCAGCTCATGCTGCTGATGTCGCTAAAGGTCATCCAGGTGCGCAAGTACGTGATAATGCGTTATCAAAAGCCCGCTTTGAATTCCGTTGGGAAGATCAATATAACCTAGGTCTTGATCCTGATACCGCTCGTGCTTACCACGACGAATCGTTACCACAAGAATCGGCAAAAGTGGCTCACTTTTGTTCAATGTGTGGGCCTAAATTCTGTTCGATGAAAATAACCCACGAAGTGCGTGAATATGCCGCGAATCTTGAGCAAGCTGAAGCACTTAAGATTGAAGTCTCTTCCGCTAGTGCTTATCAAGCTCAACATACAGCTCAAGCCATAAATCCGGCGGAAGCGATGGCACAAAAGTCGGCAGAGTTCAAAGCGTCGGGATCGGCGCTTTATCATGACGTCAAATCTGTCGCACAAGTTGATACTGACTTAACGGTTGAGGTGGAATAATCGCCATGAATTCATCGACATTTGTCAGTGAATCCATAACGCAAACCCCACCCATTGTCTGGACCATAGCGGGTTCAGACAGTGGTGGTGGGGCGGGGATTCAAGCTGATTTACTCACCATACAAGACTTGTCGTGTCACGGGTGTAGCGTGATAACCACTTTAACCGCACAGAACTCAGTCAGTGTGAGTCTTGTTGAAACCGTTTCTGAATCCATGTTGTTGGCTCAGTTCAGCAGTTTACTTGCCGATCTGCCGCCAGTGGCGATTAAAATTGGCCTGTTGGCATCCCAAGCACAGGTGGACATATTAGCTGGCTGTTTAGCTCAAATGCGTGCTACTCAGATGATGGTACCTTTTGTGGTGCTTGATCCTGTCATGGTCGCCAGTAGTGGTGCGCACTTTAATCCTATCGAACTCGATTTTAGTCCTCTCATTGGCTTAATTGATTTACTAACGCCTAATCAGCACGAATTGAAACGTTTATGTTCTCAGTATGCGTTCGCGCAATATTGTGATGTCGATAACAAGGTTGCTCAGCAACAGCAAATGATCTGCGATGCCAAATTGTTATCCGATACATTTAAATGCAATGTGCTCGCTAAAGGCGGTGATGCTCAATGGCAGCAACAATATGCAATAGATGTATATGTGAGTAAAAGCGTTAAAGGTGCCAGTATTACACACAGTAATGCGGTGTTTATGCTAAGTAGCCAGCGGATAGCAACCACCAATAATCATGGCAGTGGTTGCACATTATCATCTGCAATAGCGTGTTTTATTGCCCATGAGTTCGTTATTCATGATGCTATTGTGCTGGCAAAAGCCTACGTCAATAAGGGACTCACTTTAGGCGTAAGCCTTGGTCAAGGACCTGGTGTCTTAGCCCGTACTGGTTGGCCTGATGATTTAGGCATGATGCCATCAATCAAGTTGGTATCTTCTGAGCATCTCGCTGATGATTCGTGCAAGCAAGCTGCACCGAATGGTTTTAAATCGCTGCATCAACCCTTGGGGATTTATGCTGTTGTAGCTGATATCGATATGCTTAAACAATTGTTAAAAGCGGGCTGTAAGACGGTTCAATATCGTGCCAAGTTAGCTATTAATATCGATACTGATGACAGCCATGTATTACAAGGATTAACACTTGAAGCCAATATCATTGAGGCCATCAAACTCGGTCGCGAATATCATGCTCAGTTGTTTATTAATGATCATTGGCCACTGGCGATTAAACACGGTGCGTTTGGGGTTCATTTAGGCCAAGAAGATATGGCAACTGCAGATTTAATCGCGATAGCGGCAACAGGAATGGCGTTAGGGTTATCGAGTCACAGTTATTTTGAAGCCTTATTAGCCCACCAATGTTCGCCTTCATATATTGCTCTTGGGCATATTTTTGCTACCACGACCAAGCAAATGCCTTCCGCGCCTCAAGGGCTCAGTAAACTTAAACGTTATGCCAGTTTATTTGCGCGCCATTATCCTACCGTTGCTATTGGCGGGATCGATCTCAGTAATTTGGCGTTGATTGCGGATACCGGCGTTGGTGATGCTGCTGTTGTTAGAGCGGTGACTACTGCTGACGATCCGGCGAAAGCTTATCGAACTTTGCATCATAAGTGGTTGCAGCTTACCCGACCTTTACCTAAAGCCAATTTATCTCAGGAGGGCGTATGAGTACTTTATCTGATCGAGATTATATTCAGTATTCGCGCACCATGTTACTGAGCGATATTGGAGAAGCTGGGCAGCTTGCAATTATGAATAGCGCTGTAGTGATCATCGGTGTTGGAGGCTTAGGGCATTTAGTGGCGCATTATCTAGCTGCCGCGGGTGTTCAGAAAATACTGTTAATTGATCATGATGCGGTTGAATTATCCAATCTACCAAGGCAACTCCTGTTCAGGGCCGCTGATATTGGCAAAGCCAAAGTCAGCATTGCAAAAAATGTGCTTAGTAGCGCTTACCCTGAAATCACCATCGATGTGCTAGCACAACGAGTTACATCAGCGCATTTTAATCAGCTTGTTAAACGATTTACCGTAAAACCTGTGGTGTTTGATTGCACTGATAATGTGAGTGCGAGGCAACTGATAAACCAAATGTGTGTACAGCATCAGTTAACCTTGGTTAGTGGTGCTATCAGTGCATATCAGGGGCAATTATTTTGTATCGATTTTTCCCACACACATTCGCATTCATACAGCGGTTGCTATTGTTGTTTATATCCACTTGATACCCCCATTATGCAAAATTGTACTCAAACTGGAGTGCTAGGGCCTGCTGTGGGTATTATCGCCAGTATGCAAGCGCTGGTGGGCCTTCAGCACATCTGCAATACCTTTACCCAATACGGTGTTCTACATCGATTTAATGGTAAGGATTTACGCTGGCAGCATGCCCAAATGAGTCAAGACCCACAATGTGAAGTATGTCATCAATATCCATTAACTGATCATCAGGAGCGGTCTAATGTCACAAACTGATCCCCTCGAGCTAATAACCCTGCACCTTAATGGTGTCGAGCAACATGTTCGGGCCAATTTGAATTTGGCTGAACTACTTATACTCAGCGATTTACCCACTCAAGGAGTGGCTATCGTGGTCAACGATACTGTTGTGCCTCGAAGTCGTTGGATGCATATAGTGTGTCAAGCCGATGACAATATCACCGTCTTTTCTGCCGTTGCTGGAGGTTAATGATGTTAACGATAGCCGATCATCAATTTTCGTCTCGGTTACTCACCGGAACGGGAAAATTTTCAGATCACAATACAATGTTACAAGCGATAGCAAGTTCTGGGTCGCAGTTAGTCACCTTAGCGATGAAGCGGATTGATTTGACTCGCGGCCATGACAATTTACTCGGTCCTTTGCAAAGTATGGGGGTTAAATTATTACCCAATACCGCTGGTGCGCGTAATGCCAAAGAAGCCATTTTTGCTGCTGAACTCGCTTATGAAATGTTGGGCACTAAATGGATTAAACTTGAAATTCATCCCGATCCCAAATACCTCATGCCCGATCCAATTGAAACATTGATTGCGGCTCAATATTTATGCGAACAAGGTTATATTGTTATGCCTTATGTGCATGCCGATCCAGTATTGTGTCGTCGCTTAGAAGAAGTTGGTTGCGCTGCGGTTATGCCACTCGGCAGCCCAATAGGCAGCAATCAAGGCTTAGCGACGGAAACATTCTTAAGCATTATTATTGAACAGGCCAATATTCCGGTAATAGTAGATGCCGGCATTGGCGCACCTTCACAAGCTTGTAGAGCTATGGAAATGGGCGCAGCAGCAGTATTGGTAAATACCGCGATTGCAAGTAGTGCCAATCCCCAACAAATGGCTAAATGTTTTGCTGATGCAGTTGCAACAGGAAGACAAGCATATCTTGCTGGATTAGGGGCAGTGAACAACCATGCTAACGCGACCAGTCCTTTGACCGGATTCTTGTCAGAACCATCAATCAATTCGCTTGCAAAGTCAGTGAATGGTAAGGGGGGCTAACATGACGTATTCAAGCGTATTTTCGCAATTAGCCCCTGATGCGTTATCGATGAAGCTGTATTCGACTACCGCCAAAGACGTTGAGCGGGCTTTGAAAAATCCAAGCGGTAATCTTGATAGCTTGTTGGCATTATTATCTCCAGCCGCAATGGCATATATTGAACCGATGGCGCAGCAAGCCGCTCAGCTGACTCGGCAGCGATTTGGTGCCAATATCGGCCTTTTCTTACCCTTATATTTATCAAACTTATGCGCCAACGAGTGCGATTATTGTGGCTTTAGTATGAGTAACAAGGTCAAGCGTAAAACCCTTAATAGTGATGAACTAGCAGCCGAAATGGCGATTATTAAACAACGAGGCTTTGATTCGATATTATTAGTGTCTGGTGAGCATGAAACTAAAGTTGGAATGGGGTATTTTGAGTCGGTGTTACCACTCGTTAACACGGCTTTTAATTATGTAGCAATGGAAGTTCAACCATTAGAAACTGAACAGTATCAGCGTCTTGGCAAATTAGGTGTTGATGCCGTTATGGTATATCAAGAAACCTATCGTCCACATACTTACGCTCAACATCATACACGCGGTAAAAAACAAGATTTTATCTATCGTTTAGATACCCCAGACAGAGTTGCTCAAGCGGGAATTGATAAAATTGGCCTAGGTGTATTACTTGGATTAGATGATTGGCGACTCGATGCATTGTTAATGGGGCATCATCTTGATTATTTGGAAAAAACCTATTGGCGCAGTCGCTATAGTATTTCATTACCTCGTTTACGTCCGTGTACTGGCGGTATTACACCAAAAGTTGAATTAACCGATGCAGGATTAGTGCAAATGATCTGTGCGTTTAGATTGTTTAACTCTCAACTTGAAATCAGTTTATCAACGCGTGAGCTGCCGTCGCTGAGGGATAATTTACTGCCATTAGGGATTACCCACATGAGTGCAGGAAGCTCAACTCAACCTGGTGGTTACATGGCACCTGACAGTCAACTTGATCAATTTGAAATCAGTGATAACCGCTCTGTTGAACAGGTTATTTCACAAATTAAATTACGAGGGATGAATCCAGTATGGAAAGATTGGGAGATGGGTTGGGTTAACGGCTAACTTTTGTTTGAAAACTGTACATATTAGTCGGTTTAGGCCATAATAAATCGACTTTTTTAAAATCAGGAGCAGTATTATGCAAGTTCAATCAGCCTATGCGTCAGGTATGCAGGGATTGCAAAGTGCTCAACAAGGTTTAGCGCAAGCAACAACATCTGTTGCGATGCCAGATCAACAAAAACCGGCTGTGTCTATTTCACCAAGCCAAGATACTGTGACCTTAAGTTCTCGTGCTGTTGGGCAAACTGACACAACATCAGCTTTAGTGTCTGCGACTGAATCATCCAACCAAGCTCAAGCATCTGCTAAAGTGATTGAAGTAGCTTCTGAGACTGTTGGCAGTTTGATTGATATTGAAGTGTAATTATGAATGCGGCGATGGTTTCTGCAAACACTGGGTCAGTTAATAATACTGCCCAACTTAACCACCGCAATTCATTGTCCACGCCGCAAGCTCAACCACATGCACAAGCAATCAATAGTGTTCAAACAACAAATAGGATTCAAGTCAGTAACCCTCGATCTGCCCCCACTATTTCTGTAGACATTCAATCTGGAAATATCCAGTCAGGTTCAGTTAAAAACAGCTCGCTCAAATCCAGTTCATTTCAAACTACGGTCTCATCAACAGCGGCGTTTAAGGTACCGATAGACCTTAAACCCACTATAAGCACAGATACTCAGCATAACTCTACATCTAGCTTAACTGCGAGCAATGAAACCAAGTCTCAAAAAATTATAGTTGCTGATACATTCAATAGTTACAGCTTAAAAAGTGGTCCACTTAATCTTACTGGAGTATTAAATCGTTCACCTACTCCAATCCAGGCAACTGATACCGTTGCTGGGACATTTGTGAGTACAGATACACCAGCCGCAACGAGTAATGGTGAAGCCGTTAATGCTCAACAGCCAGTAGTTAATATGTTTACTCAGCCATCTGATACTTCAGCTGTAGCGACAAATAGTACGGACCAAAATTCATCAGTGGATGATCCGTCAGTCAATGCAGAATCTCAAACATCAAACCGTCAAGCTGAAACAGCAGCTCAACAAGTTGAGCAACAGGTAAAAGAAAAAAAACAACAAATTGAACAAGCTGAAATTAAACAAATTGATCAACTGGCACAACGAGATACCGAAGTTAAAACCCACGAACAAGCCCACGCAGCAGTGGGAGGCAGTTTGGCACAAAGCCCGAGTTATCAATATGAAAAAGGCCCCGATGGACGTCGCTATGCGGTGGATGGTGAGGTCAATATCGATGTGTCTACTGTTGATGGTGATGCGCAAGCAACGTTAAGTAAAATGCAGAAAGTGTATGCCGCTGCGATGGCGCCAGTACAGCCGTCAATGGCTGATATTCGTGTGGCGGCGCAAGCATTACAAAACATGAATGAAGCAAAGAAAGAGTTAATAACAAGTAATTCAGATGCTTTGTCATCAACAACAACGAATACTTCCATATCGCAAAACAGTCAAACTTTAACCAATGATCCTCTTAATGCTGATGATTCAAACATGAGTTTATTGTCTCCAAATCGTTCATTATCAGCAGAACAGCGTCATTCTACTATGGCAAACGACACTGCAGCAGTTGACGATTCAACTAGTCAGTCTCTACCTTTCCCAGAACGTTATTCACAACAGCATCAATCCATCGAAATCTACGTGTAGTTTTTTTCGATGTCTCTGCAGTATGCATTCAACACCAACTAAATTCGATAATTTAGCGATGGTAAATTATCTGAATTCGATATTAACGACTTAATCAGAACTTGGCTGAACGCATCCTAGTATCGCAAGCCAAATCATAATGCTCTATGTATATTTTGCCAAATGAGCTAATTTATATGGATGCTAAGATGTTTAATTGAAAGTGCAGGGAACAATGATTTTTCAGCGATTTGTGCAAGATAAGGATTCACGAGCATGACAAAAATCATGTGTTATGTAGAAGCTGACTTGAATAAGTCGCCATATTGATTAAATATCTACAACACCAAATCTAAGTAAACTTTTTTATACTGATAATCAGCCATTAAAAGGTAAGTTATGCTGTTTTAAAATTAAGCTTTCTAATAACTTACAAGCAGGGCCTTGCTGATCGCGATTAGGGACAACCAGATTCAATATTGCTTTTCGATTATTACCTCCACGCAAATGAAGACGGATGAGTTGTTTATTTTGCAATTCTTGCTGCACAACAAAGTTCGGGATCCAACAAAAGCCAATGTTACGCGCTAAAATCGATTTTGCCTCATGAAAGTTTGATACCGTCCAACGTTGTTCCGCTTTAAGCCAACCAATATCATTGGTTGCATTTATTCCCGTATCTTTAATCACAATTTGTAAATGCTGGGCTAACTGCTTGTCATCATCAATGCGTTCTAATTGCGCAAGCGGATGGTCTGGATGACACACAAGTTCAAAATTTAATTCACATAATGGCTCTGCAATATGGCCTTTGGGTGGTGTAGCGCAAATAGCAATGTCGACTTCATTATTAAGCACAAGTTCATGAGTACCAGTGATCACCGAGTCGATAATCGTTACCCTTGTACCACGACTTTGAGGTAAAAATTCGTCTAGAGCTGCCACTAGAGTGTCCATCGGATAAATGATTTCTCTGGCAATGGTAAGGTTAGGTTCCCAACCTTGTCCTAAATTTGAGGCTAATTGTTCTAGCTCTTCAACCGATTGAGTTAAATGACGAGAACGACGTAATAACACTTCTCCTTGCTCGGTTAAATAGGCTTTGCGGCCTTTTACTTCGAGTAAGTTAATCCCCAGTTGATGCTGCAACTTGGCCACCGCATGGTTTAGTGACGATTGGCTCTTGTTGAGCTTTTCTGCAGCCTGAGCATAGCCTCCAAAATCAACGACAGCTTGGACAATTCGCCATTGTTCTAAGGTTGATTTAGCTCGGCTCATTAAGTGTTCTCTTTATTGTTGAGTAAAAATGATGGAAAATCATAGCTTTGTTTGAAATAAAAAAGGCAAATGCACTGCATTTGCCTCAAACGTATCACTGCTAATATTTAGTGTGATTTAGCATCGTTCATAGACGCTTTAGGCTTAACAAGTTTTGGTAAGTATTTCTTGGTACTAGAAATATTATTTAAATATGGTCCTTTATGTAACGTTTCAGGCCAATCTAATAACATCATTGCTAATACGTTTCTGTGTTCACCAGAAGATAATTCAACTTTGCCATGTGGTGAGGGGATCATCATCGTTTTAGGATCGTAAGCCGCAATCACATGCTTTTTCACTTTCTCTACAACTGGGTTATCGCCGTTACCAGTAATTAAGAAACTAATACCCACTTCAGTAATAATATCTTCAGTAGTATCGGTTAAAATGCGATCAATATTGTTTTCAAAGTAATCTAAAATCCACTGATACTCTTTTGGATCGACTGGATGTTGATAATACTCGCTAGCTGAAAAAATAAAGTGAGTCATACCATAAACTTTGTTTTTATATTGGCCTTTTTTGAGCTTATCATCATTACTATCTGGATAGGTTTTAATGAAGGCTTGTTTGTAAGCTTGGTAATAGTCGCCAACACCGATTTGCTTGGCCCAATATACATAGTTGATTAACTGCGCGGCCCAAGCTTTGATCATTTTTGGATCAGTGAAAGCAGGTTCTAAATTAGCACTTTTTAGGGTTTTTATCATTAAATCATGACAAGGTCCGGTAAAGCCAAACTCATCGACTCGACTGGCATAGCGCAATAGCACATCGGTATATAACATAAAGTTAGGGTAGGGAGCGATGGCTTCCTTACGGGCGGTAGCCCGTGGGCCAGAGCCTAATTTATCCGCTTCAATTTTTGATTCACTTTTAATAAAACCGGGTTTATCCAGATTACAAGAATAGTATGCTTGGCGCTCTGCAATGGTGAGCAAATCGATTAATGAACCGTTAGCGTATTTTGCTTCCCCAGTCATGCGGAATTGACGTATAGCATAATGGCCTTGTACACGAGGCGGTAATGAATAAAGATTGGTTTCTAAATTGGTTTTAATGCCTTGATAAACTTGGTCAGCCGTTAACTTATGTGGTGTTTTTTCAACGGACTCTTTTGCGAACGCCACACTACTAAACAACGTAGCTGATAATAGTAAGTACGAGAGTGTTTTACTCTTGCGTAGTTCCAGCATGTTTAAATCTCCTGATAAGTGAATGTGGGTCTATTGGTGGGCCAATAAGCTGCTCAAGTTGATCGTCTAAAGTTAAATGTGTTTCGTTTACAACCAATAAATTAAATATCGCGCGAGTCGATATATTGGTCGGTGTGTCAGCAATGATTAATTGAGTCAATGCGGTTTGCCATAAAGGAAGATAATGATTAATTCCTTCATTAGCAATAGCTTGATAACTATATATTGCGTCCGTTGCATTTGGCCATGGTAGGCCAAAGCTTTGCTCAAAAGCCACTGATAGTGGTTGATTATGACTTAACCAAATATCCTGCTGTGTACCTTTGAAATTACCTTTATATTGATAAAAAGCCAGTGAAACCTTTGTCCTAAATACCCATAATTGCTGTTGATATTGTGCTGCTAATTGGTGTCTTTTAGGCAATTGGGATAAGTTCAGCTGTTGTGTAATGTAGTGTGCTAACCACTGTGTTGCAATCGCATGGGCATCAGTGTTTTGTGCTCTATTGGTAATAAAATAAAACTGCCCACCTTGCGCCAAGGATACTATTGCTTGGCTTAATCTGTTAATTAATTTTTGTTGTTGTTTCACATGGATTAATTGCGATGGAAAACTTAGCGAATATTGGCCAAATTGATGACCGACAACAGTTTGTTTTATCAATTGACCATCTATATTTAATGGATTGTGCTGCTTATCTTGTGGGTAGGTGAAAATTTCACCCAGTAATCGCTGTTGGTGCCAAACGCGGATGAGGTGTGCCTCACTTAAGCTGCTATGTTGACTGTCTGCAAGCGATGTCGTTTTATTTATTTTATCATCGTCTATTTTATCATCGTCTGTTGTGATCAGTTCAAACTTGAGATCTAAAGCTTTAAGGCTTTCGAATATTTGCTGTAAAAATGCATCCGTAGTAATCGATTTTATAGCCGATGAATTACTTACCCGACTAAGGGCATGGGCAATATTCCATGGCGCGATACCAAGATTACTTGTTTGGCTGGCTAAGAATTGCTCTAACAACTGCGGGGTTAGCCCATGAGATGAGAGTTGTGCCTGTGCGCTATTATCATAGTCTTGAAGAATTGCGTGCTGCTGTTGTAATTGATGGATCAATGCAAGCGCTGGAGCTTGTTTGTCTTTTGCGCGAATTTGATAGGCAAGCCAAACCTGTTTTCTACAGTGTTCATTGGGTTGTGTAATTAAATATTTAGCAATACGAATATCAATATTAGTATTGCTGCTCTCTGAACTAAGTTCATTGGATATTACACAGTCTTGCTGATTAAATTGCATGCTGAAGAGTCGTTGAGACAATGCTTGATTATTACTTGCCTGGGCGCTGTGCAGTTTTGACTTTTCGATTAGCTCCCACTGTGATTGTCTTATGGCGACTAAGCGTTGTCCTAATTGATCATAAGGCGGTCGAAGCTGTAACAACTGATCAATTAAGCGTTGGGTATTGGCTGCTGTAGCTAACGCATAAAGTTCATCGGCAAGGTGTAATTGGCACCATAATAAGCCTTGCCTATTTAGGCTGTCGTTGGCGAAAGGGCGGTAATATTGAATTCTGTCGTTGATATTATTTAACGCAATTGTGCGCTTTTCAAATTCAACAGCTTGTTGTTCAACAGACTGAAAAGAAACAAGCTTGTCTTGTCCTAAATCAGGTTGATATTGTAAGCACTGTTCGACGAACAGTGCTAAGGGATTAGCCACAGCGCTTGCTGTGGCTAAAAGATTAAAAAATAGGGTTGCTACAAAAATGCTTTTTAGCATAAGCCACGCGTTCCTCAACTGACATTGTTGAGCTTTTCATCGCTTCTACATGCTTAAGTCGAGGTAAAATCCCTCTACCATTGGCAATTTGAATGGTTAGACCAGGACGGGCATTCAATTCAAGTAACAGTGGGCCTTTGTTTTTATCTAACACCATGTCAGTACCTAAATACCCGAGCTCACACATTTCATAGGCACTTGATGCTGTGTGGAGTAAGGTTTCCCAATGAGGAACTTTGATGTTCGACAGTGGAAAGTGAGTATCAGGATGCTTATCAACGGGTAAGTCAAATTGCACAGCATGCAAACTGTGTCCGGTAGCGATATCTAAGCCAACACCTACAGCGCCTTGGTGTAAGTTAGCTTTACCATCTGATGCAGCAGTTGATAAACGTAACATTCCCATGACAGGAAAGCCTTTAAACACAATTAAGCGGATGTCTGGGACACCCTCATAACTTAAGCCTTCAAAGACGGGGTCAAATTCAATTAACCCTTCAACAATTGCGACATCAGGCTTACCGCCGAGAGAGAATAAACCACTTAAAATGTTAGATACATGGCGATAAATTTCGCTATGAGTCACTTCGTGGCCATTGGGCTTGTAATAACAGCCATTACTCACTCTGGTGATCACCATAATGCCTTTACCGCCAGAACCTTTTGCTGGCTTTATCACAAAACCGCTACGGTCGAGGACCATAGCTGGGATTTCTTGGATTTTATGTTGTTCATGAACAACCCCAATTAAATCGGGAACGGCTATGCCATTAGCAAGCGCAAGTTGCTTAGTAATTAGTTTGTCATCAACGCGTTTATAAAACTTACGCTGATTATAACGACCAATATAGCTAATATTGCGCCTGTTCATGTTGAGTACACCGCTACGGCTCAATTCCCAGGGCCAGGCGTACTTCATTATTGCTCTCCAACTAATGGTTTAAAGCGTTTCAATTCAGTTAAACGGTAACCTGTGTACTGTCCCATCACTAATACCAACGCTAAAATCACTAAGTGAATGCCTAAGAAGTTGAATACCCAATGCTGAACTAATTGGTTGTCCATGGCTAAGTACGCCAATGTGGCCACAAATAAGCTACCGCCACCTGATACAAAGACTTTCTTAGGGCCTTCTTCTTCCCACAGAATAGACATGCGCTCAATGGTCCACGCAAGAATGATCATCGGGAAGAAGGTAATCGTTAAGCCTTCACTTAAGCCTAATTTGAATGAAATTAAGGTAAATAAGCCGATAATAAAAATAACCACAATAATTACCGCCGATATTCGGGATATGAGCAGTAAGTTAAGCGTCGACAGATAGGAACGGATCATTAAACCAAAGGCAACAATAAGCAAAAAGCCAATTAAGCCGGTTAGTAGGGTCGTTTGAATAAACGCTAGAGCAATCAATACCGGCATAAAAGTACCAGATGTTTTGATGCCGACAATGACGCGTAAGAACACCACGACTAATACCCCAATTGGGATTAACAGAATGCCCTTAAATGTGCTTTGTTCTTCAAGCGGTAACTGATACAAAGAGAAATCCATTGCATCGTCATTCATCATCATGTCGATAGAGGTGGCTAATGCTGAACGAGTATCTTGCAGCATTGAGAAGTTAACTAATGAGCTAGTTCCTCCCATAACATCAAGTACTGAGTGGCCAGTGTATTCCCATAATACTAAAGTATTGTCACGGCCTTTTTTGTTGTTTGGAACGTCAAAAAGTTCCCATTGACCGTTATTGTAAACTTGAACGTATGATGTGAGCTGCTGACGACGTCGTTGATCTTCAAGTTGCAAACCGTTAACAATACGTGCAGGTACCCCTTTTGAGTGCAACATGTGCACAAACAAATTGGTTGAGGTGTTAGCCGATAATAACAACGCCATATTTTGGCTCTGATCATTATCGTTAATCAAATTCATTAACTGCTGAGCAAACGACAGGTTAGTAGCACTGCGAGCCCAGACTTCTTCAATGACTTGCTCTGCTGCTGATTTCTCTGTTGCAGGCCATGAATATAATTCTGGCGTGGCAGGTTCTTCGACGGCTTCAATATTAAGCTTGCCTGTGGGTACCAAAGTGACTCGGTAATACAATGCTTGTGAGCCAGAAGCCTCACGAATAGACCACACGGCGCGACGGTTATTAGTATCTTCTGAAATATTTAAGCCATAACCTGGTGATGATGCATTTTCAACTAAGATGTCAAATGCAGGATCGTTAGGTAATGAGAAATTGACCTCAGCAGGTTGATTCTTTCCATTAAAACTGATTTTGGCATCAACGGCCCAACTTTGTACCTGGTCCCCAGGTAAAAAAGGCACATTGTGTTCGATACCACGATATATGCTGGTGCTGATCCCGATGATAAATAGCAACGCAACGAATATGTAAAACGGTTTACGAGAATGCATTACGGATCCTACTTAATTAACGTGGTAATTTGGTTTTTGGCTTTACCATGAATGTAGATTTGGCCTACATCAACAATGGCAATATCTTTCATAAACTTGCGACCTAGTAATAAAGGATAATCTAGGTGGCTTCGATCCGTTAGGTTTAAATCTGTTTCGGCGGCATATTTACCTATTTTTAAATGGGCATGGATTACTGGACGACGATCATCAGCCGTATCTGCATCTTGTTTAATACGAACAAAGCGTTCAACTTTAGATTCAAAGGTGTTTGCAGGTTGTTCAGTGTTATTAGTTATCACATCATAGCGAACCCACTGTACGCCTTCTCGTTCAAATAATACGATATTGCGTGCGTCTAGAGATGATGACTCTGCACCAGTATCAATGCGTGTGGCAAACTTTAATTTTACTTCATCTATGTAGACACTTTCGACTTCACCAAGTAGAAACTTCTCACCAATAATGGCTTCAGGACATTGCTGTGGGACCGCCACAGGCTTTGGTGTAGGTGGTTGAACAATAATTGTTTTTGGTTTTTGACTCATTGCGGTGCTTACCTGAGTCTTCAACTTTCTAATTTCGTCAGAAAGCGCACTAATGTCATTTGTCTGCTGACTATTTTGTACATTGATGGCATCAATAATGACGGTTTGCGAAACTTGCAAACTGCTATTCAAATCAGCATTGGTCAGCGGTGGTGTTATTGTTTTTTGGGTGGCGGTACAACCCGATAATAGTGCCGCTGCAACGGATAGAGCAATTACCTGCTTTAACATGTCAATTCCTGTTGAATAGTAATATTTATACTAAATCGTGATTCGGTTGGTTCTTTGTTGCAATGATGATAGCCCTCTTAGGCGCGGGATAACCTTCTACGGTTAAACTCACATCATTTGGATCGAGATAATCGACTAGAGATTCATTTTTCATCCAGTGGGTGCTGCGTTGTTCTGCTAGTGAGGTGATATCGATATCTACACAACGAATATCAATAAACTCACATTTCTTTAACCATAACATTAAGGCTGCAACTGATGGTATAAACCAAACGTTGTTCATTTTGCCATATCTATCTTGTGGAACAAGTACCGCATTTTCATCGCCATCAATCACCAGTGTTTCAAGTACCAATTCACCACCCACTCTTAATTGGTCACGTAATTGTAGTAAATGATCTATCGGAGAGCGACGATGATAGAGTACGCCCATCGAGAATACGGTATCAAAGGCATCTAATGCGGGTAATTCCTCTATCCCTAATGGCAGCAAATATACCGGGTGCTGATTACCTGCAACTCGCTTGATAGCTTCAAATTGACATAAAAATAATGGCGAAGGGTCAATCCCTACAACACGAGTTGCGCCATCACCTAACATCCGCCACATGTGATAGCCACTACCGCAACCAACATCTAACACTGTGCGATTTTTTAACGGTGAAATAAAATTTTTAACTCGGTCCCATTTCCAATCACTGCGCCATTCTGTATCAATTTGAATACCATGAACGGAAAATGGACCTTTACGCCATGGTTGAAACACCGCCAGTAAATTAGTCAGCTTTTCGACTTGTCCTGGGCTGAGTTGTTCCCCGGTTCCAATTGTTACACTGCTGCTAAAATCTATTTTATCCGGTTGAGGATAATGTAATTTATTGAGCACTTTTTCCCATTTAGGTAAATTGCCGTGTTTATGATCTCGTTGCCATTTACCTAAAATTGCCGGTAATGTTTCCAACCAGTGTTGTAGGTTTGAATCAGCAATGTCTTTATAAAAAGAGCTAAAATTGATCATTTAATGGCTACCATAGATGCAAAGTTAAAACATTGAAACCAGACTGAGAAGTGACTAAAGCCGTTTTCAGTTAAGCGTTTTTGGTGGACATTTAAGCTGTCTGGACGCATAACGTTTTCTAATGCACTGCGTTTTTGACTTATTTCGAGCTCACTATACCCATTTGCACGCTTAAAATCTAAATGCTGTTCATCTAATAACTGTTGAATTTGATTATCTTCAAAGAATAATTTTTCTGAAATGACTAAAATTCCACCGGGTAACATACCATCGTAAATACGTTTTATTAGGGCGTCGCGATCATGGGTCGGTAGAAATTGTAGGGTAAAGTTGAGCACCACCATCGACGCATTCTGGATGTCGATATCTCTGATATCAGCACACAATAAATTGACTTGAATGTCGCTGACATACGCAGCAAGATTTTCAGTACAACGCTCAATCATAGACTGGCTATTGTCTACCGCATAAATTTGACATCCGCGCCCTTCAATTTGACGACGAATACTTAATGTCGCTGAGCCTAACGAACTACCGAGATCGTATATATTGCTTTGGGGCGTGACAAAGCGATTAGCAAAATCACCAATGGTATTGATAATTTGTGCGTACCCAGGAACAGAGCGGCGGATCATGTCATTAAATACACCAGCAACACGTTGATCAAATTGAAAATCAGTAATTTGGTCGGTCACATGTGCGTATATCTTATCTTGTTGAGAGTTCATCAGCTGTAATGTGGAAAAGTTAGAAATGTATTTTAGCTAATGATGGTGAACTGCAGCAAGTATCTAGCTAATAATTTGTGAGTTTTTTTTCAAATAGTTGACAATGTTGTTAATGGGACAGGTTTTGAATGCTTATGAATGCTGGTATTATGTGCATAAGCTTCAGAATATTAATTTCTATTCATAAAATTAGCATGACTCAAGACTGAATAATGATATTATTTCTTCTTGTAACAAAGTAGCAACAAAGCTGTTTTTTAAGCCATTGCAATCATTTTTTTCTAACAGCTAAAATATTTATGGCTTGGAAAACGGTAGTTAATTTAGCCCAAAATGGCAATGAACAAGCTTATTTAATAAATAAGTATAAAAAGTGAAAGTATTAGGGAAAAAACTTGAAATTTATACCTTGGATATTAGCAATATTATTTGCGTGGATATCATTACCTGCGCAGGCAATACATTCAGATAAAGCCAATACGTCAGTACGCCAACTTCCCTTAGTTATCGTGATGGGAGAAGATACTTATCCATTTGAATATTTGGATGAAACGGGAACTCCTGCAGGTATTTTGGTCGATTTGTGGCGCGAATGGTCCATTATTACTGATACCAAAGTGCAATTTGTGTCTCGGCATTGGCAACAGTCACTCGATCAGCTTGAACAGAAAAAAGCAGATGTCCACATTGGCATGTCTCAAAACCAAGCTAGGTTAAAAAAGTTTGATTTTGCCAAACCCTTTACTTCACTCAATACCTATTTATACATTCATAAGTCGCTCAGCAGTAAAAAACAAATTAGTGATTTAGTGCCCTATCAAATTGGTATCGTGAGTGGCTCATCCCATGAAGCAACATTATCAGCGCTAGAACCTAAGCTTAGTTTTAAGCGTTATCAAAATCGTGAACAATTATTACAAGCAGCCGTTAAAGGTGAGTTATTTGTTTTTGCCGGTATTGAAGGATATCAACGCAATTTAGCACTTGAACAAGACATTGCCGCCAATTTTTACAGCTCATCGCGCATACTCATCAAAAAAATCAACTTAGCCCCTGCGGTGGTCAAAGGGGATTTAGAGCTTCTCAACAAAATTAACCATGGTTTTGAATTAATGCCGGCGAAGGTTATTCAGCAAATAGAGCGGCGGTGGTTAGGCTATCATCGACAAACTGCGGGAGTCATTATTGCCATGCAAAATGGTGTCGAGCCTTATGCCGATATCGGCGCTGATGGCTTGCCACATGGAATGTTAGTTGATTTGTGGACTTTATGGTCTGAAAAAACCGGTATCAATATTGATTTTGTTGCGGGTGACATGAGCAGTTCCATTGATGATGTTAAACGTGGTGTTGCAGATGTTCATATTGGTTATCCTGAAAGCCAAGATATGCGCACAGGCTTAAAGCAAGCGTGGCATATTATTTCGGTTAAAAGTCGCTTTTTTAGTTCGAACTTAGCGTTAAATAGCATTGAAAATACGGCTATGCGGATTGGGGTTTTCCCTACCGCGCCTTATATTAGTGATATTAAAAAAGCATTTCCCAAAGCGCAGTTACGTTTTTATGATTCATTAGACGGCATGGTTAAAGCGGCACGTAAAAATGAAATTAGCGGTTTTGTTTCATCTGCAGCAATGACGTCTCATTACTTATTAGCCAATAAGTTGTGGGCAGAGTTTCGTCAATATACCGATATCGAATTTTCAACAGATATGTATGTTTTAACGCGCATTGATGACAGTGGCTTAGCGGATCGGATTCAAGCTGGATTTAATTTGATTTCTGTCGAAGAACAAATTCAAGTTGAGCGTAAATGGTTAATTAACCCAGACGATCGTTTTTTTGCTAATTCTGCCAATAAAATCAAACTAACAACTCAACAAAAGCAATACGTTAGTAGTCTAGGGGCCATAAAAATGGGTTACCTGAAAAATTGGGCTCCTATGGAGTTTCAGGGTAAAAACGGTGAGTTTTTAGGGGTGAATGCAGACATCAAAAATTTATTGGTTACCCAACTCAATTTAACCATTATCCCGGTGGCTTACGATGATTTTGGCAACATGATGAGCGACCTGGTTAAAGGTGAAATTCATTTAGTAGCCAGTATGGCTAAAACAATTGAGCGCGAAAATACACTGGCATTCTCATTAGCATATTGGCCGTCACCTTGGGCGATAGTCACGTCGTTAACTCAGCCTCCCATTTTTAATATCTCCCAAGTTACCGGTAAACGATTGGCTGTTGTTGATGGCTATCACATTGTCGATCAGCTTCGCCAACAATACCCAGGTATAAAATTAGTGCCTGTTGCAGATACTAAGCAAGGTATGGCAGCGGTTATCACGGGTCGTGCGGATATGTTTGTTGAACAAGTAGCAACATTGGCGACTACGTTAAAAGGTGGCCAATATCCGAGTTTAAAAATGTCTTTATTAGCTGAGTTAACTGAGCAGCATAGCCATATAGGCTTATTTCCGGGCGTCAAAGGTTTAGTGCCTTTGATTGATAGAGTCATTGCGACCATTGATGAAACCGAACAACAGAACATGTATCAAAAATGGGTTTCGCTAGATCTTAATAGTGACACATTACGTTACCAACGTTGGTTGAAAATATTAGTGATTGGTTTGCTAATTATCACCTTAATTGCCATCGTGGTTTTAATGTCGAATCGACGTTTAAATGTCGAAATTCAAAAACGTCTTAAAGCTGAAGAGAACCTTCGATTTATGGCTAATCATGATAATGTTACGGCATTGCCAAATCGCAGTTTACTTGACGATAGATTAGCGCAAGCCACTTTGACTCATCATCGGGATAAATCGAAGTTTGCACTGTTATTTATTGATTTAGATGGTTTTAAAGCAATAAACGATCGGCATGGTCATCATGTGGGGGATAAGTTGCTACAACGTATCGCCTTATTATTAAGCCAACATGTGCGAGATTCTGATACGGTTGCCCGTTTTGGTGGTGATGAGTTTGTGGTGTTATTAAATCATATCGAAGCCAAAGAAAATGCTCGTCAAGTGGCTGAAAATATTTTATTGGGATTAAAGAAACCGTTACTAATCGATGATATCAATGTCACTATTTCGGCCAGCATCGGTATCGCTATTTTTCCTGATGATGCCGATACCGCTGCTTCATTATTGAAAAAATCAGATCAGTTAATGTATCAAGCTAAAAAAGTCGGTGGCCATCAACATAAAATGAGCTAGTTTTTGGTTGATGGTTTTTCCGTCAGTCGATTGAGTTTATTCGCTGTAGGTCTGGTTAATTGCTGCAATCTGATTGATACTTCAATGCATAAGTTTGAGTCACGGTATATAATGCCGTTTTTATCGTTTTCGATTTCCAAAATACCGCTTTGTGGATAAAGGATAGAGTTCAATGCGCAGTCATTATTGTGGAGACATTAATACGTCTCATCTAGGTCAAGAAGTTACTTTAGTTGGTTGGGTTAACCGTAGTCGCGATTTAGGCGGAGTTGTGTTTTTAGACTTACGCGATAGAGAAGGGCTAGTTCAAGTTGTTTTTGACCCAGATCTAAAAGACGTTTTTGATATAGCCAGCACATTGCGCAGTGAGTTTTGTGTTCAAATTAAAGGTGTTGTGCGCGCTCGTCCTGATAGCCAAGTCAATTCACAAATGAAAACCGGTGCGATTGAAATTTTAGGTACGCAACTGACAGTGATTAATGCTTCAGCGCCTTTACCTTTAAGCATGGATAATTATCAAAATAACAGTGAAGAACAACGCTTAAAATACCGTTATTTAGATTTACGTCGCCCAGAAATGGCCGAGCGTCTTATCTTCCGCGCTAAGGTCACCAGTTCTGTTCGTCGCTTCTTAGACACCAATGGCTTTTTAGATATCGAAACGCCTATTTTGACCAAAGCCACTCCAGAAGGTGCGCGAGACTATTTAGTCCCAAGTCGAACTTATAAAGGTCAATTTTTTGCTTTGCCTCAATCACCACAGCTGTTCAAACAGTTGCTAATGATGTCTGGTTTTGACCGCTACTATCAAATTGTTAAGTGTTTTCGCGATGAAGATTTACGTGCAGATCGCCAACCTGAATTTACTCAAATCGATATTGAAACCTCATTCATGTCTGCCGAACAAGTCATGGAAAAAACTGAGCAAATGATGCGCGGTTTGTTTCAAGATTTATTGAATGTTGATTTAGGTGATTTTCCTCGCATGACCTACGCCGAAGCAATGAAGCGTTATGGTTCTGATAAGCCTGATTTACGTAATCCACTTGAATTAGTTGATATTGCTGATTTGGTTAAAGATGTTGAGTTTGCGGTATTTAATGGCCCTGCAAATGATGTCGAAGGTCGCGTTGCGGCACTACGTATTCCAACAGGTGCGTCATTATCTCGTAAACAAATTGACGATTACACTAAATTTGCCGGCATTTATGGTGCTAAAGGTTTAGCGTGGATGAAAATAAATGACTTAGCTGCAGGCATGGATGGTATTCAGTCGCCTGTACTTAAGTTTTTAACTGAATCTATTGTTAACGACATCATCAGCCGTACAGGTGCACAAACCGGCGATATCATCCTATTTGGTGCAGACAAAGCCAATGTGGTTGCTGAAGCATTGGGCGCCTTGCGCTTAAAAGCTGGCGAAGATTTTAAGTTACTTGAAGGACAGTGGCGCCCAATGTGGGTTGTCGACTTCCCGATGTTTGAGAAAATTAACGGTGGATTCCACGCTGTTCATCATCCATTTACTGCGCCTCGCGGTATTAGCCCTGCAGAATTAGCAGCAGATCCAGCAGCAGCTATTTCAGATGCCTACGATATGGTATTGAATGGTTGTGAATTAGGTGGCGGCTCAGTGCGTATTCATAACGCCGAAATGCAAAGTACAGTATTCAGTATTTTAGGTATTGAAGCTGAAGAAGCACAAGAAAAGTTTGGCTTCTTACTTGAAGCGTTACGTTACGGTACACCTCCACACGCGGGTTTAGCGTTTGGTTTGGATCGTATTGTCATGTTGATGACCGGCGCAAGCTCGATTCGTGACGTAATGGCATTCCCTAAAACGACTACTGCGGCATGTCCATTAACTAACGCTCCTGGTTTTGCTAACCCAGTGCAGTTAACGGAATTGGGTATTGCGGTGATTGAAAAGGTTAAAACTGAAGAGTAAACATTATTGTTCAGCGTAATACGCTCTTAAATAGGGCACCACATACCGAGGCTGCTGCCTCGGTATGTTTTTGACAAGTATGGTTTTTTACTTGAATTATCCAATTGGATAAAGGAGCTTAAGATGGCAGGACACAGTAAATGGGCCAATATAAAACATCGTAAAGCCGCACAAGATGCTAAACGCGGTAAGTTATTTACCAAATTTATTCGAGAGCTTACTGTAGCAGCTCGCGAAGGCGGTTCAGATGTTGATGCTAACCCCAGATTACGCGCTGCAGTTGATAAAGCCTTATCCAATAATATGACCCGTGATACCGTTGAACGCGCCATAAAACGCGGTGCCGGTGAGATAGATGGTCAGCAACTAGAAACCATTATTTATGAAGGCTATGGTCCAGGTGGTACTGCGGTCATGGTTGAAACGATGACAGACAATCGTAATCGCACCGTTTCTGGTGTGCGTAATGCATTTAATAAGTCGGGTGGTAACTTGGGTACCGATGGTTCAGTGGCCTATTTATTTACTAAATCTGGCATTATTTCCTACGACACCGATATTGATGAAGATAGCCTAATCGACAGTGCATTAGACGCAGGCGCCGAAGATGTTATCACTCATGATGATGGGTCAATCGATGTATTCACCACTCCAGAGACCTTTGGCAAAGTCAAAGATGCACTTGATAGTGCTAGTTTTGGATCTGTTCATGCTGAAGTGACTATGGTTGCATCATTAAAAGCTGAACTTGATGCAGATACCGCCGAAAAATTTTTACGTTTAATCGATACCTTAGAAGACCATGATGATGTACAAGAGGTATATCATAATGCTGAGATATCAGATGACGTTATGCAAGCGTTAGACAACGCATGAGGCATCAATGGCCATTATTTTAGGAGTCGATCCCGGCTCCCGCATTACAGGCTACGGGGTGATCCAATGCCAAGGCCGTCAACAGATTTACCTTGGTAGCGGCTGTATTCGAACCTCTGCCGATGAATTACCACAACGATTACAACAAATTTACGCAGGCTTATGCGAAATCATTACCCAATATCAGCCGGATGAATTTGCTATTGAACGGGTATTTATGGCCAAAAATGCTGATTCAGCCCTAAAGCTTGGCCAAGCCAGAGGCGCGGCAATTGTTGCTGCTACGTGTGCTGGACTGCCCGTGGCGGAATATAGCGCAACCCAAATAAAAAGTGCTGTAGTGGGGACTGGCCGAGCTCAAAAAACGCAAGTTCAACATATGATTAAGCAACTACTCAAACTACCTGCTTCACCACAAGCTGACGCGGCTGATGCATTAGGAGTAGCAATATGCCATTTTCATACTTATCAAAGCCTTATCGCTATGGGTGGTAAAGCTAGCAGCAGAACATATGGAAGATACAAATGATAGGTCGTTTAAGCGGTATTTTAGTTGAAAAACAAGCGCCTGAAGTGGTGCTTGATGTCAATGGCGTTGGTTACGAATTACAAGTGCCGATGACCAGCTTTTATGAATTACCAGGGTTAAATCAAGCTGCGATGTTATTTACTCATTTTGTGGTGCGTGAAGATGCGCAGTTACTTTATGGTTTTATCACAAAACAAGAGCGTGCATTATTCCGATTATTGATTAAAACCAATGGCGTTGGGCCTAAATTGGCATTAACGATTTTGTCGGGTATGACTGCATCTGAGTTCGTGTCATGTGTTGAACGAGATGACATTGCCACCTTAGTTAAACTGCCAGGTGTCGGTAAGAAAACCGCAGAGCGTTTAGTGATTGAAATGCGTGACAAGCTTAAAAGTTTACTTGAAGCTTCTGCAGGCTCGGAGCGCGAGTTTATGCTGCAAAGTAATTATACTCCAGCTGCCCCAGTTGATAGTGCAGAAGAAGATGCAATTTCAGCTTTATTGTCGTTAGGCTATAAGCCTGCTCAGGCCAGTAAGTCGGTTTCTGCGGCTTTTAAAGAAGGCATGAGCTCAGAAACGCTAATTAAAGCTGCATTAAAATCAATGCTATAAATATGATATGCATAAACAGGGTACGTAAAAATGATTGAAGCTGATCGCCTAATCCAACCGCAGGTACAAGGTCAAGATGAACTGATTGATCGTGCTATGCGCCCTAAAATGTTGGATGAGTATACCGGTCAAGATGATACTCGAGCGCAGCTTAAGGTTTTTATTCAAGCAGCGATAAATCGCCGTGAAGCCCTCGATCACATGCTGATTTTCGGTCCTCCAGGATTAGGTAAAACAACGTTAGCGATGATTGTGGCTAATGAAATGGGCGTGAACATCAAATCCACTTCTGGCCCTGTGCTTGAAAAAGCCGGTGATTTAGCGGCATTGTTAACCAATCTTGAAGAAGGTGATGTGCTGTTTATCGATGAAATTCATCGTTTAAGCCCTGTAGTGGAAGAGATCCTTTATCCGGCGATGGAAGATTACCAACTGGATATTATGATTGGTGACGGCCCTGCAGCACGTTCAATTAAGTTAGATTTACCGCCATTCACGCTTATAGGGGCGACCACTCGTGCTGGAGCACTAACATCACCACTGCGGGCGCGTTTTGGTATTCCACTGCGTTTAGAGTTTTACAATGTCAAAGATCTTACCACTATCGTAACACGCTCAGCGAATGTGATGGAGCTTGAGATTGATCAGCAAGGTGCGATTGAAATAGCCAAACGTTCACGAGGCACCCCGCGAATTGCTAATCGTCTATTACGCCGTGTTCGCGACTATGCGGAAGTCAAACATGATGGTAAAGTCACCCAAAAAGTTGCCGAATATGCGCTTGATTTACTTGATGTTGATGAGCAAGGTTTCGATTATTTAGACCGTAAACTCTTGCTGGCAATTATTGATAAATTTATGGGTGGTCCAGTAGGATTAGATAACCTTGCCGCCGCGATAGGTGAAGATAGAGAAACGATTGAAGATGTATTGGAGCCTTTTTTAATTCAACAAGGCTTTATTCAGCGCACACCTAGAGGACGTATCGCTTCTCAAAGAGCCTATGATCATTTTAGTTTGGTTAGACCTGAAAAAGCGTAATCTGTTTATTAGCTATTTTAGTCCCAGACTAATGACTTGTAGATATACAGCCTTGCGCAGTAAAATTTTATATGAAATCTCTGTCATCAAAATGATAAAACCAGCTTTCGCTGGTTTTATCATATCTAACGAATCTAAAGTGTACTTTCAAGCGCACCTGTTTTTGCTGCTTAGGCAATATTAGCCAAGTGCTTCAGTTGCTGATTTTTTTTGAATTAATTCGATTTTGTATCCGTCTGGATCTTCGACAAACGCAATTTCAGTTTTGCCGCCAGCAACAGGGCCAGGTGCTCGAGTGATTTTACCGCCAGCAGCAGCAATTGCTTCGCAGCGCGCATAAATATCGTCTTCGCCTATGGCCAAATGTCCAAAACCATTGCCTAAATCGTATGTGTCGGTACCCCAGTTATAGGTTAATTCGATAACGGCCTGGCCTGTGGTTTCTTCACCAAAACCAACAAAGGCGAGGGTGTATTTATATTCTGAGTTTTCAGATTGACGCAGTAGTTTCATTCCCATCACTTGGGTATAAAATTGAATGCTGCGTTCTAGGTTGCCTACACGGATCATCGTATGAAGTAATTGCGACATGATATGCTCTCTTATAAAAATTTATCTAAGTTTAACAAGTTCAGATGACAATGAAAATATTAGCGGTTGATACCAATAAAATTTTGCTTTAGCTCACATTTGTGAGGATATTTTTTGGGTTAAACACTAAAAAGCGTTATTGTTGCCATATACACATTTGGAGGCAAGACAATGAATACAGAATTGAAAATGGCATTAGGCACTACAGTTGTTATTGCGATTTGTTTTAGTGCATTTTTTGTGTCGTTGTTTTAAGCGTCAGCAAAAAATAGATAGTCCCATTTGATCCATCACTAAAGATGTATTGCATATTAATTGATGAGTTAATATACAATACATTAATATAAAACCCCTAAAGTGCCTTCGGTGCTTTGGGGGTTAATTTTCTGGGTATATCTTGTCTTTAAAATCACAAGTCTTCAATTATACAGCATTCGCATCGTGGTTTTCTCGATAAGCACCGTTCGCTGGTCTTGGTGTATTCGACTGTTTCAGATCCAAAAGTGACATTTCATCGGTTGTGATCTCGCCAATTTCTGTATGCCTAATTCAGTTTGAACTGGAATATAACGAAGAGAATGGTGTTAACCAAACTTGTTTTCATGATGTTTTAAGGTTAATTCTACCCGTTCCAATGCTGTCATGATCATCGCCGCAATTGATGGAGATTGGTTTTTAATAAATAATGTTGACGAATGAGCCGCACACAACACTTCAGCACCGCTCCATTGCTTCGCTATATCCGTGGCCCAAAGCCGAAAATCATCAGCAGCTCCTTTGCGTCGTTCCAATGTTTTCGACAGTGTCATATGAAAAGACAATTCTGGACTTTTTAAAAAACGGAGTAGACCGGGTAATTGAAGGTACATTAATGTGTCGTCAACGTGAATAGTTTTTGATTCTTTGTGGTAAGCAAGCACCGATGAAAAATGTAGGCGCTCGTTTTTGGAAATAAAATCGACCCCGCGGGGCACTGAAAATTCAAAATCGTTTGAAAACAAAGCGGCAAACTCGTTTGAATTAGTTAACTCTGTTTGCCATGTTAGGTTGGGCAATTTATCGATATGGCGCTGTGTGCCATAGAGTTTTGCGTTTGGATAATCCCCATGTATTTTTTCAATATGCACGGTGTGGAATGGATGCAAATTAATAATCGCTTCAATGTTGACTCCATTGTTGGTCAGCGAATCGATTTGCTGTTTAACGTCGTCTTGCATCTCATAAGCGTCAAGCAATACAAACTTGCCATTACCGCGCTTTACTAAAGAAGCATGTGTGCCAATATTTAATAAACCGAAAACGTTAAACTCACCACGAATATTCCAAAACTTATCTGAAATTTTTAATATTTTGTCAGTCATAGTTGATACTCATCGTTTGTTTCACCTCAGGATAATTCGCCAAGTATAAAGAGAGTGAAGTAAATTTCTATTTACTTCACTCTGACGGCTTATGCCCTAGATGCTAGGCTCTTATCTCGTATCTAAAATTCCGACACAGAGACCGTAGAGCAAAATGGATTTGCTGAGAAATGACAACATAAGCACTCAGGCAACGGATCCTTCCGCTGTACCATTTGTTCTCTGGTCCGACAATCCGTTCGAACCCGCATGCTAAAAATGGCTCTCCAGTGTTGGCTTACAATTTAAGTGGTTCAACAGTAGACACTAAGCTGCTGTGATGCTGAACGTTTACCATGCCAGTTTGCATATTGCTCCTGTCCAATAGAGCGGCTGTCTGGTTAGAGCGGCTGCCTAGTGGGGCGGATGATAATCTCGTTGACATCAACATCTGTCGGCTGCTCAATGGCATAAGCAATTGCTCGCGCAATCGCATCAGGGTCAATGGCCATCTCGTACATTTCATCAACACCCTTGGCAGTATCGGGGTCGCTGATTTTACTGGTCAGCTCGGTCGCCACGGCCCCAGGCGAAATATTGGTGGAGCGGATTTCCCCATTGCCTTCCTGACGCATGCCTTCTGATATCGCCTTCACGGCAAACTTGGTAGCGGAATAAACGGCGGACGCGGGAAAGACCTTATGTCCGGCTATCGACGAGAGATTAATAATGTGGCCGACATGCTGCTCGCGCATGGTCGGCAGCACCGCGGCAATGCCGTAGAGCACGCCTTTGATATTGACGTCAATCATCTTCTCCCACTCGTCGACCTTGAGTTCATCGAGGGGCGATAGCGGCATCAGACCAGCGTTGTTGACCAGCACGTCGATGCGGCCATAAGCTTCCTTCGCGGCCTTGGCCAGCGACTCGACCTGAGCGCGGTCAGTGACATCGGTAACCTGATAAATAGCTTCACCACCCTGATCCTTAATCGTGTCACGCAGCTCCACAAGGCGTTCCTCGCGGCGGGCAGCAAGCACCAGTTTGGCGCCACCTTTTGCCAGGCGTAGTGCTGTGGCTCTACCCAGACCACTGCTGGCACCGGTAATGATAACGACTTTGCTATTGATCTCTGACATGGATTTTCTCCTGTTGAAATGAATGATTGAATTTTACAAGTTAACGGTCCAAGCCTGGTGTTACGCCAGTGACGCGACGGTCAGGCTGATTGCATATTCTGCACCATACCGTCGTAACGGCCTGTAGTAGCGGCCTCCACCAGTACATGGGCCACATCCGCTCGAGATGCTTTGGCCGATTTGTCGACGTCCTCACCTAGGATCACATCCGTGCCGCGGCTCTTGTTGGTCAATGCCACAGGGCGCAGGATCGAGTAGGTTACTCCAGAAGCCTTGAGGTATTCGTCTGCTTCGTGTTTGGCATTCAGGTAAGGGGCCATGTCGCCGGTGGGATTGGATTGGTCTGCGCCGATCGAGCTGAGCATCACGAAACGCTTCACGCCAGATTCCTTCGCCAGATCAATCAGTCGCTTAGCGCCGTCCCGATCCACTTTTTTGGTCATTTCAGGGCCCGTGTTTCCTCCCGAGCCAGCGGCAAAGATCACCGCGTCCATGCAGTCGCACAAGCCGGTTTCCAGGTCGGTCAAGTCACCATGGCGCAGGTCTACGCCTTGGGGCAGTGAACTGGTATCCGAACTTTCGCGAACCAGCGCTATCGGCTTATGGCCCTGATCTATCAGGTACTGGGCCAGAAGCTGGCCCGTTTTGCCGGTGGCACCGGCGACAAGAATGTTCATGCTCATAGAGAAATCCTTAATGTTGGATGAAATGGGCGAAATTGTGGGTGTAAAGCGAGGTCAGGGCAGAAAAATTGACTTTACGTTGACGAATTCCTTCATACCAAAGCCACCGTGTTCACGTCCGTACCCAGAATTCTTGACCCCGCCAAATGGCATATTCGGATCAGCAGCCCCAAACGAATTAATACGGATCATGCCTGTGTCGAAGTCATCGCGCGCCAGTTTGAGGGCTCGCTCCTCGTCCTTTGAAAAGATCCCACCGCCGAGTCCATAGCGGCTGTCATTAGCCAGCCGCATGGCGTCCTCATCATCACTGGCGCGGATAATCGACGCGACAGGTCCGAAGATTTCATCGTCGTAGGCCGGCATTCCTGGCGTGAGGTCTGCTAGCACAGTGGCTGGATAATAGGCACCCGTGCGGTTTGGTACTTCACCACCGCAGAGGATTTTTGCACCCTTGGCGACGCTGGCATCCACCTGCTCCTTGACGGTGTCAAACTGCTCCTGGCTGGAAAGCGGGCCAAGCTGGGTATTCTTATCGGTGGGGTCACCCATGTTGATCTTTTGCATTTGGGCGACGAAAGCCTCGACAAAGTCGTCATAGACCTTATCGGTCACGATGAACCGCTTGGCAGAAACGCAGGTCTCTCCGTTGTTGTAAAGTCGACCCATTACCGAAAATTTTACGGCGGTTTCGATATCGGCATCCTCAAGCACCAGGTAAGCGTCATTCGAGCCCAGTTCGAGTACCGTCTTCTTTAATTCTTTGGCGGCCACAGCACCGATGTGTCGCCCAGCGCCATCGCTGCCGGTCATTGTGACACCACGGACCTTAGGGTGGGCTATCAGCTTGTCGCTGGTGTCGTGGTCAATCACCAAAACCTGGAACAGGTCCTCGGGCAAGCCGGCCTCAATGCACAATTCACGCAAACGTAGACCGGATCCGGTGCAGATGCTAGCGTGCTTCAGAATACAGCCATTACCAGCCATCAGATTGGATGCCAGTACACGAACCGGCTGGTAAAGGGGAAAGTTCCAAGGCTGAATTGAATAGATAACGCCGATGGGCTGATAACTGATGACGCCGCGTTTACCGTTGAGTGCTTGCTCGCGATCTTCATCGGCCAGCACGTCGGGTCCATTTTCAGCGGTGTAATTAAAGATAGCTGCACAGAGTTCGACCTCAACGTGTCCATCCTTAAGGAGCTTGCCGGTTTCGTTGGTCATCAAAGCGGCCAATTCATCGGCATTGTCGAGCAACTTTTGAGCGATCATCTTGAGGTAGGGAGCCCGTTCCTGATGGGTCAGTTCGCGCCATTGCAGAAATGCCCCATGGCAGGACTCAAGCCGATCCGTCGCCTGCTTTTCGGTCATGATGTCGTAGGTATGGATTTCTTTTTCGGTCGCGGGATTAATGGTGGTGATTGTCGACATGGTTGCTCCTTCCTAGTCTGATAGGCTAACGCCGTTGACGCTAGCTAAGGTGGATTATCAGTGTATTGGCGGGATCTGTCTGTTCGCTTGCCAACACTACCGCGTTGCAAACATCGCCGAGCTCCTGCTGGTAGTGGATAAATGGCCCAAAGAAAAAGTATAAAAAGAATAAACCACATGCTTGATCTATTCATCATGGTCTGATGTTGTTGGGTTGAGGGTCATTGAACCCACTGTTGGAACAAGTCAATGGATGAGGAAGTTAGGGATTGTTAGTGCTAGGTATCAATTTTATTCGATAAATCGACAAAAAAGTGCTAGGTAGGCATGTCGACTTCCCCCCTTTTTGTAAGAATGCTTGTAAGAATGCGGGACCAGTGAACAAATTTGATGGTGCTAATCCCCTAGGCGATATCTTATTGTTAGGGGGCTCGGATTGACGACAGTAAATTGTCTGGCGCTGAAATGGGCGGTGGTATTGACCCACTTGCTGTAATGGCAGCAAAATAGTTTATCTTTGAACGCTTGATATGTTATTCCTGTATGGCAGGACATGATTAAGTGAACCACTGGAGTCACGAAAGTATTTAGTCAATTATTATGCTATATGTCGGATCAGTAATGCTACATGTCGGATCAGTGATGCTGTATGTGAGATCAGTGATGCCATCTGTGCGCATTCGATGAGTCAGAATAAGCGTATTCAAGCGGTGGTTATGCGCTTATATATATCAGAGAAAATTTGAACGTCGGCTAGCTAAGTGTTACCGACCTACAAGCTGCCTGGAACAATACGCGTACTAGTAGCAGAATGCCGATGGTTGGCTCTTTTTTCCAGAATTCCATGTCCGATCAGCCAACCTTCAAAAATGTTTTGATAGTCTAATTAAATTAGACCAATGCGACAAAGCTGACGTTTAGTTCATGAAAGTTTCTCTGATCCCAGAGGTTACTTTTCATTTTCAGACGATGATGGCTTCTGTGAGTCTGCTGATTCTTCTTCTGACTTTTCTTCTGACTTTTTTTCCGGCAACATGGTATTGAGCTTCTCACCGCCTTTGGCGCCAAAATCCAATGTTCTGATAGGAAATGGAATTAAGATATCCGCTTTTTCTAGCGCTTTTTTAATTTCTACAACCGCCGTATGTCGAGCTTTCATAAAGCCAGTGTCACCTGGGTAATCGATCCAGAACCAGACTACTAAGTTTATACAGCTGTCTGCAAACCCCTCAGCAAACACGGCAGTTTGTTCTTTTTTGATAACAAAATCACAAGCGTTTATCGCTTCTTCAATAACTCCTGCTGCCTTCTCTGGGTCGTCTGCGTAAGAAATACCAACGGGTACTACGATGCGCCTGACCCCTGTAACCGTATAATTTGTGAGTACGTTTCGAAACAAGATTTTATTTGGAATAACTTCTATTTGGCCAAAAAACGTTTCGACTAATGTGTTACGCAAATTAATGGTTTTTACGGTGCCAAACACATCTCCTGCCTCAACCACATCGCCAATTTGAAATGGCTTACGAATACCCATCGCAATACCAGCAATAAGATTCTCTGCCATGTCTTGAAAAGCAAAACCAAGTGCTAGGCCAATAATACCTGCGCCAGCTAAGAGTGACGTTACAGTACCGGTTAATCCTAAAAACTCTAGGGCGATAAATAGCCCTGTCAACAGCACCAGCATCTTGATAATTGATGAAAGTAGATCGGCAATTTGTTCAGACTCTAAGGTTTTATGAAGCACTTTTCGAACGACTCTACCAACATATTTAGCCAGTAAGCCAAAAAACATGGCTAATAGAAAGGCGACTATAAAATTCGGCAAGTGTTTAATGCCAGCTTCTAGCCAGCCTTGTAATTTTTCGTCAATTAGCTGCCAGAATTTGTCTAATACAGAGAGGTCCATTAATATTATTCCCACTATTATTTATCATCGTTCTTCAATGCAGATTCAGCCCGTGTATTGAGCTTCTCTAGTGTCGAGGATAGGTAAAATAAAACGTCATTTTTCACAAAATGAAAATCCATATAGCCTCATATTCTCCATACTAACATCTCTTTACTATCCTTGAGGGAGTGAAAGTCAGCGCACTGTTGTCTACTACTTAAAAAAGCTCAGCACATGCTGCGGACAACAGAGCTTTCTACACCGTCATCACCCGATGTTATTCGCTCAACGTTAAAGATGTCACAAGTTGACTTTGCGTGGTGACTGGCGTAACGGTGGGAACGTTGATCTTCCTCAATTGCCTCGGGAGAATTTGGGACGATTTTTTTAGCTAAAAATAGGTGTATCAATGGCAATAGTGGGCTAGCCAAATATCGGAGTATCGCTGTTGATAAAACCAATTCTATCATTGCGAAAGAGTCGGTGAGTGCCATCAGCACAAATAGTTAAGTTAAACCTAGCATTTTTGGTTCTTTTTCTTTATGCCTTTGCTTCTTGAGGCAGTCCAGTTTCGCGCAATGCTTTTGTATCTTTTAATGGATATGCACCAAAAAACGGCGGTATTCCCAACTGAATTGAGAGGGGCTCTCGTAGCCAACTTTGAATGTCGTTGTCACATCTAAGTTGTCGGTTAACATTAAACGACGAGCTTCGTTCAAACGTAAAATTTTCGAAATTGCAGAGGCGTCACTGAACGAAAATGACTGTAAGATAAGTATAGATACATGCCGATTTGGTGTTGGACTCTTACGCTCAGGGCGGCGAATTGTCAGTGAAATGGTAAACAATACACCATACCAATAGGTTTGGAACTTTTCCCTCTTTATCCCGCAACAGGACAAAAGAGAGAACAGACATGACACATATCGACGTCAACAAGATGATAGACTATTCAGTTTTATCTTTAAATTCACACAGGTCTTCGATAATACAAGAACCGCAACGGGGTTTTCTGGCTAAGCAAGTGTAACGTCCGTGAAGAATAAACCAATGATGTACATCCACTTTAAACTCGCTCGGCACCACTTTAAGCATATTCAGTTCAACTTGGTCGACATTTTTGCCAGGAGCAAACTTCGTTCGATTTGCTAGCCGAAAAATATGCGTATCAACGGCAATAGTGGGCCAGCCAAAGGCGGTATTGAGTACTACATTGGCCGTTTTTCGTCCCACTCCAGGTAAAGCTTCTAATGCTTCTCGATTCTCGGGTACTTCGCCACCATGTAAATCAACCAGCATTTTACAGGCGTTAATCACATTAACGGCTTTGTTATTGTATAAGCCAATGGTTTTGATGTATTGCTTAAGCCCGTCAACGCCTAAGTCATAGATTGCTTGAGGCGTATTGGCAACAGGAAACAACTTATCAGTTGCCTTGTTGACACTGACATCGGTTGCTTGTGCTGATAGCGTGACAGCAACTAATAACTCAAATGGACTAGAAAAGTTCAGTTCAGTTTCAGGCTTAGGATTATTGTCTCTTAATCTGTTGAGTATTTGTTGTCGCTTATCTTTATTCATAATAATCGGTCATTTTATCGTTAAGTTAACGGTCTCAGTAGTTTAACTGCAAAGTCTTGTTAGTTGACTTTAGTGATCCGCGCACGCGTTACGCTAACACTTTCTACCTTAGGTTGCAGGGCGTTAACTCGGCTATCGATGACATTTTTAAGGGCTATTAATAATCCCATGCCAATAAAAGCACCCGGCGGCAACATAGCCAATAAAAATGGCGTGTCCACATGCCATACATGAATGGTTAACACACTTGCCCAATCACCTAATAGTAAATCTGCACCGCCAAATAACGTTCCTTGGCCGAGCAATTCGCGGCTAGCACCTAAAACAACCAGTACAGCGGTAAAGCCTAAGCCCATCATTAATCCATCGAATGCCGAATGCGCTAATGAGTTACGCGAGGCAAATGCTTCTGCGCGGCCGATAATGACGCAGTTGGTTACAATCAGCGGTAAGAAAATACCCAATGACAAATATAAATTATAGGCATAAGCATTGATCAGTAATTGCACGCAAGTAACAAGCGCGGCAATGATCATGACAAACACGGGGATACGAATTTCTTTAGGCACAAAATCACGTACCAAGGAGACTAAAATATTGGATCCAACTAATACCAACAACGTCGCGACGCCCAAACCCAATGCATTGGTGATTGTTGCGGTAACGGCTAGTAGCGGACATAACCCTAATAATTGTACTAATCCCGGGTTATTTTTCCATAGTCCTTGAGCTGCAATTTCACTATATTTACTCATGGTTGGCCTCACAGACATAATGACTTTGATAAAGTGCTTGGCGATGTTGTTCAACAAATGTCAGTGCATTGGCAATCGCTTTAACGTAAGCGCGTGGAGTAATAGTGGCACCCGTAAATTGGTCAAATTGACCACCATCTTTCTTTACTTTCCACATATTGGTGTTGTCTTTAAATAACTTACCACTGAAATGAGTGACCCAATCCGATTTTCGCAGTTCAATTTTATCACCAAGCCCCGGGGTTTCTTGATGGGAAAGGGTACGAACACCTAATATTTTACCTTGGTTATCTACACCAATAATGAGTTTTATTTCTCCGTTATAACCATCTGGTGCAATAGCTTCAATCGCGATGGCTACAGGGAGTTCATTTTTATAAGCAAGGTATGCTGGTAAGTCAGCTTTAGTGCCTAACAGTTCCGGGGAGTTAACCAAAATGCATTGTTCACTGAGTACATTATCGTATAACTCAGTCGGCACAATTTGGTTAAGCGTTAAGGTTAATTGTTTTTGTTGTTGCAATAATATGGTGTCACTGGTTAACGCGTTAACTAACGCAACTAGGCCAGTGCAACATAAGGCAAATAGGCCAAGTAATAGGCCATTTTTAATCATCGGGTTAGTTGTTAAAATAGACATTATTAATTTCCTACTCGATGACCATAACTGCGTGGACGAACATAATAATCGATAAATGGCGCGCACATATTGGCTAATAAAACGGCGAAAGCGACGGCGTCAGGATAACCACCAAATGTTCGTATTAAGTATATGAGTAAGCCGATCATGGCGCCAAAAATAAGTCGACCTCTAGGACTTGCTGCTGCGGTAACGGGATCTGTGGCAATGAAAAATGCCGCCAGCATGGTTCCTCCTGAAAATAAATGCATCGCAGGGCTAACGAAGGTATCTGGGCTGATCAAAAAACCAATACTGGCACAGACAAACAAAGTCAGCACAATAGCGCCGCTAATATGCCAGCGTATCACCTTAAGCTTTAGCATCACTAGGCCACCAACAAAATAGGCCATATTGACCCAAAACCAACCTTCGCCGACACTGCCAGAGAAGATGGTTTTAGTCATACTTTCTGTTGTGGTAAGCCCCATAGAAAGGTCTGTTTTTAATGTGTCGAGTGGCGTTGCCATGGTGGTGCCATCAATCGCCAAATGGAAAAAATCTGCAGCATATCCCGTGTTTAATTCAAAGATACTGTTGAAGGTATGCAACATATCTGCGTAATTGACGGTTAAGGTTTGAGGGGCAACCCATGAGGTCATTTGTACCGGAAATGAAATCAGCAGCAGTACATAAGCGGCCATTGCAGGATTAAAGACGTTATTACCTAACCCACCATAGAGTTGTTTAACAATAACGATAGCAAATAATGTTCCGATGACAATTAACCACCAAGGTGCTAATGGCGGGATCGCGACCGCAAGTAAGCTTGCGGTAACCAATGCGCTATTATCAGTTAAGGTAGCGACAATATTTTTATTGCGCAGTTTCATTACTGCAGCTTCTGCTAAATAAGCCACCGTAATTGCGAGTAATAATTGAACTAACGTGCCGTAACCAAAATAATAGCTTTGTACTGCAATACCTGGAATAAGGCATAGTGCCACACGCTTCATTACCGTATTGGTGTGCAATGTTGTGCTGACATGTGGAGATGAGGCAATTTTAAATGCCATAGTTATAGTTCCTCTTGCTTAGCACTATTAGCGAGTTTCTTGGCTTTCGCTTTGGCAACCGCGGCAGCAATTTTAGCTTTTTTGTCATCGACAGGGATTGCTGCAATGGTTATATCAATTTCGATTGCTGGGTTCACTTCGTTTACCGTATCGCGAGGCTGATCGCCGTCTACGTCATTTGTCGGGCTAGAATCACCAGCTAATGCCGCTTTCTTGGCTTTTGCTTTGGCAACCGCGGCAGCAATTTTAGCTTTTTTGTCATCGACAGGGTTTGTTGCAATGGTTGTATCTGTTTGGCTTGCTGAATTAACCTCGTTTGCGGTATCGCGAGGCTGATCGGCGCTCACATCATCTGCCACAGCAGATTCATTGGCTAATGCTGCTTTCTTGGCTTTTGCTTTGGCTACGGCCGCAGCAATTTTAGCTTTTTTGTCATCGACAGGGCTTGCTGCAATGGTTGTATCTGGATTAACTTCGTTTGCCCAATTATTAGCCTTATCGTCGCTCACATCATCTGCCACGGCAGATTCATTGGTTAATGCTGCTTTCTTGGCTTTCGCTTTGGCTACGGCCGCAGCAATTTTAGCTTTTTTGTCATCGACAGGGCTTGTTGCAATGGTTGTATCTGGATTAACTTCGTTTGCCCAATTATTAGCCTTATCGCCGCTCACATCATCTGCCACGGCAGATTTATTGGTTAATGCTGCTTTCTTGGCTTTAGCTCTAGCAACTGCAGCAGCAATTTGTGCTTTTTTATCATTGCCGGTGTCAATGTTCTCGTTAGTTATATCCGTTGTGACCGCAGCTACATCACTTTGATTATCTACTTTAGACTGAGCTGCAAAGGCGGCTTTTTTAGCTTTCGCACGTTCAATAGCGGCATTAACTGCTGTTTTCTTCGCGCTGGTACTGTCTATTGCTGCTTTTGGTGCATCATTATCAGATGTTGTTACAGCAGTATCAGCAGTTATGCCTTCTGCAGCCTGGGCTTTTTTAGCGGCGATACGTGCCATAGCAGCGGCTACCGCATCTTTATCACCCGACTTCATATTTGCTTGGCGTTTGGCAGCTGCTTGTTTTGACTTTTCTTCTCGAGCATTTTTTTCATCTTCAAGTCGTTGTAAGCGTGTTTCGAAACGAATTTTTGCTTTTTCAGCTTGTAGTTTTTCTTCTGCGGTATTCTTCAACGCTGATTTCGCGACCCGATAATATTCAACTAAAGGAATGTCACTTGGGCATACGTAGCTGCAACAACCGCATTCAATACAATCTTTTAAGTTAAAACTTGCCGCTTTGTCGTATTCCTCCGCTTTGGCGTGCCAGAATAGCTGTTGCGGTAACAATAACGCGGGGCAGGCGACTGCACACTCACCACAACGAATACAGGCTTTCTCATCTGGTTCAGGAGCTATTTCTGCTTGGCTTGGTGCCAATAAACAGTTGGTTCCTTTTGATATTGGCACATCAAGATCACTCAACGCGTATCCCATCATCGGACCGCCGACAATGACTTTTTGTGAACTCTGCGGTTCAAAACCGACTTGGCTGAGGGCATCAGCTACTGTAGTGCCAATTCTCAGCCAATAGTTTCCAGGTTTACCGATGGATTCACCGGTTAACGTCACTACGCGTTCAATGAGTGGTTTACCCTGTAATACCGCTTCTTGAATGGCATAGGCGGTACCGACGTTATGCATAACAATACCAAGTTGAGCAGGAATGGCTCCACTGGGCACTTCTTTGCCGGTAATAATTTGAATAAGTTGTTTTTCGCCGCCTGACGGGTACTTTGTCGGAATAACGGTGACACGGATCATATCGTTAGGTAATGAGCTGCGACGAATAGCAGACTCCATTGCTTGAGCCGCTTCAGGTTTATTATCTTCAATAGCGATAATAATACGTTGTGCGTTAAGCAAATGCTGAATGATACTAATACCAGTTAATATTTCATCACTGTATTCACGCATTAATCGATCATCAGCACTAATGTAAGGTTCGCACTCCACCCCATTAATAATGATTAAATCGATTTCACTCGCGGGGTTGAGTTTTACATGACTGGGAAACGCTGCGCCGCCCATTCCTGCAATACCTGCTTGCCTTATTTTGGCTAAAATATCGGCTTTGGACAGTTGTTCAATCTGATTTGAGGTAAGTTCACACCAAGTATCATGTCCATCGGCTTCGATAATGCAACTCAGCACAGGCAATGAAGAGGGATGATTGCTATCGTGTTGCTCTATCGCGACAACGGTCCCGGAAGTAGGGGCATGGACGGGTAAATAAATAAAACCAGCACCTTCAGTGAGTGGTTGTCCTTTTAATACCTGGTCTCCGACCTTGACACTCAAGGTCGCTTGTTGACCAACAAGAGGAACCGGTATCACAAATCGCGATTGCAGTGGCAAAGGTGATATGGTGCTTTGGTTGGAAAGTGATTTAAGTTCAGGTGGATGGATCCCGCCAGGAGAGCGCCACAAAGTACCTTTATCTAATTGCTCTAATAACGTTAGCACCGTTTGTCCTCTTGCTCTGTATTGATCACGTTGATAGGGATCGCGCGTAATTTCCAATCCCAATTTTGTATTGTGGTTTCAACTGGGATCATATCAATGCAATCGACAGGGCAAGGCTCAACACATAAGTCACAGCCGGTACAATCTTTGGCAATAACGGTATGCATTAATTTACCAGCACCTAAAATGGCATCAACTGGGCAGGCTTGAATACATTTGGTACAACCAATACATTCATCTTCACGGATATAAGCTACTTTTTTAATACTGGCTTGTGCTTCTTCGCCTAATGCTTCAGGTTCAACCCCCATAAGCTCGGCAATCTTTTCCATGGTAGCAGTACCACCAGGAGGGCATTTATTGATTTTGTCGCCGTTAGCGATAGCCTCAGCATAGGGGCGACAACCAGGATAACCACACTGACCGCATTGAGTTTGCGGAAGCAGGGTTTCAACTTGATCAATAATAGGATTACCTTCAACTTTGAATTTTTTTGAAGCAAAACCTAAAATGACGCCAAACACTAATGCTAAAACGCTTAATACAGCAACAGCAATTAATATATTCGATACCATTAGCTAACTAGCCCCGCAAACCCCATGAAGGCTAATGACATTAAACCGGCGGTGATCATGGCAATTGCGCCACCTTTAAAAGGCAAGGGCACGTCTGCAGCGGCTAATCGCTCGCGCATGGCCGAAAACAAAATTAACACTAATGAGAAGCCAACTGCAGCACCAAAACCATAAATAGCTGATTGAATAAAGTTATGGTCTTCATTGACGTTAAGTAAAGCGACGCCTAATACAGCGCAGTTAGTCGTGATAAGTGGCAAGTAAATGCCCAGAGCACGATGTAAAGATGCACTGGTTTTTTGCACAACCATCTCGGTAAATTGCACTACGACGGCAATAACCAAAATAAAGCTCATTGTACGTAAGTAGTTGAGGTCAAATGGCTGCAGTAAAAATTCATTGGTGAGATAACTCAGAATAGAGGCTAGGGTCAACACAAACGTGGTTGCCATCGACATGCCAATTGCTGACGCCAATTTGCTCGACACCCCCATAAAAGGGCATAGACCTAAGAATTTTACCAGAACGAAGTTATTCACCAGCACTGTGCCGATCAACAAGAGAAGATACTCTGTCATTGCTACAATTTTTTGACTAATACATCCTAGTATTATCTTAGGTTTGGCGCCGATAAACAACGGATAAAAAATAAGGTTAAACATAAAATGTTTAACCTTGACATAAAATCGTTATTTTTACCGTTTGTTAACGTTGTTTTTACTGTTTAGTTAACAATACTTCAGGTTTAGCAATATAATATCCTTGTAGTCCATCCACTAAAAGTTTTTCAAGGGTGAGTTTTTCATCTTGTTTTTCAACACCCGTGGCAATGACTCGAATACTAATGCGTTTGGCGATATCAACAATCATCCGGATAAAGAATTTATTGTTGTTATCCTGTTCAATATTATCACTATAACTGCTGTCTAATTTGATAAAGTCAGGACGGACCTCGCGGAAAAATTTAAATGAGGTAAAACCTAGACCAAAGCGTTCGACAGCGACTTTTGCGCCAACTTTATGGATCTCTGTGACAAATTTATGACTAGACTCTAAGTTAGCCTGCATTCCAGACTCATTGAGTTCAAACACTAATCTAGCCGCAGTACCACGGTGTTTAGATAATATATCCTTCAACCACACGGTAAAACTCTCTTGCAGAGCAGAAGAAGCACTAATGTTTACCCCCATTTGGCCTGAAATACTGGGGTTTTCACTTAACACTTTAATGGTTTGAGTGACTATCATTTTATCGAGCTCTACACTCATACCATAACGCTCAGCCATCGCAATCACAGTGGTTGTGGGTAAAGGTTTACCTTCGGAGTTATAAAATCGAGCCAAAAGTTCACGGTAAACTTCGGTGTCATTATTACAGGGCTGAATAGGTTGTTGATAAAATTTAATACTTCGACGGTTAATTAAGTCGTCAATGGTCACTTTCCAATGGTTATTACCAAATTGTTCATTCGCTGATAATTTTTCCAATTGATAGTAGCGATTGGGTCCGAGCGTTTGTGCAACGCTGACAGCCGTATCGGCTAATGCCATCAATGCTAATGGTTCATTTCCTTGTTGATAAGGCACCATACCCGCATGAGCAATAGAGTCACTCTTGATACTCTGGGCATATTCATCAAGATGACGCTTAAGTTGCTCTAAAAATCGTTCACCCTCTTTAAGAGTAATACTTTCAATGAAAACAGCAAAATCACCGCTAGATACCCGAAAACACTCACTCAATCCGAGGTTTGTAACTGACTTTCGAATACAAGTAGCCAGTTTAGCTAAATAATCATCACCAGCAGCACGGCCATGTAGTTGGTTAATCGTTGCCAGTTCTGCGGCCTTAATAACAACGAGGACACCATGCTGTTGTTTATCTGTTTTGCTTATAGTGTCAATATGTTGTGTAAAGCGTTGTCGAGTAGAAAAGCCACTCACGGGATCTTGATATGCCGCTTTAGTTAATTGTTCATTTTCTTTGCGTACGCGATCTAAACTGAGTTTTAATTGGCTACGACATGTTTCTAATGCTTTGCCGATGGGATGGAGCACACCTGGGAAGCGAGATTTCTCAATGGCTAGGAACGATAAGTCTGGAATATGAGTAATGTATTCGGCGGCATAGTTAATTCTTTTACGATGTAATTGCATTAACACCGCAAATAACAACATCAAAGCAATATAAGCGGTAATCAATAACGTCGCAGTTTGCTCTAAGTCATTAAAACTAGGGGACAACACACTCGCGGTGTCTAATCTAACTTGTAAACGCCCGTCAGGAAAATCATGCACATGGCCTAATTCAATATTAAAAATCTCGCTGGCAAAATCATCAGAAGGGCGAAGTAAACTGCCATGAGTATAATTTTCATTGCTGTCAGTATTATGGATATATTGGAAAAATTGAAAAGAAAACGCTGTAGACATACGTTGGTATAGCGCTTCTCCGCTACCCTGCCATTGATCAATGGTTTGCACGTATTGCTGGTAATTAGCTCGTGCTATTTCACCTTGTTCTTGTACTTCGTTGTTTTCGACCGTGTAAATTCGAAAAATTAATAAACCGAACACGATAAAAAGCACAAGCTGAAAGGATTTCGATAAGCCCATAAAACAACAATTCCTATGAGTGTATGGCTAAATTTGCTCGGTCTTGCACAAATGTCGTGCTGTAGATGTTCGACCGTGGTATTTAATCAATAATATAATGCTTTAAGTAATAATGCTTTAAATAGTTTATATAATAACCAATATCATCATAGCAGAAATGAGATTAAATGATTACTAATCTAAGGTATTATTTATAATAGAAAAACTAGCGATTTAGTACTAACTAATACCGATGAATAAGCGATTATAGTTAAGGTAAATTAAACTATTGATTAAAATATTGAAATTATAGGGTAGGTTGAGCAAGAGTGTGTTTTGCAGATGATAACGTTGCGGGATTTCTGTGGATATTGTTGCGTTTAATGTTGCGTTTAATAATGGCTCCCCAGACTGGACTCGAACCAGTGACATACGGATTAACAGTCCGCCGTTCTACCAACTGAACTACTGGGGAATTAATTATTACTATACATACTTAATTTGAAATGGCTCCCCAAACTGGACTCGAACCAGTGACATACGGATTAACAGTCCGCCGTTCTACCAACTGAACTATTGGGGAAGCGTATTATTTCAAATGTGTTATCTCGATGGCTCCCCAAACTGGACTTGAACCAGTGACATACGGATTAACAGTCCGCCGTTCTACCAACTGAACTATTGGGGAATTATTTCGATAACAGTAAACGATGGCTCCCCAAACTGGACTCGAACCAGTGACATACGGATTAACAGTCCGCCGTTCTACCAACTGAACTATTGGGGAATTACGCTTACATCTCAACTCTGCACGCTAAATTGGCTCCCCAGACTGGACTCGAACCAGTGACATACGGATTAACAGTCCGCCGTTCTACCAACTGAACTACTGGGGAAGCGTTTTTAGCAATGTATTGCTGAGAACGGAGCGCATAGTAAAACGCTCTGGTAACTGAGTCAACTCGAGTTATAAAAAAAAACGCATTTATGTGACTAATTGGTTACCAAACACACATCGTGAACGACTTTTGGGCATTTGTGTCGATTTTTAAACAATGAAAACAAAATGAATCACTTACTCTCAACATTCATTTCCACGATTATAAAGACAATATTTTTGTATACATCATGTTTTTGATGTCTATCGTTGTGTTTTTTCGGCTATCTCGTCGGTGTGGTTTTATGGCGGAACTGAAAACCGTGTTGATATAAGTTCAATTCGGGATACAGAGATTGTATAGATCGGTAAAAACGGATTTATGGCAAGTCAGCAATATCAAACTTACTATTTGTTGCACTCATTAAGCAGATTTGACATGTGAAAAGGGGGGCTTATTGCAAGTCAATGTCACTTTAAGCAAACTGATAGTGCAAACTTTGTGATGTGATAATTCTTTATTATCCTAAATTAAGGTTGATCTTATGAGATTGAGTTATGAGATTAAGTTATGTTTTTATCGACAGCTTCTTGAGTCAAAGTATGTTAATGATATTTAACTCAGCAAAGCATCGATACATAGCGCAAACGAGCTTTTAAACCGAGTAATACATTGTTGTACATTGTTGTTTTTAGCCGTTGAGATTACCCAGTTATCACCAGTGGCATTATAACTATATTGTCGACACCTTGATGAGTCCTATAGTGCAGTTATCACTAAATACTAAGACGTGACTGAAAATAATCAATTTGAGTATGGCTAATATTCACCAGCCATAGCTTGGGCTGAGTCAACCATGTTTAGCGATACGAGGGAGGTGATATTTGTTGAATGTGTACTAGCGTCAGCGCTCACTGATCGCAATGTTGATCGGTGTTCAAGGCGTTGCTAATATATGAGGCGACTACAAATTTAAAACAGCAACTGAACTATTGTCGCTATCTTTCGTATTAATGTGCAAATGTAATTAAATTTCATCACAATTTTCTTACGTTTTTATGAAACTCACTTGGTCGCTACCCCGCAGTAGTATTGGGCTTTTGTGACTTATCCACTGAATCTGTGGATAAACTTGTGGACTTCTACTGTAAATAAGCGGCTAACCCTTGTTGCGCTTGAGTCGGACTTAAATTGGTACAAATATTTAGCGATAAGTTAAGTTGTTTTTAATCAAACAGATACAGAAATCAACAACTTTATTTTTTCACTGTTCTGTCAATTGCAAAATTGTAATCTCTTTGAATAGTAGATTGTGTATTAAATTGTGCTTTAAGCTCGATTTTTAGCGCATTTGTGGCCTAAAATACTGATCGAATCGATTTGTTTATAACTTTCATATTACGATCATTATGCTGTCATATTGAAGAACCAAGTGACAGAGAATGATCTGCATGAAACACACCAATATTAAATAATATTCTGCAATTTTTCCTTCAATATAGTTACTGCCTCAAGTAAAAACACCAGAGATTTAGTACTATTATGTATCGCCATTAACCTGTGTTTAGGTATATGATAATTGGTTCAATAGAATAGGAAACCATGTTGTGTCAGAGTCAGTATTTTCCCTAGAGTCCAAATTCGAACCCGCCGGCGATCAACCTACAGCAATAAAAAAATTAGTAGAGGGCTTAGAGTCTGGCGTTGCTAGCCAAACGTTATTAGGCGTAACAGGGTCAGGTAAAACCTATACTATCGCGAATGTGATTAAGCAAATGGGCAGGCCAACCATTATTATGGCGCCTAACAAAACACTTGCCGCGCAACTCTATGGCGAAATGAAAGAGTTTTTTCCACATAATGCGGTTGAATATTTTGTTTCTTATTATGATTACTATCAACCAGAAGCTTATGTACCCGCTTCTAATACCTTTATTGAAAAAGATGCATCGGTGAATGCCCACATCGAGCAAATGCGTTTATCGGCCACTAAAGCGTTATTAGAGCGTAAAGATGTGGTGCTTATTGCCTCTGTGTCAGCCATATATGGTTTAGGCGATCCTGATTCTTATATGAAGATGTTATTGCATTTGCGTCAAGGCGATTTTATGGGCCAACGTGACATCCTCATTCGGCTCAGTGAATTACAATACAAACGCAATGACATTGAGTTACAACGCGGGACATATCGAGTTCGCGGTGAAGTGATAGATATTTTTCCAGCAGAATCTGAACGCGAAGCCATTCGAATAGAATTATTTGACGACGAAATAGAACGCTTAAGTGAGTTTGATCCCTTGACCGGACAGATTAACAAACGAATAGCGCGTGCCACCATTTATCCCAAAACGCATTATGTGACACCAAGAGAGAAAATTTTAGCGGCAACTGAAGATATTAAAGAAGAACTCAGAGAACGTCGTCAATATCTACTCGATAACAATAAATTGATTGAAGCTCAGCGGATCACTGAGCGAGTTCAATACGACATAGAAATGATGGTCGAGCTAGGATATTGCTCCGGGATTGAAAACTACTCTCGATATTTATCAGGCAGATCGCCTGGAGAAGGTCCACCAACATTATTAGATTATTTACCTGCAGATGGTCTACTGATTATTGATGAGTCACATGTGACGGTACCGCAAATTGGCGCTATGTACAAAGGTGATAGAAGCAGGAAAATGAACTTAGTAGAGTATGGATTTCGATTACCATCAGCACTAGATAATCGGCCGTTAATGTTTGAAGAGTTTGAACGATTAATGCCGCAAACCATTTTTGTTTCAGCTACACCTAGTTTATACGAGCTTGAAAAAAGTACCGGCGAGATTGCTGAGCAGGTTGTAAGGCCAACCGGATTACTCGATCCTGTATTGGAAGTTCGGCCAGTGGGCATTCAAGTTGACGATCTTTTGTCTGAGATCCACAAACGCGTTGCGGTTAATGAGCGTGTGCTGGTGACCACATTAACTAAACGGATGTCTGAAGATCTGAGTGAATACCTTGACGAGCATGGGGTTAAAGTTCGTTATTTACATTCGGACATTGATACCGTTGAACGAGTTGAAATTATTCGTGATTTACGCTTGGGACGTTTTGACGTACTGATTGGCATTAACTTATTACGTGAAGGGCTAGATCTGCCTGAAGTGTCATTAGTGTGCATTTTAGATGCAGACAAAGAAGGCTTTTTACGTTCAGAGAGATCACTTATTCAGACCATCGGCCGTGCTGCTCGTAACGTTAACGGTAAAGTTATTCTATATGCGGACCGAATAACAAACTCAATGGCTAAAGCCATGGGGGAAACAGAGCGTCGCCGTGAAAAGCAACACCTACATAACCTTAAACTCGGTATTGTGCCTCGTGGAGTAGTGAAGAGTATTACCGATGTAATGGATGTAGGTGACACTAACTTCAGTAAAGGTACTCGTAAAAATCACTCTAAATTTGCTGAAGTGGCAGAAGAGCGAGCGAAATACACCAGTATTGCCGATTTGAGTCATCAAATTGATAAATTGGAAAAACAAATGCATGAACACGCTAAGAACCTAGAGTTTGAACAAGCTGCTGCCGTGCGTGATGACGTCAAACATTTACGTGACCTGATCATTGTAAACAGTTAATTCACTGAAAAATATAATTTTAGGTGAAAATAGATAGCCAGTTTATCAATGAAAATATGAAAAACTGGCTGAGAATGTTCTCTAGATGACATTGTAGCGTCAGTTAATTGATTTTAAATTGACCAATTTGAGCTCTTAACTGTTGTGATAACTGACCAACTTGGATACTGGCAGTATTTGATTGCTGGGCATTGGTCACTGTCAAACGAGCTTCATCGCTAATATTGACAATATTACGATTAATTTCATCGCTTACTGCAGTTTGTTCTTCTGCTGCGGTCGCTATTTGAGTCGCCATATTGGCTATTGTCGCCACAGACTGAGTAATTTTGGTTAGCGCATCACCAGCTTGCGCCGCTTGCTCCGTACTGTTAATGGCTTGCTCTCGACTCGATGCCATTACTGTCACGGCTCCTTTTACGCCTGATTGTAATTGGCCAATCATTTGCTGAATTTGGTTAGTCGAATCTTGAGTTCGTTTTGCTAGGGTGCGTACTTCATCAGCGACAACAGCAAAACCTCGTCCTTGCTCTCCTGCACGCGCAGCCTCAATAGCAGCATTCAGAGCCAGTAAGTTGGTTTGATCTGCAATTCCTCGAATGACTTCTAAGATAGTGCCAATATTATCGGCATCTTTTTGCAATTGATAGAGTGCATTAGCGGCTTGTTCAACCCCTTTAGCAAGATGATCAATCGAAGTAATCGTTTTCTTGACAATGTTGTCACCATGCAGTGCTTGTGCATCAGATTCTTGAGCTGCTTGAGCGGCTAACTCTGCATTATTAGCAACTTCAATGACGGTGGCTTGCATTTGATTCATAGCGGTAGCGACTTGTTCAGTTTCACTTTGTAGTCGCTGCATCCCACTCAACGTTTCGTTACTAGCCGAAGTTAATTGGTCGCTTGCTGTACCTAATTGTTGGGTATTATGATTAAAGTCAGTAATTAATTCGCCAATATTACCAACAAACGCATTAAAACTGGCGGCAACTTTGGCAATTTCATCATCACTGCTATCATCTAACCTTGCGGTTAAATCTTTGGCGCCAGAGGCCACATTGCGCATTGAATCATCAAGTTTTTTAAGTGGTGTTAAAATACGTTGGTATAGCACTATCATAATGATCACAATAAACAATCCTATGCCAATGCTTCCCCATAATTGCACTCTAGCAGCGGTAGTGGTTGCCCTGAGAGTTTCATTAACGGTGAGTATAAATTGTTGATCGAGTTTTTGAGCCAATAGATCTAAGTTATCAGCTAAATCGCCAGCCGCATCATCAAAACCACCAGCGCTTTTCATTAATAAATTGCCGGCATCAGTTCCTTGAGTCAAATAGGCATCAGCCATTTTTATGCCTGAATCATGTAATGAATTAACTTGGCGTTTAATGTTTTGTGCCTGAACGGTAAATTCAGGAGCATATTGAATCAATTTTTCAATATGTTCTAGGGCGCTTTGCTTACTTTCGAGTGCTTCTGATTTTGCTTCATCACTTTTTGTTGCACCGACATCAGTTAGAAATTGCTGTATTTGCACGACAAAATAACGAGTATCTTTTAAGGCAAATATGGCATTAACTTGTTGTTCTTCATGTTTAACATTTACATGTATACGTGATTGCTGAACACTCATAACCCAAGCTAATAGTGTCAACGCAGTTAACGTTAGCATAATGGTAATTTGGAGCATTCTCTTAATTGAGAACTTTATATTCATAGAAATATCCTTGATGTAAGCATTACGGCTAGCGACGTTATAAGAATAACGATTGGGATAATTTATGTCATTAACTGATAGCTGTTATTTGGACCAATGTCAGATATATAAAGTATTTAATACTCATCTTTGGTTATGGTCACACTTATTATTTTCAGCTATTTATTTCAGACAGAAAAAGCATAGGTTAATTTTATAACAGATATTAATGCATTCCTTATTATAATCAGATACTTGGGGTGTTAAATCGAGTTGGAAAGGTAATTAAAATAACAATGCTTGGTTTCTATATTTAATTGCGAGCCATTACGATTAATGTCCATTGAGAGTGTGATGTAAGGAGTTCTCTAGTTATCTTAAATTATTCATTTAAATACCGACTACAGGATAAAAGTTATTTAAACAATTAGTAAAACAAAATGGTTTGAGTTTTCAACGCATCATTATAATAGTGTCAATGCAATTAAAGGTTATATTTATTAATACCTTAAGGTGTCATTGGCTTGTAGCTGACTCTATGAGGACTAATACTTATGAGGGGGGGCTTGTTTCGAAAACTAGCCTGTTGAGGGTGAGCTTTAATACCTTAGCTGGATGTTGAAATGATGTTATCAACCCATAATCATTCACGTTAACGCAAGTTAACCCATTTATTGTTAAGCAGGATTAAGAAACCGTTCACTGTGCAAAAATAGCTTGCGTAAGTTGCATGGTGAAAGTTGTTTGGAGCGTTCAATCTTTATGGTAGAGGTGAAGATAAAGAGCTCCAGTATTTAGTAATCGCGCATTCATTATTCTTCCTGGAATAAGAATGTTGCTCAGGACAACATCATTACATTGGGATGATTTAACAGGTCAATTTATGACTCGTAAATCTCTAAATTATTTTTAAGGATATTACTGATGACAAAACTACTTCCACTAGCCGCTGCGATTGCAATGGTATTCGGTACAGCTCACGCAGCAGGCAGCTCAGCAACGACTATTCAGAGCGGTTCTGGTAACACAGCTACAACTGTGCAAGCTGGCACTAATCACACTGCAAATATTACCACCAATACTGGGACTAATAGTAATGCATCTATTGACCAAGTAGGCGATGCACAAACTGCGAATATCACACAAACAGGTGGCGTCGATAGCTCAAGTGCGATTATCAATCAAACAGTACAAGCAAATACTGCGACTATTAATCAAGTACACATGACTAACACAACGGCTGAAGTTAACCAAAATGGTTTAACTAATACTGCAAACGTTGATCAGCAACACGTAAATGATACTTCTGCCACTGTACAGCAAGACGGCAATAGTAATGATGCCGACATCAGACAGTATGGTTTTGGTATTCATAATCCTGCCGGTTCAAGTATTACCCAAACAGGGAATGGTAACGTTGCGAGTTCAGATCAAGATACTTCTACCGATGCGCTTTCCACGATTGTCCAAACCGGTAATAACAACACGGCAGATGCTGAACAAATGAACGGCTCTGAACGTTCAGAAGTGTGGATTACACAAACTACTGATGGCTCTGATGCTACAGCTAAACAGAATAATTCAGCCGACTCAAACGCAACTATTAATCAAAACAGTTTCAGTGTTGGTACTGCTTCGGTAACTCAAACTAACGGTAGTTTTAATACTGCTTTGGTTACGCAAACAGATTTTAGTAGTAATGCTTCAGCAACTGTTACTCAAAATGGTAGCAATAATGATGTGACTACTTACCAAGAGCACGTATTTGATACTAGTTTAACGGTTTCACAAGATGGTAACACTAACAACGCAACAGTATACCAGGAGCATGTTAACGACAGTACCGCTTCTGTGAATGTTATAGGTGACAACAATACATCAACCATACGCCAGTACGGGTTCGGTTTTCATGAGCCTGCTTCAGCAACTATTATGACTGATGGTAACTTGAACAATGTAAACATTAACCAAGATACTTCTTATATGGCTGCAGCAAGCGTAACTCAAAATGGTGACAGTAACGTAGTTGTAGTGACTCAATTAAATGAATCGGATAACTCAGTTGTAACAATTACTCAACTTGATGCCAGCCAATCAGGCGATGTTAATGTAGCTCAAAATCAAGCTGCAGATTCTAGCGCAATAGTCGCGCAATCTGCTGTTTCTGGTTCAATGGTTGATATTGACCAAGGTCCTGGTTCTATGTTGATGGCTAATGTCACACAGACTGGCTCAATTGGTGGAAGTGCGACAATATTACAAGATGGTATGACTCAAAGTACTACAGTAGATCAAGGCGGTGAAGGTAACATGGCCAATGTTTATCAAACAGCATCTGATAACATTGCTGATGTAAGCCAGTTTGGTGATTTTGGAACTGCGGATATTGATCAAACCGGTGCAAACAATGAAGGTTGGGTTAACCAGTCTAGTGGCGAGTACAATGATGCAGTTATTGCGCAAAACGGCTCTGATAACTATGGCATTATTACGCAATCAGGTTTCGGTGCAGCTCTTGCTCATAACGTAGCCTCTATCACCCAGAATGGAATGAGTGACCGTGCGTCAATTACACAAAGTGGTGGTGCAGGTAATACAGCGGCTATTACTCAAAATTAATTTTTAATGAGTCTAAATGCTAACAATTTGTTTAATGCCGTTCACCTAAGGTGAGCGGCATTTTGTTATTTTCAAATTGTTCCCTCATTTTTCTGACCTTAAAAATCAGCATATCTTTTCCCTTTGGTCCTTAAGCTATACATTAATCCAGTAAAAACTAATTATGGGTCAGAGTCTTACTTTCATTTAAATCCTGTATTCCTTTATGAAGTGTACGCCTAACACAGCATCATATTTAACCAAATTTATTGACTGAAGAAGCGATTAATCTATAAGGTTTAAATGTAATGGAGGAAGAAATAATCAACATAAATAATGATGTGTGTTTATGTCACATTAATAGTCGAGAGCTGATCTACATTATGGTGAGTCCGTTATTTGACCGCTAAACTTGACAGGTGAAACACCAGATTTCGCCATGTAGATTACGAGACGAAATCATCTTAATGAACTGATCACCTCTGAAAGGAAATTTTATTATAAACTTAACTTCTGTAAATTAACTATCTGATATGGTTGATATTTTCTTGAGTTTCTATTCTCCTAGCATCGAAGGCATAAGGGGGGTTGGATTTTTTAGTCCAAAGTAGATATTAATGATAAGGCTGAGCACTATGAAATTAGTGCAGATTTACCTGGCGTAGATAAAAAAGATATTCACGTTACGGTTGATGGAGATTTGCTCACAATCGAGGCAACTACAGCCGAAGAAAATGAGGAAAAAGAAAATGGGCGTGTGATCAGAAAAGAACGTCGCTCTGGTAAGTATGTGCGCAGTTTACCCTTGAGAGCAGACCAAATGAAGCTAATATAAAAGCCTAACTTAAAAATGGAGTGCTTCATCTTCAAGTACCAAAAGTGAATGGCAAAGCAGCGGAAAGCAAAAAATACCGATCTTATAATTAGAAATATGTGAAAGATAAGCTTAAGCGATTGTTAGCTGCAACATAAAAATGTATGTATTAACTGCACCTTAATCTTAATGTTAAGATAATCGATAGATAATGTCTAATAAGGAGCCTACTCATTTAACGGGCTTCTTTTATTGCTAAGCTAAACCACAACTTTGGAAGGAGATGTCTTCTAAATGTCGATTGTGCTTCTTGGTGGATAAATATTGACGATTTCTATTTCACATAAAAATTAAAGCTAATAAAAAACGCGCCAAATGGCGCGTTTATGTCATTTCATATTATCGAGATAATTAGAAACTGGCTGAACGTGGGGCGCGTGGGAATGGGATAACATCACGAATGTTGTTAACGCCTGTCACATACGACACTAAACGCTCGAAACCTAAACCAAAACCTGAATGAGGTACGGTGCCATAACGACGTAGGTCACGATACCACCAGTAATCTTCTTGGCTTAAATCCATTTCAGCTAAACGCATATCAAGCACGTCTAAACGCTCTTCACGCTGTGCACCACCGATAATCTCACCAATACCTGGTGCCAATACGTCCATTGCTGCAACAGTCTTGCCATCATCGTTTAAGCGCATATAGAAAGCTTTAATATCTTTCGGGTAGTTCTTAACGACAACAGGCGCTTTAAAATGCTCTTCAGCTAAGTAGCGTTCGTGCTCAGATTGTAAATCAATACCCCATTCAACTGCGAATTCAAACTTCTTACCACAGTTTTTAAGGATTTCAACCGCATCAGTGTAATCCACTTGAGCAAAGTCACTGCTAACGAATGCTTGTAAACGTTCGATAACGGTTTTATCAACACGTTCGTTAAAGAAGTTTAAATCATCCATGCGTTCTTCAAGCACTGCGCTAAACGCGAATTTAAGCATTCTTTCCGCTAACTCAGCCGCATCATCTAACGTTGCGAATGCCACTTCAGGCTCAACCATCCAGAATTCTGCAAGGTGGCGAGTGGTGTTTGAGTTTTCAGCACGGAACGTTGGGCCGAAAGTATATACTTTCGATAACGCACAAGCATAAGTTTCAGCGTTTAACTGACCCGACACGGTTAAAAATGATTCTTTACCGAAAAAATCTTTATCGTAATCGACTTTACCGTCTGCTGTGCGAGGTAGATTTTCCATGTCTAAGGTCGACACGCGGAACATTTCGCCCGCACCTTCACAATCAGAAGCGGTAATTAACGGGGTAGATACCCAGATAAATCCTTCTTGGTGATAGAAGCGGTGAATCGCTTGCGATAAACAGTTACGTACACGGGCTACTGCACCAATAATGTTAGTTCGTGGGCGTAGATGGGCAAGTTCACGTAAATGCTCAATAGAGTGGCGTTTGGCCGACATTGGGTAAGTATCTGGATCGTCTACAAAACCCGTAACCACTATTTCAGTGACTTGTAATTCAAATGCTTGACCAGCGCCAGGAGAGGCAACTACTTCACCCGTCATTACGACAGAGCAGCCAGCAGTCAATTTCAATACATCGTCATTGTAATTGGCTAGGCTATTAGGCAAGACACCTTGAATAGGGTCGAAACATGAACCGTCATACACGGCCAAGAAAGAGATACCCGCTTTTGAATCACGACGAGTTCTTACCCAGCCACGGACAGTGACTTGCGAACCAACGGCGTGTTCACCTTTAAATACAGAAGCGACAGATGCAATGCTCATTGTTGCTTTATTCTCCAACGTATAGAATATAAATATAAAATTGGGGTTTATCTTACCTTGCTGGTGGCTTTTCTCAAGCTGAAAACGCTATTCTAGGGTGATTAATGTGATACTTTTGAGTATGTCGGTTAAATATATGGCTAATTAGCCTTTATATTCTCTCGTAAACCAAGGAAAGGCCATGTCTCGTTTAGGAATTATACAGGTTGTATTGACCGTTTTGTCGTTATTAGGTTGGAGCTTAGCCATTTATGCATTGATTATTTTTGGCGAAGCCAGACCTGATCGTGCGGTAGGTTATTTTTTGAGTAAAGGCGCATCGGTACGATTAAACTGGGACCCTGAGTTAACCATTAAATTAGAATACTTAATATGGTGGTGTGCTGGGGTCAGCTTTTTGAATTTGCTGGTAAACTTTTATGCAAAAGCCACCACTCGAATTGGTTTTTGGGTCAATATTCCATTGTTGTTTTTGGTATCACTCGCAGCCGGTTTGTATATTCGTTACGTGGTGTAAAATAACACTGATGATGCTTGGAACAATAGTTCTAAGCTAATCAACCATCAATTGGCTTTTTACGTCATGTGCCAACTGTGATTAGTTATCTGCTATATGGTGGCACAGTAAATCTATAATAGCTGCCGTTACTCCCCAAATAAATTTGTCTTCAAATGGCATAAAGTGCACTTGATAATGTGCGCCGTGGCGATAATGCAACATTTTATGACGGTTACTGCGCTCAATAAAAAAATTCAATGGTACTGAGAAACAATCATCCACTTCACCGGGATCGAGAACCAGTTCAAATGGCTGCTTTATCATTGCCACGACAGGGGTGATCTCGAAACCAGTAAAGGTTTTATGAGCTGGAAACACACCTAAAATATCCACATTATCTGCCAATAAGCCAATTTCTTCGTGAGCTTCGCGCAGCGCGGTGTGGATGGCATTAATATCATTTGGCTCAACTTTGCCGCCAGGAAAGCTAATTTGCCCAGGATGGTGACGTAAATGCATCGGACGTCGGGTTAAAATAATATGTAATTGTTGCTCTATTTCGATCACAGGGATTAATACCGCGGCTTCGCGGCCTAGGTACGACGGGGGCGCAGAAGCAATTGTCGAACGCAAACAATGTAAGTTGTAGCGCAAAGTGAATTCGTGTTTATTCATTTATTACGTGTGTATCCTGTTAATGACAAGGGATGTTGTGATCTGGAATCAACCCTGCGTGGTACTTTGGAACGAAGAGATTATCACCCCACCGCTGACAATAGCGATACAGCTAGCATAACAGAAGTATTAATTGGCTATTCTATTTCAGTAACAAGCATCACTGTTAACCGTGGCGTTATAAGGCTTAAACATCTACATAGGGTAATTGAGCCAGAGCAGTTTTAAGACTTAAGCCATTGGCAATACAAAATCATAATAGCAATGATATCAACTGCCTATTTTTAAGGCGCTTCCACTTGAAATCCATAGATAATATGCACTGATTTGATTGTTGCGCACTATTTTTGTGCAAAAAACAAACTTAAAACAAGCGTATTAAACGAGCAATACAATCTTAACCTTTCTTTAGTAACTATATGATTTTTAATGAATAGCCATTGTCATCTTACTGCAATTAATCTGTCGTCAATTTGTTATGATGAACTGGCATGGTAACTGCTGGAATTAATGCAGTTAATTATCGCGAGGAAGACAAATATGGGACTAGAGAAGTTGCTATATTTGCAAGGCGTTGGGGCAGAGTTTATCGATTGTTTCGGTAATCTTGTTCACATACCTGCTAAGGACAGGCAGGGCATTTTAACGACAATGTTGTTGCAATCGTCGTTTGATCAACATGAACACCTTCATGGTATGAATAAGCCTGACCAGCAACTATTCGATGTACAGGCTTTTACTCAGCAGCATTTATCACCACCAAAGATAGACGCCAGAATAGAGCAACTCGATGTACAGCCTTGGTTGGTACCGCTACATGGTTTTCAGTGGTGTACTATTGATAAGCCTCATGTTGATATCTATCTGCCAGAGCATTATTCATTTGAGTTTGTGGTGACCATCAGCGGTGAAAATATTGACACAATTTCGGTGAATGCCGATGTGAGTGATTGTGTTATTGCTGGCGAATATCATATTAATGATCAACGTTATTGCCAATATCGTTTAATACTTGATAAAGCTAAATTACATTTAGGTTATCACCAACTCGATTTAGCGTTTATTAACGATCCTCAGCATAAAGATACCTTACATGGACAGTTGATGGTTGCACCGTCTACGGCTTATCAAGGTCGCCTAGTGCAACCACTTAACAGCAGTAAGCAATCTTGGGGGCTTAATGCGCAACTGTATGCATTGCGTAATGATGCGCAATGGGGCATTGGTGATTTTGGCAATTTAGCTGAGCTTATTGAGTACGCTGCCCATGCTGGTGCTGATTTTATTCTTCTCAATCCATTACATGCAGTAGACATAAGCCAGCCAGATAACCCCAGTCCATACAGTCCAACAGACCGCCGTCGGTTAAACCCCTTGTACATACAAATAGAAGCCGTTCATGAATATAAAGTCCTTAATGGGGAGTTATCATCACAAAAATGGCAGCAAAAAAGGTTAGTACTGAATCAAGCACATCTCATTAATTACGATGAAGTGCACAGTCTTAAATACGCAGCATTCGAGAAAATGTATCAAATATTTTGTTCTCACCACATCAAGCTAGAAACCCCAAGATACAAGGCCTATAAAGAGTTTGTTTTACAAGATGAAGCTGCGTTGATGCAGTTTGTTACCGTTGAGGTGGCATTAGCATCAAAATATTTCACTCAAGATGTTGGCTTTTATTTGTATCTGCAATTTGTCGCCGATGAACAATTACAAGCTTGTCAGTTGAATGCAAAACAATGCGGTATGAGTATTGGGCTTATTCGTGATTTGGCCGTAGGTGCGGTGAGTCATGGCGCTGAAATTAGTGCCAATGCAGATTTGTTTTGTGATAACGCCAGTATCGGCGCACCACCAGATCCTTTTGCTGAGCAAGGCCAAAATTGGGGCTTAACCCCATTCGACCCCGTGAAATTAAAGCAGCATAATTTTAGCCATTTTATCCAATTGGTTCGCAGTAATATGCAAAGCTGCGGCGCGCTGAGAATTGATCATGTTATGGGATTACTACGTTTGTGGTGGTGGCCTCTGCATGAAGAACTTGGTAAAGGTTGCTATGTATATTATCCGCTGGACACCTTGCTCGCCATTGTTTGTTTAGAAAGCCAGCGTGCTCGTTGCATCGTGATTGGCGAAGATTTAGGCATAGTACCACCAGAGATTGTGTCGTGTTTACACCAAGCGGGCATTTTATCAAATGAATTATTTTATTTCTGTAAAGACCATAATGGGTTTAAACCACCACAAGACTATAAACGTCAAAGCCTGATGATGTTGGCTAATCACGATGTACCGACACTTTCTGCGTGGTGGTTTGCTGCGGATTTACGCCTACGACGTCAACTTGAATTGATTGAAACCGATGACAAGTTACATCAGGTCATGGACCAGCGTCAGCAAGAAAAACAGCAATTGATTGACTTGCTTATCCGCGAACAAGCATTTGAGCTACCAACCCCCATGACATCAGCCGAACAATTAGATTTTGATAGTGTGTTGTTGGCTTGGATACGCGTTGCTGCTAAGGGCAATGCACAATTATTTAGTGTGCAATTAAGTGATTTAGTCGCTGATAAACACGGGGTAAATATTCCCGGTACTTGGAAAGAGTTCCCTAATTGGCAACGCCGATTACCCCTGTCTATCAAACAAATGTCCCAAAGCCCTAAAGTGCAGCAACGTCTTGAAGCGATAGCATCGGCGCGAAAGTCCCGAACTTACGCCAGTGCAGTAAACACAAGTGCAGTAAACACATAGTCATCCGATAAACTTGCTCATTAATGGATCATTAAATATGACAGTAGCGACCCCGTATGTTCAACAAGGTAGTGAAATGGCCTTATTAAATGGTGAGTACACCGATGTGTTTTCACTGCTTGGTATGCACAGTGTTAATGATGATAAAGCGCTGGTTGTTCGTTGCTTAATACCTGGTGCGCTTAGTGTTGATGTGTTGAATGCTAAAGATCGACGTAAAGTGGCGACGCTTGAGCAAGTGAATGAACAAGGTTTATTTGCCGGTAAAATGGGCCGCAGAGTTAACCATTTTGCTTATCTATTACGGGTGCAATATCCGTTGTGTGAGCAGCTTATCACCGACCCATATCAATTTGACAGTCTACTCAATCCTGACGATGTGTATTTATTTGGCGAAGGAAGCCAGCTGCAAACATACCATTTTCAAGGCGCTAATTGGCGTAAACATCACGATGTAAAAGGGGTTCATTTTTGTGTTTGGGCGCCAAATGCTAAGCAAGTTGCGGTGATTGGTGATTTTAATTTATGGGACAATAAGCGCCATGTGTTGCGTCATCATCCAGCCAGTGGGCTGTGGGATATTTTCATTGCCGAGGTTGAACCCGATCAGCACTATAAATATGCCATTAGCGATATGCATGGCAATCAAGTTATTAAGTCCGATCCTTATGCGGTCGCCATGCAACCGTCACCTCATAATGCGTCGAAAATACCTCGAGTAGAAGGCTATGACTGGCAAGATAGTCAATGGTTAACAGAACGGGCAAGCCATCAACCACATGTACAACCTATGTCTATTTATGAGGTGCAATTAGCCTCATGGCGCCGCAACGGGGATGACGGCCAAGATTATACCGATTACTCGCAGTTGATAGCCGAGTTGGTGCCTTATATCAAAGAAATGGGCTTTACCCATTTACAGCTAATGCCAATCAGTGAATATCCGTTCGATGGCTCTTGGGGTTATCAACCCGTGGGGTTATTTGCGCCGACGTATCGCTTTGGTGATGCCAATGGCCTTAAAGCTTTTATCGATGCATGCCACCAGCAAGGCATTGCGGTGTTACTCGATTGGGTGCCAGCTCATTTTCCTCGCGATCCTCACGGTTTGGTACGGTTTGACGGCAGTTGCTTATATGAACATGACGATCCCCGTAAAGGCGAACATCCGGATTGGGATACCTTAATTTATAACTATGGCCGCGCGGAAGTGCGCAGTTTTTTATACAGTAATGCGCATTACTGGCTAGATGAATTTCATTTTGATGGCTTACGCCTTGATGCTGTGTCGTCAATGCTCTATCTCGATTATAGCCGTACAGCGGATCAATGGATCCCCAATGAGTTTGGCGGTCGTGAAAACCTTGAGGCAATCAGCTTTCTGCAAGAATTAAACGCACGTATGTATCAGTGTTTTCCTGGTATTAACATGATTGCTGAAGAGTCCACCGCATGGCCAGGGGTGACACAAGCCACCAGTAATAATGGCTTAGGATTCGGCTTTAAGTGGAATATGGGCTGGATGAACGACACACTGCGTTATATCAGTTGCGATCCCCTTTTTAGGCGTTATCACCATGGAGAGCTCACTTTTAGCTTAGTTTATGCTTTTACCGAACAATTTATTTTGTCACTCAGTCATGATGAAGTGGTTCACGGTAAGGGCTCGTTACTGCATAAAATTCCTGGTGATGACTGGCAGAAGTTCGCCACATTACGCGCTTATTATGGCTTTATGTGGACCCATCCGGGCAAAAAACTGTTGTTTATGGGTAACGAGTTTGCCCAGCGCAACGAATGGAATCATAACCAGAGCCTCGACTGGCATTTATTAACCTATGCACCACATCAAGGTGTGCAAGATTGGGTGCGCGATCTCAATCAATGCTATCAACAATATCCTGCCTTATATCAACGTGATCATCATAGCGACGGTTTCCAATGGCTCGACTGCAACAATGCTGAAAATAACATTTTAGTATTTTGTCGTTTTGGCATGGATAAGCAACAACATGTCGTGATTGTGGTCAACATGTCTCCACAGGTTTATCACGATTTCAGAGTGGGTGTACCTGCGGAACAATGCTACAGCGAAATGCTCAACAGCGACCATCGCCACTATGGCGGCAGTCACGTCGTCAATGATAATCCCTGTGAAGCTCAAGCGACGCCATGGCAGGGCATGTCACACAGTATTGTCATTACTGTCCCTCCGTTAGGTTGCAGCATTTGGGCTCCAGAACTGGACGAACGAACTGACGAACCAGAAAGCTAGATGAGTCGACGGAATAAGTGGGTACAGACACTATGGTTTCAACTTTACAGGGGCATGTTATGGATATGACCAGCGGTTATCCTTATCCACTAGGGGCGACACTCGATGATAACGGGGTGAATTTTTCGTTGTTTTCGGCGCATGCCACTCAAGTCGTATTGTGTATCTTTGATGCCACTGGAGAAGTTGAGGTCGCGCAATACATCATGAGCGATCAAACTCGACAAATTTGGCACTGTCATCTTGCTGATGCACAAGCAGGGCTATTGTATGGTTATCGTGTCTTTGGCCCATATCAACCTCAATTAGGTCATCGCTTTAATCATCATAAATTGTTACTCGATCCCTATGCAAAAAAGCTGGTGGGCGAGGTGATATATCATCCTGCGCTTTATGGTTATGACATTGAAGCCAGGGACGAAGATTTGTCATTTGATACCCAAGATAGTGCGCCATATGTGCCTAAAGCACAGGTTATTGATTGCGGCTTTGTCAATGATATTCCAATTGAGCCGCTTAATATTAGCCTTGCGCGCAGCATTATATTTGAAACCCATATAAAAGGGTTTACCCAACAGCATCCCAAGGTCAGCAGCGAGCAACAAGGCACCTTTGCAGGTTTAGCGAGCCAACCTATCATCGATTATTTACAAAACTTAGGCATAACCTGTATAGAGCTATTACCCGTGCATGGTTTTTTTGATGAGCCATTTTTAATTGAAAAGGGCCTCAATAACTATTGGGGATATAACAGTATTGCTTTTATGGCGCCGCACAGCGCTTATTTGTCTGCATCGGATGACATTGCTGAATTTAGGCAGATGGTTTCTACACTTCATCGAGCCGGCATTGAAGTCATTTTGGATGTGGTATTTAACCATACTGCTGAAGGTAACCATTTAGGGCCAACGTATGGTTTCCGCGGGATCGACAATGCCAGTTACTACCGTTTATTACCCAATGATAAGCGTTTTAACATTAACGATACCGGTTGTGGTAACACCTTTAATCTTAATCATCCCCAAGTACTGATGCTGGTAATGGATTCGCTGCGCTATTGGGTTGAAGTGATGGGCGTGGATGGATTTAGATTTGATTTAGCCAGTTGCCTTGGACGAGAAGCCTATGGCTTTGACCCAGGAAGTGGATTTTTTGACGCCATCACTCAAGATCCTGTGCTGTGTAAAGTGAAATTGATTGCTGAGCCATGGGACATTGGCCCTGGTGGTTATCAGTTAGGCAATTACCCCGTGGCATTCAGTGAATGGAATGACCGTTACCGTGATGCTATGCGCAAATTCTGGCGCGGTGACAGTGGTTTGTTACCTGAATTTGCTAAACGATTTCATGGTTCGAGTGACTTTTTTGAACATAACGGTCGCGGGCCAGCAGCCAGTATCAATTTTATCACCAGTCATGATGGTTTCAGTTTGCATGATGTAGTCAGTTATGACGATCGTCATAACTTGGCCAACGGTGAAGACAACCGCGATGGACATCAAGAAAACTGTAGCAGTAATTATGGCATAGAAGGCGAGTGCGACGATGTCGCCATCAATGCCATTCGCAACCGACAAAAGCGAAATTTATTAACGTGCTTGTTGCTATCTCAGGGGGTGCCGATGCTATTGGCTGGCGATGAATCTAGCCAAACTCAACAAGGTAATAACAATGCCTACTGCCAAGACAATCCGATGGGTTGGTTCGACTGGCAGCAAATAGATTGGTCGTTGGTGAATTTTACCGCTCAGTTGATCACCTTACGTAAACGCTTTCCGATGTTGTGTCATCAAGCATTTATTCATAAACCAGAAGCATTATTCGATAACGGTTTAGCGTGGTTTAACCGCCAAGGTGAAGCGATGACGAAATCACATTGGTGTGAACATCATACCCGCACCTTAAGCGTTATTTTAACCGGTAATTTAGGTGATGCCGATGTTGGCGCCGTTGCTGAAAGTACTGAAGCCTTATTGTTGATGATCAATGTCGATGAGTCCCCACATACCTTTACATTACCGCAATTACCTCACTTTCGTTATTGGCATTGTTTATTGCATACCCAAGAAAGTGAGCCAGTGGTGGATGCCAGTCAGCAAGTCAATTTAATCAGCCGTAGTTTAATGTTATTTCATACCGAGTTTACAAGGAGCAATTGATGACCACAGCGAAAACTAACGCCAGTGCGACTAAACCGACTGCCCGTGCCAGTCGAGCTAAAACTAACAGTAAGACCAGTAGTAAAACCAAAGTCGCAACACAAACCGCAGCAGATAATCAGCTCAGTTCCCATGCAGAGCCTTGTGAACCTTGCGACAGTTTAGCAGCCTCGTTAGCCAGACATATTCGTTATGGTTTATGTCGCGATGAACATGAGCAACATGAATTGTTTAATGCCGTGGCGCAAAGTGTTAAAGAGCAAATGCTGGATAACTGGCGTCAAACACGGATAAAAGATAATCAATACCAACAAAAACAAGTGGCTTACTTGTCGTTAGAGTTTTTGATGGGCCGAGCATTAGGTAATGCATTATTGAGTTTAGACATTACCGCCGATGCGCAACAAGTCATGACTGAATACGCGACTAGTTTAGAAGAGCTTGAGCAAGTTGAGCAAGATGCGGGCTTAGGCAATGGCGGGCTTGGACGACTTGCGGCGTGCTTCCTCGACAGTTGTGCCAGTTTAGATTTGTCGGTTACTGGTTACGGTATTCGTTATCAATATGGCATGTTTGTGCAAAAAATTGTCGATGGTTACCAAGTTGAGCGTCCGGACCGTTGGTTACGACACGGTAATCCATGGGAAGTCCGTATTGCCAATCGTATTGTGACCGTTCCCTTTTTTGGCCATACCGAAACCTATGTCGATAAACAAGGGCATCGACACCATGTGTGGGCGGAAACTCAAAATGTACTGGCCGTGCCTTATGACGTGCCGATCCCAGGATTTAAAAATGGCCGAATTAATACGCTGCGCTTGTGGAAGGCAGAAGCCAATGACGAGTTTGATTTAGCAGAGTTTAACGAAGGTGATTATGCTGAAGCCGTCGCGACGAAAAACCTAGCCGAACAAATCACCATGGTGTTGTACCCCAATGATTCGAGTGTTAACGGCAAAGAATTGCGGTTAAGACAACAGTACTTTTTGTCGTCTGCCAGCTTACAAGACTTGCTGGCCCGTTACGTCGGTCAATTTGGTGAAGACTTTAGCCAGTTTAGTACTCATAACGTGTTGCAACTTAATGATACTCACCCGAGCATTGCAGTACCTGAGTTAATGCGGTTGTTACTTGATCAATATGGCTTGAGTTGGGATACCGCTTGGGCGATCACCAGTGAATCTATGGCGTATACCAATCATACTTTATTGCCAGAAGCACTAGAGCGTTGGTCTGTGCCGATGATGAAAAATATGTTGCCGCGAATTGTCGAAATTATTTTCGAAATCAATGCACGTTATCTTGAACAAGTGGCTCATCATTGGCCCGCAGATATTCAAAAGTTGGCCAACATGTCGATTATTGAAGAAGGCCCAGAGCAGCAAATACGGATGGCATATTTAGCGATTGTTGCCAGTTTTTCGGTTAATGGTGTGGCGGGGTTACATACTCAGTTACTTAAAGAAGGGTTATTCAATGACTTCTATCAACTGTGGCCCCACAAATTTAATAACAAAACCAACGGTGTCACCCCTAGGCGTTGGCTCGCGTATTGTAATCCTAAATTATCTGAGTTGATTTGTCGTCGCTTAGGCGATGAGTGGATTAACGATTTATCACGTCTTACCGCGTTAAATGCTTTCACCAGTGACAAAGCATTTGTTAAGGAATGGGCGCAAATAAAACTCGAGAATAAACAAGTGTTAACCACTTTTGTGCATCAGCAATGTGGGATTGAATTTGACCCTCTGATGATGTTCGATGTGCAAGTAAAACGTATCCATGAATACAAGCGCCAATTATTGAATATTCTGCACGTTATTCATTTATATCGTCGAATTTTAAATGGCGATACTCAAGATATGGTTCCCCGTTGCGTATTAATTGGTGGCAAAGCTGCGCCAGGGTATGCCATGGCAAAACAAATCATTAAGTTAGCAAGCAATGTCGCCCATATGGTCAATTCTGATCCACTGGTGACGCCGTATTTACGTATGGCTTTCCTGCCTAACTATAACGTTAGTGCGATGGAAAAAATCTGTCCGGGTACCGACTTATCTGAGCAAATATCAACAGCAGGTAAAGAAGCTTCAGGTACAGGCAACATGAAATTCATGATGAATGGCGCTTTGACTATCGGCACATTAGATGGTGCCAATATTGAAATGCTTGAAGAAGTGGGTGATGAGAACTTTTTCTTATTTGGCTTAGATGCTAATCAAGTAAGCCAAGCCCGAATGAATTATCAGCCTCAGCACATCGTTGAACATTCTAAAGCCCTTCATGGGGTGATGGACATGCTCAAAAGCGCTCATTTCAATTTGGTCGAACCGGGTATTTTCGACAACATTATTGCCTCGATTGTCGACCCTAACGACCAATGGATGACCGCTGCCGATTTTGACAGTTATTGCTTGGCACAAGAACAGGTGGCAAAAACCTATCTTGATCAAGATAGTTGGCAAAAAATGAGTATTAGAAACACCGCCGCAAGCGGGCGTTTTTCAAGCGACAACACTATAGCGGGTTACCGCGACGAAATCTGGATGAAAAAGTAATACAGGGATGGCGGTGTTATGCCGCTTAGTTAACAAGTAAGTCGTAGATCAATGCTTATTTATTGATGGCTATCTTTGATAGTCAAATGGAGTCTGCTTATGAGTAATGTTCGTTATATTAGTAATTTAACTCGTGATACCTATGCGCTTATTTTGGCGGGTGGTCGTGGTTCTCGGTTGTACGAATTAACCGACTGGCGCGCTAAACCGGCGTTATATTTTGGTGGTAAATTCAGGATTATTGATTTCCCATTATCGAATTGTATTAACTCTGGAATTCGTCGCGTGGGAGTGGTGACACAATATAAATCACACTCGCTTATTCGGCATGTTACTCGTGGTTGGGGCCACTTTAAGAAGGAATTGGGTGAATCGGTTGAGATATTACCGGCGTCGCAACAAACATCAGGTAATTGGTATCAAGGTACCGCAGACGCTGTGTTTCAAAATATCGATATTATTCGCCATGAAATACCTAAATACGTGATGATTCTATCTGGCGATCATGTGTACCGCATGGATTATGCCGGCTTGTTAGCCGCCCATGCAGAATCAGGTGCCGACATGACCGTGTGCTGTTTAGAAACGCCGATAGCCGAAGCTGCGGGGGCATTTGGGGTAATGGAAGTCGATAGCACTAATCGGGTGATTGGCTTTGAAGAAAAACCGGCTGAGCCTAAACCGACACCAAACGATCCGGAAATGTGTTTAGCCTCGATGGGCAATTATGTGTTTAATACCAAGTTTTTGTTCGATCAATTGAAAAAGGATTCGAACAACGAAAACTCAGACCGTGACTTTGGTAAAGACATCATTCCGGCAATCATAGAAAAGCATAATGTGTTCGCGTTTCCTTTTACTAGTGCTGTTCCAGACGAACCTGCTTATTGGCGCGATGTGGGTACCTTAGATTCATTTTTCCAAGCCAATATGGAGCTATTATCACCTACGCCGGCATTGAATTTGTATGATGCCAAATGGCCTATTTGGACCTATCAAGAACAATTACCTCCGGCTAAATTTGTGTTCGATGATGAAGATAGACGCGGTATGGCGGTTGATTCTATTGTGTCCGGTGGTTGTATTATCTCCGGCGCAAAAGTTAAACGTAGCGTGTTGTTTGATGAAGTGCGGGTATGTTCTTATTCGTCGGTAAAAGACTCGGTATTATTACCCGATGTGGTGGTATTAAAGAACTGTAAAATCCAAAATGCCATTTTAGATCGGGGTTGTATCATCCCAGAAGGCATGGTGATTGGTTATAATCAAGATCACGACAGGGCAAGAGGTTTTAGGGTATCCGAAAAAGGTATTACCTTAGTAACTCGTAAAATGTTGGGTTTACCTGTTGGTTACGAATAAGGACCGTAAATGACTCTTGTGAGTGTAAAGCGAGTACTGCTGGTGGCAGCAGAAAACGATGCACTGCACGGCGCTAAAGTAGGTGGCATGGCGGATGTTATCCGCGACTTGCCACCCGCATTAGGCCAATGCAGCGTGATAGCCGATGTCGCTATGCCTAATTATGGTTTTTTAGCTCAACAATATTGTGCCGTACATATGGCAGATATTGAAGTTGATTTTGCGGGTGAGCGTCATGTGGTATCTGTGTATCGGATGCCTAGGCCGCAAAACAAAGACGAAATGGTCGATATCGGTGAGCAAGATAATACTGGCGCCCAAATTTATCTATTCGATCATCCGCTGTTTAACCATCAAGGTCAGGTTTACTGTAATGGTTCAGCCGACAGACCGTTTGCCGAAGATGCGACCAAGTTTGCTTTGTTTTCATTGAGTGTTGCCACATGCCTTGTCAAAAGGCTATTACCTTGTTTCGATGTGTTGCATCTGCATGACTGGCACACCGCAATGGTGGCGATGCTTCGCGGCTGCGTGGCGGAGTTCTCGGCATTGCAGGCGATGCCTTGTGTGTTCACTATCCATAATTTGGCTTTGCAGGGGATCCGCCCCTTCAGCGGTGATGATTCATCGTTTGCCCATTGGTTTCCACAGTACATGGAAAAATTGAATGCAGTTGCCGATGTAAGCTTATTTGATCCACGTTACAACAATTGCATTAATCCAATGCGAATGGGCATAGTACTGAGTGATAAAGTGCACTTGGTGTCGCCCAGTTATGCCCGTGAAGTGTTAATGCCGTCGGATTATCATAAAGGCTTTTTTGGCGGTGAAGGATTAGAGCTAGATTTAGCCACTAAAGCGCTGCAAGGTAATGTCGTTGGGATCATTAATGGTTGTGTTTATGATGATAAGCCCCTAAATGATGTTGATCATCAAACAGGATATGCAGGGTTATTGCACCAAGCGGAAAACGCGATTATCAAATGGCAAGCAAAGGCCAATAATGTCAGTGTATTAGACACCATTGCGCTCACGCGAATGAGTCAGTATAAGCATGCTGTATTGGCGGAGCATCTGCGATCGTTAGAGGTAAATAGCCAAACGTTTGATGATGACAAACAACGGTTTTTACTGACATCAGTAGGTCGGTTAACTGAGCAAAAAGTGTTGATTTTGTTGCAACCGTATAGTGCAACGCAAATAGATAAAAGCCTTTCCTCAGCAAAAACAGTACTAGAAGCGGTACTTGAATCATTAAAGCGACAACAACCCAACGGGGTGTTTATGTTGCTTGGTAGTGGTGATCTGCATATTGCTAAGGTTCTGCAAGCTACAGCTGCGCGTTATGATAACTTTTTATTTTTACACGGTTATGATGAAGCATTGTCTGAGCAACTTTATCAATCGGGCAGTTTATTTTTAATGCCAAGCTCATTTGAGCCATGTGGAATAAGTCAAATGCTGGCAATGCGGGCAGGGCAACCTTGTTTGGTTCATGGCGTGGGTGGACTGAACGACACGATTACAGATAATGTCAGCGGCTGGGTGTTTAATGGTGAAACGCTAGCTGCACAAGGACAAGCCCTGGTTGAACGTGTTAATCAAGTTCTTGCGTTATATGGCAGCGATACTTGGCAACAGGTGAAGCATAATGCCGCCAAACAGCGATTTAGCTGGGACGATGTCGCGAAGCAATATCTAGCAAAGCTCTATGTAGCGAATGATAATGATCAGTAAACAACGTCAGTAAACAACGTCAGTAAATACAGTCAGTAAATACAGTCAGTAAGCATTAGTCCGTTAGCAAGACAACTTAAACTAATGTTATTAGCCAATCGTTTTATGTTCAGCTTGATGTAATGAAAAATGCCAATCAAATATGATTGGCATTTTTGCGTTTCAGCGTGGTTATCGGCTGAAAATACTCACTAATAAATAATCTTTTAGTAGGTATAACGTAGATCTAAGTAATAGTAACCACCGTTAAATCCAAACGGAGTATTGGTCAGTGGGTATACAAATATGCCGTTAAAATTATTATCCTCTGGGCGTTTCTCTGGATAAGTATCAAATAGGTTTTGTACCCCTAACGTTACTGAAAGGTTATCGGTTGCACGGTAACGAGTACTTAAATCAGTGGTCCATCTCGCACCGTATTCTACTTCACTAGATGAATAACCCACGGTATATTCACCGAAATAGCTGAAACGTAAGTTAGTGGTGAAGTCATCATATTGATGAGTAAAACCGATGTTAGCGGTATTTTTCGGATTGGCTTCCGTCATGCGAACGACTTCAATATTATCAAATAGCTCGTCTTCTAATCCATTGAGGATTGAAGGCAAAGAAATTGACTCAATTTCAGTTTCTTTGTATGAGTAAGCAAGGTTTGCTTTTAGATCGCCGTATTCACCAAGGTCAAAACCTTGAGTGATAACTAAGTCTACACCTTGAGTTTTAGTATCAACCGCATTCATAAAGAAACGCGCCGAGTCGGCATTGGTGCCTTCAAGAATGGCTGCAATGGCGGGTGAGCTTTCTTTGTCGATAGAGCCTGACAAAATGATTCTGTCATCAACATTGATTTCATAAGCATCTAATGTCACTGCAAAGCCATTGTCGCCAGTGTAAACAATACCTGCACTATAAGAGTGTGATACTTCCGCTTTAAGATCGGGAATACCTAGCTCAGCTCTAACCGGTGATAACTGGTTAAAGGTACCTGACTCTCTAGGAATAAATTCACCAGTGACCGGATCAGGGTCAAAGAAAGTGGATACGTTGGTAAAATAAAGCTGTTGTACACTTGGCGCGCGAAAACCTGTATCAGTGGTTAAACGAAGTGCCACTCGGTCTGTTAGCTCATAACGACCAGACAATTTCCAACTGGTATTGCCACCGAAATCTGAATAGTCTTCATATCGAACCGCTGCCGCCCAATAAAAGTTATCGGTAAGTTGGTTTTCAAATTCGATGTACAAACCAAGGTTTGTACGGTCTTCATCTACTTCAGATTCTTTAGTGAAACCACCAAAGCCCTGGCTACCACCCGATTTATCTTGGTAATCGCCTTGGATATACGATTCTTCTTGGCCAGCTTCAATTTGATAGCCACTTTCGCGCCATGTGATGCCCATTGCCACGAGTAAGTCAGAGTCATTGGCAAAATCGTAGTAGGTTGAAGCATCTAAGTTTAGATTCAGCTCACTGGTTGACAATGTACCAGCATCAAAGCTTGTTGGACTGTTAGGGCCAAGCGAAGCGTTAATGCTGTTTTCAACATTGTATTCAAAGCTGTTGCTACCAAAACCAACTGATGAATCAATTTCCCATTGGCCCAACTCAAACTCATAACCGGTGACTAAAGAGTAATCGATAATCTCTGGGCTAATTTGTGGTAAAAAGCCGTCTGGATACACTTCAATAACGTTACGAGAATCCAACGCACGACGATAAAAAGCGCCTGAAGTTGAGCTGCGTTTGCTAATACCACCAAAGGCATAAAGCTTGCCCTTGGTATCTAACCCTTGCTCAGCATTTACAAATAAACCGTAGTTGTCATAATCACTGTCGCCAACATGATGATTTTTACGATCGAATGTGGCTTCACGTGGATCAAGGCTACCATCTGCTAGGGTCGGGTATTGCTGACGTGAATCGAAACCGGCACGATTAGTTGAATTTTTCTGATGTGCTTCTAAAGACACATTCACAAAGCCGTCTTGGCTAAAACTAAAGCCTTGATTAATGCCTAGGCGTACTTGTTCACCGTCGCCTTCATAGGTTTGGCCAACTTGGGCGGCAATGCTGCCACCTTCGTCGCTGTCTTTCAGCACGACGTTGATGACGCCCGCAATCGCATCAGAGCCATATAGTGCTGATGCACCGTCGCGTAAAATTTCAATCCGCTTAATTGAAGTCATTGGAATGGCATTAAGGTCAACGTTTGATGAACCTTTGCCTAAAGTGCCAGCTAAGTGAACCAATGCTGAACCGTGGCGACGCTTACCATTTACCAACACTAAAGTGTGATCAGGTGACATGCCTCGTAAGCTTGCAGGGCGAACCGCGTCGCTGCCATCGGTAATTGACGAGAATGGAAAGCTGTAGCTGGGCGCAGCAAACTGCAATGCCTTGGCCGTTTCGGTGATGCCTGTTGCTTCAAGTTGTTCTGAGGTAATAATATCGACAGGAGTTGCACTGTCTGTGGCGGTACGAAGGGCAATACGCGATCCAATAACCTGAATGCGCTCTAGGTTTTCACCTTCTTCTGCAGCGATTGCTACTGGGGCTGAAATACTGGCAATAACGGCCAAAGATACGAGACTTTTATACATTAGCAATCCTGCGATAACGTTATGAGTAATTTTGTAACATTATAGGTCATTTTCGCTGGTACATAGGTCGCTTTAATATAGGCTTAGTTAGTTCAATCAGGCATATCTCATGACACTCTGATCTAGTTAAAGGCGATAATTACTCCATTGTGGTCACAACTACCCACAGCCATAAACAAACGCCTGCTATTAGTAACAGGCGTTTAACATTTATTTTGTTAATGAGGCTTAAGTATTGTTAATGAGACTTAATCGCTTTATGAGCCGCTAGCTGGGTAAGCTCGTTTGGTGCGATGTAATGAAGGTCGCCATGGCATCCTCTGCACGAGTTTGTGCCGATCCCCAAGTGTCCGAGCTTGTCATGGTTTCAACCACTTCGTAATAACATTTAATTTTTGGCTCAGTACCCGACGGGCGAACAATGACTCGAGCGCCACCTTCTAAGGCATAAATCAACACATCGCTGCTAGGTAAATCAATGGCTTGTTTGCTGCCATCAGCGGCAGTGCGCTGTAGACTTTTTAAATCGTCGGTCGAGATCACCGCATACTCACCAATTTTCACGGGTGGATGTTCGCGTAAATAGGCACCAATATTTGGCGTGTCAGCATTAAGGGCAATACTCACTTGTTTATTAAGGTGAAATCCATGTTGGCGATAAATCTGCTCGAGTTTATCCCAAATGGTTTGTCCATTATCTGCAAGTTCTGCAGTCAGTTGGGCAAAGGCCACTAATGCCGATAATCCATCTTTATCCCACACTAAGTTACCAATGGTGTAACCGAGTGCCTCTTCATAAGCGAATAAGAACTGATTGTCAGCTTGGTGCTTGGCAATACCGACATTCATTAACCACTTAAAGCCGGTAAGAGTGGTATAGCTTTGGCTACCAAACTCAGTGGCAATTTTAGACAACAGGCTTGAGGACACGATAGTAGTGCCAGTGAGTTGCTGATTTTTAGGCGCATGGCTGAGTAAGTATTGACCAAATAACACTCCAACTTGATCGCCTGTCAACATTTGGTAGTCGCCATTTTCAGTGCGAGCGGCAACAGCAAAGCGGTCAGCATCAGGGTCGTTGGCACAAGCGAGTGTAGCATTGTGCTTTTTGGCTTCAGTAATCACCAAATCCATTGCGCCTTTTTCTTCAGGATTTGGAAAGTTTACCGTAGGAAAGTCGCCATCAGGTTCACGTTGAGCCGCCACTGAATACACTTGGGTAAAACCAGCATCATTTAATACCGTTTCAGCCATGTCGGCACCAACACCGTGCATTGCGGTGTAAGCTAAACTGACCTTGTCTTGTCCGCTGTGGTATTGCAGCTCTTTAGCTTCACGAATTCCTTGGCGATAGGCTTGATAGAAATCGTCTTGTAACCAAGTAAGCTTATCTTGTGAGATAGCTTCGTCTAGTGCTAAAAAGGGAATAGTCAGAGTGGCAGCCCGAGTAATTTGGGCGGCTATGCCTGTGTCGTGAGGAGGAATAATTTGTGCGCCATTTTCCCAATAGACTTTATAGCCATTGTATTGTGGTGGGTTATGGCTTGCGGTAACCACAATGCCAGCAGCAGCGTTAAGATGTTTTACCCCAAAAGCGACTAACGGCGTGGCGGCAACCTTGTAGGTTAAATGCACGTTAATGCCCATAGCGGTTAATACACTTGCGGCATCATGGGCAAAGGTAAAGGAATCATGACGACCATCGTAACCTATCACGACACCACGCTCGGCAGCATTGTCGATTTGCGCGAGTAAGTAAGCCCCCAGACCGGCAGTAGTTTGGCGGATAACCAAACGGTTCATCGCCATAGGCCCAACACCCACTTCGCCTCTTAGCCCTGCAGTGCCAAATGCTAAACGACCCGCAAAGCGTGCCGCTAGTTCTGTTTCATTGCCGTTATCAATTAACGTTTGCAGTTGTGAGCGGGTGTGTGGGTCGGGATCGTTATTGAGCCATTGGTTGATTTGATGTTGAAGATGGGTATTCATGAGTAACCTCATTGATAATCATTTTCAATAACAGTAGGAAAATACCGCCGCAAGAACAAGTAAATTCGTGTCAAAGTGGATAAAAATAACAAATTGTATTCATGATTTATACGCTTAATCTACATGCATAAACGCGATCATTAGCTTATAAACAACCAGTTGCAGCTAAAAATCAAACCTAAAAACCGTGTAAATCAACTTTAAAGCTTTATATATAAACTTAAAAACATTGTATAGATAGAAACCTATAGCGTGCACAGTGGCGTTACAGCAAGAGTGGGGCTACATAGGCAATACAAAAAAGGCTTATGGATATCATCCACAAGCCTTTTATAACGCGATTAAAATAACGCGATTAAAATCTATTTTGCTTAGATAACATAATTTTGTGGGAAAAACGCACGTTTTGCGTCTTCATCAAATTCTGCTTTAAATTGAATGTCTTTACCCATGTTTCTGGCGCGTTCAACTGCAGGACGGTTGTTGATGCTGTTAAACCAGCGTTGAACATTCGGGTAAGTGGCAAGGGCATCTTGGCCTAATACATAGCCGACTTTATCAACCCAACCCCATGCAGCAATATCGACAATGCTCAATTCATCACCGACGATAAACTCACGGTTATCAAGATGTGCGTCAAGTACTTGGTAATGGCGCTGAGTTTCACGTTGATAACGGTTTGTTGCGTAATCTATTTTCTCTGGTGCATGGTGAGTGAAATGGACACATTGACCAGAATAAGGGCCTAAACCAGTGGCGACGAACATTAACCACGACAGAAGCTCACCACGATTTTCCGGGGTTGCAGCTAATTGACCGGTTTTGTCAGCAAGGTATAAAAGAATGGCATTAGAATCGAATACACGCACGCCGTTATCTTCAATGGCGGGTGTTTTACTGTTTGGGTTAATCGCTTTAAATTCAGCGCTATGTTGCTCACCTTTTAAGGTATCCACTGGCACGAGTTCAAACTCAAGGCCTGTTTCTTCGAGGAACAGGGCAATTTTCATTGGGTTAGGGCCTGGATGGAAATAAAATTTAATCATGTGAACTCCTTAATAAGTAAGAAGTGTATTTAAGCAGGTTTTGAACGAATGCTCAATATGTTTTTGAGCGATCGTTCATGCTTGAAGGTAATTTGAGTGAATATTATAAATAATGGTTTAAAAACACGGATTAAAAAACAGATTCAAGCATAAGGTAATGCTATTAAAATCGATGATGTCTAGAAAGCATTAAGGTTGCTGACCTTTGATAACAAAAGATAATCTGAGCCTAGAATTCATTAACTGAAGTTAACAAGCGTACTCAATATGGGCGCTGTGAGTAAGATAAACCTAGCTTGAGTACTTTCATGGCTTATCCACTTAGATAAGCAACTATTCACTTTTAACTCGTCTAAGCGCTTGCACCATTGAATTAATGCTATTACCGCCATTCTGCTGGTGACAATCTTACTAACGACCATTCTTTACACGCAATCATCTACTCGCAATCATCTACTCGCAATCATCCACTCCAGTGGGAAGCGTCAGTATATTAATGATTGTCGACAGTTGTTTGTTGCTGATTTAGATTCGCCAACAAAGGTAATATTTTACTGACTTTATCAAAGCTTTCTTGATACTCCGCAGCGCCATTGGAGTCGGCAACAATACCACCACCTGCCCAGCAGTAAATGTGATTATTTTCAGTGACCAAAGTACGAATAGTAATACTGGTGTCCATGTTTCCATTTTGGCTTATATAGCCGATGCTGCCGCAATAAAGGTTACGTCTGGACGGTTCTAATTCTTCAATGATTTCCATTGCGCGGATTTTTGGCGCACCGGTAATTGACCCTCCTGGAAAAGCGGCGTTAAGTAAATCGAATGCTGTTTTGTGTGGTGCAAGTGTGGCAGTCACCGTACTGACTAAATGATGCACCGCAGGAAAGCTTTCAATGGCGAATAACGTCGGCACTTTAACCGAGCCTGGGGCGGCGACTTTACCGATATCGTTTCTGAGTAGGTCTACAATCATCACATTTTCGGCACGATCTTTCTCGGAAGTGATTAATGCGCTAGCGGCTTGTTGATCCAAAATGGGATCATGATGGCGCGGCATGGTACCTTTAATGGGTTTAGTTTCGATATATTGATCGTTAAGTTTAATAAAACGTTCTGGTGAGATAGATAACATGCAGTGGTTATCAACTCGCATAAATGCCGAAAAAGGCGCTTGGTTTGCAAGGGATAAAGCACAATAAGCTTGCCATTCATCTCCTTGATATTGAGCTTCAAATCGTTGGGTTAAATTGATTTGATAACAATCACCACTCAATAAATACTGCTGCACTTGAGCAAATTTATGTTGATACTGCTGACTGTCTATCTGATTACTCCAAGCCGTAGTTAATCTGAAAGGCCTTGATGTTATTGCGTTACTGGCTGATTTTTGTATTTTAGATTCAATTAAATTCAACTCAACTTTTAACGCGTTAGATCCATCATAATGGTAAGCATACCAAGATTTATCAACGTAACTGTAGACGAATGAAAAATCATAAAAACCAATATTCATATCATCAAGATGAATATCTTTAATGGCAATTTGTGGCAGCTTTTCAATATTTCGGCCCAGGTCATAGCCAAATGCGCCCAGGGCTCCGACACTAAATGGATGTTGGCTGTCTTGCGCTGAAGGATATAACCGCGCTTGCAGTTCAGCTAATGTGTTAAAGGGGTTGGCGTGGCGATCTATTTTAATATTGAGTGCTTTGATGGCCGAGTCTTTGGCACTAAATCGACTGATGCCATCGCTGCTGGTTAACGTTGCAATAGGATTAAAGCCGATGATGTCGAATTTGGCATCTTGGTGCGGAGCATTGGCTGAGTCGAGTAATATCGCCCATGGCTGGTGGCTTACCAGTGAAAATAGTTGCTTTGTGTCTATTTTCCAGTCCAGTTTTTGCATGAAGAGTGCGTTTTTTGCCCGCGCAGACATCGATAACCCTTATCTAAAATGTGATGTAGCCCAAAAAGGATGGAAAGAGTATCATATTGGTCTTAATAGTTAATATTAAATCGATTCTAATAAAAACGATAACCATGTTAGGCCGCAATGGCTGCTGGAGCACCCCATATGTCGACGAATACCACATCTCACTCTACAACTCATTCACCTATATCTAGTCAAGCTGTCGTGATTAAACAAGCTGACTTTATTGAAAGTATTGCTGATTCTCTGCAATACATCTCGTATTACCATCCCAAAGACTTTGTTGATGCAATGACCAAAGCTTACGAGCGTGAAGAAAGCGCTGCCGCGAAAGACGCCATTGCCCAAATTCTGATTAACTCCCGTATGTCAGCCGAAGGCAAACGGCCTTTATGCCAAGACACTGGAATTGTCACCACCTTTGTTAAAATTGGTATGTCTGTTCAGTGGGATAAAACTGACATGACAGTTCAAGAAATGGTCGATGAAGGTGTACGTCGTGCTTATACCAATCCAGATAATCCATTACGTGCATCAATAGTGTCAGACCCTGCCGGTGCGCGTAAAAATACCAAAGACAACACACCATCAGTGGTTCATATTGACATGGTTGCTGGTAATCAAATAGAAGTGATGATTGCCGCTAAAGGTGGTGGGTCGGAAAATAAATCCAAAATGGCCATGCTTAATCCGTCAGACGATATCGCCGCTTGGGTAGAAAAAACATTACCAACAATGGGCGCGGGCTGGTGTCCACCGGGTATGTTAGGCATAGGTATCGGTGGTACTGCTGAGAAAGCGGCCGTTCTGGCCAAAGAATCATTAATGGACCCTGTTGATATTCATGAGTTGATGGCTCGTGGTGCAGAGACCACAGAAGAAAAGCTTCGTTTAGACATTTTTGAACGCGCAAATAATTTAGGCATAGGCGCTCAAGGGTTGGGCGGACTCACTACAGTATTAGATGTTAAAATTAAATCTGTACCGACTCATGCAGCGTCTAAACCAGTAGTGATGATCCCTAACTGCGCAGCAACGCGCCATGTGCATTTTCATTTAGATGGCACTGGTCCAGTCGATTTAGTACCTCCATCTTTGTCTGATTGGCCTGAAATTACTCGTGAAGCGGGAGAAAACACTCACCGTGTCAATTTAGATACGGTCACTCAAGCTGAAATCGAAACTTGGAAGAGTGGTGATACCTTATTACTCAACGGTAAAATGCTGACTGGCCGTGACGCTGCTCATAAACGGATTCAAATGTTACTTGAATCTGGTGAAGGTTTACCAGCAGGCGTCGATTTTACCGGTAAGTTTATTTATTACGTTGGCCCAGTAGACCCTGTCGGTGATGAAGTGGTTGGCCCTGCAGGCCCAACAACGGCAACCCGTATGGATAAGTTCACTGACATGATGTTAGACCAAACAGGTCTAATGGGCATGATTGGTAAGTCTGAGCGTGGTCCTGAAACGGTTGCTTCAATTAAAAAGCACAAAGCAGTGTATTTAATGGCTGTTGGCGGCGCGGCATACCTAGTGTCGAAAGCGATTAAGAAATCACGTGTTGTCGCATTTGAAGATTTAGGCATGGAAGCGATTTACGAATTTGATGTGCAAGACATGCCTGTAACCGTGGCGGTTGATACCAATGGTGTTAATGCGCACGAAACTGGCCCAGCGATTTGGAAAATTAATATCGCTAACAGTAAAGCTAATAAGTAAGCCATCGATAACATTGTGCTTAGACATAAGCGATAAGTGTCAATGTGATTAAACGCTCGGGTTTACAGCTTTTTACAAAAGGCTTGTTGCCTGAGCGTTTTGCTTTGGTTAGTCTGCAATATACATTTTATGATTACGTTTGATATTGGCTGTATTTGTGGCCCAAACGTAATACGTTTTATTTAAACAACTGAGACATGATAACAATGAAAAAGTCTTCTGTATTATTCGCACTGGTTGCTGCTGGCATGGCAACATCAGTGTCTGCGGCAGAGCCCGCAGCTTTTAATGTTCAGCAACTGGTTAACTTAAATAAGTTGCATTCAGCGGCCGTATCAAATGATGGTAAAACCATGGTGTACGGCGTAAAAGTGGTTGATGATAAAGGCGAGGGCAACTCAGATCTTTATCTTCTCGATTTGAACGAGAAAAATGCTAAGCCAAAGCAACTTACCTCGGCAGCCGGTACTGAACACGATGTCAGCTTCTCGCCCGATGGAAAATCGATTTATTTCCTCGCCACGCGCTCCGGCACCAGTCAATTGTATCAATTGGCCCTTGATGGCGGAGAAGCTATCGCGGTTACCGATTTACCGTTAGATATCAATGGCTACAAATTGTCTAACGACGGTAAGCAAGTTGTTATGACGTTGCGAGTATTTCCAGAGTGTAAAGACTTAGCGTGTTCAAAAGACAAGTTTACTGCCGAAGCTGAACGTAAAAGCACCGGGCGTCAATACAAGCAGTTGATGGTACGTCATTGGGACACTTGGGAAGATCATGCACGTAATCATTTGTTTGTCGCCTCGCTTAATGGCAACAAAATTACCACAGCGACAAACGTTACAGCGGGCCGTGACACTGAAACACCGCCTAAGCCATTTTCTGGTATGGAAGAAGTCACCTTTACTGCAGACGGTAAGTACGTTGTTTATAGCGCGAAAGCGCCTAGCCGTGATCAAGCTTGGACTACTAACTACGATTTATGGCAAGTGCCTGTAGCTGGCGGTGAAACGGTTAACTTAACCCCAGATAACCAAGCATGGGATGCCCAGCCAACGTTCTCTGCCGATGGCCGTTATCTTGCTTATTTAGCCATGTCTAAGGCGGGTTACGAAGCTGATCGCTCCCGCATTATGTTACGTGACAATGTTACAGGTCAGGAAAAAGAAGTCGCACCATTGTGGGATCGCAGCGCGAGTTCATTAAATTTTAGTGCCGATGGTCGTACTTTGTATGTGACAGCACAAGATCTTGGGCAAGTGACCATTTTTGAAGTGAACACTCAGTTTGGTGATGTGCGTCCTATTTACAACCAAGGCAGTAACAGCCTAGTGGCTGTGACCAGTAATCGTCTTATTTTCCAGAAGTCATCATTAGTTGAACCTGGCGATTTATTCAGTGTGTCACTTGAAGGTGAACAACTTAAACAGCTAACCAACGTCAACAGTGAAAAATTAGCTGACATTAAGTTTGGTGATTTTGAACAGTTCAACTTTAAAGGTTGGAATGACGAAACCGTTCATGGTTATTGGATCAAACCTGTTAACTATGAAGAAGGTAAAAAATACCCAATAGCTTACCTGGTACACGGCGGCCCACAAGGCTCATTTGGTAACAGTTTCAGCAGCCGCTGGAATGCTCAGTTATGGGCGGGTGCAGGCTATGGCGTAGTGATGGTCGACTTCCATGGTTCTACTGGATATGGTCAAGCGTTTACCGACTCTATTGGCAAGGATTGGGGCGGAAAACCGCTTGAAGATCTTAAAAAAGGCATGGCAGCAGTTACCGCGCAGCAACCTTGGTTAGATGCTAACAATGCATGTGCACTGGGCGGTTCTTACGGTGGCTATATGATGAACTGGTTCCAAGGTAAATGGAACGATGGCTTCAAGTGTTTAGTCGACCATGCTGGTTTGTTTGATATGCGTTCTATGTATTACGTTACAGAAGAATTATGGTTCCCTGAATATGAATTCGGTGGCCCATACGATCAAAACAAAGAGCTATATGAAAAGTTTAACCCAGTAAACTATGTTGAAAACTGGAAAACGCCGATGCTCGTCATCCATGGTGAAAAAGACTACCGTGTACCTTATGGCCAAGGTCTTGCTGCATTTACCTTTATGCAGCGTAAAGGTATTCCTTCAGAGCTATTGGTATTTCCAGATGAGAATCACTGGATTTTAAATCAAGATAACCTACAGCTATGGTACAAGAATGTACTAGGCTGGATGGATCGTTGGACAGCTAAATAACCTGAAATTGGGATAACAAACGTCTCTCAAACAGCTCTTTGCCTTGCTAACGTTGTTGAATTAACTTGCAATAGACCCGCTATTGACGCGTCAATTCGCCTTGTTAGTAAAAAAAATGACAAGTTTGAGAGTTAACGTATATGACTATGATCTTTATAATCATATATTTGTCTCTTATCCCGAGTTCAGGTTAAATATTGTGTAGTTTCTCTGTAGAGGGTTTACGCAGGTCAGTATTGAAATAATGGCCTAATCTTCACAGCAGAGTTACTTTCAGAGTTAATTAAAAGAGATGTTGCCACTGGCAACATCTCTTTTTTGTGCCTAAGCTATTGTAGCTTCAGATATTGTGGGTCAAGCCAATCGCAGTTTTACCAGAGGCAATGAGTTATTCATTAGTCAAGGTGATGCTGGAATCGATATCTATACTGTTTACCTAAAAAATACACTTATATACTGTCAAAATAAACTGACCGGCTAAATGTATACTTTTAGGAGAAATAAAAACTCCGCTATCGTTAGTATTTTTCATCATAAGGCTATTCTTATTTTGTTGAATAATATGTAGGTTAACCACAGACAAACAATATTTTAAGTTATGTTGTAGGTTAAATCATCATATTGATGCTAATTAGAACTGTATAGTGAAATAAAATAACTAAAAGTGCGTGTTTACGTTAACTGTCATTGTGATGTAAAAACACAAATAATAGACGTAGCATTAGTTTTTGTATTGTAAAACGGTCTATCAAATATAAAAAATTTCATTTGGGGAATGGCAATGTTTCAGCTACATTAGCGCCCTCAGAATCGAGCTTCAATACAGGTAATATCAAGAGGGTTATACCAAGTGGATTTCATGCTTTATATCAAGTTCTTTCTAGGACTATTAGCCATTATTAACCCAGTAGGGTTATTACCTGTTTTTGTTAGTTTAACCAGCCATCAAACTGAAGTTGAGCGTAGACATACCAACCGGGTGGCAAACTTTGCCGTAGTGGTCATTTTATTGGTGACGGCAATAGCAGGGCATTACATTCTTAGTATGTTCAGTATTTCATTATCGGCTTTTCGTATTGCCGGTGGTAGCTTGATTTGTATTATTGCCATGTCGATGCTACAAGGTAAAATCAGTGAAGTGAAACGCAACCAAGAAGAAGACCGTGAGTCTTCAGGTATGGAGTCTGTAGCGGTTGTCCCTTTAGCCTTGCCATTAATGGCTGGTCCTGGCGCCATTAGTGCGGTGATTGTGTTTGCGGCGGAGCATCACCAAATAACCAACTACATTGGTATGTTTTTAACCATTATTATCTTAGGTCTTGTTAGTTGGGGTTTATTTCGTATGGCGCCAATGCTGTTTAAACTATTAGGTAAAACTGGCATTAACGTTATTACTCGTCTAATGGGTCTACTGATGTTGTCTTTAGGCATTGAAGTGATCGCCGCGGGTGTTAAAGGACTTTTCCCTACCTTAATAGGTTAGTTAGCTTGCTAGTTGCTGTGCATTTGTGCAAACGCTTGATAGTGGGGATTTTTAGCTTGACCCGCTATCATCATTTGCGTAAAGTACGCCTCGATTAGCACTGCCGCGGTTAGTATTAAGTGGTTTTGTATTGTTGAGAGGTAATTATCCCACTCAATAGAATTAAATATTAAGTACTGCCTTTTTATCTGATGTCTTTTAATAATATGGATAAAAAGTCAGTCACAAATTGGTGAGCTGGCTGAGTGGCTGAAGGCGCACGCCTGGAAAGTGTGTTTAGGTTTATCCCTAACGAGAGTTCGAATCTCTCGCTCACCGCCATATTATGAAAAAAGACGTCTTCGGACGTCTTTTTTCATTTGTGTTTTAATACAATACTGACAATTTGGCTGATGCTTCGTCTCGCCGTTGTCTAGTATGACTTTATATTAACGAGGTGTTAGCGCTTGTTATGCGTAGCCTCTATAATGCTTTATTCTTGTTTTACTACTGAGACCCACTTTCATGCCTTTTTCGACACTTGGATTACGCGACACGATTGTCAATGCCCTACATGAAGTGGGATACAGTCAGCCGACACCGATTCAACAACAGACTATTCCGGTTATTTTAAAGGGTAAGAACCTGCTTGCCGCGGCGCAAACGGGCACCGGTAAAACCGCAAGCTTTGTATTGCCAATATTAGAACGCTTAGCCGACACTGAAACCCAGCGTGCAAAACGTATTCGAGCGTTGATTTTAACCCCAACTCGCGAACTCGCAGTGCAAGTTCACGCCAACGTAGTGCAGTACGCCAAGCATTTATCGTTAACCTCTATCGCCATTTATGGTGGGGTTGATGAGAAGCCGCAAAAACAAGCCTTAATTGATGGTGTGGATATTTTGGTGGCGACACCAGGACGTTTACTCGACTTATATACCCAACGTGCTGTGCACTTTGATGAAATTGAAGTGTTGGTGCTTGATGAAGCCGATAGAATGCTCGACATGGGCTTTATCGAAGATATTAATAAAATCATCGATAAATTACCTTCTGAACGTCAGAGTTTATTGTTTTCCGCGACATTATCAAACCAAGTGCGTGCGTTAGCGAAAACGGCCATTAAGCGTCCTGTGGAAATTTCGGTGATTGCTGATCGCGATTCAGCACCGAAAATCGAGCAGTGGTTAACGACGGTTGATAAAGATAAAAAATCAGCTTTATTAAGTCATTTAATTAAAACCGAAGAGTGGAACCAAGCGCTAATCTTTATCGAAACTAAGCAAGGTGCCGCTAAATTAGTCAGTCAGCTTGAAAAGCGTGATATTGCTGCAGAGTGTATTCACAGTGGCCGCAGCCAGCCAGTGCGTGAACAAATTTTAGCTGATTTTAAATCGGGTAACATTAAATACCTAGTAGCTACCGGTATTGCGGCGCGTGGTATTGATATTGACGATTTATCTCGTGTAATCAATTATGACTTGCCTTATCCGGCCGATGACTACATTCATCGTATTGGTCGAACCGGTCGTGCCGGTGCTGCTGGTGTCGCTATTTCTTTTGTGTCCAATGATGACTTTAAAAACCTGTGTATGATTGAAAGTCGTTTGGGGCATTTAATTGAACGCAAAGAAATAGTCGGTTTTGAACCATCTAAGCCTATTCCTATTTCGGTGTTGAATTTTATCCCAAAAAATCGTCAGCATAAATCAACCTCAGCGACAGACCGACCTACGCTGAGTTTAGGCAAATCGAAAACGGCTTCAGCTGACTTTAGAAAAACCAAAACAGCTAAAGCGCCAGCCTCGCCGAAAGGTAATAAACCTAATCCGTGGAATATCTAAACTGATTAGATAAACGATTAACTTAGTTGTTGTATCGGCGATTAAAGCGGAATTTACTTTCCGCTTTTTTGTGTGGATTTCTCAAGGCATGGACAGTCTGGCGGTAACACAAACTGAATGGCTTTTGGGAGTACTTCAAAACGCATTTGCTCTGTTGGATAGGGTTCGCCATCTAAATTAAGCGGTAACTTGATAGGGAAATCAATTTCTAGCCAACGGGTTTGAAAATGATAACAAAACCTGGCTTCATGACTCATGGCTTGTATTTCTTCTAACACCACCGGGATATCAAAGGTTGAAAATGACTTCAGCAGGGTGATATCCATCAAGCCATCATCAATTAACGCATTGGGCGCCAGCATTTGTCCGCCGCCAGCTTGCTTATTATTGCAAATGGCGCCTACCAGAATATCGCCATCGAACGTGCCTTTATCGGTGGTAATACTGCCTTGATAAGGCTTAAAGCCTAATGCTTTTGCCAATCCTATTAAGGTATAAGCCCCGCCGCCCAGAAAATCTTTTAACTCTGTTGGTGTTTCTGCAGTCACTTGCGCGCCAAAACCGGCGACAGCCGCATTAATAAAATAATTATTGTTGGCTCTAATGATATCAATAGGGTAGCTGTCACCATGAATCGCCAGTTCCAAAGTGGAATGAATATTATTGCTAATGCCACACGCAGTGGCGAAATCATTTGCCGTGCCTAATGGCAGCACGGCTATTTCGAGCATATGATCCTGTTGTGACAGTTGCATCAGGGCATTAACAGCCTCATTAAGTGAGCCATCACCGCCTCCAATAACCACTCTGCCGACATTATCGGCTATTGCTTCCGTCATAAAACGCAACATATCGGCACTTTCCCAAGAGACCCGCACATCAACAGTATGGCCCTTTTCACGTAAAGCGATAACCGATTGTCTGATGTCGACATTGGCGGCTTTTTTACCATTAAGCAGTAGTCGGATATGTGTTGAAGGCATCGTTAAGACCTCTGTTGATTATTATGGACACGGCTATGTAACTAAAAATCGGTTTCTAGGCTACAAGCAGTTGATCGATTCACTATTTTTATGTCACAAAAGGTGTCTGCATGCTGCAAAACCGTGACGAACATGATTAACTAATTATAATTGTCTAAGGATGATTTTTACTCATCACTATGTAGAAAAAGTATACGTTCCAAAAACCGTTAAGTTTCCAAAATAGTTAAGTTCCACAAATTATTTAAGCACAAAATATATAGGCAGCCAAAATCTATACTCGCGAAAGCGATGCCGATAAAAAATAAGTGTAAACACACTAAAAAATAATAACAATGTAAGGGATAACTCATGAAAAAATCTTTACTTGCTTTGGCGGTTACTTTTGCCATGGTCGGCTGTGGCGATGACTCGGTTAAGCCAAGTCCACAAACCAAGACCGTTACTGCAGAGGCTAGCACAACTACAACCGTGGCAGAATTAACCTTTAACAAATATTCACAACAGTTTATTGATGAGCTGTGGGCATTATCACCAACGTGGGCTCTGTACAGTGGCAAACATGTTAATGATGGCTATTTAGATATCCCTAATCAAGCTAGCCGCGACAAAACGCTGCAATTTGTTAAGCAACAGCAAGCGGCACTAGCCCAATTCGATCCGCAGTCATTATCTGCTAACGAGTTAATTGATTATAAATTACTGAGTAATTTAGTTGAGTCAATGCAATGGGAAATTACACGCTTTAAAGGTTGGCAATGGGATCCATCTAATTACAATGTTGCCGGTGGTTTTGCGCAAATCATCAATGAAGACTTTGCCCCGTTAGATGAGCGCTTAGGCTCTGTTATTGCACGTCTTGAAAATGTGCCCGCTTATTATGAGGCCGCGCGACAAAATATTAGTGAGCCGACACTTGAGCATACCCAATTAGCGATTATGCAAAATCAAGGCGCATTTTCGGTATTGTCTGCCGAGTTAGCCCAGCAAGTCACTGATTCAGGCTTAAGCGCAGAGCAGAAAGCGTTATTTGCTGAGCGTTTTGATGCAGCAACTGCAGCGATTAAACAGCACATTGAGTGGTTAACCGCGCTTGAAACTAAGCTAACCGAAAATGGAGGCCGTGATTTCCGTATTGGTGAAACCTTATACGAAGAAAAATTCGCCTTCGATATTCAGTCTGGTATGACCGCTAAACAGTTATATGACAAAGCTGTGGCAGATAAAAATCATGTTCAGCAAGAAATGGCTAAGATCACCGATACCATTTGGTCAAAGTATATCGATACCCCAAAACCGGCCGATGAGAGACAAGCTATTCGGCAGTTAATTGATGTGTTATCAACCAAACATGTTAAACGAGAAAACTTTGTTGCTGAAGTGCGTAAGCAAATTCCAGAACTGATTAAATTTGTCAATGATAAACAACTGGTGACTCTTGATCCTAACAAACCGTTAATTGTGCGTGAAACCCCTGAATACATGCGCGGTTTTGCGGGTGCTTCTATCAGTGCACCAGGGCCTTATGACAAAGGCGGTAATACTTACTACAACGTTTCGCCCCTCGATGACATGAGTGATGAGTCAGCCGAAAGCTATTTACGTGAATACAATCACTGGATTTTACAGGTACTGAATATTCATGAGGCTATCCCAGGGCATTACACACAATTAGTCTTTTCTAACCAATCTCCTAGTTTAGTGAAAAGCTTATTTGGTAACGGTGCCATGATTGAAGGTTGGGCAGTGTATACCGAGCGTATGATGCTGGAAGAAGGTTATGGTAATTTTGAACCTGAAATGTGGTTGATGTATTACAAATGGAATTTACGGGTCATTTGTAACACTATTTTAGACTACAGCATTCAGGTTAACGGAATGGGTGAGCAAGAGGTGATTGACTTGCTCGAGAATGAAGCGTTCCAACAACGCGCTGAAGCTGAAGGAAAGTGGCGTCGAGCGACCTTAAGTCAAGTGCAACTGACTAGCTATTACGCTGGCTATCGTGAGATCTATGATTTCCGCGAACAACTTAAAGCTAAGCAAGGTGAAAACTTTGATTTAAAGCAGTTTCATGAACAGTTTTTAAGTTACGGTAGTGCGCCGGTTAAATTTATTAAACAGTTGATGACAGATAAATAGACCAATGATGTCTCATTCATTATTGTGACAAATGTCTCAAGGCCTGAAGTTTCAGGCCTTTTTGTTAATGAAAAGGGCTACAGGGTCGATTAAATCTGGTTTTGGCTAAATAATTATGATAATCTTAATGGTAATCGTTATCATTAAGTAGCTGAGCATGAAGAATATCCTATTCATTGAACATACCCTTTCCGATAAAAGTGACGTAACTCGACAGCTAAATGAGCAGGGCTACAGTGTTCATCGGGTTAATAATGCCTTTGATGCGTTGATCCAAATGGAAACTGAGCAGCTTGAAGCCATATTATTAGATTTTTCGGTTCCCAAAATGGAGTCATTTTGGCTGCTCGTTGCACGACAAACCCGAACGCCTATTATTGTATTAGCAGAAAGTAACAGCGAACTGGAGCGCATTAATGCGCTAGAGTTAGGCGCCGACGATTATCTCACTCGACCGATTAATATCCGCGAATTGCAGTTACGTCTTAATGTACTCCATCGACGCACCCAAGCACCAATTAATGACGTGGTTAATGACTATATTGGCTTTGATGATACCTGCTATACCATTAGTTTTGCAGAAAAGTCGCTAGTGTTGACCCAAACGGAATATCGGTTATTTAAATATTTGTTTGATAGACAAGGTGAAGTGGTCACCAAAGAAGAGCTGCAACTACGGGTATTGCACAAGGAACTTGGACGTTTTGACCGTAATTTAGACATGCATATCAGTAATACACGCCGTAAATTAGTTAAACGCAATTTACCACGCGAATTGATTAATACCGTTCGCGGTCAAGGTTACTGCTTTAGCTTTTAATGGTTCACACCTATTGCCGCATTTGATAAGCTATGGCGCATAAAATAAGGCTGATACCAATCGTTATTAAGCCCAAAATAAGCGCAAGCACATAAAGGATAATCTAATGCGGATTACAGCAAACTTTGACGGCGGCAATATTCACGTCATTAACCTAGACAAACATGACGATATACAACTCGCCATTCGTCCCGATTTTGGTGGTGAGTTTTATCAATGGTTTAACTTCCGTTTAGAAGGGGAAGTCGGCCAGACATATATCCTTAACATCCTCAATGCAGGTAGTGCCTCTTATCCAGCTGGCTGGGACGATTATCAAGCAGTTGCCAGTTATGACCGCCAATCGTGGTTCAGATTACCGACTCAGTATGTCGACGGAAAATTAACCATCCAGGCTGAGCTAGATTGTGAAGCCATTCAAATAGCTTATTTTGCACCGTACAGCTACGAACGTCATTTAGATTTGATCAGTGAAGTGCAATTACATCCTGCTGTGAGTCTTGAGCACCTTGGGTTAACCCTTGATGGTCGCGACATGACCTTACTAAAAATTGGTGATGCTAACCCAGATAAAAAGAATATTTGGATTACTGCGCGTCAACATCCGGGTGAAACGATGGCTGAATGGCTAGTTGAAGGCTTATTAAATCAATTGCTTGATAGTTATTGTCCAACATCTAAAGCCTTATTAGACAAAGCCAATTTTTATATTGTGCCAAACATGAATCCTGATGGCAGCGCACGCGGCCATTTACGGACTAATGCTGTTGGTACTAACTTAAATCGCGAATGGCAAACACCGAGCTTAGAGAAAAGCCCTGAAGTGTATTATGTCGTTAATAAAATGCATCAAACTGGTGTTGATTTATTTTACGATGTGCACGGCGATGAAGGCCTGCCTTATGTGTTCCTTGCCGGTTGTGAAGGGGTGCCAAGCTACAACGATAAGATGGCTCAATTACAGCAGCAATTTCTCAGTGCATTGACCATTGCCAGTGCGGATTTCCAAACAGAGTTTGGTTACGATAAAGATGAGCCAGGCAAAGCTAATTTAACGGTAGGTTCTAATTGGGTTGCTAATACGTTCAGTTGTTTATCGAACACCTTAGAAATGCCATTTAAAGACAATGCCAATTTAGCCGATCCATTTGTGGGCTGGTCTCCAGAGCGTTGCGTATATTTAGGTGAAGCGTCTTTAGTTGCGATGTTAGCGGTGGTTGATAATTTATAATCGCGACAGTACGCGGTAATTTTTATCTTCAGATAATCAAGCAGGTAGAATGAATTATGGCCTTAGTTGCATGTCCTAAATGTCAAAAGCGAATTTCAAGTCTGGCTAAGCAATGTGAGCATTGTAAAACCGATTTGAGTGGTAATACTGAGTCATTAATGATTATCAGTCACATTGAGCGTTCAAATAGCTTAATGACTCAAAGCTTTATTTTTTTGACATTATTTATCGCAGGAGTTGTGGTGTGGTTTTGGGGAGGAGAGCCTGCACAGGGGTTAACTTCTTATATCGCGATCGCAAGTTTTGTTATTGGTTTTACGGGTTATCTTGTTACCCGAGTCAGAATAGTGTTACATAAACGGAAATCAGTATGAACGATATCAATAAAGTCATTGATGAAATGCCTGAAGAAGTATACCTGCGTTTATTGTCTGCGTCTGAGTTAGGTAAGTGGGATGATGGTACAGTATTAACTCAGCCACAGCGTGAATCGACTTTGCAAGTAGTGATGTTGTATCAAGCACGTAAGCTGCAGCAAACTGAACATTTTACCATCGCAGCCGGTGGTAACATTAATGAGCTGTCTAAATCAGAGCTGAAAAAACAGTTTAAAGGTGAGCCCATCGCCGAGTTTAAAGAAGCTGATTTGTAATTATCTGATAATAAATACTATTTGTTATCAATAATGGATATTATAACATCAAAAAATGCGAGCTCATTAGCTCGCATTTTTATTTAGCTGTTATCTGATTAGTACAATAACCCCGTAACAGTATCAATAACCTAAACTAGTCCGTTGTCAGTTCACCAACAAGGTTTTGCTGCATACGTTGCTTAATTTGCGCCGACGTTAATCCAATAGACAACAAATAATGCAATTTAGCTAACGCCGCTTCAATGGTCATATCAGCACCACTTATTACCCCAGCTTGTGCTAAAGCATTACCTGTAGCATAACCGCGCATATTGACCTTACCCTGGAAACACTGGGTCAAATTAACCAATATAATACCGCGTTCATCGGCTTGTTTAAGTGTATCAAGTAGCTTCTTATCTTGTGGTGCATTCCCCACGCCAAAGGTCAATAAAATCAGTGCTTTTACCGGTTGTTGTAAAATATTATTAAAAATGTCAGTGGAGATCCCTGGATAAAGTGTCACCACACCAACAGGTTGTGGACTAATTGTCACCACTTCTAAAGGCTCACCTGTTGGTTTGGTTATTTTCCCTGCTTTAAGGTTTATTTTAATGCCTGCCTCGAGCAACATAGGAAAATTAGGCGATGCAAACGCATCGAATCCGTCAGCATGGGCTTTGGTTGAGCGGTTACCACGAAACAGTTTGTTATTAAAAAATAAACAGACTTCTGCAACGGGGTAGTTGGCTGCAATATAAAGCGAATTGAGCAAGTTGGTTTGACCGTCTGAACGTAATTGAGCTAACGGAATTTGTGAACCAGTAACAATGACAGGTTTTGATAGACCTTGCAGCATAAATGACAATGCAGATGCGGTATAAGCCATGGTGTCTGTACCATGCAAAATAACGAAACCGTCATACTTTTCATAGTTGGCTTGAATATCATTAGCAATCAATTGCCAATCCGGCGGTGCCATATTGGATGAGTCAATTAATGGGCTGTATTCATGAATAACGAATTCAGGCATTTCTTCATGATAAAACTCAGGCATTGACTGCACACAATCGGTTAAGAACCCAGATACTGGCACAAAACCATTATCGGTCTTTTGCATCCCGATGGTACCGCCAGTATAGGCAACGTAAATGGAACGTTTTGTCATGTATGTAGGCTCTTCTTTAACAGCGATTGCAGATTGTGGAAATTATACGAGTTTATTTGTCGATCCCCAATAAAAAAGCCTGCTAAGCAGGCTTTTTTTGAAGAATCTTCATATTGCGGTCATTTGAGTGATTAGTAATTACAGTTTTCGCAATACATATAGACATGATTAGGGTCATCAAACATCGACAATGTTTCAAATGCGCCAGCCCACTGCTTGGCAAAGCGCTCAATGAAACTGGTTTGACGAACACTGTCTGGAACATAAGCGGCAGTCGCACCCATGATTTGCTGCATCAGTTGTTGTTCAGCGCTAAGCTCTTGTTCAATCAATTTAACGTCGAACTTGTCCATTTTCGCTAAATCAGCAGCTTTGGCTAATGCCACATCCATATCACCTAGTTCATCAACTAGGCCTAAGGTGAGTGCGCGTTTACCAGTCCATACTCGGCCTTGAGCAATGTTGTCAACTTGCTCTAGTGTCATATGACGTTCTTTTGCTACCAGAGAAATAAACTCATGATAACCACGTTCAATATGGCGTTGTACAACAGCAGCCACTTGCGGATTTAATTCGCGTGCAGGCGATAATCCGGCCCAATCAGATGTTGCGACACCATCAGAGGTCACACCAAAATGATTCAGTGCTTGCTCAAACGTAGCAAACATACCGAAAATACCGATAGAACCCGTTAGGGTTGTTGGTGTTGCAACAATATAGTCGGCACTGGCTGATATCCAATATCCGCCAGATGCAGCAAGACTACCCATGCTAACAACCACAGGCTTACCTGCTGCTTTTAGGGCTAACACTTCTTGACGAATTTGTTCTGACGCAAATGCACTACCACCAGGGCTATCAACGCGAAGCACGACGGCTTTCACCTTATCGTCAAAGCGTGCTTTCATTAGCAATGCAGAGGTACTTTCACCGCCAATTTGTCCAGCAGGTTGTTTACCGTTAAGAATCGTGCCTTTAGCAACGATAACGGCAACTGCGTCTTTTTCAACAAAGCTAGGCATAGGTGCGGTTAACGCTCGGTAATCATTAAAGCTAATTTGCTTAAAGTTTTTACCTTCTTTATCACTGCCAACACGTTCAATCATCGCGACACGGAACGCATCAGCCGAAACCAGTTCGTCAACCCATTTCATGTTGACAGCCATTTGAGCACTGTCACCTTCAGCTTTATCAAGCTGAGCAAGGAATTCATCTGGAGTTAACACTAATTGATCTGGGGCTATTTGACGGTTACTGGCCACAATAGTTGAATAACTTTGCCAAATATCGTTTAACAATACTTTACTGGCGACTTTATCGGCATCAGACATATCGTCACGAATAAAGGGCTCTACAGCTGATTTAAAGGTTCCCACTCGAAATACGTGAGTGGTAATTTTGAGTTTTTCGAGTGCAGCCTTGTAATATAAGCGATAACGGCTTAAGCCATCAAGCGCTACCATACCTTGGTTGTTAAGGTATATTTTGTCTGCAAAGCTGGCTAAAAAATATTGGTTTTGATCATAACCATTGGCCATAGCGATAACTGACTTATTGGCGGCTTTAAACTGGGTTAATGCTTCACCTATAGCGGTCATTTTACTAATACCGGCATCACGAAGATCCGCTAAGTCCAGTACTATACTGTTAATGCGGGCGTCTTGAGTCGCATTATTAATAGTATAAAGTACATCGGCTAATAGAATTTCACCTTCTGGATCATTCGCTTGCCCTTGGCTAAATGCCATTTCTATTGGGTCTACATAATGTTTTTGGTCCACTATGCTCCCAGACAAGTTCAGCACTAATGCTGATTGATCTTCGACGACAATTTCATCTTCGCTGTTGAGAAGTACTACAGCGATGACAGCCAACAAACCAAAAAATATAACGTTGATGATGAACTTACGGATACCGTTTACTGTATTCCATAACAGTAAAAACATCCTTTTTAAAAACGAGGGTTTAGCGGACATTTGCCACTCCTTTATCAGTCTAATGTAGTCATCCTAACTGAAAATCAATAAAAATGTGAAATTCAATTGTAAAGGTTTTTAACAAACGAGCGTTTAAATGATTGAGCAAACTTTACTGTCGGGGTATGCTGGTTTAAATCACTTGTTTAAAAAGGATGTTTGAATGTCGTTTCCACACTTATTAGAACCTTTAGATCTCGGCTTTACACAGCTGAAAAACCGCGTGTTGATGGGCTCAATGCACACGGGGTTAGAAGAAGAAAAAGGCGGATTTGAGAAACTGGCAGCTTTTTATAAAGAGCGTGCTCAAGGTGGCGTCGGGTTAATCGTTACTGGCGGTATCGCACCTAATTTACGTGGCCGTTTAGCGCCACATGCCTGCCAATTAAGCTTTTCTTGGCAAGTGGGTAAACATAAAATAGTTACCGATGCTGTGCATGAAGCGGGCGGTAAAATCTGTATGCAAATCTTGCATGCGGGTCGTTATAGCTATCATCCTTTTAGCTTAGCGCCGAGCAAAGTAAAATCGCCCATTACCCCGTTCACTCCCTCTGCGATGTCTGCTCGTCAAGTACGCTCGACGATTAAAGACTACGCTACCAGCGCGGCATTGGCGAAAAGAGCTGGTTATGATGGCGTTGAAGTCATGGGCTCTGAAGGCTATTTGATCAATCAATTTATCAGTTCGCGCACCAATAAACGTACCGATGAATGGGGCGGCAGTTATGACAATCGGGTTAAGTTTCCGATTGAAATCGTTAACGCTATTCGTCAGAAAGTAGGCAGTGACTTTATTATTGTGTTCCGTTTGTCGATGCTCGACTTAGTCGACAATGGCTCAACGTGGGATGAAGTGGTTCAGCTGGCAAAATCGCTTGAACAAGCCGGTGTGAGTATTATTAATACCGGTATTGGTTGGCATGAAGCACGTGTACCGACGATTTCGACCAGTGTACCGCGTGGTGCTTTTTCTTGGGTAACAGAAAAGCTCAAAAAAGAAGTCAAGATTCCGTTAATTGCCACCAACCGAATTAATACCCCAGAAATTGGCGAGGCGATTATTGCATCAGGTCAAGCTGATATGGTATCGATGGCCCGGCCATTTTTAGCAGATGCAGAGTTTGTGAATAAAGCGGCAGCTAATACCCCAGAGTTGATTAATACCTGCATTGGTTGTAACCAAGCTTGTTTGGACCATACTTTTGCGATGAAGCGGGCAACCTGTTTGGTTAATCCCCGTGCTTGTTATGAAACCGAAATTAATTTTACCCCAACAACCAGTAAAAAACGTATCGCTGTTATGGGCGCCGGTCCTGCGGGAATGGCGTTCTCGGTATACGCAGCGTCGCGTGGACATGAAGTGGTATTGTTTGAAGCCAAGTCTGAAGTCGGTGGTCAGTTTAATTTAGCGCGTAAAATCCCGGGTAAAGAAGAGTTTAGTGAAACTATTCGATATTTCATTAACCAAATTAAACTGCATAACGTTGAACTGCGTCTAAACACTAAATTGGATGCGGCAGTGCTGGCCAATGAGAAATTTGATGAAGTGGTCATCGCCGCTGGTGTGGTACCACGAGCGTTGGATTTACCGGGTTTTGATAATCCTAAAGTGGTCGATTACCAACAAGTATTAACGGGCCAAGTTGAAATGGGTAAAACGGTAGCATTAATTGGTGCTGGCGGTATTGGTTTTGATATGGCGCATTTCTTATGCGAATTAGAATCGAGCACTTTGCAACCGGATAAATGGTTAAAACAGTGGGGCATTGATAAAACCTATCAGAATGCTGGCGGGTTAACTGAAGAAGCCGAACATATTCCTGGTCGTGAAGTGTATTTATTGCAACGTAAAACTACCAAAATGGGCAAAGGTTTAGGTAAAACTACTGGCTGGATCCATCGCAGCGTGTTGAAGCAACATCAAGTGCATATGAAAACCGGCGTAATCTACGAAAAGTTTGATGAACAAGGCCTTCACATTAAAATAGGTGAACAATCTGAAATTCTTGCTGTAGATAATGTGGTGTTGTGTGCCGGACAAATGTCGAATCGCAGTTTGGTTGATGAAATGAAAGCCACAGGATTACCTGTACATTTAATTGGTGGGGTAGATGTGGCGGCTGAATTAGATGCCAAACGCGCTATTCGCCAAGGTGCAGAACTCGCGATGAGTATTTAATTGTCACAGAGTTTCTAGTGTGAAATAACGTCCACAATTTGCGTTGTTTCGGCCTCTGATGCGTCAATATAAAAAGCCTTCTGTAATGCAGAAGGCTTTTTAGTATCCCAATAAAATAAGTCAGGATACAATCGCGCCAAACTTTAGCGGCTGACTTATTTTACTGTGCTAGGACGCAGTTTTAGAACCTTATCAATATCTTCAGCGCAATGACGCTCAGGAACTTGTTCCCATTCTTCGCCCCAAGAGCGATTGATGATACGACCACGTTGGACCCCTTCACGAGTTTCAAGCAATTTAGCCCAACGAACAACATTGGTATAAGTCTCTACTTCTAGGAATTCGGCAGCCTCATATAAATTGCCTAATACTAAGTTGCCATACCAAGGCCAAATAGCAATATCTGCAATGCTATATTCTTCACCAGCAATAAAGGTGTTTTTTGCCAGTTGTTTATCTAGCACATCTAACTGGCGTTTAACTTCCATAGCAAAGCGATTAATTGGATATTCCTGCTTTTCATCGGCATAAGCATAGAAGTGACCGAAGCCGCCACCGAGGAATGGCGCTGAACCTTGGGCCCAGAACAACCAGTTAAATGTTTGCGTTCTGGCTTTGCCATCTTTAGGGAGGAATTGGTTAAACTTCTCTGCTAGATGAACCAAAATTGAAGCAGATTCAAACACGTTTTCGTCTTCATTAGCTGATTTATCCAATAAAGCAGGAATTTTTGAGTTTGGATTAACGGCAACGAACCCTGACGAGAATTGATCCTTTTCCCCGATGTTAATCAGATAAGCATCATATTCAGCTTCTTTAATGCCTAAGGCCAGTAGCTCTTCTAACATGATAGTTACTTTTTGCCCGTTTGGTGTGCCAAGAGAGTAGAGTTGCAAAGCATGCTCTCCGACAGGCAGCACTTTATCAAATCTTGCACCTGACTCAGGGCTATTAATGTTCGCCCACTTATTAGCGCCATTGTTATTATTTTGCCACACTTTAGGCGGGGTATATTGGTTAGTCATAAAATATCCTTGTACAACCTGTTAGCAGGTTAAGTAAATTGATAATGCGCTTAGCACAATGTTGTTAGTGTAGCGTGTAAAGCTTTAATGTATTAGCATCAACGCGTATGAGTTATGCTTATATTGTTTAAATACAGCATGTGAGTTATTTATTACAGGGCATCCAGTTGTTCACTTAATTCGATTAAACTACTGGCGGTTATGTCTGGTTCAATGCCCCACGGGTCAAATATTTTTTTACTGTCTCTTTTGATCCAAGCCGTATTCAGTCCGGCGGCTTTTGCACCAATAACATCCCATGGATTACTCGACACCATCCAACAATGATTGAGGTCAGATTGGGTGCGAGTCATTAAATAATGGTAAACGGCGGGGTTAGGTTTAAACGTCTTTAGGTCATCAACACTGATAACGTCATGGAGCTGCGGTAAAACGCCTGAATTTTGCATAAGCGTACGAACCGCAACTTCAGGTCCATTTGAAAAAGCGGCGAGGGTATGACCTTGATTGCGCAGTAACGCTAGCCCAGGAATGACATCATCAAAAGCCGTGAGTTGACTAAATTTCGCCAGTAAATCTTGTTGTTCGCTGTTTGACAGTGTGACGTTGAAAACAGACAAACAATATTGTAAAGCTTGCTGGGTACACACACCAAAATCTTCATATTGCTGCATTAAGCCACGACGAAACGCATATTCGACTTTTTTATCGTGCCATAATTGACCAAATGCTTGTGCCTTGTCGCCAATCAATTGCTGCAGATGCTGGCCCATATCCACTGGATCCACTAATGTGCCGTAAACATCAAATCCAATCATTTTATGCATGTTCATTGTTCCATTTGGGTTATGAGCCAAGTGCTTAAGCTCTTTATCATTTGATATACTTGCCAATAAGTTCTATTTGTAGCGAGTTAGCGTGCTCATAATGTGAGCCATGAGTTACTATAAACTAACTATATCATTCGTTCAATTACTATTTTGAACGAACGTTCCAAATGGTGTGAGTTATTAAATGATATTAGCTTGCTCTGCAATATTGGCTCTCAAGGAAAACTTTGATGTAGAGTTAATTCATTGTATTATATTGATAAAATTTATTGAAGGTAATGTTAAATGGAGTGTCCTCGTTGTAAGGGTATCTTTGCCCGTAAAGCGCTTAAACAAGTCCGTAAAGGTAAACATGGGGTTGAAACACAGTGCCCTAAATGTGATCAATGGTTGATGTTCGAGCCTAAAATGATGATGACCAAAAATATTGGCTTATTCATTTTGTTGGTATTCAGTGTGGCTAACTTCTTCATCGACAACACTGATTATCGCTTAATATGCTCGTTTTTAGGTTTTGCTGGTGCTTGTATTGCTTTTTATGGCGTATTTAAAAGTAAGCTTATTGCAGCGCAGGAGTAATGGGTAATGAGTAATGAGTAATTTTAGCGATGGTGTGGAAAAATAGCGCTATATCTTGCAGGTGTAGATACAACTAAGTCGTTTGCTATGCTATAGCGTATTTAAAAGAGAGGTGATGCTGATTACCTCTCTAAAGCGATGTTGATTATTATCCCGAGCTGAGATTATGTAGATATCCCAAACTGTGATTATTTAGAATTTCTCATCATTTCGTGATGAGATTGAAACTCTTCAGTATCAATAAACTTATTGTGGTCCAAATCGATACGCTCAAACATTTCATCACAATCCGATGCGTTTTTTAATAGTCGCCCTTCAGATTGATGCAATGCTTGCCTGGCTTTTTGAAAGCGTTCAAATTCCTCTTCAGATATCAATTTGTCTTGATTAGTATCAAAATCGGAAAATGCAGGCATCTGAGACATTCTCATCATTCCATTTTCATTTCCAATAACATTAGCTGACATAAAAATAGTCAGACAAACGAGTAATACTGATAGAACATAGCTACTCATAATATTCTCCTTGTTAACTTTCCAATATTATTATACGCCTATTTACCCACGTAAAAAACAAGGTTATATAAAGTGTGCAAATTGATCATATTACTTTTTAGCAAACATAACGATTCACTCATGACTATGTGGGAAAAAGCAATTGATTGAGGTTTAGCCAGTAATGAGACCATTGTGTTTGCTGACAAGAGGGTTAACTATCGCCTCAGAAATGTGCAGCGTTTAGGCAACCAGCGGTTATGGTTAACCCACTTGCTGCTTAATTAAAAAAAGCGGTTTAATTCGGTATTAACTCGGGGGGAATTCGCTGTCAACTTGAGTTAGCTTGGCGTTAATTAAAGGAGAAGGGCTAATTAAATAGGGAGACATTAACCTGACAATTTATTCGATAGCGTATTCGATCACTTATTCGATAATTTGTCGGAATGTCTCCCTAGGTGTTCACATGAGTGAATAAACGATCGATTTAATACTCGTCGCTGTTTGCATCACTCATGCGCTCGCGTCTTTCTTGGGCTTCTTCAAATGCAGCGTTAATTTCTTCTAATACAGAATCGACGTCAGCCGCTGTTGTGTCTTCTTCAAATAAACCGGTCAATTGTGTTTCCGGCGTTAATTCACCTTGTTCGTACAAGGCCCACATTTCTTTAGCATATTTTGTTGCGGCTAATTCTGGGGCAAATTGAGAATAATAGTCTGTCATATTATTCACATCACGAAATAACATCGCTTTGGCATTATTGTTTGCTGATGCATCAACAGCTTGGGGCAGGTCAATGATAACCGGTCCATTCTGATCTACGAGCACGTTAAACTCTGATAAATCGCCATGAACAATACCTGCACATAACATTCGTACGACATAACCCATCATAACGTAATGCTGCGTTTGCGCTTGTTCAGCACTCATCTGAGTAACATCATTTAATCGAGGTGCAACATCACCATGAATATTGGTGATCAACTCCATCAATAGCACTCCATCAAAGCAGCCATAAGGCACTGGTACTCTAATTTTAGCGGCGGCGCATTTATATAACGCGTCGACCTCGGCATTCTGCCAAGCTTTTTCTTGTTCTTCACGACCGTATTTAGAACCTTTTTCCATGGCTCTACCACGACGACTGTTTTTGGTTTTTCGACCTTCTTGATATTGTGCTGCTTTTTTAAAACTGCGCTTAGTGGCTTCCTTATACACTTTGGCGCAGCGAATCGCATCGCCACATCTGATCATATAGACCGTAGCTTCTTTGCCACTCATGAGTTGGCTTATCACTTCATCGACGAGACCATCGTCAACCAGTGGTTGTAATCGTATAGGCGTTTTCATAGCGTCGTTATACCTTACTTGCGCGCTGGATGATATATCTAAGGAAATAATTTTTACTTGCTGATGGGCTACTGATTAAATGAGGCTCAATAGTACTGAATTTGTGCTTTGTAGACTCTTGTTTATTGGATAGAAATGCTGTAGCCGTTCAGCTAAATATAGTCGATTTTGATCCTTTTACCGAATGATATCGATGGGGTGAATGTTGAGTTATCACTAAAAAGAGCAGCCAAACGTGTTATATTAGCGGCCGTCATTTAGCGTAATGATATCAGTTACGCCTATAGATAAAAAGATTGCTGATGATACGCCTAAACTAACGTTAGGTATAAAGGCCATCATTTAACGCAGTATAATATCTTGTATTTAATGATGGAGAACTTCAGCAAGACTTAAGTTCTTCTTCAGTCAGTATTGAGTGATGAGTAGGATAATCTTTTTTGATTTAGTTATTATTTGATTCTTATCTGAATCGGCTATTATTTGAAGCGATTATTGTCGATAACTCATTGAATAGTGATTCCAAAATTTGGCATGGAAGTCATCATGCACGCCTATTTTTTTTAACATTTTAATAGAGTTTTTATGAAACGGACCTTACTTTTAACACTATTTGTTTTTTCTAACGCCGCAACCGCAGTTGAACCTTTATTTGAAACCCCCAAAGATATGCAACCAACATGGATTGATGACATTTTGTCGGTTTTTGGCGCGGATGGTGAATTCGATGATACTAAAGCTATTGATATGAGTTATTTACCTACGGCTTATTACACCCCAGAGAAAAAGTTTGGTGTGGGTTTACTTATGGTGGGGTTATACAAAACAGATAACGCATCAAGTGAACAACAGCCTTCATCATTGGTGTTGAATTCATTTGCTTCTGTGAACAATTCTTATGGCGTCACGGTAGAAAATATGACGTTTTTAAATCAAGGTAAACAGCGTTTGTTGCTTGACTTAGAACTGCATAATGAAGCTGCTGTTTATTATGGAATAGGGATTGAACAAGGCGACCAAGACCTTAATCATCATGAGTTCAAAGAACAACTGTATAGTTTTAAGCCGCGTTGGATGACCGAAGTTGCCAGTAACTATTTTATTGGTGTGGGTGCTGACTTTATTTATACCACGGCCGACAGCTTAGAATTAGTCGCAACAGAAGCTCCTGTGGATTCAAGTACGCTTCTGCCAGACAACTTTAGCTCAGGTGTTGTAGTAACCAGTATTTATGATTCAAGAGATTACCGTTTAAACGCAACAAAAGGCTGGTTATTTCAGGTTGATGCTGGATTATACCAAAATGACCAGTTCGATTCGTTTTCTACTTATAATATTGAATTAGCGAACTATATTGATTTAGGCTCGACACCGGGTTTAATCGCATGGCAAGTGCAAGGTCATCTAACCAGTGGCGATGTACCTTGGAATCTATTACCTGATCTTGGTGGCTCCGACGCGATGCGAGGTTACATTAGAGGCCGATATCGTGACGAGCAAATGATGATGGGGCAAGTTGAATATCGCTTACCAGTGTTCCAACGTTATGGCATGGTATTTTGGGGCGCTGTTGGTAGTGTGGCACCTAAAGTGAGTGAGCTAACCGATACGCTATTAACGGCCTATGGCACAGGATTTCGATTCAAAATTAAAGACAATATTAATTTACGATTTGATGTAGGGGTCGGTGAAAATGAAACTAACTTCTACCTAAATGTGAATGAAGTCTTTTAAGGCGATACTATTGATGATGACAGTAATGTCGCGAGTGAAGCTTATGCTTATGATGACCGGGTGTCGTAACAACAGGTCGTTGGCGGTAGCTGGTGTCCTAGTCCCGAGAATACTGATAAGTGTGTGTTTGGTTAGTGGCTTATTGCAGAGTAATAGTGCCTTGGCCAGTGACATTCCACACAGTTGCCAGCGAAGCTTTAATTACGCTATTTATCTCAGTGGTCTACACACTGGTAAGATGAACCGTACTGAGAACTGGCAGGGTAAATCTGCTGTTATAACCTCAAAGAGTGAAGCCAGTATTCTAGGGATTGGCACTCAATATCAACAACGTACTGAGTTATCGTGGTCAAATAACCGCAATGAATGGCTAACCGATAGTTTTCATCAGCAGGTAACCGGTTTTCGCTCACGAGACATGCAAGCCACTTTTTACAATAATGGCCTTGAGTCACGAGTGGATGTTGATGGCGATATTGAGAATTATACCTCAAGCCAAATACCATTAAGGGATGTAGACACCTTAGCCATTCAAATCCGCGAAAACTTACTCGCTGGCCGACGTCAATTTGCGTTAATTAGGCAAGCTTCAGATGCAATTGAACCTTATCAATTTTATGTAAAGGACGAATTAACCGCTACCATTGCGTCTTTGGGGGAGATACAACTTATTCCGGTGGAGCAAACCGGGGCCGAAGAGGTGACGTATTACTTTGCACCAAGTATGAATTATCAACTGGTGAAAGCCCATTATCATGGGATGATTTTGCAAGGTGTTATTGAGCTTGAACATTATGTTTCATCTTGCGATACCATGACGGAGAGCTAACCTTACCTCGTGTTACGTCATTAGGCTTATTGACGCGTCAATGAGCCTAATTTTCACGGTATTATTGCCATAAATGGACACTATAGAGAATTGATTTACTCGTTATGGGAGGTGGCTGACTCATCACTATTTATGCTAGTTATTTTAGCATTAGCCATTATCTACTCTAGCCATAGCCATTATCTACACTAGCATTAATCATTATTAGCACGAGTCAATAATGATTAAAGGATTAATCTCGATACCTTAATATTAGCCAAGCAAGATCATCAATAGACTTTTTTCTGTACAAGCTATCAAGCAACAATATCCCTTCGATAAGCTCGATGGCGTTAGTTGCTGACTAACCTGATGAAATCGTGTCGTCTATGTTATATGATTTTGGCTGGTGAATATGCCCCAAAATTTTTATCGAATAGGTATAATCTGCTGCTGATGTTCCCATTGGAGATACCATGGCCAAGGTGATCAATAAAGCCATTTTTAGCAGTCGAATATTATCGATAAATCTGGTGACCTACCATACTCATCATCGTGTGATGACACATATCGATCCGGTACAACAAGGCCGCTATTACAAACTCAACTTTGTTCTTGTACAACCTAAAGTGGGCGGGGTGTTTCGTTGTGCCAAATGCATCATGAACTTATGGGGACGAGTATATTTATTTCGTCCAGATAAATATGAGCATAGCGTGACTAAGATTGAGACGGGTAAACGTGTGTTGCTAAGTGTTGCTTTGAACATCTAGAAGGGTGTTAACGGGACGATAAGTTAACGTTCGTGGACAAGTTTAGGGTTAGCCTGTAATTGTTGGGTTAACGCAGTTGTTGGCTTATGAGTGTCATTGGTTGAAACATATTGACGTTTAGCCACCACTTGTACACCTTCAGTTGATAGTTTGAGGTTTAAATCACCCTCAGGTACACAACAACAGGGCAGACATTCATCTGATTTAAGTTCAGCTAGTGGCTCGGAGAAGTATTTAACTTCTCCTGATATCACTGTGGTTTTACACGCGCCGCAAAATCCATTACGACACTCTGAAAACACTTTTACTTTTTTCGACTCAAGCGCTTCTAATAAGCTTGAATGTTGGCCGTCAAATAAAATAACCGGCTGTCCTTTCAAGCTCACGATAGGGGCTTTTTTGAAAAAATTTTTATAGGTCAAAATCTAAAAACTCGTCGCCATCAACAGAAGAATCAATTTGACCAACAAGATAAGATGACACTTCTACTTCTTGTGGGGCAACCTGTACTGCATCACTTTCTAACCAGTTTTTCATCCACGGTAGTGGGTTTGACTGTTCATCATAAGGTTGAGGTAAGTGAACTGACTTCATCCGTTGGTTAGTAATAAACTCAACGTACTGGCATAAAATCTGTTCATTTAAGCCAATCATCGAACCATCTTTGAATAAGTACTTAGCCCACTCTTTTTCTTGTTCTGCCGCTTTAACAAATAAGTCATACGCTTCTTGCTTACACTCTGCAGCAATCTCTCCCATTTCAGGGTCGTCTTTACCACCTTGCATCAGGGCTAAAATGTGTTGTGTACTATTGAGGTGTAATGCTTCATCACGGGCAATTAAGCGAATGATTTTAGCGTTACCTTCCATGACCCGGCGCTCTGCAAAGGCAAACGAACAGGCAAAACTGACATAGAAGCGAATCGCTTCTAAGGCATTAACTGACATCATGCACAAATATAATGACTTTTTAAGAATACGTGAATTAACGGTGATTTCTTTACCGTTAATAATGTGCGTTCCTTCACCTAACAAGTTATTAATCTGGGTGAGGTTAATTAAGTCATCGTAATAAGCGGCAATGTCACCGGCACGCTTTAAAATTTCGTCATTTTGCACAATATCGTCAAATACCACAGATGGGTTATTAACAATATTACGAATAATGTGGGTGTACGAACGCGAGTGAATGGTTTCAGAAAACGACCATGTTTCTATCCACGTTTCTAATTCTGGTAGCGATACCAAAGGCAAAAATGCCACATTCGGTGAACGGCCTTGAATTGAGTCGAGTAATGTTTGGTATTTTAGATTTGATAAGAAAATATGCTGTTCATGTTCAGGCAAATTACCGAAATCAATTTTGTCACGGCTGACATCAACTTCTTCTGGACGCCAGAAAAACGATAATTGCTTTTCAATTAGCTTTTCAAAGACTTCATATTTCTGTTGATCGTAGCGTGCCACATTAACCGATTGACCGAAAAACATAGGTTCTTTGGTAGAATCGTTAGGTGTTTGACAAAATGTTGAGTAAGCCATTATTTAGGTGTCCTGAAAACGCATTTTTCAAAAAGCGGGGAAGGCCCCCGCTAAATATACATAAAGTGATGATTAGATCTTACAAGCACCGCCACCACAACCATCGTCTTCTTCTTCGACAGCAATAATGTCGTCAAACTGATCAGAAGCACCGTCACGAGTATTATGATAATACAATGTTTTAATGCCCAGTTTGTAGACGCTTAACAAGTCTTTTAACAATGTTTGCATCGGTACACGACCGCCTTCAAAACGGCTTGGGTCATAATTGGTGTTAGCCGAAATAGCTTGGTCGATAAACTTCTGCATTAAACCAACAAGTTGGATGTAACCATCGTTGTTTGGCATATTCCACAGCAGTTCATACTTATCTTTCAGTAATTCAAAATCAGGAACGACTTGCTTTAACTGACCATCTTTACTGGCTTTAACGCTAATTAAACCGCGTGGAGGCTCGATACCATTAGTCGCATTTGAAATTTGCGATGAGGTTTCAGACGGCATTAGCGCAGACAAGGTTGAGTTACGTAAACCGTACTGCTTAATGTCGCTACGTAAGCTTTCCCAGTCCATGTGCAATGGCTCGTCACAAATCTTGTCTAAATCACGCTTGTAGGTGTCGATAGGTAAAATACCTTTCGAATAAGTTGTCTCGTGGAATAACGGACATGCACCTTGCTCTTTTGCTAAGTTCATCGACGCTTTCAGTAAATAAAACTGAATTGCTTCAAAGGTTTTGTGAGTTAAGTTATTAGCTGAACCGTCTGAATACTTTTTACCGTTTTTAGCTAAATAGTTAGCAAAGTTAATCACCCCAATACCTAAGGTACGACGGTTCATTGAACTCGTTTGCGCAGCTTTAATTGGGTAATCTTGGTAATCAAGTAAGTTATCTAGCGCACGAACAGCTAAATCAGCTAATGGTTCAAGCTCTGATAAATCTTTAATTGCGCCTAAGTTAAGTGCTGACAAGGTACACAACGCGATTTCACCGTCTGGATCATCGATGTTTTTAAGTGGCTTAGTCGGTAAAGCAATTTCTAAACATAAGTTAGATTGCTTAATTGGCGCAACTTTAGAGTCAAACGGGCTGTGAGTATTACAGTGATCGACGTTTTGAATGTAGATACGGCCAGTAGAAGCACGTTCTTGCATCATCAATGAAAACAGTTCAACCGCTTTAATTTGTTTTTTGCGGACATTGCTGTCTTGTTCATACTGAAGGTATAAACGTTCAAACTCAACTTGGTCTTCAAAGAATGCATCGTAAAGACCAGGCACGTCTGATGGGCTGAATAGACTGATATATTCGCCTTTAATCAAACGTTGGTACATTAATTTGTTTAACTGCACACCGTAGTCAAGATGACGTACACGGTTGTCGTCAACACCACGGTTGTTTTTTAGTACTAATAGCGATTCAACTTCTAGATGCCATAAAGGATAGAATAGCGTTGCTGCACCGCCACGTACGCCGCCTTGAGAACACGACTTCACTGCAGTTTGGAAATACTTATAAAATGGTAAACAACCGGTGTGGAATGCTTCGCCGCCACGAATAGGGCTACCAAGGGCACGAATACGACCCGCATTAATACCAATACCAGCACGTTGGCTAACGTATTTAACGATAGACGATGCAGTCGCATTGATTGAATCTAAGCTGTCATCACACTCAATCAATACACATGAGCTGAACTGACGTGTAGGGGTACGCACACCGGCCATGATTGGTGTTGGTAAAGAAATCTTAAACAGAGACGTCGCGTCATAGAAGTCTTTAATGTACTTCAAACGAATTTCTTTTGGGTAACGGGCAAACAAACATGCTGCGACTAAGATGTATAAAAACTGGGCGCTTTCGTACACTTCATGGGTGACACGGTTTTGAACCAGGTATTTACCTTCAAGTTGCTTTACCGCGGCATAAGAGAAGTTCAAATCGCGCCAATGATCGATATAGGTGTCGAGTGTGTCTAATTCTTCACGGCTGTAGTCAGCCATGATATGCATGTCATATTTACCCAGTTCAACTAATTTGGTGACATGGTCATATAACGTTGGTGGTTCAAATTGACCAAACGCTTTTTTACGTAAGTGGAACACCGCTAAGCGGGCAGCCACAAATTGGTAGTCGGGTGACTCTGGAGAGATCAAGTCAGCCGCAGCTTTAATGATCGTTTCATGAATGGCTTCTGTTGGAATGCCATCAAAAAACTGCAGATGAGATCGAAGTTCTACTTCAGATACTGAGACGTTTTTTAATCCCTTGGCTGCCCAAGTGATTACGCGATGAATTTTATCTAAATCGATAGATTCACGTTCGCCACTGCGTTTAGTGACTGTCATATTGCTATTCATTGAAGAGAGGCCTTGGTTCTATATCTAATCATGTGATCTGTTGTTGGATGCAGTGCTGCTTGATTCGATCCGAACCAGTTACAAAACAATTCCATGTTAAAACAATCAACCTGATGTACTCACAACGTGGTAGTTAAACACCAGTACGTTCAGTTAGCCACTACATCCTTTGGAACGTCGTGGAGTAGTGTTTTGATTGTCAGCCACACACAAGATATGGTGTTATTTAAAATCTAAGATACAAGATAGTGAGGTTTGAGGTTTATTGCAAGCCACAATTTCATTAACTTCTTGTGGATAACTTGAGGATAAACGGCAGGGTTAGTGACAACTAACCCTAGAGCCCAAATTCATAAAGAGTTTTTGATAAATGATATTTTTTAATCCATCAAATGATAAAAATTTGATCGCTAAAATAAACAGCGATCAAAAAAAATGGACCGTTTATTGGTTGATCTTTTGTTGGTTTTGATCGGGTAGAAATTGATGACTGTTAACTGTACATTTAAGCTTAATAAGACCCGTTAAACTTCACTCATGCTTTGTTCATTTACCCAAAAATTAACCCGCTAAACCGATGCCGAACACTGTCATTAATCAGTGAAAAACTGTTTAAGTGAGGCTCCGTGTTGAAATTGTTTGCCTGCTGGCCATGTGTCAGGTTTATCTGTCGCAGATAAATAACCCCATAACGCAACGCCGCCTAACATACTGGCATTGTGGGCGGCGACTAAGTCACGTTCAGCGTCACCTAGATATAAGATACTTTGAGGAGCAATGGCAATTTGTTGTGCTGCTAACAGCATTGGTGCGGTATGAGGTTTAGAGTGACGAGTGCTATCACCACTGATCATGGTTTTCAATTTATGAGTTAAACCAAGCTTTTCCACTAATGGCCTGGCAAATCGAGCCGGCTTATTGGTCACTACGCCATAAGGAATCGATTGGGCATCAAATAAGGATAATAGTTCGGGTAAGCCAGCGAATAAACGGCTGTTGTCACCATTGATACGGGCATAATGCTGAAGTAGTGCTTGCTGGATGGTAATTTGTACTTGTTCATCGGCATCTGGAATGGCCGTTTTAACTAAATATAAGCTGCCATGTGATGCCGCATGGCGCATCAAGTCAAGCGGTTGGACGTTAAAACCGGCTTCATCCAAGCTGAGATTCAATGCCTGTACTAAATCTGGTGCGGTATCGGCTAAGGTACCGTCTAAATCGAACAGCACTCCTTTTATATCTTGTTTATGCAAGGGCTAGCTCCTAACGAGAGAAAATAACAATAGACAGTGCAAGCCCTTTATAGCGTTATTGGCACAACATAACGCTATTGTGGTGCATTCACATTGAAATGTTGAAAAGAATCACCTGGATGATTAATCAATTTTTTGAGTGGCTATCATATAATTTACATCGACACTTTTAGTGTACTTAAACACACCCGACAATGGATTGTAGGTAATTCCCAGCGCATCTTTACACAATAAGTCGGTGTTATCGACCAATGCCATCAGTTCCGATGGGCGAATAAACTTGCTGTGATCGTGAGTACCAACTGGCAGCATTTTTAATAAATACTCTGCGCCGATAATCGTCTTTAAATACGACATCATATTACGGTTTATGGTTGAGAAAAACACAAATCCATTAGGTTTAACCATGTCACAACAGGCTTGAATAACTGATTGGGGATCGGGTACATGTTCGAGCATTTCCATGCAAGTGACCACATCATAATATTCGCGGTGGTTATCGCGATGTGCTTCGGCTGTTGTTTTGAGGTAATTAACCGTAACACCAGACTCTAAAGCATGTAGTTTTGCCACTTCAAGTGGTGCGTTGCCCATATCAATACCGTCAACGTTAGCACCTAGGCGCGCCATACTTTCTGACAAAATACCGCCACCACAGCCAACATCAAGTACTTTTTTGTCAAAAATACCTTCAGCGGTTTGGTCAATGTAGTTTAAACGCAGTGGATTAAGTAAATGTAATGGCTTGAACTCGCCATTGAGATCCCACCACGTTTGCGCCATGGCTTCAAATTTTGCGATCTCGAGTGGATCAACATTGGGTGTCGATTGTTCAGCGTGTGACATAACGTAACCTAAGTGTGTAATAAAGTATGGTCGCTATTATAGCGATAACCTTTGCGAATAGTAGTCAACAATGGCTTTTGCCGTTTACGCTTGCTCATAAAATATCCATTTAAGCGAGGTAAATGGATGTTTTATGCTATCAACTGCTTAAATCATCAGCAAGTTAACGATAATTGTTGCTCAAATTTAGTCGTATATTAGCCAATGAATAAACTAAATTAGCTGAAAATATTAGCTTTTTTGTAATTTTTAAGAGTGATAGAGCATTTGGCTGGTCTTTGCTCTGGCGACATTAAATATCTGTGTTAGAATGCCAAATCACGTTTTTAAGCTAGATAATAATATGGAAGTTTTATTGTCAGCTCACTTTAGGGGAACGCGCAGTTTATGACTGATCTGGCATCATCTATTTCGCCAATTAACATCGAAGACGAACTTAAAAATTCTTACCTTGATTACGCCATGAGCGTAATTGTAGGTCGTGCATTACCTGACGTCCGTGACGGTTTAAAACCAGTTCACCGTCGAGTATTGTTCGCAATGAGCGAATTAAAAAACGATTGGAACAAACCATATAAAAAATCCGCTCGTGTCGTTGGTGACGTAATTGGTAAATATCACCCACACGGTGATACTGCTGTATACGATACAATTGTACGTATGGCGCAACCGTTCTCGCTACGCTACACATTGATTGACGGACAAGGAAACTTTGGTTCGGTCGACGGTGACTCTGCAGCGGCGATGCGTTACACCGAAATCCGCATGCAAAAGTTGGCGCATTCATTATTAGCCGACCTTGAAAAAGAAACTGTGGATTTTGTGCCTAACTACGATGGCACAGAGATGATCCCTGCGGTGTTACCAACACGCGTACCGAACTTATTAATCAATGGTTCATCAGGTATTGCGGTCGGTATGGCCACTAACATTCCACCTCACAACTTAACAGAAGTAGTGAAAGGCTGTTTGGCGTTAATCGAAGATCCAAGTTTATCGATTGAACAGTTAATGGAATACATTCCAGGTCCAGATTTTCCAACGGCAGCGTCAATAAACGGTCGCAAAGGCATTATCGATGCTTATCACACTGGCCGTGGTCGCGCGATCATGCGCTCGAAAGCGGAAATTGAAACTGAAGACAATGGTCGTGAACGTATTATTGTTCATGAAATTCCATATCAAGTTAACAAAGCCCGTTTGATTGAAAAAATTGCCGAGCTTGTTAAAGATAAAAAATTAGAAGGTATCAGTGGCCTACGCGATGAGTCTGATAAAGACGGTATGCGTATTGTTATTGAAATCAAACGTGGTGAAGTGGGTGAGGTTGTACTAAACAACTTATATTCTCAAACACAAATGCAGTGTTCTTTTGGTATCAACATGGTGGCATTGACTAACGGTCAGCCTAAATTGTTTAACCTTAAAGAAATGCTTGAGTGTTTTATTCTTCACCGTCGTGAAGTGGTCACGCGCCGTACTGTATTTGAACTGCGTAAAGCCCGTGAACGTGCTCATGTTCTTGAAGCACTAGCCATTGCATTGGCTAACATCGACCCTATTATTGCGCTTATTAAAGCTTCACCTACACCTGCTGAAGCCAAAGCAAAATTGGTTGCACAAGGTTGGGAATTAGGCCATGTACAAGGCATGCTTGAAAAAGCTGGCGATGACGCTGCACGCCCTGAATGGTTAGAGCCTGAGTTCGGTATCCGTGACGGTCAGTACTATTTAACTGAGCAACAAGCCCAAGCGATTTTGGAATTACGTCTGCACCGTTTAACCGGTCTAGAACATGACAAGATTTTAGCTGAATATGAAGAGCTTTTAGTTCTTATTGCAGGTTTGTTATTCATTCTTCGTACTCCATCGCGTCTGATGGAAGTGATTAAAGAAGAACTAGAAGAAATACTTGAGCAATACGGTGACGAACGTCGCACCATTATTAACGCCAACGAAATTGATATGAGTCTTGAAGACTTAATCAATGAAGAAGATGTTGTAGTGACCTTGTCTCACTTAGGTTATGCGAAATACCAAGTGCTGTCAGATTACCAAGCGCAGCGTCGTGGTGGTAAAGGCAAAGCGGCAACTAAAGTAAAAGATGAAGACTTTGTTGAAAAGTTATTGGTGGCAAACACCCATGACACCATCTTGTGCTTCTCTGACTTTGGTAAGATGTACTGGTTAAAAGTGTATCAATTACCATTGGCAAGTCGTACTGCCCGTGGTCGTCCTATTGTTAACTTATTACCACTGTCTGACGGTGAGCACATTACTGCAATCCTACCAGTACGTGAATACGCAGATGATAAATTTATCATCATGGCTACAGCACATGGTACCGTTAAGAAAACAGCATTAACTGCATACAGTAACCCTCGTGCAAATGGCATTATTGCGGTGAACTTAAAAGACGGCGACCAATTAATTGGCGTTGATATTACTGAAGGTAGTGACGACATTATGTTGTTCTCTAATGAAGGTAAAGTGGTTCGCTTTAATGAAAAAGCGCGTGATTCTGAAACCGGTGAAGTGAAGATTGATGCTGAAACTGGCGAAGAAATTATTGCACTGCGCCCTATGGGTCGTACTGCTACCGGTGTTCGTGGTATTAAACTTGATGCTGGCCAAAAAGTGGTGTCGTTAATTGTACCTAAAGGTGACGGTGCTATTTTAACCGTAACTGAAAATGGTTACGGTAAGCGTACTGAGCTGAGTGAATATCCAGCGAAGAGCCGCGGTACTAAAGGCGTGGTATCAATTAAAGTCAGTGAACGTAATGGTGAAGTCGTCGGTGCAGTTCAAGTAGGCACATTTGACGAAATCATGTTGATCAGTAATAAAGGCACCTTAGTGCGTACTCCTGCTGAAGGCGTATCCATTATTGGTCGTAACACTCAAGGTGTGACTATCATCCGTACCGCAGAAGACGAGAAAGTCGTTGGTTTGCAGCGTATTGAAGAAATTCAAACTGAAGAGTTGTTAGACGAAGAAGGCAATGTTATTCCAGTAAGCGATGTTATCGATGCTGAAGCGACAGATGCTGAGTCAACTGACGATGTTGAAGCAACAGATGCAGACGAAGCCAAAACCGGAGATGACGAACAAGAGTAATAGATTACTTTTGTTGTAGATATCCTCGAACGGGCGCCCTTATGGCGCTCGTTTTATTTTACGGAATAAATTTCATCAAAATAGGTAAATAAAGGCCTATTCATCAACCCGTAAAATACTTACTATTACGGTTAAATTGTTATTGTCTATATTGATTATTTGTCAAAGGAGTTGTCTGTGAGCGCGATTTATAATTTCTGTGCTGGACCTGCCATGTTACCTCAAGCTGTAATGCAAAAAGCACAACAGGAATTAATTGATTGGAATGGCCTAGGCGTCTCCGTGATGGAAATCAGTCATCGCAGTAAAGAGTTTATTGCGCTGACCGAGCAAGCAGAGGTGACATTACGCAAATTGATGAACATTCCTGCAAATTACCACGTGTTATTTATGCACGGTGGTGGCCGGGCTCAATTTTCTAACGTAGTGAATAACTTTCTTGGCGATAATGGTCAGGCACTTTATTTGGTCAGTGGTCAGTGGTCATCGGCAGCGGTAACTGAAGCGAAGAAATTGGTAAGCGAGCACAATATTGACAGTATCAATATTGTTGAGCAAATCAATGGGCTTCATCAGGTTAAACTGCCGGACTTAACGGCAATCGATAAAGATTATCGTTATGTGCACTATTGCTCAAATGAAACCGTAGATGGTATCGAGATTTTTGAAGAGTTAGACAGTCCATGGCCAATTGTTGCTGATTTATCATCGACCATCATGTCGCATGAAATTGATGTCAGCAAGTACGGTCTTATTTACGCCGGCGCGCAAAAGAACATTGGTCCATCAGGCTTGTCGATTGTCATTGTGCGTGACGATATGCTTAAACTGCCAAGTCTGCCGCAATCATCAGTAATGGATTATCGCGTTGCCGTTGAGTATGGTTCTATGTTTAATACGCCGCCAACGTTTGCTTGGTATTTAGCCTCGGAAGTGTTTGCGTGGTTAGCCGCAAATGGCGGCATAAGTGCGATGGCTGAAGTGAACCAACAAAAAGCTGCGTTATTGTATGCTTGTATCGACAGCAATCCGTTTTATAAAAACGGTGTAGCATCACAAAACCGCTCACGCATGAACGTCACCTTTCAACTAGTGAATGATGCCTTAGACAGTGAGTTTTTAGCCCAAGCGGAGCAGGCTGGGTTAGTGGCGTTAAAAGGTCATCGTATTGTCGGTGGTATGCGTGCCAGTATTTATAACGCCATGCCGCTAGCGGGTGTGCAAGCCTTAGTGGACTTTATGAATAACTTCGCCGTAAAGCACAGTTAATTCGAACCGTTTATTTATTTAACGGTAAGATCGGCTTAGTAAAGAAAAAAAGCGAATGCCTAACAGCATTCGCTTTTTTTATGCCATCAATAAATGTGTATGTTATCGCTATATTACTGTTCGAACTTCTTGCCACTGGTTATTGCGGAATTGCCGTTCTGTTAATTCATCGGCTTTAATTTACAGCGCAATAAAGTATGACCTAGGCCAATGTTGTCGATGTCTTCATCAACATACAAGCCAGCCTCATTGATCATTTTAAGCATATCTTTACTGTGATACATCCGGCTATTTCCATTGGCTATCGCGGTAAAATACAACGAGGTTGCGTTAACGCAATAGGCGCCCGCTTCGTGTGGCTGTCTGTCCCAATAGGTCTCTAAAATACACAGTTCACTGCCAGGTTTCATCGCAGCCACTGTGCGCCGAAGAATAGTGATGATTTGTTGTTTAGAAAAACAATCTAAAAATTGACTCATCCAATACAAATCACCTCCTTGGTAAAACGGTTTGTTGCTATCAAGCAAATCTGTTTCAAATGGATGAACGCGGTCGGCAACCAAACATGCTTGGGCATTTTTCATTGCCACAGCAAGTTGACCGGGTAAATCCATTATGGTGACGTTGACGTTTTTATTATAGCGGGTGCAGGCAAATGCCCATTTACCGGTATTACCGCCCACATCAATAATATGAGCCGGTTCTGACTTGAAAATCAAAGGTAATAAGCTGTCAAAGGCATGATCTGAATAATAATGATCAAATTCAAACCAGCTTTTTTTAGTTTGTTCAGGTAGCTGGCTTAACCCTGGGTAAATAGTATCCCAATCGCCAAAGTGTTTAAGTCCTATTGCTTTGCCTTGCTTAAGTGAATCATCAAGATCAAACAAGCCTTGATAGCAAACATCATGGACGAAGTTTAGGTTCTTGGCGGCCATATCATCATGAAGCAAAAAATAGCCCGTTTTATCGAGTCGATAACGATCATCCTTACACCAAAAAATGCCCATGCTTAACCCCATATCGAGCAATACATGAATGGCATACTCAGACAGTTCAAAATGTTGAATCAGTTGAATTAAGCTAATACCTTCGTCTCCGGCGTCATCAACTTTTGCCAATAAGCCAAATTGACTTAAGCAACGGGCGACTTGAAAGCTTACCGGTGCGAAGGCTATTTTTTGTGCTTCAAACTTAGCATCAAATGCAGACATTTTTTTGGGAGATTGGTAAAAAGACATTAACCGTATTAACTCAAAGGAAGGAGGTGATATGGGTTTTATAGTAGCAAGATAATGCTAGTAAGGTTTTGAGCTACTTCTAGTTTTTGTTTTTTGATAAATGTATAACAATAGAAGTTGAAGCATAACATGACATTTGACTGAGTTTTTTATACAAAACTCTGCCTCAATCAATAATTCGAGCGGGTGTGAGCCCGCCCAAATTATCTTATTTAACTCAGCAAGCCGAAAAGAATGGCAGTCATAGATAATAAACCGGTAATGACGACGAATATGTTGCTTACTCGACCGCGGTAGGCTTTCAGTGCCGGGACTTTGTATATCGCATACATTGGCATGAGATACAAAATAGCCGCAATCACCGGGCCACCAAGCGCTTCAATCATACCCAGAATACTTGGATTCATAATCGCCACGCCCCAGGTGGTGATAAACATAAACCCTAAAATAAATTTATCCACTTTTGTGCTGTTTTCTGGCTTGCTGCTATCCGGTAATTGCTTAACAATAATGCCTTTTAACCCTTCTGTGGCACCCATATAGTGACCGAAGAAAGATGAAATAATGGCGATGAAAGCAATGACAGGGGCAAAATAACTGATAAAGCCACTTTCATGCACGTTGGCAAGATAAGACAATATCGGCAAGTTATCGGCTTTAGCTTCTAATAACTGCGCCGGTGTTAACGACAGTACACAAGAGAACACAAACAACATCACAAATCCGACTAACATAATGGCTGTATTGCGGAGGATGACATCGGCTTTATGGGAGGCATTCGCGCCGTGTTCTTTTTTGAGTGAAACCGAGAATTGTGAGATAGCGGGTGAATGGTTAAAGGCAAATACCAACACTGGAATGGTTAACCAGACAGTCCCAAGAAAATTAGTTGTCGAAGGCACAACCATTAATGCATCAAACTTCCAGTCTGGTATGAGGTACAAGGACATAAAAGCAAGGATTGCGACTAACGGATAGACTAATAATCGCGTCACGGAGAGCATAAATTTTTCACCAGCAACCATCACCGACATCATGCCTAAGATGAGCATTCCCGAAAGCAGCCAACGTGGAATACCACTGACTTTATCGATTATTTGCCCGCCAGCTTCCGTCAGTGCAGGCGTACCGTCGAGTAACATTCTTGGCACTTCGGTAAACATGCCTAATTGATTAATAATGAAACTGTCGACGGTATTAGTTATCCCAACGCCATAGATTAATACAATAGGATATATGGCGAGAAAATACAGCCAAGTAATCGCTTTACCTGCTCCAGTACCAAAATGTTCTTCAACGACCTGAGTGATGTCACTGCCAGGAATCGCTGATGAACATAGGAAACGAGATAATCCACGGTGAGCGAGATAGGTCATTGGGCCTATCATGAGTGCCATTAACACTAATGGCCAAAACCCTCCCATTCCCGCATTGATCGGTAAAAATAAAATTCCGGCGCCAACCGCGGTGCCAAACAAGCTCAACATCCAAGTGGTATCCTGGCGTGACCAGCCAGTGGCTGAAACAACGGAGGATACGGGGATCTCTTGTACACTTATGGTTTCATTTTGCATGGCTGACTCGCTTTGTTGATATATTAAATTCAGCGTCAGGCTATCTCTTTTTAAGAAAAATTAAACAGTTACAGAGTCATTATGTTAATAATGTTCATGCAATGGGAGCTGTATCCCGATGAGCGTAAATTAAAAACGACAAGCAGCTTCAATTCATATACAACCATCACCTATAGATTTAACAGTGCGATTACTTAAATCGAGACCCAAGAATTAACGGTATTATGTATTAGGCATATTGACTCAATTCGATAAATTGCATTGCTGATATTTGGCATCACTTGAGCCTGCTATTTACAAGGGCAGGTAAGTTAACCTAACTCGGATTGCGGTCTTGGGGAATTATGATGGAATAACAAAATGGCTATTTTTGATAACTGATTTTTATGTCATTTTGAGGGGGTAAGCAGACAACTTTTTAGACTGAGCATAAACAAGGCCGCATTTAGCGACCTTGTTTATACAGTAATGTTACTTGCTAACCATTATCTAAATAGTATCGGTTATAGCACTGCCGCGATTGATTTCGCTAAATAATCAACATTAGTTTCACTAATACCAGCAATACTGATGCGGCTTGAGCCGACCATGTACACACTGTATTGCTGTTTAAGGGTTGCCACTTGTTCTGGCTTAACACCTAAAAATGAGAACATCCCTTTTTGGCGGGCGATAAAACTAAAGTCACGGTCAACACCATTGGCCGTTAATTGATTGACCAACATTGCCCGGTTACCGTTAATACGGTCGCGCATGACTTTTAGCTCGTCTAACCATTGTTGCTTGAGGGCTGGGGTGCCTAAAATGGTTTCAACAATCGCAGCACCATGTGCTGGCGGCATAGAATAAATACAGCGCACTACGTATAACAATACCGATTGGGCAACATCTACAGTTGCACTATCTTTCGCCACAATTGAGCAAGCGCCAATACGTTCGCGGTATAAACCGAAGTTTTTCGAGCAAGAGCTGCATAAAATCATGCTTTCAACTGCTGCAGCCATTTGACGTACGCCATAAGCATCTTCATCTACGCCGTCACCAAAACCTTGATAAGCCATATCAATTAATGGCGTAAAGCCTTGCTTAACCGTAACCTTAACCACTTCATCCCATTGCTCAGTCGTTAAATCCATGCCACTTGGATTATGGCAACAAGCATGTAAAAGCACTACGTCATCTTTACCAATGGTATTTAAGGTTGCCAGCATTTGATCAAATTTAAGGGTTTTGCTGTCGTAGTCATAATACGGATAGGTTTTCACCGTAACACCAGCTGCTTCAAATAAACCCGTGTGGTTTGCCCACGTTGGGTCGCTAACCCATAACACTGCATTAGGATTACAACGCTTAATAAAGTCAGCAGCAACGCGCAGAGCACCGGTTCCGCCAGGGGTTGACACTGTTCGCACTCGGTTAGCCAGTAATGCACTGTGGCTAGCACCAAAAGCTAATTCACCCATAAGTTGGTTAAATGACGCAGAGCCAGTCGGGCCGATGTACACTTTGGTTGTTTCGGTATCTAAACGAATTTTTTCGGCGGCTTTTACACAATCTAAAATAGGTGTATGACCAACAGGATCTTTATATACGCCCACACCTAAATCGACTTTATTTGGGTGGCTGTCTTCGCGGTATTGAGTCAATAGGCCTAAAATCGGATCGGCAGGCATCGCGGTTAATGAATTGAACATGAATTGACCTTCTTATTTAAAATTACAGGCATGAGGGCGAAATAAGCTAACAATATATGCATTATGGTCTTAAGCATAACGTGATTTACATCAATAAAGAACTGCTAAATCAGCTGTGATGGGATATTAGCAAGAGGGTTGTTACGATTTCTGGCAACTAAGCCTGACAGGTGAAATAGCCAATGTTGTGGTCCGATTTGCTAATAAAAAAAGCGATAAAGATAAAATAAATTCAACTTGAGTATAAAAGTCACCTAAAACACAAAATAACGGTTGAATCCTTGCTGACAATCAGTAACGTAGGGTTACGAAGAATTATTTAGTAAATTATTAGCAAACTGTACCGAAAAATTGCCAGTGACATGTATTTTAAGATGTGCACCGATCCGCATCACGTTAACAATGTCACACTTATTTCTCCAGCGAAGCCTTTTACTCATATCTCGGTCGATAGACGTTTAATGAGTGCAACACTAAAGAAGAGTATTAATGAAACAACTGCGTCTAGACCAAATTACTCGCATGAATGGCGAAATTAACATTCCAGGCTCTAAGAGCATTTCAAACCGTGCACTGTTACTAGCCACTTTAGCGCAGGGTAAAACCACTCTGACTAACTTGCTCGACTCTGATGACATTCGCTATATGTTGGCATCATTAAAGCAGTTAGGTGTGCATTACCAGCTGTCTGACAATAATACTGTTTGTGAATTAACCGGTTTAGGTGGCGCTGTTTCATCTGTGGACGCACAGAGTTTATTTCTTGGCAATGCAGGCACTGCAATGCGACCATTATGCGCCGCACTCACATTAGGCCATGGCGAATTTACCTTAACCGGTGAGCCTCGCATGGAGGAGCGCCCAATTGGTGATTTGGTCGATGCGCTGCGTCAATTAGGTGCCGATGTCACGTATCTTAAAAATGACGGTTTTCCACCATTAACCATTAAGGCAACCGGCTTAAATGGCGGCAATGTTGACATTGCCGGTGATTTATCAAGCCAGTTTTTAACCGCATTACTCATGGTCGCGCCACTGACCAAAGACAGCGTCAACATTAATATTAAAGGCGAGCTTGTCTCTAAGCCTTATATTGATATCACCATTGCGCTAATGAAGCAGTTTGGTGTTGAAGTGATCAATCATCAATATCAACGTTTCGAAATTAAGGCCGGTCAACAATATGTCTCACCCGGTAAAGTACTGGTAGAAGGCGACGCTTCATCGGCATCTTACTTCCTCGCTGCAGGCGCTATCCAAGGCGGTGAAGTTAAAGTCACTGGTGTTGGACGCTTAAGTATCCAAGGCGATGTTAAGTTTGCCGATGCGTTAGCCCAAATGGGAGCAGATATCGAGTGGGGCGATGATTTCATTATTGCCAGAAAATCGAGCCTTCGCGCGATAGAAATGGACATGAATCATATCCCTGATGCTGCAATGACCATTGCAACAGCGGCTTTATTTGCCAAGGGCACCACAAAACTGACCAATATATATAACTGGCGTATTAAAGAAACTGATCGCTTAGCGGCCATGGCCACTGAATTACGTAAGGTTGGCGCGACAGTTGAAGAAGGCCATGACTATATTACCATTACACCACCTGCAGAATTAAATACTGCAGCAATTGATACCTATAATGATCATCGTATGGCAATGTGTTTTTCAATGATGGCTTTTGCTGATTGTGGTATCACCATTAACGATCCAGACTGCACATCTAAGACATTTCCAGATTACTTTGCTCAATTTGTACAGCTAGCAAAATAATATTACAGCGCGGAATTAAAACGGACCCTTTAGCGCATCAGGTATGTGCTAAAGGGCGATCTTGGTTTTAATAACCGAAAATTCATCAGTAATTAAGATTTTTTTGTTATACAATGCGCGCGCTTATTTTGATGAACCCTTTATCTTTTCAAGGAAGATAGATTATTTTCGGAGGAAATTATGTCTGAACGATCTCCAGTGATCACAGTCGATGGCCCAAGCGGTGCAGGGAAAGGGACGATATGCCAATTGTTGGCACAACATTTAGGGTGGCATTTGTTAGACAGTGGTGCGATTTATCGTGTTTTAGCCTTAGCCGCTATTCATCATGATGTTGAGCTAGAAAACGAAGAAGCACTGACCTTATTGGCTGCACACCTTGATGTTCAATTTTTAACGGGCACCGAGGCAGATGCCATTAAAGTGATTCTCGAAGGTGAAGATGTTACCACCACCATTCGAACACAAGAATGCTCAAATGCTGCCTCAAAAGTGGCTGCATTACCACGCGTACGTGAGGCATTATTACGCCGTCAACGTGCATTTTGTGCCGCTCCAGGACTTGTTGCCGACGGACGCGACATGGGCACAGTGGTTTTTTCTAAAGCACCAGTAAAAATATTTTTAACTGCGTCTGCTGAAGAACGTGCGCAAAGACGCTATAATCAGTTGCAGGACAAGGGCTTCGATGTTAAAATCGACCGCCTTTTAGCTGAAATTATTGAACGAGACGACCGTGATATCAATCGCGCCGCTTCACCTCTAGTCCCAGCTGATGATGCCCTTGTTATTGATACAAGCGGCATAGGTATTGAAGATGTATTGAAGCAAGTACTTGAATACGTTGGACAAAAAATTACTGTTGCGTAATCGAATGGTCGATTATTGTGCAGTAGGTATTCGTGTTAAGGATGACACGAATAATATTACTAGACTCCACATCTAGGATGGATGGTGGTTTATTTAATGAAAGTAACCTAAAACATGACTGAATCTTTTGCTGATCTATTTGAACAATCCCTTCAAACCCTAGAGTTCCGTCCAGGTTCTATCGTCCGTGGTACAGTTGTTGCCATCGAAAACGGTATGGTACTTGTTGACGCTGGTCTTAAGTCTGAAAGCCCAATCAATGCTGACGAATTCAAAAACGCACAAGGCGTTTTAGAAATCCAAGTAGGTGATGAAGTTGACGTAGCCCTTGACTCTGTTGAAGATGGTTTCGGTGAGACTCAATTGTCTCGCGAAAAAGCTAAGCGTCATGAAGCTTGGATCGTTCTAGAAAAAGCGTACGAAGATGCTGAAACTGTAATCGGTATCATCAATGGTAAAGTTAAAGGTGGTTTCACTGTTGAATTAAACGGTATCCGTGCCTTCTTACCAGGTTCTCTAGTTGACGTGCGCCCAGTTCGCGACACCGCTCACTTAGAGTACAAAGAATTAGAATTCAAAGTTATCAAGCTTGACCAGAAGCGCAACAACGTTGTTGTTTCTCGTCGTGCAGTTATCGAATCTGAAAGCAGTGCTGAACGTGATACTCTTCTTGAGAATCTACAAGAAGGTCAAGCTGTTAAAGGTATCGTTAAAAACCTTACTGACTACGGTGCATTCGTAGACTTAGGTGGTGTTGACGGTCTTTTACATATCACTGATATGGCTTGGAAACGTGTTAAGCACCCATCTGAAATCGTTAATGTTGGTGACGAAATCAACGTTAAAGTTCTTAAGTATGACCGTGAACGTACTCGCGTATCACTAGGTCTTAAGCAACTTGGCGAAGATCCATGGTTAGAAATCAGCAAGCGCTACCCAGAAAGCACACGTCTTACTGGTCGCGTAACTAACCTAACTGACTACGGTTGTTTCGTTGAAATCGAAGAAGGTGTTGAAGGTTTAGTACACGTTTCTGAAATGGATTGGACTAACAAGAACATTCACCCATCTAAAGTTGTTAACTTAGGTGATGAAGTTGAAGTGTTAGTACTAGACATCGATGAAGAGCGTCGTCGTATTTCTCTAGGCCTTAAACAGTGTAAAGTTAACCCATGGGATGACTTCGCAACTCGTTACAACAAAGGCGACAAAGTATCTGGTAAGATCAAGTCAATCACTGACTTCGGTATCTTTATCGGTCTTGACGGTGGAATCGATGGTCTTGTTCACTTATCTGACATTTCTTGGAACGGTACTGGCGAAGACGCAGTTTCTGAATACAAGAAAGGCGATGAGATCCATGCTGTAGTTCTTTCAGTAGACCCAGAGCGTGAGCGCATCAGCCTAGGTGTTAAGCAAACTGAAGATGATCCATTCAACGCATACCTAGCTGACAAGAAGAAAGGCACCGTAGTTCACGGTACTGTTTCTGCTGTTGACGCAAAAGGTGTTACAGTTGAATTAGCAGAAACAGTTGAAGGTTACATTCGTGTAGCTGACATCTCAGCAGACCGCATCGAAGACGCATCTACTGTATACTCAGTTGGTGATGCAATCGAAGCTAAGTTCATGGGTGTAGATCGTAAGAACCGTTCTATCAGCTTATCTATCAAAGCGAAAGATGAAGCTGAACAGAAAGAAGCGATTGCTACTTTGAACAAGCAAGACGATGTTGTAATGAGCAGCGCAATGGCTGAAGCCTTTAAAGCAGCTCGTAAGTAATCGAAAATCGTCTGTTGTATGGGGACCTTGTCCCCATTAGGCGACTGTGTTTGGCTTGATAATATGGGATAGCTAAGATGACAAAATCTGAACTTATCGAAAAACTCGCCACTAGGCAGTCGCAACTGTCGGCGAAAGAAGTGGAAAGTGCAATCAAAGAAATGTTGGAGCAAATGGCGACAACATTAGAAACCGGTGATCGTATAGAAATCCGTGGATTTGGTAGTTTTTCACTTCACTATCGTGCGCCTCGTACGGGTCGTAATCCAAAAACAGGAACCTCTGTTGACTTGGAAGGCAAGTATGTACCGCACTTTAAGCCGGGAAAAGAGCTGCGCGAACGTGTCGATGCTGTTAATCCTTGATTAACGCTTGAATAAAAAGCCTCCTATTGGAGGCTTTTTTGTATCTAATGGCAGTCAATGCTGGTCAGCCCAGTAAATTTCTTGGATAATCATTATATTGATGCACCTTCATGGAGAATAGCGTGAGATCATTTATTGTCGTTGTACTGGTTGGATTGATGTTTGTTCTAGCATTATTATTTGGCGCTAAAAATGAACAAGTCGTAACCTTAAGTTACTTTATTGCTGAAGGGCAGTATCGATTGCCTATGGTGCTTGCTGTGGTATTTTTCAGCGGGTTTATTATCAGCTGGATATTTGCAAGTTATCACATCGTAAAGTTAAAACTCGCATTGCGTAAAAGTAACAAAGCGCTTAAAAAGCTCACCGCTGCGGATGCAACCAGTGTAGTTGTAACGCCTAAGGATCAAGCCGCCTAGTATGCTAGAAATCTTGTTCTTGTTATTGCCTATCGCTGCCGGTTATGGATGGTACATGGGACGACGCAGTATTCGTCATAGCGATAGCCAGCAGACTAAAAAATTAAGCCGAGATTATTTTACTGGGCTTAACTTTTTATTGTCGAACGAGTCTGACAAAGCGGTTGATTTATTCATCAGCATGCTCGATGTTGACGATGAAACTATCGACACCCATTTATCGTTAGGTTCGTTATTTCGTAAACGTGGTGAAGTGGATCGTTCCATTCGCATCCATCAAAATTTGATTGCTAGGCCCAGCTTAACCAATGAGCAGCGTGACATTGCGATGATGGAGTTAGGTAAAGATTATATGGCTGCAGGTTTTTATGACCGTGCTGAAGAAATCTTTATTAACTTAGTCAGCCAAGATGACCACAGTGAAGAAGCTGAAACACAACTGCTGTTAATCTACCAAGTGACTAAAGAGTGGCAAGACGCCATCAATATCACTAAACGCCTACCTCGTAAACGTCAGCAAGTGCTTAAATGCACCACGGCCCATTTTTATTGTCAGCTAGCTGATGAAGCCAATAATGATGCTGATAAAATCAAAAAACTACAACAAGCCATTAAACAAGACGCCCAATGCGGCCGTGCTTGGTTAACCTTAGCTAAAATGTATCTTGATGCAGGCCAATTTGAGCTATGTAAGCAGGCGCTACAAGAGTTAAAAGTGGCCGATATTAATTTATTTGCCGATGGTGTTTCAATTGCAAAGCAAGTGTATCGAGATACCCAAGATCCAAATGGTTTTCATGAGCTGCTCGCCAAAGCGATTGCTGATGGCGCGGGAGCCAGTGTAGTAGTTGCACTCGCCGAACATAAAATTAGCCTCGGCCAGCATCAAAGTGCTGAAACCATGATGCTCGATAATTTATATCGTCATCCGACCATGAAAGGCTTTCAGCATTTAATGAAATTACACATTAAACAAGCTGAAGATGGTCAAGCCAAACAAAGTCTGTCCATGCTTGAACAACTTGTTGAACAACAAATTAAATTCCGCCCTAGTTATCGCTGTACTGCCTGTGGTTTCCCCTCTCACGGTTTGTATTGGCATTGTCCATCGTGTAAACAGTGGGGCAGTATCAAGCGAATAAAAGGCCTCGATGGCGAATAACGTCGCCATCACAAGATAGAATCCCTATAATAAATGCATTAACACAAGCTATTGCCGCTGGAGTCCTAATGACTGATAAATCCATTGTAGTCGCCCTCGACTATGACAATAAAAACGACGCATTAACCTTTATTGATAAACTTGACCCAGAGATGTGTCGTTTAAAAATCGGCAAAGAGATGTTTACGTTATTCGGACCCGATCTGGTTAAAGACATTCACAGTCGTGATTTTGATTTATTTCTCGATTTAAAGTTTCATGATATTCCCAATACCGTTGCAAAAGCTGTTGCCGCTGCTGCTGATCTAGGTGTGTGGATGACTAACGTGCATGCCTGTGGCGGCTTAGCCATGATGCAGGCAGCCAAAAAAGCATTGATTCCATTTGGTGAAGATGCACCATTATTGATTGCCGTTACCGTATTAACATCGATGTCAGATGAAGATTTAGTATTACTTGGTATTAATGTCCCTGCATTTGAACATGTACTACGTTTAGCCAAATTGACTCATCAAGCAGAGTTAGACGGGGTTGTGTGTTCCGCTCAAGAAGCTAAATTGCTTAAATCATCATTTGGACAAGATTTTACCTTAGTCACGCCGGGGATTAGACCCGCAGGCAGTGATGCTGGTGATCAACATCGCGTCATGACACCACCCCAGGCCATTGCGGCAGGGTCAGATTATTTGGTGATTGGTCGACCTATCACTCAAGCAGCCGATCCATTAGCAGCACTTAAAGCTATTTATCAATCACTGCATGTTTGATTTGTTATCGCGCTAACGGCTAAATTGACTGAGTCATGGACTTGGTCAATCTAGTGGCAAAAGGAAGCTTATCTACATTAACCAAATCACACAGAAATAAGGGATGACTATGTTTGATGACAAAGGGTTTGATAGAACAGGGTTTGATTACACAGGCAAAAATGTTGTTGTGGTTGGCGGTACATCTGGCATTAACCTTCAAGTTGCGATTCAATTTGCTACTGCTGGCGCCAATGTTGCGGTGGCAAGTCGCAGTATTGATAAGGTTAATGCTGCGGTAGAATTACTGAGCCAAGCTAACCCGAACGCCAAACATTTAGGTGTCAGTTTCGATGTACGTGACAACGATGCATTAACGGTTGGTTTTGCAAAAATTGCTGACCTTTACGGTCATATTGATGTGTTAGTGAGTGGCGCAGCGGGTAACTTTCCGGCCAGTGCGGCAAAGCTGTCGAACAATGGCTTTAAATCGGTTATAGATATTGATTTAATTGGCAGTTTTCAAGTATTGAAACAAGCTTATCCATTGTTATCACGCCCGAATGGCAGCATTATTCAAATTTCCGCACCACAAGCGTATATCGCGATGCCTTTACAAGTGCATGTTTGCGCCGCTAAAGCCGGAGTCGATATGTTGACTCGTACATTAGCGTTAGAGTGGGGTGTTGAAGGGATACGAATTAACTCTATCGTACCTGGCCCAATAGAAGATACCGAAGGCTTTAATCGCTTAGCGCCCAGTGAGGAACTGCAACAACGAGTGGCCAATAGTGTGCCGCTAAAACGCAATGGTAAAGGTCAAGATATTGCTAATGCAGCTTTGTTCCTTGCATCTGACATGGCGTCATACATTACCGGTGTTGTTTTGCCTGTTGATGGTGGTTGGTCATTGGGTGGAGCCAGTATTGCAATGACAGAATTAGGCGACATAGCCGCCAAGCACGGTTTATAAAAATCGATAAATTTAAAGGTAAATACCATGGCAAATGCATTACAAGATCAACTGCTTAAAGCAGGTCTTGCCAGTAAACAAAAAGTACGCGATGCAAAAACACAAAAGCGTCGTGACAAAAAAGCCAAAGTTGATGACGGCAGTTCAGAGCTCAAGCAACAAATTGCTGAGCAAAAGTTGCAACAAGCTAAAAAAGATAAAGCATTGAATGAAAAGCGCTTTGCTGAAGCATCTGAAAAAGGTCAAGTACGTGGTTTAATCAGCGAGTTTTCTAAGTTTGCCATTACCGTAGCCCGTGATGCTGAGCTTAAGTTTAACTTCACGTTAGAAAACAAAATTTATTCGGTTTATATTACCGATAAAATCCAAGCTGATTTACTCAATGGCAGTTTAGGCATAGTCCGTTATGAAGATAAAACCTACATCGTGCCGCATAAGCTCGCAGAACGAGTGAAGTTACTTGTTCCACAATGGTGTGGTTACTTATGGGATAAAGCCGCTAAAGACTCTGTTGAGCAGGTGAGTGGAGCCGATGACCCATATGCAGATTATGCAATTCCAGATGATTTAATGTGGTAATTGGTTATACCATTAACCATTAATCATTAACAACAAAACGCCTCTAAATAGAGGCGTTTTTGTTTGGTGCTAACCAATACTTTACGAGTTTGCATTAGCCTGTTTTGCCGTTAACGCGATGACCTGCTGACAATAAGCAAGGTGATGGCGGATAGTATCTAAGTATTGTGATGCTTGATTATCGATAAGGTACCAATAACTGGCTGTTTGTGGATACTGATTATAAAACAAAGACTCTGCCATGATGAGATCGCTTTGGTTAGCATAGGTTACCCATTGCACGCTCGGTAAGTTACTCAAGGCGGCTAACAACGCATATTGCACATCAAGATTGTCAGGTTGTTCAGTCGTCACTTGCAAGGCTAAGCGCTGGGCTATTTTAAATTTAGAGTCAGCGTTATCTGGGGTCAACACTTCATTTTGGCGTCGACGAACCGCATCACTCAATAGAACCTCAAACGGATTAATATCAACGGGTTCAGCTTCGTGAAGCAATAGGATAGAGGCATCATCTACAAACAATTCGGGCCACTGAATATTATTACTGGTGAGTTGCAAACCTAATGCAATACGACGCTCACCTAACCAATTATGCACCATGCAAGGTAAATGTTCTGAGGCAGGCATGTCATTGGGTCTCGCTAAAGACGGTAATAAAGACATACGTTGTACATTGACCTGTTTTGCCATCAACGACATCAATAAAATGGTCACCAATCCCGAAGATGGCCAGCAGTTAAGTTGTCCTTCGAGTTTTTCACCCACTTCGGTTAGCAATGAAACTAACTGATTGTCATCTAAACTATTACTGACAACGAAGGCCTGATGCGAACCAGCATAAGGACCATTACAAATGTTAATAACGTTATCGGCATCATGTTCAGTCCCATTGAAAATAAAAGTATGTCCAATGTCGGCTGGTTGCCAATCGCCATGTGCATTACCAATGACGGTGATCTGTTGATAGTGCTCAGATAGGGAAGATGATGGGGGGATCTCGTCAGTACGTGTATGCATAAAAGTGCTGTTCGCTATGGTTTATTACTAGAGTTTAATATTCGTGTTTAATACTCGGGCTTAATACTCGGGCTTAATACTTGGGTTTGGACCTATTGGGTCATCAAATAAAGTTCAAAAAGACCACAGATCTCAATCAAATAAGCTGCTAACTCATGGATCGTACGGCTAATTGTAACTCATTGGAACCCTATTGGGCTGAGAAACGTAAACTATCGAGATAAAGGCTCGCTCTAGCCGACATTCGTCAAATTATGGTTAGATAATTGCTAAAAAGCTTTTCTTTTTGTAGCGCTTTAGTATAAATTAAAACAACTGTTTTAATTATTTGTTTAAGAGACTCTTATGAACCCATACCAAGCCCCGTTAAAGGACATGCAATTCTTGTTGGAACAGGTATTTGATGCCCAAGCTACATGGGAACAACTTCCAGCTATGGCAGATGTTGTCGACATGGATACTGCATTAGCCATTCTAGATGAAGCGAATAAGATCAGCCGTGATCTGCTTCACCCTTTAAATCGCAGTGGTGATGAGCAAGGTGTGGTTCATAAAGGTAATGACATTATTACTCCTGATGGCTTTAAAGAAGTGTATCAGCAGTTTTCAGAAGGCGGCTGGGTAGGGCTTTGTGGTGAGTCAGATTTTGGTGGCATGGGCATGCCAAAAATGCTTGGCGTGTTAGTGGATGAAATGAATTACAGCTCGTGTAATTCGTTTACGTTATATAACTCACTGACCGCTGGTGCTGCGTTATGTATTAACGCACATGCCAATGAAGAATTAAAACAAACTTATTTACCTAATCTATATTCTGGCCAATGGGCTGGTGCAATGGACATGACTGAGCCACATGCTGGTTCTGATTTAAAAGGTATTCGTACCAAAGCAGAACCGCTTGATGATGGCAGTTATTCTATTACCGGTAACAAGATTTTTATTACCGGCGGCGATCATGACTTAACTGAAAACGTCATTCATTTAGTACTCGCAAAACTTTCAGGCTCGAATGGCATATCATTGTTTGTCGTGCCTAAAATCAGCGTTAATGCCGATGGTAGCTTAGGCGAAGCCAATGGTGTTACGGTGGGTTCTATTGAACACAAAATGGGTCTTAAAGCGTCTGCTACCTGTGTGATGAACTATGATAACGCCAAAGGCTTCTTAGTTGGCGAGCCTGACCGCGGTTTAGTGTGTATGTTCACTATGATGAACTACGAGCGTTTAGCCATTGGTTTACAAGGTCTAGGTAACGCACAAGCGGCTTATCAAATGGCCACAGACTATGCTAAAGATCGCCTACAGGGTGTTGCTGCTGCAGGTTCAGCGACTGGCGCAACGTCCGATCCTATTATTGTGCATGGCGATGTACGCCGCATGTTACTCACTATCCGTGCGATGACGGAAGCGGGCCGAGCATTATCGGTTTATACCGGTAAGCAGTTGGATTTAGCAAAGTATGCCAGTGGCGATGTGCAAGCTAAAGCGGCTAGGTACGTTGGTTTGCTTACACCTGTTTCAAAAGCATTTTTAACCGACCGCGGTTTAGATGCCACGGTTATGGGTCAGCAAGTGTTTGGCGGCCATGGTTATATTCGTGAAACCGGTATCGAGCAATTTGTTCGTGATACCCGTATTGCACAAATATACGAAGGCACTAACGGTATTCAAGCTATCGACTTTTTAGGCCGTAAAATTACTTACGATAATGTCGCCACTTTGACTGAATTTGTTGCTGAAGTGAATGCAAGTATTGCGCAATTAACTCAGGCTAATGCTGAGCATAAAGCGATGGTAAGCCAAGTGTTTGCGGAGTTACTCACAACAGCTAACTACGTCAATGACAACAAGAAAACTCAACCAGCATTAGTTAACGCTTGTGCAGTAGACTTCTTAGATGCATTTGGTTATGCCTTATACGGTTACTTCTGGCTATTGATGGCCGACAAGGCGTCAAGTCATGAAGATGCCAGCTTTGCTGCCCAAAAGCAGTTTGTGGCTGACTTCTATATGGATAAGCTATTATCAAAATCTCAGTATCATTTATCACAAGTTAATCAGGGTGATAAATCGATAATGGCAATGCCTGCAGAAATGTTCTAAGTCTACATTTGTGATGCAATAAGATAATAAGCCTTCCGATGGAAGGCTTATTTGTTTGGCAGCCTTTATATCATCAAGGTTTTAAGCAGCGTTTCAAGCAGCGTTTCAAGCGTTGTGCTAACCAAGGTAAATAACCAACGTTTAATCGCGTTGATCTAGCAAACTATTTTAGCTTTAGCATCGCATAACGTGTTGACTACAGGTTAGGCAATTACTTAGTGCGCTTCCAATAGATAAACGCCACAATGGCCACAAGAGCTATGGCGGGTGTTAATTGAATAAAATGGTGAAACAGTCCAACACCACCATGTCCCTCATGCGCCATAGCAATAGATGGAATAGTGGCAAGGATAAAGGCAATTGATAAGTATTTCATGGTGTTGTCCTTGTATTTGTAAGGTTACTCTGGTTATTAGGTTAGGGTATTTCAATATAACGCTTTGATAAAAATTGTGTTATGTGTCCATGACAAGCTGCATTAACATCATGTCTTCACCGTCAATCACGGTGGTTTTATTTGACTGGCAAATGGGGCAAACAATGGTTCGTTCATCTACTTGCGATTGTTGTTCGCATTGATTGCACTGCAACATTAATGGCTGAACATTAATAATTAATCTTGCCTCATGACAAACACTGTCTAATTTAAAAGTTTCAAAAGCTGTCGATAGTAAGGTTGGCTCAACGCCACTTAACACCCCAATTTTTAGTTCAACTTGCTCAATTCGTGTGGCTTTATGCAGCTGTGCAAGCGCTTCGCATTGTTCCATTAATGACATCACAATCGAGTATTCATGCATTAACAAATCCTTGGCAGTAATTCACCTTGTGGTAAATCTAAATAGCGACTGCTGCCCCAAGGTGTTTGTAGCACCACTTTGCCAGGATGGCGTTCAGTAACATGGCCAATAATTGCTGCGTGTTCGCAGTGGCCATAGCGCTGCATAACTTCAATAGCCCCTTCGGCGACATCCATTGGCAATGCCATAATAAAGGTGCCCTCATTGGCTAAATCGAAAGGTTCAAAGCCAAATAACTCACATAAGCCTTTTACTTCATCACAAATAGGAATGCTGGCTTCTTCAACATCAATGCCAATGTTCGAAGCTTTGGCCCACTCATTTAGCACCGCAGATAAACCACCGCGAGTCGCATCTCGCATGGCATGAATATCGATATTTGCCACCAGCAGTTGTTCAACAATCGGCCATAGCGTATCGCAGTCACTGCACAACTCAGATTCAAGTGTTAAGCCATCACGGGCCATTAAAATTGCCGCACCATGACATCCAATGTCACGAGAGACAATAATGGCGTCGCCCACTTGTAAATTACGCACTGAAATATTCGGATGTAAAATACGCCCTACACCAGAGGTATTAATAAATAGCCCGTCAGCACAGCCTTTAGGCACCACTTTAGTGTCGCCGCAAACTATCCGCGCGCCTGATTTGTGTAATTCAGCAGCCATGCTATTCACAATAGTGGTTAAGTCATCCAGTGGAAAACCTTCTTCAATAATAAAACTACAGCTTAAATATTCGGGTTGTGCAGCCATCATGGCTAAATCGTTTACCGTGCCGGCAATAGCGAGTTTACCGATATCGCCACCAGCAAAAAATAACGGTGAAACGGTAAAAGAGTCAGTGGTAAAAGCAATATGACCACACATATTCAGTTTGGCCGCGTCTTCTTGCGAAGTTAAAATCGGATTATCAAAGGCTTTAAAAAACAAATCGTGGATCAATTGATCCATTTCTTTACCGCCACCACCGTGGCTAAGTTGAATCGTCTTTTTAGATGGCATGATTAACTTCTCCATAGCGGTAATAAGCATTACACGCGCCCTCTGAGCTAACCATGCAGCTGCCCAGCGGTGTTTGTGGTGAGCAGCCACGGCCAAACACTTTGCAGTCTTTAGGGTTGGCTAAGCCTCGCAAAATATCGCCACACATACAGGCTTTATGGTCATCAATTTCGGTTGTCGGCAATACTTTTGCATAAATGCGTTCGGCATCTCGATGATGATATTCAGGACGCAGTGTCAGTGCCGAATTAGCAATAGGCCCTAATCCACGCCAGCGAAAGCTGTCGCGGACCATAAAATATTTGTCGACAAGTTGTTGTGCAGCAATATTGCCCTCGTAACTCACAGAGCGGCTGTATTGGTTATCTAGCTCTGCTTTGCCTGCCACTTTTTGGCGCACAATACGTAAAATAGATTCCATCACATCTACCGGTTCAAACCCAGACACCACAACAGGGGTTTTGTATTGGTCGACTGTAGATTGGTAGATTTGAGCCCCACTAATCACGCTGACGTGAGCAGGACCGATAAAAGCGTTCACTTTACTGCGGCTATCAGACATCACTGCATCAATGGCGGGTGGAACCAGCACATGATTAATATGAAACAAGATATTGTCTATTTTCAGTGCTTCAGCCTGTGCCAGTAAGGCGGCAGTCATTGGCGTTGAGGTTTCAAAACCAATAGCGAAAAAAATCACGGTTTTGTCAGGATTATCTTGGGCAATTTTTAAGGTATCCAATGGATCGTATATAGGCCTAATATCGCAGCCTTTAGCGCGAAACTGCGCCAAGCTGCCCATTGAACCTGGCACTCTGATCATGTCGCCCAAGGTGACTAAAATGGTATCAGCTTGAGAGGCAAGGGTAGCGGCATGGTCAATTCGCTCTTTAGGCATAACGCACACTGGGCAACCCGGACCGTGAATAAAGTGAATATTGTCGGGTAAAAGCTGTAATAAACCGTACTTCATAATGGTATGGGTGTGGCCACCACACACTTCCATAATGTTTATTTGCTCAGTCGTTTTAGCCGCTTGTTGAGCTATCAATTGCGCTAAATGACGAATAGTCTGAGGATCTCGAAACCCTTGATAAAAGTCATTTAGGCTAATCATTGCTCAGACTCCAATTCCATCTCAGCGACAATTTGTTGATATAAATCGAGGCTTTCTTGCGCATCATTGTGGTCAATTTTATTCATCACAAAACCGATGTGAATCAATACGAAGTCGCCTAACGCCAACGGATCGCATATCAAATGACAACTCACACGACGTTTAACACCAAGCGTATCAACAGTGACTGTTGCATCGTCATGAATTTCAACTACTTTTGACGGTACTGATAAGCACATAGCTAATATTCCTTATGTTCATCAAACCACGTTGCTAATACTTTCATCGAATCAGGATTTTTCACTGATACAACGAGTAATTCCACATCTGGGTTTAATTTACTTAACTGTGCTTTGGCTTCGTCAATACTAAAGTCAAAGTAAGGAAGTAGGTCAGATTTGGTGATAACCACTAAATCTGCTCGGCGGAACATCACCGGATACTTCTCAATTTTATCGTCACCTTCAGGCACTGATAACAACACAATATTTTTATGGGTGCCAACATCATAACTGGCAGGACACACAAGATTACCGACGTTCTCAACGAAGCAAATATCAACATCATCTAAATTAATGTGATGCAGTGCACCGTGAACCATAAATGCATCGAGGTGACAGGCAGAGCCAGTTTGAATTTGATAGGCGTTGATACCCTTGGCAATTAAACGGTCGGCATCGCGTGAGGTTTCAAGGTCGCCTTCGATCACGGCATAGCGAGCATCAAGGTATTCATGTAAACATTCTAAAAGACTGGTTTTACCGCTGCCAGGACTACTCATTAGATTAAAGGCACTGACCTGATGAGCCGCAAAATGATCACGATTATGTTGTGCTTCGACATCATTTTTATCCAATATTTTATGGATAACCGCTAAGGTCTTTTTATCGTTAAGCTGAGGATTACTATGAAGAGTATGGTCATGATCATGGGTAATTGAACAGCCGCAATCTTTACACATGTTATGTTCCTTAACCTTGTTGTTATTCTTATTAACTAGTGTCGGTTAAGTGGATTAAGGATTCTTTGATACACATCAGTTTTTGCAATAAACACTGTGAACAACAGTGTTATTGCGTTAATTATGTGACCAAAGCCACAATTATCTGAAGGTCAACATTGATGTAGCATTGCAGCGTTAGCGATACCGGCTGCTAGCCGGATTATGATAAAAATTAATCTATTCAAGTTACTTACAGTGGTTAAATTGTCATTAGTATTTGATACACCTAAGTCTAAGTCTAAGCCTACGCCATGTGATGTATGGCATACCACAATTGACCTAATGCAATACCACCGTCATTAATGGGAATATGGCCACTGGGCAAAACTTGCCGTTGGCCACGTTTACAATCATTAATGCACTGGCTTAGTAAGGTTTTGTTTTGAAATACACCACCACAAAATACCTGCGGTAACTGGGGATATTGTTGCCCAATCTTATCCAATTGCTGGCTAATCGCATTGATAAAATGCCAACATATTTGTTGGTTAATTAAAGGGTTATGTGAGATTTCCACAGCACAGTTCACCAACTGAGTGATAAAGTCGCTACTGTGCCATTGAATCGGTTGTGAGTCAGTGTCGCTTATGGTGTTGAGTGTTACAGGTAAAGGTTCAATATTTGACTTGCAATTATAGGCATTGGCTGCCGCTTCAATCATCATTCCCGCTTGGCCTTCGTACTGCGAGCTACCAATAAAGCCTAACGCCACCGCAAGAGCATCAAATAAACGTCCAACGGAACGACATTCAATACAATGGCTATTGTTACGCCATAATTGATACAAATTAGTGACAGTTTTGCTGCCCAAATCGGCTATAGCGGCAATCGGGAGTAAAAGTACTTGTTCAAGCGGCATCTGTTCAAACAATAATGCCAGCAGAATTCTAACCGGGTGTTTAATGGCTTGTTCACCGCCAATGAGCTTAAAGCAACTAAAGTGGGCCACAGTGGTAAAACCGTTAACATCAGCCAGCATCACTTCGCTGCCCCATAATGCACCGTCATCACCTAAGCCTGTGCCATCAAAACTGAATCCTAATACTTGCTCAGTGCGTTGGTGCATCGCCATAACCGACAAAACATGGGCGAAGTGGTGTTGTATGCCAATACAATGAGATGGCAAAAGGTGATGTTCCGATTGGTAATTTTCCGCCCATTGTGTCGGCGCATATTGCGGGTGATTATCATGCACAATATGACTCGGGTTGAAGTCATACAAACGCTTAAACGTCGCTAAGCTTTGGCTAAAATATTGCTCTGCTTCAAGGCTGAATAAATCACCAATGTGCGGTGATACAATCAAATTATCGGCAAAACCAAATGCGACCGTGTTTTTTTGTTGTGCGCCAACAGCCAACACGCTGTTTTGGCTGTTTGATAGCATTGGTGTATGCAAATTAATGGTTAGCGGCGCATAACCGCGAGCCAATCGAATCACTTGCAGTTGCCCGTCAATCACTTGTACCACACTGTCATCACAAGCATTAATAATCGGCCGATTATGGTCGAGTATCCCATCAACTACATGGCTTAAATACTGTTCAATGTCAGCCTGATTACCAATAATGGGTTCACCGCTGCGATTGGCGCTAGTCGCTACAATGGGTTTCTGTAATCGCTGCATCAATAAATGATGTAATGGTGTGTAGGGTAAAAATACTCCAAGGCGATCAATACCCGGCGCTAGCAATGGACTCAGTATGATCGGCCCATTATTTGATCCATCATCTTTACCATTACCACTGTTATCATTACTAACAACACGTTTGGTCATCAAGGTAATCGGCTTCTCAGGGCTGGTTAACACTTGCCATTCCGTTTCAGTACCGCTGACACATAATTTTGCTTGGGCTAAGTTGGTCACCATTATCGCTAATGGCTTAGCGAGGCGTTGTTTACGTTCGCGCAGGGCTGCAACCGCATCGTTATTGGTGGCATCACACACCAAATGAAAACCGCCTAAACCTTTAATGGCGATGATGCCACCACGGTTTATCATTTCAACGGCTTGCTCTAATGCTATTAACATCGATGAATCATAAAGACATTCAGCATGAGCATTGATGACGCTAAAGGTTAACTGTGGGCCACAATGTGGGCAACTGACAGGTTGGGCATGGTAGCGTCGATTCATTGGGTTGGTATAAGCGGTGTGGCAATCTTCGCACATCTCAAAATCAGCCATGGCGGTGTTGCATCGGTCATAAGGCAGGGCGTTGATAATGGTATAGCGCGGACCGCAATTGGTGCAATTAGTAAACGGATATTGATAGTGACGGTTTTGAGGGTCATTAATGTCGTTAAGACAATCTCGGCAAATACTCATGTCGGCCGAAATAGCCACATTTGCATGCTCGTCAGATGAGGCATGGCTTTCAATAATACTAAATTGGTCAAACAAACTTAATTGAGTTTGATGAGTAACCTCAATGGCATCAATTCGCGCTAATGGCGGAGGAGATTTAGCTAATGTATCGATAAACTGTTCAATCTGTTCGCTATTACCCTGTAAAACAATCGTCACCCCAAGGTGATTATTTAGCACACTACCGAGTAAAGTTAACTGATGTGCCAAACGAAACACAAAGGGGCGAAAACCAACCCCTTGTACAATACCTTTAACAATAATGGTAACTTGCTGTAATGGTTTCATAAGGACTCAATCTCATACAAGGATAAGCAATAACTGATATACCTTAAGATACCTTTTATCCACGTCTTTGTTTGAGATATAGCCCACCAATTGCGATATTAACGCCATCTAAATCCAGTAATGGATTAACCAGCAGCGGAAAGTTTTTACCAATGCGTAATTGCACCCGATCAGTTAACACCGGATTAGCAAATTCGCTTCCTGCAATCACTAATTGTTTTACGCCAATATTTTGATCTAAATGTTCAACCCAATGGCTTAAGTAGTCGGCAAACGAGTCATGAAATGCAAACGCAAGTTTTGCTAAGTTAGTCTCGCCTGCCAACTTGAAACTCATTAACGAGCCCAATGTTTTACACCAATTAAGGCTACGATGTGCGGCACCTTTGGTGAGTGGAAAGTCAATGCGTGGTGCATTGTTGCCATGATGCGCCATCGCTAAAGCAATAAATTTATCGGCAAGTTCGGTTACCGTCACACGTTGAGCGGTTTCTACTGGATAGGCACCAATAATCAGGGTAGCAACAGCCATTAGCTGAGACAATGCACCATCGTTGGCTTGAATGTGCAGGTCCAATAATTGATTATATTCGGCGGGAAATAATTGTTTAAACTTATCTAACAGGCTTTTTTGAGGAGACTCAGACAAACTATGACAAATCTCATAACCTGTTGTCGGCAACGTCGGTAATTGGAAAAATAACTCAGGCTTACTTTGGCTGTCGAGGGTGACAATTTGGCAAGTATTATGTTGGCTGAAATACAATACCGCAGCATGCTTAACAAATTGTGCTTTATGATGATTTTTATTGGGGTCACAGCGCAGTACCGCGGCATTTAACGCACATAAGCTGGTAGTCATATCGTTAGTGATCGTGCTCGAATCATCTGCGCAAGAGCTCGCTAAAACAGCTGGCACAGCTAACGGTAAAGCTGACCGTGAATTAGAAGGTTTAGCATCGTTGTCACTCACTCGCCAATTAATGTCAGTTTTAGAACTTTGAACCGTAAACGTATGCAGATCATCTTGGTAATGATGCTCATCATGCAAACAGGTTACGTTAGTGGGTAACGGTATGGTGCCATTACCTAGGGTGGTAATGGGTAACCATTGTTGATTAACACTGGCCAAACGCAGCGGCTTATTGAGCAAGGCTTCTTGGCTAGTATGCAGGTCAATATCATGAGTGACATGCAACCAATTAATGCCTTTTTGGCGTAACACTTCCGTGAGTATCACTAACAAACGATTTTCAGCAAATTGAATTTCATACAGCGGCGCTAATAAACTGGGGTGATCACTACTTGGTCGCACTCTTAGTAACGGTTTTTCGATGCTAGATAATGCCAACACTTGGCTGTCATTAACAATAAAATGGCTATTCAAAGAATTCGGATTACAGACTAATATTCGCGGCCGTTGATATTTTATTGTTGTGGTTATTGCGGTTATAGGCGCATTGGTCTGTGATGAGTTTATGCGTTGATCATCTGCATTTGGCGATATGGTCGAGGGTTGTATGGTTGAGGAGAATATGGCCGCGGGTGGGGTTAACCACAACGTGATCCCAAGAATAGGTAAGGGTAGAGACTTATGGCTTAGTAGGCGGTTTGCCATCGCGGCGATGTCGGCCTGAGTTAACGATTTTTCATCGCGACTGAGTTTTTCATGTCCCATACAATGATGACATTGCAGATTAATATCACCAAAAGAGGGGTGTTGATTATCGCCAAATTGTGGTTGGCAATGCTGACAAAAATACAGCGGTAAACCAGAATAAAGCGGTTTTATCTTAAACGGTTTTCGCTGTCCGCTGTGTTGCTCAATCCGCTGAATGTGGGTGTCAAGTAACCAAACGGATAACAAAAAATCACTGGCAATCTCATCGGCTAATGCTTCAAGTTGCGCTTGCGTAGCAAAGGCCTCAATAAAGTAACGTATTTTACTGGTTTGAGGCTCGGATTCAGCACCAATACTGATATTAAATTCGTTACGCTCCAGGTATTGATTACACAAGTGCTCATATAAGGGCACATGGCGTTGGCATACAAAATCAAATCGAATGTTATGCATCGACATAGCAACCTCGCTTATAGGCGTCAGGAATCACCTCATCAATAGTAATATCAGCCACAATCTGCTGGCTAAACCCTAAGTCGGTCAAATGGGTTAACAGAGCATGTTCCATTAGCGGAATGGCGGCATGTAAATGTGGTGTAAGCCCCAAAGTCATTGGCTCAATCACAGTAGGGGTAACGCCTAATACAAACGTGTGTGGTCTATCACCCACAATGTCCATCATGTTGAGTGTTTGCAGCATTTCCACTTCATGAGCACTGCCTTGCCAATCGATTTCAGCAGGGGCGTGATCAAAATCAAAAAAGTACACTTCACCGGGCTCCACACCAACACTATTCACCGTATCGACCACAATCAAATGGTCGTACTGGCTTATCATCGGAATAAGGCCTTGAGCTAGGGTGCCACCGTCGACAATATCTATGCTGTCAGTTTGGTGGCTGAATTGGTATTTGTCTTTGATATAATTGACAAAATGTACGCCGACTCCTTCATCGGCGTACAATACATTGCCTATACCTAACAGCAATATTTTTTTCACAATTATTCATTCATCCTATTTATGTACTTTGTGATAGTCATAACCAGACACAATAGAGTCGACTGAATTATGTTTAAAGCGAATACCAGACCACACCGCCATATACATGTGGATCACCACAAAGATGATGAAGGCCCATGTTAAGTAATGATGATAAATCCGCAGTGGCGCTAAACCACCACAGAGGCCGGTTATCCATGCCGATACATCACCGAGCATTCCGCCAATACCTAAATGGTACACATTGGCGTAAAGCACTAAGCCGGTGATACACATAATCAAGGCGACAAACGAAATGGCCACATAGGTCATAAACTGTAATGGTCCGTAAACGCCGGCTTTGTCTAAACTGCCCATCCAAAAGTAGGATTTTATTTGCGATATCCAGCTTCGAGGCGATAGCACATCTTTAAATGATCGTCTTTCATTGTTAATACGACTAAAGAAAAACAAGTAAAAACGCACTAAGGTAATACTGGTTAACAAAAATCCAAAAATGATATGGGCAAAGCGGATCCAACCTTGTACCAATACATCAGTGCTGGCAGGCGCCACTAAAAATGGCCACGAGATATAAAATCCGGTGATCACTAATACCAAAATGGCCAGAGCGCGTAACCAGTGAAATATTCGAATCGCTGGAGTAAATATCAGCTGCCGATTATGGGTTGCAATATGTTCCATACTTTTATCCCTCCTACTCCATTACCTCTGATTAAAACCCATTTGGATCAATTTTAAATTGACCTAGGGTGTGTTTCTTGTAATCCATCACGTGAACGGAACACGCCATACAAGGATCAAAGGAATGAATAATGCGAATGACTTCTAACGGCTTAGTTGGGTCTTCAAGTTTCAAACCAATCAACGAAGCTTCGTATGGGCCCATTTTACCGTTAGCATCCACAGGGCCTGCGTTCCAGGTTGTAGGAACCACAGCTTGGTAGTTTTCGACTTTGCCATCTTTAATCCGGATCCAATGACTTAACATGCCGCGAGGGGCTTCAATCATCGAATAACCTTCGTAAACACGGTCTGGGTCTATTTCAGGTTTAACGTAAGTAGACTGATCCGACTGTATATTCACCAGTAAAGCATCAAAGGTTTGCAAACTGGCCTGGCCAACCAACACCGTTTGCAACATACGTGCAGCAGTACGGCCTAAAGTGGTAAACAATGCTTCAAGAGGCAAACCAGTGCGAGCTAACAAACCATCAACCGCATTGACCACAACTTGATTGCCACGGGCATAGTTAACCAACAAACACGCTAGTGGACCCACTTCAATCGGTTCATCTTGGTAACGCGGAGACTTAACCCACGAGTATTTACCATCGCCATTAATGGTGGGCAATTTGCCATACACAGTGTCGCGCTCAATAAACCCGGTGTAATCAGGAATGGTGGTTCCTTGATATGGATGTTGCGGACCATCAGCTTTATACCAGGCGTGAGTCACATCTTCTTTAATCAAGCTCGGGTCGATATCCAATACATTGGCTAAATCACCGTTTAAAATGACCCCTTGGTTAAATAAGTACTCGCCATCGGTTGTAATAAAATCTTCACCGCACAAGAAACTGTTAACATTTACGCCGCCAAGTACACTGGCTTCTGTACCAAATGCTTCTGCTGCCATCACAATATCGGCTTGGTAAGCTCGCTCAATAAAGTCTTGCACGATAGCGTGCTTTTGTTTCCATTCTTGTAAACGGGCAGGGCTTAACATGTCTCGTACTGAGGTTATGCCGCCCACAACAATAGACTGTGGATGTGGCGATTTGCCGCCAAAAATAGCTAACATTTCAGCTGCCACACGTTGTACTTCAAGTGCTTTTAAATAATGCGATAACGCAATGAGGTTTTGCTCAGGGGTAAAACGATAAGTACCATTACCCCAATAGGCATTGGCAAATGGACCCAGTTTTCCGGTTTCGACCAAGCCTTTCACTCGTGCCTGTACCGCTTTTAATTCACCTTCACCGGCAGCAATCGGTGCATCAGAGTAATTCATTGCCACTTTAGCCGCTAAGGCTGGGTCGGCACTTAATGCTGATACCACATCCACCCAATCCAAACCATGTAGATGATAAAAATGCACAATATGATCATGCATGTAGAGTGATGACTGCATTATGCTGCGCAGGTATTTAGCATTAAGTGGGATCTTAACCCCAAGGGCATTTTCAACTGCCTCAGTACCGCAACGATAATGCGAATAGGTACATACGCCACAAATACGCTGCACAATTAAGCCCACATCCATTGGAGTTCGGCCTTTTAAAATAACCTCAATACCTCGCCATAAGGTCGACGAAGACCAAGCCTTGGTAATGACATTATTGTCATCCACTTCAACTTCGACACGTAAATGGCCTTCGATACGGGTGATAGGGTCGATAACGACACGTTTACTCATGATTATTCCTCCAAAGGCTTAGCAAATACGCTAGCAACTGCATGGGCGCCAATACCAACAACGGTAGCGCCTAAAATGACCGCACCAATGGTGTCTGCGGTGGCATCTATGCCATGTAAAAGTTGGCGTCCTAGCGGTTTTTCAAAGTCCGCCATGTCATCCCAAAAATTCGGCTCAGAGCAACCCATACAGCCATGACCCGCTAACACCGGCCAACTGGTGTGATGGTTAAAACGCTCAGTAGGGCAGTTGTTATAGGTATATGGGCCTTTACAGCCGACTTTATAAAGGCAGTAACCTTCTTTAGCACCTTCATCACCAAATTCTTCAACAAACTCACCAGCATCAAAGCGCCCACGACGTTCACAGTTATCATGTACCCGTGCGCCGTAAGCCCATTTAGGACGATTAAACATATCCAGTGCAGGTAACTTACCGAACATAATGAAATACATTAGCGTGCCAACAATGTTCTTTTCGCTCGGAGGGCAACCGCCTAAGTTAATCACAGGTTTATCGACCACTTCGTAAACACCTTTTGCCCCAGTCGGGTTAGGTGCAGCGGCTTGTACACCGCCAAAAGCAGCGCAAGTACCAACGGAGATAATCGCGGCAGCATTTTCCGCTGCTTCCTTAACAATGTGTAAACCCGTATGACCTTTACAACCCACGGTTAAAAAGGTGCCGTTATTGGCGGTAGGGACCGCACCTTCAACGGCCAGCAAATACCGACCTTTGTAGGTTTCAAGAGCGTTTTCTAGGTTCTCTTCTGCTTGCCAGCCAGAGGCTGCCATTAAGGTTTCGTGATATTCAAGCGAGATATGATCGAAAATCAATGTGTCGAGGTTGGGCGTGTCGGTACGAATTAATGACTCAGAACAGCCAGTACATTCGGCTAAATGTAACCAAATTAGCGGCACTCGGTCGGCTAATTCTGCCGCTTCGGCAACCAGATTACTAAAGGGTAGGGGCAAGGCAAACATTGCAGTGACCGACGCGGTCCACTTAATGAAGTCTCGACGAGATATCCCAATGTTGGCCATTTTTTGTTGTAGTGACACGGGCTGACGTTGGGCAAATTGGCGTAAATAATCAAGGCGGTCTTGACCCTGTTTATAAAGGGCTGCATGTGTGTCCATGTTGATACCTTCTGCTTAAGTTAGCTCAGTGGCTAATAATTAGTTGCAATCCATCGGTATCAATATTAAAACTCAGCCAAAAATGGTCTTTGATGTAAATCAACTTGTAAGATATTTCCTTAGCATATGTAGGGCTATATCGTCGAATACATGATGTTGATCAAGTTAACAAAAATGAAATCGGACAAATTGTCGCAGATCACCATTTTATTGACGTTATTATTTATAGACTTGCTGATGTTGGCGAGTTAAATCTTGTTCAATCTAGTTGTGTGCGGAGCGGATGCTCGTTGGATACTTATCACTAGCCATCTCCGCCACAGGATAACGTCATGGTTAAACGGCTAATAACTGTTCTGCTTATTATGAGTGAACTTGTCATCCGTTTACCAAATACAGAGCAGGTATCATTGATTAAAGAATGCTAATAATGACAACGTACAGCGAAGTAAGCTGGACAAAAAATGCTAATTTATCCATAAGATAAACTCACAATTTGATTAGACACGGCTTTAACTTTGCGTGTTTTTATAACATTATGACAACAACGATGTGTTTTACTTAAACATCAATGACGTTAACTATGACGTTAACTATGACGTTAACTATGACATTAAAAGGATGTTACTCACCCATGAGAGCCACTTATCTATTTTTGTTATGCTCATTGCTTGTGCCGACAGTTGCCAGCGCAAACAACTTACCAAACTTCCTCACGGCAGACTCTGATAAAGAGTACCGTGCAACAATTAATCATTTACGGGGTTTATTACCCAAAAATGGCATTGCAGAAATATTGCCTGGGTTAGCCTCACCGTATGGTGTGCTTGATGTGCATCCAACAAAATTTACCTCTGCAGAGGATAAAAATGATTTTGCTAACTTCAATTTAGGTGTAATGAGTCACGCGATATTTAAAGCCGATCCCCAATTTGTCACCAGTTTGCCCAATAGAGTGCTGTGCAATGAAAAATCATGTCGAGACCAAAGGGTTAAGGCCATCAACATATTGCTGATAGAGCAAGACGCAATCAGTCGTTTTTTTAAGGACAACGTCGATATCACTATTGTTCAGCGCTCAGATGATAATGTATTTAGAGTCAATAATGCATTTTTCACCCCCGCAGGTATTATTCAATATCAACCGTCAGCGGTAGCTGGGTTTGTACCTTCAGCCGATGCCACATATTTTAAAAATGTCACCAATATAGAAGCGTGTGATTTGTGCTCATCACGCTCAGCTAAGGTAAGAGACATTATGGCCAAGCACCACATTGCCGCGATGGTTAAAGAAAGTGACGGCGTAATAAATATTATTTTCGATGGTATCAGTAATAATCATTGGGGAGTTAAGCTAAGCGACAACTCAGATGTTAAGCCGGTAAAAGGGCAGCCAAATGGTTTGGGGTATCGATATGATGATGTTATAGCGATAACACCAACTGTTATTTACTACCAAACTAACTAAAATGATCACCAGCTAAAATATTCACTTCAATATCACGTCAATATTGCGAATATCGATTCGCATAAAACCATTAATGTCAGCTACATTAATGGTTTTTTCGTGTTTATGAAGGGGAAAATTTACCGAAGTTGACTAAGTGTTTACTGCTGCACCAGGTTAGACCTCATACTGTTATGGCCTAATTACCTTGTCTTCTGCTGCTATTGCCAATAGAGTGACGGCCGGAATGTCCGTAATTCAGCACCATGAGTGTGGAAACAAAAACAACGTAGGTAACAAGTTTGATAGATAATATAGCTTTGATCGTCGATTTTTTTCTCGAACACAAATTATTATTAACGGTGTTAATAATAATGCTTATCTCAGTGATAAAACGTTTTATCATTTCAAGTATTCGTGGCGACGTCGCTTTTCTTTCTGATGTGCAACGCAAATGGATGTCACGCACTAAAAATGGCACCTTCATTTTAATACTGGTTATTTTGTTCATGCTTTGGCAATCCGAAGTTAGCAAGTTTGCACTGTCTGTTACCGCCATTGCCATTGCCATAGTGATAGCATCAAAAGAAATTATTCTTTGCTTTACCGGCTCAATACAACGCGCGAGTTCACGTTCATTTGTGATTGGTGATTGGATTGAAGTAGGGAAAATATATGGCGAAGTGATTGAACATAACTTAATGGCCACCGTTATCCAAGAGATCGACCTTGATCAAGGTCAATATCATTACACCGGTAAAACCGCGACATTACCTAACAGTATGTTTTTTACCTATGCGGTGAAAAACCTCAACTTTATGAAACGTTATGTTTACCACAACATAACCATTACCGTGGTCCAGTTTGTTAATCTCTATACACTGTTTCCTGGGTTAACCCGTCAAATAGAACAGCACTGTGAAGACTTTATCGAAGTGGCTAAGCGTTACAACGGTGTGATAGAAAAACATGCTGGTGTCGATTTACCTGGCAGCGAACCGCATATTCATATCACCAGCGGCATCAACGGCGAGCAAAATGTGCATATCATGATTTTTTGCCCCACCGAACGCGCCATACATTTAGAGCAGTTAATAAGAGAAGACTTTATGATTGCTTACCACGAAAACTTTAGCTAATTCATCTGAAATCGCTCTCTATCGCTCTACATGTTTAGTCCGCACGGCATGATTAATCTCAGTTCAACACTGGGATTAATCATTAACTTCACTGTGTTTTAGCATCAATCACATCAATACAAAGTCTTTGCATGTGTCTATTACTCGTCATCATGACCTTTCAGTAGCGTTTATAGACTCATCTCAGCTTAGTCTCAGCAATTGAGTTACACCTCAGTGTATAAGGCGTTGTGTACCTCCAACCCTATGCATTTGCGTAGCGAATACAACGCCGTGGTTAATAAACCGAAAAATAGGTTATTACAACATTGATATACTCAGCGTTGCAGATGTTGTAGATGTTGTAGATGTTGTAGATGTTGTGATGTTATAGATGTCATAAATAAGGCTTTTTACGCACTATTTTTTAGAATATTTGATGTAAATAAACAGTGACAATAAAATAACCCCGCCACCAATAAGCTTTTGCATTTCAACTACCTCATCAAGAAAGCTGATAGACAATATTAATGTCCAAATGGGTTCTAAAATCATGATCAGCGAAGCGGTTTCAATTTTAACGCTAAATTGACCGACAGTTTGAAGTAAATAACGCACACTGGTTGCGATAACCGTTGATACCGCAAACCAAAATAGCACATGACCATTTATCTCAAAACGTTCAGGTGAAACCGCAGCCATAATCACGCAACCCACAATGCCCACCATGAATAATTGTACGCAGATGGATGTTAACGGTTTTATATTGGTCAAGACCCGCTTATTCAATACAAAATGCAATGACAGCAGTGCCGATGATAATAAGAAAAACCACTGGCTGTTATCAACTTCCCAGCCAGTTGTGATGGTCAATAACATAATGCCTATACAAGTAATAGGCAGTGATATCCAAAACATGCGGTTAGGTCTTACTTTGAATAATAGCCAAGAAATAAACGGGGCTATAATCATCGCCAGGCTCATGATAAAAGCACCTTCAGACAAAGTATTAGAGATGGTAATCGCGTGAACCCATACTTCAATCGAAGCGGCTAATACCATGCCAACGCCACCAAGCGCGGCAATTTGTTTCAGGCGTAGAACAAAAATCTGCTGATAACAAAATGGCAATAAAATCAGACTCGCGATTAAGAAGCGAGCAGCAATAAACACCTCTCCAGGCATCTCTAAAATAACAAGTTTGGAGGCTATCCATCCCACAGCCGCAAGCATTGTGGCCAGTAATAAGGATATTTTGCCGCGCAACGCTTCTTGTTTCATCAAACCGTTTGTTCCAGCTGAGGGATGGGAAAAGGGGCAAGGCTCTTGGCAAGTCGCAATGATACGAGAAAACCAAAAGATATGTCGTGATAAATAGATGATGTATACGTATAAAGCGATCCTACCTTACGTCAGAATCGCTCACATATTAACTCAACTCAACAGTGTGATTACTATTAGCTTGGGCTGTATTCGGGGTAATCAGTATATCCGCGTTCACCACCACCAAATAATGTCTCTGGGTTGTGAGAGGCTAATGGATAGTTATGCTTAATACGGTTTACCAGATCTGGATTGGAGACAAATGGTCGGCCAAAACCAATCATATCCGCTACACCAGCATCAATGGCCTGAGATCCATTTTCGCCGTTGTAACGTCCCGCATAAATAAGCACACCTTTATAAACGTCGCGAACCGTATCTTTAAATACTGTTGGTGTCTCTGGGGCATCATCCCAATCAACTTCAGCCACATGGATATAGACCACATTGAGGCTATTAAGTAATGCTGCCGCGGCAATGTAGGTGTCTATCGGCGTTGCATCAACAGTACCATTTAGCGATGTGAATGGCGCAAGACGAACACCAACACGATCAGCGCCAATGGCCTGGGTCATTGCACCAACCACTTCACCCAGGAAGCGCAGGCGGTTTTCGATACTACCACCATATTCGTCGATACGATTATTCGCTTCAGAATCGATAAACTGGTTAATTAAATAACCGTTAGCAGCATGCAGTTCTACGCCATCAAAACCGGCTTCAATCGCATTTAACGCTGCTTGACGATATTCGCCAATCACATGTTCAATGTCAGCTTTAGACATTTCACGAGCCACTACCACGTCAACAAAACCGGGTTCGTCGGTACCATTATCCACAAACACTTTTACATTTTGGGCTTTTAGTGCAGAAGACGAAATAGGTTGCTGACCACCGATATTATCAGGGTGAGACACTCGACCAACGTGCCAAAGCTGAGCGAAGATAGTGCCATTTTGTGCATGAACCGCTTTGGTGACTTTCTGCCACCCGGCAATTTGTTCTGCAGAATAAATACCTGGCGTCCATGCGTAGCCTTGGCCCATGACTGATATTTGGGTGCCTTCTGTAATAATAAGACCCGCGGATGCTCGCTGAGCATAATATTCAGCCATCATCTCATTAGCCACATTACCCGGTTGGGTTGAGCGTGAGCGTGTCATTGGTGGCATCACAATACGATTGTTTAAAGAGAGTTTACCGAGCTGTATTGGTTGAAATAGTGCATTGTTCATTCTGTATTCCTCTTTACTTGCTAATTTGGATGAGCTCAATTTGGTATCCATCAGGATCGACGATAAAGGCGATGTGGGTTGAACCACCTTTTACCGGTCCTGGTTCACGGGTGACGTTGCCACCGCGTGCTTTAATGTCATTACAGGCACTATAAATATCCTCTACACCCAGCGCAATATGACCAAAAGCATTACCATGGTCATACTCATTGGTGTCCCAGTTATAGGTTAATTCAATCGTGGTGCTGTCTGCTTGAGTGCCATAACCCACAAAAACTAAGGTGTAGCGATAGTCTTTGTTTTCGGTTCTTTCTAGCACTTTCATGCCTAGCACATGGGTATAAAACTCAATTGATTTTTCTAGGTCAATGACTCTCAACATAGTGTGTAAAAATTTCATAACTCTCTCTTTAAGCGACATCTTTTAAACGCATCAGCGAACGTGCCCATTCCCGAATAAACAAACGAATAAACAACCGAATAAACAATCGCATAAACAATCGGATAAATTACACTATAAGGCGTGCGTATGAATGATGAATGATGTTCGATAGACGTAATATACAGTGAACAAGGCTAAACAATAAATTATTAAAAGTTATCCTTTTAATAATAAAACGTTATCAATGGAGGGTTTAACAATTAACGTCCAAAATTTTTTGAACATAATTAACAAATTATTTGCAGGTTATCATGGTGACAATAAACATTATCATGCAAAGCAAACTGAAAGTTGACAATGTGCCCCTCAAATACAAATGAAAACGGTCTGTGATCTCTCTGATTTTTGCAAAAAAGAGCCACGCTTTATCGTCTAAATTTTAGCTTAGGCACAGATGTACGAACTGCTTTTTAACCATTAAACCATGGTGATAGTGCGTTTTTGTTGTTGCAAAGAGTATTACGCCTATAGCATAGGCGCATTAATGACGCAGTGTAGAAATATTTAGGCTCAATAAATATTGGGCAGCAGCATGAAAATAAGATTAACCATAGTTGCGATAATCTTTACCGCTATTTCGATGCCGGTCATGTCACAGACTGTTAACTAAGAAATACCACAAGCCATTCAACCTATGCACGAAACATCTAACCCTATTGCCTTTGAACACTTGCGCCATACTCGTGTGGAATACACTCAATGGCATAAATAATAATGTGCATTGAGGTAATGATGAGTCTCGACCTTAAGCTTATATACCCGCACCGTCATTTAAGCTCAGAGTAGGTTGAGTCTTAATCTGACTTTCGCTGCGGTATATCTCGTCAAAATCAACTAGCGGTAGGGATTCAAAACCAGGTTTAGCAAATAAATAACCCTGCATCAGCTCAATGCCACAATCGCGTAACCATTGCATTTCTTCTATTGTCTCTACGCCTTCAGCCAAAGAGGTAATGTTAAGTTCAGCAAACAAGTTTAAGCAGTTTTTTATAATAGCTTGTCGGGTTTTATCTTGGTCGATATTACGAACAAGCTTCATATCAAATTTGATAATGTTGGTTTGAAAATCAGCCAACAGTCCCAAACCGGCATAGCCAGAACCAAAATCGTCTAGTGCGGTGATAAATCCTGATTGCTTATAATACTCAACGATACTCTTAACAAATGCAGTATCACTAATGTTCTCATTTTCTGTAAATTCAAACATGATTCTGTTGGTTGGGAAGTTATACTCTTTAGCGGCTTCTAAGGTTGTGCGAATACAGCGCTCAGGTTTATAAATGGCATTTGGGAGAAAGTTAATGCTAAGCATTGAATCTAGCTTTAGTTTCGCCGCCAGTGCGATGGCTTTAACGCGGCAAAGTTGATCAAAGAGGTAACGATTATCATCATTAACTTGAGAAATGATCGAAAAGGCCGATTCATTCTGTAAACCACGTACCAATGCTTCATAGCCAAATATGCTATTGGTCTTACAGTTAATAATTGGCTGAAAAGCCATGGTGAAATCAAAATCAAGGCTGCTTTTATCAAAACATTTATTACAAGTAAATCTGTCATAAATTATTGGCTTTGTTTCCATTGTAGCAACCTCAATTAATATAACGCTCGCTTAAGCTATGCCGTAACGCAACTTAGGATTCTACCTTGCATGGTAATGACTAAAAACATTACCAATGCAGCGCGTTGCAAATCAACATTAAGTGTTTGTTGAGCTTAGCCGCTATGCGGCAGGAAAAGATAAAACTCATCTTAATTGTATCAATTTTAATTTGATTAACTGTCGACTTAATCGATGTTGCCATACTGTGTGGGTTAACACTCAGACATCATAATAATATCAACGATAAAGACATTAAAACAACATCTTACCCATTTCAATCTTTAAGGCAAGCCACGCACAAACATCATTACACATTATCGAGTATTTAATAGTATATCGGTCAATTTGTTGGCTAATTGCTTAATAAAAAAACATCATATTCACCATCTTTACGCACTAACAGTAGCCCAAATCTGACCAATGAATTACCAATAAAGCGGTCGGTAGTTTGTTGTACGGATTGATGCGCTGATTAGAACGGCAGTTGCTCACCGTTAACATCATAAAACTGACCGGTATTGTGAATCGATAAATTGTTGATCACTTTTATAATCCCAAGGGCGGAATCATTAACCTTTACCTTTGCAGAGCTGCCGCCCATATCCGTTTGCACCCAACCAGGATGAACAGATACCACCGCGACGTTATCATTAACCAGTTCAGTCGATAAATTCACAGTTAACATATTGGCTGCGGCTTTAGACATTCGGTAACCATACCAGTCGACACCTTGTACTTGTGATAGTGATCCCTTAGAAGAAGAGATAATCGCTATTTTGCATAAACGATTTTTATTCAATAGTTCTAATAAGCAGTGTGTTAAAAATAATGGCCCGAGCGCATTTACTTTAAAACACATTTCAGCGTCAGCATAATCAATAGCATGAATACTGTGATTATCTCGATCTAAAAAGCCCGCATTATTAACAATTAAATCGAGACTAATATTTAGCTGACTGAGATTATTCGCTAAGCGCTGAATTGATTCAGAGCTCGTTATATCCATTGACTCAATCAATAATTTGTCAGCAAACTGAGCCTTCAACGACAAAAGCTCAGTCGCTGTTGCGCCATCTCTACAGGTTGCTATGACGCTGCAACCGTTGACAAGATATTGCTCTGTTAACGCTAAACCAATACCTCTATTCGCACCGGTGATTAATACCACTTCACTATTCATTAAAAACCTCTAAATCGATTGTTTTATATAACTTTTCTGATAAATTCTATTGAAAAATTCTTGTGTAAATTCTTGTGTAAATTCTTGTGAAAAAGATAGATGTAAAATATAGATGTAAAATATTGATAAATATCATCTTGTAGTTGTGTCACTGCTGATGTGATTCGATTTGTTTACTCTGTGTTGCGATAAGAATCGTCATTCGATAACACACAATGGCTGAGTGATCATCGTCATGCTTTGCTTATTCCTCGTATACTCGCTCCGAATTAATAAGCTGGTGGCTATAAATGATCACTCAATATATTCGTTCAATCTACTCGTTCAAAATGTTCGCGCCAATAGCCTTGCTCAAACGACTAGGCCAAACGACTAACTCAAACGACTAGCTGCGAAATAACTACTTAGACGTTGCAGCAATGCTTAATGTATTGAGGACACCAGAGATTTTATTAATAACCTTATCGCAGCCTGCAATACTATGACGCTGTTTAATGTACTCCGGATTGTTATACGACAGCCAAACCTTGTTATCAGCATCCTCGCTAATCAATACCTTTTGTGGCAAGTCAATCGCGACAAGTTGGTTACACTGCATTAATTGAGTACCGATGTTAGGGTTACCGAAAATAATCACTTCAGTTGGTCTCAGAGTTAAGTTCACACCGGCGGCATTTTTTTGATGATCAATCTTGGAAAAAACCGTAAAACCTTTGTCTTTTATGATCGACTCAAACCTATCTGCCGTTTCTTTGGCCGAGTAATGGCTTTCAACAGTGATAAGGCTTTCTACCGCAAAGGCATGAGTAGACGTTATCAACATGGCAACGGCTAAAGAAATATTTTTAATCATAAAATCACCTATTCGTTATGTTTGGTCATACTAGTTGTGTTTGGTCATATTAGTTATGTTTGGTCATTAGAAGCATTTCGGCAATAAACTCGGCTAACATCAAGGATATAAAAATCGACTTAAGCATTTGTTGTACGCAAATACTATTAATAGCCGTTTAGTTTCAGGCGTATTTATCTGCTTGGCCCTAATTTAACCGCAGTACCAAAAGCCATAATTTCAGACGAGCCATCCATAATGGCACTTGTCGTAAAGCGGATCCCCACAATCGCATCAGCCCCTTTTTGTGCCGCACTGGCAACTAAACGCTCAACTGCGACATCTCTGGCATCAGATAACATTTCGGTGTAACCGCGGATTTCGCCACCAACAATGCTTTTTAAGCCGGCCATAATGTCTCGACCAATATGTTTAGATTGAACCACATTACCGGTTACAACGCCGACAATCTCGATAATGTCCCGACCAGGAATGGTTTCAGTCGTGGTATAAATCATAAATCCTCCATGAAAAATCAATCGTAAACCATCGTACTGCTAACAAGCTTAAATAGGAATCCAATTAGTGATACTTAACTGACCCCCAATACTGTTGTTTACGCTTTAGGCGCATCTTGTAATAAAGGGAAGTAATGATGAGTCGTATTGAAGAGAAGCAATAAAGGGTCGTGATGAAGAGCCGTAATCAATAGCCGTAATGTAGATGCATAATACAGAATCGTAATCTAGACGATCCATAAAATGCTGGTGGACGTAATAGGTCACTTAGTGAGTATCGTAATAGACACTTAATGGCAGAGTAAAATACGCTCGGTGTTTTATAGGTCACTTTTATGTAACCTGCGCAGACTTATTTTGAGTAAATATGCATTAAAATGAATGAAGGTTAAAATTTTACCGAGGGTGATACTTTTATTTTTGCATAATCACGAATAGTTATTCTAGTGGTGTGCTGGTGGCATTAGCCTACGTTAGCGGTGTTTTTTACTATCACTTTATTTTTATAGGGCGGTTTATGGCGTTAAACATGGCATAATTAACCACTAGGTTCAGCATTCGTTTTTGTGTAAACATTTTTGGCAATCGCTTTAGTGACAATAGAGGTATGTTTGGCTTCACATCATTCATTATTAAATCATCAACGTCATTTTGAACGTATCGGGCCCGACTATCGAAATGGCGATTCGGTCAGTTTTCTCGACATTAAACACACTTTTGGTTTGCAGCATATCCGTGTTGGAAAATGGGTTAACCGTGAGGAGTCGGCACTTGCGGCTAATTTGATATTTGACTCACTAGCCGACTTAGCCAACATATTAGCAGTACCGCCAGAGTTGATTGGTTTACGCGGTAGCTTACGCTTTGCCTTTGGCCATGGCGGCCAAAAAGGTGTGCAAGCTCATTATTCGCCAGCATACCGGGAACTGGCATTAGCCAAAAATGCCGGAGCAGGGTCGTTAGCTCATGAATTTTGGCATGCATTCGATCACTATATCGCCGACAAAATGTTTATCGACGACAGTATATTAGACCCGTATTTGTCGTCGCTTGTATTATCAGAGCAAACTACCACTACAACTCGGGCTAACTTAAGTCGTGCCAATTTATTTGCTTGTGCCAGCGACAATTGGCTGGCCGATAAATCCATAATCGCTCACCCGTTGAATAAGAAACTCTCTAGCTTATTTAAAGTGACCTTGCTGAGCGCCAACGGTCAAGAGCCACACGACTATGTGCGTCGCTCCATCGCACTCGATAAACAGCAACGCTGCCATTACTTTGCTAAACCGACCGAAATGATGGCGCGCGCCTTCGAATCTTGCATTGAAATGTATTCACAAGATTATGCCAATATATCCAATCCTTACCTGGTTAACAGTACTATCGACTCGTCACTTGCTAAGCATGGCGCTTATCCCGACGCACAACACTGCCGTGAAATATATCAAGCCATGATGGAATATTTTGAACCTTTAGGGCTAGCGTTTGATAAGCAGAATGGTTAACAGTAGGCACCATTCTCTATGGGGTAACGATGTAAGTTAGTAGCTTGTATGAGTTAGTTTGAGAATGGTGTCATTTCCAATGTTACAAACAAAGGCCGATTAATGCGGTCTTTGCTTTAATGTTTATCTATAGAAAATCAGTCTCGGCCAAGACTTGTTTTCACCTAGCTAACGTCATTTGCTAGCATTGTTGAGTATTCTGGGACAGATATTGCCATTTGTGTCCCTTATTTTATCTCTTTTGCTTTGGTGGATAATGCCCGCTTTGCAATTTGATTTGCATAATGCAACTCAAATTGCGTCTCAACATGCAAACCAAATACCCATAGACTCTCCAATGTTGGTTGATGTTAGAAATTGTTGTCTAATAACAATGTGTTAGATTGCCTCTGTATGAATGGCGTACAAATTGCTGCTTCTTCGTTGTCGGTAGAGAGCAAAGAGGCAGTTCGTTATGAGTATTAAAATTGAATTACTTGAATTCATTCAATGTGTGCTCGCTAAAGAATTAGCCGAGCATGGAAAAACTATTCAACCTTGTTTAATCAATAAAACAGGCTATTACAGTGCGGTATATCAGTCCGATCCGACGTTAATGCATCAGCAATTGAGTGAACTGATAAAACAAGTGCTACAAGTCGCGGATGAAAAAATTGTGCTGATCGTTGCAGCTAAAAGTAAGCATTTAGAGCTTGCCATTTATGCTGATACAAACACCGACATTGCCGCTATCTGCACCACACCAGAGAAAGCCTTTTTTTCTCAGCCAGTGTCGATTCCTCATCAATTCATCGAATTACGGAGTGGATCGAACAAGATTAATGCTGTCTTAGCGCCGTATATTAAATTTTCGTTGGTTAATTTTACTCATTTGAAAATGAAGTCTGCGTTGAGTGTAGATTTAATTGACGAGGAGTCTAAAACCACCAATGATATTGATAATAACAATGACGTTATCAAGCTGACATTATGTAACATTGTCAATGCTCCAGATACCGATGTTAGCCCAACCTCAACTTTGTTTTGGCCATTTTATGATACGGATATTATTAACATGATTAACAAGCAAGCTTCACCAGAGCCATTATCTATACTCGTTGCCGACGACAGTATTCCTAGTCAAGTTGCTACCCAAGCCATGCTTGAAAAGCTCGGCTGTAAAGTGGTGTCGGCGAATGATGGCAATTCAGCGTTAGCGCTAGCACAGCAACAAACATTTGATTTAATTCTGCTCGATGAACGTATGCCAGGGTTGTATGGCAGCGATGTGGCACAAAGACTGGTTAACGATGACGCAATGAATCGGTTAACCCCTAAAGTGGCGTTAACCGGGCTCACTGAGCCCGATGAAATCCAGCACCTGTTCAGTAAAGGTATTACCCATTATTTAGAAAAACCAGTCACTAAATTGGCATTAGAAAAGTTTTTAGTTCAATGGCAGCTGCAATAAAAGCTTTGTTATATAAAATACATTCACTCTGATACGACAACGTAGGAATTGATTATACATTGTCGTTAATAAGCCGTCTGTGCAGTCAGTTTATAGCGAAGATGTGTTGCCACCATATACCCAAGTAGTGTCATTCGAACGACTTAAGCTAACCAATAAAGGCGGCTAATCATGGCTGATGAATCCAGGGATGAGCAACAAGTTCAAATTCAATATGCACTTGTTGAAAAACTCTCTCATGCACAAAAACGTCAAACTAAATTACTCGAACTTTTAGATGAATGCATTTTTGAATGTAATGACCAACTTGAATTAACGTATACCAATCCCGCATGGAAAAAGCGATTAGGTTATGATCGTGAGTCGTTAGATAAAATGAATTTGTGTTCGTTAATCAGTTCGTCAACGCAACTGGCATTACTTGAAGTGTGTCTACATAAATTAGCCTACAGCCGTAACAATGTCCCAACCATTATTGAAGTTCAACTTAAGTTATTAAACGGTCAGCATCACTGGTTTGAATTAAAGTTAGTGCAAGACGGTGACGGTGGTTACATCGGTTCGCTGTTTGAAATTCAGCAACATAAAGATATACAAGCACAACTACTTCATCAACAAAACTATGTTAAGCGTTTATCGTTAGTGGCCAGCCATACCAAAAATTTAGTGGTGATAACCAATCGCGAGGGATTCATTGAGTGGGTGAATAAAAGTTTTGAAGAAAGCACCGGTTATATCTTAAAAAATATTATGGGTAAAAAACCGGGTCATTTATTGCAAGGTAAAGACAGCAATCCTCAAACAATAATCTTAATGTCAGAGGCGTTACGCCAAGGTAAAAGCTTTCAAACCGACATTATTAATTACAATTGTCATGGCGAACCTTATTGGGTCAACATTAATACCAGTCCGGTGGTTGATAGCACTGGCAACATAAGCCACTTTATTGCGGTACAAACCGACATTAGCGAAAACAGGGCAGCGTTAAAAGTTTTACAAGAAGCTAAATATCAAGCAGAGCAATTATCCGAAGCTAAAAGTCGTTTTATGGCCAATATAAGCCATGAAATTCGTACACCACTGAACGCAGTGATTGGTTCTGCTGATATCCTGCTCGAAAGCGGCTTAACCCGTGAGCAAACACGCTTTACAGACATGATAAGAACCAGTAGTGATGCATTATTGAGTATCTTAGATGATGTCCTGACCTATTCTCGTTTTGAAGCCGGTAAAATAAATATTGTTAATGAACCTTTTAAGCTTGATCGTTGCCTTGAAGAAGCGATTGATATCGTATCTGGCCCAGCTTTAGAAAAAGGCTTATCAGTTATCTTAAATATTATGCCAACAGTGCCGCTAGCTATCATTGGTGATAAAGCCCGTATCAGGCAAATATTAATTAATTTATTGGCCAATGCCGTTAAGTTTACCCCCCAAGGGGAGGTCGTGGTATCGGTTAATTACATGAATAATGATGACCAACTCACCTTACAGATAACCGTTCAAGATACGGGGATTGGTATTGAGGCGGATAAAATTGAACAGATGTTCGAAGCGTTTATGCAATCAGACACCTCATCAACTCGTGTTTATGGTGGTAGTGGCTTAGGGCTGGCAATTTGTCGTCAGATTTGTGAAGCGATGGGCGGTGATATTTGTGTTGAATCGACTCTCGGGGTAGGTAGTCGTTTTATTGTTGAAATTCCGCTGAAGCTTGAGCCTAAAATTTGTGATTCAACCGCCAAAATTATTAATAATAATAAATATTCACATTGTTGGGTTGTCGGTCAAAATAACAGCTTAAATCCAGCCGTTTACAATATGTTGCAGCATTACAGTCTCACTTATAGTGCGTTTAACAACCCGACTGATTTACCCCAACAGCTAGCAGATAATGTCGATATTATTGTGTTAACAGACCCAAATCAATTGCAGTCTTGTCGTGATTATTTGCAAGCCATCAATAACCTTAAATCAACCAAAGTGTGTTTTCTTTCAATAGACTTACTCGGCCAAGAGAGTAGTTTTGTGTATAACAATCAAAACGAAATTCAGCTTAATGGCCCATTTAAATTATCACATTTGAGTTGGGCATTAGAGTTATTAGATGATCCTTTGGTTAACCTAGAGTTAACTCATTCATGCGAGAGTGGGTTTCCAGCATCACTGGCACTGCAGTTTACTGATAAGCATGTATTAATCGTTGAAGATAACATCAACAATCAGGCAGTGTTAAGTCAAATACTGGTTCAAGTGGGTTGTGAGGTTCATTGTGCTGAAAATGGCCAAGCAGCATTGAACTACTTAGCTGAACACAAAACCGACTTAATCCTTATGGATATTCAAATGCCTGTTATGGATGGCATTACCGCGACAGAAAAAATTCGTTCTGGTCGAGAGATATTCAGTCAAACACCGATTATAGCCGTGACGGCTAATGCTATTCATGGTGATAAAAAGCGTTTTATTCAAGCAGGAATGAATGATTATCTAGCAAAACCCATCAATCGAGACAGCTTGTATGAGTTACTCCAACGCTATTTGAATTCAACCAATAGTGTTAAGCGGAGTAAGTTAGATAAACTCCAATATACCTTAGATCAATTAAATGGCTTATAACGGTTGCCTCAATGATTTGTTCATACAAATCAACTCTATATAGCGATAGCACTGATAGTAATATAGAGTGTTATTGATGTTTGATAATTCTAGGGACCTAATATGGATCAACCACAGCCGACAATTGATGAAGCAAACAGGCTTAAGGCATTACTTGAGTTGAATTTGCTGGATACGTTTCCAGAAGAGCAGTTTGATCACATGACTCGTTTTGTCCAAGCCTACTTCAATGTATCAATTTGTTTGGTCAGTTTGGTTGATAAAAATAGACAATGGTTCAAATCCAAACAAGGCTTAGAAGCTTGCGAAACAGGTAGAGCAGAGTCCTTTTGTGGCCATGCTATTCATTCCAGTGATGTATTTGTTGTAGAAGATACCTTAGAAGACCAACGCTTTGCTGATAACCCCTTAGTTTTAGATGGCCCTAAAATTCGTTTTTATGCAGGATTTCCTTTGCAAACTGCTGGTGGTCATCGTATTGGCACCTTGTGCATTATCGACACTAAACCAAGACAATTTAGTTATAGCGACAAACAGCATCTGCAAGATTTTGGTAAAGTAATTGAAAGCCTGATCCGTCAACGCAGTGCCGAAATAGCAACCGACAAGCAAAGCTCATTTACTCAAAGGTTAATCAGCTTACTCACGAAACCATCGCCACTATGGACCCGCAGAGCCGTGGCTTTTTCAATCAGTTTGATTGTACTGGCATCGAGCCTATTCCTTGCCGTACAAACAGACAATCAACATGTAATTTTGCAAGCTGATATTATTGAACATTTAACTCCGGATGAGTCAACTAACGACTCTTGGTGGCATTATACGCTATACATTTTTGCTGGTGGCTGCCTGGCCATGCTGATGTATTTATTGCTTCGATTACCGGCTAACTTACGTAAAATGTTACATCTTTTATCAGTTAATCAAGTTAGGAATGAAAGACGTTTTCGTGATGCGATTGAAGCATTAGCTGATGGATTTATCATTTTTGATAATCAGCAAAAAGTGGCGGTGTATAATCAAAATTTTATTTCGCTTTATCCTGAACTGGCTGATATTGTTCACGAAGGCATTAGTTATCAAGAATTACGAAAAAACTCCACAGTACGCAGTTTAGTTAAACAACCTGATTTTCTAGATGTAGATGACCTACGTAAGCAGCAACCTGAGCGGATTATTGAGTTCAATGACGGCCGTTGGATTAAAATGGTTGAACGACCAATGCGAGATGGCGGTATTGTTGGGTTCCATACCGATATAACTGAGTTGAAACGCAAAGAACTGCAACTCATCGAAGCGCGCCAAAAAGCAGAAACGGCTAACGTAGTTAAATCAAAATTTTTAGCCAATGTCAGTCACGAAGTCAGAACCCCATTAAATGGTATTATTGGCCTTTTGGATGTGTTGGTTGACGATGAAGAGCTTAATTCGCAGCAACAATTTTATTTAACCACAATGCAAGATTCATCTAATAGCCTACTGCAAATATTGAACGACATTTTAGATGTCAGCAAAATGGAAGCTGGTAAGTTAACCTTAGTCTCTGAACCCTTTAATTTAACGACCACACTGCAATCTGCCTGCAGTTTAATGAATACCAATGCTGAGGCGAGTGGTTTATCGCTTAATTTATCATTACCTGAACAAGAGTTAAGTTTGCTCGGTGACCCAGGCCGCATACGCCAATTAGTACTTAATTTATTATCAAATTCGATCAAATTCACCAAAGTGGGAAGTATAAACTTAACCGCAACATACGATGTGGTCTCAGATACTCAAGTGATCGTGACCATTACCATTACCGACACCGGTATTGGTATTCCTGAAACGATGCTGAATCACATCTTAGAACCCTTCACTCAAGTCGATAATAGTGCAATAAAACACAGCTCAGGTACTGGGCTTGGCTTAGCAATCAGTAATAATTTAGTTAAGTTAATGCAAGGGACATTAACGATAAACAGCCAAGAACAAAGCGGTACCGAAATCATTATTGGCATACCGTTTACCCTTGCTAAACCGGTTGAATATAACTCAGCAACATTAATTAGCAATCTCAACCTTCGCGATAGAAATGTCAAAATATTGCTCGCCGATGATGACAAGACTAATCAACTAGTGATGCAAGCGATGTGCGACAAACTGCAATGTAATATTGATATTGTTAATGATGGAATAGAGGCCGTTGAAGCGGCCAAAAAACTAAAGTACGACGTTATTTTAATGGATATATATATGCCAAGAATGGATGGCATTACTGCGTCTACACTCATTCGTGCAGACTCTTTATGCAAAAAAACGCCCATCATTGCTTTTACCGCCAATGCTATGGAAGGGGATAAAAAACGCTTTATGGATGCCGGTATGGACGATTATGTTTCAAAACCGATTAACAAAGTTCACTTCTTACAAACCCTGTCTAAATTCCTACAGTAGTCATCTGTTTGCTTTGTAATTTGAGTTGCATTTTGCAAACAGAATGGCAAGTTGCTATCTAAAATAACTTAACTAATTTCATTGCAGTTATTGCTTTATATATCAGTGATTTATCGATTGATTAATAATCGTTTTTTTGGCTCGACTCTTGCTGTCTATTAATTACCACATAAGTATTAATCGTTTTGGAGTCAGATATGTATCCCCAAAAACAAACTGTGATCAATGAAGATGCAAGTAACTCAAATTGGAATGACCTTACCGACGTTATAGAGGAGGCATTAAAACAACATTGTTTCAGCATGGTGTATCAACCGCTTATTTCAGTGCAAACAGGTCGGATTGTCGGCTTTGAATCATTGGTTCGATGTGACTCGCCAACGTTTGGGGTTATTTCGCCCAGTGACTTTATCCCTTGTGCTGAGCAAAGTGGACAAATCTTAGAGCTAGGGAGTTGGATATTTCAACAAGCATTGCTAGATTTAAAGCGCATGCGTAACCAGGGCATGCAAAACATTTGTTTATCGTTGAATGTATCCCCAGTTCAGTTGCTGCATACTAATGTTTATGAACAGCTCATGTCTCTTATTGTTGAACTCCAAATCCCGCCGTCTGCCGTTAAATTAGAATTAACCGAAACCGCACTCATTCACGATCCCCAAACCATTTGTAAAGTGTTTAATGCCTTTAAACAAGAAGATGTACAAGTGTGGCTGGACGATTTTGGGACTGGGTTCGCCTCATTAAGTTTATTGCGAAAATTCAATATTGACGGCCTAAAAATAGACCGAAGTTTTGTCAGTGGCATTGCAGACAATAATGAAGATTTTACTTTATGCAGCGCCGTTATCGCCATGGCGCAACGACTTGGATTACATATTGTCGCTGAAGGAGTCGAGACAGAAAGCCAGCTGCAAATTTTAAGTCAGCTTGGGTGCGATGTCGTCCAAGGCTACTTATTGGGTAAACCACAAACATTAGAAAAAACCCTCAGCCTATGGAGTTAACATATTTTGTTTATCGTTTATGACCAAACTATTTTTGTAGATACTGAAGCTGCATATTGATTTGCAAAATGCGAATCAATATGCGACTGTAAATTAAGTAACCTTTGTTTATAATATGAGGTTAATTAATTCACTGAATAATAACGGTAAAATTGTTTCCTTTATCTTGGCGTAACTCTTGCGTTTACCCTATAAGACAAGCCAAAACGCGACTTTAATGCTTTTTGCTCATTATGCTTATAACGCAGTGGTTATATAAACCACCATGAGGTGAACAATGTTAGAACTCACAGCAATAACAGCATGCCCAATCATGCAGCGAAGTACCTTAGACAATTTATTGTCCGATTTAGGTTTTGAAACTTATCAACATTTGCTTAATTTATTTGAACAAGAATTAATTCAATTGCATTTAAATCTGCAAACGGCAGTAGAGCAACAACAATACCAAGAGATTAATAACGTGACGCACATCCTGAAGAACACTGCTGCATTATATGGAGCAGAACGTTTATCGAAAAGTGCCTGTCTGGTATATCAAATAGAAATTGGCCAAGCGTTTATCCCACAAACTCAGCAGTTAATAGCTATTTTAGTTGAAACACTCAATGTATTTAACGTGCATATTCACTCGTTAGTCGAGTAGGGAAGGTCGGTAATGAATGAACACAATAAACCGCTCGTATACGTAGTTGAAGACAGCCTCTCTAGTGGAGCGTTATATTGCAGCCAATTGAAAAAGGCCGGTTTTGATACGCAACATTTTGTCGATGGTTATTCTGCACTCGTGGCGATTAAAGAAAAAATGCCTGCTGTATTAGTGCAAGATGTTTGTTTACCCGACATTAGTGGTTTAGAAGTATTGAAATACGTCAATAATCAAGACACCTCAGCCAAAGTGATTATCATCACTTCAAACAGTTCTATCGATGTTGCCGTTGATGCAATGCGCTTAGGTGGCTATGACTTTATTGAAAAACCGTTTACTTCAGAACGCCTAACCACATCAGTAGGTAATGCTGTTAAGCAACAAAATCAAGACATAAAAACCATTACTGTAGAGCCAGAAGCAACCTCGCTCGAGCGAATGAACTTTATTGGTGAATCGTTATCAATGCATACCGTATTTCGCTTATTAGAAAGTGCTGCACGCAGTAAAGCCAGTGTGTTTGTAACCGGTGAAAGCGGTACAGGTAAAGAAGTGTGTGCTCTTGGTTTGCATCAGGCCAGTGCTCGCGAGCAAGGTCCATTTATTGCCATTAACTGTGCGGCTATTCCTGCAGAGCTATTTGAGTCAGAGTTTTTTGGTCATGTTAAAGGTGCATTCAGTGGCGCATTAACGGATCGTAAAGGTGCTGTCGAAGTCGCCAATGGTGGTACGCTATTTTTAGATGAAATTTGTGAAATGCAATTAAATTTGCAAGCAAAATTATTGCGTTTTTTACAAACGGGTACATTTTGTAAAGTGGGCAGTAACGATCTGCAACAAAGTGATGTCCGCATCGTTTGTGCAACGAACCGTAATCCGGCAGAAGAAGTCGGTGAAGGGCGTTTTCGGGAAGACTTGTACTATCGACTCAATGTTATCCCGGTTATGTTGCCGCCATTACGTGAGCGTGGCGATGATATTTTATTGCTAGCAAATCATATTTTGCAGTCTAAAACGGCTGAGAATAACAAACAGTTTACCGACTTTAGTGCTGACGTTAAGCATACCTTTATGCAATACGATTGGCCTGGTAATATTCGTGAATTGCAAAATGTGATCGAAAATATAGTGGTGATCTATGATGGTCAGACTGTACAGCAGGGCATGTTACCAGGTAATTTTGGTCATTCAATCGTCAGCCATACCAACAGCCACCCTACAAATAACCATGGTATTCAGCCGAGTCAAACAACCACTAATATCACGGCCAGAACCTCAACCAATAGCGTTAATACCCAACAACCTTCACCACATAATATTGTTCAGCTTTGGATAGTAGAGAAAAATACCATTGAAGCAGCCATTGACCAATGTGACGGTAATATTCCACTAGCAGCTGCTTATTTAGGCATTAGCGCATCAACTATTTATCGAAAAATGAAAAGCTGGGCTGAGAGTTAATAGTCTTTTCTAAACCGTTAAAAGTTACCTTAATCGGTAACTTTTTTTTGCCATTTGAAAAGCCATTCAAATTGCTAGGCTCATCCCCCTAAGTGCGTCGCAAAATGCGAATCGATTTGAGAGTAATGTAAGTCAGAACATTTAATAACGACAAATAACTGCCTAACCTACTGTTTTAAAATAACTAATATTTTTTAATTTTGTGGCCAGCTTCCTGCATTAATCATTGTACTGTCTTAAATGACGCGTTAAATGTTAAGGGGTTAACCATGAAACAATCTCTCTGTGTAACGTCAATCTGTTTGTTGCTAGTGAGCATGTCAGTATTTGCTGGCACTAAAGGGCTAGATTTTATTGAAACAGCAGATGGCCGCCAGTCCAGTATGATCCGAGAAATGGTCCAGTGGACTCATTCACGTTTGGTGTTTAAAAAAAGCATTTCACGCGTAGCCATTGGCCAAGATGCCATTATGCAAGTTGAAGTACTCGATAAAAATGAAGTATTAGCACTGGCAAAAAAAGTGGGCCGTACCAGCCTTATTGTTTGGTATACCGACGACACCTCTGAAACGTTTCTATTCAGTGTCACAGAAGACTTGAGTGTGTTAAGGCAAGCGCTCAGTGATATTCACCCTAAAATTCGCCTAACATTAGCACCTGATCGCGCAGCTCTGGTACTTAGGGGCCGAGTGCCAACGGTAAAATATAAATTAGCCGCTGAAACTGCCGCTCGTCATTACTTAGATGCAGGTAAAAACCGTATCAACGATAACAATAGTTTAGTCATGAAATCACCTACCGATTTTTTGGCCGACTTAAGCCCTAATATTCGTCTACCGTCGCAGCAACTGCGTAAGTCTAATCGGGGGAGTGTAGGCCACGCCGCTATTATCAACTTAATTCAAGTTGATGTATTACCAATGAGCATGATTGAAAAAGTCAAAAAGGCCATTATTCAATTAGGTGGTGAATCAGTCACGGTAAGTCGTATTCAAAAAGGCGACATGCCTGATGATCAAGCCGACACCTTGTTACTAGGCGGTCAGGTTGAAACCCAAGTTGACCTCGTTAGAGTATTAAATTTAGCATCGCGCCTTTTCACTGGAGATCGTATTAATTCAATCACTGGAAAAATAGAAGCAGGCAGTAATGACATTACCGTTATCGCCAATGAGTCGGGTGGGTTAATCAGCTCAAGCCAACAGGTAAGCAGTAATTCGTCATCAAATAGAGGCGGTAATGCAAAATCTAGCAGTAACAATGTGAAGTCAAATATTGCCAGAGCCAAGTTGTTGTCTATGGCGAATGGTAGATTATTGTCGACCATCGAAGTCCGCGATTTACCCCAGGTTCGTGTAGCGATTCAAATGTACGAAGTGAATCGTCGCAGTTTAACCCAATGGCGTCCTGACTTTTCATTGATCACTCAAGGCTACAACAAAACAGACGGTAATTTCGGTTTAGATGGGGCAACTAATCAAGCACTGGGTTCAGGCCAAGTCGAAAATGCATTGCAGGTATTAGGTGGCGCACTGGTGAACAACTTCCAAGTGGGCGGCAGTGAGATTGCATTTGATTTACTGTTTTCATTGTTAGAAAAAGACGGTATCTCACGCACATTATCTCGTCCGACGTTAACCGTCTTAGCAGGAGAAAAAGCCGTATTCCGAGCCGGTGGTGAAGTGCCAGTGCCAACGTCATTTTCACCCAATGGAATTAGTAGTGCCAATGGGGGTAATAGCCAAGGGGTATTTAGTGGCACCGAGTTTAAATCGTTTGGTATCCAGCTTGAAGTACGAGCAATGGTGGACGAAAACGACTTAATCACTTTAGATTTAAGTCCTAGTATTTCAACACCAGACACTTTGTTAACCCAACAAATATCGTCGAGCACAGGGTCATCATTAACCACTAGTGCATTCAATGTCAGAAACCTGACCACCAGTACGCGCTTACGTGATGGACAGCCATTAATCATCGGTGGGTTAGTCAGCCGTGACATAAGCGATTCACGTGACTTTGTACCGGGTATTAACGATGTTCCGTTGCTGGGTAAGTTAACCGAGTCATCGTCTGACGCCGATACCGCCCGCGAGTTAATTATTATTGTGACGCCAACACTGGTAAGAGAGCCACGTCATGATGTTGCCTTATGGCAATTCCAAACATCAGCTGAAATGCTACAAAGCATGCAATTTCCATTAGCTGACTCGTCACTATAAAGAGGACATTAATTATGAAGACCTTAACTCATTTCCGCCTCAGTACCGTGATTGTGGTTGCCTTAGTCAGCAGTGCGTGTAGTACCAGCCAAACTAAGCGTGAATATCAGCCAGATGATCAGTTAACGGCGATGTTAAAACAATACAATGTAAATCAAACCGATGGTGTTAATTGCCAAGGTTATCAGTCTGCTATTAGTGACTGTGAACGCTTGTCGAACGACCTAGGTGCATTATCAATGACCTATCCAAAACACCAACAAATTGGTTTTACAGCCGCGATTGTTTACCATCAAATCGGTCGTGATGTTGATAGCCAAATGGTGCTAGATAGGTTGTTATCGCAACAACAACCAGTATCCGAAGTAGCCATTTTGCGCAGTAAACTGGCCATGCAAGAGGGTAATATCAACCTGGCAAGAACCGTATTACAACGACAAGTGCAGTTACAACCGGATCACCCAGAACTGCATGCAACATTAGCAGCAAGTTATTATTTAGAAGGTCGTTACGAAAAAGCCGAAGCCGTGATTGCTACCGCCGACCGATTAGGCGCTCCAGTATGGCGAACCAGTTACCACTTAGGACTAATTCACGAAGCACAATCAAATTGGTCGCAAGCATGCCATTTTTACGCCGACACCCTGAGTTACCAGCCGGCACACCGACAAAGTTTGTCGAGACTGCTGTATTTAAGTGACCATCCTGAGTGTCGAGTCCAGTTAAGTAGTCTGTAATGTCATTATTCAGCTTGTAAAAGTCCCCAAATGGGGACTTTTTGCTTTAGGCCAATGCTCTTATCTGTAATACAGAGCTGACTAACGATTCGCTTAAGCCAAAACGTTGTCGTTGGTAACGATAAGCCAGTAAATATCGTATTAATTTGCTCTGTGTAAGAGTATTTATAAAAATTTACTCAACAGCTCAACAGCTCAACAGCTCAACAGCTCAACAGCTCAACAGCTCAACAGCTCAACATTCATATACTCAGCAACTCAGTATCAGTTAAGTGATTACAGCATGGAATTGATTAACACCTCAGTTGTCGCAATAGGCTGCAAAAAATCACATTAAGAGAATATGCCCAAGCCGTTATTCCTGGCACCAACAGCAACACGGTAATAACGGATGACATTGGCCTTAATCACTTATTACCTTGAGCCAAACATTTAGAAATGCAGCAACACTAACCGCAAACCAATGGAGCTGCTAAAGCCGTCGACAATAGCCGCCAATAAGGGCCTCAGTTATCTAACAATGTAATTACTAATGACAGGTGAATGTAGATCCGATTGATGATTCAGGCGTTAAGCATGGAATGCAAACGTACTGACAACCGTACTAATAACACTCACAGAACCAGTGTTCATGAGTCACGCTATTGAATTAATGGACTGCGCAAAAATTGGATTAACAGTAGATTTGCAACTTTTCGCATTTTGCCATTCACTCTGCAATTCATATCCATTTTCAATCCGATACTGTTGATAATCTCATTGTATGTAAAATTAACTTAAAATATGTAAGCGCATGACAAATAACAAGTTTAAAGTTTATTTTATGAATATCCTATATTGGCATGTTGTTCGCAATTACTTATACAGAGGCAATTTATAGCAGTATCTAGATTCCTCTTAATGTAACAGAGCAAGTTAATTCTCTACCCAATTTCACAATACAACATTTGATGGCTGTGAACATGATAGTTAATAACATGAGGTAAACATTATGAAATCTATTAAATCAATGATTAAAAACAATAAGAAGCAAGGCGGTTTTGTTATGACATCTGAGTTGATTTTATTATCAACTGTCATGGCAGCAGGCTTAGTAGTAGGACTTACTACAATGCGAGATTCGGTTACTGCAGAACTAGAAGATGTTGCAGAAGCGATTGGTTCGCTAGACCAAAGCTACGCATTTGACGGCATCATTAATGCTGAAAATACGGCAGAAATCAGTGGCTCAGGCTTTATCGATGCTGTGGATGTGAATGCTGGTGATGGTGCAACCTTCCAGTTTGTTGCAACCGACTTCGCAGAATCTGCTGTGTTGATTTCAAATTCACCTAGTGCAGGTGCTGCTTCGGCCTCTCAGGCTGACGGTAGTTTAGATAACTAATTTAATCTAAGTCTACGTCGGTTGTCTCACACAGAGGCAATCGGCGCCTAATCTTTAGATTAACAACATAACGCAAAGGTGCATCATGAAACGCAAATTCACAGGTAGTACGACAATAGCCATTGCACTATTCGTCACCTCCGGCGTATTGGCTTCAGCACTGGGTATTCGTCAAGTAGACCGTTTATCTACAACCACTGCGGTAGTGTTAAGCCAAGATTTGAAAGCCGGTGACACTATTACTTTATCAACACTAACAAGGAGCAAAACAGATAAATCGGATACAGAACAAAGTGTACAAAATCCACAGCAGTTACTTGGCAAAGTACTTAATGTAGCCAAACGCAAAGGTGATGTGGTTTTTGCTAACGAACTCATTTTACCCACAGTTAAATCGTTATCGTATGCAGTACCAGAGGGCCGGGTGTTATTCACACTTTCACAATTACCTACAGGCCTGCCGTTTGCCAAGCTTAATCAAGGCGACCGATTCGATATTTTAGTTCGCGGACGTAAAAGTGTCAGAACCGTTGCTCGCAACGTGCAATTAATTGGTTTACTTAAGCCGCCCAAAAAGGCCAATAACAGTAAAGGGGCAATCGACCGTTTAAATGACCAAAGTACCAGTTCATCCAATGGCGCATTAGCGCTAGTTATGGCCGTTAGACCAGGAGATGTTTATCCACTAGCCAGTATTGGTGCCAGCGATATTGTGTCTATTGTATTACACAGCGCCTACGATATTGCCAACGGAACCCAGCCGTTACTGGGAATGGCCCAAACGCACAGAGACATCATTATTCACAGTGGTAATAGCCGCAAAACGGTCAGTATTGAACGTTAATAATCCGCACAAATGGAAGTCACAATGCAGTGAGGTGAGATATGTTTAATTCCGAACATAATATTTTTTCCCCGACAACATTGAACGTCTCATCAATTCCCAACGATGAAATGCGTCGACTTAAGCAACTGCTCCATAACAGCTTAATTGATGATATGGACAACGACGACTCATTGCATTTAAAGCAACCCACTCAGCTTAAGCAGCAGCTTGAGCAACTAATCGATTTATTGCCAGGGCAACAACAACAGCCATTAAATACTTCAGATAAGGCACTCCTTATCCAGCAAGTTATCGAAGAACTACAAGGGCTAGGGCCAATTTCTGAATTAATGTTAGACCCAGCCGTTACCGACATTTTAATTAATGGTCCTTTTTCAATTTGGGTTGAGCGTCACGGAGCATTACGCAAAACAACTCAAGCGTTCGATAACGACTCGCACCTAAGACGATTTCTAGAGCGTATCGTGAGTGCGCAAGGTCGCCAGTTAGATGCTAATAATCCTATGGTGGATGCAAGATTGGCCGACGGCAGTCGTTTACATGCGGTTATACCACCGTTATGTACTATTGGCGCTGTAGTATCAATACGCCGTTTTCATCATGAAACCATTAGCGCAGAGACATTAGTGTCTAGTGGGTTTATCAGCCAAGACATTCTAACCTTTCTAGAAAAAGCCGTTATTGCAGGCATTAATATCGTTATTGCTGGTAGTGCGGGCTCAGGTAAAACCAGCTTACTTAATGTGATTTCCGGCTTTATCCCTAACAGCGAACGCGTTATCACCATTGAAGAAACGGGCGAGCTGCAACTACATCATCCGCATGTTATTCCACTGGAAAGTCGTGGAACAAACGGCGAGGGTAATGGCGAAGTGTCATTACGAGACTTAGTGAAAACGGCATTAAGAATGCGCGCTGACCGCATTATTGTTGGCGAAGTCAGGGGCGGTGAAGTATTTGATATGCTCCAAGCCATGAACTGTGGCCACGATGGAAGCCTAACGACTGTGCATGCCAATAACCCACAAGATGTGATCAACCGTCTACGCTCATTGGCCCAAATGGAAGAAGCGGCAATATGCCGTGACACCATTGATCATATGATCAGCTCATCAATACAAGTCATTGTTCAAGTTAGACGTTTTAGAGACGGTAGCCGTCGAGTAGTGAGTGTATGTGAAGTGATACAAACCGCAGCTATAACGGAGGTAAAACCACTTTTTGAGTTTCAACAACAACCGCAAACAGATCATAACCATATCGTAGGCCAACATGTTTGCAGCGCAACACAATGCCAGTTAAGCGAACAAATTGCAGCCAAAGGCTTTGATGTTACCGAGCTTAACTCGCTATTTTCGGAGGTAGATTATGCCTTGGTATGAAGTGATTGTATTGGTGGTGTTATTGGCTGTGATGCTTGTGTGTGCCAGGGCTTGGTGGTTTGCCGATGTCCAACCTAAGCAGCAAGAGCTAGAACCACAAACTAAATTAACTAGCGGAATACGCCAAAAGTTACGATTATTAGACATTAACTTAGCGCCAATTAGTGTGCTGATTGGTATTTTAACCCTATCAATATGTGCCTATATGGCGATTCATACGGCGTTTCCTCAACATCAAAGCATCGCGGTGATCATGGCATTAGCCATATTAGTCAGTAGTTATTTTGTATTAGATGACTTAGTCACATGGCGTATAAAACGGGTAGAAACTGAATTAGTAGATGCAATGGATACCATGCATTCATCACTACAAGCGGGGTTGTCACCACTACAAGCTATTTCAACCGCAGCCAGTTTAGCCAAAGGGCCATTAAAAGCAGAGCTGACAGAAATTGTCACGCGGTTGTCATCGGGTTATGACGCCAGCCAATCGGTTAATCGATTAGTCAATCGCTACAACACCGAAGGCACCCGATTATTTGCTCAAGCATTGGTAGCAAGGCATCAAACCGGCAGCGACTTTAATGCCATGTTACAAGCAGTAACGAAGCTTATGCGTCAACGTATTCAGCAGTATCACTTTATTAATAGCCAAATGTCGGGCACACGTTATGCGGCGTTCTTTTGTGGGCTTATGCCTTATGCACTTATTCCATTGTTTGTGTCGCAGGAGCAGCATTGGTTTGCACCATTACTAGATCACCCTAATGGCGCTAACTTCTTAAGCACTGCGTTGTTATTACAAATTATTGGCTTCTTTTGGTTACGTAAAGTATTAAAGGCCAACTTATGAATACATCACTTTTTACCGATCTTATTTTAGGCGTGTTATTGGTTCTAACTTGTTGGTTATTTTACTTATTCCACAATACTCGTGTCGACGATAAAGACATTACTTCTTTTGGTGACTTACTACCTTTAGACAACATTTATCCAGCAAACCTGATTAGACAAGCAGGTTTATCGGTATTTCGTAACCGGTTGCTGTATTGGTCTATTAAAATCAGCTTAGCGATTACAGCCGTTATCATGGTGCTTGAATTTATGCCGACAATGCCGGTATGGCTTCACATTCTGGTCAGCGTTATTGCCTTTTTCATGCTAGATGGCTGGTTACTGTTAAAACGCCAAATGAGAAAACAGCGCATCGATGCATCATTAGAATTTTTTATCAGTTTATTAGTGGTCTATTTACAATCCGGAACACCTCTAAGCCAGGCATTTAGACTGTCGGCAAAATATGGCTTAACCAAAGAACACCCATTAGCAGATGAGTTATTACTGCTGTCTTTAGAATTAGAGTCTGGTCGTGATAGACAACGCGCTTTTGCGGATTTAGCCAAACGAACCGGGGTGCAAAATCTGAATAAATTGGCGGCTATTATTAACATTGGTTTGCAAATTGGCTCACCATTAATCAATTGTCTGCAATCACAACTCAGTGCAATACAACAGCAACGCCAGCAATTGGTAAACAGTAAAATTAATCGAAAGTCGCTAGAAGTATTATTGCCGATGTTATTGGTGTGTTTTCCGATGTTTCTGGTGTTGGTTTTTTTCCCCGCCGCAATTCAGTTTATGGATTTGCTGAGCGTTTTAGCCGATTCATTATAAGAGGCCGCCACCATGATAAATAACATATCAACCAGGTTAAGGAAGCAGGCTGGTTTTGTACTGACCATTGAACTTATATTAATCACAACCATTTTAATTATTGGCAGTTTTGTGGGTATATCGGCGGTAAGAAACGCGCTGGTTAAATCTCAAGTGGCACAGCAAAACAGAGACATCACCGTTGCTGACAGTAATGGGGTTAAGTTAGGTAAAATGCTCAGTTTAAATGAGCACGAAACCCCAATTGTACCGTTTATTGATGGCGGCGTTGCACCATTAGCGCCCGATCCTGCACACAAAAACTACCGGGCAATTTTAGGGGTAAGGGATGACCGTTTTACCTCACGTGAACCAGTTTATTACGATTCACCTAACTGTACTGGTAACCCTTGTATTAAAGGAATTAGCGATGAAACCTCAGACAATCGAGGCGTTGATAACATTGATGCTTCCGGTGCCGTGAGTTATTTGCATGCGCTTCAAGGCGGGCCTAATTATGCCATTGGCCGATCAAACAATGCTGTGACTGGGTATTTATTTCGTTCAACACCGCAGCAATGTCCGGTGAATATAAGCCAAATTGAGTCACGCTATTTATCGCAAAAAGTGGTCTCAGGTATGCCATGCGAGTCATTTAGTGTAGAGCAAGCCGAAGCCGATGTGAGTTGCCTGGTGGGGGTAGAGTCGGGGTCATCGATCATTAATATCGGTTCTACAATTGATAACCCAGTGTGCGATCAATGCCCTGCAGGTACCGAGGCGCAAGGGGACACGTTAGACAGAAATCGCTCAACGATAGAACCACTCATCAATACTGTTTTTAGTACGTTATCGTTAACCGGTTTAGTCCCCAATGTCGATGTCACGTTAGGCGAGGTATGTTGTCCTATTGGCACTCGATTGGACGAAAACAACGATCTCATTAGCTCTGTCACCTATATTGCATTAGCCAACGCCTTTGATCTGCTAAACGTTAATTTAATCGATAACCCATTGGTCTCAAACTTACTTGCAAGTTTGGGCATACAACAAGGGACACTCAATTGTGTCGCCGATATTAATTTGCTCAGTGCTGAGCAAGTGGTTGATCCATTTAACGATAATCAAAACGTATTACAGCGTTTTACCGCGCCATTTAAGGTTAATTTACCGAGTATCAATAACGAAGATAGCTGGATTTATGTCGCGCCAGATGGCGAAGGCGATAACAGCAGATTATAGGGGAATAGGTTATGCCGCAATTACATGAGCAAACGTTGCAACAAATGTACTTAGCGTCGTTAACTGTTATAGCGGCGCATAATGAAGATAAATCAAATCAATTACTCACCCAATTAAAGGGGGATACCCAATCATTATTAGCTTGTACATGTCGGCCATTACAGGTGTCGGAGCTGCATATGCTTGAGTTTTGCCGCGATGTATTAACCTGTTTGTCTAAAGAATCAACACCGAGCCATGTGCAACATAAAATTGATCATTTGGATATTGTAGGCTGTTCTAACGATGATAATGCCGCGCCACTGGCTGACGAAGAACTTGCGTTTATTCAGCAGCAATTTAATGAGTAGATGAGTCATGATCACATATTGACAAAGCCAGTCAATGGTATCCGACAAAACCTAACATAATGGTCATCTGTGGAATCATTCCATGCCAGCAACAGATTAAAATGAGTATTGCATGACTTCATGTTAGCCACACTTATTGTTCATCAAGTTCCCCTTAAGCCTTCCTTTAAGTTTTACTTATATCAACCTAACCACTCAACAATTCTATACATCATTACGCAAATGCTATCTAAAAGAACGTCCATTTTCATATGGGCTTAACCCTAGTTCATCCCAAATATCTGAACTCTCACCTCTGATCATATTGCAGTGATGAGTGCAGTGACGAGAGCTGTGATGAATTCGTCGCGGTTTAACAATCAACCCATCGCAAATTGCTCATCATTTGCAAATTGCGAATACAGCGTTGCATTTTGCAAACCTATCAGAGTAGTAAAGCACAGCCAAAAACCATTAATCAATTTAAAGCCTTATAAAACAATGTCTTAATTTTTTGTTGATAGTTGGCATCCTACCTGCAATATCTTAATCGAGTTCCAAATAACTCTTAATTTAAAACAACACCGAGGTGACATATGAAAAAACTACATATCGCAATCGCAGCATTATTATCTTCTTCTGTAGCTATGAGCCCATCATTTGCAAGTGAAATACGTGGTGATGTTGATGTATCACTCGTTATTGGTGAAGGCTGTGCCGTAAACGGTACTACAGATGCCGGTGCTGGTATTAATAAATTTGGGTCAGTCGATTTTGGCGAGCAAAGCAACTTAGAGCTGTTTATTGATGCTGAATCGGCAGGTGCAGCAGGTGCAGGCAGTATTGAGCTGACGTGTAACACCAGCTTAGCGTACAGCGTCGCGCTTGATGATGGTTCAAACCCGCAGGCCGGTCAACGTCGTGTATCTCGCGGTGGTTTAGATTTTGTGAACTATGAACTTTATCAAGATGCAGCCCGTTCGGTTCGTTGGGGTGAAGGTCCACAGTCACAAGCCTTAACCGGAACAGGCGCAATACAACCATTAACTATTTATGGTCGTGTATTAGCAGGACAAACCACACCGGCGGCAGGTAACTATTTAGATACAGTGCGCATGACTATCTCGTGGTAAGCAACCTGCAGGGCGTCATTTTAACTCAGTAAATGACGCCGCATTCTTCATCAAACGAGGATGAACAATGATGACCAAGACATTAATCGCACTACTCAGTATGACCCCGCTGATTGTCATCGCTGAACAAGCTCAAGATATTAGCGAAATTAGCATACAGATTGAACAAGGCTGTGTGTTAGACAACGGCAGCGGTGCAACGGCGTTTGGTGCGATTAATTTTGGTGAACTGAGCAGTTTATCATATGGAGCACAAGCCACATCGACACCCGGAAGTGGTTCTATCGGCTTTAGATGCTCCCCTAATTTAAGTTACAGAATTGAACTAGGCAACGGGTTAAACGGCACCGACAGTAGCAACCGCCTGCTACTCAATAACGTGACCGGAGAAACCGTGCCATATCAATTATTTCAAGACCCTGGACGTGCGCAAATATGGGACAGCACTAATGCCGTCAGCGGTAACGCCAGTGGATTATTTGAATGGCTGCCGATATACGCCGCTATTTCGCCTCAAGCAGTGACTCCCTCAACCGGGAACTACCAAGACAGCGTAGAGGTTGTACTTATTTTTTAAGGAGAAACAAAAATGAAGCATTTAGCATCGATGATATTCGCCGGCGCATTAGTCATGAATCCTCTCAACCTTACTGCCGCTGAGTTATTGATTTCACCCGTGAATATTGATATTGCCCCAGGTGAAAAGGCAGCACTACTCAAATTGCAAAACAACAGCAATACCGCAATGAAAATTCAAGTGCGTGTGCGTCAGTGGGACGCACACAACAGTAAACAAGATAAACCCAAAGTGGTGGTGAGTCCGTCATCACTCAATATTTTACCGGGCAAACAGCAAGTGGTGAGAATTGTTAACACCGGCCCCGCAAGTGATATTAACAACGAACGTTTGTATCGGGTGTTTTTAGATGAAATTCCAGATATGCAAAACACTTCTGATCAAGGGTTATTACTGCAAGTTCGTTATGCTTTACCGTTGTTTATTGGTGGCCCAGACTTATCGGTCGCGCGCACTGAAAATTTTGACCAATTAACCAGTATCTGGAACCGCGCGTTAACCTATTCGTACAACAAGCAATCCAATCAGTTGGCTTTTAAGAACCAGGCAAACGGCCACGCCAGAATATCTAAAGTTCGTTACACCAACGGCAGCGACAAAGAGAGCGTTGTATTCGGTGGCTTACTTGGCTATGTCCAAGCCAACAGTCAGGCAGCGTTTAATGTGTCGCCCGTTGCGCTTACCTCTTCGTCGAAACTATTCGCAGAAATCAATGGTGTCGATGTGGAGATTAACCACGATGGGAGGTAACAATGAAAAAACTAACCAAAGTTATCTTAGTCGCTGCAAGCACCTACACCAGCGCTGTTTCTGCTGAAACCTTATATTTAGACGTGTACCTTAATGGCGTCCAGGTTAACCAACTTATTGAGTTTAATCATATCCAAAATCATTTTTGGAGCACTGAAAACGTTCTAGGCGGTTCATCTTTAGCTGAGTATGCCAGTGGCTTAAGTGGTCGTGTAGACTACTGTAATTTACAAGCCGTATCGTGTGTTTATAGCTACGAAACTCAACGCCTTTATCTTACCGCTGACATCGATTTATTTCCTGCCCAGGTGATTAACAGTAAAAAAAGAACCTCTATTCCTATTACGCGCTCAAGCGGTGCCCTGGTGAATTACGATATGTATTATCGCGATTACCAATCTGGCACAACCACCGTTGATTTACTGCAACAATGGCGTGCGTTTGGCGATTTGGGCGTATTCGAAACCACGGCAAATTACCGTAAAGAGCTCGGTGGAAGTGATAACAGCACCGTTGATGAAGGGATGATCCGCTACGACAGTTTTTGGCAATATAACGACGAAGAAAATATGCGTTACTGGCGTGTCGGTGACATGATCAGTGGCGGTAATCCTTGGGCTCGTCAAGTCAGAATGGGCGGGATTAAACTGTCGCGTCGTTTTGAGCTAGATCCACAATATGTAAGTTACCCATATCCTGAATTTATCGGGAGTGCTGTGTTGCCGTCAGATGTTGAAGTGTTTGTTAATAATTACAAAATGTATTCTGGCAATGTAGAACCCGGAAATTTTATTTTAGACAGCGAACCCACGGTGAATGGTTTCGCCAGTGCTAGCATTGTCACCACTGACATTAATGGCCAGGCGGTTAGCCGAGATTTACAATTTTATGTTGCGCCAGAGCTGCTTAAGCAAGGCGTGTACGACTACGACCTTAACTTAGGGGTACTAAGACAAGGTTTTGGTCTTGACTCATTTAACTATGACTCAGATCTCACCGCTATTGCCGATGTACGTTACGGCTTAACCGACAACATGTCGGTGTCTTCGCATGCCGAACTGAGCAAAGATGTGTACAACGTAGGTGTTGGTGCCGATTTTACCCTGGGTAATCTGGGGGTATTTTCGTTTGCGGCAGCCCATGGGCAAGACAAAAATAACAGCGGTTGGTTAGGCCTCGCTGGTTATCGTTTTCAAGCCAATAACTGGGGGTTTTCTGCCCAAGTTAAGCAACAGCAACAAGGTTATCGTGACACGGGGTCAACCCAATTTGTGTCGCAAATCGAACGTGAAGTGCAAGCTAATGCCGCATACTCATTTGATAATGGCGTTTCTGTTGGTGTGGGTTATTTTGATATCACTAAGTTCGATGACGACAACCGTCGCCTGGTATCTGCTTTTTATAATCAATCAATCGACACAGCCTCTATTTCAGCGAGTGTTAACTGGGATCCAGACCGCGACGATGTTAGTGTTGGGTTAAATTTATCGATCCCATTTGGTACTCGTTCACGTGCTAGCGTCAGCCATGTGCGTGACAATAAAGGTGAAGACCGGACCGTTGCCTCAGCCTCATTTGCCCGCAATGGCAACCGTGGTTTTAGAGGTAACGTAAGTAATGTTGTTGGCACCGGTGATTTTTCAGCTAACGGCAGCTGGAGAGGTGACAAAGTTGAATTAACCGGTGGGTACTATAACCGTGGTGGTTCAAGTGGCCATTGGGGTCAAGCATCGGGGTCATTAATTTGGTCTAAAAGTCGTTTCTTGTTAGGTAATCGCGTAGCAGATACTTTTGCCGTGGTATCAACAGGTGGTATTGCAGATGTGCCGGTATTAATTGAAAACCAGGAAGTAGGTGAGTCAGACGATGACGGTATGTTATTGGTTACTGGCCTTGCATCATATAATCCTGTCAATATCAGCATTAACACCAAATCATTACCGTTAGACACCAATGTGGTGAACGATCAAATACAAGTGATGGCAGCAGAAAGCCATGGTGTAGATGTCAATTTTGAACTGTATCAAACCAAAGCGGCCATTGTGATTGTGAACGACGAGCAAGGTCAGCCTATTCCTGTTGGTGCATTAGCGACCCTTAATGGTGAGCAAAATGGAGGCTTTGTTGGCTGGGATGGTGAGTTATATCTTGAAAAACTACTAGACAACAACACCTTAACCCTTATATGGGACGGTAAGCAGTGTGTACTTGAGTTTGCCTACAGCAAGCAAGAAGATGACATTCCTGTTCTTGGCCCATTGGTATGTGCGCCTGAAGTAGCCAATGCACTGGTAATGATAAACGATCAACAAGGCCAACCGGTACCCGCAGGAACCTTAGCCATTATTAATGATCAACTTGAACCACAAGTTGTCGGTAAAAATGGTCAGTTGTCATTATCATCGCTTACGGCGCAAAACATCGTCACCCTTAACTGGGCTGATCAGCAATGTTCTGCAGAGTTTGAATACCGTAAAACGGATGAGCAAACACCCGTAATCGGCCCAATTACCTGCGAACCTAAACAGTTCATTGCGACTGTGATTGTTAACGACAGCAAAGGTAACCCAATCCCTGCAGGTGCCAGCGCCATAATTAACAGTGATGAGCAACCACAGACTGTAGCGCATCACGGTGAAGTTTATCCGCAAGCACTACAAGCGGAAAATCAAATGGTATTGCAATGGGATAATAAACAATGCTCAGTTGAGTTTAGTTATACCCAAATCAATCATCAAAAAGCCATCATTGGGCCATTGGTATGCCAACATGCAGACAGTATGGCTAATGTCGCATCGCCTGAAACCCAGACAGACTCTAAGCCTGAAACGCTTGACGCCATCAACACGGTTGCTATCGATGTTCGTCCAAGTCATACAAACACGCCAAGCCATGTAGAAAAGCAAACTCATGTCGACGCACAAAGCATGCAAGCCATGGTTAACACTCAGGCATCTGTGAGCTTTTATGCTCCTGTTGATACTCAAGTAGCCGTAGATACTCAAGCTGTATTGGATACACAAGCAGCGCAGAGTGCAGAGGATGCAGTGAATACTCAGGTATCAGTCAGTAATGAGGCATCTGCTAATGAGGTGATAGTGAATACCCAAGCGGATATTAACACTCAAGCTAGCGTTAACGTTCGAACTCATGTTAACACTCAAGCATTGGTTATAGAGCAACATCAGAACAGTATAAACCTGGAGTACATATCAGCTACAGTGCAACAGGTTGCCTCACAGTTAACGTTAACCGCTCAAACACCAGCGATAGCGTCAACCGACTACCCCGCTATTACAGAGATGAGCCAAATCCATAGCGATACCTTAATCGTAATAGCACAACAATTTGTAACAGATACAGCCAAGTGGTTTTATGAAAACAAGCGACTTTATGCAAACAAGTGGATTAAAGAACAACAAGTCGCTGTTTATACCGCCATCGCTGGTACTCAAAGCATCGACGTTACTCATACCACTATCCCGAAAGCCGCTAAACAGGCCGGAAGCATGAAAAGGCTTAATCAAGCAACCATTAATGCTATGGAACTTAATCGGATAAACGAAGCGTTGCTTGCAAAGGGCAACAGGTATGCAGTTAAAAAAATGAGAACAAGCATGGCCTCAATGGTATACATGCCTAATGCGCCGAATCGGTACAAGCAACGGCGACGGTATTACGCCAGTATCCATCATTTAAAACACCATGACTCGAAGCTACAACAAGCACCACCACAACGATATTTAATGTACCAACCACGCACAAGTTTCATTACACAGCAAAGTAAAGGGGAAACAGTATGAACATAATAAGCAAACTGTGTTGTACAGCCGTTATGGTGTTCACATGCCAACATGTTTACGCAGACTGTGTTGTGGGCGGTAACAGTAATCAAAACCTAGGCACGTTTAGTTCAGCGTCAATTTCCACCGGTATTGTAGAAACATCGTTTAGCTCAGACTTTGGCTGTTCAGGTTTTGTTAACTTATTGGATTTTAGTGAAATTGATGCCACGTTAGTGGGAGCTGATTTTCAATTGAGCACTGTTAATGGAGATGCAATACCATATACACTTTATACCGCACCAGAACGTACCGACCCGTTTACCCTTAACGAAACAGTCAGCTTTGGCTCTTTCAATCTATTGGATTTACTGGGCCTATTTGGCGACGATGGTACCATTCCTATTTACCTGTCTACGGGAACTGCGAATGTAGGTGTGGGTACCTATAACGACACCATCTCAGTGCTATGGCAATGGGATTATTGCTCAGGAATTGGCTTATTGGGGATCTGCTTAGGACGTGACAATGGCTCAGCCACCGTGGTGATTAACGTACAACTTACCGTAACCGCAAGTTGCAGCGTGCAAACATCAGACGTGTCGTTAGGCGCTGTGACGTACCTAGGCGCAGCCCACAGTGCCATATTGCCGCTAGACATTAACTGTACCAAACAGCTGAGCTATCAATACTTTGTCGACGGTGGAGACAACTTCAGTACCGGTACACGTAACATGGTATTTAACAGCGATAATATCGGTTATAAAATCACTACTACCGATGGCAATACACTCATCGGCCCAGACTTAGCAGCAAGCGTTGCCGGTGTTGGTATTGGTAACAACCAAGCCTTCCAGTTTTTGGTTGAAACTCTAGTAGAAGACCGATTTCCCGCCCCTGGCTTATATCGTGATCAAGTCAGGGTAATAGTAGAGTTTTAATCTGAGAGCTAACGTTATTAAAATAAGCAGCCAGAGCTGCTTATTTTTTTATTGTTTATACAAAGTCAGCCTTGTCCAAGACTTGCTTTAATCTGGCAAAGGTCTGCATTGAGTCATTTGCGGGCATGGGTGTGAATAAATCAAGCTATGATGGAGTATTTTGAACCTTTAGGGCAAGTGTTTGCTAAGCAAAGAAAGTGATGGTTCTTCAAAATAAAAAACACCAAGATTATGTTATGGATTGTTGTATTTTATTGAATTTATCATAATCGTAGAGTTCAACATGTGGTAATCTTTGTACAAATATTTTATCGATAATTACTAGCATGATCTACTTTGATACCGCAGCCTCATATCCTCTATTGCCTGAAGTTAAAATTTCTTTGATGAATGCGTTTGAGACATTTTATGCAAATTCAGCATCGAGTCATTTAATGGGTTCAATTGTTCAAAAAGAAATTGATCAAGTAAGAGAAAAACTAGCGGATTCAATCGGTGCTTATCCAAGTGAAATTGTGTTTACTAGTGGCGCAACGGAATCAAATAACATCGCTTTTAAAAGCTTGCTGTTAAGTGGTGATATCCCTGCAGGAAAAAACCATATAATCACCTCCACAATTGAGCACAAATGCGTATTAGCGATATGTGATTATTTTAAATCGATTGGTTTTGAAGTGACTTACATTAAACCTAATGTAGATGGCATTATTTGCCCGAATGATGTTAAGGCTGCCATTAACGAAAAAACGGCATTAGTGTCAATCATGCACGTTAATAACGAATTAGGCACAATTAATCCGATTGGTGAAATCGGTAAATTATGCTCTGAAAACAATGTTATATTCCATTCAGATGCAGCCCAGAGTTATGGGAAAACAGAGATCGATGTCGATGATTTTAATATAGATGTCATGTCATTTTCCGCACACAAAGTCGGTGGACCTAAAGGCATTGGCGCGATCTACATACGAGATTTACGCCACAGAAAACTTTTGCCAGTTATTCATGGCGCTGGCCAAGAGCAAGGTTTGAGGGGCGGAACAATTGCTGCGCCGTTGATTATTGGTTATGGCACCGCGATTGATTTATTCCCGAAATATTACCAATCGTTTTCTGAAATGCGCATAAAAGAGTACTTAATTGAAGGGCTCATTAATGAAGGGATTGGCTTTAACATAAATGGCCGAACTAAAGCATTACCTCATTGTTTGTCCTTAACACTATTGAATACCAACGTAGCGTTAATGATCAGAGAAAATGATCAGACAATTAGTTTAGCTCAAGGCTCCGCTTGTTCTTCAAAAGAAATCGAAGCTTCGCATGTATTAACATCACTAGGTTTAACGCGTGAACAAGCTGAAGATACTATTAGACTAAGTTTTCCACTTGATGTGACATTTGAAGAAATCGATACATTTATCAAAGCTGTAAAAAAAGCGACTAGATAGTTAATGCCGATCAGTTAAGCGGTAAAACGAGAAAATTTAACGATCGGTTGACCGATCTTTCTAGTCTGCGAAAATCCGATAATCTTTATTATCGGATTTTTTTATGGAACTTTCAGAAGCCCTTGCTCGCACCTCAATTAATCGTCTAACTGAGTTTTCATCTCTCGCTGATGTTCTTGAACCCGATATTATTCAATCTTGCCTTAATTCAAATGGCGTGGCGACATTAAGGCGACGTAAATTACCCATGGACGCGATGGTTTGGGCTGTTATAGGCATGTCTTTATTTCGCTCAGAATCCGTCCGTCAATTGATTAATAAGCTTGATATTGTGTTGCCACAAGAGGTTGATTATGTCGCTCGAAGTGCCGTAACGCAGGCGAGAAAAAAGCTAGGTAGTGATGTGGTTCGCGATATATTTCATCGTTCAGCAGCCACATGGCATCAACGGGCTGAACATCCACATTGGTGTGGCTTGAATCTTTTTGGGGTTGATGGCGTGGTATGGCGCACACCTGAAACCAAAGAAAACAGTGCTGCGTTTGCGCGTACAGCAAACAAAGCGTGTGAGTCGGGTTACCCGCAAGTTCGCATGGTTTGCATGATGGAGCTCAGCAGTCATTTACTCGTAGATAGTGCCTTTGACAGTGTTGCTGAAAATGAAATGAACTTAGCCGCTAAGCTTATCGCTCGTGTGCCTGATAATAGCTTAACCTTGTTTGATAAAGGTTTTTACTCTTTAGGTTTATTACACGATTGGCAGTCAAAAGGAGAAAATACTCACTGGTTACTGCCATTAAAAAAAGGCACTCAATATGAAGAAATTCGCAGCTTAGGTAAGCACGATAAACTGGTGAGGCTGAGTACCACGCCTCAATCAAGGAAAAAACGCCCTGAACTTCCACTGACGATAGAAGCCAGATTAACCACCCGTCAGGTGAAAGGAAAACAAGTCAGCATTCTGAGTTCAATGCTTGACCCAATGGCGTATCCGAGCGCTGAAATTGTGGATTTATATGCCCATCGATGGGAAATTGAACTGGGCTATCGAGAGATGAAACAGTATTTATTAGAAAGCCGATTTACGCTACGAAGCAACTTACCTGAGTTAATACACCAAGAGTTATGGGGGTTATTATTGGCCTATAATTTAATTCGATACAAAATGATATTGATGGCAAAATCCCTTAAAAGCGTCTTTCCAAATCAACTCAGTTTTAGAGATGCTTCTTCTCATATCATCAACAAACTGACTAATATGCCGTTATACGCACCAGGAAATGTGCCGAAACTGATTTTGGATATAGAAAGGAATGCGAAGCAATTTAAGTTGGAAGGTAAGCGAGAAAGAAATTATCCACGATGTTTAAAAGTCAGTAAAAATAAGTATCCTGTAGCAAAAAGAAAAAATGCCGCTCACCTTAAGTGAACGGCATTAACTAGATAGTCGCTTTTTTATTTATTTATAACAGGTGACACAAGCTCCGCCACCTTCGGCTTCATCGTATATGTCGTCTAGTTCACCAAAGTTACAAACACCACCAAAATCACCTAATAAAGCGTTACTACGTTTCTTTTTATTAAAACGAGCGACTTTTTTCTCATGGTTTTCGATGATACGTTTTTGCACTTCTGGATCTTCTAAAGTTTCAAGAGGTTGACCTTGGCCCATCCAATAAAAGCGCTCACCAGTAGTGCTATTGTTGTCATCACCTTTCTCAAAAGCTTTAGCTTCTTCAAATAATGTAGGGTGCTTTTCCATCAGCTTTACCCATTCAATTTTTCGCTGATAGAAGCAAAAAGTACAACCCGAACGTGAACGCCACTTGTAATATTCAGGAAGCTCTAACCCATTACGTTGAAGGATATTTTCAATATCACTTCTAACAATGCCATGCTCTCTAAAAGGAAATACAGACTCAATAGGTTTCTCTATGGTCATGTATCCCGTTCTTTCAGGTTCGTCAGCTCGAATTCCAACGTAGTTTTTAATCTTATAACCATCACGAATAAAACTATCTAACCATTGTTCAAATGGTTTTAGTTTCATTTGCACAGTACACCAGCGATCACGCTGTGAGGGCAGGTAGTTACCATGCTCTTTTAACAAGTGAGCAAAGTCTTTTTCGCCACGACCTTCAATATTGTTCAATGATCGTGCATTTAAACGGTGAATATAACCCAGCTTTTCTTCAAGCTGATCAATAAAATCGTTGGTTTCTGGCAGCTCGTAGCCGGTATCGGTAAAGAAGTATTCAACCTCTAATTCGGGATACGTTTCTTTGACAAATAATGCTAAGGCGCTACTGTCTTTGCCGCCAGACAACCCTAGAACATGTTTAACTTTTTCAGTCATTAACAACCTCTGTTCCGCTTTCACTTTGTTCCATCAAATTTGTTAGCAAGTTAGTTAAAGCGGCCAATTGTTTCTCTTTAGATAAATCAGAGAAAGACGACTTTATTTTTTCTACAACTTGCAAAACGTCGCTATCCATTTCTAAATCGTACTGTATAAAACCACCAAATTCTTGATGCTTACCTTCACTATTCGTAGTGATGAATGCCAAAGGTTTTGAACTACCTTTAGTTTGTAAATTACCAAATGATTCAATACGTCTAAATTGAACACATAAGTTTTGCAATTCATCTAAGCCGTTACGAAGATGTTTATCGGTCCAATTACGCTCAGGTGCACCCGTTGCAAGATTAATAACAAATTCAAATTTACTCGGGTTATTAATGCATTGGCCTATTCGTTTAGCAAGCTCTTTGACATTAGGTCGCTTAGCTATGCTCTCAACAAATTCGCAACGTGTTTTGAGATTGTTATTAAATTCTTCACCTAACGTATCAATGATTATTTGTTTGAATCCATTATATAAAATATCATTTTGAGCACTTAAATCTTCAATTGCCGTTCTCAGCTTATAACCCAATTGATCTTCTAAAACGGGGTCATTTTTATCAAAACCAAATACAGCAGGTAAATCTTCTAAGATAAGCTTAAAGGGATCGCTAGCGCCAATAACTTTGTTTCTAAAGTCTCTTGCTTCTTTAGTTAAGCCATTTTGTTGGCTGCCGCTAAAGCTCTCGCCGCTGGTTTTTTTAACCCAAGATGGTAGCTTATGAACTATTCCAACAATGTGTTTTGCTATATTTAAAATAGCACTGTCAGTCTTAGCATTTCCGATTGTAGCTTGAGCTAAATTTTCTAACAAATGACTCTGAATATCTGATATTTCAAAGTATCGTACCGCAGCTTCATGTGGATGCTTATAGATTTTATTAACCAGTTCCTCATCTAATTCAGGAATAAAAATAAACTGATTTGTAGAATCCCAATCATAAAAAGCAATTTGGCCTTCCAGTGACTTTAACAGCGCTAATCCATATATGCGACAAAGTCCGGTTGTTAAGCCAAAAGGTGGCAACATCCAACGTTCATATAACTGTGCGATGGAAACATGTGCTGTGGTTGAGTTCTCTTTAATAAAAGTAAAACCATCTTGCCAAAGTGCATGCATCTTTGGATTGGCATCTTTGGTTTCTTTACTCCATGTTTTGGGGAATAAATAACCCTCAGGAGTATAATTATGCCAACCTTTGCTCTTTAAGCACGATAGATATAAGCCTTTCTCTGGAGGGAAGCTATTTTCATCGAAGCCTAAATCTTTTTGGTCTCCATTTACAAACATTGCATTCATCAATTTACGAATTGCACTGTTTGCACTACCAGAAGGTTTAGAGCGGTTAACTAATTCATTAATTACAATTGGTGCTTTGTGATAGATTTCTTCTGCTATCACAGATGCCAATGAAGTAAGAGGAGATGAGGGCGGTAATGGGTTATTCCAATGCGTCCACTGTGCATTTTTGTAGATGTGTTGCAGTTCTTTTTCTACATTTTGTTGAGCAAAGATGATGCGGTTTTCTAACTCGTTCTTGGCGATCAAGTCATGTGTGATTTTCTGCTCATCTTTAAGGATTTGTTTAAGTGCTATCAGCTCAATTGCAGCTGTTTGTAAAATGCTAAAATCGCCATACTCACCGATAACGCAATGGCTTAAGTTTGATGCAATTTCTTTAAACTTTTCTGTCACATCGGGTGATACCGATAAAACAAAAGTAAGGAAAGCTTCGCCTGTTTTCGGCTCAGTACAGAGTTGTTCAAGTAACGATTTTTCGACTTTATTGATGAGCTTAGTTGTTGCCCATCGCATTGTTCCTGTTTTGTGATAGTGTGCCGTCGCTAATATATTTTGCGGCAAGTCACAAACGCTAGTCCAATCAACACCTTGACTAACAGCTTCAACACGCTCACTTATCAATGTGTTGATATCGATATCACTACCTTGGAACACAAACAAAGCATCATGTTTCTGTCGGTAAATAATGACAGTCCATGTTTGTAAATCATCTAACGCTTTAGCTATTTCAGTATTTTTATAACCACGATTTACAAAGTATTTTTTTAAAAAATCTTTTTTAGCATGTAATTGATGATGAAAACCAAATATCGTCAGTAATGAAATAACCTTAGTTATAGAAACATGTAGCTCACTACCTTCTGCTTTTTGTTCTGCGCGATATATAGCATCACAACCTTCCAACCAAGCCTTACTATCATGCGATGTAACAATTAAGTGATGCAAATTATGGTGAAGGTAATCCCAATACATTTCTGGCCTGTATAAAACCAGGTCATCTTGAGGTTGTGTATAGTTATCTTCTAGAAACTCACGAAAACCATACTTTTCATGTGATGCAAGAAAACCGAATAAGCTACGCTCATTTTGTGAGAAGCGGCGTCTTGAAACAGGGCCTAAAAGTAAACTGACAATAGGGTCAAGTGGCAGAGTATCGGTTAACGCACCAACATTCCGATTTTGATTAGCGAAAGTACTGCTGACGACATTGACTAACTTTGCATACTTGCTTTCTATTTTTACGGAAATTTCAGCTGATCGTGTTATCGAGTCACCAACGAGGATTAATGATTCGTCAATTGATGGATTAAAACTAAGATCTCGATAGCGCCCCTGAACTTTACTCCATTCTTGCTGAGTTTTAGCATCTTTATTTTTAGCGTAATCAGAAAAAGCTTGATGTAAGAAACCTATCATCAATACAGGGCGATTAGCTTGTTGAACTACGTCAGCTAATGCTTGGAATAAATGTAAGTCCTTATTAGCGCGTGATTGATAATCTAAAGCCTTGCCCATTTCATCGAGTAAAATTAATACACCATCATCATTACTTTGCGTTGAAGACAGAACCAGTTTAATTTCAGAAAGACATTCATCGTCAGTTAAGTCTGCAATTATATTCACATCGTGCGTTATACCAAGTGCAATATACAAACTTTGTAAAATACTGTTTGCAGGTGACTCTAAACCACAAACATGTTTAACAGTTTGCCAGCCAATGTTGATTGCAAATCTTTTCTGAAATTCAGACAAAAGGACAGGCGATGATTGTAACTTTGCCGTAGCGTACTCGCGTAACTTAGTATCAGTAGATAATAAACATGATAAAAATAACGCGACGGTAGATTTACCTGAACCATAAGGCCCTGTAATGGTATATACCCTTTGTGCATTAGCGTCGTATTCGCGACTGACAGTATCAAGCACATTAACGGCAGTACCATGAAGAATAAAATCGTCAATAAAGGACCGTAAATCTTCGCTATCACCATCAATACGGGTTGAGCTTTTATAACGCTGGTTGATAGTTATGAGTGATTCAGTCATTTTTAGTGCCATAATATTGATTCAAATAGAGAGTGCTGTTGGTCTTTGCATAATCAGAAACGTTGACTTGCCTTAATCCTAATGAATCGACCCACGAAATATTTTTGTCTGTAAAAGTCTGAACTTCATCGAGTTTTTGCCCTAATCCAGATTCAGATAACCGGAATATACGACCGGGTGAACAGGGTTTACTCAATAATGAGTCGAAATCGACAGTGCTAACTTTAGAATCAACTGTTTCAGTTTTAAAAAACTCAAGCAGGGCATAAGTAAATATTTCGATAGGCAGTTCAGGACGTTCAGATAGATTGCTAATGTAAAAACCGCCACCGTTATCTTGTATCAAATTTAATTCAGACAAAGGCGAAATAAAATGGTCTTCATCTATGTTGATACTTTTTTTCGATGGAGTAGCTTTGAGCTTTTTACTATAGGTATTCAAAAAGCAGTCAATGTCTTTCTTGATAGTAGATATATTACCTAGTTCACTATCAACCAGTTTTTTTGCATCTTCAAAACAATCAGCGATTAGCTTTGTTTTTTCAAAATGTTGCACATTTGCAAAATTAAAAAAGTAACGGTAAGCCGTCAAATGTTCAACATTAAAATTTAACCAGAAATGAACTAACCAAACTGAGCCAGGTAGTTCTAGGTAAGGATCTCTTCCATCCTCTAAGTTTTCACCACCAAAAAGATATTCGCCATTTTGTGACACAGCATGAGTAAATGAATTATTTGATCGTTCAGAATGAATCACGTTAGAAGCTTCAGCCCAATACTGAATAGCTTTAACCATATTTTTACCAACACCAAGTTCAACTATCGATTGACGAATGCTGTCTTCATCAGAACTTGAGAATTTACCATTTGAATTCAAATGATTAACTGCCTTGAATAGCCATCCATAGCGCAGAGGGAAAGTGTCATGACCTGTAAACTTAGCTTTCATCGCTTATTAGTGCCTCTGGAGAAATTGTCCAGCGGGGATTCTAGACCTATTTAAAGATGAAAAAAAGCATTTTATTCAAAATACTGTACTTTTGCACAGTTGTTTTGTTAGATAATAATTTCTGTTGTATCAAAAGAGATTATGAGATAAATTTATGAAAATAAAGACATAAAATCTATATTTTCATTTTAGTAATATAAACATATTATTGTAGTGCTACGAAAGGAATTCGTCTTTAAGTTGAAGGATTATTAGATAAACCTTAGATCTATTCATACGTCTTCTTTGAAATTTTTGCCACTACGAAATTTTAATTGCTCATATTCTTATACCACATATAGCTACTAGTTATTTGGATAAGATTTTGAATTTCGGAGACTTTTAATGCAAAAATCGTTAGATATTTTTACTGCTAAACCTCAATCAGTTTTTGAAGTTATTTGTGAACGTAAAAGCACAGGTTTTTACATGCCAGCGTATCAAAGGCCGTATTCTTGGGAAGAAAAACACATTCAGGATTTGTTCTCAGATTGTGCGAGTGTTTTTAAAAACCTTCTTGACTCTTCCGATGCTATTATTTTCCTCGGTTCCATTCTTTGTGTTGATGATAGTGCGGCTTCAACAGTTTATCCTTTACAGAAACGTCATATTCCTTCAGATATCAAATTAATTATTGATGGACAACAACGCTTGTCCACATTGATATTAATTATCATGTGCTTAAATGAGCAGTTTAGAATATTGTTACCCGTATTAAAAAAAGCAATCGATAAGGAGGAGGATAATTATTCAATAGATGCACTAGAAGAATTAAGAGAAATTGTGTCTCAGCTTATCTTAGATACATCTAATTTTTCTATTGAAACACAAGCCGATCATGCTGTTTACAAATATCTACCTAAAATTATTCGCTCTCAAGTGGATTGTTGGGGTAAAGATGACAAAAAAGCATCATATCAAAGCCCATTATCAGAGTTACTGATTTCGTATCAGCGTCATGTCATAAATCAACATAGCGACTTATCATTCAAAGAGTTTGATCTTACCAGTTTAAGTCTTTCAAGTAAGCGTGTTATCAACAATGTTAAAGAAATTAGAAAGCAGCTTAAATGCATTCAGAATGGTTTTCAATTTATGTCCTCTGATGGTGAGGTTGAAGAAAAATTGAGTGTCTCTGATTTCGTTGATATTGAAACTTTAGATATTTGCCTAGATTTCCCTGTCGATAATAAACTTCTAAAAGCCTCCAGCAATAATAATAAAATAGAGCAAATTATTTTTCTGACAGCATTTGCAAAGTTTTTGCTACATCGGGTATGCCTTACTTATGTAGAGGTTAATAATGAATCATATGCTTTCGATATGTTCGAGGCTCTCAATACTACAGGCGAACCATTAACTGCAATAGAAACATTTGTGCCGAAAGTGATAGAGCACATCGGAAGTAAACGTAGGGATGGTATTTCGGAAATTGAACTTGAAGAATCAATAAGTACACTAACTTCGATTACAGAACGATTTGAAAGCATCATAACAAGTGAAAGGAAAAATGCTCAAGTCAAGGCATTAATTTTATGCTTTGTTCGTGCTTATCAAGGTAAAGTAAAAATTACCAACTTAAGAGATCAACGTGATGCAATGTTAAAAAGTTATGAGGGCTGTAACCCTAAAGATAATAAAGATTATTATTTAAATTATTTAGGGAAAACTGCAGCGTTTATATTTGATCACTGGCAGGCAAGAGCTCCAAACACACAAGGTTTAGTTGCGATAGAAGATCTGGATGTTGCGAATGTATGTTTACGATATTTAGTAGATATGAAGCATGAGATTGTCCAGAGCCTATTAGTTCAGTTTATACTCCAAGATGCTAAATATGAGTTAACAGGTACAGCTGAAGCGAGCTTTGGACAAATACTAAAAGCTGTAACAGCATTCAGCGTGCTATGGCGGGCTATGAGTGGTGGTGCAGATGGAATAGATAATGTTTATAAAAAACTTCATGAAAAAGGTTTCGATGTTGCAGGAGTATTCTATAAAGCATATCAGCTAAAAGATAGCTCACTCAGTACAGAAGAATTTAGTGTTGATGCTATTAAGGCATTTTTTAGACAAGCTTTAGAAAGTAAAATTGAAGACAAAGGTTCACCAAAAGACGGAACTTACGATAAATGGTTGGATATTTGTTCTAAACAACCTCTTTTAACTAAATCTAAGAGTATAAAATTTCTAATTTTGGCAGGTTTCCATGGTATGGCGTTACAGGATAATTGTTTTGTACGGACTGTTGATGCTAAATCTAATTTTATATCTCCAATTATGTGGGACTTAATTTCTAGTAATGACAGAATTAAGAAAGTTTATAACGGTGGTGAAGGTTTACATAGTGATTGGAATGATGCTGAAATAGCTAATCTTGACGAATTTAATAAGCTAGGTAATGTTTTAATCGATGCGCGTAATAGTATTTCTTTAACGACACAAAAATCTTGGTATAGCTTAAAGCAACACATGCTTGAAGCTCTAGGCAATGATTCAATAAATTCATTGGATAGTATTTTATCTTGCGAGAGTGAAGTATCTATTGAAGCACAAAAAAATGCTGCAGTATTAATGCTAGAAACTAAATATGCTGAGATCACTTACGCTGACGAATGGAATAAGCAAGTAATCAATGAAAGAACGGAGCTTCTACTAAAGAATGCTTGGACTAATTTAAAGAGTTGGCTGGAGTAGTTTTTTAAATGAATTTTTCAGCCCTTAATCTGAAAACTAAGTATGATTCAGACGAAGACGATATCTTGAATAGCTTTCATGTACCTTTGTTTGCTTGTGCTAAACAATATGATAGAGCTGTAGGTTACTTTTCTTCAGAGGTTCTAGTGTCCGCAGTTGAAGGGCTTTCAAAGTTTGTTCAATCAAATGGCAAGATGCGGTTGATTATTGGCGATCCTTTATCTGATAGTGAATATGAAGCAGTAATGGAGGGTAGGCTTAATCTTTCAAGTACTCGTTCAGAAGCATTTGTGCAACTATTATCGGAAACTGAGAATAAAAAGTTAAAATTACTAACGTATTTAGTCGCTAATGAGAAGCTAGATATAAAATTTGCTTTTACTCATAAAGGAATGTTTCACAAGAAGGTAGGAATATTTTATCAAGACGATGAGACTGTAGTTTTTAGTGGCTCAGCTAATGAAACTGTTGCCGCCTTGACAGATTACAATTCTGAAGAAATTTCAGTATTCTTTAGCTGGGGCGTTGGATTTGCTGAATACGGTAAAATTGAAATTGATAATTTTAATTTACTATGGGCCAACAAAAAAAATAGAGTGAAAGTCGTATCATTAGACTCAGATGCTTATAAAAAAATTAAATCTAGTGTTGATATAGAACAATTATATAGTGAATTATTTAGTAGTGAATCATCTGTAAAAACATCAAAATCGGAGAAACCATTTTTTTCATATAGCTTTCCAAAGTCTCGACAGGAGTTGATTAGAGTAGATGCTGAAGCAAAACTTCCAGTAAAACCTTTAATGGTAAAAGGGCGACCATTTGAATTGTTTGATCATCAAAAAGAAGCAATAAAAAGCTGGGTAAAATCTGGCTATTGTGGACTCTTTAAATTAGCTACGGGTTCAGGTAAGACATTTACTTCTATTTCTGCACTAGTAGAGCTTTATGAGACAAGACATAAACAGGGTGAACCTACATTTGTTATAATATCAGTCCCATATATTGAATTAGCAAATCAGTGGGTTAGTGAATTGCAGCTCTTTAACATCATACCTGTTAAGTGTTATGAAAGTTCTGATAATTGGGTCCGAATATTAGATAAAAAAATATTACTTTTTCGCAGTGCTAGTCTGAGTTTTGTTTGCATTGTCGTGGTCAATAAAACATTGTCTTCAGATGTCTTTCAGTCAAAAATATGTAAAGTAATGCCTGAAAAAATATTGCTTATCGGTGACGAATGCCATCATTTGGGATCACAAGGTTTATTTGAGTCTCTTCCCCCTTGCAAGTTTCGGATAGGGCTTTCTGCAACACCTTTTAGAAATGAAGACGATGAAGTAGAGGGCTCACCTTTTCCCGATACAGCAAAGCAAAACTTAGTAACATATTTTAAAGGGATTATCAGTGAATACTCTTTAAGTGATGCAATCCGAGATGGTATTTTATCTCCCTATCGTTATGATATTGTAACGGTTTATCTTGATGATGCCGAACAAGAACAATATGAAGAATATTCCTTAAAAATTCAAAAGATGATTTTAAAAGCTAGGAATAATTCTTTGTTATCTGAAGAGCGAGTTATGTTAACGAGTTTATGTGGTGCGAGATCACGATTGCTTGCAACATGTTCAGGTAAGCTACCTGCGTTGATAAATTATCTGATGTCAAAAAATATGTCGATGGAACACTCTTTAATTTATGTTGGTGAGGGGAAATCTGAAGGAGATGAAGCCTCATACATTACTAGAGTGACGAATAGATTACATGAATATGGGCTTAAGGTCGCTAAATTTACCTCACAAGAATCTAGTGTTGAACGCAACAGAATTATGACTAACTTTAAATTACAAATCGTTGACTCACTAGTTGCCATGAAGGTGCTGGATGAAGGGATAGATGTACCCGTTTGCAAGAGTGCATTTATATTAGCTAGTACAAGAAACCCTCGGCAATATGTTCAGAGAAGGGGGCGTGTACTCAGAAAGTCAAAAGATAAAAATGAGGCGTTAATTGTCGATTTTGTAGTATTACCTCCTCTTGGTAGTCGAAGTAAAATAAGCCAAAATCTGGTTAATGCTGAGTTAGAAAGGATAAACGACTTTAAATTGACGGCAATTAATTCACAAGAAATTGACCTTAAACTCATTGAATTAGGAATTGAATAATGAAGCTAAATCTAGATGAATTTAAAGCTTTGTTGATAGAGGCTGATATTGCAACAGAAACTGCACACAATAATTATTCAAAGAAATCAGCTGTACATAAAGCTGCATTGCAAATAATACAATTTGAAAAAGATTTGTATTATGGTGAAACAGTACAAAGTCGCCATTTACAGAAAATAAAAGATATTATTGAATCGAATTCGGAAGATATTGTTAATGAAATTAATTAAACTTGAAATTAATAATTTTCGACAGTTTTATGGTAAGCAAGTTATTGATTTTTCTGTGAAAAAGAAAAAGGGTGTAACTCTTATTCATGGTGAAAATAATGGTGGAAAAACTGCACTTTTAAATGCACTTAGATGGTGTTTATATGAAGAGACAACTGATAATTTACAAGATCCAAGAAATCTAATAAATAAACATGCAGTGACTCAAAAAATCAACACGTTTAGTGTTAATTTACAGTTAGAACATGGTAATCGCCTGCTTGAAGTAAGAAGAAGTCAATCTAGAGTTAATCCGACAAGTAAAGTTCAAGTCTTTGAAATTGTAGACGGTTGTTATTCTGAGCGGGCGGTGGATAATCCTAATACGTTGATTAACACTTTTCTACCAAAAGAGATGTCTCAATATTTTTTCTATCAAGGAGAAGGTACGGGGACTCTAAGTAGTCAAAATGACTTTTCACATATCAAAGATGCTATTGACAAAGTGCTAGGTTTAACTGTAGCAAAAACTACAATAAAGCATTTAGGAACTATTAAAACTGGTTATCAGAAAGAATTGAGACAGTATGATTCTGATAACGAAATTGATAAGTTGGTTTCAGATAAAGAGCGTATTGAGTCATGTTTAGAAAAAGATATTGTAACTCTAGAGAATAGTGAAAAAAAACTAGAAATAGTAGAGAAAGAGTACGAATATCAAATTTCTCAATTGGCTCGTTTTGATCAAACAGTAATTGAAAATAAAATAAAATTAAGAGCTCAAAAAGAAAGATTGTTAAATGATCTTATTAGGGAGTACAACAAACTACTTGATTTTAAATTAAAATCCTCGTCTGGTTGGGCTTTAAAAACATTTTGTTCAAAATTAACTAATATCGATCTTGATGGTATTAATACTGAAGAATTAAATAAATCATTGCGCTATAGCGTAGATAAACAATTACTAAGTGAAATCATACACAATCACGAATGTATTTGTGGTACGAATATCAACGCTGACAGTGCAGCAGCAACTCTTCTAAAAGAACTTGGAAAAAATGCTGTTGATCCAGAATTAAAGAGACGCTGGGCATTGTCTCTACAATTGAAAGATAAACTTTCGAATATCTACTCTCAAAAAGCAGAAATGCAAGATTTATTAAGTAAAATAGATAGTTATGAAGTTAATATTGAAGAAGTTAAAAATGATATCGTTGAGTTGAGTCATATTATAAATGATTCTGATTTAGACGATATTAAAAAAATTGAAAAGAATAAAAAAGAAGCTAAATTACAGTGTGATCAGCTTAATAGCCAAATACCACAATTGAAGCAAACAATCAAAAAAAGAAAATTAGATATTAAATACATTGATGAACAAATTTCACGTTTTTCATCTACACAACCTAAAGCTGCAAAAATTAGAAAATTTATTCAAGCTGTTGATCACATAATAGCTCTTTTTAATGAAGAAATTGAATTATCGAAATCTGGTGTAGATCTATTATTACTCCAGAAAATGCGCGATTTTTTCTCTAATGTTGCCTTTAATGGATATACCGTTAAAAAGAGTTCAAGTAATTCTTCTGATAGTTTTACTTGGGTGATTGTCGATAACCAAGGAGATAAGGTTGCTGCCGGTAATGGTTATCAGGCAATGCTTGCAATCTCTTTTGTTGTTGCATTGATAGATTTTTCAAAAGGAAGAGCCAATAGTAAGAAACACCTTCTAACACCTGGTACTATTGCGCCATTTATTGCTGACTCAATACTTGCTTTTATAGGACCTGATAATGGTAGGGAACTAGTTAGATATATAGCTGATTCTGTAGATCAATCCATTTTTATGTTTTCTCAAGCTCAATGGACTGAATCACATACTGATGTTGGCATTAGGTCAAAAATAGGTAAAGAGTACAACCTTGTACAACATACTGTCTTAACCGAAGAAGAGTTTAAAGGTCAATATCCTACTCACTTAACAGTTCAAGGGCGTCAATTTGATGTAGTTAGGTTCGGCAGTGAGTTTGATAAAGTTACAATTGAGGAGATAGATTAGAATGTCTGAGTCATTAGATTGGCGTAAACTTGCTGTTAGAAGAGACTCTTGTTTTGACGTGCTTGAAAAAAGGTTTTGTTCGACAAAAGACTCTACTAATCCCGATTCTGCTTTTAGTACAATTAAAGAGTTCATGGTATTTGCTGCTTTAGTTGGTTTTCAATTAGATGAATACCAACCAATTACTTCAAAGTCCAATACAGGATCAATTTTACTCGAAACTTATGCTTCAACAAAACATGATGCTTATATTTATTTAATAGCACTTGGGCGTAAAGCATCTTTAGATATTTTAAAAGATGAAAATTTGAAAGAGGCAATTGGAGTTTTCGAAGGCTATTGTAACGGTGGTCTGAGACATATTGATAATTGGGTTATGAATAACATAAGTGAACCATTAGTTAAAAATATTTTGTTCAACGAAACACTAGAGTTTCTGATAAACCAAGAAACTTAATATTTAGTTAGTTTAGGCTTGTGTTGATTAGAGTAACATTATTTATATATAGCAATGCTTATCCATTAACACCGGCCGTTTATCTACTTCCACATAATCAAAAAAATCGACATCGAGTTGCCACATCTTAACCTTAATGCGTTCGCGCAAGGTTGGGAGTGGGCTGGTGTCGAAGTTGTCGTACCCCATAAAGCTGACTTTACCTGAAGTGATATGAATTTTAACCAGATCGATTTCATCCAGTTCGCCATACAGTTGCACCGCTGCGCCAACATAGACACGTAATAACGCGGGCAGGTAACTTAAGTACTTTTTATGGAACTCTAACGAGTGACCGTTATTGAGTTTACTAGCAGGCAGTTTGTTGTCGTGTGCGTCGATACAAGCTTGTTCAATTAGTTGGGTATCTGCGATGGCAAATAATAATACTTTGGCTTCATTAATGGCGACCTTGTAAGTATCAAAAAATATTTTGATGTCGCGTTTTTGCTCGTCGGGTAATCGACTGTAACCTTTGTGTTGTTCGAACTGACTCAATGCAAAGTATACCAGTAAGTCTTCACGTCTTAAGGCTATGGCTTGTTCAAACTCAAGTTCAGCTGATTCACCTTGCACTTGTATCAGTAATTTAAAGGCTTTTTTAGCATTACCAAAATGCATTGTGATGTTGGCCGATTCAGCAAACTCGTCATCTACTGGTAAGCGGCCTAGCTCTAAACATCTGTCCCAAAAAGCGGTTAACAAGGTTTGGTGTTGAGTGAACAATAATCTGGCTTGTTCTTCGGATGTTGGTGTCGGTGTGGTTATTTGGTGCCATTGGTGATGGCGTTGATGCCGCTTTGCTAAAAAGCGTTGTTCTTCAATTTTGTCACGGAAAATATAATAAATGCCTGGTGCGACAGCGATGGCATTTTCGTCTAACGTGCGTTCGATATAACCTTTTAGCTCGGCCTGGGCATAATATTTTTGAAACGTATTGCGTGAGGTAATGACACCGTCTTTATAGGGCGTAAATTGACTGATAAAGCTGTCGTTTGCCAGCATGGCTGACACTACCAATAACTTTCTAGATAGATGCCAAGCGCCTCGTATGGCTTCTGTTCTTTCTATTGCATCTTCGATGACGTTAATGACAAAACCAATGTTAACAATGTCGGATTCAACTTTGTCAGCGTCTGGGCAAAAATTTGGGTCCCAGCCTAATGCTTCTAAACCGTGCGCTTGTAGTTCTCTTAAATCGTCACCTCGACCACATCCATAGTCAAATACACTGTAATCACCGTTTAAATAACTTTGTTTGGCAAGATGCTTCATTGGTGAGCTTAAGTCGTGTCTAACTAATGCCGTTTTATGTCTGTCGATATTGCTGCTGTCTGTTTGCACACTAAAACTAGAGCTTCTAAATAGACGACCGTCGACGAGTTCATAGCCGTGTTGTTGGATTATTTTTTCCCACGATTGTTTAAAGCCTATCATGCGACTTTTGGTATACAAGCCTGCATTTTCACCTTCTTGAGTAATAGCTTGAAACTCATCATAACTGGCATGTGAGCTTGGCAACATGGTTTCTTTGCGATGCAGAATAGGTGGATTGTCGCTGGACAAGTATTGGGTGATGCGATGTTCAAGTTTACTTAAATCAACGGTAACGCTTTGCGTAAGTGCAGGGTAGGCTTCGGTAAAAAACGTAGGGTATGACAAGAGTGATAATTTAAATTCAGCTTTACTCAGCTTAATGACTTGCCAATCGTCGAGTGGGATTTTTAACGCATTACTCACCGCAATGATGAAACCACTGAGTTGTTTATCTATTTCAGTGAGGCCGTCCTGGTGTAAATAATGCGCGTCGGGTAATTTTTTCCCTAGCGGCATTGTTGTCACAAGCTTTTTAAATAAAACTGCATCCATAATGTATTTCCATTTCGTTTAGGTGATAAATCTCAACGAGGTTTACTTTTGTTCGATTAAGTACCAAAAACTGTTGCCTTGTTTTTTGTGCTTAATTGTTCCAGCTTGGCGCATATGCATTAAATGACAAGAGGATATTTTTAGCAGCCGCATAGTGTCTTTACTGTTTAGCCATTGCGACGTTTCATCTATTTCTGTTTGAGGTTTATCCATGTAGCCTCGTGTTGCTGTTAATAACCCACTTGCTGGATCACCGCGATTGCCGTTTCATCACGGCCTTTTTTAGACGGAACGCGGTGGCCGGTGTCGGCATTGGTTTTCATGGTTTGTATAAATTGATTCATTTGCGGGCCAATGCTGATGTGTATTGGTCGGTTTTTACCGTAGTAGTACAGGCGATCAAATTTCAGGTTTTCACACATCCATAGTGCAACTTGCTGCATATCAATCGGTTGGCCATTGTTGCTGCTTACTAGGGTAAAGTCACAGGCGGCACCTAGGCGGTCGCAGATGATTTTTTGATTTTGATTGAGCTCGTGCGAGCAGTGCTGATCAAGCTTTGGGGCAATATGCGGATTACGGTTTTTAGCTATTTTTCTAACAAGCTCGGGTGAACAAAAACCATAAGTTAAACGCAATGGGCCAAATTTGTCGACAATTGGGTCCAGTATTTGAGTGGCCAATAAACTCAGGGCGCGCCAGGTGTCAGGTTGTAATGGCAGGTTTTCAATATTATGTTCGAGCGCGGTTGCACCACAATTAATGAGATCTGCGTAAGTGAAAAAGCGGCTGGCTTTACCGTTGATATTATAGGTAAACAATCAAAATCCATCGTGTACGTTCATTTGGGACAACAATAGCGCTTATTGCTCAAGCTGGCTAGATGGAACTGTGGGATGGTTGTGAGATTGATTAAATATCGTTTAATATCATATTTTTTGAAGTGAAATGGGTGTTAAATTGCCGTTAATTTTTGTTTATCAAAAAAATATAATAATTTAATTGTTTACTGAGCTTTGTTATTTACTGAGCTTTGTCATAGAGCTCAGTAAACAGCCCATATTGCTGAATTGAATACTTACAGGGTTATTGAGTTTTGATTGTATAAAAATCGAACATGATTTATTTAGTGATCAATACTTTTTACAGTTGTAAAACAAACAGTAAAAAATGCACCATTAATGAGGTTTATTATGAAAAAGCTTAGTACGTTACTTGCCGTCTCGATATCGACTTTACTGGTAGCTTGTGGGGGGAGTGACGATAAAACAGACTCTCCTCAAATGGGGGTATTTAGTTTAGGTGTATCAGATAACCCAAGTGATGCCAAAGACGTGACGATCGCTTTTAAACAAGTTGTGTTAAAAAATGACTCGGGGAGTATTTCGTTTGATGTGTCAGATGATGGTGCTTTGAAACAAGTTAATTTACTTGAATTTCAAGGGCAAGCAGTTGACACACTTGTGAGTGGGCAAAGTATTCCTGTTGGTGAATACCAAATGTGTATTTATATGCAAAGAAGTGAAACCCCGAATGCGGACAGTTCATATGTCATAACCAATGACGATAATTTATTTGGTTTAACGACAAACAGTAATGGTTCATGTGGCGGAGTCGGTGCAACGGATACCGATACTGGACGGCTATTTTTTAATAAGGCATTTACGATTGCAGCAGGCACAAATAGCTTTGTTGCTGAGTTTGATCTGTCTAGTGGATTACAAGACCCCCATGGCAATAAAGACTACTGGACTTTAAAACCTACGTCGGTGCAGTTACATAACATTTCTGAAGTTGGTGCGATTGAGGGAAGTATTCCTGCTGACATGATGACTCAATGTGAAGTTGCCGCTGGCGGAAGTGCATTTAGCCATGCGGTTTATTTATATCAAGATACTGCGCTATTAGAAAATATGGCTGATTTTAATATTGATGCCGTCGTTGCTCCAGACGCTGCGCCTATTGCTTCTGCAAGAGTTAACGCTATTTTAGATCAAAACAATCAAGTGATAGGCCAAGGCTATGAGTTTGGTTTTGTGGTAGCGGGTAATTATAGTCTGGGTTACACCTGTGTTGCACAGTACGATGATCCAGATGTAAAAAATACACTTGATGATGTAGAAAGTCCTTTCTTTTTACATGCTGATTTACAAGATATTGAAGTGACAAATGGTACTGTCGCGAATGGTGAGTTTTAAGCTCATCTAACATTTAGTCTTATGCTGGCATTTTCGTGAATACGAAAATGCCAGCATAATCATTGTTCGTGTGTCGTTGGCATGCCTTGTTAATGCATTGACTGGTATTCCTATGCCGCTTTACCAGACATAAATATTATCTGTTCTGGCAGGTTCTATCACTGCTGTATTTACTACAGATTAAATGTCAAACCAGTACTTGGCGGGTGTTGGCGATATAGTGATGGATCTGCGCCTCAGTTTTTGTGTCAATCATCACTTCCGGTCGACGGTGCTCAGGGCAAGGCATACGTGGTGTTGTGCCAAAAACACGACATATCAATGGGCGCTCTTCATAAACCTCGCAACCATTTGGACCTAAGTATACGCAGTTCCACTCTTTTAATGCGGCTTCATGTTGGGCGTTAGTTTTAAAGGGGAGGCGTGCCATTTCTTCTGAAGATGTGGTTACTGGACCACAACAATCGTGACAACCTGGCTTACATTCAAATGACGGAATGCGTTCACGCAGCAGATCGACTATCTCTATGTTATTTTTCATTAATGCCTAACGTTTAAAGAGTTCGCGGACATTATACGTCGATAGTGGGCTGACTAAAAGTTGCCAAGGTATATATTTGGCCGCAACTTATTTAGTCGCCACTTATTTAGTAGTCACTTATTTAGTAGCAATGGACCCTTTGTGCAGGATGGTATATTAGTGGAATAACACTTTTTGTTTAATATTTGCCTAGTGGCATCAAAGATAAATCTGCTTTTACACCAAGTAACGGCTAAATGGCTATTACAACTTGTTGGATAATGAAGATAATGCAACAAGTGCATTGTCGAAATCTAATATTTCTACTGCATCATATAGCACTGCTAATTCATGCTTAACCAATAAATTATTAGCCAACATATTTTGTAGATTTAGGATGATATTCACCGCTTCTAGATTGTTATTTTCGAGGTGTTGTTTCAGTTCTGCGAGCATCGCGGTGAGCTCTGGGATTGAATAATCAACTGTTGGGCGTTGTGTTTCAACGTCTTTTTCTGCTAATAAAGCATGGATTTTTGACAGTTCAGCTTGTGTCACTGAATGTAACTGGGGCGCCAGTTCGACACAAAGTATCTCAAAAGCATTTGAACTATTCGCGTCCTTGAGTTTTATCTCCCAGGCACATAAGGCTTGATAGATTGATGTTAAGCCAGCTGTCCCAGAAGTCCCTTTAAGGGTATGAACAATGACCAATATCTCATTGGTGCTGTTTTGCAAGATCATCTGTTCTAGATTATTCAGTTGCTGATCCAGATTTGCTTCAAAAACCTTTAGTAAACGCCGATAAAACTTTTCATTACCACCAAAAGGCTTAAGTAAACTTTCTAGCTCCTTATTATCAGATTCTGATCTAAAATTATTAACGTCATGTTTATTCATTTCATCAAGGGGCTGCTGATGAGCAGTAATTTTAGTAGATTTCATATCTATGACTCTCGGAACATGATGACTTTCTAAGTACACTATAGAAAAGATAACAGCAGTTTACTGTATTATTGAGTTTCAATGGATGTCCTATCATCATAAAAAGTTAGGATTTATTGTTAATCAATAGCTTAGTTTGCTTCAACAATAATTATAATGCAATATTAGTCGATAAAATTCGACATATTTGGGGTTTACGCCAATCAAACTGGAGTCGGCATGCAATTAGATAAAATTTTACACGTAGAGGATGATGAGTCGATTCGAATCATTGTTGAAATGGCTCTCGTTGATATATCTGGATTTACCCTGTTGGCTTGTGATGGCGGACATGAGGCCATTAGCCAAGTGGAGGCTTTCGCACCAGATTTAATATTGTTAGACGCCATGATGCCGGGTATGGATGGTATACAAACGCTGATTGAAATTCGTAAAAAACCAAATTGTTTAAACATTCCAGCTGTTTTTATGACCGCGAGGATTCAGGAGTCTGAAAAACAAGAATATTTGGATGTTGGTGCAGTTGCTGTGATTGAAAAACCCTTCGATGCTATGAGTCTAGGTGATAGGTTAGAATCTATTTATCAAGCTAGCTTAATCTCTCAAGACATCCACAATCAAGAGTAACTTATGCAAACTCCTGTATTTCCTATTTCCGAGACAGAAAGACTTACCGCGCTAAATAATACTGGGCTGTTAGATACGGGCCCAGAAGAACGTTTTGATCGTTTAACGCATTTAGCTCAACTTTGTTTAGGCACGGAAATTGTGCTTATTTCATTGGTAGACTCCAATCGCCAATGGTTTAAGTCGAAACAAGGTTTAGATGCATGCGCGACAAGCAGAGATATTTCATTTTGTGGCCATACCATTTTAGGCGATGGTATTTTTGAAGTTGCTGATGCTCTGCTTGATAGTCGGTTTGCTGACAATCCATTAGTTGTCTCTGCGCCGTTTATCCGATTTTATGCCGGTGTGCCTTTAGTGTGTAATGGTGAAAAAATTGGCACACTTTGCTTTATTGATAGCAAACCTCGCCAGTTCACTGACAAAGAACGAGATATTGCATACGGTTTTGCTAAAAGTATTGAACAAGAAATTATTGATAGATTACAAGATCAAGCACATGAGCAATTAGTGGCAAGCGAGCAAATGTACAGGTCGGTGCTTGACGGAACGAGGATCGGTACTTGGCAGTGGAATATTCAAACGGGTGAAACCCATTGCAACGAACGTTGGGCTGATATTATCGGTTATACGCTTGCCGAGCTAGAACCCATTACCATTGATACTTGGTTATCCATGATACATCCCGATGACCTGGATTATTCAGATGCAGCTTTAGATGATCACCTCAATGGCTTAATTCCATTTTATGACGTTAAATGCAGAATGAAGCACAAAGATGGCCATTTTGTATGGGCGCATGATCGAGGCAAAGTCGTTTCTTATACCGCAGATGGTAAGCCACTGATGATGTATGGCACACATGCTGATATCACCAAAGAAAATAATAGTAACTTAGCATTATTACAAAGCCGAGATCAGTTTAAGACCTTGGTTGCCAATATACCGGGAATGACTTACCGATGTCTGCATGATGAACATTGGACCATGCTGTATATGAGTGAACATATTTATGCACTTACAGGCTATCCTGCCAGCGATTTTATCAATAACAGTCAGCGCAGTATTGTTAGTATGGTTCATCCTGATGACAGGGCATTGGTATTTGAAGTCATCGAAAAAGCTGTGCTTAGTCATTCTAGTTGGGTATTTAATTGCCGTCTTTTGCATAAAAATGGATCTGTTATATGGGTAGAAGAACGCGGCGCTGCTGAATATGACAGCAACGGTGTCGTTCAACACCTTGACGGTTTTGTTATGGATGTTAGCAAAGAAAAAAAACTGCAAGACCAATTATACAAACTGACACAGCAGCTTCCGGGTGTGGTTTATCAGTATCAGGTGTGGCCAGACGGACGTAGCGCATTCCCATATGCTAGCTCTGGAATCGAAGATATTTATGGTGTTAAACCGGAAGATGTTCTTACAGATGCTTCCAATGCATTTTCTACAATTTATCCTGAAGATGTTCCTGCAGTTGTTCAGAGTATTGAAGTCTCTAGCCAACAACTGACTATATGGGAACAGGAATATCGTGTTTACCGGGATGACAAATCGATAATATGGTTATTAGGCAGAGCAACACCGGAAAGGATGCCAGATGGTAGTACGTTATGGCATGGCTATATTCATGATATTACCCAAACTAAAGAATACTATCTAAAACTTGAGGATCTCAATCTTCAGCTGAATGTTACTCAACAAAGCCTTGATTTAGCGAGTGAGCAAGCCAAAATTGGTTATTGGCATGCATCGCTTGAGCATGGAACATTTTGGTGGTCACCTATTATTTATCAAATTTTTGGGTTTAACGCTGAAGATGTGGTGCCGAGTTCTACATTGTTTAAAAATGCTGTTCATCCTGACGATATCGATAAAGTGCTTAAAAATGAGCAGCAGACTCGTTCGACAGGTATTGTTAACGAAGTTTACCGAATCATCCGCCCTAATGGGGATGTTCGCTGGGTACATGAATTAGGACAGCTGGTTGCCGAAGATCAGAATCCGGATAAGATAATGATAGGTTCTATGCAAGATATTACCGAGCGGATGACATTACAGAAAATTAAAGATGAATTCATTTCAACCGTGAGTCATGAACTTCGCACTCCGTTAACATCAATTTATGGCGCATTAAGTTTATTGCAGTCTGGTAAGTTGGTCACACTACCTGCAAAAGCGGAGAAGTTGGTTGAGATTGCGAGCAGTAACTGCAAGCAGCTTAGTCGTTTGATCAATGACTTATTAGATATTGAAAAACTGGCTGCTGGTAAAATGTTGTTTGAAATGAAACGATTAAATGTAGTTCCACTTTTACAAAGAGCTATCAATGATCATCAACCATACGCCGACCTGCATAAAATTACTTTAGCGTTACATGTAGATAAGCAAATAGATGAATTGTTTGTATATGTTGATGAGCATCGTCTGTTACAAATTCTGACTAATTTCCTATCCAATGCGGTTAAATTTTCTCCCGAATCGGGGAGTGTAATATTGTCTGCGACTGTCACTTCTGATGAAATTGAAATTGCTGTACAAGACCAAGGAGCCGGAATCCCTGAAGATTTTAAGAGCAAAATATTTGCAAAGTTTTCGCAAGCAGATGCAAGCAGCTCTAAAGTGAAAGGAGGCACGGGTTTAGGCTTAGCCCTTTGTAAGGAGCTTGTTGAAGCAATGAACGGAAGCATTGACTATCGCTCCGAACCCGGCTGTGGCGCTCGGTTTTTTGTTAGATTACCCTTATCTGTTTAACGAAAAAACAATATCGTGAGTTTGATCTACCGCTACATAAGTATGGATTTGGCAACACATTTCGACAACATTATATTCAGAGCAACCAGCTAGTATTGACCATTAGTGATAATAATAAAATGGTGACTTAATCTGAGTGTGATTTGAAACAACCGTTGTCGACATGCATGACTCGAGAGAGGCAATGGTCCTGATCCATTGTTAAATAATATCAATACAGAAGAAGTGATGGCTGTAATCGTACGGCAAATCAGTTGGTGTTTTGATGCACTCATGGATATTGAAGTCTGCGATTATATTATGTTTAACTAGCATGCATTGGTGTTACGCGGAACATAAAGTCGAAGCGTTGATGAGTATTGAAATCGATACTGTAGACGTTAGCGGTAATCGTAGCGGTAGTCGTAGCGGTATTGGCAGCAGTAATAACACTTATACCGAATGACTTTATACAGAGTGACTTTTTTAATCAACAGAAGTGTAGTGAAGAGTGGTGAAGTTAAAAGTGCTGCAGTGAAAGGTTGTGTAGCGAAGGGCAATGTAGAGTCTTAATGATATTTTTAGTTTTAGTTTTGGCTTTAGTTTAAGCTGGCTTTAGTTTTGATATAGACCTTTTCATCTGCAATCGTCACAGATGAAAAGGTTTTATTCACTCAGCGTTATGAATTACTTGGCTAGTTTTACAAAGTAGTCAAATATCTCAGGTACATTGCCGTTACCTAAACCCGCGTCAAATGCAGCTTGTAGATTAGCAGATGAACCTTCAGCAATTTTAGATTCTGTGCCTAAGTCTTCTACCATTTTTAAGAAGTAGCCAAGATCTTTGTTAGCGTTAGCAATAGAGAAGCCTAAATCGCTTACACCGTCTACTGCATAGTTTTTACAGAATTTCATGAACGGTGAGTTAGATGGACCCGCTGACATGATGTCGAACAGTTGCGCACGGTCAACACCCGCAAGATCTGCAACAGCAAAGGCTTGAGACATAGCACAAACGGTAGTCATACCCATAAAGTTGTTGATTAGCTTAGTCGTGTGACCTGCGCCTAATGCACCTAAATGGAATACGTTTTCGCCTTGCTCGTCTAATACTGGCTTAACCTTATTAAAGGTCTCAAGATCGCCAGCTGCCATGATGTTGAGTAAACCGTCTTTAGCGTGAGCAGGAGTACGGCCGAGTGGGGCATCAATCATACCAGCGCCTTTTGCCGCAAGGTCTGCACCAATTTTACGCGTAGATGAAGGAATTGATGTACCAAAATCAACTAGTACAGAACCTTCTTTAATGCCCGCGAGAATACCATCGTCACCATAAACCAGTTTTTCAACTACGGCAGATGTGGTTAAGCACAGCATAACGATGTCGCTAGATGCAGCAAGTTCTTTTGCTGTCGTTACGGTTTTTGCACCGCGAGCAACACATGTAGCAACCGCTTCTTTGTTAAGGTCCATTACATTTAGCTGGTAACCTCTGTTTTGTAAGTTCTCAACCATGTTGCCGCCCATAAGGCCAAGGCCGATAAAACCGATGACTGGCTTTGTCATGTCTAACTCCTAAATATATTGGTAAATGCGTATTTCAATTTTATTCAGCTCACCGAATGTGCCAGTGCGCTATGTAATTTGTATAAAGAGCCATCTTGAGTTCAGGATTGCTATAAGCCAATTGAGTGGGTTAATGTCCTTTCAAATGGTGTATTCCTGTTTACTCTTCAAAAACGACTCATTATTTATCATTTAATATTGCCGGACTGAAAATATCGGTAACAATGATGCTTACTCTTGCTTACTCTTGCTTGAATTGGTTATCAAGTGGTATTACAAAATTGTAAGTAATACTAAGATTTTTGTCAACCAATTATCTTACCAAGGTTATACCAAAAATGTGATTGGTAAGGGTGGCGTTGTTGGTTGTTAACTAAAACTAGAATTAATGATGGTGTGGTAGCAAGGTATCGCTATTTGTAATTCGACATTTTTATCAACTAATAAATCGTTTATATGACTCTGCACATACGTACCGCGTTAAGCCGCTGCTAGTGTCAGATCCATTTAACGCTCTAATATCGTTTGTAGTGACGGTCAATAATATTGTTGTCGTTAATGGTAGAGCCTATCAATTTGATAGGCTCTACTTTAAGACATCAGTTGATTAAAACTTAGCTCGAACACCAAGAGTGTAGCGACGGTCTGCTTCACTGTAAGCCCAGATAGAATCTAGCTCAGTAGTATAAACAATTGGTTCACCCGTTAGGTTTACCGCATTGGCTACAACAGTGAAGTTTTCGTTGATATCCCAGCTAACTGAAAAATCAAGTTGGCCTCTATCTTCTCGGTAGCTGTTACCCACGGTAGGGTCGTAGTTGTCAGCAGAAGGGTCATTCTGGTTGAAAACGTTATAACCTAAAGCGCCAACAGTTTGTACACGCTTGGTGCTTTGGTCGTCTAAATAACGGTCGCGCCAGTTGTAGGCTAAACGTAACTGAACTTCTTCACCTTCCCAGTAAACTTGAGTGTTAGCGGTGTGCTTAGAAATATTCAGTAATGGATTGCCATCGGGTTGCTCACTATCTGCATAGGTATAGTTTGCGTTAACACCTAAACCTGCCCAAATGCCGGGTAAAAAGCTGAACTGTTGCTGGTAACCTAATTCCAAACCTCTGACTTCACCGCTACCACCATTCACATCAGTGTCGATGACGATACCCGTTTGACCTGCGGCTTTTTGAGCATCAACATATGCTAAACCTTGGTCTTGAGTCGCATTAACAATGTCACCTTGGCTTTGACCCGCGGTGTTAAGTAAACAAATATTATTCCACTGCGTGGTATTTTGTCCGCTTATCGTGCTTGAGTCAGCTAAACAGCTGCTGTCGGTTTGGGTGAACGAGTTAACGTCTTTATAGAAAATTGCTGCAGAAAGTAAACCACCATCGCCGAAGTAATGCTCTACAGAAAGGTCATATTGAGTAACACGATACGGTTCTAACTGGTACGAACCTTGAGTACCGGTAACTAAAGAGTTATCGATTGATAATGCAGGACTTAATTCATCAAAATCAGCACGGCGCATCACTTTAGCAGCCGCAAAACGCATTAAGGTTTCTTCTGATAAAGTGTAGGTAACATTCAAGCTAGGTAAAAAGTCTGAATAATCGTTACTACCAGTATTGAGGATTTTGTTACCGTTACTGTCTACAGAATCGACAATGCTTGATTCTAATTCTGTTTGAATATAACGCCCACCAACCACTGCAGTAATGTCATCAAAATCTAAATGAAACTGTGCATAGATAGCACGAGTCTTTTCGTTGATGAACTTATAGGCGCCAGTGTCTTCAACCATGTTGTCAGCTAAAGTACCGTTCATTGCATAAGTGGTACCTGCTAGCATTTGCTGAGCTAACAAATAGGTTGCTTGAGCATCTTGCAGCTTTTCAGCGTCATACACGTTGTATGTTAATAAGTCGTTTTGACCCGCAATACCGGTTTGGTCGAACGAGTTACTGGCGTTTATTGTTTTAAAGCTATCGCTGATAATTGGGTTATCAATCCAGGTTGGGCTGTATAAACCGTCTGCGTTTTTAGCTTTTTTATAAGCATCTTTAAGCGTGGTTCCGTTAGGTGCTAAGTCAAAGCGATTTGAACTGTAATCTCTATCGGTAAAACGAACACCTGTTTTTATTGCAGAGATAAAATCTACACCTACATCATGGATTTTAAAGTCAAAGCGTAATGCTTGTTCTTCGTTATCTGTGTCTAATGTTTTGTGGTAAAACTCACGGAATACCAAGTTGTCTGGATTAGTTAACATACCGGTGTCTTCAAAGACATAAGATGGAATGCCACTACCATTAGTCATGCTTGCTGTGCTGGTATGTGTGACTAAATCAAGGGTAGGGTCTGTGCGTTCAATTGGACGTAAGTTAAATTCAGAAGCTGTTTGACGTTCTTCTGATTTCGAGATTGAATATTCACCCGAGATTTCGATGTTATCAGTAATATTCCACTCACCACCAATAGCATGAGAAGTTGTTTCTGATGTTGTAAAGTCACTCCAGGTTTTAGGAATAACCAATACGCCACTTAGGTCGTAATTTTGCAGTTGTCCATTACCATCGTAGTAGGAATCACTTCTTGGCACCACAGTACCACCAACATCGAGAATTGAATAAGCCGCTTGGCCGCCATCCAGTTTTGTCGAGTTCATGTCAACGTAGAAATTAAGATCTTCGCTGGTTGGCGCCCACTGTAGTGATAAACCAAATGCTGTACGTTCACGTTGTTCTGTTTTTTGTTCTACTGTACTTTCTGTTCTACGAAGGTATTTTCCGTTAGGCCCACCAGATACATCAACAGTGCCATCACCGTCTAAATCGATATCGTCTTGTAAATCAACCTTGTTAAAATACTCGTCACGACGTAATTCACGGTCTTGGTACGATACGTTAGCTGCAGCACCGAAGGTACCGGCATCACCTAAATCCCAGCTATTACCGATTGCGGCGGTAAAGTTAGGTGCAACATTTTCAGTTTTGTCTGCGTATTCACCGTCGAGGGTAATCGCAATTAGCGGCTCACTAAGTTCTAATGGGCGTACTGTCTGCATGTTAACTGTGCCACCTAAAGCACCTTCAATCATTTCAGGCGTTGGAGATTTAATCACTTCAACTGTTTTTAAGAAGCTAGCAGGGAAGTCATCTAAACTAATACCGCCTCGCCCAGGGCCTGCTGTTGAACGGCCATTAAGCAAAATGAGGTTTTCTGATACACCACGGATCGTGACTGATTCGCCTACACCAAAATCAGATTCAATAGAAACACCTGTTATACGTTGCAATGCTTCTGCAATGTTGTTGTCTGGTAATTTACCAATATCTTCGGCAACGATAACATCGACAATTCGTTCGTCTGTACGTTTAAGTAAGTTAGCGGCTTTTAAGCTGCCAAATATGCCTCGAACAGCAATAACTTCAATTTCACTTGCTTTAACTTTTTCTGCTTCAGTTTGTGCTGTTGGTTCTGCAGCTAATGCTGGCATGGTTAACATGGCTGTTAAAGTCGCGCCAAAAATGGTTATATTGTTGGCTTTGTTTTTAGCACCACTGAACATGGCGCTTATTTTATTCAACTTCATAATTCCCCCCAAAGAAATTGTTTGTTTTGGTATTACCAATGTTGTTGTTTTAATCAACAGATACATTTATATAACACGTTACCAACAATTGCAATTGATCATTACCAAATTAATTTATTTGTCTTACCAAATTATGTCTCTTCAAATTTATACGATGATGTCTTTAATCTATCAGTCGTTATCCAGCAATGCTGTTGTACTCTGGCTTGTGACTATAGCGTTTAAAACAGAGATGCGTCACTTGAAGAGTGTAATATTTATGCTTATTTGTGATGAATGCTGGTTTTACAGAGCTAAAAATAACCAAGAGAATTGGTAATGTAAGTTTTTATATTGGTATTACAATTTGGCGACAGTTCATGTTGTAGCGGTGGTTAGTACGTCTAAAAAGTACCTTTTATAAGGTCGTTGGAGGTATTTAGATGGATATAGCTAGTTGAGATGTTAACTTGAAATTAACGTCGATAAAGCATGTTGTAGTGTGAAATTAACAGCGGATAGCATCAGAAACACCAAGGGTCGCATTAATGCGACCCTTGTTGTTTCTATGATGGACAATCAATACAGAGTAACTATATTCTCATCTCTATCCCGAGTTGAGGTTAAAGAGTTAACCATTTACATGCTCTATTGATTGAGTCATTAACAAATTTTATTACAAACCTTGCTGATACTGGGCGTTAGTAGAAATGGTCACAAGTTGATTTAGCTCTACTTTAGATTCGGTGACGCCTTTAAGGACGTTTTCGAAGTGGGCGACCAGCTGAGTTTTATCGATTTCCGCTTTTGAGCCAGATCCTATGTTGGTAAGGTCGATAAAGAACTCATCAAATAAGTGTGATAGATCTTCAACGGCTTCGATGTTTAAAAACTGCTCGTGGTTATAGATACTCGGGTAACCGCCTTTTTGTTTGTCTACTGCAAACGAAATACCTTTCACATTAGTGATGGTAGTGGCTTTTTCACACTTGAGCATGCAACCGTCTTCAATGCTGGGCTTATTACAGCCTACTGTTTGTTGGAAAAAGCATTGTCTGCTGGTCATCATCAAAATAGGGTGATAGATGCTGTAAAGCAGTTTGAAGTTTTCTGGTCTGGCGATGTTTTTAATTTGGTTACGATTTATCTCGTTCGAAATAAACGCACCAGCACAATTCAATTGCTCTTGTAATGTTAACAAGGCATAAGAGTTAGTGGTGTTTAAAAACGGCCCCGCAATCCACTCGATGTCCATTTCATAGGCTTTAAACGCAACGCCAGTGTTATTTGTGACAATACGCTTAGGCTTTACTACTTCTAACACTCTTACCGCTTCGATGTAATCTTTGCCGATAAGCACAGCCGGAAACCACGGAATTAACCTTGGGTTACGTAAAAAGATATCAATATACTTGTTGTCGTTTTTCTTAAAGCTTTCTGGCAGCTTAAAGTAAATATCGGCATCGGTAACATCACACAAGTTGATGTCTTTTTCATCACTAATAAGCAAAGACAATGTCGGTGTGTCGGTCACTTTAGGATGTTTAGGTAACTTGGGTAAGGTTACTGCACCTATGTATTCTCTTTGTGTTAGCTGTAATAACAGTTGGTTTTTAAGCTGAGTTAACTGACTAAATGGTAAGCTTAAATCAGCCTGCAAACCGTCATAATTAAACGCTTGTAACAAGTAACCACTGCCTTTTAAGCTTTTAAAGCGTTTTTCAATTGCGGCTTCATCAACCCGTGATTCTGTTGCTTGGGTTAGAGAGATAGATGATTCAATCACAAAGTGTTGATCTGGCGTGGTCACAGTGATCGACAATGGTTGATTGACTTGACCAGAAAATGCCAGTGCTAGCGTAGGCTTGGCAATGCTCAGGTGATTAATTTTTTCGGCAACCAATTGCACAATGGCGTCTTTTTCTGACGACAGTGTTTGTTGGGCTTCTTGAATTTGAACCACTGATATCGCGTTACTTTTGTCGTTAGCATGTTTAAAGCTGTTATCGCGTGGATTATCGATAAACATGTCTTTGGTGAGGTTACCCTTTAAAAACGAGTTGGTAAAATCACGGTTGAACACTTTATGTAAGTTCGAGTCATCGGCTAATAGCTTGCCTGTTTCGATAAATTTGTCGATCTGTTTGCGCCAGCTGTCCACCACGGTATGGACATATTGTGCACCTTTAATACGGCCTTCAATTTTGAGCGAGTCGACACCGGCATCAACCAATTCTGGTAAATCAAAGTAAGCTGAGTTGTCTTTTAGATTCAACGGAAACTTGTTACCGGCTGCTGTGACTTCGTATTCATCACGACATGCCTGGCTGCAGCGGCCACGGTTGCCAGAATTACCAACACTGACTGAGCTTGAATAACATTGACCAGAGAAGGCAATACATAATGCGCCGTGAACAAAAACTTCGGTAAGCACTTCGTGATCGTGGGCGAGGGTGGTAAGGCTTTTAATTTCGCCAAGGTTTAGCTCGCGAGATAAATTGACACGAGTGGCACCGATTTTGGCTAAGAAGCCAATTTGACCTTCGTTATGAGTTGTCAGCTGGGTAGAAGCGTGAATTGCTAGGCTTGGAAAATGCTTAGTTACCAGGTTAAACAGGCCTAAATCTTGGACAATAATGCCGTCGATACCCGTATTCACTAACTGATTGAGCAATTTAACCAATGTCGGAACTTCGTTTTCTAAAATAACGATGTTCATGGTGAGAAACACTTCACACTGATATTGGTGAGCAAGCGCGATAACACCAATTAAGTCATCGAATGACAGGTTGGCCGCTCGGTTACGGGCGTTGAAGGTATCTAGGCCACAATAAACGGCATTTGCACCGGCTATAATCGCAGCTTTGATCGCATCGACATCTCCACCGGGTGCCAATAATTCGATTTTTCTATTCATGATATTTTCGCTATTTTATGTCGTTGGTTATTAATTTTACAGGTCGATTTTACGTGTATCTGCAACGGATTACTATTGATTAGGCTTTTCGAATATAAATAACCTGAACTCGGGATAACAAACGTCGCTCAAACAGCCCTTTGTATTGCTTTGCTAACTGCTTAGCTTTCATCTCTATGATGAATTAAACAAAAAAGGTCTTCGTCATTGCAACATTATGCAACATGAAGACCTTACTTTAACGATGTTATCCGTTAATGGACATTGAGTAATACATGCCCAAAAAAGATGTTAGCCTCTGGCTTCTGCTTCAGCTTGGCTTGCAAGGTATTCATCAAATGTACCTTGGAAGTTTATCAATCTTTTGCCTTTTACATCAATAATGCGTGTTGCCAAAGATGACACAAATTCACGGTCATGGCTGACAAATATCAATGTGCCTTCAAATAATTTCAAGGCTTGGTTTAGCGCTTCAATCGCTTCCATGTCCATGTGGTTGGTTGGCTCGTCCATTACCAGTACGTTAATATCCATCATCATTAACTTACCGAATAACAGGCGGTTTTTCTCACCACCTGAACAGTTGCGGACTTTTTTGTTGGCGTCGTCATCAGAAAATAATAGACGACCTAACATGCCGCGAACCATTAAATCATTGTGCTTTGGAGTGCGCCATAATGACATCCAATCAAATAAAGTCATGTCATTATCAAAATCTGCGGTGCTGTCTTGTGGGCAGTAACCAATTGCAGCATTTTCAGACCATTTAATACGGCCATGATTGTGTTGTAATTGATTCACTAAGCAGCGTAATAGGGTAGTTTTACCCACACCGTTTTCGCCAATAATCGCCAGTTTAGAACCCGCTTCAAGAATAAGGTCGCCGTGTTCGAATAACACTTCGTCGAATCCGTGAGACAACTCTTCAAGCACGAGTGCTTGGCGATGCAGCTTTTTGCTTTCTGCAAAACGAATTGATGGGGTAATACGGCTAGATGACTTAACATCATCTAACTTAATTTTGTCCATCTTTTTAGCGCGTGAGCTAGCTTGTTTTGCTTTAGATGCGTTAGCACCAAAACGGTTAACGAAGTCTTGCAGCTCGTCAATTTCAGCACTTTTCTTGGCATTGCCCGCTAACAGTTGCTCGCGAATTAAGCCTGATTGAGCTAAGAAATATTCGTAATTACCTGGGTAAACACGTAATTCGCCGTAATCGATATCAGCCATGTGGGTACAAACAGAGTTTAAGAAGTGTCTGTCGTGCGAAATGATGATCATGGTGCATTTACGTTTGTTTAGCTCTGTGGCCAACCAACTAATGGTATGAATATCCAAGTTGTTGGTAGGTTCGTCGAGTAACAAAATGTCTGGGTTAGCGAATAAAGCTTGTGCTAATAGCACGCGCAGTTTCCAACCTGGAGCAACCTGTTGCATTAAACCAAAGTGAAATGACTCTTCAATACCGGCTTCTAGCAGAATTTCACCCGCACGACTTTCAGCTGTGTAGCCGTCCATTTCCGCGAACTGACTTTCTAGGTCGCCTACTCGCATGCCGTCTTCATCGGTCATTTCAGCTTTGGCGTAAATGCTGTCGCGTTCTTGTTTGACTTTCCACAGTCCGACATCACCCATGATCACTGCGTCGACAACACTATATTGTTCAAACGCGAATTGATCTTGACTAAGCGTACCGACTTTAAAGCCTGGTGTAATCGACACGTTTCCTGATGTTGGAGCCAAAGCACCACTCAAAATTTTCATGAACGTGGATTTACCACAGCCATTTGCGCCGATTAAACCGTAACGGTTACCGTGACCAAATTGAGCCGAGATGTTTTCAAATAATGGCTCAGGGCCAAACTGCATGGTGATATTAGCGGTAGAAATCAAAGCAATGTTCCAACTGTGTACTACTGAATATTTATCAACAATAGGCAAGACAACAGCCACGTGTGAATAAGACAGACATGAGTATATGTAAGTAAATAGGCCGCGGATTATACAGGTTAGTGCTAAGTTGTCGATTTATAATCTGCTTATATAGCAGACAATGGCGTTAACGCTGGGCTTGGAAAGCATTGAACTGAGTAAATTGGCTGATATCTGCGCGGTTGAATCGTTTGCAATAGAAACTGATGCCATATTAGTTTCAATATCAGCTACATTATTGATTTGGTTGTTTTAGGAGTCGACATGACCGCTGCATTAACCATCCCTATGCGTGATTTGGGTTTTGATTATGATGTTGAATTACATGGCTGGCATGATGGCTTAGCTGGTTTTAGAACGTTTAATCATCAATCTAATGAGCAACTTGAAGGCGGGTTAGGGCTAGGACTTGATTTAGTGACTCAAACCGAAGCAGGTCAAGCCTGGTTGACGTCTATTCCGGCACCGTTATTGGACATAACCGCGCCCTTTGCTGAGCATCAATACCAAATGCTGTGGTTGGCTGCTAATTGTGAACCCGCATTACAAATATTACTCAGCAGACCGGTGCTGTTATTGCTTATTTGCGAGCAATGCTGTGTCGATAATCAACAAGCGTTGGCATTTTGCTTACTTGGACAGCGCCAAATTCTATCGGTCCTAGGCTATCACAGCAGTAAAGCAGCGCTTAAGTTTATTGATAAGTTAACCTTAACCTATCAACGAGAAGCCGATTTACTGCATGTTAAACGTCAGTTAGATGTCCGTTTTTGTCACTTTAGTCGGTTTAAACATTATCAACAGATTAACTTAAATGCTTTGAGTGTTGATCACATGTACCCATTTTTTACTGGCACTCCGCTCGGGCTCGATTTGGCGTTTAATCAGCAACAAGGTCGCAGCCAATTAATGGCGTACCTTAATGACACGTTACACATGGGAATGACATTAGGGATTTTCGATCCGCTGCAACGGGTTAGTCAATTGTCGTCGATTAGTGATTTACGCCAGTTACATGATCGCTGGGTGGTTGAACGCAATGAAATGGAGCTTGTTAAAACTCGCCCGCAAAATGCTGATTTCGCCTATCCTCAATTGCTTACAGCCAATGGCCAAATTAAGGCTATTAGCCGTTATGATGAGCTCGTCGCAGAAGGTCGCGAACAAGGTCACTGTATTGCTATTTATCATCAAAGCATTGCCAACGGACATTATTGTGCGTTTAAAATGGCTAAGCCTGAGCGAATGACTATTGGCATCAAAATCACTAAAACCCAGCCGCTGATGTGCGAAATCGACCAGATTAGAGGTGCGTCTAATTCAATGCCATCGGAGCAAACACGCGAGATTGTTTATCAGTGGTTTGAGCAAACTAAAGCACAATTAAAGCAACGCAAAGCTGGATAACGTGAGCGTTACTTTATGCTAGCTTTGATACTGCGGTTGTTTGTGCGGTGTCATCAGCTGAAACGCAACTAGCATTAACGCCACTAACATCGATACAGCTGTGAATAATGTGTGGCGTTAATACTAACCGAAGATGTATTTATAATAATCACTTACTCGCGACTAAAACTTCGCTTGTTAAAGAACTCACTATCGCAATAGGAAACCGTAATGGTTCAACAAACGAATATAAACGACATTGCCAAACATCTCTTTTCACAGAGGCATTGTGTTAAGCCACTGTCGAATTTACTACCTGAACAGCATATAGACAGTATTGAAACGGCACTTGAAATCCAAGTTGCGATGATTGCCTTGAATCAACATAATGTTACTGGCTGGAAATGTTTAACGCCGCGAGACAATGGCGATTTGATTGTTGCACCTATTTTGGCGGATGCCATTGTTAATCAACATGATTGTGCCATTTTATCATCGGCGCAGCTAGCCCTGATTGAGCCTGAAATCGCTTTTGTTGTTGGTCAAACTTTTGAGGCTCATCGTCATTACTCTGAAGCCGAAATTAATCAGCAAATTAGCGCTACTCATATGGCATTGGAGTTAATTCAACAACGATTTAGCCGAGATTATCCAGCCACATTTGTTGAAAAGTTGGCTGACGGACTCAGTAACCAGGGGTTGTATTTAGGCCCTGAAATTGACAAAGCTAAGGCATTAATGGCTAGCAAAATCCAAATATTGGTCACTCAACAACACACTACCAATACCTATGACGGATGTCATCCGTGCCATTTACCTGCATCACCTTTGTACTGGTTAGTGAACTTTTTAACCGCTCGCGGCGTTGAGATTACTGCCGGGCAGGCCATTATTACTGGTTCATATTGCGGTGTGCTTAAAGTCGACATGGATAAACCACTGCAGATTGAATATCAAGGATTAGGCAAGATGTCGTTGTCGTTTAGTGAGTTAAGCTTGAGTCAATAATCGACTGTGCTGTTATTACTTAGCGATAACGGGTAAACCTCAAGGCAAAACACTAATAGCAGTCCTAAACGACGACTGCATGGATGCAGGAGATAGAGTAACGCAGGAGCAGTTACCGACGACTGCATGGATGCAGGAGATAGAGTAACGCAGGAGCAGTTACCGACGACTGCATGGATGCAGGAGATAGAGTAACGCAGGAGCAGTTACCGACGACGCAGTTTGTCTATCGCAAGTATCACACCGATAACAGGACAACGAATGGTTGGCTGACCGTTTACACTCCCTAGCGAGGCTTACAAAGCCTGCTTTAGTACCTGATCGCAAACATGCAGTTTACTAAAGATTATTGAATAAAATACTCATTAAAGTTTGTATATTGATAATCTTTTTTGTATAAATAGATTCATTAAATTGATTTAAATGTTGATTAAAACAATCGCATTATTCATGGCTAAGTAATTGAAAAATTTATTTAATGCTTAAGTATGCTCGTTATTGTTTTAAATATGGTACGCTCCCCTAAGCAGTTCATTAATTCATTACATTTTACCGGTGTTAGTTTTAGCATTGGCTATATAAGCACCAGGAATAAAATAATAATGCCAAATAAACCCTATGCGTATGTAAACGTCTTTTTTTGTATATTGTTATTGTTGTCATTCGCTAACTTTACACGTGCTGATGTTGTCGAGATGACCGCTGTTAGGCCAATAACCCTTACTGAACATGAGCAACAATGGCTGAGCGAACATCAACCAATCCGTGTGGGTGTGGATGGTTATTTCCCTCCTTATACTTATATCAATGAAAACGATCAAATTGTTGGAATGGCAGTTGATACTTTGTTGTTGATTGGGCAAAAGTTAGGCATAGAGTTTGTCATAAATGATGAACATCGCTGGCCAGATATCGTCAAAAATCTGCAGCAAAAAGAGATTGATATGGTGTTAACCATGGTCAATACACCTGAGCGCGAAAACCAATTTTTGTTCACTAGTCCAATTGTTTATAAATCGCTGGTGATTATTGGTAAAAATAATAACCATCAAATTAATAACCGCAGTCATATTGCTAATAAAACCATTGCGATAGTGAAGGATTATCAATATTCCGATAAACTTATTAAAGAGTTCCCCAGCGTAACGCCATTTGTGGTTGATAACATGCGTGAAGCAATGGAAGCTGTGCAGGCTAATCAAGCCGATGCTGCAATCACCTTTTTAGCTGCAGCAAATTATTACCAGTTAAAGTACTCATTTTCTGATTTGAAATTCTTCGCCTTTTACGAAAAAAACAATGCTAATGAATCCATTGCAGTCAGACAAGACTTTCCCATTTTAGCCAGTATTATGCAGAAAGGGTTGAGCTCGTTGAGCTCTACTGAAAAAATTGCCATTAATGAAGCTTGGGGGGCAAATATTACGCTGCCGAAAGATAACCAAGATTTGATTGAGTTTGCGGCGGTGGCAGGTGTATTAATTTTGTTGCTTAGTGTGTGGATTTTGCAAGCTAGACGGAATAATCAAGCCTTAACCATTGCTAATATTAATACTGCAAATGCCAATATGGCATTAAACGAATTAAAAAATAATCTTGAAAAAAACGTCTTGGAACGGACGCTTCAGCTTACCATTAGCGAAAATAGATACCGTGGTTTGGTTGAGTCGTTAGAAGATGAATACATTTTTTATCAGCACGATACCGATGGTTTTGTACAATATGTCAGTCCTTCTGTGACTCATATTTTAGGACTCACTATTACTGGATTTGGCGAATATTATTATAAATTGTTAACTGACAATCCGAAAAACCAACTGATCTCAGGATATATCCAGCGCATTATTAATGGAGAGAAATTAGCGCCATTTGAGATAGAAATATTTGATACGAATGGCGTTATTCATACCTTTGAGGTGCTTGAACGACCTATGTATGATGATGAAGGTGAATGCATTGGTTGCGAAGGTATTGCCCACGATGTGACATCGCGTAAACAGCAACAAGATATGTTGTATCAGCTGTCGCACTATGACGACTTAACGGGCTTAATTAACCGTTATTTTTTTAAGATTTTACTCGACGAGAATATTCAAATATGTCTGCAAAATCAACAGCCGCTGGCATTACTATTTTTAGATCTTACTCGTTTTAAAATTATTAATGATAACTTTGGACATAGTGCTGGCGACTATATTCTACAGCAGGCGGCTACACGCATTAGTACTACGCTAAATGGAACCTTCACAGTGTCACGTTTTGGCGGTGATAAATTTTGTATTGCATTACCCAATAAAGCTGCCGATGAAGCAAATGCCATTGCGACTGAATTAGTTGAAGTGTTTCAACAACATTTTGAGTTTTTAGAACAAACCATTATTTTAGGTTGCCGTGTGGGTATTAGTCTTTTTCCTGAAGATGGCAAAGATGCTGAAGCGATATTGAACCAAGCAGATTCAGCTTTGTATGAAGCGAAAAAAAGACCGTTTGGGGTGGCATTTTGTAACAAACAACAAGCGATACATAATAAACGCCGTCTTATTATCGAGCAGGGGTTACGTAAAGCGTTAGCTGAACCTGTTATTGAACATTATCAATTGTTTGCGGTATATCAGCCTTTAATCCTTTTACCAAGCCAAGGCTTAGGTGGATTTGAAGCGTTGATGCGTTGGGACCATCCAGACTTTGGGCTTATCTCTCCGGCGGAATTTATCCCTATTGCCGAAAATACTGGTTTAATCTTTGAATTAAGTCGTTGGATGCTCAAAACAGTATGCCAACAGTTAGTGAAATGGCATGAGCAAGGTTTTGACTTTAAGAGGGTCTCAGTCAACTTATCGGCACTGGAACTGATAAATATAAATTTAGCTGACGATTTACTGGCTGTTATTACAGATACTGGCGCCGAACCTAAGTGGCTTAAGTTTGAAATCACTGAAACCGCATTGATGGCCATTCCTGAGCAATCAATCGAGATTTTACATAAACTGATCGAAGCTGATATTCATGTCGCTATCGACGACTTTGGTACCGGCTATTCGTCACTTGCTTATCTTAAATCACTACCTGCCAACATGTTAAAAATTGATCAGTCATTTATCTCCAATCTGATTCATTCAGCCGAAGATCAAGCCGTGGTAAAAGCGGTGATAAACATGGCTCATTCATTAGGTAAATGCGTCACGGCTGAGGGGGTAGAATTACAAGAACAATTAGATTTTTTGATTGAACATCAATGTGATGTGGCGCAAGGGTATTATTTTTCAAAACCGATGAACGTTGATGATGTTTATCATAAATACGCTTTAACAATCGAATAGAGCGCTACTAGTCAGCATTAATATGTATCTCGCTCAGTCGTGCTAATCGACATTAGACTATTGAGCTTTACTAATTTAAACAACGACAAAAATGTCCAAATAAAGACTCATCTTACTGCTAACAATTTCATCATGACAGTTCCAACAACCTATGTGAGTAATGCTATCTGGTTGTACTTCACACTTTATTTGATAGTTTTTATACCGATTTAAATTATCCAATTCTATTCAAGCATCATTCATCTAAGCTGCTGCGGACATTGATTTGTTATCCTGAGCTCAGGTTAATCAATATTAGACATGATTTAATGGTGTTGGTTAAGCTAAGCCGTATTTAATATCGATTTAATACCTCGTTTAGGCTTTTAGAATGAGTCGATATCAATAACAAAATTATTCGATATTTTCGATGTGGTTGATTGCAGTATCCCATTTATACCTTTACACTTTAGCCATCTGGACGTCTTATTTCTTGGTCGATTTAGTCGTGTACTCGACAGTGTCATTGAGCTCTATTTCAGCATCACTCGGGATAAAGATTTGTAGAGACATCTTAATATTATGGAGTCATTAATAATGGATAAGCAGGAATTATGGGTGCTTGATGGCGGTATGGGACGCGAATTGGCAAGCCGAGGTGCTCCATTTCGTCAACCTGAATGGTCCGCTCTGGCTTTAATGGAAGCACCACAAACAGTGGCTCAAGTGCACCGTGCTTATGTCGATAGTGGCGCTCGAGTTATTACAACCAATAGTTATGCCTTGGTGCCGTTTCATATTGGAGCCGAGCGTTTTGCAGCAGAAGGGGAAACATTGGCCGCGCTTGCGAGTAAGTTGGCACGCGATGTGGCCGACGAGCAGGGGAGTTCTGTGTTAGTTGCGGGCTCATTGCCGCCATTGTTTGGCTCATATCGGGCCGATTTGTTCGATGCTGATAAAGTCAGTGAGCTCGCTACTCCGCTGATACGAGCAATGTCACCCAATGTGGATCTGTGGCTGGTCGAAACAGTGAGCCTTATCGCTGAACCGCTTGCGATTAAAAGGTTACTGCCAAATGACAGTAAACCGTTTTGGGTCGCTTTTACGCTTGAGGATGAAATAGTCACAAATGAACCTAGATTACGATCTGGTGAATCCGTCGTCTATGCCATAGAGAGACTGATAGAAGTAGGTGTAGATGCCATTTTGTTTAATTGTTGTCAGCCTGAAGTCATTGAGGCTGCACTAAAGGTAGCCTCTGACTGTCTGGATAAGCTTGGCCGAAATGACATCCGATTGGGGGCTTATGCGAATGCTTTTCCTCCGCAAGCAAAAGATGCTACGGCCAATGATGGTTTAGATGAGATCCGTAACGATCTTGGGCCACTTGATTATCTAACATGGGCAGAACGCTGGCGTGCCGTGGGGGCATCACTCATTGGCGGTTGTTGTGGGATTGGTCCAGAACATATTGAAGCACTGACCCATCGTCTGCGCTAAGCGTTTGGACGAAAGATAACAATAATCGGTTTCTGAGCAAGCAAGGGAATGGGTTGATGCCAATAGTGGCATTAATGACTAATGACTAATGACTAATGACCAGTGGACTGTGATTACTGATTACTGATCATGGCTACTTTATGCTGCTGGAGGCGAGTAGTTGTTGGTATTTTTGCTACTTTATGGAACAGGTTTATGTTGTTTATCTACAGTAGGCGATAGCTTAGGAAGGACGTACGCCTCAGCTGTGCAGTGAGATTTCTTGCTGGCGATACTCTTCTGAGTTTGATTCCAGCGTTGTGGCCGTTCAGTTAACCATAGTGCTAATCTTACAAAATGCTTGTAAATGCACCCTGCATTAAAGTGTCTGAACTGACAGTATGGCTAGTGCAAAATTTAACTCGAGATCGTTAGAGTTGAGCATTAAATCAATTAATTATATTGGTTAGATGAGGAATACGTTTTTGATATTATGCGATCTGTTATCACAACCAGATCGCATTAAGCGTTGTTTGATTAGTTTTCCATGACTAGTTCTGATTCAGCCGCAGCCAACATCGCAAACTCTTCATCAGCATTTTTTGCTACCAACCTAGTTGAGCTGTAGCCAAAGTAGTATGCAGCGCCAATGACAAATAAACCTATTGTGAATAAGAATGCCCGTGGGTCAAACGCATACACTCCGGTTAATGCTATTAAAGACAGGACTAATGCAATACCTGATGTAACGACACCACCCGGTGTTTTGTATGGACGGACTAATTCAGGCTGTTTTATGCGTAATAATATATGGCTTAATGCCATTAATGCATAAGATACTGTTGCGCCCACAACGGCCATAGCAAGCAATAAATCACCTTCGCCGCTGAGTGATGCAATAAAACCGAATATTGCCGGGACTATTAATGCGCGGGCAGGGACTTTGCGTGAGGTTGTAATTGACAGTGAACGCGGAATATAGCCTGCACGTGACAACGCAAATACCAAACGGCTATAACCATAAATAATTGAGAAAAATGAGGCCACTAGACCTGCTAAACCTAAAATATTTACCATAGTCGCTAAAGTATGATTACCGGTCACATTTAATGCATCAACGAGTGGTACAGCACTTGCTCCCATAGCCGCGGCACCGCCAGCGCCAGGGACTAATACTACAACCAGCAGCGCAGTAAACAATAAAAATATCATTGCACCAATAATACCTTTAGGCACATCTTTGGCCGGATCTTTGGCTTCTTCTGCTGCTAATGGAACACCTTCTACAGCTAAAAATAACCACATGGCAAAGGGCAGAGCAGCCCAAACACCGTACCATCCTAATGGTAAAAACTCACTAGCACCTGCTGCATCAGTAACAGCAACATCATAAAGTCGGGTAGCATCAAAGTTGCCAATCAACACCACTGCAGTGGCAATAATGGCTACAACAGCTAAACCACTGATCACCATCATGACTTTTAGTGCTTCTCCAACACCCGCGAGATGAATACCGACAAAGACGATATAAAACAGTGCATACACCCAAGGGCCGTTAAATCCCAGTAACTCCTGTACCGCAGAGCCAATAAAAATAACAATAGCAGCAGGGGCTAGAGCATACTCGATTAACACCGCCAGTCCGGTTAAATATCCTCCAGCCGGTCCCATTGCTTGGCGAGCAAAGCTATAGCCGCCACCTGCAGCGGGTATTGCTGCTGACATTTCCGCTAAGGACAAGACTAACGCTAAATACATGATTGCCATCAGTACAGCTGCAATGGCAAATCCTCCCCAGCCAGCTTCGGCTATGCCGAAGTTCCAACCTGCGAAATCACCAGAAATAACGTACGACACGCCTAATCCTGCCAATAAAACCCATCCAGCGGTACCGCTTTTAAGTTGCCTTTTGGCAAGATACTCTTTGTTGTTTTCAGACATGATTGTTTCTCCGGTGGTATTTACATTTTTATGTAGAATGTATTTAGGGTTATTCAGCAATTAAAAAGTTTTGAGTTTGTTGTTGGTGTTCAATCACATCGTCTTGAGTGCGATCTTTTAAATTCACTCCTGTTAGTTTGAGTTTTTTAGCTTGTGTTAATAGATAAACAGCCCGTTTGGCTGCTTCGGTATAGGGCAAGCCAGCAGGGCGAATGTTTGAAATACAATTTCTGCAGGCATCATTAAGCCCCGTTTTAGGCGCCCAAGTGAGATATAAGCCAAGACTGTCTGGTGAGCTGAGTCCCGGGCGTTCGCCGATAAGCACCATCACCACTTGGGCATTTAACAGCTGGCCAATATCATCACCTATGGCAACTCGACCTTGTTCTACTATGGTGATGGGGGCGATATTCCATCCAGAGTGTTGCTGATGTAGTTGACTTAATAACTCGTTGATAAATGGCTTGGCGTTGTTTTGTACCGCTAATGATGACAAACCATCGACCACTACTATGGCAAGGTCGTATTGAGTGTCGGCAGCTTGACCTTGACTGTTCATGTGATGTAGTAAGGTTTTGCGGCCGCTTTCAGCAAGTTTTCTGCCAAGGTCAGGTCTTTGTAAATAGGTGATACGATCATCAACCTGACTGTTAACTGTCATAGGATAAGTCACATTATCCAGTAATAAGATATTGCTTAGATCAATTGCCAGAGCATCGATATTTAGCGGTAAATTCACCGCGTCGCGAGCTTGCGCGTGTGATAATTGGAACGCTAATAACTCTGATGTGGGCAAGCTAATTCCGGCTCTACCAAGGCCAATTCGTGCATCAGTAAAACGGCGAAGGTCGCGCCATGGATTGGAGACTACATTGCCATGTTGATGATGTGATTGAATTGAATCGACAAGGTTGTTCTGTTTATCTACACAATTGGAGTCCATTAATAGTCTCCTTGTAGTGCATACAGTGGTTTAGCAAATGCATTGGGTACCGTGTTGGACAACACAAAATCTGCCGAATTTTTCATAATGTTCATTTTGCTTAACCAGTGTTCAAATTCTGGCGCTGGGCGAGAGCCCAATACACGACGAACATATAAAGCATCATGAAAAGAAGTGGTTTGATAATTAAGCATGATGTCGTCTGAACCTGGTATCCCCATCACAAACGAGCAACCGGCAACCCCCAATAAGGTGAGAAGATTATCCATATCGTTTTGATCGGCTTCGGCATGGTTGGTGTAACACACATCACACCCCATAGGTACACCAAGTAGTTTTGCGCAAAAATGATCTTCTAATCCAGCCCGAGTAATTTCTTTACCATCAAATAAATATTCAGGACCAATAAAGCCAACCACTGTATTCACCAGTAGCGGATTAAACTTGCGCGCGACAGCATAGGCTCTAGCTTCGCAGGTTTGTTGGTCTAATCCATGGTGAGCATTAGCAGACAACGAGCTGCCTTGGCCGGTTTCAAAATACATTACGTTATTGCCAACGGTGCCACGCTTTAGACTTAATGCTGCATCTTGTGCTTCTGCTAAGGTATTTAAATTAAACCCAAAACTGCTGTTTGTGGCTTCGGTGCCACCAATTGATTGAAACACCAAATCAACCGGTGCGCCGGCTTCTATACATTCAATGGTGTTAGTGACGTGGGTTAAGACGCAGCTCTGTGTTGGAATGTCATATTTTTGGATCACGTCATCCATCAATTTCATTAGTTTTATGGCTTGCGCTACGTTGTCTGTTGCTGGATTAATGCCAATCACAGCATCGCCATTGCCATACAACAAACCGTCAAGTATTGAAGCTGCAATCCCATTGACATCATCGGTAGGGTGGTTAGGTTGCAAGCGGGTCGATAAATGACCGGGCAAGCCAATGGTATTTCTAAATGCGCTAGTGACATGACATTTTTTAGCCACAAGAATAAGATCTTGATTACGCATAATTTTGCTCACAGCCGCTGCCATTTCAGGTGTGATGCCCATTTTTACTGCGGCTAAAACCTGTGGTGTTACGTAGTCGCTAAGTAGCCAGTTACGAAAATCGCCAACCGTTAAATGGCTAATATAAGCAAATGCACGAGTGTCATGTTCGTCTAAAATTAATCGTGTAACTTCGTCTGTTTCATATGGAATAAGCGCTTCGTTAAGGAAGGTTTTTAATGGCACATCTGCAAGTGTCATTTGCGCAACAGCTCGTTCTTTCGCTGATTGAGCCATCACTCCGGCTAAACGATCACCGGATCTCTGTGGCGTTGCTTTAGCCATTAGGTCTGCAAGATGTCGAAATTGATATGTTTGGCTACCTAAGGTGTAGCGATACGATTGACTCATTAATGACCTCGAGGTTAACGATTGAACTTTGGTACAGGTTTTGCTCCTGTAATCGTTAATCAATTAATTTATAAGTTTACACGAGCTTAAATCGTACCAAGTGGCTATCAAGTTTTGGCAAAGTCATTTTTTGTGATTAATTTCAGCTAGATGAAGTTCTTTTTCTTCAGGGTTAGAGTTTGGGTTAACAATGTTATATCAAGAGGACGTGACAGATGGAGCACCATATTAATCAGTGCGCACCACAAAAGAGCGTGGTCACAACCAACGATATTGATGAGCAGGCGCATAATTTAACTCAATGGCAGCAAGTTTATGATCAAGTCAGTAACGGCAGTTTTTATGGTTGTATAGAAGGGCTTGACTATCCTGAGGCGCATTTATTTAAAGAATTTACTCAGCGTGCACTAAGACAGCAATGCAATATCGCGCCTGAATCAATCTGGTTAGGCATTCCACGTTTTTCAGACCAAAGTAAAATCAATGGTTTACCAGTTGATACTCATCAGTTTATGTGTCGTAGCAGTGATTGTGATTTTGAGTTAATGACCCCAGAACAGTTTACTATTTATGGTTTGGTTATTAATAAACAGATCTTATTTACTATGGCTGAGATACAAGGTTTGTCACTTAAGAGTTTAACGTCGCAAGGGGCGGAGCGATTAAGTACTAATCCAATGCAACTTAACCAAACCCGTTTTATGATTGAATCACTGATTAACCAAGGTGAATTAGGCTTACATACTGCGTTACAGCAAGATATGTTAAGCACTTTAGCGCTGAATTTATTAACCCAGGAATCATCAAAACAAGTGGTGGCGCCTAGCTATCAACATCGTTTAGCCGTGGTAGAGAAAGTAAAAGAATTCTTGCATGATTATCCTCAACAAGCGGTGACGATAACCCAGCTTTGTGAGCTTACTTTTGTTAGCCGAAGAACCTTGCAGTATAGTTTTGAGAGTATTTTAGGCATTAATCCATTGCGCTTTTTGCGTCTTACACGCTTAAATAATGTCAGGCGTCAACTGAAACAACCCGACCAAGATACGCCTATTTCGGTGATTGCGGCCAATTGGGGCTTTTGGCATGCTGGCCAATTTACCAAAGATTACACACAACTCTTTGGAGAAAATCCATCACATACGCTTAAGCGATATCAGCCAGCTCAACCATGACTCATCACAATTGATAGAGTCTTAAATTGTGATAATTAGGCGCACCAAATCAGTTGACCTTAAGCGGCTAATTAAGCGTATAAAATCGGCTGACGATGGTGAATACATTATCTTCAGGTAACATTAACGGTTATCAACTAATATTAATAACCATCAATTAGCGTAATTACATTTGATCAGAAGAGGGAACTTATGCAGCACAAATCCGTCGATAATATTCCGCAACAAGCCTTTGATTGGTATGACTCCTATGCTCACGGTGGCATGGACCGTCGTACATTTATGACTAAATTAGGCTCGTTAGTGGCATTAGGTTATTCAATGAGTGTGCTGACTTCGGCATTATTGCCTAATTATGCGCTAGCTGAGCAAGTTTCATTTAATGATGCCGACATTAAAGCCACTTACACTCAATTTGATTCTCCTTTAGGTTATGGCAAAGGCCAAGGCTATTTAGTCGAGCCCACAAGTAAAACAGGGTTATTGCCCGTTGTATTAGTCGTTCATGAAAATCGTGGTTTAAATCCATATATTGAAGATGTTGCTCGCCGTTTAGCGAAAGCGGGGTTTATTGCTTTTGCTCCTGATGCACTTTTTTCACTAGGCGGTTATCCCGGTAATGATGATGAAGGCCGGGCAATGCAGCAATCATTAGACCGCAGCAAAATTGAACAAGACTTTGTTGCGGCCGCCCAGTTTTTAAAATCGCATCAACGCAGTAATGGTAACTTAGGTGCGGTGGGATTTTGTTTTGGCGGCTATATTGTTAATTATCTCGCGGCAGTTGATTCAAATTTGATTCAAGCCGGTGTTCCATTTTATGGCACTCCAGCAGCAAAAGAATTAAGACAAAATATTAAAGCGCCATTATTAATTCAATTAGGCGAGTTAGATGAAAGGGTTAACAATACTTGGCCCGAGTACGAGCAAGATTTAAAAGCATTTAAGGTACCCTATACCATGCACATGTATAAAAAAGCCCATCACGGATTTCATAATGATTCGACCAGCAGATATGATGAAATTAATGCGGAATTAGCATGGCAGCGGACTGTTGATTTTTTTAATAAAAATATTGGCTAAGTACTTATTTATAATTTATTTTCTATATGGGTGCCGATAAATTAAAGCCAATTTTTATGATGGTACCTTTGTCTAATTCAGACTGTACATCAATCGTCGCATTGTGTTGTTTTAATATCTGCAACACAATCGACATTCCTATACCTGTGCCAGTGCCTACAGGCTTGTTAGTATAAAAAGCATCAAACATTCTTTGTTGCACTTCAGGAGACATACCACAACCATTATCGATAATATTGAGTTGAATCATACCGTCATGCTGCGCCAGTTTGATGGTGATAATCGCACTATTATTTGCTGACTGTTCACAGGCTTGAATGGCATTAACCAAGATATTTACCAGCACTTGGTTAAGCTCTCCTGAATTAAATCGAATTTTAGGTACCTTGCAAAGTTCTTGTTTAACTTGAATATTTTTTAGTTTTGGGCCTAATAACTTGACTGCCATATCAATGGCACCAGACAAATCAATTTCTGTTAATTCTTCGGAGTCTGTTCTGGCAAAGAACAGCAGGTTTTTAACAATATCTTTAATGCGAAAAAAACCTTGATCGTTATCGGTGATAAGCTCTGGTAAGTCTTCTGTAATAAAATTGATAGTATTTTGGTCGCTTTGACTTAACTGTTCTTTAGGGATTACCTCAATTAAGTCGTTCACATAACTGTTTAACGTGGTGACATTACTGATCACAAACGCTAATGGGTTATTGATTTCATGAGCTACACCAGCAGCGAGAGTCCCCAATAAGGCTAATTTCTCTTGTTGTATCAGTGACTGCTGTTGATTTTTAATTTGTTTAATCTGCTGTTCTAACAACATATTTTTTTCATACACTTGTCTAGTGTAATCTTCTAACAATTGCTCAACTTCAACTCGGGCTTTCTTTTCTCGATGGTAGGCAATGTAATATGGGTTAGATTTATCAATCATTTTTTAACTCTATATTTAAGATGCACTGTTCAGCACCTTGATGCATGCAGGTGTCATGTTTGATGCTAATATTTTGATGATAATAATCAGCTGCACCAAAGATAAGCCCTTCAGCACAAAAACATAATTTACGCGGAGAATAGTATTTGAGTTCAATATTATGGTCATCGATCATTGTCGACATGATGGTAGGTAATGAGGGCTCATCGTAAAGCTTATTCACTTCTACGTGGATGATATTATGAATGCCCATAACGAGTGACGTAAAGTCTGTGAAACGTTCAACAACGGCAATATGGTTTGCAGCCAAGCCTGAAAATAAAAATTGGCCAAAGGCTTTTATGACATCTTGTAAAGGAAGACCTAAAATCTCGGAGACTTCTGTGGCGATGGCAAATAACTCATTTTCTGGATAGTTGATAGCCGAAACATATACTCTGTCCGCAGGCGCATGTTTTTCCATTAAGTCATTCCATACACCCATACCACATTGTTCAACTATCATGTCTTCAAGTACGTTAAAAATGATACCTTTCATAAAAACCTCAATAGTAATAGATGCTTAATTTGTTAATGGAAAGTTGTGTCTTATTTGTCTTCTGCTGATTATGTCAACTAAAATGAATTAACACCACTGTTTATAAAAAATACTCTATTAAATTTTGACTTTCTGTAAGACTACATCATAATCTAAAGGACAAATGAGACAACCTGGAGATTATAATGCCTATACCTATAACCATTGCAGATGATTCGATGATGTCAAGAAAAGTAGTTAGGCGTGCACTCCCTGTTGATTGGGATGTTGAAATCACCGAAGCCAAAAATGGCAAAGAGGCAATTGAAGCGGTTGAAGCAGGCAAAGCAGAAGTGCTTTTTTTGGATTTAACTATGCCCGAACTGGACGGATTTGGTGTCCTAAGCTATTTACAGGAACATCATGCTAAAACAGTTGTTATTGTGATTAGCGCGGATATTCAACCCGAAGCTAAAAAATTAGTCGATCGACTTGGGGCATTTCGCTTTTTACATAAACCGCTACAAGCAGAGCAATTATCGCAGGCTTTATCTGACGTGGGGTTAATATGAATGACTATTTAAGTGAAGAACAGCGTGATGCTTTGCAGGAGCTAATGAACATTTCTATGGGGCAAGCAGCCAATTCTCTTGCGAGACTGATTGGCGCTAAGATTACACTTTCTATCCCTCAAATATCGTCAGTTACCCCTACAGAGTTTGTTGAGATGATCAACTTAGACACCATGTGGCATACCAGGCAGTCTTTTCTGGGTACAGTGAAAGGGGAAGTACTTTCCCTGCAATCCAAACAGGGCTGTGAAGCCATTGCTGAATTGATGGATTACGAATTGCCATTGTCTAACATTACCCAAGAAGAGTTACTACTGGAATTATCTAATATTCTTGCTGGGGCCTGCTTAAATGGTTTTGCACAACAATTAACATTGAATACAAAATTAAGTATGCCAACAGTATTTGACCCAACACTTCTTTCTGCGGGTCATTATCGCTGGGGCAACACATTATTAATGGAAGTTGAATTTAAAATAGAATCTAGTCGATTTGATTCTAAAATAATGATTTGTTTAGAAGCTGACTCAATTTCGATTGTTTTAACCAAATTAAATGAGTTATTGGAGTCATGATGGCAACAGAGTCCATGTTACAGAATCTAACCGCAAAACTTCCATTAGGTGTTTGTGTGCTTAATGATCAGTTTGAGATTGAGTATTGGAATGACTTTTTTGCCGATCGCCTCAAGATTAGCAGCGATGATGTTAGAGGGCTCAATTTATTAGAGATGTTTCCAGACCAAGCTACGTATTTAAAGAAAAAAATCAACAGTGTCTTTATATTAAATAATGCCAGTTTTTCTTATTGGGAACATAAGCCGCACGTTTTTGTGTTTGGCAGTAGCCGTCCAATTACGGGTGAAGAAACCTTGATGTATCAAAATATTGAGTTTCTACCATTGGATGTGTCTAATAATACGGTTAAAACAGTCTGTATGATTGTGCAAGATGTGACTGAACTTGCCAGTTATTATCAAGGCCAAAAAGGATTAACTCAACAACTGGCGCAAGAACATTCTGTTTTGCTAGAGTTAAACAATAAACTTGAAGCTGCACAGAATCAATTATTGCAATCTGAGAAAATGGCTGCAATTGGACAATTAGCCGCTGGTGTCGCGCATGAAATTAATAATCCGATTGGCTTCATCTTTTCAAATTTACAAATTTTACAAGATTACTCGAGTAAGCTACTAAAACTGGTTAGTTTTTATGAAAAAGTGATTGATAAAACCAAAAATCAAACTTTTATTAATCTTCAACAAGACATGCAACAACGCATGCAATATCCTTTTTTACGCGACGATATGCCAGATTTAGTCAGTGAATCTATCGAAGGTATTGAACGGGTAACCGATATAGTCAGAAGCTTGAAAGCATTTTCTCATGTTGATAGCAGTGAATGGGAAAACTGTAATGTCATTGATGGCATCGAAAGCACCTTAAAAATTGCCAATAGCCAATTTAAACACAAAATCGAAATTCATCGCGATTATCAAGAGTCTGTACCTCTATTGTTATGCCAGCCAATGCAATTGAATCAGGTATTTCTTAATATATTGGTCAATGCGGCACAAGCGATTGAAAATAAAGGCCACATTTATATCTCAGTGCGCGGCGATGATACTGAGGTCACTATTGAGATAAAAGATACCGGCAGTGGTATTGGCGAGAGCGCGATACGTAAAATATTTGAGCCTTTTTATACGACCAAACCCGTAGGTCAGGGCACTGGTTTAGGCCTGTCCTTGTCCTACAGTATCATTCAAAAACATAACGGTAAGATATCGGTTAGTTCGTCTGTGAATGTTGGCACGACTTTTACCATCATTTTACCCTTATTACCGCCAGGTGAAATTGCTAAAACACATCTAAGCATCTGAATCTGTGATTAATTTATTTAAACTAGAATTGAATTTTTTACATACGTCATGTAGGTTTTCTCCAGCCTTTAAGCCTATTTCGGCTTGTTTTGCTGATTCGCTGACATTATCTAACCCTAAGCAAGCACTGGTTCCTTTAATTTTGTGAAATAAATTCTTAACTTGATCGTGATCTGAACTTGATGCAAGTAAGATGAGTTGGTCGGGAATTGCTCGTAAACTATCTAGATACTCTAGGCGTAAGTTTTTAATTTCATTTAACATGTCTAATTCGTCTTGTGTTTTTACATCGTCGTTATCTGGTTTTGATGCGTTGGTTTGATGCTTGTCAAAACATCGAGTGATGGTTTGCAATAATTGCGTTTTATCAATGGGTTTGTTCAATACTGCATTGAAAGGCGAGACGGTATTCGGTGAGTGTTCTTCTTTAAATACGTCCGCACTTAATGAAATAATGGGTTTGGTAAAGTGCCTGTTTCTTAACACTTGGGCAGCCTGGTATCCGTCCATAATGGGCATTTGTTGATCCATGATAATAATATCTGGCTGATCTTTGTTGACGATATCAACAGCCTGCTTACCATTTTCAGCAAATAATATTTTCATCTTTAACGGTTTGACATAAACAGCAATGAGTTGGCGTATATCCTCTACATCATCAACAATAAGCAGTGTGCCGCCTAATACTCGTTGAGTAAATGTTGTCGAGTTAACGTGTTCTAGTGGCTTACTCATGGGTCTTGTATTGGTAGTAGGCAACGTTAGTGTGAAAGTGGATCCTTGACCCAATTTACTTTTCACGGTTAATAATAACCCCATGGCATCAGCGAGTTGTTTACTGATATACAATCCTAGGCCAGTGCCACCATAATCCCGGCTTATACTTACGTCTGCTTGCTTAAATGCTGCAAATAGAGTGAGTTGTTGTTCATCACTCATTCCAATACCTTCATCTATGATTTGAACAGTACAAGTATTATCAGGTGATTTATGTGCTTTTAGTATAATAGTGCCATTGGCTGTAAATTTAACGGCATTACTGAGTAAATTAAGTAAAATTTGTTGTAGCCTAAAGGGATCAACCATGACATATAAGTCAGATATGTCCTCTATTGCGCACTGTATTGATAGCCCTTTAGATTTAGCAATTTGTGATGAACTATCAATTGAATTCACTAGAAAGTCTCTAAGGCCGATAGGCTGTAAATCAAACGTCATTTTACCTTCATCAATTTTAGCGGTATCTAAGATGTCGTTAATAACATTTTGTAGATGTAAGGTATTTTGCCGAATACGATTCAACACTTGTTGGGTTTCACCATTTGTGTGGTTAAGTAACTCTTCTGTGAATCCTTTTATGATAGTGATAGGCGTGCGTATCTCATGGCTCATATTCGCTAAAAAACGAGTCTTGATAGCTGCTAATTGATTTGCTCTGTCGCGCTCTTGTTCTAGTTGTAATGTTCTTTCTTTCACTCTGTCTTCTAATTGATTGTTCAACGCTTTGACTTCAGCCATTGAATTCATCATTGCTTCTCTTGAATTAATAACACGTTCATTAAGGTTATTTATACTTTGAGTCAGTATCTCAAATTCTCGCGCTGAATAGTTAAAATGCAGCGGTTGATAGATTCGTTTATCAGTGCCTAATTGATGTGTGAATTCTGTAATTTTTTCGAGTGTTTCCGTATAGTTATGCACTAAACGACCTGATAATGCCGTGATATATTTCAATACTAATAATGAAGATAGCATTGCGATACTAAGATAAATTAAATAGCGAACAACAAAAGGGGTTGTTTCTTGATAATGTATTGTTGACCAATTTAATTTATCTAATTGGCTTTTTACTAGAATGTAATGAGCATCTGTTGTGAAAACAATGGATTTTGCCGTATTAAAAAACAACTGTTGCAGTAATGAGGGATGATATGGTTCAAATATTGCGTGTTCATTCCAAACATTGCCTAATTCCCCTAAGTGATTGCTTCCCCATATCTTTTTTGACTGTCGATCAAGTATAATCGTGTTTGGACTGATGTTATCAGTAAACGATAATGTTTTGGTGAGAGTGTCTAGAACGACCGAAACTTCGACCACGCCATCAAAAATACCGTTTAGATAAATAGGTGCACTCACGGCAAAAAGCAGGTCTTCTCCGAGGGCTCTACCTTTAAAACTCTCACTCACAAAGCTGGTATTAATTGTTTTGGGTTGACTGAAATAACTGCGGTCAGTAACAGACACATTGTTAATCGGTAGTTTCGATACACCAGCTTTGTAAAATTGCGTCACGATGCCATTTTTATCGGTCACCAATGTCGAGATAAATTCAGGTTCCTGGCCGTTAAGTGTTTGTAGAGTATGTGTATCTATATTTTTATGTCCTAAGCTGGCAACGAGCTCAGTATTACTGATATATCGTTCTATATGCCGCTGTATTTTTGACACAAACACATTTTGCTCATCTTGATAAAATTGTAGTTGCGATGATAAATGCAGTCCGATTGCTGCTTGCAAAATAAATGCAATCAATATTGTGCATGGCACTGCACTGTATAGTCCAATTCGGTGACTCAGTTGAAGACGCAAACTTTGCTGTTTTTGATTTAATGGGGTGATGGTGATGGTATTAAGCATCAATGCGGTTTTGGTACACAGGGCAAAAATACAGCAATGTAACATGGTGGCAATGATCCATAACATCGTTGTACTTTTTAAAGAATCATTACCCAATAGGTAATCAAGGGCAAAGATTGATATGGAATATACACAAAATATAGGCCATAAAGACTGCTTAAGATTGAGCCTAAGCCACATAAGAAACATTAATTGTAAAACGCAATTACTAATAACTAATGGGCTTTCTAGTGGTAAGCAAACAATGATTAACGATAATAACGACCAAGTGAAACCTAATCGAAATAGTATAATTGAAAACGCAATATTACCCACAAGAAACGGCACAACAATGGGAATGTCAATTGCCATGGTATTAGCAATCAAGCCAAGTGATGTGGCGTAGATAAAGAACCACATGCGTCTTGTAGAAAATGCCTTTGAGAAAAACAGTTTTATTAACATGTTTTTCATAATAATTCACCGTTAAAACATATGTGGATAAATAGTAACAATGTAGATGCGATTATCGTGTTATACATTTTTTTGTTCTGCCTGATCAGGTCACTTTTCAACTTTCTCTGCTTTTATCAGTAACGTTTCTTTGTGTCTCTTTTCATAACTCTGTAAGTTATTGATTGTTTTGGCACAAAAGATATGTCCCTTTGGTAGTAATAGCATATGCTTACGATTATAGAGATTTTGACTAAGTCGCATACCAATAGATATTTCTCCTATGTGTATGCCATTTGAGAACTCTTCTTCAGAATAATGAATGTTTTCTTTATTATTTTCATTACTAAATATTAACTTACCCAATGCTTCAACCACTTTTGGGTCGTATAAAATACCTTGTTGAAGCATTATCAGTTTATATACTTGTTCTTTTGTCGGCTCTTGAATATTTTTTTTAGGCAGAAATTCATGCCAAAAATCTCTAGCAACGGATAAAATTCGCGATCCTATGTGAATATTTTTGCCCGCTCTCTGTAATGGCTCTCCGGTACCATTATATTGTTCATATTGACTAGCAATAATTTCACTCATTACAGATAAATGAACGGCAGGTGTTAAAATTTCTTCTGCTAATTGAGGGTGACGCATAAAATGTTTTTGGTCAGCACTAGTCAGTTCATCATATGGCTTATTCAGGCAATAAGAAGGTAACCCTAATTTGCCTAGCTCGGAATATAATCCTGCCTTAGTAATAATTTCGACTCCAGGTGGAGTGATGCCTAATAGGTTAGCGATGTTATTGCAGGTTTCACTGATTTTAAGTGCAAACTGACCGTTTATTTCCGGATTGATACTAATTAAATTATAAAGCACTTCTAATGTAGCTTTCTGTTCATTACCTCGATTATTGGCCAAGGTTTTATATTGTTGTAAACTTTGTTTTAGTTGTTGGGTTCGTTGCTGTACCGTGTCTTCTAGATGGGTATTCAATTGTTTTAGTTGTTTATTTTGAACTGCAATTTTCTTTGTCAGTTCTTTATTTTTTTTAAGTAGGCGATAAGTCTCTAGCCCCTCATTAACTTGTGCAAGTAGTTCAGAATTATCCCAAGGCTTTTGAATATAACGATGAATTTTACCGATATTAATGGCCGCAACAGTAGATTGAATATCCGAGTATCCAGTCATCAAAATACGATAACTGTCAGGCTGCATTACGGCTGCTTGTGCAAGAAACTCTGCACCTGTCATATTCGGCATTCGCATATCAGAAATGATCAGGTTCACTTTGTGTTGTTGCATTATTTCTAGTGCTTGTTTACCACTAGAAGCTTGTAATAGTTGAACATTTGATGAAAAAAATACACGTTGTAAAGACTTTAAAATACTGGTCTCATCGTCTACACATAAAATTACAGGTAAATCTGCAGTTTCTAATTGTTTCATATGTTCCTAAATTTCCGATGTCTTCAATGTCTCATTTGTCTCATTGATTAAGTTATGCTATAAATGACAACTAATCAAGTTTTATGATGAGTGATAAAATATGAAAACGTTACGACCCAGTGTCATTGCGCAGTATTGTGATGTGCATCATAGGACTGTTAGTCGTTGGATTTCGCAAGGTCGGTTAAAAGGACATAAATTGCCGGGTAGGGGTAATTACCGAGTGCTACTGGACGATTTTATTTTGTTTTTACAACAACAAAAAATGCCAATGCCTGAAGAATTAATGAGTTACTGTGAGGATATAGAGACTGATTCCGACTCAGGTTCTGCATCACCAAAACGTATCTTAATTATTGATGATGAAACTGAAATTAGAAATGCAATACGCCGAGTTTTATCATCAAGCGGTTATTATTTCTCTTTTGCCGCAGATGGATTTCACGCGGGTGTTAAATTACTGAGTGATAAACCTGATTTGATTACACTTGACCTTGCAATGCCTAGTTTAGATGGATTTGAAGTATTGCAATTCATTCGTCAACAGCCAGAATTAGCGGAATTAAAAATCCTTGTGTTGTCTGGATTATCTGAACATGAATTGCAAAAGGCCTTAGATTTAGGTGCTGATGCGGTATTATCAAAACCGTTTGATAACGACAAGCTGCGATCTTTAGTCAACAGTCTTTTAATTAATGGGTAAAATTATGAAGCAAAAGCTACTCATTGTTGATGATGAACAGTCCATATTACGAGCGTTAAAAAGATTGTTCACGCGTGTAGGTTATCAAGTATTTATTGCTGATAACGGTAAAGAAGCCTTAGAGATCATGTCTAAAGAAGCATGTCCTGTCGTTATTTCAGATTATCGTATGCCTATGATGAATGGGTCTGATTTACTGCTAGCAATAAAATCTATGCAACCTAATACGGTGTGTATGGTGCTTAGTGGTTCGTCTGATTTTAATTCTATATTAACGCTGCTTAACTCTCGTACTGTATTTCGTTTTTTACAAAAACCATGGGACGACAATGCACTTGTTATTGAGGTCGAGAAGGCCTTTTGTCAATACCACAGTAAACAACAAAGAAGTATTATTGCTGATCTACTCGCCAGCAGTGATGAAGCTGTAATCGAGCTTTTTCCACATGGTCAAATAGGTAGGTTCAATGGCTTATCTAAAAAGATACTTGCAATAAGAAACGAAAATACATTATTAAATGACCTGTTTCCGTATTGTACTGATCGTTGCATTGACTATTTATTTAGCCCTAACGTTGAAACCCCGACATTACAAACGACTCAAGGCGAAAGTGTCATGTTTAGCCTTAAGCATGTGACCGATAATTCTAGATTTTTTTCCATTTCAATGGCGTCAGACGTTGATAATAATGTCCTTTGTGAGTCAAAAACGCTAATCGATCAAACAAGTTTATTAAGCACTGCGCAAACATTACTTGAGACAGATAAATCATTTGCTTTGGTGGCTATACATCTAAAAAATTATGGCTATTGGGCTGATATGCTAGGCGATATTGATTCTGTTGCATTATTTAATGAGATACACACAACATTAATAATGGAATGTGAAAGGTTTAATCACCGAATATCTGTATTACCGAATGAATATTTTGTGATTCTTGTTACTAACTATGTATCGGAGATTGAATTACACAGTCAACTAGATAATATTTTTTCATCGTTTACTGACAAAAAATATGCTGAAAAAACCGTACGCATTGAATTTACGATTAGCTATTGCATTGCTCCAAGTGATGGTGCGAGTGCACAGCAGTTATTCAGTAATGCATTGGTCAGTAACAGACTGCATAGTAATGGAAACTCTCATTTTTACATGCGTTTTGACGACTCTATCATCGAGCAGAAACGCAAACAATTATTTACAAGTAAAGCCTTGTATCATGCCATTGAAAATCAAGAGTTATTTTTAAACTTTCAACCTAAGTACGATTTAAGATTACGTAAAATTGCTAGTTGTGAAGTACTGTTACGCTGGAATAGTCCAGAGTTAGGAATGGTCTCTCCAGACGTATTTATTCCAATAGCGGAGCAAGAAGGGCAAATTATTGAAATAGGCTACTGGGTAATTGAAAAAACCTGTTTAGCGATTTCAAATTGGCTTAAAAACGGAATCGTTCTCGATCATGTTGCTGTTAATATCTCTGGAAAGCAATTATCTGAACCCGATTTTATACCAAGAGTCGAAGCGTTATTGAAAGGTTTCGATATCGACATGTCAATTCTCGAATTTGAATTAACAGAGTCATGGTTGGTTGATAATATTGAAGAAAGTGCAGAGAAACTGGCTAGACTTAAAAAAGCAGGGATCAGTATTGCGATTGATGATTTCGGTACGGGCTATTCATCTTTGTCTTATTTATCAAAATTGCCAATCGATGTGCTTAAAATAGATCGGTCTTTAATCATCGACATTGCCAGTAATTTAAACACTCAAAGCATGATCGCTAACATTACTCGTATGGCCCATGATTTAGGTATGAAAGTGGTGGTTGAAGGAGTAGAGTATTTTGACCAAATTCCAATTCTTGAACGGCTGAATTGTGACATTATCCAAGGCTATGTTATTGCTCGCCCTCAAATAGAGGAGCAGTTTATTTCTTTAATTTCTGATCCTAATTTTTCAGTTGCCAGATTAATGGGTGATTTATGAAAACATTAACTGTACTGTTTATTGATGACGATATTTTTATGCTTAAAGCGCTAAATAGAGTCGCAAGTCGTCTCAAACCACATTGGCAATTTTATTTATGCAGTGATCCACTTCATTGGCAGCAGGCTTTGCCTGATGGGGCCATTGTCGATACCGTGATTTGTGATTACTTAATGCCAGATATTAATGGTGATGAGCTGCTAAAACAGGTTTCTCAAATAATGCCGTCGGCATTACGGGTGTTATTAACCGGTGACACCGCCGAGGATGTTGTGTCTAAAGTAACAGAAATTGCCCATTTTGTGTTGAAAAAACCTTTTACACAACAAGACATAAATGATGTTTTTTGCTCATTAGAACACTTAAATACCCTAGATATAGAACAACCTCTACGAAATAAACTGGGTCGTATCGGGTACTTTTTTGCATTACCAGATATCGCGAGACAAATTCAGTCTATGTTCGCCAATGAAGAAGTTGATATCTCTCATGCCGCGGACATAATTCACCAGGAAAGTGTTATCGCTGCCAAGCTGATACAAATCGCAAACTCAGCTTTCTTAGGCTACAGCCGCAAGACTGTGAGTTTGGAAGAGGCCATAAAACGTTTAGGTCTTAAAATGACTGAAACGATCGTTGTTAGTATGGTCGTTGATCAAGCATTAGCCTTAAGAGTGCCAGAAAAAGCACATAAAAAAATTAATGAATGGTCATTTAATTATTCTCGATTATGTCGTCAGTTAAGTAAGTCGATGGGATTTAGCGTTGAGCAGCAAGATGTTGTTTTTATAGCGGCTTTACTCAGTGGTATTGGCCATTTAGTGCTAATGTCTGAAACAAACGAGCATGTTGATTTTGATTCAGATGACACTCATACCATGCTTGCAGATGCGACTGTCTTGACGGTTTATATCTTGACACTTTGGGGTTACCCACTTGATCTATGTGAACTGATTTTAATGCAAGATAAACCGGATTTTAATGCCACTGGATTAAACGTGAATACTCTGGGATTAATTTTGTATGTTGTCAATTTATCATTAACTCATCAACTCGATGAACCGTCAAAAAATGAGCTGTTAAATTTAGTTGTCGATGTCGATATTAGGCAATGGATCAGCAACTCTTAGTGTATAAAATTGATTGAACAGTATTTAGGTTTATTAGGTGAACATATCAATTTACTGCAAGAACACAGTTTGATGGATAATTACCTGCAGTGTTAATTAAACGGCAATATATAAGGGGCATGCCCTTATATATTGCGTGAAAAAATATAGTTGGCATTTAAGCTCAATCATTACCTATATGAATGTCAATTTTTCTCTATGCGAGTATTTGTTGCCGCAATAATCATTTTGTTTCTAAGCCATTTGTTAGCCGGTTCTTTGTCGACGTTAACATGCCAATATAAATGCACGCCAATATCAGGTAATTCCACTGGCATAGGGTAAATAGCAATATCAAGCATCTTGCTATACATGGCTGCGGCGGTTTTAGGTAATGTGAGCAACATATCGTTATTTAAGATGACTTGGCACGCTGATAAAGCATGCTGGCAACGTAATGAGATTTTACGATGCAAACCAATGCGAGAAAGTTCAAAATCTTCCAAGCTAGGGCCCGTTGAGCGAGATGAAACTAGCACGTGATCTAAACGAAGGTAAGTATCTAAATCAAGTTCTGGTGTAATAGCTGGGTGGTTTTTACGAGCAACAACAACCAGTTGGTCTACTTCTAATTGGGTGTGCATAATGTTATTGCTGACAGGGATTAAGGTATCAATTGCCAAATCAATATCACCGCTGGCAAGCTTGTTTTCGAGTTCCGTTCGTCTGACCCTTTTATTACTGCGTAAATTGATTGCCGGAGACTCTAACGACAAACTTTGCTGCAATATCGGTAAATAGTAAGGTTCTAACGAGCCATGTAATGACAGTGAAAAACTCTTACGTGAGGTTAAGGGTTCAAACTGCCGCGATTGTACTAAACACACCTGTAGTTGATGTAATGCTTCGCGCACGTCATCAATGACATTCTTTGCCACCGGTGTTGGCCGCATTTCATTGCCTTGCCTGATAAACAAAGCATCATCAAAATGAGTGCGTAATTTACCTAATGAATGACTCACTGCTGGTTGCGATAAATTTAGCACTGACGCTGCTTTGGTTATGTTTCCTTCACAATAAATCGCATCGAAAACCACAAACAAATTCAAATCAATTTTCATACTCACTCCAGTGATCTCACGGTGTACGTTGAGAGCACCTCAACTCATATCTGCTATTTTAGATCTAACATCTACTATTTAAATTATAAATAGTAGGGTATTAGAACTATTCATTTGTTCAATTTAGATGTTGCTATTAGCATAGTCAAGTAGATTCGGTGCAGTACAAAAAATGGCTAAATATACGCTAAAAGCATTCATTATTAACATCTACTACAGATATTCGAAAATAATTCAATATTGCTTTCAAGGTTGTTAAACGTAGATTAACGACAATCCAAACAATAAGTTAAACAGTGAGTTAATTTTTTACTTTTGTATCGAACCATCATTTTAATCAGTTAGAGACCTAATATGGCAGCAATTTATTTGATTCGACACGGGCAGGCATCTTTTGGAAGCACTGATTACGATCAACTGTCAGATAAAGGTAGCCAGCAAGCGACAATATTAGGTCAGTACTGGCGCGCTAGGGCTATCCCCAGCAAGTTTTATAGTGGTGATTTATTGCGTCATGGCCAAACGTTAACCAGCTTTGTAAAAGGATACCAAGGTGAATCAACACCCATGATTATCCATTCTGGCTTTAATGAGTTTGACCATGTAGATATTTTAAAAAAGTACAATGACCAGTGGCAAAACTTTGCAGAAATGAGTCTAGAAATTAGTCAACGTAATGAACCGAATAAAACGCTACAAAAAGAATTTTCTCAAGCACTCAGTCGTTGGATTGCTGGTGATAAAGATCATGAATACAAAGAGAGTTGGCCACAATTTAAAGCGCGTTGTATTCGGGCTCTGCACAATATTATTGAACAAGAATTAGCAAAAAAGCGTGAGATTACCACCGCTGGAAATAACACAAAAAAATCAAAAGACATTTTAGTGTTTACTTCAGGAGGGACTATTTCAGCAATCGTGCAACACATTTTACAATTGAACGATCAGCAAACATTAGCCTTGAATCAGCAGGCTAGAAATACAGGTGTCACTAAACTGTTATTTTCTGAAAACATGTTGAGTGTTGATTATTTTAATAACTACAGTCACTTAGAGCAGGCTGGCGATGACTGGGTAACCTTTAGGTAATCACGAGGCTCTTTAGCGCTTTGAACCATTAATCAAAAATATAAAGGAAAAAACATGAACAATGTCAATTTGTTTGATTTAACAGGGAAGGTTGCCTTAGTGACTGGTGCAAGTCGTGGTATTGGCGAAAGTGTCGCCAAACTATTAGCTCAGTACGGTGCTCATGTGATTGTATCAAGTCGAAAAATTGAAGCTTGCCAGATAGTGGTTGATGAGATTGTTAAAGCCGGCGGCAGTGCACAAGCCATCGCGTGTCACATTGGCGACATGGATCAAATAGAGTCGATTTTCGCCGCCATTACAGAGCAACATGGCAAACTAGATATTCTGGTGAATAACGCTGCGGCTAACCCATATTTTGGTCACATTATTGATACAGACTTAATCGCCTTTCAAAAAACCGTCGACGTTAACATTCGTGGTTACTTCTTTATGTCGACTAAAGGCGCAAAATTAATGAAAGACAGTGGCGGTGGTTCAATCATTAACGTGGCGTCTGTTAATGGTGTTATCCCAGGAGATTTCCAAGGTATTTACTCTATTACTAAAGCGGCTGTTATTTCAATGACTCAAGCATTCGCAAAAGAATGCGCCCAATTCAATATCCGCGTGAATGCTCTATTACCCGGCGGAACAGATACCAAGTTTGCTTCTGCGTTAGTTGATAACCCAGCCATTTTGAAACAAATGATGCACCACGTGCCAATGAAGCGTGTGGCTCAACCAGACGAAATGGCCGGCACTGTGTTGTATCTCGCATCTAACGCATCAAGTTACACCACAGGTACCGCCATCAATGTCGACGGCGGTTATCTGATTGGGTAATGGATTGATTATTATCAGAAAAAATAGATAAATAAAAAACTATAACACGCTAGGAAATACTCATGAACAGCGATAAAAACACCAGTATCGATAAGTTATTTGAATCATTCAGCACTAAATCGTTGTCACTCAAAAATAAAACCGTCATGGCGCCGATGACCCGTGCGTTTTCACCTAATTATGTCCCTAATAAAGATGTTGCAGCATATTATCGCAGACGTGCTGAAGGTGATGTGGGATTAATTATCACCGAAGGCACCTTTATTTCTCATAAAGCGGCCAACGGTTATGAAAATGTCCCCGCCATATTCGGTGAAGAAGCATTAGCAGGCTGGAAATACGTGGTTGATGAAGTGCACGCCGCAGGTGGCAAAATTGCTCCACAGCTTTGGCATGTAGGTTCAGTGAGAAAACCCGGTGTTGGCCCAGACAAAGAAGCACCAGCCTATAGCCCGTCAGGTTTATATAAACCCGGTGCAAAAAATGGCGTTGCGATGACCCAAGATGATATCGATGAAGTGGTTGCCTCATTTGCACAAGCCGCATTAGATGCTAAAAATATTGGTTTTGATGCTATCGAAGTGCACGGCGCGCACGGTTACTTAGTGGATCAGTTCTTTTGGGAAGGCACTAACCAACGTGATGACCAATACGGTGGTTCGTTAGAAAATCGAACTCGCTTTGGCGTTGAAATTGTTAAAGCCATTCGCGCCGCAGTGGGTGAGGCGTTTACGATTATCTTCCGCTTTTCACAGTGGAAACAACAAGATTACAGTGCAAAACTGTGTCAAACCCCTACAGAGTTAGCCACCTTTTTAGGTTTGCTAAGCGATGCTGGCGTCGATATTTTTCATGCCAGTACCCGCCGATTCTGGGTACCAGAGTTTGAAGGTTCAGATCTTAACTTAGCAGGTTGGACCAAAAAGCTCACTAATAAGCCCGTCATTACCGTTGGCAATGTAGGGTTAGACGCTGACTTTATTGGTGAAGGCAATGCCGATTTATCTGGCACGTCTAATCCAACTGGCATTGATGAGTTATTAGTGCGTTTAAATAATGACGAATTTGATTTAGTCGCAGTTGGCCGAGCCTTGTTAGTCGATCCGCAGTGGGTCAATAAAATTAAACACAAAGCCATCGCGGAGATTAAACCGTTTAACAAAAAATCATTAACGTCACTCAGTTAACGTTTGCTGATCTGCTTGAGTCTTAATTGAAATATTAAGCCTCACTCTAGCACTGCTATTACACCGTAATGACCAATAGAAGGGTAGAACATGAATTTTGAATACAGTGAAAAAGTTCAAGCATTAATCAAACGTGTAACCGATTTTATGGATTTGAACGTGTTTCCGGTTGAAGAAGAAATGCACCGACAGGTAGAGCTTGATCCTTGGTCAACGCCTCCGTTAATGGAAGAATTAAAAGCCAAAGCGAAAGCAGAAGGATTGTGGAATTTATTTCTGCCTGTGGCGTACGGCAAATACAGTGCAGGATTGACCAATTTAGAATATGCACCACTGGCTGAAATTATGGGCAAAGTGATGTGGGCATCTGAAGTGTTTAACTGTGCGGCACCCGATACCGGCAATATGGAAGTATTGGCTAAATACGGTAATGATGCACAGAAAAAACAATGGCTAGAGCCATTACTGGAAGGCAAAATTCGATCCGCATTTGCGATGACAGAACCAGAAGTTGCCTCAAGTGATGCGACTAATATTGAATTAAGCATTGAACATGATGGTGACGAGTATGTCATTAATGGCCGCAAGTTTTACATCAGTGGCGCGTGTCGTAAGCAATGCGAAATTATGATTGTGATGGGCAAAACAGACCCAACCAACAGCAATCGTTACATTCAACAATCACAAGTGCTTGTGCCAATGAACACCCCGGGCGTGACGTTAGTGCGGCCAATGAAAGTGTTTGGTTATAACGACGCTCCCGAAGGTCACGGCGAAGTGACATTTACCAATGTTCGCGTGCCGGTTGAAAATATTATTGTTGCTGAAGGCAAAGGTTTTGAAATTGCCCAAGGCCGCCTTGGCCCTGGACGTATTCATCACTGCATGCGTTCAGTTGGTATCGCTCAGCGCGCATTAGATTTAATGTGTAAACGCGTTGGTGAACGTATTGTGTTTGGTCAACCGATGATCAAGCAACAGTCGGTTCGTGAAGACATTGCTAAATCCGCCTGCCAGATTGAACAAGCCCGCTTAATGACCTTAAAAGCGGCGCAAAAAATGGATACCGACGGTAATAAAGCCGCCAAAGAACTGATTGCAATGATCAAAATTGTCGCGCCGAATATGTCACTTGATGTGATTGACCGTGCTATTCAGTGCCATGGTGCTGTGGGTGTGAGTCAAGACACCTTCTTAGCACACGCATGGGCTGGACAACGTACTTTGCGTTTAGCCGATGGTCCAGACCAAGTGCATATGATGCAGTTAGGCCGTGATTTAGTGAAAAAGATTGCAGAGTAAATCGATACGTTGCAGACATTGAGCAACAGATTGAAACGCATTTGCGTTTCAATCTGAATGCCGTGTCACCAATCAGATGGCAATCATTGAGTCATAAAATTGGATCGTAAACACTGATTCAAGCTGACTAATTTTAATGACTGCGATCCAATGACTGCGATCTAATGACTAAGAATAACAACAAGAGTATTGCTAAATGCCCCAAGTATTATCAATTAATAATCAACAGCTGACTGCTTACTTAGAAAATCAAGTTGAGGGTTTTGAAGGCCCGATTACCTTAGAAAAGTTTGCCGGCGGTCAGTCTAATCCAACATTTAAAGTCACCGCAAAATCGGGTGTGTATGTATTACGCCGTCAACCTTCAGGCAAGTTATTAAAGTCTGCTCATGCGGTTGACCGAGAGTATCGGGTTCTTAATGCATTAAAAGACAGCGAAGTTCCGGTCGCAAAAGTATTCCATCTGTGTGAAGACATCTCTGTTATCGGTTCGATGTTTTACTTAATGGAATATTGCGATGGCACCGTTTATTGGAGCGCATCGTTAGCTGAGATTGGCACCAATGAGCGCCGCTCAGCTATGTATAACGAAATGAACCGAGTATTAGCTGCATTGCACAGTGTTGATGTGAATGCGGTTGGCTTAACTGATTATGGTAAAGCAGGAAATTATTTTGAGCGTCAATTAACTCGCTGGACATCACAGTATCGGTTGACCGAGCTTAAAAAAATACCCGCGATGGACCAGCTAAGTCAGTGGCTTGAAGATAATTTACCCGAAGATGATGGCCGAGTGTGTTTAGTCCATGGCGACTTTAGATTAGACAACATGATGTTTGCCAAAGATAAGCCACAGGTTATTGCGTTGCTCGACTGGGAATTATCGACATTAGGTCATCCATATGCCGACCTTGCTTATCAATGCATGCAATTACGTATGCCAGCAGGAATGGGCAGTATTGATGGTTTAAAAGACGTCGACCGTGGCAGCTTAGGCATTCCGACTGAACAAGAATATGTCGATTTATATTGCCACCGCATGGGCATTGAACGGATTGAAAACTGGGTGTTTTATCTTGCGTTTAGTTTCTTTCGTTTAGCGGCGATTGCCCAAGGAGTGGCAAAACGCGCTGCAGAAGGCAATGCATCAAATGAACATGCTAATAAAGTGGGATCGTTCGTTGAACCGCTTGCACAAATGGCGTTGCAGGTTGTCGCACAAGAGAAATAATAGCGTTCTATCAACGACATCTACCGTGATAACGCGACGTTAACACTCATTTTAATCTTTAATACTTAATACTTAAGATTTAAGCTAAAAACAAAATGATAAAAAATTGATAAACAGACACTCAATATAACAATAAGACCATCAATTACAGGAGTTACTCGCATGGATCCATTATTAGACTTTACGGGCAAAGTCGCCGTTATTACGGGCGCAGCACAAGGTTTTGGTAAATTATTGGCCGAAGAGTTAGCCAAACGTGGCGCTAAGTTAGTCATCAGTGACATTAACGAAGCTGGCGTGCATCAAGTGGCAGATGCTATTGCCGCGACCGGTGCTGAAGTGGTCGCAATGAAATGCGATGTGTCCAAAAATGAATCTTGTAAAGCGATGGTCGATACCGCGATTGAATATTTTGGTCGAGTGGATATTGGCGTCAATAATGCCGGTATCGCGCACGAGTTTATGCCGCTGCATCACATTGACGAGTCCATTATGGACAGCCAATTTGCTGTCAACGTCAAGGGTGTGCAATTTGGCATGCGTCATCAAATACAACAAATGCTTAAACAAGGCGAGGGCGCCATTCTCAATGTCAGTTCAATGGCCGGTTTAGGTGGCGCTGCTCGAGGCAGTGCTTATTCTATGGCAAAACATGCTGTTATTGGTTTAACCAAGACGGGTGCAGTTGAATACGGCCGCGAGAATATTCGTATTAATGCAATATGCCCATTCTTTACCCTAACGCCGATGGTGACCAACTTTGCTGACGAAGAAAAGCAAAAGAAAATGGCCCGTGGCGCGCCAATGAATCGTTTAGGTGAGCCAAAAGAAATCGTCGCGGTGATGTTAATGATGTTATCACCCGCCAACACCTATATGACAGGACAATGCATTGCGGTTGATGGCGGCGTGTCAGCGTTTTAAGCCTCAGTGGGCAGTCAGCAAATATTTGTCACTATCCATTTAACAATACATTGTGAGCAGATGTCATGACATCTGCTCAGTAACAAGATAAGAAGAGACTATTATGCCTGCAACGTTAATGAATGAACGCGATCTTGAATTTATGCTTTACGAACTGTTTGACAGTGAAGCGTTAACGAGCCGAGCGCGTTATCAAGATCACGATCGCCAGACCTTCAATGAAGTCGTCACCACGGCTAAAGCGATCGCAGAAAAATACTTTCTTCCTATCCGTCAAAAACTTGATACTCATCAACCAACATTTGATGGTAAAAAAGTGCATATCATCCCAGAGCTTAAAACCGCGATAGATGCGGTTAATGAGTCTGGTATTGGTGCTGCAACAGCTGATTATGATTTGGGTGGTATGCAATTACCCCCGATTATCGCCAGTGCAGCAGCCTCATTTTTGAGTGTGGCTGGCGGTGTGGGTATGGGTTACAACATGTTAACCACAGCCAACGCCAACTTGTTGCAAGCACATGGCAGTCAAGCACTGATTAACACTTGGGTTAAACCCATGCGTGAAGGCCGTTTTATGGGCACCATGGCCATGACGGAACCGGGCAGTGGCTCAGCGTTAGGCGACTTAATTACCAAAGCGGTAAAGTCGGACGACGGTACTTATCGCATTACTGGCAATAAAATTTATATTTCAGGCGGCGACCATGATTTAAGCGAGAATATCGTTCATTTGGTGTTAGCACGAATTCAAGGCGCACCAAAAGGTGTTAAAGGTATTTCGTTATTTGTGGTACCTAAGTTTTTGCTTAATCAAGATGGTTCCGTCGGTGAAGACAATGAAGTGGCTCTCGCTGGGCTATTTCATAAAATGGGTGGCCGCGCGCAAACGTCTACTGCACTGAGTTTTGGTGAGAAAAATGGTTCAATTGGTTATTTAGTCGGTGAAGAACATTGCGGTTTAAAGTACATGTTCCACATGATGAATGAAGCTCGCATTATGGTGGGTACCAGTGGTGCGGTATTGGCTGTGGCCGGTTATCAATATTCAGTCGATTACGCTAAAAACCGTCCGCAGGGTCGACTACCCTCGTGTAAAGACCCGCAATCCCCAATGGTCAACATCATTGAACATGCTGATGTAAAACGCATGTTATTAGCACAAAAAGCTTATGCCGAAGGGGCAATGGCGTTAGTGTTGTATGGGACTCAATTAAGTGATGATGAGCGTACTGCAGACACCGTTGAACAACGTGAGCATGCCCATACCTTATTAGACTTTTTAACCCCAATCATTAAAACCTGGCCATCTGAATATGGCCCTAAAGCTAACTCTTATGCTATTCAAGTTATGGGCGGGCATGGTTACATCAATGAGCATCCAGTTGAGATGTTCTATCGTGATAACCGTTTAAATCCGATTCATGAAGGCACCACGGGAATACAATCGTTAGATTTGATTACCCGTAAAGTGCCGATGAATAAGATGCAGGGTTATAAAGCAACCCTACATGAAATTGCCCAAACCATTGAGCAAGCCAAACAATACGACAGCTTGAGCGAATATACCCAGAAGCTAAGCGAAGCGGTAGAGACATTAACGCTGACAACTGAAGCGGTACTCAACGGCATGGCGACGAAGAACATCGACTTAGCCTTAGCCAACTCAGTTAAGTATTTAGAGTTGTTTGGCCATGTGATTATTGCGTGGTTATGGCTTAAGCAAAGTATGGTTGCCACCAAAGCCTTAGCACAGCAACCGCATCAAGCAGATGAGTTTTTCTATAAAGGTAAGTTACAGGCATCGCAGTATTTCTATCGCTTTGAATTACCCAAAATTGCGGTGTGGTCATCTCTGTTGATGAGTACTGACAGTACCAGTTTTGACATGCAAGCCGACTGGTTTTAACCTAAATTGAATGATGTCCAAGTTGGTCATAGTCATCATAGGTTATCACTGACTGAGCTGAGTTATTTATACGTAGGTCGATTCCCTAGATGAGTATTACCAGTCAGACTTTGCCTATAGTTGGATTTTGATTCGCGAGGTAATTTCTCAATTCTAGCTAGTATAAATCCTTTATTATTAGCGCATTACTCATTAATTGGGTAATGCGTTTTTGTTATAATCTCCCTGACGTATTACTTCCTTTCAACACGCTAGACTATTCATATTGCGAATGTCTTGGTATTAAAACTATTCATTTGTTTAATGTGCCCACCCCAACTAGCATGAGATATCGCTTAAATTTCATTCATGGACAGTACCTGAACGTACAAGAGGAAAGGGAACAATGCCGACAGTCATCAATCGTAACGACATCACAAACTATATTGGCTTCCAAGCCGAGCCAACAAGCTGGTATCAAATCACTCAAGATCAGATTAATCAGTTTGCGGATTGCACACTGGATCATCAGTTTATTCACGTAGATGAAGAAAAAGCCAAAGCCACGCCTTTTGGCTCGACCATTGCCCATGGCTTCCTGTCACTTTCCATGCTGTCACATTTTGCTGAAGAATTTAGCGTCATCATTGACGGTTTTTATATGGGCTTGAATGCCGGTTTCGATAAAGTGAGATTTTTACAACCGGTTACCGTTAATAGTCGCATTAGAGCACACGCTAAAACTCTTTCGATTGAAGAAAAGAAACCAGGGCAGTTCCGTTTATCAACCGAAGTGACCATTGAAATTGAAGGTGTTGATACTCCGGCATTAGTGGCTGAGTGGATTTCTGTGCAAATGGTTAAGTAGATTTCTATCATTTGTCACCTTCACATGAACACAAAACAACAATAAAAAATCAAAAAAAGCGTTAAGGAAACATTATGACGATCAGTTTTGCAGGACAAGTAGCCATAGTCACAGGTGCCGGTAATGGTTTAGGTCGCTCTCATGCGTTGGAACTCGCCAGACGTGGTGCTAAAGTGGTGGTAAATGATTTAGGTGGCACACGTGATGGAAGCGGCGCATCTTCTTCAGCATCGCAAGATGTGGTTCGTTTAATCGAAGAAATGGGCGGTGAAGCCATTAGTCATGGTGCAAACGTCGCTAATTTTGACGAAGTGCAAGACATGGTGCAACAAACCATGGACAAGTGGGGCCGCGTTGATATTTTAATCAATAATGCTGGAATTTTGCGCGATAAGTCGTTTTCTAAAATGACCTTAGATGACTTTAAGTTAGTCATGGATGTCCACGTGATGGGCTCGGTTAACTGCACCAAAGCAGTGTGGGAAATCATGAAGCAGCAAAATTATGGTCGTATTGTGATGACCACATCGTCAAGCGGCATGTACGGTAATTTTGGTCAGTCTAATTATGGTGCAGCCAAAATGGCCGTGCTTGGGTTAATGAATACCTTAGTGCTTGAAGGTGCAAAAAATAATATCCACATCAATGCGCTAGCTCCCACTGCGGGGACGCGTATGACTGAAGATTTAATGCCTGAAGAAATCGTTAAAGCCTTCGCGCCAGAAGCGGTAACTGCGGGGATGTTGACCTTGTGTGATGAACACGCGCCAAACCGCTTTATTTTATGTGCCGGAGCGGGTGGTTATTCAAGTGCCAGTATCTTTGAAACAGAAGGTTGTTTTATCCCTAAAGCATCACAAACCCCAGAAACGGTGCGTGACAACTGGGAGAAACTCACTGCGCAAGATAATCAAAAAGCGTTGAAATCTGGTGCTCAACAAGGCGAGAAGTTTGTGATCAAGGCGATGGCATTTATGAAATCGCAGCAACAGTAAATGATTCTAATGTAGGTTGAGCTGTTTCGTTAACTGTTCTTGTGATTATGACTAATACTTAGCTCAACCTCAAAACCTGATTAAATACATGTCTTAGAAGACATATAAACAAGGAATTATTATGAGAGAAGCCGTCATTGTATCTGTAGCGAGAACCCCCATTGGTAAGGCGTACCGCGGTGCGTTTAATGATTTATCTGCTCCAACATTAGCTGCAGTTGCTGTTAATGCAGCCGTTGAGCGTGCGGGTATTGACCCAAATGAAATTGAAGATTGTATTTTTGGTGCTGCACTAACTCAAGGTAACCAAGGGATGAACTTTGGTCGTCAAGTGGCAATGGCGGCAAAACTGCCTGTGTCTGTGCCAGGTATGACTGTCGACCGTCAATGTTCATCAGGGTTAATGTCTATTGCTATCGCTGCCAATTATATTGTTTGTGATGGCGCCAACGTGGTAGTTGCTGGCGGTTGTGACTCAATCAGCTTGGTTCAAAACGATAAAATGAACATGCACCGAGCGGTCGACCCAAGTGTTAAAGCTTATCGTCCAGCGATTTATATGCCGATGCTTGATACCGCCGAAGTGGTTGCTAATCGTTATGGCATCTCGCGTGAAGCACAAGATGCTTATGCATTAATCTCGCAACAACGCACTGCTGATGCACAAGCTGCAGGTAAATTTGATGACGAAATTGTGCCTGTTACGTGTACAAAATTGGTGATGGATAAAGCCAGCAGTGATATCACTAAAGAACAAGTCACCTTAACTCAAGATGAAGGTAATCGTCCTTCAACCAATATTGAAGGCTTAGCGGGTTTAAAAGCGGTAAAAGATAACGGCTCAATTACTGGCGGTAACGCATCGCAACTGTCTGACGGTGCTGCCGCTGTTGTGGTAATGGAACGAGAACTCGCTGAGCAACGCGGTCTTAAGCCGTTAGGTGTTTACCGAGGCATGGTGGTTGTAGGTTGTGAGCCAGATGAAATGGGCATAGGTCCAATTTTTGCCATTCCTAAGTTGCTTGAACGTCATAGTTTGAATATTGATGACATTGGTTTGTGGGAAATCAATGAAGCGTTTGCGGTTCAGGTCATTTACTGTGCAGAAAAATTGGGCATTCCATATGATCGTTTAAACGTCGACGGGGGCGCAATTTCTATTGGTCATCCTTATGGCATGAGCGGTACTCGTATGGTGATGCACGCGTTAATTGAAGGTAAACGTCGTGGTGTTAAATACGTCGTGATCAGCATGTGTATTGGTGGCGGTCAAGGTGCTGCAGGTTTATTTGAAGTGTTGTAAAGCTGGGTGTAGGTTAAAAATAACAATAATAATCACAGCAGCCGGTAATGTAGGCTGCTGATAATTTTGTAATAATTGGGGATAGTATTATGGAAAGGATTTGGTTAGAAAAGAGTTATCCGCCTGGGGTTGAGTTTGAAATCGATCCAGATAAATACAACTCATTGGCAGATTTGTTTTTAAAATATACCAAGTTATATGCCACGAATACGGCATTTATCAACATGGATGTTAGCATTACTTATACGCAGCTTGCCCAGCAAGCAACTGACTTTGCAACCTATTTACAGCAAGACTTAGGTTTAGTGAAAGGCGATAAGTTTGCCATCATGATCCCCAATACACTGCAATATCCGATCGCATTATTTGGTGCACTTATTGCGGGATTAACCGTAGTGAATGTCAATCCACTCTATACCGCCCGTGAGTTAGAACATCAATTAAAAGACTCAGGCACGAAAGGCATATTAATTTTAGAAAACTTTGCTCATGTATTACAGGCCGTCATTGATAAAACCGATGTTAAACATGTTATCACCACTGGGGTGGGTGACCGATTAGGTCTTATTAAAGGCGCATTAGTCAACGGCGCGATTAAGCACGTGAAGAAATTGGTGCCAGCGTTCGATTTACCCAATGCGGTTAAATTTAATGACGCCATGGCAAAAGGCAGTAAAAAAACCTTTATACCAGTTGACGTTATCGGTTCTGACTTAGCCTTTTTGCAATATACTGGCGGCACTACAGGTCCATCAAAAGGCGCCATGCTAACTCATCGTAATATGGTTGCTAACCTTGAACAGTCAAATGCGGTTACCAAAAACGTCTATGAAATTGGTAAAGAGCTGATTATTACCGCATTACCGCTTTATCATATCTACGCGTTAACGTCTAATTGCTTAGCCTTTTTACCTTTTGGCGGCACCAACTTATTAATCACCAATCCAAGAGACATGGCCGGCTTTGTCAAAGAACTGGCTAAATATCGCTTTACTGTGATTACAGGTGTAAACACCTTGTTTAACGGATTATTGAATACTCCAGGATTTGATCAACTCGATTTCAGTGCATTAAAGATGGGCTTTGGTGGCGGAATGTCAGTTCAGCGACCAGTTGCAGAACATTGGGAGCGAGTCACTAAAAGCCGTTTACTTGAAGGCTATGGTTTAACGGAATGTGCACCTTTAGTGACAATGAGTCCTTATAACCAAAAAAGCTATAATGGCTCGATTGGTTTACCGGCATCATCAACCGATATTCGTTTAGTCGGTGCAGATGGTGAAGATGTGGCATTAGGTGAACCAGGTGAGATGTGGGTTAAAGGCCCACAAGTGATGAAGGGATATTACAATCGCCAAAAAGCCACTGACGAAGTGTTAATCGACGGCTGGTTAGCCACCGGTGACATTGCCACCATGGACGAGAATGGTTTCTTTAAAATTGTGGATCGCAAAAAAGACATGATTAACGTGTCTGGTTTTAACGTGTTCCCTAACGAAATTGAAGAAGTAATTGTGTCGCACGAAGGGGTATTGGAAGCTGCCGCTGTGGGCGTGTCTTGCGACATTACTGGCGAGCGCGTCAAAGTGTACATTGTGCGTAAGGACCCAACATTAACAGAACAAGATATTTTTGATCACTGCAATAAAATGCTCACTAACTATAAACGCCCTAAAATCATTGAGTTTATGAATGAATTGCCTAAAAGCAATGTCGGTAAAGTATTGCGTAAAGATCTTCGTAATCAGTCACAAGCGTAAAATAACAAGAGCTGCTGTCGGCATGTATTGCGACAGTCCAATAATAAGAGTCATATGTTAGAAATATACGCTGGTGAAACGGCTTTAAAATCGATACAACAACAGGGTTTTTCTCCAGATTTATTCAGTTCTTTCCTTGGTGCAAGTGGTGGACCTAAATGGTTCACCTTGCTGGGATTAGACAAATACCTTTTTGGGGAATTCTTTAAAGGCAGACAACAACCTTTAAACCTTATTGGTTCAAGTGCCGGTGCATTTCGCGCCGCGTGCTTTGCCCAAAATAACCCTGTCGCGGCGATAGAACGCTTAGCCAAAAATTACAGTGAAACCGTTTACTCTAATGATACTAAACCGCAACCGGATGAAATTACTGCTAAAGCAGTTGAATTACTCGATGAGTTATTTGGTGACAGCGGTGCAGATGAGATTATCAATAACAAAGTCTTTAAAGCCCATTTTATTGTGGCTAAATGCAAAGGGCTGGTCGCTTCAGAAAATAAACTGCTGCAAGGGGCTGGCTTATTCAACAGTTTTGTCAGAAATTCCATCAGCAGACCTCTGCTTAACAGTCAGTACGAACGCTACATCTTTCAACATGGTCAAAGCGATTTGGCGATTTATGATCCTGACAATATCGCCACAACGTCTATGGCATTAAGCCAGCGTAATATCAAAGCAGCGCTATTAGCGTCTGGCTCGATTCCTATGGTGATGCAAGGCATAAAAGACATTGCTGACTGCCCTCAAGGTATGTATCGAGATGGCGGAATTATTGACTATCATTTTGATTTTAATATTCAAAATGAAGGCTTAACTCTGTATCCACATTTCAGCTCGACATTAAAGCCGGGTTGGTTTGATAAAAGCCTGTCTCGCAAAGTGCGTTTGCAACACTACGACAAAACTGTGCTCCTGTGCCCATCCGCTGAATTTGTCGCATCATTGCCGTTTAGCAAAATCCCCGACCGTAGTGATTTTGTCGAAATGAAACCGACGCAGCGCTTAGAGTATTGGCAGCAGGTGTTTGTGGAAAGTGAAAAGCTAGCCGAGCATTTTAAGCATTTTTATCAACAGCAAAATATTCACAGCATTAAAAGTATTGAGCAGTTACTGGCTTAACGGCAATAAGATTTCATTTTTGGATATCAATTAAAAACGCGTCATTACTATGTTGACGTTAACTCATTAAAAAAGGATTTAAACATGACCACATACAAAGCCATTAACTTAATCGCCCGTCCAGAGGGCGGCCCAGTCGGCCCTGAATTATTCGAAGTGGTCCAAAAAGACATGCCGAAAGTGGCACAAGGGCAATTTTTGGTAAAACAGAATCATATGTCACTGGATCCTGCCATGTTTGGTTGGATGAGCGCAGACACCGAAAGCTATATTCCACCAGTTGAGTTAGGTGATGTGATGCGCAGTTCTGGCATTGGTGAGATTGTTGAAAGCAATCACCCTGATTTTAACGTGGGCGACCGCGTAATGGGCATGATGGGCTGGCAAGAATACTTTTTAAGTAATGGTGCAGGGTTAAATAAAGTCACCGCGCCATTACCAGACGAAGCTATTTTATCGGTATTCGCCTTACCTGGCTTAACAGCAACACAGGGACTTTTCAACGTAGGTAAACCACAAAAAGGTGAAACTATTGTGGTTTCTGGCGCGGCAGGTTCTGTTGGCTCTATTGTGGGGCAGCTTGCTAAAGCAGACGGACTAAGAGTGATTGGCGTTGTCGGCAGTGACGAAAAAGCAGATTGGATCGTAAATGAGCTTGGTTTTGACGGCGCAGTTAATTACAAAACCGATGATATTGCAGCAAAGCTTGCCGAGTTAACCCCAGATGGCGTTGATGTGTATTTTGAAAATACTGGCGGCCCAATTCAGCATCATGTGTTTGCCAGAATGAACGCCCATGGGCGTATTGTGGTATGCGGCATGATTGCGGATTACCCGAAAACAGTGCCTGATTTAGGCCCTAATTGGATCCAAGTGATTAAAAAGCGCTTGATTATCCAAGGTTTCACCATGCCAGATCATTTCGGTGATGTGCCTGCATTACTTGAAAAATTAACCCCTTATGTGATGAAAGGGCAAATTAAGCATCGTGCCCACGTATTAAATGGACTTGAGTCTGCAATGACTGGCTTGAATTTGTTTTTTACTGGTAAAAACAAAGGCAAGTTAATCGTCAAACTGTAAGTGTTATGGCTATCAGCAATCGATAAGCCTTAGTTATTAATGGGGCATAACGGAGCTTAGCAACCAGATAACCTCGCCAAATAAAGCCTAATAGCACCGTCAGCATTGTGTTATTAGGTGTGTTATTAGGTACGTTATTAGGTGCGTTATTAGGTGAGTTAACGTTGGCAGTTCAGTTACATTCACATTCATTTTCCAAGTCAGGCGATATATATGAGCGACATAAAAACCCATTATAGAAATTGCAATATTTGTGAAGCCATGTGTGGCTTGGAAATAAAATATCAAGACAAACAAATTTTGTCGATCAAAGGCGATCAGCTCGATCCCTTTAGCCAAGGTTACAACTGCCCTAAAGCATTGGCGCTGGAAGATTTTTATACCGACAAAGATCGCTTAAAAACCCCAATCAAACGTACCGATTCAGGTTGGCAAGCCATTAGTTGGGATGACGCATTTAGTGAAATCACCGCTAAGTTCAAAAGTATTCAACAGCAACATGGCAACAATGCTTTAGCAGTTTATTTAGGTAATCCTAACGCCCATAGCCTAGGCAATGCGTTAGTGCTTAAACCTTTTATGAAGTCATTAGGCACGGTCAATCGCTTTAGCTCAGCTTCGGCTGATCAATTACCCCATCATGTAGCGTCTAACTTTATGTTTGGTGCAGGTATGCTAATTCCGGTACCGGATATTGATAGAACTGACTTTATGTTGATCATTGGCGCAAATCCGGTGGTATCGAACGGCAGCATGATGACCGCGCCAAACGTCATTGGGCGAATGAAAGCGATTCAAAAGCGTGGCGGAAAAATTGTTGTAGTCGATCCGCGCAAAACCCGCACCGCTAACATTGCTGACCAGCACTTATTTATTCGACCTGAAAAAGATGCCCTGTTATTACTGGCATTAATTCACTGTGTGTTTGCCAATGATAAGGTCAATTTACGCCATTTAGAGAACATGGTTGAAGGATTGGATGATGTAGCTAAGCTTGCCAAAGGTTATTCGCCAGAAGCGGTAGCAGAGTTTGTCGGTATTGATGCCGCTAGTATTCGTACGCTTGCAGATGACATGACGGCGGCCGAATCTGCGGTCTGTTATAGCCGCATGGGCGCCTCGACTCAAACGTTCGGTGGCTTATGTTTATGGCTCACCAATGTACTCAATATTATTACTGGCAACTTTGACCGCGCCGGTGGGGCCATGTTTCCACAACCTGCGTTTGATTTATTACGTAATCATAAACGAGGCCATAAAAGCTCATTTGGTCAGCATCACACTCGTGTTCGTCAATTGCCATTCTTTAATGGCGAATTCCCGGTGGCAACCTTAGCAGAAGAAATACAAACCGAGGGTGAAGGGCAGATTAAAAGCCTCATCACGGTGGCGGGTAATCCTGTATTGTCAGCGCCCAGTGGTCATAAATTGGCACAAGCCTTTGCTGGGCTTGAATACATGGTGTCGGTAGATATCTATTTAAATGAAACTACCAAATACGCAGACATTATTTTACCGGGCACTACAGGAGTCGAGAACTCCCACTTTGATATTTTCTTTAATTCATTTTCGGTGCGAAACACGGTGAAATACTCAGCACCATTATTTGAAAAACTGCCAGAACAACGCAGCGATTGGCAAATTCTAAAAGAGATTTCAGCCAGAATGCTAAACCTGCCTGCCGATGACCCAATGCAAAAAGTCACCCCAGAGATGATACTGGACATGGAACTCAAAAAGGGCCCGTATGGTGAACAAGGCATCAGCTTGCAAAAGTTAATAGACAATCCGCATGGTATCGACCTTGGCCCGTTAATGCCCTGTATTGAACAACGCATTAAAACCGCAGACGGTAAGGTTAATTTATTCCCACAAGTGTATGTCGATGACTTGCCTCGTTTAGACGCGATGATGACACCAACTGCACGCGACAAGGCTTATCCATTTGATTTAATCGGTCGCCGATTAGTGAAAAGTCATAACACCTGGACACAGAACTCGCAGCGCTTAACTAAAGGTAAAAACCCTTGCACTTTAGAAGTGCATTCTGAAGATGCAAAAAAATTAGGTATTGAGCAGGGACAAGTGGTAACGGTGACTTCCGCTGTTGGAACAATCAATATCGAAGTGGTTATTACTGACGATATTCAACAAGGTGTTGTGAGTATGCCGCAAGGGTGGGGCCATAATCAGCAAGGCACTAACATGTCAGTGGCATCTGCGCAGCCTGGCGTGAGCATTAATGATTTAACGGATGCCGCTAGAGTTGATATGCTAACAGGAAATGCAGCATTTAATGGAACGCCGGTTGCCATTAACGTGGCTTAAAGCCAGATATATGCCCAAACAAATACATGAAAAAGCTTTGCTACGGCAAAATGACATAAATGAAAAGGTTGACCATGTTTAAAAGTACACAGAACTACATTGCCTCAAACGAGCTTACTTTAGCGGTAAATGCCGCTATTGCTTTAGAGAAACCGTTATTAATTAAGGGCGAACCGGGCACGGGTAAAACCCAGTTAGCAGAAGAACTTGCTCGTTCTCTTAATTGTAAACTGTATCAATGGCACATTAAGTCGACCACCAAGGCGCAACAAGGTTTATACGAATATGATGCTGTGTCCCGTCTACGTGACAGTCAGTTAGGTGATGCGCGTGTACACGACATCGGTAACTATATCGTTAAAGGTAAGCTATGGCATGCGTTTGAAGAAGAACAAAGACCGATATTGCTGATTGATGAAATTGATAAAGCGGACATCGAGTTTCCTAACGACTTGCTACAAGAACTCGATAAAATGGAGTTTTATGTGTACGAAACTCAACAGGTTATCAAAGCTAAACAACGTCCCATTATCATCATTACCTCTAACAACGAAAAAGAGCTACCAGATGCGTTTTTAAGACGGTGTTTTTTCCATTACATTAAATTTCCCACCAAAGATGAAATGGCAAAAATTATCGACGTGCATCATCCTAATGTTAAGCAAGACTTGTTACAGCAAGCATTAGAGGTGTTTTTCGATTTACGAGACGTCAACGGTATTAAGAAAAAACCCTCAACATCTGAATTGATCGATTGGCTTAAGTTATTAATATCGGATGATATTTCTCAAAGCACTTTGCTAAATAAACAATCAGACATCATTCCTTTGTTTGGCGCATTGCTTAAAAATGAACAAGACGTTTCATTGATTGAAAAGCTTGCTTTTATGAGCCGCAGAAACAGGTAGTGCATCGTGTTTATTGATTTTTTTCTGATCCTAAAAAAGCACAAAGTGCCTTGTAGCTTACGTGAGCTATTAGATTTGATTGCGTTACTAAAAGCTGGGGTGGTGTTTGCCGATGTGGAAGAGTTTTATAACCTTGCCAAAATTGTCATGGTTAAAGATGAAATCCACTACGACAAGTACGATAACGCCTTTGCTGAGTATTTTAAAGGCATCGAAAGTATTGATGTATTTGATAAAATTTTGCCCGAAGATTGGCTAAGAAAGGAGTTTGAAAAGCACCTTTCTCAAGAAGAAAAAGACAAGCTTAAATCTTTAGGCGGGCTTGAAGCATTAATGAAGGCGTTAAAAGAACGTCTAGAAGAACAGAAAAAACGTCATGCAGGCGGCAATAAATGGGTTGGTACAGGCGGCACATCTCCGTTTGGTGCTTATGGCTATAACCCTGAAGGGATTAGAGTCGGCCAAGATAAAAACCGTAATAACAGTGCCGTGAAAGTGTGGGATAAGCGCGAGTTTAAAAACTTCGACCAAGACCGTGAACTGGGTACTCGAAATATTAAATTGGCACTTAAAAAACTCAGAAAATTTGCCCGCACTGGGGCCAGTGAAAAACTGGATATTAATACCACTATCAGTTCAACCGCCAAGAACGGCGGAATGTTAGATGTTCACATGGAACCGGAACGTCACAATGCCGTTAAAGTGTTGATGTTTTTCGATATCGGCGGCTCGATGGATGATTATATTCATACATGTGAAGAGCTTTTTTCTGCGGCGCACAGTGAGTTTAAGCATTTAAAATTCTTTTATTTTCATAACTGTGTGTACGAAAATCTCTGGCAAGATAATAACCGCCGCTTTGATAAAGTGATTAATTTAGAAGAGATCATCAGAACATTTGGTGCCGATTATAAAGTCATTTTTGTCGGTGATGCGACTATGGGGCCTTACGAGATTATCGCTAAAGGCGGCAGTGTTGAACATTGGAATGAAAAGCCCGGCATTGAATACATGAATCGATTGCTGGGGCATTTCAATAAAGTGGCATGGCTTAATCCACAACCGGAAAATCGCTGGCCAATACATCATTCTATTTCCATTATTCAACAGTTGCTGAACAATAAAATGTATCCGTTAACGGTTGATGGAATAGGACGGGCGATTAAGGATCTGAGTTAATGTCAGTTCGTTGCATGCAATGAACTGACGCCGTGACGTCAACATTCAAGGTTCAGTGACAGTCAGCAATGTGGCTTATTTAGCGCGAGGTTACATTACTCAGACAATATTGATAGAAAACACAATAAGGAAGGGAATTAATATGGATTTTTTACGCACCGACGACAGTTGTTTCGCCAATTTACCTGATTACCATTTTACTGCGAATTACTTAACCGTTGATGACACTGAGGGTGGTGAACTGAGAGTCCATTATCTTGATGAAGGCCCTAAGGATGCCGCACCAATATTGTTATTACATGGTGAGCCGACCTGGGGCTTTTTGTACCGCAAAATGATCCCCATTCTTGTTAAAGCCGGTCATCGTGTTATTGCTCCTGATCTTATTGGTTTTGGTCGCTCAGATAAACCGACAAACCGTAACGACTATACTTATCAACGTCATGTCGATTGGATTAAATCACTGATGCTGCAACTTAATCTCACTAACATTACCTTGGTTTGTCAGGATTGGGGCGGATTAATTGGTTTACGTTTAGCGGCTGAAGAAAGCGAGCGATTTGCACGGGTTGTTTGTGCCAACACCATGTTACCTACTGGTGACCATGAGCCAGGTGAAGCATTTAAAAAATGGCGTCAGTTCTCACAAGACGTTGAGATATTCCCAACGGGCAACTTAATTAACAGCGCTTGTGTATCGACTTTACGTGCTGAGGTTATTGCTGCGTACGATGCGCCGTTTCCAGATGAGCGCTACAAAGAGGGCGCGCGTCAATTCCCATTATTAGTGCCAATAACGCCTGACGATCCTGCTGCAGATAAAAACCGCGCCGCGTGGAAAGTATTGTGCCAATGGCAAAAGCCTTTTTTAACCGCGTTTAGCGATTCAGATCCGATTACTGCGGGTGGCGATGCCTTGATGCAAAAACTCATTCCAGGAACAAAAGGGCAAAAGCACACCACTATCGTCGCTGCAGGGCACTTTTTGCAAGAGGACAAGGGCGAAGTATTGGCCGACGTTGTAGTCAACTTTATTGCTGATAATCGTTAAGGGTCTATTCAACATTAATGATTAAGCCGTGCTGAGTGACAATATTAGGATTCGTTTAATAGTGAATAAAGGATAACCATGCTGTATCAAGGAGTGTCACTCATGTTAGCCCCGTTGTTGGTGTTTCAGGGGCTTAAGGTTCGCCGCACTACGCCAAGATTACCGGAACCCGAGGGCGAGCGTGTCGGGCAAACTGGGCCCAATCCTGCGTTGAGTTTGCTTATTTTGGGCGACTCAGCCGCTGCAGGAGTGGGAGTTACAATTCAACAGCATGCATTATTGGGACAGGTTATTGAGCTATTAAGTCCTCAACTCGAGTTTAGTTATGGCTTATTTGCTAAAACAGGTTCGACAACATATACCACTTTACAAGCCTTACAACAGCAGATTGATAACGCACATCCCATACTCGGGCAAAAGCATTACGATGTCATCGTGACATCGTTAGGGGTGAATGACATTACCTCATCAATCAGTTGCGAGAAGTGGTTGCTGCAACAAAAAACGTTATTTGAACTGATTACAAAGCGATACAGGCCCAAATTGATATTGGTCACTGCGTTACCGCCTTTGGGGCTATTTCCTGCATTGCCTCATCCACTTCGTTGGAGTTTAGGCCAGCGAGCAAATCAATTTAATCGCCAATTACAGCAATTACTTATTAAATTAAATCAACAAGTCGACCAATCCACAAGTTTCAGATTAATTAAATTACCATTAGAAAACCCACAACCTGACATCACTATGCTGGAGTTTATGCGTCAAGTGATGGCTACCGATGGGTTTCACCCAGGAGCCCCGATTTATAATGCATGGGCAAATTTGGTTGTTGAGCAAATAGTTGGTGGTATTAAATCTGACGGTATTGAATAAAATAGGTATTTTCTCATGTGTTGCTGCCTATTATGAGTCGGATATATGGCCTGCGGCCACTAACGTCGTGGCGCTTCACCCACACCAGACCAAGAGGAAACCAACGGCTGTTCCCTTTTTACTCTTTATAAAAGAATTGGCCCAGCCGCACCGCAACATTTTCTCTATTTACAAAACAACAGCTGCGAAAAGATCGCCATGGGATTTATCTAGCTTTGAACTTCGTTTGTAGACTGCTTTGGTCCATCTGTAATAAGGAGTGAAAATGCTAACGCTTCCGATGGGAATCTGATGTGAATGGATTCACGAATGTCGTGATGGCAAGGTCAATGATGTTCCCGACATCATAATGACATTCCCCATATCCATATGGGTCAGATGCCAAAGAACGACCAGTACCGCGAAAGCTAAGCTCGCATCTGATAAGCAGGATGCCTGAATGCCTTGTAGCACATGGTCAATGATGTTCCCTACTCCTAATGACATTTCCAATATCCTTATCGGTCAGATGTGCGAGAAAGGCCATGTGAGCATCACGCATTCTTGTATAAAGAGTCTTCAACGTCCTCAAGTTCATAGTTAAACCCGTCCATTTTAAATTATGGCCGGCTGACTAATTTATGCCCCATTCCTTGCTAGGGATGCCAATTCGTCAATTTCAACTTACTGAATAATTTTCAGTATATTCGGGTAATAAAGGTTTGCTCGTCATCCACAAAAGCTACAAAGCCGCCGTGATAGATAAATACCCGACCATGCCCCTCAACTAAGCAGGCAAGCTGTGGGTCCAAATCTTCTTCGTTACCCTGTCTTTGATATGTACCGATATCGGTGATTACGCCGCTGAGAGTAGGCAAATATCTATAAGTTCGCTTTGCCTGATCAACCAGGTTCAATTCGCTGGCGGTAGAGAAGCAAGAGGGTATCGTACCTGCTTCTTCGATAAACATAGTTTTCAGTTCTTCAAAAGCTGTGATAACTAGCCAGTCGATGCCGTTAACATGATGGATAAACATTGAGTTTCTCGGTAATTCTGATGCGGAGATTTTAACATTATCAGGGCAGAACATAGTAGAGATTTAGTAATTCTGTGCAATTTACGGTCATTCACTAGGCCACCTTGAAACACGTCTTTGCCCCAAACCTTGTTTAAGATATGGCCTGCGGCCACTAACGTCGTGGCGCTTCGCCCACACCAGACCAAAAGGAAACCAAAGGCTGTTCCCTCTTGGATCACCCAGCCGCCCCGCAACATTTTCTGAAAAGCGAAAAGGTCGCCATGGGGTTAAATTTAACTTTGACCTGCATTTGCAGACTGCTTCGGCCTTATTCGAAAATACTAACTATTGTGGCTTAATGAATCTGTACACCGATTGAGGTAAACTTCCCTTAAGATAAAACGGTGTAAAAAAGTAATGAAAACTCAACCAACTTACTCAACAGAATTTAGAATAGATACCGCTAACCTTGTGATTAAACAAGGTTACACCATCCGAGAAGCTTGTGATGCAACTGGCGTAGGCCCGACAGCGATTAGACGTTGGGTAACCCAGCTAAGACAAGAATTTGAAGGTATTACTCCATCAGCTAATGCCATCACTCCCGAACAAAAACGAATTCAAGAGCTTGAAGCGCAAATTAAGAAAATTGAATGGGAGAAAGATATCCTAAAAAAGGCTACCGCTCTCTTAATGCAAGACAACATCAAACGATAGTGTTAATTGAATCGTTATCGAGAGAGCAGAACATCGTCAAACAGCTTTGCCATTTATTTGAAATACCGCGAAGCAGCTACCATTATCATCTCAAACATCGTGGATTAGTGAAGCCTGAACGTGAAAAACTGCGCCAGCAAGCGATTGCAATCCACCGTGATAGTCGT